>DASXMN010000064.1:0-8660 GCA_036495645.1 Candidatus Angelobacter sp.
CCCCCCCCCCCCCCCCCCCACGACTGGGGCACAGAGCTCATCTTCATCCGCTTCGCCCTCCATACCGGAGCAACTTGAAGCGCAATACCCGCTGGCCAAAATGACCACCAAAGGCGGCTGCACCGTGACCAATCCGGAAACCGCGCTGGCGTTACAGAAAGCCGGCCCTGCTGCGTTACCGCAGAGGACCTCTTCTGTGATGTGCGCCTCCCACTATAGGAATGGCAGCTACACCAAACCTGGCTTCAAATGTACTTATTACCTGAACATGACAAAGCAGAGTCTGGTCAACCTGGAAAAAGGGGACAAGGTTTTTCCCACAAAACTTGAAGTTGGCAAAGACGATGTAAAGGTTTCATTTGGATACTGCTCTGGCGATCCCGGTCAGGCCGCAGCCTATACCGGGCAGGTGGTGATTGAATTTTCCAAAGACGCGCTTAAGACAGCAACCGTTACTCAGATAGAAGACAAGATAGCCGAAGTCCTCAGTGCGGATGGCGGAGACCAGCAGGCCCAGGGTGGCGGACAGCAAGACAACCAGCAATCTCAGGGCAGCCAGGATTCACAACCCCAAAATAACCAGTCAGCCTGCAATCCTGAGGTTGGGCAAACCATTGATCAAGTGGTGGCTGCATGCGGACAGCCAGCCAACCAGTCAAAAGGAGCTGGGACAAAACAGCTCTATTTTTATAATGAGCCAAAAATCAAAATCATTTTTATGAGCGGCAAAGTATCTGATATCGAATAACAAAAGCCATTACGGCAGGGTGGACGCCTGGATGCGGTTATCAACACTGTCATTCAGGTTCCCTCTTGTGGAAGCAATGATACCCTCAAGCTCTTTGGTGGCATCTTCAGAAGTATTTCTGGCCACTTCGCCCACAATCAGCAAAGCAGGCGCTTGAATTCCATTTATCCGGGACAGTTCACTAAGATTCAAAAAGCGCACCTGCTCCTGCTTGCGCCCGGCGTTAGACACCACCGCGCACGGAGTGCTTGCATCCACCCCGGATTCCATCAACTCACGGGCCGTTTTGCCGTAATCTGGTCCGGGCATGTAGATAGCAAATGATGTGCGCTGCGGATCAAAGCCAGAAAGGCTCAGCTTTTCTCCATGCACATTGTGTGCTGTTACCACCATCAGCGCAGAGGCATGGCGTCGATCTGTAAGCGTAATTCCGGCCGCCGCTGCCGCGGCACTGGCAGCAGTTATCCCCGGAATGATTTCAAATGCCACATCCGCTCGCCGCAGTGCGTCCAGCTCTTCACCGAGCCTGCCAAAGACAGCCGGGTCGCCGGATTTCAGCCGCACAATCGTCTGCTCCGGCCTTTCCTGGGCATGCCATACCATAAGCGCGTTGATTTGCTCCTGGCTGCTGCCATGGCGTCCGCAGCGCTTGCCCACATTGATTACCTGAGCTGACGCCGGGCAAAGCTCCAGTATCTCTGCCGGAACCAGATCGTCATGCAACACGATCTGTGCAGCCCGCAGCAATGTCGCGGCACGCGTGGTCAGCAGGTCGGCCGCTCCCGGGCCGGCGCCGACAATATAGATTTTTCCGGACATGCTTATGCGCTCTTCTGCCGGCTCACTCCATGGCCCTCAATCCATTCCTCAACCGCATCAACCAGACGGTGAAGCAACTGATCAGCATTGCCGATCATGTTCAACCCTTCATGCTGATGCTCTCTCAATGCTTGCCTCAGGTTGGCTTCCAGCTCTGATCTTCTCAACTGGTCCATAGTGTCCTCCTGTAAGTTCGTGGTTTAAAAATTCGTGATTTAAAGATTCTCGATCTAAAGGCTGTTGCTTTGCAAACTTTCCTGGCTTGCACTGGGCCAGCAGCATTAACAGTTCTTTGCGGCGTTCCGTGCGAGGCAATACTTTGCGCATCAGGTCACGCATGCGTCCCAGCCATGCCGTCCATGGTTCGTATTCAGGGCCAAAGTCCTGCTCAAGTTGTTTACGCACATTCTGGCTGAGTGCGGGGCTGTTGCCGCCAGTTGAAATGGCGATCTGAAACTCGCCTCGGCTGACCACTGCCGGGGCATAAAAATCGCAATATCCCGGATCATCCACCGCATTCGCCAGCGCGCCGAATTCCCGGGCTTCTTTGTAAACCGCACGGTTTGTCTCTTCGGAGTCGGTGCAGGAAATCACCAGGAAATAGCCCCGCGTCATGCCCGGTCGAAATGCCAGTGACACATATTTGATCCGGCGCTGATGTGCCCATAGGCGGATGCGTGGTGTAACCTGGGGCGAAACCACGGTCACATCCGTGGCAGAACGCAGCACTGCTTCTATCTTTTGCTCGGCAATCAAACCGCCGCCAACAATCAATACCTTGTGGCCTTCAAGTTTGAGAAAAATTGGATACAGTGACATGGCGTTATCCTTCCATTCCATGCGGTACTCTGCCAGGTGAGGAATCCCGCAGGACAGGCGGTAGTTCCTGGCCGGCCAGCCTGGAACGCAGCGATGACTCCGAGTGTCGCGCAAAGAACTGCCGCAGGTTTTCTCCGTTGTGGCGCTCCTCCAGAAAGCTGCGCAGCAGCCGCTCAATTGCGTCAGGAACATCGCTTGCCGCGCAACGGTATCCCACTGGACGGCCAAAGCCTGCATGTTCACCAACCGCGCCGCCAAGGCAGAAGTAATAAGCGTCCTGGATGCGGCCATCAATCTTTAGTTTCTTGCCTTCCAGTCCGATATCCGCGATGCGATGCTGGCCGCAACTGTTAGGACAACCAGTGACATTTAGCTTGAGTTGCTCGTCAAATTCAGGAAGCCGCTCTTCCAGTTCTTCCACCAGCCAGCGCGTGAATGCCTTGGTTTCCGTGATTGCCAGTTTGCAGAACTCGCTGCCACTGCAGGCGACCGCGCCTCGCCAGAATGCGGACGCAGCCACATGCAAACCGGCTGTTTCAAGTCCAAGGACAACTGCGGCCGTCTTCTCGCGCGGAACATTTACAATCACCAAATTCTGCGTGTTTGTGGTGCGAAGCTCGCCGTTACCGTAGCGCTCGGCGAGATTCGCCGCCGCATGCAATTGCTGCGGTGTGACGCGCCCACGCAGCACCGCCGCGCCAACATAAAATAAGCCGTCTTGTTTTTGTGGATGAACGCCGACATGGTCGCGAAACACATCATCCGGCGCAATTTCAGGTACGCTGGAATCCAATTTGTATCCCAGCTTGCGCTCAATTTCCTGCAGAAACGTGCCGGCAGTCCAGCCGTGCTGTAAAAACAGATATTTCAAGCGAGCACGCTCCCGATTTTCCCGCAGAACATTCGCGTCACGAAACAGCTCACTCACAGCCTTGGTGACTGGAATTACCTGCTCCCATCGCACAAACGCATTGAGCCGGACCGCTAAGTGCGGCTCCGTAGAGAGCCCTCCACCAACGCGTACGGAAAAACCGACTTCGCGCTTGCTCCCCTGCTCACGAACCACCGGCGTGAAAGCCAGATCGTTGATCTCGGGATAAGAACACCAGTCCTGGCAGCCGCTGATGCTGATCTTGAACTTGCGCGGCAGGTTGTAGAAATCTGGATTGTCAACCAGCAACTGGGTCACTTCATCAACCAAAGACGATGCATCGCAGAGTTCGTGCGAGTCGAGTCCGGCAAGGGGGCATCCAGTGATATTTCTCGTGACGTCGCCGCATGTGGCGATGGATGTCAGGCCGGTATCGAAGAGAACTTGCAGAACATCCGGAAGATCTTTAATGGTGATCCAATGGAGCTGTATATTCTGGCGAACTGTGATGTCGGCGATTCCTCCGGCATATTTTTCCGTCAAGCCGGCAATCGCGCGCAACTGCTTAGCATTCACAAATCCATTCGACAGCCGGATGCGCAGCATGAAATACGGCGTAGCGCGTCCTTCGCCTCCCGAGCCTCCTGTTACACCTCCACCATCACCCTGCGTGTAAACACCCCACCAGCGCAGGTAAGTTTTGATCCACTCGTCAGGGATCGCCGCATGACCTTGGCGCGCAAACTGGCGGATTTCATCAAAGCACTCCCATGGGTTCTTTTGCAGCTTGAGCCGCTCGGCCCGCTGGGCCTTGGTTTCCTTGATCGGTATGGCTGCGTTCGTGCTCATTGTTCACCTGTAAGTTTGTCGCTAAAAGCAAAAAGCCCATCGCCTGCTCTGGCGATGGGCCTGTTTCCTAAAACTCTAAATGCAAATTAGGTAGCAGTTTCTCCAACCAGAGACACAGAAGGTGTCTTGCGACAACACATACACATGTTCTGGCGAGTAATTCGCATGAAAGGAAGGTACATGGGGGCAAGCTTGGCTGTCAAGCACGATCTATGCCGCGCCTTCTTCCTAACCCCATTTTGAAACTGCGCTAGATTAATCATTCATCAAAGAAGCTTGTACATTTTTCAGATGACCCGCGGAGTAAGCCGGATTCATTTGTTTCAATCCGGGAACTCAACTCTCTTCAGCAGTGTTTTGGCTCCTATAATCTCTGCCCAAAAGCTTCTGGATGATTACTCGGGAATACGAAAAGCCCTTACTTTTTCTTGACTCTCTCTGTTTTCCGGGCTATAGTGCACAA
Organism: Candidatus Angelobacter sp.; assembly: GCA_036495645.1. GTDB lineage: Bacteria > Acidobacteriota > Terriglobia > Terriglobales > Acidobacteriaceae > Angelobacter. Next base: position 4,570 of record DASXMN010000064.1, read on the forward strand.
ATCGTGCAGGTTTGCCAAAATACCGCCGCGATGGTCATGTGTTTGACAATAACAAACACATGCACAACTACATCCAGGCGACAATCGGGCGAGCCGGCAGCGTAACTAACCAGCAATAATAGAGTTTCCTGACCCACTCGCCGAAAGCGAGTGGGTTTTTTGCATCTGGAAAAAAATAAAGACTATGGGCGGATCGAAGCTAAGATCGAATTCAGATAACTCCGGATATGGCTGGCGCGTGGTGGTGCCGGCCACTTCGGCCAACCTGGGCTGCGCTTTCGATTGCGCCGGTCTGGCACTCAAGCTGTACCTCAGGGCGCTCTTTGTGCCTTCCGCCGCCACCGACTTGAGCCTGGAGTATCAGGGGAAAACGCCAGAGCGCTTCCCCATGAAAAGCTCAAACCTCATTTTGCACGCTTTGCGATATGCCGCAGAAAAATTGGGCGCGTCTCCGCCCAAAGGTCATGTGCTGGTACAGAGTGATATCCCCATCAGCGTGGGACTGGGCAGCAGTGCCGCTGCGGTAATTGCCGGCTTACTGCTTGGAGTTCGCTATAGCGGCAAAGAAGCAGCAACCGAGCAAATCCTGCGATGGGCGGAAGAGATTGAAGGCCATATCGACAATGCTGCCGCTGCCTATTATGGCGGGCTGGTTCTAGCGCTTTCTAACAACACTGACCAAGTGGTTACCCTCAACACGAAATTCCCTGAAAGCATTCGCCTGGTGGTGGTAACTCCATCCATTACCGTTCCTACGCATGAGGCGCGTCAGGTCCTTCCCCAGTCTTATAGCCGTGTTGATGTTCTTCACACATTGCAGCGCACCGCAGCGCTCGTTGCCACGTGCTTCTCCGGACGGTTCGACCTCTTTCCTGAACTATTTGACGACAAACTGCATCAGCCATATCGCCAGAAACTTGTGCCGGGAATGGAGCGCTGCCTTGGATTGCGGCGACCTGGGCTGATGGGAGTTGCCATCAGCGGATCTGGTTCATCAGTGATTGCGTTCGCCACGCGAGACGAGCTGCGCGTGGCTGAAGATTTGCAAAATATTTTTGCCCAGGAGGGCATAGAGACAGAAGCACTGTTTACCTCGGCGGATAACAATGGCGCAGGAATAACACGTGAACTGGTCCCGTTGATAGAAAGGCTTGGAGCAGTGCTACAGAGGCTGGAGCGATCGTAATGAACAGAAAGCGGCTTATCGTAATGAAGTTCGGCGGCACCTCGGTGGGAAACGCGGAGCGTGTTCGCCAGTGCGCGACAATTGTGGACAAAGCGGCCAGGCAGGACCGCGTCATAGTTGTGGTTTCGGCTATGGCAGGCGTAACGGACCTGATCTTCAAGACCATTGAAGCGGCGCGGCAGGGTGATTTGGCAGCGACGAAGGCGCATCTGGAGAAATTTGAGACCGTGCATCGCGAGCTGATCGGCAGTTTGTTCGGACAGTCTTGCTTCCCATCGGCCAATGATTTCCTTTCTGAAGTCATCTCCAGATTGCAAAGTGCATGCCACGCACTCTCGGCGCTGAGGTCTGACATTTCTGCGCAAACCGCTGACGCCTTGGTGGCTTTGGGCGAACGCGTTTCTGCCTGGGCGCTGGCCCGGCATCTTCAGCAAATAGGCGGCAATGCCGAATTTGTGAGCGCGGAAGATGTGATCGTGACCGACAGCAATTTCGGTAATGCGTTCCCTGATATTGAAGCTACGCGCAAAAAGTGCGGTCAGTCACTGCTGCCACTCTTAGACCGCAACCTTGTTCCGGTAGTTGCCGGGTACAGCGGGGCCAATGCACAAGGTAAAACCACAACGCTGGGGCGAGGAGGATCGGATTATTCAGCCACCATCATAGGCGCCGCCGCCGGCGCGGATGAAGTCTGGATATGGACTGATGTGGACGGAGTGCTGACGGCTGATCCGCGTATCTGCCCCAATGCCGCCACGCTGCCAGAGATCAGCTTTGAAGAAGCGATTGAGCTGGCATATTACGGGGCGAAAGTGATCCATCCCAGGGCCGCTTATCCTGCAGCAGAAGCAGGCTTTCCAGTGTTGATCAAAAATTCATTCCGGCCAGAGGTGCTGGGAACAAAGATCACCCACGGCGCAAAGTCAGCTAATTCGCCGGTAAAGTCAGTGACTTCAGTGAAGGATGCAACGCTCATCACATTATTCACGCGCCGTGACGTACATCCGGCAGAGCTGTGGGGCCGGCTGTTTCTGCGCCTGGGACAGGAGCAGATTGAGGTGCTGTTCGCCACGCAATCTTCACCTGAGCATGCCCTGGGACTGGTGTTGCGAAAAGATGACGCAGAGCGCGTGCTCCGCCTTATTCATGCCACTTTCCGCATGGAATTGGCGCAAGGCGTGCTCCGCCCCGCAGAGGTCAACAATGACATTGCTGTAATAGCGGTGCTGGGCGAATCAATGAAAGGAACGTGCGGCATTCTGGGGCGGGTCTTCTCCGCAGTGGCGCGGCATGAGGTCAGTGTGATTGCCGTCGCGCAGGGCGCTAGTGAACTGAGCATCTGTTTTGCCGTGCCGGCCTCACGCGGTGCAGAAATCGTTCATGCCGTACACGATGAGTTCTTTGGGCCGGCGAACTCCAACATTCCCCTGTGTCTTGCACCCGGATTAACAGTTGCAGCGGGGACGCAATGAGCACTGTGCCGGTTAACTCTCAGATCGCTACGCACGTGCTGCGGTGTGTTCATTGCGGCAAAGTGCAGAATACGGCGAACCGAATGTTCCGCTGCACTGAATGTTCAGAACTGCTGGAAGTAGTCTACCCGGAGTGGGCCGCAGCGCCGCCGGGCTTCGCGTTTCGTCTGAAAGAGATTTGGCGGGAGCGGCGTGCATCTCCACTGCCAGAGAATGCAAGCGGAGTGTGGCGCTTCCGAGAGCTGCTGCCCCAGGTGGAGCGAGGCAACATCGTGACGATGAGCGAGGGCAACACGCCTTTGATTCCGCTCAGGAAAGCCGCCCGCACGCTGCGCTTGCCGAATCTTTTGGCGAAGCACCAGGGAATGAACCCAACCGGCTCTTTCAAGGACACGGGGATTTCCGCCGCAATCACCATGGCCAAAGCTGCTGGTTTTTCCTGGGTATGTTGTGCTTCCACCGGAAACACGTCAGCTTCAGTGGCTGCCTATGCTGGGCGGGCTGAAATGAAGAGCATGGTTCTTCTGCCGGCTGGGCAAGTAGCTGCGGGCAAGCTGGCGCAGGCGCTGGAATACGGCGCGCACGTCTTGCAATTGCGCACAGATTTTGACGGCTGTCTGAAGATTTTGCATGAAGTAGTACAACGGTTTCCCGCGTATCTGCTCAATTCGCTCAATCCATATCGGCTGGAAGGACAAAAAACGGTGGCCTTTGAGCTGATGGAACAATTGGATTGGCAGGTACCCGATCATGTAATCGTGCCCGGCGGAAATCTGGCTAATAGCTCTGCGCTGGGCAAAGGCTTTATTGAATTGCGCGACCTTGGATTGATTCGGTCTCTGCCTAAAATCTCCATCATTCAAGCAGCCGGCGCCAATCCTCTGGTTCGCACGGTCCGCGAAAACGGTGGCACAGAACTTATCCGGGTGAATGCTGAAACCAGAGCAACGGCGATACGAATCGGCAATCCTGCTTCATGGCGCAAAGCGGTGAGCGTCCTCAAAAACACCGGGGGGACGTGTGAGGAAGTCAGCGAAAACGAAATAGCCCAGGCCAAAGCAGAGTTGGGCTCGGAAGGGATAGGCTGCGAACCTGCTTCAGCAGCTACGCTGGCGGGACTCAAGAAGCTCAGTGTTGCGGGCTTTGTAAAGCCGGCGGACACGATCGTTCTGATTCTTACGGGCCATATGTTGAAAGACGTTGATTATATGAAGCAGTCGCCGGGACAGAGTCTGCTCGGGCCGATGGAGGCAGATAGCGACGCGGTGATCAGGACCTTGGAGAAGATTTATGCGCGTCATTGAAGAACCAGCAAAAAAGCAAAACAGGTCCTCTCGAGATGCCAGGCGGGTGAGAGTTGGGATCGTTGGCTACGGCACGGTGGGCCGGGCAACGGCGGAGATTCTCCACGGCCACGCCGAAGAGATTAGCCA
>DASXMN010000065.1:0-2936 GCA_036495645.1 Candidatus Angelobacter sp.
GTCTTCACCGATGAGTGGGGCGGCGGATTGCAGCCGCGCTGCCGCGCAACAGATCCTAACAAGTGGGGAGCTGACGCAATCTTCAATCTGAAAGATGACAAGCTTTCGCTTGCGAGCTATTACAAGATGCCAGCTGCCCAGACCGAAACGGAAAACTGCGTGGCCCATAACGGATCGCTCATTCCAATTCCCGGACGGGATATCGAAGTTCAGGCCTGGTATCAAGGCGGCATTTCGGTGATGGACTTCACGGATGTGACGCATCCGTACGAAATTGCCTACTTCGACCGCGGACCGATCGACGCCAAGACAGTCATTCTGGGCGGAGACTGGTCTGCGTACTGGTACAACGGCTATATCTATGGGTCCGAGATTGCCCGTGGCCTCGACGTATTAAAGTTGGTGCCGAGCAAATTTCTAACGCAGAACGAAATCGACGCGGCCAACCTGGTTCAGTTCAGCGAGCTCAATGTACAAAACCAGCCCAAAATTACATGGCCATCTCAACTGATCGTTGCACGAGCTTACCTGGATCAGTTGGGGCGCTCGCAGGCGCTGCCTCCGAAGCGAATCGCATTTCTCAACAAAGCGATCACGCATGCACAGGCATCGCGCCTCGGCAAGAAAGATCTGGCAAAGCTCCATGGAATGGCTGCATCTGTGGAGACAGATGCAGCAACTGCCAAAAACGTTTCGGATGCCAAGAGGCTGCACGCGCTTGCGTTGGTATTGCAGAGTCCGACGGTCTGATGATTGTCGAAGTGGGAGATCTGGATGTCAACCATTCGATTGCACCTCAAATCTCAACGGAAATGCAAACGCCGATGGACAGTTTGTCCATCGGCGTCACAATTCAGTAGCCCTCCCCCAAGTGCTACTCAATGATTGAACTGTAACTGTTCTGGGCCTGAATGCCAAGACACTCTTTGGTTTCATTTCAATAACATGTTGTAACCGATTTTGGTTACTAAAAAGTAGGGCTGGTTAGCTTACGCAGCGATGACTTTGGCGTAGGCTTGAGTTCAATAGCAAGTCCAACCTCGTCTTCCCAGAGCTGTATTTCAAAGTAAATTCCCGCTTCAAATTTAGAGAGCGCCGTTTACGGGCGGCGTTCCACCGAGTCACTCTGCAGAGCGCAACAGGTCTTCGCAATCCTTGCACAGGGCGCGGGAGAAGAGGAAGAGTACTGCGGATTTATTGACTTGCGCTTGAAGATGTCGAGGATTCTCGATGCCCGCATGCCTCACGGCTTCGGCCGCATCACGCAGAAATGCCTGTGCCAAGGCTTTATGTTTTTCACAGAACAACAAGTCATCGCTGCTGACGCATGGGTCGTTATCGAGGGCCATATTAATCTCGCTCTCTAGATCATACCTGTCATTTTGGTACATCCTCATCGGAGGGCTGTTACCAGCATCCGGATTTTGAGGAAAAATCCGGATCCCTTTCATGTTGATCCCCCATGCGTTTCTGCGCGAAGCGAATGCCTTCAGCCCCGTGGTTGAGTCGCCAGCCTTGGCCGCCAACCATATGCGGCAATGGAGTTGCGCCAAAAGAAGTTCTCTTCGGCTACTTTGCTTTTGGTGGCAGCAAAGCGCCGGGCAAGATTAAAGGTTGCTGTATAACTTGCCAGATGGTCGCTGTTGGGCCAATCACTGCCGAATAAGACGCGGTCTTCGTCAAAAATATTCCAGAGAGTATTCAGCTTGTCTTTGTAGAAGCTCAGTTCGAGGGGTACTTCGTCGTTGACGCGAACTGGAATCTCGGACAGCTTGATAAACACACGCGGGCTTTCGTGTAACCTCTCAAGGTTCCGTGTGTATTCCTTTTCTGTCGCAGCAGTTGGTGGAATCGATGCATTCGGAAGGTGGTCCGCGATCACCGTCAGATCCGGAACCTTGTCCTTGATCCGCACGAGGGCTGAGATCAGCTCACCGTCAGGGTTGGCACTTTCGAGAACGAGTTTTGCCTGGCTGAGCACCTTCAAGTCGTCAATAAATCCTGGCTTATGCATGTCCACAGATAGATTGCGATTCCAGAGATTCCCGTAACGGATCCCGCGAAAAAGGGAATTCGCAGCAAGCCGATCCAGGTTCTTGCGGAACGATGGACTACCCGGCACGAGGTCGCCGATGACTCCGACAATGACAGGATCACTGCTTGCAGTCTTCACCAGCCAATCGTTGTCGCTTTCCCACGGACTGCATTCGATCGCGATGGCGCCACAAATCCCAAGTCCATTCGTGACGTTTTTGTAGCGATCTGGCAACGTTGGTTTATAAAGGATCGAGTCTGATTTCTCAGGCCAGGGAACTCCTTCGGGACGCGACGGATCGTAAAGATGTATGTGGGCATCAATAACTGGAATCGCGTCGGACGTGGCCCCATGCAGCGTTTGCGTAAAGGCTGCCAGAGCAGTGATTGCGCCGGCCTTCAAAATATCCCTTCGCCTCAAGTCGTCGTCTCCATAATGTTTGGCTTGCTGATTAGTTCTGCAAAAGGCACATATTCAATAGACATTAAGTCTTGCTATTGAATATATACTTCCTGCGAGCATAAAAAGCTTGCAGTCTCTGCCATCAGAGGGCCGAATACGCTCCCGAGGATGGTGTGCTTACAAGTTGAGAATTATGATGATACGTCTGCTTGGAATAGTTTTCGCTTCGAAGACACGGTTCGTTCGGATTTTAGCGACTTGGTTATGTTGTTGTTTTGCGTCCTCGGGACACACGCAGCAGAGCATGCGTGAGTTGCATGCGTCTTTTGCTGACCCACCCGCGGACAGCAGAATCATGATGCGCTGGTGGTGGTTTGGGCCCGCGGTCACGAAGCCCGAACTTCAACGGGAGTTGGAGCAGATGAAAACAGCCGGGATTGGAGGGGTCGAAGTAGCCACGCTCTATCCTCAGGAACTTGACGATCCCGGTACTGGTTTT
>DASXMN010000066.1:0-176377 GCA_036495645.1 Candidatus Angelobacter sp.
ACCTGAGCCGAAGCATTGCCGGGGATGGCTACCACGTTCAGCGGAGGTCCGGGAATAGCTGGAGTCACCGGCTGCGGGGCCACTACCCACCAATGACCTTGCAGCGGCAACAGTCCGTGTGACGGATCATCAGCAACAAAAAGCGTTAAGTCGCTGGGATCCATCGCCAGAGCACTCAGCAACTGGAACCCGCTCGCGTAACTCAGGTTGACCTGGAACGATACCGGATCGACAAGAGTTATGCTGCCCGGCTGGCCGACAAAAAGATTTCTGCCGTTCAGCGCCGGATAGAACTGATCGGTCATCACAAAGGATGGCGTGGCAGTTTCTTTCTGTAGAAAATTATTGCTCAGGCAGAGGTTCTGTCCATTTTGCGGTGTCATGCACTGGTCGGCATTGGAAATAATGAACGCCGCCCGCCCGTCCCCGCCATAAAGATCGTGCCCAATCCATCCCAACCCCATGTCTCGAATGTGATCCGGGGTGCTTCCTATCACCTGCACGTTGGTGCATGGAACTGGATTTGCCGCTGGCGCTGTGATGCGAAGAATGTCTCCGTTCTGCTTGAATCCCACGTAAAGATTTCCGTCAGGGCCCAGCACCGCTGAGTTAGGGACATTTCCGGCAATGCCGCATCCAGGCAGCCCGTTATGGCCAATCCCGCCGTTTCCGGTGAGAACTTCCTGGTGGATGATATCGACGCCGCCATGGCCATTGTCCGCTGCGGGAATAAAATGCAGGCGGAAAATGCCTTTGGTATTGGTTTGCATATCTACCGTATAAAGATTGTTAGTGATGGGATCGAACGCCATCTGGCCGGGCTTAAACTGCACTCCTGCAACGAATGGGATACACGTTGCGGAATTCATAGTGTGCGGACCAGGTGAATCAATATCAGGATCAAGCCGGCAAAGACCAAAGCCGCCTTGATCGCCTGACCAAAGATGCCGATAATGCCTTTCGGTCGCTGGATTGATTCCTGTGCCGGCCAGCACTACGCCTCCGCCGGGAGCAGTAACGCCATCGGCAAATTTCACAAGGGTCGCCGGCGCGATGCTGAGTCCGCTGTTGCCGGCATTCCACCAGCGTCCAAAGCCGCTAGCGATCCCTTCCGTAGGATCATCTGCCACGTAGAGATTCATGTTCGTTCCATCCAGGGCCATTCCGCTCAGAAACTGGAAGCCGGAGGCATAACCCATCGTGACTTGAAGGGTGGCCGTATCAACAAGGGTCACGGAACTAGGGTTCCCGACAAACAATTTCCGGCCGTTCATCGCCGGATAGAGCTGGTCGCTCATCACAAAACTTGGAACAGCCGTTTGTGCCACAAGAATGTTGGTTCCGTGGCAGGCCGTGTTGCCATTTTGAGGCGTCAGGCATTGGTCTGCGCTGGGAATCACCCAGGCAGCCAAACCATCGCCCCCAAAAAGATCATGGCTAATCCACCCCAGGCCAAAGTTTTTTCTGCCGTCCGCCGTGGTTCCAATCACTTGTACGTTGGCACACGGCAGAGGTTCAGTCTGTGGAGCTGCCACCCGCAGAATGTCACCGCTGGCTTTGAACCCTATATAAAGGTTGCCATCCGGCCCGAGTACCGCTGAGTTAGGAACGTTGCCGGCAATGCCGCAGCCCGGCAGTGTCTGGTGACCTCCGAGTTGATTGCCGCCGAGAATTTCTATATGGATCGGATCCACAGAACCATGACCGCTGCCTCCCGAGGGGATGTAGTGCAATCGGAAGATCCCCCGGGAGTTGGCTTGCAGGTCCACCGCATAAATATTGTTGAGAAGCGGATCGAAGGCGAATTGACCGGGTTTAAACTGCACACCATCAACGAAAGGTATGCAGAACCCGGAATTGAGAAAGTGCGGTCCCGGTGAGTCGAGGTCTGGATCAATGCGGCACAGGCCAAAGCCTCCCTGATCGCTCGTCCACAAGTGGCGATACGGCTGGCCAGTATGTGGATTGATGGCCGTGCCCGTAAGCACCATTCCACCTCCGGGCGAGGTGACGCCCGTGGCGAACGGAGTGGGCAGTTGCGCACTTGCGGTGGGGGCTACAAAGCCAGTAAATATCACCAGCCCGATCCAGAATCTTGAGGCCAGTGCCGCCATTATATTGATCCATGGCCTAAGAAGTGTGTTAAACGTCCCATCCGTGGCGCCTGTCAGGTCCATCATGTCGTCATCCTTTTTCCGCCCCGAAAGAGCGGGTGCTTACTGAAACAAATTCATGCGAGCGTACGAATCCATCCGCCGGACAAGAGTCCGTCGCGAGCCAAAATCCTTCATTGTTGCGAGTAAAACCAGGTGCGCCGCTCTGAGGCCAGGATTGGGAAAAAGAAAGCTGCCGAACTACTCAAGAATCGTCACGCTTTGAGCCGGGTGAAATGCTTACCTTTAATCTCTGCCAATCAGGGCCACAGCACAAACGGTCCACCCAGGAGCCTGAAAATATCTTTCAGTCATGATGTTTAGCGGGAACTGATCGTTGATATCTGACCAGCGCGTGAGATGACCCCGGAAGAACATCAAAGCCGTCAATGCCAAAAACTTTAAGCCAACCAATCAAACGAACAACTTCGTAAAATCTTGAGCCACGAACAAAACAAAACAGAAAATAATACTTATCAGCGCGACCAACCCTGTAAAGAAACGAAGCTGGATGATTGCTGCACAAACAATCACATCAACCATCCAACTTCAAAGTCTTGCAGGCTGCACTTAAGGTGGTGCTACAACATCCTGGCCGCGCTCCAGGAATCTTATGATTGCAATTTTGCCACTGTTACTTCGTTCCAGTTCGTATATCGATTTATGTCGTTCATCAAATTTTGTTGCGAACTATCGAAAGGTGGGTAACATGCGAACGAAAAGAGGAAAAGCCCGTCATGTTACCCAACTTCGTGAAAGCTGACATTTAGGAGCGATTTAGAAAATTTGTGGTTACCTCCTTCCTCTTGCAACAAAAATTTGTTTCCAGTGCCGGCATTAAACAATGACAGCATCAGCAAAAGAACCCCGTTGCCGTCCCGGAGCCCAGGACCATTCTGGAGAAAATAAAGCCATACTCTTCTTTATGCTTGCGATCAGGATTGCCCGCACATGGATCCAGGGCTTATCGGATTTGGTTGAAGTTCTGCTTGCTACGCCGCTACGAACGAACATTGTCATCATCCTTCCCGTCCGGAAGCATATAGCCTCGGGAAAAGTGCATTTGGGTGTTCGCACACCGTTTGGCGGTCGAAAGTCCGCCACATCAAAATGTTCATTCCTGGGGAGTATGTGTGCTCACGCGCTCTGGGGTCAGATGAAGCAACCACTTGGCAGTGGATTTGCCAGAAGGAAAGCTGGGCTAACTAATCGTGGTACATTCACGCTAGGAGCCGGGGTGTACAAGCTTGCCAAATGGGTCCTTAATTCTGCCAGTCAGGGCCGTTGCACGACGGTCCACCCAGGAGTCTGAAAGATCTTCTTTTCAGTATTGATGTTTTTGGCGGGAAAACCGGTCTGTGTTATCTGACCAGCGCGTGAATGACCCGGAAGAACATCAAAGCCGTCGATGGATAGAGAATGGACTTTAGTAATTAGAAAACCATTAAGGCCACATTAAATTCATTAACAAACCAATCAGATTGATAGCTGGAACGCACGCAGCTTTCTTGTTAGTGGAGCTTTGATCTGCTTGGTTTTATGATTTTTTGTGCAAAAAAGAAGTTTGGCAATTGCGTATTAAGAAACAACTACCCAACTTCAAGAAAAGTCTCGCACGCTTGTGCAACCAAGCAATGCGAAACTTCCTGGCCGCGCTCCAGGAACCCGCTCATGGAAGTTTGAAAAAACGAAGATGGCAAAGGCAGGAAACCGGGCAATTCTGAGCTGTATATAGCTCTCTGGCGGAACGGGCTCCCCTGATGAAGGGGCCGACTTTCGGGACCCGGGCTTAAAGCAATGGGCAATCAATACCTCGCAAACTGGCCCAAAACGTCCTCGGTTTCCAAAGCCAAAAGCTTCCCAGCGGATTTTCCGTGGGAATGAACTTGCAGTTCTTGGGACGAAGATGTTCGCGCAACCTACTGCGCTGTTACCAATGACAAACCTGAAGGCTGCCCCGCGAAAGATTCAAATGAGCAATACGCCCTATTTAGCAGTGCAGCGTGAGTTCATCTCTGAGTAAGTGAGTCAGACTATGCGGCGGGAAGGTAAGAGCCAAATTAAAATAGAATTAAAGATTCTAAGGAGAGAGTTTCGGGGGGAAAGACTGCAAATATTTGCAGTGTATGCGTTTAGCTCTGCTGGGGTAATTTCTGGGTTGTTCGATCGGCCCTATTTCAGGGATTAATTTTAAGAAAGAAAGTTGGGTAATCTTTAGCGGGGGGATTACCCAACTTCCGCGCTCCAGCAAGGGCAAGGCCGTTTCTAAAATCCTGTCCGTCGATCAGGGAAACGTCCATTGTTTTTGCAGGAAGACAAAATCCAATCACTATCCAAAGATCAGTATCAGTGGCTTAACAGACTGCCGAGGCGCTGGTTAGCGCCCCGGCAGATGGTGGGTATTACTTAGGTTGTATGGTTACTGGGAACGTCGTGTGTGCGGGGTTTATAACAGTCGCACCCGAAGTATTCGTTCCGGTTGTGGTGAACGAGCCAGGCTGGGTCGGAGTCACACTGTAAGTCACGATCATCGTTGTTCCTCCAGCAAGGGTCGGAGTCGTGCAGTCCAGGGTCTGGCCATTGATGAAGCAACCACCAATGCTGGTGCTCAAGCTGCCAGGAACCAAGTTGAACGACGGCGGCAGATTGACCTCAAACGTAACGTTGGGAGCAGTCACGTTTCCGGTGTTGTTCTTTGTCTGCCATGTAAACAGCACGTTGCTGCCCACGGCCGGGCCTCCGTTGTTTGAAGAGCCACTCGTCTGAATATCAGCACTTACCTGAGTTCCACCGGTGTTGACTTTCGTGGTGAAGCTGGCTGTGTTGTTGGTCAGGTTCGGATCAGTGTTTTTCACGTTGCCCAGCAGGTCACGCAGCGTGATTGTCGCCGAGTTGGTGATACTTGAGGCGCCGATTGCAACGGTTACTTTCACTGTGGCGCTCGCGCCAGCGTGCATGCCGCCAAGAGTGCAGCTAAACGCGGTACCCAGAGTTGAGCAGGATCCCTGAGTCGTGCTGAACGAGATCAAAGGAGCCGGCAAGTTGTCAGCCAGGGTAACGTTGGGAGCGTCTCCAGGACCGAGGCTAGAAACGGTCATGGTGAACGTAACAAACGAACCCGCGTTGATGGAAGACGGACCGCTCATGGTGATCGCGATATCCTGGACGTTCGGAACAGTTGGAGTCACTGCGTTTGAAGGCAGCGATGCCGTACTGTTGCCTGCCCCGTTGGTTGCCACCACTACAAAGTTGTAGAGAGAGCCATTGGCCAAGCCGGTAAAGTTTACGCCGGTGCCAGGAGCTGCAACCGTGATATTCCCCACCGAAGTTAAGCCGTTCAACAGTGCAGTCACCGTGTAGCTGGTAACGGGTAATCCGCCATTGTTGGCAGGAGCTGACCACGCAACCTGAGCGGAAGCATTACCTGCCGTGGCCACAACGCCTGTCGGCGCGACGGGAGGCGTCGGCACGAAAGCGGTGAAAGCCGCTGTAGCGATTGAGAACTGGCTGGTGCCAAATGAGTTGGCGGCCGCAATCAGGAATTGCACAGGCGTACCGATTGGCAGACCAGTGACCTGAGCGGAGTTCGGAGGAACGCCGTTTGGTCCTGCTGGAACCGCTTGATCGATACATGCCCCAGGATTGCTAGGATCAGGGAAAACACAAGTTGTCCCATCGGAGGCGAGCACTGTGCGAATTACAAAGCTGGTAAGAGCTTGCCCGTTCGACCCGGGAATCCAGCTTACGATGGCCGTTCCTACTGTAGCGCCGCCAGGAGTAGCATTCGTCGCGCTTGCACTCTGCGGAACTGCAGGCGGAGCGCCCGACGGAGGTTGCGGTTTTACCTGCCAAATCGCAGCCGCGCCGTTGATGCTGCCCTGTGTGCAGTCGGAACCAACGTAAATTGTTTCATTGGCCAGATTGCTTGTATCGATGGTCACGCCGGTAATGAAGCAGAAAGTGCCGCCAAATTGCGGTGTCACAATCATATTATTTACGTCACTAACGTTCCCTACCCGCACTGTGCTGCCTAACGATGAAGCAAACAATGTGTCACCGGGATACACAGTGTTGGGACCGTTATAAGTGAAGTCGCTGACGATGCCGGCCTGGGGACCAGGAGCAAAGGCGCCCAGGATTTCAGTTCCGATACCCTGACTTGGCAGCGGACCGCAAACCTGATTGCCGTTGGCCGGGGTCAGGCACTGGTCAGCATTTTCCTTGAACCAGGGACTGATATTGTCCGCGCCAAACAATGTATGACCGATCCATGCCAATCCAAAGGTATGGCCGGCCGCGCCGCCGTTACCTAAGCGGGCGTCAGCAGCAAAAATCGGCACCTGAATGCCGGCGCAATCTGCATCATTGGACGGATCGAATGTAGAGGGATTATTGATGCGTGCGATGGCGCCATCGCGCGCCCAGCCGATATAAAGGCTTCCATCTGGGCCGAGCGACGCGGCGAACATCTGCACCGGAATGCCTCCGGTACGCGGGTCAGTTATCGATGGGCAGCCGCCTGCGCCATTTCTGGTTCCCTGGGCGCCCATGAGAGATTCCACATGAATGGGATCCATGCTTCCCTGTCCGTTGTCACCCGTAGGATCATAGTGCATGCGGATTACACCGTTGGCAGTGCGCGGCTCGTCGGCAGCGTAGAGAGTATTCGTCGAAGCATCAAAAGTAAGCTGCGTAGGTACGAATCCACCAGCTTGAATGAAGCCAATGCATGTCCGCTCTATGTTATTGAAGCGTCCGATGCCGGGTGCAGGCTCAGTCAAATTCGGATCATCAAGTTCTGGATCGATTCGGCACATACCGTTGCTGGAATCGCCGTACCAGATGTGGCGAACTGGCTGCCCGGTGAAAGCGCTGATTGCAGTGCCCGTAAGGACAACACCGGAGCCAGGAGAAGTTACTGAGGAAAGACCAAACTGGTTCCAGTCCTGAGTACCGGCAAACAATGTAGTGGTTGTCGGAACGTTAAGTTGCGTTACATTCTGCGCATTCGCCGTAACGGTGAACGCAAGAAGAAGCGTGAAACACAGCAAACCGAGGCACAGGGATAATTTGCGGGCTGTAGGCTGCGAATACTGTGTCTTTGTGGAAATTTTCATATATATCCGTCTTTCCCGTTCAGAAGCATTCGCTTCAAAAACGATTTTTCAAAGGAGTCAGCTGCAGGGCGCTGCCTCATGGCAAAGTATCCATGCATGCCTTCTCATGGGCGTTCTCGGGACGCACAGTAGCGATCAGCCGCAACCATGTGCCAGTTTCGTTTTCAACAAAGGAAAGAAAGACGGAGGTCAAAGAACGTAAATCAGAGCATGGACCGCTGCCAGCCTAACCTTTGAGGTGCTGAGGTTCCGTTAGAGACTGGAATTGGGTAAATAGACGAAAAGCAGCCCAACGCCAACCTCGCGTTCAGCTACCAACTAGCGCCGTGCCCGATTTACCGTCGATTTGGTAGGAAAGTTCTTACAACCATCCGCAGCAGCAGCCCGCAAAATCAACCACTGGTTCGGAGTCGCCAATACTACGTGCAAATTCGTATTGGCGCAATACAAAAGTGGACTTTAGTAATTAGAGAGACATTAAACCCACATTAAAATCTTTAATCTTGCATTGTGGCCTATGCCGCCTATCACTGGTTCATACCTGGTTTTGCTGTTTCCTTGGCCTCTAAAAGCGCGTCACTCCACATTAAAACTGATTTCTTCCGTCCTATTCCTGCACCAACCTATGGTACGATGGCCAAAATTCATCAGCTCTTTTTGCGCGGAAAGGGGCATAATATGCCTTGCCTTTTATTAACCGTATTGCTGGCCGTGGCTACGGCGCCATTGCAGACACAACCTTCAAGTCAGACAACAGACGCTGCCACACCAGCGAAAACCCATGCTGTTGCATCTGCCAAGCTTGAGCGGACGCCAACGGCAGCAGGTAAAACCAGTACTGGCGCTGTTCCCTCCTCCCAAGCGGCAATCACAATTCATGGGTTGTGTGCGAATACCGCCGGAAAGGCTGGTCCGGATGCCGCCTGCGCTACTGTTGTAACAAAAGCGCAGTTCGATAATCTCATCAACGCGCTTAACGCCATCGGCCCACCGCTGCTTCCCGCGCAACGTCACGTTGTGGCAGAAGGGTACGCCGCCACTCTGCTCAACTATGAAGCAGCCAAAAAGGCCGGAGTGGAACGCGACCCGCGATTTGCCGAAGTTATGCGCCTGGCTCGCATGAGGGCAATGGGGGACATGTATAAGGCGCTGGCTCAGGAAAAAGCCGCAAAGATTTCGCAGGAAGAAATAAGATCCTATTATGCTAGCCATACCGACCAACTGGAAGAATTGACGCTGCGCCGTATCACCCTGCCCAGATATGACTCAGCTAACCTGAAGAATGAAGCATTCGCAGCCAAGGCTGGCAAGCTGGCCGGCGAGATTCGCGAGCGCGCGGCCAAAGGCGAGGACATGGATGCCCTGCAAAAAGAAGCGTTCGATTCACTGGGCGTCAAGAACCCTCCTTCAACTAAGATGGCCGTGATACGCCGCGGCCTCTATTCCGCAGACCAGGAAAAGGAACTCTTTGCGCTCAAACCCGGCGAGGTTACCCAGGTTGTTTTGCAGCCTTCAGCTCTGATTATTTTCAAGCTGGAAAGCCGTGAAACGCCGTCCCTTGATAAATCAAAAAATGAAATTGTACGTATTCTTACCAAACAGAATCTTGAAAAACAAGAACAGGCCCAAAACAGTTCTATTCACATCGATTACAACGAGCAATATGTTGGGCCTGCGCCCAATTCAGGCTGGATGCCCGCCAGCGAATTAAATGGTTCCTCCAAGCCAGAGGCTTCAGGGAGCAACCATAAACCTTCAGTTCCGAAATCCGAATCCCCAAAATAATTATTTTCACGGACAAATGAAATGCCGGGAAGCGAATCGCTTCCCGGCATTTTAGCGTTGCTACTACTTTGCGTTGATCGTCACACTGAACGTGTTGTTAGGCGTGTTTGTGTCAGTGCCGTTGAACGATGCGTGTCCTGTGGAAGTAAAACTACCTGCGCCGGGCACGCTGAAGCTTACAGTTATGATCATGGTTTGTCCTGCGGCCACTGTGGCTGCATTACAAGTGATCGTTCCTGCGTTGCCAACTGCCGGCGCTATGCAAGACCCAGTAGAGGTAGTAAGAGAGTTGAAGGGCAAACCTGCCGGCAACGTAGCTGTGAAGATCGTTGCGTTGGCTGGGGAATTTTGCGCATTTTTGATCTGCCAGGTGATTGTGTCTGTTACTGCAGGCCCGGATGTCGGCCCGCCATTCTGGGGCGACCCGGTCACCTGAAGATCGGTGGTGGTTTGCGGAGCAGTAATGGCCGTGCTGAAACTGGCCGTGTTGTTTACTGGTGAGGGATCGGGAACAGGATTCCCGCCCGCGTCATTGGCATTAACACTGGCGGTATTGGTGATCGCAGCGGTTACGTTAAGGACCAGCGTCACGGTCGCGCTTCCTCCAACTACGATTCCGCCCAGATTGCATTGGAATTGCGAGCCCAGAAGAGAACAGGCTCCCTGGCTCGGCGTACCGGAAACGAATGTTGCGCCGGCAGGTACAAAATCTGTCACCGTAACTTGCGGAGCAAAGCTTGGTCCCAGATTGCTGGCCGTCAGAATGTAGGTGGCATTGCCTCCAGAATTGATGCTTGCGGGGCCGCTGATGCTGATAGCCATGTCGGTGGCGCCGAGAGGACGAGTCGGCGTAACCGCATTGGACGGGGCGGATTCAGGCCCTGCGCCCTTAATGTTAGTCGCGTGCACGGTGAATGTGTAAGTAGTTCCATTGGTCAAACCAGTCACCACTGCCGATGTTGTGGTGCCATTCGGTGTAGTGGCCGTATTTGTGGTTGCTATTCCGTTGATGTGCGCAGTTGCGGTGTAACTCGTGATCGTCGCATTGCCATTGCTTGCTGGTGGAACCCATGCGACCGTAGCCTGCGAATCGGCCGCTTGTGCCGCTGCGCCTGTAGGAGCACCAGAGACCGTGATAGCCAGTGGAGTTACAGAATTGCTCGGCGCTGAAAATGCGCTTGTGCCTTGAGTGTTTGTCGCTGACACAATAAATGTATAAGAGACGCCATTGACCAAACCATTCACGGTGATGGATTGCGTCACTGACGATCCACTAACTGGAGAAATGACATCCGGCACCAGGTGGCCGTTGGATGCGGTAGCATTGCGAACGGTGAGGCTCGTTGGCGGAGTGCCGCCTCCGTTCAGGAAAGAGATAAATGCCTGGCTGTCTCCTGCAGATGCAGTAACACCAATCGGAGTACCCGGCACGGTAGGCGCTGTAGCGGTAGTCGATACAGCATAGTACCGTCCACCGCCGGCGACGCCTCCTTCCTGCCCAGGATCATCCCCAACGTAAACCACAGGACCTGAAGGCGAGGCATCAAATGCCATACTAATCAGGAACAGGAAGCCGTTTCCCCAATTGTTATCGAGTGTAATAGCTCCGGTGGGACTGGAAACTCCAGAAAGTTTGAAAATGTTTGTCCCTGCTTCGGACAGGTAGAGACTATCGCCATTTGTGGCCGGGTAAACCTGGTCACTGATAACGGCAACCTGGTTGGTGAGCAGCGTTTTCAACTTGGTTACGGCATGGCACGGAGTGTTGCCAGTGGCAGGAGTAAAGCACTGGTCAGCATTGATGATCTGGAAGGGCCCGCGAACGTCAGAGCCCCACAAGTCGTGTCCGATCCATGCAATAGCCAGGCCGCGACGCGCATCCGCGGTAGTACCCATTACTTGAACGTTGGAGCATGGGACGCTCACGCTTGAGGGCGAGATCACCCGAACCAGATTGCCGTTCAACTTGAAAGAAATATAAAGATTCGCGTCAGGTCCCAGCGCAACTGCCCAGGGAAAACCGCCGCCTAGACCGCAACCGCCGCCGTCGCCAAGAAATTCAGATGTTGCACTCACAAGCCCCTGCCCGGAGTCGCCATCTGGGTGAAAATGGAAGCGGGCCACATTGGCGCCGTTGGAATCATTCACCGAATAAATGGTATTGGTGAGAGGATCAGAAACCATTCTTCCGGGGACAAAGGCAACGCCAGCAACAGTTGTGCCGACGCAAGTTGCCAGATTCACTGTCAACGGGCCGCCGGTATCCAGATCTGGATCCAGGCGGCAAAGCCCGCCGGTGTCGGCGGTCCACAAGTGACGGAAAGGCTTGCCTGTGGCAGGATTAATCCCAGTTCCCGCAAGTACCTGCGCTCCGTATGGCAGCGTGAAACCCGTGGCCAGAAGCGTATTTGAGGCTGTGGGTGCAGTTTGCGCGACGGCGGTTCCAAGCCCAAACCAGATAGTCAGGACGGTCAAAATGTTGCTGAGTAAAAGCTTTCCGATAAATTCACAGAGGTACGGGCTTCTCCGGTTGGTAATCGTCTGCTTCAAACTTTTCATGGGCGTGCCTTGGCATGCCTTTCCCCCGGAAGCGTCACAGTGATAAACCGTTTGGCGAAAATCGGCGACGGTTTTGCTTCCTCAATCTCAGCGAAAGAGCGAGCGGGCCTCTTCGGTCAATTCTTTGATTTGCATTTCAAGAATGCTCGATTGATCCGAAATCAGGCGAAGTTGGAATTGGTGAGAACATCCTCGAGTACACGGATAATGCTTCTCAACTTATCTCTTGTCGTCTGGTTCTACTGGCCGCTATAGAAATCGCTTATTGAGGATGGCAACAGGGAACTCTCCCCATGGCCAATAAGCGCGGCTGGTCCCGAAGCACCCGCGGGTTATGGTCAATTAAAGTTTCAAGGATGCTGTTTTCAGCTTCCCGGCATCCACTTTATTCCACGAACATCAGAACGGGAATAATACAAGAATTTGATTAAAAAAACATTAAAAATTCTAAATTTTGAGACATGCTTGAGCAGGCGCAGAAAATAATGTGACGAACAAAAACGAGGTCCGCAACCGTACAACAAAGAAAGTCGGGCACCGAAACAAGGTGCTTGGCTGATGCGCGGTGCTCAGCCGACTACCAGTACCGGTGCCCGACTTTTCGCCGGAAGCCCGATTCCGGCGCCCTTGCCGGATTCAATTCCGGCAAGAGAAGTTGAAAACTCAATGGCTGATCGTCCTATCTCATACACTCGCAACTTAAATCAGATGCCCAATTGAAATTAACATTCGATGCAAAATGAGTGTTGGAGCCAGCCAAAATTAAGTTTGACCACATTTCATTTCGATCCCGAACCTTTGCCTTGTTAGGCGGAGCCACAGCTTCATGAAAGAAGGCCGATGCATGCGAAGCACAAAAACTCTGAGGAGATAAATATGTCTAAAGTCTGAGTGGGATGTGCCACTGAGGAGGAGCATGGCTGATGAAGTCAGCAATCTGCGATTCGCGGTTTGCCGACAGGGCTGATGCCGCTAATGGCTCTACCTTGGTCCCTGCATATGGGACAAATTTATTCCTGTTTTGGCTCTGCGGAAGCTGGATGCTGATGCAGGCAGGAACAACATAATTGTATTCAACCGTCACTACCGGCGGAATGTCGTCATAAGGATCAGGATCATACGAGTCGCACGAACAGTAGGCTGTACCGGCAAGAAAAAACATCAAGCCGAGCACCATGCCGCGTACGATCTTATGAGCCGGTAAAAACATCTTCTTCCTGGTCCTTCATGTCTTCCGGGCGAATAGCATCATCGTCAAATGATAATGATGGCGCCTGCATATTAGCAGAATCTTGGAAACAGATTAAAGTTTATGAAATTTGGGCCTTTCACGAGGCAAGCAGACAAAGACCGCTGGAGTAATACATCAGGCGCAGATTTCTGTTAGCTTGAATCAGGGATGATTTCTTTTTCCAATATCAATAAGCAATATGGTAAGCAGTTGGTTTTTGTTGACGCATCTTTTCAGCTTAACCCGGGAGAGAAAGTGGGCCTGGTGGGCCCAAATGGCGTGGGCAAAACAACCCTGTTCCGCATGGTTGTGGGAGAGGAAGTTCCCGACGAGGGAGATGTTTCTGTTCCTAAAAGGCTGACGATTGGCTATTTTCGTCAGGATGTTGAAGAGATGGCCGGACGGTCCGTGTTGGACGAAGCAATTGCCGGCAGCGGGCGCGTAGGCGACCTCCATCATGAACTGGAAGCTTTACAGCATGCAATGTCTGACCCTGACAAAGCTGACGAAATGGACCGCGTGCTGGAGCGTTTTGGAGAAGTGCAGGAAGAATACGAGCATCTTGGCGGATACGCATTGGAAGCTCAGGCGCGAGAAGTGCTCCATGGCCTGGGATTTAAAGACGACCAGATTGATGGCGACGTTGGAGCGCTTTCCGGCGGCTGGAAGATGCGTGTGGCGCTGGCCCGCGTTCTTTTAGGACGGCCCGATGTGCTGCTGATGGACGAGCCTACTAACCATCTTGATCTTGAATCCATTATCTGGCTGGAGCAGTTTCTTAAATCATTTCAGGGCGCTCTGCTGATGACCTCGCATGATCGCGAGTTCATGAACCGGCTGGTATCAAAGATCGCGGAGATTGATGGCGGAGAAATCATCACCTACTCCGGCAACTATGATTTTTACGAGCGCGAGCGCAATATCCGCGCCGCCAACCAGCAGGCAGCCTTCGCCCGGCAGCAATCGATGCTGGCCAAAGAGCAGCGTTTCATTGATCGCTTTCGCACCCATGCCGCCAAAGCGGCGCAGGTCCAGAGCCGGATCAAAGCGCTCGACAAGATAGAAAAAATTGAATTGCCCAAAAAACGCCAGATTGTAAAGTTTGAGTTTCGTCCTCCGCCGCGTTCTGGTGAGCAGGTAGCTGTGCTTGAAGACCTGCACAAAAGCTATGGCCCTCGTGTGATTTATGAAGGCTTTAATCTGACTATCCGTCGCGGTGAACGCTGGGCGGTGATGGGCAGAAACGGCGCGGGCAAAACTACATTGCTCAAGATGATCGCAGGCGCAAGCCAGCCCGACGCAGGGCAAGTTCGTCTGGGAGCCAGCTTGATCATGGGTTATTTCGCGCAGCAATCTCTGGACGTGCTGGATCCTGATCTCACTATCATTGAGCAGTTGCAGCGAGACTTTCCTCATGACAGTCTTGGATCATTGCGCAATCTCGCCGGAGCTTTTCAGTTTTCCGGCGATGACATTGACAAAAAAATACGCGCTCTTTCCGGCGGCGAAAAATCGCGGCTGGTAATGGCCTTGATGCTCTACAACCCGCCGAACTTCCTGGTGCTGGATGAACCCACAAACCACCTTGATCTGGCAACCAAGGAAATGCTCGTGGAGGCGCTCAAGGATTTTGAAGGCACCATGATTTTTGTATCGCATGACCGCATGTTTCTGCGCGGGCTGGGTTCACGCGTCCTGGAACTAGGCGGGGAAAGCGGAACGGATCGCAAACCTCATGTGTATCCCGGCTCTTATGTTGAATATGTGCAGAAGATCGGACACGAAGCGCCAGGAATTTATGTATAAAAGGCTTAAAATAATCGCTCGGTTTCCT
The DNA here is from genome assembly GCA_036495645.1 of Candidatus Angelobacter sp. Taxonomy (GTDB): domain Bacteria; phylum Acidobacteriota; class Terriglobia; order Terriglobales; family Acidobacteriaceae; genus Angelobacter. The sequence goes on from DASXMN010000066.1 coordinate 14,680, forward strand.
GTTCATAAATACAAGGATCACTAGAAATTCTGCGTCGCGGATCTGCTCGGCTGGACGTTTTGATTGAGGCGAAAGAAATTATTCGGATCATAATGTGACTTAACAGCTACCATGCGTTCCCATCGTTCCTGATACGCCTCAGGCACGCGGTCCTGCTCGTCGCCACTCATAAAATTCACATAGACGCCCGGTTTCATGGCCGGTCGAAGCATGCTGAATCTTCTGCGAGCCCAGGAAATGTTAGCGGCATCGTCAGCCGGCTCTGCCCAGTTCGCCAGCAGAGTCATAACAAATGGCGCGCTGCGGTCGCCAAAAGCTGTTTCCGTCGCGGCAATTACTCCCGCTGCACCTCCAAGATAAGCAAGCTCAATCATGGTTTCCGCTGAAGGGATTGTAGTGACAGCCTCCACCAGCCGATCGATTGTCGCGTCATCAAGATATGTGAAATAGCCCGATTTTGTGTAGTAGCGACGGCCATGCGGGAAATCTCCATCGGCCATGGTTTGCAAATCCAGAAATGCTATATTCCTGCTGCTCAGTGTATTTGGGTGAAACATGGAAAAAGCGCGTTCCAAATATTTGTGCCCTGCCTCGGGATCACCGGTCCAAAGCAGAGAACTGCTTGCAACTGGACGTCCGCGAAGCTCCACGGGAACTTTCTCTGTGTTCGGGGCAAGCTGCAGATTGATGTTCCATTTCAAATCATGGGGCGCCTCGGCCATGAAATCTCTCCAGTATTCCAGCAGACGGCGAATACGATTTCCCTGAGCTAATCCTTCAATAAGCACCACAGAAGTAAGCGGATGGAGCTTCACTTCAAATTCCGTCACCACTCCAAAGTTCCCTCCGCCTCCACGCAAGGCCCAAAATAGATCTGGATTTTCCTTTGCGGTGGCCCGGACGATGGAGCTGTCGGCAGTCACCAGAGTGAACGCTTCCACGTTGTCGCATGACAAACCAAATTTCCGAGTGAGCCACCCGGTGCCTCCGCCCAGAACCAGTCCAGATGCGCCGGTGTGAGAGACCACGCCCGAGGGAAAAACCAATCCAGCTTTCTGCGTCTGAGTATCAACCGATCCCAGCAAACAGCCGCCCGCAAATCTTGCTCGCCGTGTTTCGGGATCAACAATGACCTGCCGCATTCGCGATAAGTCAATCACGATGCCATCATCGCAAGTGCTGAAACCGGCAAGGCTATGTCCTCCACAACGGACGGCCGTAAGAAGTCCAGCCTTGCTGGCGACTTGGATCGCGTTTTGAATGTCCCTGATATCGGCGCAGCGCGCAATCAGTCCCGGTGTGCGATTGAACATGCCATTCCAGACGCCGCGCGCGGCTTCATAGCCGCTGTCACTGGGACGCAGCAGATCGCCTCTAAATTTCTCTTGAAGCGCAGAGTAAACTTCTTCGGCTGCTTCGACCATACAGTTCTCCGACGACATCCTATGCTTAAAAAAAATTCCTATGTTTTCTTCGCGTCCTCTACGGGTAAATATTAAGCAGGTTGCGCCGCCGGTTTTGCAGATACACCAGCGAGATCATCCCCAGAAAAACAGCGAACGCTGGAACCGACCATTGCAATCCATCCACAAAGAAAGTGGTGATCGAGATCGCGAGCAGCAACACAATACCCAGCACGGTAAAAAATGGATGTGCGGGCAACCGCATGGGCAGACTCAACAGCCGCTCGCGCGAAATGGCCTTGCGGAAGCGAAGGTGCGTATTGAGAATCACCAGCCACACGAAAAGCATTCCGGCGACCGCTGTCCCATACAGCATGAGAAACGCGTTCTTCGGCGCAAAGATGGCCAGCAGAATGGCTGCAACAATCCCAGCGGTTGAAGCCATGAGTGCGCGATGCGGAACGCCGTTGCCGCTTACCTTGCCGATCCATGCAGGCGCATAGCCGCCACGCCCCAGTGAATAAAGCATCCGGGTGGCAAGATAAAGATTTGTGTTTACACTGGAGAGCGCAGCCGTGAGCACTACAAAATTCATAATCGCCGCTGCGAAGGGTATGTGCGCCGCCGCGAAAGCAGTAACAAACGGGCTGCCGGAAAGCGTGGACGATCCGCTGCTCTGGTTCCACGGGACCATTGTGACCATAATCGCAATTGCCAGCACGTAAAATCCAATCAGCCGATAAACAATGTTCCGCATGGCTCGCGGAATCGTAACTTCCGGGCGCTCGGCCTCGCCAGCGGTAACAGCGATAATTTCCACTCCCATATAACTGGTGACCGTGATGGTGAGTGAAAGCCAAACGCCTTTCCAACCGGCAGGCAAAAAGCCGCCGTGTTGCGTGAGATTAGCCAATCCAAGCGCGTGCCGCCCACCAACGCCAAAAATCAGGGCCAGCCCCACAATGATAAAAGCGACAATGGCGGTCACCTTGATCAGCGCAAACCAGTATTCAAATTCGCCCAGTCGGTTGACCTGCATCCCATTCAGTGCCACCAGCGCGGCTGAAACCAACACCAGCCAGATCCATTGCGGGACATTCGGAAACCAGAAAGAAAGGTAGATTCCGGCAGCGGTAACTTCAGCGCCAATGGCGATGACCTGCGCGACGCCGTAAGTGGCGCGGACGGAAAATCCTGCCCAGGGGTTGAGGTACTTCTCTGCGTAAACTCCGAATGCACCGGCCACCGGATGAACAACAGCCATCTCAGTGAGCACATAAGACATGATCAAAGCAATGCCAGCCCCGAGAAGATAAGAAATAATAACGGCGGGACCAGCCAGGTGAATGGTTACGCTGCTGCCCAGGAACAATCCCACGCCGATGGCGCCGCCGATCGCCATCATGGTGAGCTGCCGTTGATTCAATCGTCGATGGAGACCCTCTGCCTGCGGCAGCGGAATTTTTTCACTTGCTACTGCGCCCCCGACCGCTGAAGGCTCTTGGTTAGTCATGGGCGCCTGCGGTGATTTCAGCCAGCGCGCTTCCGAACTTCTGGATCTCTCCCAGTGTGTTGTAATGCACCAATGATGCCCTGACTGCTCCGCTTTCTTTGGTGAGTCCCAAGCGCTTCATCAGCCGAGGCGAATACATGTGACCATCACGCACGCCAATATTTTGTTTCGCAAGCTCTTCTGTGACTTGCGCCGGCGAAATGCCGGGAAGGTTGAAACATAACGTTGGAGTTCGTTGCGCAATCTGGTCTCTTGCGGTGATGCCATACACAACGGCTTTCGCCTTCGAGAGCGCATCCAGCATGGCGCAAGAGAGTTGGGCTTCATAACTTCGAATTGCCTTAGTAGCAGCGACAATCGACGCGCGACGGGACGTTGCGGCAGGATTTATCTTGCGCCCCAGGTCTTCCAGGTAGCGCACGGCGGCGTCCATGCCAGCCACGTTTTCATATATATAGGTCCCGATTTCCAGTTTGGCTGGCGTCGTATCGGGCACAAAGTCTTCGCGGAAAGTGGGCAGCGCATTCAGCGTCTCCAGTCGGCCCCAAAGAAATCCCATGTGAGGAGAAAAAATTTTATAACCAGAGCAAACCAGGTAATCGCAGTCAAACGCCTGCACATCAATTGGCCCATGGGGTCCGTAATGCACGGCGTCAACAAAGACTTCTGCGCCAGCGGCATGAGCACGGCGCGAAACTTCAGCGATGTTGAGCACTGATCCGATCGCATTTGATGCCAGCGTGCAGGCGACGATACGAGTGCGCGAGGAGAGCAGCGCGTCCAAATCCTCAGGGTGAAGGCGGCCATCCTCTCGAAAATGCCACCAGATAATCTTTGCGCCTTCACGCTCAAGCGCCAGCCAGACGGCGATGTTTGCCTCATGGTCGAGATCGGTCACAATAATTTCGCGGCGTTCTTTCAGCGATTGACCAATGGCAATGCTTATAAGGCGCATAAAAGAAGTCGCATTCATGCCAAAAGAAATCTCGTCTGGATGGCGTGCGTTTACCAGCAGGGCAACGCTCTCCCGCGCCTTGGCGATGGCGGCATCCACCTCCTGCGAATGGCGGTATCGTCCGCCGCGCTGAACATTCCTGCGAAGAAGATGGTCAGCCACGGTATCCAGCACAGCTTTTGGAGACTGCGCGCCAGCCGCATTATCAAAGAATATGAAGTCATCTTGCAGCGCCGGGAATGCGGCGCGAACCTGGTCTATGGGAAAGTCTGACATGCTCCAAATAATATACCGGTTGCCGTCTGGCGCAATTTTCTTGTCGTGTTTGAAATCAGCTCGCATATAGCCCTGCAAGCGCCTGATTCGGTGCTCCTGAATCTCTGAAATCACGTCGAAAATGATATCTTTACTGTCTGCGCGTGATTCCGCCTGGGTTGTGGAGATCAATGTCCATTGAGGTCCTTAAAGAGCTGTTTGAGCGGTACTTCCATTCTGCGCCGGACCACGTCCAGCCGCTTCAAGGGGAGCTTGGAGGTTCAGGACGCAGGATCGTGAGATTGGCAAAAGACGATCATCGCGCCATCGGCATTCTCTATAACGTGCGCGAAGAGAATGTCGCATTTCTTGAGTTCTCCAGGCATTTCCGTCGCTACGGTCTGCCCGTGCCTGAAATTTATGCCGACGACCTGGCTCATGGCGCATATCTGGAAGAGGACCTTGGCGACCTGACGCTGTTTGAATTTCTGGTAAAGAATCGGACTGGTGAGAACATCGCGACCCCTGTGGTGGAAGCCTACAAGAAGGTGGTGTCCACGCTTCCCCGTTTTCAGATTGAGGCCGCACGCGATCTGAATTATAAGGTGTGCTATCCGCGCTCCAGCTTTGATCGCCAATCCATTGCCTGGGACCTGAATTATTTCAAATATTATTTTCTGCGGCTCGCGGGCATTCCGTTCAGTGAACAAGCGTTGGAAAATGACTTCAGCCGCTTGACCAAGTTCCTGTTGACTGCCTCACGGGATTATTTTCTCTATCGTGATTACCAGTCGCGGAATGTAATGCTGAGCAATGGACAGCCGATTTTCCTGGATTATCAGGGTGGGCGCAAAGGCGCGCTGCAATACGATATCGCTTCCCTGCTCTATGACGCGAAAGCTGACCTGCCGCCTGCTTTGCGCCAGAAACTGCTCGACCACTATATCGAGACGCTGGGAAGCTTTAGCACCGTCGACCGCGACACGTTCATGCATCATTACTATGCGTTTGTTTACGTTCGCATCATGCAGGCGCTCGGTGCATACGGGTTTCGCGGCTTTTATGAACGCAAAGCCCACTTCCTGCAAAGTGTGCCTTATGCGCTGAAAAACCTGAGTTGGCTGCTGGAACATGCTACCTTGCCCATTGCGCTGCCTGCTTTGACCAACGCATTCAAAAGCATTGTTGCCTCAGAGAAGTTGCTGGCCCTCACAGCGCAGACAGTCAAACTCGCAGAGGCTGCTATACCCGAAAGGACGATCAAGGAAGCCGCTCATACAGAGCCGCTGGTGGTTCGGATCTGTAGTTTTTCATTCCATCGCGGAGGACCGCTCAAGGACGAGACTGGACATGGCGGCGGATTTGTTTTTGATGCGCGCAGTCTTCCCAATCCTGGACGTGAAGAGCGATTCAAGGAACTCACAGGAAAAGATGCGGCAGTAATCGATTACCTCAACCAGGAGAGCGTTCACCAGTTTCTGGCGAATGTGATGTCACTGGTGGATTCCAGTATCAGCAACTATCAAAGCCGGAACTTCAAGAATTTGACCGTGTCATTTGGCTGTACCGGCGGGCAGCATCGTTCGGTGTTTTTGGCAGAGCAACTCGCCAAGCATCTGCGCGACCAGGAAGGCGTGGAAGTAGTTTTGCGGCATATTGAGCTGGAGAAAATGGGCAGATGAAAGCTATGGTCCTGGCTGCCGGGCTGGGGACGCGTTTACGTCCGCTCACCAATGATCGACCTAAAGCATTGGTTGAAGTTAACGGGCACACTTTGCTGGAAATCACGCTCTCAAGCCTGCACGAGTTTGGAATTCAGGAAGTAATAATCAATGTGCATCATTACGCGGATCAGGTGATCGAAAAGGTCAAGGCCGCCAAAAGCTACGGCATGCGCATTGAGTTTTCGCGTGAGGAAGTCTTGCTGGACACAGGCGGCGGGCTAAAACAGGCGGCATGGTTTCTAAAAGGAGATACGCCAGACGCCGAAACACCGTTCATTCTTCACAATGTTGATGTCATCAGCTCTATTGATCTGCACCGCATGATGGAGTTCCACAACGCAAGCGGCGCGCTGGTGACACTTGCAGTCCAGCAGCGCAAGACCTCGCGTTATTTGTTATTCGACGAGCAGCATGGGCTATGCGGTCGACGATTTGTAAACGAGCAGAAGACTGAGATGGTTCGTCCTGCACAGGAAATAACAGAGCTGGCATTTACCGGCATCCACGTGATCTCTCCCCGAATCTTCCCCATGCTGACAGAAGAAGGAGTGTTCTCCATTGTGCCAGCATATCTGCGGCTGGCAGCGCAAGGTGAAAAAGTGCTGGCATTCCGGACGGACGAATATTATTGGCGCGATCTTGGGAAACCGGAGAATATCCGGCAAGCGGAGCAGGACATCAAAGAAGGTTTAATACGTTGAACGCTGTTCTTTTCAGCGCAATGAGGCTGCCCAGGCAACATCCGTGGGCTCGGCCAGAGGGTAGCCAAGTTCCTTCCACGCAGCAAAGCCGCCCTGCAACGGTCGCACGCGCGTAATCCCAAGTTTTTGCAGTTGCTGTGCCACACGGGCACTAGTGGCTTCGTTTGGTCAAGTACAGTAGAGAATGATCTCTTCGTCCCGGGGAAGCGTGTCCGCGCGGCTGGTAACTTCAGCGGGCAAAACACGGACGGCTCCGGGCAGAGTTCGCGGATCGGCAACCGAGTCGAGCTGATGCCGCAGGTCAAGAATCACGATCCGCTCACCAGCTTCTATCATCTGGCGCACGTCCTGCGGAGTGATGCGCGATTTGTACAGCTCTTTAAGGAACTTATGGCGCTGATAATATTTAATGCCGATGTTTGCTGCCAGCACGGCCAGACTGGCTTCAAAGATGATAGGGGCAACGGCGTGCGCAACGTGTATCCGCTCCACAGGCAGGTATCCGGCAAGCATTAGCACCAGTATCCAAAGGGCTGATCCGGCGGTGTTCATTACAAAAAAGTGCTGGCGTTCGATTCCAGACAAACCGGCCACTGCGGGGACAACGTGGGAAACTCCCGGCAGCCATTTGGATAAAAGCAACGTACGGTTAGCGCCTTTCTCAAAAAACACTTTGGAACGGCGAACACAGCTATCAGGCTCCAGCGAGATGCGGCAGAGCATGGAAAGAACCGAGTCACCTTTCTTCCTGCCCAGCTCATACCATAAGGCGTCACCAATAAGGCAGGTGGCAAGGGCGATCCAGACGGCGACGTCAAAGCGCAATTGTCCGCCTGCCGCCAGTGCTCCTGCGGCGATCAGGACCGGGGAAAACAATAAGGGTGCGCCAACCCTCTCCAATAAACCCGAGATCAGCAGCACAAGATAGGGATGGGCCAAAAGCTGGTGCAGTAGCGATTTCACTTGATTACATGCCCTCTTCTACTACTTCCATGAATTATTTGCGGAAATTTGCATTTTCCCAAGTGAATTCATGCATATTTGCTAACTTTTATATCTGTACATGTTGAACTTTCCGGTTTGATTGGTCTGTCGTTATTCCGTTCTAATCTTTGGAATCGGTACCCAAAGACCATCGACCCGGACCAGAGTAGGCCAGAATCAGCAAACCGCCCATGATGGCCAGGTTTTTGCGAAAGTGCGTTTCTTGCATGCCCGCGAATTGTCCAGAAAAAGCCCAATAATTGTGAAATATGATAGTCAAAACGGCTGTGTAAAGGAACATGATAAAAGCGGCCAAGCGCGCCTGATATCCTGTGATCAGGCAGATTGACCCGCCCAATTCAATGAGAGTGGCGATAGCGAGCAACAATGGAATCATTGGCAGATGCCGCGTGCTCATGTAGCTGATATTGCCAGACCAGCTAAAAACTTTGCTAAGCCCGCTGGTGGCAAAGATATACATCATCATGAGGCGGCCCAGCAAAGGAATGACAGGGTGTTTAAGAAAATTCATAAGCCTCTGTGAAAAAATTCCGGGCAAGTATATCTCACCGATTTAATTGAACAAAGGGACATTGCAGAACCAATTACAGCTGCACCATTTCCACATACTCGATAATCTATTGTCAAAGGGGGATCCGGTTTGCTCAAATTTTTTGACATCATTCTCGGTGTGCTGCTGATCCTAATGGTTCTGTGGGAGACGTTTGAAACCATTGTGCTTCCTCGCCGTGTGACCCGGCAGTTCCGCTTGACTCGACTCTTTTACCGTTCCACCTGGCAGCCATGGTGCTGGCTGGCCTTGAGGCGCGGCACCAAGAAAAAGCACGATTCCCTACTCAGCTATTATGGACCGCTATCTTTGCTTTTGCTGCTCGCTTTATGGGCCGTGACATTATTAATCGGATTTGGGCTATTGCACTATGGACTGCAGAACAAACTGTCCGGAGCGCTTTCTGGCAGCGATCTGGGCAATGCCCTGTACCTGAGCGGCACAACGTTATTTACTCTCGGCTTGGGCGATATTCTACCCGCTTCACCGCTGGGTCGCTTTATTACGGTGCTGGAAGCAGGCATCGGCTTTGGCTATCTGGCGCTGGTTATTGGTTATCTGCCTGTGCTTTATCAGGCATTTTCACGGCGAGAAGTCACGATTTCCCTGTTGGACGCCCGTGCCGGCTCTCCACCGACGGCCTATGAAATGTTGCGGCGGCAAGCCGGGGTGGATGGCATGGAAGCCCTGACCGAACTGCTGCAAGACTGGGAGGTATGGTCGGCTGACCTGATGGAAAGCCACCTTTCTTACCCCGTGCTGGCCTACTTCCGTTCACAGCATGACAATCAATCATGGATCGCTTCGCTCACAGCCATCCTCGATGTATGCGCTCTGGCCATGGTTGGACTGGAAGGCATGTGCCAGTATCAGGCACGGATGACGTTTGCCATTGCACGGCACGCTCTGGTGGACTTGAGCCAGGTTTTTGGCGCTCCACCCGCCAAAGATGTAATTATCAACCGCTTGCCGCAGGAAACCCTGGACGATCTGCGCAAACGCCTTCACGTTGACGGCTTTGTTCTGGCCGATGGCGATAGCGCCGTAGCAGAACTTGGCCGTCTGCGCGGACTATATGAACCTTATGCGCTGTCACTGGCGAGATACCTGCGGTTGGAACTGCCTCCATGGGTCAAAGGCGCTGTAGCCAAAGACAACTGGCAAACCACAGCATGGCAGTTGAGCCAGACGCAGAAACCGCAAGCGATTCCGGCACATGATGAACATGGGTGATTTGAGAACCACAATGAGAGGTGCATTCTAAAATGGTCACTGCTTCCATTGATACCGCTGCCAATTCCGCCGCCCGGCGGCTGCTGCGTCCGGATGATTGCGCGCTGGCCATCATCGATATACAGGAAAAATTGCTGCCGCCCATCTTTGAAAAGGAGCGGCTGGTTCGCAATGCCCAGCTTCTGGTTAGGCTGGCCGATATTCTCTCGCTGCCAACAATCGTGAGCACGCAATATGTCAAAGGTTTGGGCCCGACTGTGGCAGAAATCACCTCGCTTCTCCCGGACATGAAGCCTGTGGACAAGCTGGAATTTGGCTGCTTTGGCAATGGAGAATATTGCTCGATGGTTGGCACCCTGGAGAACCGAACTACGCTGCTGCTGTGCGGCATGGAGTCACATATCTGCGTAACCCAAACAGCTCTGGGAGCCTTAAACCAAGGGTTAAACGTTCACGTTGCTGCAGATGCGGTAAGCTCCCGCACCGAGCTGAACTGGAAGCTGGGCTTGAATCGTATGCAGGCCGCAGGCGCTGTTCTCTCTTCGACTGAAATGATGATCTATGAACTGCTGGGCAAATCTGGGACACCAGCTTTTAAAGAGATGCTGAAGCACTTAAAGTAGGGCTTTAGGGCAATTTTGCTGACCATTCCGCAAGCGTACTGAAAATCTAACTCCCTTTCGCATATCTGTTCGATACTGAGGAGATCACAAACAGTTATACTGGAACTGCATATCAACGGGATAGACGTCGATGATCTTGCAGAAGAGGCCCAATGAAGGTGCACCTAGTGAATCCGAGCGATACTGCGTTCGGAACGGCAGTGATTACTCCCCGCTGGCTTTACGTTCTTGCCGCTGCAACACCAACCTCCTTCGGTGATCCTGTTATTTGTGACGAAACCCTGGAACACATTGACCCCTTGAGCATTGAGACAGGCGATATTGTGGGCATAGGCGTCCATACCGGAAACGCGCTACGTGGCTATGAATTGGGACGCATGGCGCGTGAACGCGGCGCGACGGTCATTTTTGGGGGCATCCATCCGACGCTTTACCAGGAAGAAGCGTTCGAAAGAGGTGGCGCCCATGCCGTGGTAAAAGGCGATGGCGATCAAGCGTGGCCGGACGCGCTGGGAGATTGTGTCGCCGGGAAATTAAAACGAATTTATGAGGGCGGGCGCGTGGGCGCTGAACACTTCAAATCTGCCCGCTGGGACATGCTGCCGCCCGGCCGATATATGTGGGCCTCAGTCCAGACCGTTCGCGGCTGTCCCAAGCACTGTTCATTTTGCTCCGTGTGGCGTACTGACGGCCAGAAGCCTCGGCAGCGCGCGTCTGACGCCGTGATTCAGGAGATCGTGGAACTGCGGCGGCTTGGCTATCGTTATATAGCCCTGGCCGACGATAATTTCTACCCTGTCTCGCTTACGGACATCCGGCTGGCGGAGCGGCAAAATAATCATGTTCGGGTAGCGGAGCTGAAGGCGATCCGCAGTGAACGCTTTGAATTAATGTCGCGCCTGGCCAACTTGCCCAAAGACATGGTTTTCTTCACGCAGATTACGATGGAAGCGGCTGAGGATCCGCAGTTTCTGGATGCCATGCATGCCGCTCACATCAAGGGCGCGCTTGTTGGCGTGGAAGCGGTGACACCGGAAGGGTTGAAAGATGTGTATAAAGATTTCAATTTCTCCGGAGAGGAATTGGTCCGACGGCTCCAGGAATTTAAAACTCACAACATACATATTCTTGGCTCATTCATTTTTGGGCTCCCCTCAGACCGGCCATCCACGTTTGACGCCACTCTTGACCTGGCACAACGCGCGGGCGTGACCTTTGCCCAGTTTGTGATGCTCACGCCCTTCCCCGGCACTGTGGATTTTGAGAAGTGGGAAAAAGCCCAGCCAGATTCCGCGCGCGTGAACGATATCCCGTTGAGCCGCTTTTGGCTGATTCCCGCCAGCATTCGTCCCAAGATGTTTATGGAGCATCCGGTGATGAGCTGTGATGAAATCCGGATGCGGACACAGGGAGTGTGGGACCGTTTCTACAACCTCAAATCAATCTGGAAGCGATCCAGTTGCACACCCAACTTCAAGTCCCGGCTGGCTTTTGTTTTCATCTCAAAGCTTTACCGGCAGATGTACGCTGGGACCGGCATCTCCACGGACAGCGCGCGGCGCAGCCGGTCCAGTTCATGGGCGCGATGGCTGGCCAAGCCCTGCCGCCGGCTGTTTACGTCCAGCCCGATGCCGGGATTGCAGGTTCCCATGGGAACTACTCGGAATGTTCCGCGCGAAGTAGTGACGGAGTCCTGACGAGATAGCGCGGGTCGAATTATCCGGCTTCTTCTTCGGTGTCATCGATCATGCGCTGGCCCTGAACGCGCGTTTCCCCGCCGGTAATTTCCAGCCTGATGGGAGCTTCACCGGAGAACTTCTCCACCAGTTCCGCCAAACGCTGCGAATGCGTCACCACCCAAAGCTGTGAGTATTTGCCGGCGTTTACCAACTGCTTGGCCAACGGCTCAAGCAGGTCAGGGTGCAAGCTGGTTTCCGGCTCATTGAGCGCCAGCAGTGACGGAGGATGTGGGCTGAGCAGCGCGGCCAACAAACACAGGTAGCGCAATGTGCCATCAGAAAGTTCACGCGCGCGCAGAGGACGCCTCAATCCCGGCATTCGCAACAGGACGGCAAACATCCCACTATCTTCATCATGCTCAATTTCCAGCGACGATCCGGGAAACGCCTGGCGTATCGCCTCATGCAGGTCTTGTGACTGACCCACTTCATTGATGGTCTGAAGCGCTGCGGCAAGGTCGCGCCCATCGTGCGCCAGCACAGGTGTGCGAACACCTACCTGCGGATGGCGTAGAGGAGATTCGGCGTCCGTGCGGAAATGGTGATAGAAGCGCCAGCGACTCATCTCCGTGCGCAACGACGAAAGCTCAGGATAAAGATGAGGCTCACGAAGCTGCGAGAGCACCGATTCGGTAGGCAGAAGCTCGCCTGAGTAATCCGCCAGCCGTTCGTCGTTGTCCAAAATCCATGCGCCTTTGGGCGAACGTTCAAAAAACGTGACTTTAATGCCGTGAGGCGTGTCCATCCAGACGCGCTCTTCCTTAACTTCAGGATCGAGCGAGAACGCGGACTTTTCCCCGGAACTCTGCTTGGGCAGGCCGCAAATAAGCTCGTAAGAAAAAGTATCGGTTTTGATGCCCAGCGTCATCCGAACGCCTTCCATACGGATGGAGCCAAGAGACCGGCTCTTGCGCGCTCCGGCCCACAGCACGGAAGGCATGCCGCCTTCTTCTGCAATCACCTGGGCAAAGCCTCCGGCGGCCGCCTTGGCCAGCAGGAACACGGAGTTATAAAGATTGGTCTTGCCTGTAGCGTTGGCGCCCGTCAGCACGTTGATCTGGCTCAAATGGAGCCGCAGGTTGCGGACTGACCGGTATCCCGTCACATGAATTTCACGTATGGCCACGGATGCATATTAAATGAAATGCGCCGAATCGTGACAAAGCGAAACCTGAAATGACAATGTTTTTTTAGTTCGGCGATGTTGGGATGGGATTTAGGAAACCTTACCCCGGTCAACACGGATAGACGCGGATCAGAAGAAGGATTCACGACGAAGACACGGAGGCGCGGAGAAGAAGGAGTTTGCCGCAGATTGGCGCAGAGCAACGCAGATAGGAAGCGGTGGGGCTTACCACGGAGCAGCCCCGAAGAGCCGGAATTGTTTAGCCCTGGCATGTGAGCCCTGAGTAAAAAGAAAAAAGGATTGAGCGCTGCAGGTGCGGCACGGCTTTGCTGTGCGCTTCTCTATCCACGCAAACATTCGGAGTGAAGCAAATCCTCGACTCACAAACACGCATCACGGCTTCAACGTTACTCATACCGTAACGCCACAATAGGATCTACCTTCGTAGCGCGCCGCGCCGGCAGATAAGAAGCGAGCAGCCCTACGCCAATCAGCAAGAGGGCTACCGCCGAAAATGTGAGCGGATCGGCAGCGCCGACCTCAAACAGCATAGATTGCAGAAAACGGGTGAGGATAAACGAACCCACCAGTCCTAGAAAAACGCCAATGGCTGCCGTAACCATTGCCTGGCCCAGAACAAGGCGCATCACATTTCCGGCGCTCGCGCCCAAAGCCATACGGACCCCCATCTCACGCGTGCGCCGAGCCACAGAATACGCAAGGACGCCATAAATGCCCGCAATGGCCAGCAGCAGCGCTGTGCCGGCAAAGATGCCGAACAGAACCAGATTGAAGCGGCGCGCGCTGGTGGAAGCGGCGAATATAGTGGCGAAACTGCTGGTGCTGGGCGGAACGTCAGGGTCCAAGTCGTGGACAATCTTTCGCGCTGAAGAAATCACGGCTGCGGGATCTCCCGCAGTGCGGACGACGGCGCTGAAGTGGGTGGTAGCTTGTGGCCGCTGGCGATAATTTACGTAAATTGTGGGACGCGGCGGCGTTTCCAGGTTGCTCTCACGCACGTCGCCAACCACGCCGACGATGGTAAGCAGCCGCGGGTCGCCATCCATGTTGCCGAATTCAATCGTGCGGCCGAGGGGGTCCTGGCCAGGCCACTTTTCGCGCACCACCGATTCGCTGATCACGGCCACGTGCGGCGCGTCCATGGTATCGCGGTCATCAAAAAGACGGCCGCGCAGCAGCGGAATTCCCAGGCTGCGGAAGTAGCCTTCGCTCACGGACGCATAATCCGCTGAGCCGAGTTGCGTGGGATTGCGGAAGATCTGCTCAAAGAAGCCGGAAAGATCTTTCGATAGAGCACCGTCTTCCCAAACATTGGCGCGTGTGGCGCGGGTAATCAGTTCTTGCGTCTTAGGCGAAATCTGCTGTGGGTTCATGACCGCGAAGCCACCATAAGAAGAAATGCCCGTCTCCAGCGGGAGGGCATTGGTGCCGCCAACATCTTCTACTCCGGGCAGTGCGCGCAGGCGGCTGAATAATTGTTCTAAAAATTGCACTCGTCGTATTTTCAAATTCAGGTCAAAGGCGCTTGGCAGCGCCAAATCAATGGTGACAACATGTTCCGTGCGAAAGCCAGGATTGACGGAAAGAACGCGCATCAGGCTGCGGCCCAGCAACCCGGCGCCAATCAGCAAAGTCATAGTGATCGCTAGTTGCATAACGACAATGCTGCGACCGATGAATTGAGCGCTCAGGCTGCCGGCGCTTCCACGTCCGCCTTCAGCCAGCGCCGTACGCAGATCATCTGAACTGGAGCGCAGGGCCGTAAATGTTCCCAGGGCCATGGCCACAAGAAACGAAAGCGCCATAGCGAATAGCAAAACCGGAATGTTGATCGACACACCGGCGAGCCCCGGCGTTCCCGAAGGCGCCAGCCGCAGCAGTCCCTGCACGCCCCAGAACGCAGCAATCACGCCCACCACACCACCGGCCAGGGAAAGCAGAAGCGTTTCTGCCATGAACTGCCGGACCATGCGTCCGCGGGAAGCGCCCAGCGCCGCGCGAATGGCAAGCTCAGACTCACGGGCCGAGGCTTGCGCCAGCAATAGATTCATGACGTTCGCGCACGCAACCAGCAGCAGAAATCCAACCGCTCCCAGCAGGAGCAGCAATGACGGCCGTACAGTGCCAGTCAGCGCATCCTGCAGTTTGACTACGAACACGCCGGTCAGGTCCGCATCGTCGCCGTATTGTTTCTTGATGGAGTGAGCGATCGCAGTAAGGTCATCCTGGGCCTGCGACAGCGGAACTCCATCTTTCAGGCGCGAGATGACCTGGGAGTTGTGCGCGTACGCGAAGGCACTATCGAATACAGCTCTTGCGGTATCCAGACATCTGAGTCTTCAGGAAAACGAAACCCGGGCTGCACCACGCCAATGACGGAAGCCGAGTGTATGTCCACCCGCAGCTTCACGGCAGAGAGGTGCTGCGTGGAATTCAGGTATTGCTTCCAGTAGTTATAGCTCACCAGCGCCACTGGGCCGGCGCCCGGATGCTGGTCTTCCGGAGCAAAGCCGCGGCCCATTACCAGCGATACGCGCATCAGTGGGAAAAAATCGCTAGAGACTGACGCCACCATCAGCCTCTTCGCTTCCGATCCACCGGAAACCAACGCCAGTTCCGAGTAGAAGCTGGCCATTCCCTGAAGTGAATGGTTCCTGCTACGGAAGTCCAAAAAGTTGGGATCAGCCAGGTTCATGCGCTTTCCGCTGGCATTTTTTTCCCATACCCGCACCAGCTGCTCGGGTTTGTCATAAGGGAGCGGACGCAGTAGAACGCCATAGACAACGCTGAAAATAGCTGTAGTGGCGCTGATGCCCAGGGCCAGCGTAAGCACGGCAATCAAGCTAAAGCCCAGATTCCGGCGCAATACACGCAGGCCGTATCTTAAATCCTGAATCATGGTGCTCACCCAGTTCCCTCCCCAGATACCGCGTGTTACTTCTTTAATCAGGCTCACATTGCCCATTTCACGGCGCGCGGCATAGCGGGCTTCGTCCGGCGTCTGTCCGCGTTCCATGCGGTCATGCTCGGCCATGCGCAAATGGCTGCCAATTTCTTCGTCTAGTTCCTGTTCGCGCTTTTCACGGTCCCACAAGCTCATGCCTTGGACTCCTCCGCGTTGGGATTCAATATGCCGGCCATTCCCTGCATCAACTGTTTCCATCGTGACCGTTCAGAAGCAAGTTGCTTTTTGCCCAGAGCCGTTAGCCGATAGACTTTCACGCGCTGTTTGTTTTCTGAAACTTTCCATTCGGCGTCTATCCATTCCTGCTTTTGCAGCCGATGCAGCGCCGGATACAGCGAGCCTGTATCGACTTGAAATAGCTCGCGGGAATTGTTGCGTATGGCCTGGCTGATGCCATAGCCATGTTGCGGCCCCCAGCGCAGGGTTTGCAGGACGAGCAAATCGAGCGTCCCTTGCAGCAGCTCAATCCGATTTTGATAGCGTAGGTTCCGTGGCATGTAGATAGCCTACATCCATGGGAGTAGATTGTCTACATGCCGGAATCTCCTACCCAAAGGACAACGCCTCGCGGTTCGGCGGAGGCGTATCTCCAGACTATAATCACCTTCATCTCTTCACCACCCGTGGTCCCGTTCACGAAGGAGATTTCATGTTCAAGCGGCGCCGAATTTATCTATTTCTGATAGCCCTGATTGCATTTATGGGCGTCGCCCAGGCACAGCAGCCCGCGCCTGCGCAGCTCAAGCCGCGCCGCTTCCTAATGTGGAAGGCCACTTCGCCTACCACCTCGCTCTATCTGGTTGGGTCAATCCACGTAGGAGACGCGGGCATGTATCCGCTTCCCAAAGAAGTGGAATCAGCATTCACCGCCGCCAAAGTATTGGCCGTGGAGATCAATGTGAAGAACGTGGACCAGGCTAAAACCATGGCTCTGGTGCAGAAATACGGCATGTATACCGGTGGCGATTCACTTACGAAGCATCTTTCCAAAGAGACCCTGGCCACCCTGGATGATTACTGCACCAGGCATAACGTTCCGCGCATGGGAATGGAGCAGCTCAAGCCCTGGGTAGTGGCTGTGACCATAGCCGCCATGGCATGGCAGCAGGCTGGTGAAGATCCTGGATTGGGGATCGACATGCACTTCCTGAATGAGAGCAAGCCCCCGCAACGCATCGATGAACTTGAGACCGCAGAATCTCAGCTTGCAATCTTCGCCGACGCCACCGAAGAGGAACAGCAGGACATGCTCCTGACTATCCTGAAAAATGGCGACAAAACCAAAGACATGATCCAGCGGATACAAGCCGCGTATGTCTCTGGCGATCCTGACGCTCTTGAGAAAATCATGGAAGAGGAAGCCGACATGGGTTCAAAGAGCCTCACCAAGAAGCTCCTGGATGATCGCAATGTTTTAATGGCCGGCAAGCTGGACGAATACCTGAAAGGCAAGGACCCGGTTTTCGTGGTGGTGGGCGCTGCGCATATTGTCGGCAATAAAGGCGTGGCAACAATGCTGCGCGACAAAGGCTATAAAGTTGAACAAGTCACACTGGTAGAAAAATAGGCCCACAAATTCGGTGGGGTACTTCTACGGTAACTTCCGCCTTAGTTTACTTGCGGCCCAGCTTTTCCAGTCCTGCCGTGGAAGGCGTCGCTTCCCTGCCCTTCGGCTCGTACCCAACAATGTATCCGGCCACGGCGCTTGCAGCCACCGTATAAGGACTGGCCAGATACATCAGCCCCGGGCCGCTGCGGCCTGGGAAATTGCGGTTCTGCGCGCTGATCACTACCTGGTCAGGACGTGTTGAAACTCCCGGCCCGGCATTGATACATGCGCCGCAACTGGGCTCAATCACAATCGCTCCTGCCTTTTTGAAGATATCGAGATAGCCCTTCCGCACGCAGTATTCCCGCGTTTCCTGTGAGCCGAACTGGAGATAGAACTTGCAGGAATCAGCCACGCGCTTTCCCTGTTGCAGGGCATTGGAAAGCACTTCAGCATACATATCCATGTCCGCGTTTTTGCCCGCCGTGCAGGTACCGCCATAAGCAATCTCAACCGGCACAGGCGTATTCAGGTCGCGGATGAATTTGCCGTTTCCGGGATCTCCCGGCGTGGCCACCATAGGCGTAATCTCATCGGCGTTGAGTTCGATCACGTGCGCATACTGCGCGTCAGGATCGCTAAACAGCCCGTCGCAATATTTTTCCGCCTGCACGCGTGACATCCCGCGCCGCTCCATCAGGAACTCCACCGTCTTTTCGTCGGGCGCGACAATGCCGGTAAAGCCGCCAATCTCCGCCGCCATGTTGGTCATCGTGGCCCGTTCATCCACGCTCAGCTCTTCAATGGCTTCGCCTGAATATTCCATTACTTTGGCCAGCGCCTTGCCGCTACGGATGTACTCCATGCTGAGCAGCAGCAGAATGTAATCTTTCGCCGTTACGTTCGGCTTGCGCTTGCCGCGAACAATCACCTTCACGGACTCCGGAACTTTTACCCGCACGTCTTTCGTGATCCATGAATTGAAAACGTCTGTTGTCCCGATGCCGAAAGCAATGCAGCCCACGGCACCCACGTGTGGCGTATGAGAATCCGAACCAACATTTAGCTGCCCCGGAAGCGCGTAGGTTTCCGCCACAATCGAATGGCAAATTCCCTCAGAGCCTTTACGGTCTTTCAGTTCGCCGTGCAGTTTGATCCCCTGCTTGGCCGCGAAATCTTCCTGCTTGTACTTGAGCTGCCCTGCCAGATCCAGCAGACCCATCTTCTTCTTCTCTTCTGAAATCACTTCGTCCAGAAAAGTCAGATGGTCTCGGAAGAACAGAATCGTCGCCGGATCATTCACTTTGGCATCTTTGCCCACAAAATATTCAAAAAAGATAGCCGACATCGGCGTCACATACTCATGGCTGAAGCGCAAGTCGGTGCGGGCAAATCCTGAATCAGCGGGTTTTACATATTGCACGCCCTGCACATTTTCCGCATTCAGCATGTGCCGGGCAAAAATCTTCTCCGCAATCGTCATCGGCCGTTTTGCCGTAGTGATCGGCGGCAGAAAAACCTTCTTCTGCATCCTTGCTACATTGAATGGGAACAAGCCGCCGTACTCGATGATCTGCCGTGTGATGTCATCTTCACCTTCAGTAAATTTGCTGAGCGGAACCACCTCTCCGCCGCGCACCTTATCAATCAAACCGAAATCTGTTGACGTAAGCACGCCCAGGTTCTGGCAATTCTGCTTATAAATCCGCTCAATATTTTCCGCGATCACCAGTTTGATGCCTGCGCACAACTCCGCATACGGTGATTGTTCCCTGCTCGATCCCTTCCCCCGGCGCTTCCCGCTTACGGCAGCAACAAAGCCACCCGCCTTTACGTCACCGCGCTTAATCGGTACTTCATTACCGCATTTCACTCCGGTGTAAGGCCATTCACCCAGCTTCTCGTCAAAAAAGAAGCAGATGTGAGCCGGAGTAATCTCGTCCGTGGAAATGTCATCGCGCAGTTTGGGATTATTCTGCGGGTTCTTCGTGTCCCACGGCAGGTCTTCCCCGGCCAACTGTCGGCGGATCAACTCTGGGTCTTCAGTCAAAAAAAGGATGCGTCCTTCAAACTTGCATTGATCGGGGCGCTTCTGGATAGAGCGGGTAAGTAAAGAAGGTTCCACAGTAAAATTCTAACAAGATTGGCGGCTCTTTGCAGGGCAACAGACCACGCAACCCACTACTCTCCGCAAAACCCACGGTGAGGCCAGGCCGCAACTCTGGTCGAGGACTGAGCTGGCTAAGGTCAAATTTTGACTTCCTTGCTATCCTGTAATAACGATGCCAAGTTGCTTGAAGTGCGGAACTGCCCTTGCAGTGAATGAAGAAGGAGTTGCGCCGGTCTTATGTGATCGCTGCGCCGGAGTGGCCACCGGACGTGCGCGCCGAACCATAGCCATGGGCGGCATGGGCCGATATCCAGCCACTACCTTGCTGCTGGCAATAAACATTTTGGCCTATCTCATCCCCATGGTGACCGGGATTGACCTGAGAAATTGGGGCGTGAACTATGGCCCGCTGACGCTTAGCGGCGAATACTGGCGTTTGTTTACTGCTGGTTTTTTGCACGCCAATATCTTTCATATTGGCTTCAATATGTGGTGTCTCTGGAGCTTGGGCCGCCTTTCAGAGCAGCTTTTCGGTAAATGGCAGACCTTTGCCATTTATATGATCACCGGCGTAGGCGGAGCTTTGCTGAGCATTGCTAATAACCCGCAACACGGCGAATTGGGAGCTTCTGGAGCGATCTTTGGCATTGTTGGCGCGGTGATGGCGGGCGTAAAGTTCGGCGATCTTAACATCCCTGCGGGCGAGAAGAAGGCCATTTTCAGCAGTGTGGTTGTTTTTGCCGTACTCAATTTCGCTCTCGGCATGTCCGGAAATATTGACAACATGTGCCATCTTGGCGGATTTGTTACAGGACTACTAATCGGTCTGCCTATGGGAGCTTTTGCGCGTAATAACAAGCTGTTACAAGTTGCAACTCTGCTAGTTACTTCAGCGGTGGTGGCTGCCGGAGGCCGTGAGCTCGTTCAGACGCATAAGGACGCCGCTCAGCAGTTTTTGGTGAACCAGACAGCCGCCTCAGGTGATTATTTGAGCGCGGCTGAGTTTCAGGAACAATACGTTAAGGACCATCCCGGTGATGAGAAGGCATTACTGGATTTGGGCAGGTTCTATGCGCTCAGCAACCAGCGCAACCATGCCATTAAGGCGTTTCAGGATGTTCTAATCCTTAATCCAAACTCTGAGGACGCAAAGCGGGCGCTGGACGAATTAAATGCTTCAAATGCCCCGGACAACAAATAGATGCTTTAAGTGATTCACCTATTCCAGATCCAGCAGGCCCGTGTCTGATCTCGCCGCCACCACAAAATTTTTCTACAGTCCGGCTCGAGCCTTACTCTTCTCCACCATCAGGAGCATCAGAAACTCCAAATTCGTAACCGACACCGCGGACCGTCCGTATCAACCTGACTTTTGCGCCTTCGTCGATTTTTTTGCGCAGGTAATTCACATAAACGTCCACCACATTCGTCATTGTGTCTGGGGAAAGCTTCCAGACGTGCTCGATGATCATGTTGCGGGTGATCCGCCTGCCCGGGTTACGCATGAAATATTCCAGCAGTCCAAATTCCTTGGGAGTAAGATCAATGATCCGTCCGGCACGCTGCACCGTGCGCTGCATGTAATCCAGTTCAAGGTCTGCCACCTTCAGATGCGTCTGGCCTGCGCTGTTCTTGCGCCGTTGCACGGCCCTTACGCGTGCTGAAAGTTCTGAGAATGAGAACGGCTTGGTCAGGTAATCATCCGCCCCGGCATCAAGGCAGGCTACACGTTCCGCCACCTCATCTGTCGCCGTAAGAATCAGAATGGGAATCTCCGCATTCGATTCACGCACTTTGCTCAGAACTTCACTGCCGGAGATGACCGGAAGGTTCAGGTCAAGAACGAGCAAATCAAATTTTTCAGACTGCAGGCAGCGCAATGCTTCGTCGCCGCTGGCGGCGATTTCAGTAATATGGTCTTCAGATTTGAAGGCCTTAGCGATGAATGATGCAAGCGGAGCGTCATCTTCTGCGATCAAAATTCGCATCAGGGTCGCTCTCCATGGGAATACTGCAAGGCCAGCTATTCATTGAAGTGCAGTCATTCTAAACCAGCGGAGCACAATTACAACCCATATACTCAATGAACTTTTATAAGAAATATCTTATATGGCAGTCATCTATTGCAACCTTGATGATTGCTGCATGCGAAATACCACCATAACTAGTAAGAACATCTAGTTTCATAATGGCGCAGAACGAGGAAATCCCGGTTTTCAGAAATGATCTGATAATTCATTTAGATATTCTTCCCATAAACCTGAAACGCTACATTGCAGGTATGCCGCGCGATCATCAGATCTTCATCCGTTTCAACCACTCGGACAACACACCGGCTTCCTAGAGCACTGATGATTTCAGCATTGCCATTATTGGCGCTGGCATCCAGCGCAATTCCTAAAAAATCCAGGCCATCGCATATTTCTGCTCTCACCGCGCCAGCATGCTCGCCAATTCCCCCAGTAAATATCAATGTGTCCAGGCCTTCAAGAACTGCGGCGTATGCTCCTATATATTTCCGTATCTGATAACAAAACATCTCCACGGCCAGGGCGGAAGCGTGATCTTTCTTTCTGTTTTCCAGAAGCACCTGCATTTCGCTTGTCTTGCCTGATACGCCAAGAAGTCCCGACTGATGATTGAGCAATTCTTCCAACTGGCTGCCGGAATATCCCGTTTCGATCAGGTGAAGCAGCACTCCAGGATCAAGATCGCCACTGCGGGTTCCCATCATAAAACCGCCTGTCGGAGTCAGTCCCATGCTGGTGTCCATAGGTTTGCCATCTTGCAACGCCACCATACTGGCGCCATTGCCTAGATGAGCAATGATCGTGCAATGGCCGAGTTTATCTCCCAGTTTCCCGGCAACAAATTCATAAGATAGCCCATGGAAACCATAGCGCCTGATTCCCTGCTCCCAGAATTTGTCCGGCAAAGCAAAACGCCGCGCAATTTCCGGCATTCGGCTGTGAAATGCCGTATCAAAGCACGCTACCTGGGGCAAATCAGGATAATGCGCAGCCACCGCCTCAATCATCGCTACCTGACTGGGCAGATGCAGCGGCGCAAATGGGACCAGCTTTTTGAGCGCATCTTTCAGCGTTGCGTCAATGCGCTGCGGCTCCATGAAATCCGGGCCGCCGTGAACAATCCGATGGCCTGCCCCATTCAGGTTTCCAGCGTTGTGCTCTTTTAGGGCAGCAAACATCGCGGTTACCGCAGCAGCGTGATCTGCAAACGCGCTCTTTTGGTCAGATAGCAACTTGTTCCCGGCGCGTACACTGATTCTGCCACCTTCCGCACCAATCGCTTCTATCGCTCCGGACAGGACGCGCTCTTCCGCCTGCCCAGACATGCAGTAAATCGCAAATTTTAATGACGAAGATCCGCCATTCAGGCACAGGACGGTGTGGTCCATCTAGCGGACTCCGCCGAAAAGACGCATTCTCAGCCTTGGCTCCAACGCCAATTCATCACTTCGGGCATGTCTTCGCCGTGCGATGCCACATATTTTTTATGTTCGACCAACTTACTCTTGAATAGCGCGACCGCTTCATCTGCTTTCAGGCCGGGCACACGGCCAATTGTGTCGATGGCAAGCTGAAAGCGGTCCATATTGTTTCGTACCACCATGTCAAATGGCGTGGTGGTGGTCCCCTCTTCTTTATAGCCGCGGACATGCATGTTGTCATGGTTGCGGCGGCGATAACACAGCCGATGAATCAGCCATGGATATCCGTGATATGCAAAAATCACAGGCTTATTCGTGGTAAACAAAGCATCAAACTGCTCATCGCTCAAGCTATGCGGATGCTCGCCGGCGGCCTGAAGGGTCATCAGGTCAACCACATTGACAACTCTAATCTTTAGGCTTGGCACATGCTGACGCAGCAGTGACACTGCTGCCAGAATTTCCAGCGTCGGCACATCTCCAGCGCAGGCCAGAACGGCATCGGGCTCACCGCCATCATTGCTTGCCCACTTCCAAACTCCAATGCCAACAGCGCAATGCTGGATCGCTGACTCCATATCCAGCCACTGCAACTCAGGCTGCTTGCCGGCAACAATAATGTTCACGTAGTTCTTACTGCGCAGGCAGTGGTCAGCCACGGACAGCAGTGTGTTGGCATCCGGCGGAAAATACGCGCGTACCAGTTCCGGCTTCTTGTTCACCGCGTTATCAAGAAATCCTGGGTCCTGATGACTAAAGCCATTGTGGTCCTGCCTCCACACATGTGATGTAAGCAGGTAGTTGAGTGACGCAATGGGCTTGCGCCAGGGAATATGCCGTACCGCTTCCAGCCATTTGGCGTGCTGGTTATACATCGACGTGACAATATGAATAAAGGCTTCATAGCATGAGAAAAAACCATGCCGTCCCGTTAGCAAATAGCCTTCCAGCCATCCCTGGCACATGTGCTCGCTCAGGACTTCCATCACGCGCCCATCGTGGCTCATTTGAACATCATTGGGAAATATTTCTGCCGTAGATACGCGGCTCGTGACCTCAAATACCGCGCCCAGCCGATTAGATTCCGTTTCATCCGGCCCCATAATGCGGAAGTTTGCATTCTCCCGGTTGAGTTTAATCACATCGCGCAGCAACCGTCCCAACACGCGGGTGGACTCATCAAAAGATCCGCCCGGCTGTGTTACTTTCACTGCGTACTGGCGGAAATCCGGCATCTTCAGCTCTTTGAGCAGCAGCCCGCCATTTGCGTGAGGGTTCGCGCCCATACGGCGGTTACCCTTTGGAGCCAGCGCAGCCAACTCAGAGATCAGCCTCCCACTGCTATCCAACAGCTCTTCCGCTTTGTAACTGCGCATCCATTGCTCAAGAATTCTCAGGTGTTCCGGGTTTTTCAGATCAGTCACAGGGACCTGGTGAGAGCGGAATGTTCCTTCTATCTGCAGGCCATCCACAAACTTTGGTCCGGTCCAGCCTTTGGGGCTGCGCAAGATAATCATGGGCCATTGCGGGCGTTGCCAGTCCGGGTTTTCCCGCGCTTCACTCTGGATGGCCTTGATTTCAGCCAGCACTTTGTCCAACGTGGCCGCCATCAGTTGATGCATCAGCGGCGGATCGTCGCCTTCAACAAAATATGGCTTGTATCCATAGCCGGTGAAGAGATCGATGAGTTCTTCTTTTGGAATGCGGGCCAGAACAGTGGGCCCGGCGATCTTGTATCCATTCAGGTGCAACACCGGCAGCACAGCGCCATCGCGCACCGGATTCAGGAATTTGTTGGAGTGCCAACTGGTGGCCAATGCGCCAGTTTCGGCTTCGCCATCGCCCACTACGCAGCAGACCACCAGATCTGGATTGTCAAACGCCGCACCATACGCATGTAGAAGTGAATATCCCAACTCACCACCTTCGTTAATGGAGCCCGGTGTATCCGGCGAAGCATGGCTGGGAATTCCGCCGGGCCAGGAAAACTGCTGGAACAGGCGCCCCATGCCCGCGGCATCTTCAGTGATATTGGGGTACAGCTCTGTGTAGGAACCTTCCAGATAAGTATTGGCCACAATTCCGGGGCCGCCATGGCCGGGGCCTGTAACGTAAATCGCATTCAGGTCATTCTTGCAGATCACGCGGTTCATGTGCGCGTAAATAAAGTTCAGCCCCGGCGTGGTTCCAAAATGCCCCAGCAGGCGAGGCTTGGTGTGCTGGAGTTTCAGCGGCTCGCGCAAAAGCGGATTATCGCGAAGATAAATCTGCCCTACGGAAAGATAATTCGCGGCGCGCCAATATGCGTTGATGTTCTGCAGCTCTTCCTGGTTTAAAGGGCCGGCCTTAGCAATTACATCTTCCTGGGTGAGCGTCTTAGGCATTGCACTTCCATCCGTCATGACAATTGATCTTTAAATTGTATTCCTTTGGCGATGCGCGGGTTTTCCAATCAACCGATCACGCGCGATCACCGGATCACCCGATCTTTTTTATGCCCCTCCCTCCCCCCTATGTACACTTATTTCCACCCAAGGTCACCCAATCCACCCAAGAATCGGCAGAGGGTCGCAGCCAATAAATGGCAAAACCCGGCCTCTCAAGCCGGGTCAAAATCAAGAAATCTTAAAATCAAAAGCTAAAATCAAAAGACCTAAGAACCAGTGGAGCGCGGCCACCCTCGGCTGCGGTATTCCGTGACTGTGCAAATCAACAGGAAAATGAAGGGAATGCGAGGGGGTTGGAGCAATCGTCCTGGGCAGCGTTCGCGATGCCGCAGCCGACAAAACCGGGGAATGAGCCGCATTAGTCAACGCTGGAGCGGTTTAGATACTTATCCTCACATGAAGCAAGCTACTCTGAAATCATCCCGATTGTTCCCAGCCAGGTCTCCACCAACTGAGGCCATGCGGTGATCGGAAAATTTGTGCGCCGCAGGCCAAAGGCGTGCCCGCCCTGCGCGTACAAATGCATCTCCACGGGAACACCGGCGTTCTTCAGCGCAATATAGTATGCCAGCGAGTTGTTTACACTATCCACCGGGTCATTCTCCGCCTGCAGCAAAAACGTAGGCGGCGTCCGGTTGGTGACAGGAATTTCGGGATTCAATCCGAGCTGTTTATCGGCAGTCGCCGGATATCGAACCACAAACTTTCTGGAGCCTTGCCTGGCATCCGACTCCGCGGCCGTAATGGATAGGTGCCCAGGAAAGATCGCCACCGCAAAGTCCGGCCGGCAACTCTCTTTATCGGCAGCGTCGACAACCGGATACAAGCGTTTCTCAAAGTGCGTACTGATCGCAGCCACCAGATGTCCACCCGCCGAGAAACCAAGTACTCCAATCTTGTGCGGATCAATGTGCCACTTTGCCGCATTTGAGCGCACCAGCCCCACCGCCCTCTGCCCATCTTCCAGCGCCATGGGTGATTCCGGATACGGCCCCGATCTCGGATACGGCCCCACATCCGTCACGCGGTATTTCAACAGCACACACGTGATGCCTTTTGGGGTTAGCCAATCACAAACTTCGGTGCCCTCAAGATCAATGGCCAATTCCTGATAGCCTCCGCCAGGAAACACGACTACCGCAACGCCCGTATTTTTCCCCTCAGGCGAATAGACGGTCAGCGTAGGAAGTGTAACGTTGCTGATGTAAGTCCACCGCCTGCCGCCGACTAAGTCCTTCGTTTCCGTCGTTGCGATTTCCGGCCCCGCGACAGGCTGGGGATCAGGCGCCTTTCCCGGCCATATTGGGCTTTGTGTATGTCCCGGCGATGGCTGCCACGCAGACTGCTGTGCGCCCAGACCGGCCAATGCAAACACAACCCAGAGAGCAAAAATCAGAGGCTTCATCACAATCCCACAGCTTATACCAAGTTCACTGCTGGAAGCCGTTAGTCCGAGTCTGAACAGGCATGCCAAGAGATTTGCCAGGTCGCAACAGGTGATTACTGCGGAACTCCATTCGGAAACAGCTTTTGCAAAAATTCCTTGTCCGCTGCCATCGGTTTGAAGCGGTCAAAATCAACTTCTTCCTTCCATTGCTTCTCAAAATCATTCGGGCTCAGCGCTTTTGCTTTCGCGAACTCATCCAGCGACGCCGCTTTATCTCCGGTGAAATAGTCGAGGAATGCCAGCGTCATGTGGCCGCCAGGACGGTTGGGTGCATACTGCACCGCCTTTTGTGAAGCCGCACGCGCCTTCTGCATGTTGCCGGCTTCAATGGCCTTGAAAGTCTGGTCGCCATAGTTGTAAGCCAGGTTCAAGTCCAGTAGCCGGCGCAGCTCTGTGAAAGGGTCGGCATTGTCATCGACGTTGATGTAAACGTAGCGGTCATTATTGATGTTGCGTCCGCCAAGCTTCTTCACCACCAGCATTGACGCGGACTGTCGACCGCGCGAGTCCCCTCCGGCAGCATCTCCAGCCTTGAGTGCGGCAAACAGTTTTTCCGCGAGCTCGCCTTGCGTCGCGTCAAAAGCCTTGCCCATAGATTCAGGTACCTGCGCGCCAACCAGAATGTTGCCCTGCGCCGACCATGTCTTGCCCTGCCGATCACCCGCCCACTTGGGAGCATTGGGGCCGGTGTAAGCCGCCACATTCCCTTTGGCATCGACGATCGCGACTTGCCGCCCATCTTTGCCTTCAAACTTGTCGTCGGCCAAAATCTTTTTAAGCACTTCAGGAGCGGTAAGCCCCTGGCGCAACAAATCAAGCGCCTGCTGCCCATAACCCACGTTGACGTTGGCTTGCGTGGCTACCGCGCCCACATCGGCCATGGCCCATGGCACGACTGAGCCGACAGAAAAATATCGCGAGGCCACGGCTACGCCCAACTCACCGGTCTGGGGGTCAATGGCTACAATGGAGAAGGTGGAAACCGTCGGCAGCGTCTGCGCTATTGCCCCAGTCCATGCCAAGAATACAATTGCCAGCAATACCAAAAGCCTCTTCATAATTTTTCTCCATGTGATTGTGCTCTGTCTTGCAGCATCAAAATGTCGCCGCCTTCCGGGTCCGTTTGTCCTTCCGCCCGCAATACTGACCATACCGAACCCAGCACCACCAGCACCGCAAGCAGCATCAGCAAAGGGATGCGTTCTCCGTCCAGCACCCCCGCAAGAATCGCAACCAGAGGAATAATCAGGCTGATGGTGGAAATTTGATAGGGCTGGAGCTTCTTCAACAGCCAATAATAAATAACAAAAGCGGTGGCTGATCCAAGAATGGTCAGATACACCAGGCCTATCATTGCCGTCCTTGTCCAAACCGCATGCCGATGTGCCTCCAGCGCCCACGTCGCCCATAACAACACAACAGAGCCCAGGAGCGATTGAAGTCCCGTGGCAACAACGGAGTCAACATCATGCAGCCGCTGCTTTGCATAGACAATTGACCACGAAGTAAGCAGCATGGAAACCAGTATTGCTGATCCTCCGATGATTACCATCCGGTTGGTGCTCGGGTTCTCATAAAAGAGGACCAGGATTCCGCCAAACGCCATCACCATGGCATATACGGCGCGGCGTGGCACCTTGCGGTGCATCATGGCCGGCGTAATGAGCGAGACCACCAGCGGGGACGCGGAGTACAAAACCGCGCTCATCGAAGAAGTGACATATTGCTCCGCCCAAAACAACAAGGCATAGGGCACAGCCATGATAGTCAACGTTAGAATAAGGATCGCGTTCCACTCCTCGCCATCCGTGGGCCAGCGCCTTTTCTGCACCAACGCGATCGCCAGCAGCAGCACTCCGGCGGCCAACAACCGCAATGCCAACGCTTCGAAGGGCGGCACGTCACGAACAACCAGGCGAATTCCCAGCCAGGTGGTGCCCCAAATCAGGCAGAGCGAAATATAACCTGCCAGTTGACGGCCACTGAACGATGAGCTTTGTGGGGTGGCTATTGCCATGCGATCAATCAGTCTACCCGATTCTCTCGCCCTCAGGTGGGCTTGCAAAAGCCAAAGAAAAAGGCACGATTTCCGTGCCTTCCATTCGTCCCAAAAATTTTTTACTGTGAGCTTGGAGCGTGGCTAGGCATCTGTGTGGTGGCCACATTCTTGGGTGTGGAAAGATATCCAGTGATGGTGTTCTTGTCCATGCTGTTCACCACAACTTCAAACAGCGCGCGCTCACGGCCGGTATAAAACTGTAGCGGCTCGTTGATGGTGCGGTCCTTCTTCTCAATCTTCTTGTCTTCAGCCAGCACGTACAAAGTGAACTTGCTCTTTTTGGGATCAGTCTTTTTCAGTTGCAGGCTCACGATTGAAAGGTGCGTCGGGTCTTTGTCTTTCTTTAATGTGAACTCAAAATAATCACGGTCGCCGCGATGCTTGAGCATCTCCAGTTCATCATGCGACGTTGCAATCAGTTCACTATGTTTATTCAGATCGCCAATGGCGTGCTCCAGCTTTCCTTTTGTCACGGCCAGGTCATTTTTTGTATCGGTCACATCGGCGCTCACTTTGGTTACGTCGCCTTTCACTCCGTTCACTTCAGTCGTCACGGCCCCAAGCTGCTGCTTGGTGGTCTCTTCATCGGTCTTCAGGCGTGACTCAGTTTCACGCTCTTTAGCCTGAAGCTCAGTCGCCTTCTTGCTCAATTCTTTGTGGTTCATGCCTGCCCGGTCCGCCAGCACATTGAGTGACGCCTTCATATCCGTCATCTTCTTGGCGATCTCTTCCTGCGTTGCGACTTGTTTCTTCTCCATGTCATTGATGCGGCCCTGCGCCTGCACCATGAAAATCACGGAACCGATCATATAAATGACCGCTACGACCATGAGAATCGCGCGTACCAGCGGGTTTCCGCCGTCATTGTGCGGGACATCAGACATGGGTGTCTCCATCAGTTAAGGTGATTGTTGATCCGGAACATTGTTGTGCAGAACTGCCCTGCTGTCAATCAGAGTACCTCCTCAGAGGGCCAATGTCCCCTTTCCTGGCGTTCTGAATTGGTTTAAAGAAACAGTTACAGCGGCAAGTCTGGGAAAATGCACACGTTAACGCACGAACAGCAGGAATCTGCATCTAACCATTCATGGAAGTTCGCCACCAAAATCCCCGGATCATCCGGCGCATACACCTGATTCTGGCCAAAACGCGGCCCTTCGTGAGCCGCCGGATGGTATCGCTTGCGCTGGTGATTATCGGGGCAGTGCTTCTTTGCTATGTGGCGGGCGAATATTGGAGCATGTATCGCAGCCAGAAGAATCTTGAAGCTGAATGGCAGCATCAAGCAGCGACAATCAGCACGCCCGGAAAGGCGCCCATCTCTCCCGAGCAGATGCTGACGCGGCTGGAAATTCCGAAGATACAGGTGGACTCGATAGTTGTGGAAGGCGCCTCCCGCAAAGACCTTTCTGAAGGCCCGGGACACATGAAGCAGACCGCCGAGCCCGGCGAAACCGGAAACGCCGTGATCACGGGCCATCGGGACACGTTTTTCCGTCACATTTATGAGTTGAATAAGGGCGATCAGATACAGGTCCGCCGCAGCGGAAGGACTTTTACCTATGAAGTGACGGGCAGAAAAATCGTAATGCCTGAAGACATCAGCGTCATCAAGCCCACGAATGACCCGCAATTGACCCTGATCACATGCTATCCCACGTATTACATTGGCCCCGCGCCCAAACGGCTGGTGGTATTTTCCAAGCTGGTTCAAAGCGATGGTCTACCTGTCACTCAAGCCGCACAGGCTCACGCCAGCGGCCAATAACTTCTTCCCTCTACGTAGAGACGTAGCATCGCTGCATCTCTTATTACAATGAAAGAGTGAAATCCTGGGATGTCATCATCGCCGGCGCCGGAATCATCGGTATCTCGCTGGCTCTTGAGCTGCGCGCGCGCGGCGCAACAGTGCTGGTGCTCGATCGCGGAATTCCGGGAGGCGAAGCTTCTTCCGCTGCCGCCGGTATGCTTGCGCCAGCCGATCCAGAAACGCCCACTGCGTTGCGTCCGCTGGCCCAGGAAAGCGCCCGGATGTTCCCTGAATTTGTGAGCAAGCTGGAATCTGTCACCAGCAGGCAGGTGGATTTTCGCCGCGCGGGCACAATCGCCCTGCTGGAACCGGGTTCCACGCCCTCGGAGTACCACAGCATTTCCTCTGACGAGATCCGGCGCATCGAGCCTTCCCTGCTGCGTTACGAGCATTCCGCATTTTTCGTACAGGAAGACAGTGTTGATCCTTCCCTGCTGATGCAAGCGGCGTTGGCAGCCGCCACAAAACTTGGAGTCGAGATACGTGGAAATACTGTGATAAAAGAGATTCAGCCGCACGGAACGAAAGTTGATGTGGTCTCTGAAAAAGATCGCTTCACTGCTCTTTCCGCAATCGATTGCCGTGGCGCATGGTCCGCTCCTCCGGTAAAGCCTCGCAAAGGCCAGATGCTTTATGTTCAGCCACGCTCATTTTTTTTGCAGCACGTAGTCCGTGCGCCAGATATTTACGTGGTCCCACGCAGCACCGGCAAGATTCTGGTTGGCGCAACGGTAGAAGATGTGGGGTATGACAAATCTGTAGTTCCCGCAATTACGCAAAACCTGCTGCGCGCCGCCACCAAATATCTGCCGGAACTTGCCTCCGCAGCCATCGCGCAGAGTTGGGCGGGGTTGCGGCCCGGCACGCCTGACGATTTGCCGATGATCGGCCCCACCGATGTCCCGGGCATATTTGTGGCCAGCGGGCATTTCCGTAATGGCATTCTTCTTGCGCCGGTAACGGCAAAGATTGTCGCCGATCTGGTTGAAAACCAGCCATCGCCTATCAATATCAGCTCATTCTCTCCATCCCGTTTTGCCCAGGCTTTGAAATAAGTCTGTCAGATTCCTTGTTTTGCTTCAGAAAATGGCTGCAATACGCATGAAACACAACCCAGACTGCGGGTAATCTATGAAACAATAGCCCCGTGAACCTTGAATTCCTGCTGATTCAACTGCTGCTCAAGATGGGCGTTGCCACGGCCGTGGCCAGCGCGCTGGGGCGGTCACATGAATTCAAGAAGCTTTTGTTTGCCACTCGACGCTCCCGCAAACGAAACATTCTATTCGTGCTTTTTACCTGCATACCCTTTGCGTTGGGTGTGTACTTCCGCTTTCGGGTAAAGAACTTCCAGTGTGCCGATCTTGGCTTTGAAGCGGCCATCCTGGTTGGCGTGCTCGGGGGCCGGGTTGCAGGAACTCTGGGGGGCGCCATCATGGCCCTGCCGGCGCTTTTTCATGGTGAGTGGCTCACGTTGCCCGTAAATGCCGGGGCGGGAATGCTTGCGGGATCATTGCGCCATTTCTGCCGCAATGAAGAAGAGATATGGACGTTCTCTCCCTTCATCGATCTTAGCGTGTATCGCTGGATCAGGCGCAATCTGCGCCGTCCGCGCATTGACTGGCAGACAGCCTTTTTTCTGATGATCATTGCCTTACAGGCGGCGCGTCTGGAATTGCAATATGCCGCGCCCAAGTGGCTTTGGGCGCTTTATATCGGCAGGCCGGTGGCCCTGCTTGCAGTCTTTGCCACAACGGTGGCTACCATCGCCATTCCTATCAAAATCTGGAACCTTACACGCATTGAAATGAAACTGGAAGAACAGGAGCGCCTGCTGCTGGAAGCGCGCCTTGACGCGTTGCAAAGCCAGATCAATCCGCATTTTCTCTTCAATACGCTCAACTCGGTTTCTTCGCTGGTCCGCTTTGATCCGGACCGCGCGCGTGAACTGATTGTGAAGCTTTCAAAAATTCTGCGCCGGTTGCTGGGCAAGCATGACGAGTTTGTGCAGCTTCGCGAAGAAATTGAATTCGTGGATGACTATTTAGATATCGAAGTAGTGCGCTTTGGCCGCGACAAGCTGCGTGTTTATAAACACCTTGATCCTGACACGCTTGACGTCGTGATACCTGCCATCCTGCTGCAGCCTCTGGTGGAAAACAGCATCAAACATGGTCTTTCTCCCAAAGTGGATGGCGGAAGCATTACCATCCGCAGCCGTATGCAAGATGGAAAGCTTATGATCCAGGTTGAGGATGATGGCGTAGGCATGAGCGCGCCACCTGCCGTGGCGGCGGCACATCTGGGTTCGGGCCGCGGCATCGGTATGTTGAATGTGGCCGAGCGCCTGCATGTTCTTTTTGGCGATGAAGGCAAAATCACGGTGCAAAGCCGTGATGGCCAGGGAACGCTTGTGATGCTGGAAATGCCTGTCTTGGATACGGAATTACCCATCGCGGGAGCCGCGGCCGCCATCTATGCCGCGCGCTCCAATACGCGCTCATAAAAAGTTTCGTACTCCGGAATGATCTTGCTGGAGCAAAACCGGCTTTGCGCTTCCCACCGCGCTACTTTCCCCATCTCGCGCAAGCGCGTTTCATCCGCAAGAATGTCGATTGCATAGCCAGCCATGGCTTCCACATCACCCACTTCGGCAAGAAAGCCGCTGCGCCCGTGTTCCACTACTTCCGGAACCCCGCCTACTGAAGTTGCGATGGCAGGCACCTCACAGGCCATGGCTTCCAGCGCGGAAAGGCCAAACGATTCCATTTCGCTCGGCACCAGGATCAAATCGGCGATAGAAAGTTTTTCATAAACGCGGTCAACCTTGCCCAGAAATTCCACCCGGTTACGGAGACCTTTTTGCGTGACCAGCCACTCCGCACGGGACCGCTCCGGTCCATCGCCCATCAGCAGCAGACGGGACGGAATCTTTTTCTGAACACGGTCAAAGACTTCGATTACATCGCAAAGCCGCTTCACCGGCCGGAAATTTGAGATATGGACAAGAATGCGCTCGTTATTGCCGGCAAATTCAGCGCGATTTTCAGCTGCTTTGGGGTCGCGCCGGTACATATCACAATTTACAAAATTGTGGATCACCTCAATCGGATTGCGAATCTCAAATTCCTGTACCGTGCGTTGTTTCAGGTAATGCGAAATGGCCGTGACGCCGTCACTTTGTTCAATCGAATAACGGGTCACCGGCAGATAAGAGCGGTCCGCGCCCACAATTGTGATGTCAGTCCCATGCAGCGTCGTCACAAATGGCAGCTTGCGCGACTTGCCATTGGGCTGCGCGGCAAGCATCTGCCGGGCCAGAAGGGCGCTGACAGAGTGCGGTATCGCATAATGCACGTGCAGGATATCGAGATTGTAAATCTCCGCAACCTCTGCCATGCGCGTCGCCAGCGCCAAGTCGTAGGGCGGATATTCAAAGAGCGGATACTGTGAAACTGTAACTTCATGAAAAAAAATCCGGGGCTGTTTGGTGTTCAGCCGGATGGGCTGCTGGTAAGCAATGAAATGCACTTCATGCCCGCGCTGCGCCAGTTCGATTCCAAGTTCAGTGCCCACAACGCCGCTGCCGCCATATGTGGGGTAACAGGTTATACCTATTTTCATTTATTCTTTCGCTCCGCTCCGAACCGCTTGATACTCCTCAATTGATCTTTTCTGCACCTAATCACGGCTCGTCCGGCACACGACGCATGGCTGGAAACATCCGGGCCTTCAACCGCTCAGGAGTTGATTCAACCCAGGGTACTAAGATTCATAATCTTAGACAGCAGGAACGGAATATGGTCACCATTCCTATGGGTGATGACACAGAGCGGCCATTCGGCAGCATAACGGAAGCGCTTTACGGTTAAGATTTGCGCAAATAAGCGTCTGATTTGTTCAGCCAATCCTGGCGCGGAGGATAGAACACATCCAGGTCGATCGTATCTTCAATGGCTTCAGCCTTGTGCGGCATATTGGGAGGAATGCACAGCACCTCTCCAGCTCGAACAATGATTTCTTTGTCATCAATCCAGAATTTGAGCGCGCCTTCCACTATGTAGGTGAGCTGTTCATTCTCATGGCTGTGCTCAGGGACAACGCAACCCTTCTTCAAAAGGACCCGCGCCAGCATCAGGTTCTCCCCCGTAATCATCTGGCGGTCTAGCAGCGGATTCAGCTTTTCCAGTTCAACATCAGTCCAGCGGATGTGATTTAGCATAGAAGATCATTTTAGCGGACTTGCGTCTTGATTTGGCAGCAGTGGCGAGCATTCAAAAAACAATCAATTTAGGCCGGCTGTTTTGTCTGTTTTTTTCTTTACGCGCTATTTCTGCGCGATCGTGACTTTGTGGTATCCCACAGTGGCCATATCGATTTTATCCGGCAGTTGAAACTTCGAGTCGATGCCTACGTTGGGGTATTTTGGCGTGATGTACTTGCTGACAAAATATTCAAGCGCCATGCGCGGAACGCTGAAGCCATCAATGCTCACATCGCGCACATTCACCTGACCCTGACCGCCGCTGCCCGCCGCATTGGCTTCAACCCGCACATCGTGCTGGCCGCTAAAGACTGATAGCATCGGATTGGCCGACTTCTGCCCGGCGCGAATCTCATCAAAGTCAACATTCAAAAAAGCCGTGACTATGCCGCTGCGCCCTTCCATCCTGAGTTTCTTCACTCCCTGAGGAAGCACGACTTTGCCGGACGCAATGTAACTATTAATCTCTTCTTCGGTCATCACCGTAGGGGTCTCATCCGGACGCGGCTGCTGACCGTTCTCCTGAATGTGGTCAAGTTTGGTTTGTAAGCTTTCGGCCAGCCTGTTTGCGCCCTGCGGAGGTGATGCCTGCGCGGCGGCAGATGTAGGCTGCTGCCCGGAAGCCGGCCCTTGCTGAATAATGAAGATTACGCTGGCAACCAGCAATATCGTTAAAAGAATTCTCGAAATCATTTTGCGTGCGCGGGAGCAGCCAGTGCGGTCAGCGGCTGTGGTGTAATCTGAGGTTTTTCCAGAGCGCCATTGATTTCCCACTGGGTTCCGGTGGTGTTTACCTTCAGGTTTGCCTGCTTGTCCGCCAGCGATATCGTTCCGCTTATAGAGTAGATGCGGTTCTCTGCTTTAAATTTGCTTGGCAATACTTTTAAACCTTGCCGTTCCATCTCCAGCGCACCCTGTAGACCGCTAAATCTCAATGGTCTCCCGGCATCCAGTGTAAGGGCACTTGAAATGCCGTTGCTTACCTGGAACTCCGCTCTGCCGCCTGCGCTCGCAAACATCTCCTGCGGCGTTTTCCCTTCAAAATGGGCCGTGTAACTTATCTGGGCCTTGCCGGAAATCCACTGTGCCACCTGGCCGGCAACTGTCCCGGGCGGCCCAAGACGCTCAAGTACAACGCTTTCTACTGATCCGGTTCCGCTATAGCGCGGTTGATCCCCGCTCCAATCAACTTTCCACTCGCCTTGCGTCGATCCTCCACTTACCCTGGCAGCCAGCCGGTTCATCACCAGCGTATGGTCTCCCACTTCTATATGAGCGGCAAACTTCTCCAGTGGTACTTCGGCAACCTTAAACTCATCCACTGAAACAGTTCCCTGCGCGCGGAAGTCTGGCAGCTTGTTTTCAGGGCCGGAAAGGAAAGGAAGTCTCCATCCTTTTTCCGTAAACCCCATCAAACCGGCCACATCCCCTAATACCAGTGAGTCCAGATGAAGATCGAACTCCAACGGACAGGCAGTGCTGGCAACACAGTTTAAGGGGCTGCCAACTGTACCCGTAAATGCAACGGGACTATGTTCAAATTGTCCGGAGATGTGGCTTAACGTCAGTGCTGTGTCCGAAAGTTGTGCATCCGCTTCAGTTAAAACCATGCGGTCTTTCAAACCTGGAATCCAAGCTGCCACATTCTGCAAATGCGCTGTCCCATGCAGTTTTGGGGCAGCAAAGTTGGCCCACGGACCGTTTACGCTTAAATCCACCTGCGCTGAAGCTGTAGTATTCGCGACCTGTGAATGAAATCCCGTTGCGCGTCCAAAAGCCAGAAGACGTTCCAGCGGCACCATGCCTTTGGCGCTGATGAAGTAGCCATTTCCATCCAGGCTTCCTTGAACTTCAAGCGTGGTTGAAGGGCCCATCTGAACGGAGAAAGCGTCCATGGTCAAAGCTGCTGGTTCAAAAGCGGCGCTGGGTTGTGCAGGACGAGCCGGCTGCGCCGGCACATTTGATTTCTTTTTCCTGGCTACCAGAACCTCCGGCATGTCACCCGCGCCAATGTGAAATCTCACGGCGCTTACCTGGAACGGCTTATCTCCGGCTGCCGATTGCAGCAGGAAAGGCGTTGTCATGCCTGTTCCATGAAAATCATTCACGCCTGCGCGAAAATGAAAGCCGAATGCGGCATTCAGGTCGCCTGTGGCTGTGAAATCATCTGGCAGCGAGCGCCGGGCCTGACGGGCGAGCGCCGCCAGAAAGGATAATGGAACGCGGTTCGCCGTCAGGGACAAATCGTAAGTCCGCGCGCTGGGCGTGAAATGTGCGGTAAGCAAAAGACCGCCCGTTCCAAGAGGCGTATCGCACTTTAACGAAAGAACGTTCCTCGTATAATCACCCAGGCAGCGGGTTTGGACCTGCGGCATGCCATTGCGATTGATATCAAAGCGCCTGAAACCATTCAGATCGGCGGTGGCCGTAATATGCAAATTGGCCAGTGGTCCGGCAATTTGTGCGGTCCCGTCCAAGGCGCCGCGCCAGCCTTTGTCCTGCCCCAGCACCAGCCCGGAGAACTGCCCTAGCTGCGCATTTTCCCATGACACTTCCAGCTTTACCGGCATGTCACGCAAGGTTGAAGAACGCTTTACGTCACCTTCAACCCGCACCATACCTGTATCGTTCAAGTTCATGTCAGTACGAACAGGATGGCCCTCCATGCGGATATGCCAGGTGTCTTCCGCCGCAAGCCAGAAAGCAAAATCAGTGTTGGTAAGGGCGTATGGCTTTTTCTCCGGGCCGATTTTCAGATTGATGCGCCCGGCATTGGCTTGAATATACGGGAAACGTGAACGCTGCTCCGCGCTGCGCTTTGCCGTGGGCGCCGTGGGCACCTGTTCTACACGCAAAAGCAGCGACTCCAGATTCCAGTGGTCGCCGGTATAAACCAGATTCAGACTGGGTGGGGCATTGTCATCGGTTAAGTTGAGATTGGCAATTTCCAGACGACCCTGCCATAACGAAGTCAGGCGCAGGTCGGCGGTCACCTTGCCGCATGACAGCAAAGGCTCCGCGCTGAACGCTGGATCGTCCATCACCTTAAAATCGTAGAGTTCAAATCCCGGGCGCGGAAACAGCCGGTACTTTACCGAGCCGATCTTTACCTCCCGGCCCAGTGCAGTGCTCAACGTGGCAGCAAGGCGTTTGCTAAAGCGCGCGCCATTAATATTCGGAGGCAGGAAGATACAGAGCGCCAGCAATACCAGCACAGTGGCCGCGACTTTTTTCCTTTTGGACGACAAGATCAATGCACCAGCCGGAAAACCCGGTTCCATCGGGTGAGTCCAAAAAAGTGTATGGTCGTATGCAGAAATGACCCGATGCGGTCCGCTATCGGCTGCGGATCTCCTGTTTCTTCCGGGACATCGAAAGACCAGAAAACAATCAGCGGCCGCCCAATGATGTTTTCCTTCGGCACAAACCCCCAATACCGGCTATCCAGGCTATTGTCGCGGTTATCGCCCATGGCAAAGTAATGGTTTGGGGGGATCACCAGGTCACCGTTGCGGATGTTTTCCTCCAGCGTGGTGGACCATCCGGGAGCCAGTTGGCCGATTCCATAACTGAATGCCGAAGGAAATTCATCCCGATATGTATCGTACGTGCCATTGCGGACCACGTACGGCTCGGCTTGCCTCACTCCATTCAGATAAACCACTCCGTCGTGTAGATGAATGCGGTCGCCCGGAACCGCGATGATGCGTTTCACCAGATACATGCCCGGCTGTGCGGGCGCCAGAAAAACTGCTGTGTCTCCACGATGAATTTCACGATACGGCAGCACCCAGCTTAGTTTCCCTTTCCCCAGTGGCGTAAGGCGGTCCACAAACACATGGTCGCCGACCAGCAACGTGTATTCCATGGAACGCGACGGTATTTCAAAATGCTGGACGATAAACGTAAGGATAAAAAGACCAACCACCAGCACAGACGCAATGCCGGCAATCGATTCCGGCAGCGTCTCTTTTTGACGTTGCGGTTTTTTCTGCTCCGCTTGCTTTTTCTTAAATAGCTGCAAAGATGTTGTCCTGACCTGAGTTGGGATCAGCGCACCGGATGAAACATGCGGTTCCAGCGCGTCTGATCAAAAAAATGAACTATGACGTGGAACAGGAAGCCCACGCGATCTCCCATGGATGTGCGTTCGTATTGGTCCTTCGGCGTATCAAATGACCAGTAAATAAATAGCGGTCTACCGATCACATTTTCCCTGGGGATAAATCCCCAGAAGCGGCTGTCCAGGCTAACATCGCGATTGTCGCCCATGCCAAAATAACTGTCCGGCGGGATTACCAGTTCCCCATTCTTGATGTGCTCGCGCATTACCAGCGGCCATTCCGGATTGACATTTGGATCGGTTTCCGGGGAAGCTGCTGGGAACTGGTCGCGATAGGGAGAATTGTTCCCTTGTGAATGAATCACATAAGGTTCATTCAGTTCTTCACCGTTCCTGATCACCTTGCCATCCCGCAGATGAATCCGGTCTCCGGGAATTCCGATGATCCGCTTTACCACATACATTCCCGGTTCTTTGGGATGAAGGAAAACAATAATGTCACCGTGGTGGATCTCACGGTACGGAATAAACGGCCCAATATAGCTGGCTTTTTCCGTGGGTGATAGCCTGTCCACAAAAACGTGGTCTCCCACCAGAAGCGTCTTTACCATGGATTCTGAAGGTATCTCAAACGCCTGAACAATAAACGTAATGATAAAAAGGCCTGATACCAATACCGCCGCAATTCCGGCAATGGATTCAGAAAGGCTTTCTTTTTTCTTTTCCGGCTTTTTTTCTTTAGCTTTAGAGAACAAACGTACTTCCTGCTCTTTGTTATAGATGTGATTTGCTGATCAATGAACCAGGCGAAATATCCGGTTCCACCGCGCCAGTTGCAGCAGGTGGGCCATTTGCCCCGAATGGATGAGTTTACCATTGGAAGCATCCGGTTCCGAACCTCTGACCGAGAGATAGATGACCAGGGGTCTGCCGATGATATTGGCCCGTGGTACAAAGCCCCAGTAGCGGCTGTCCAGGCTATTGTCGCGATTATCGCCAAGGACAAAATAATGGCCTGCCGGCACCACTAGTTCACCTGCGCTTACATGGAGAGGCATATCGTACCGCCAGTGGCGGTCGATGTCCCGCGAGTACCCTTGCTGGTTGGGAAAATTGTCACGATATCCATCGGGTATCCACTGCTTATGGATCGCATAGCTTTCATGTAGCGGCTCGCCATTTACATAGACCATTCTGTCGCGCAGCCGGATATGATCTCCTGGCAGGCCAATCACCCTCTTGACTAAAAACTGAGAAGGATCGACCGGATAATAAAAAACGACAATGTCTCCTCTTTTGATAGAGCCATAGGGCAGCAGATGTTTCGCGCTGCCATCCCCGGCAAAGTGCAGCTTGTCCACCAGAAGGAAGTCCCCAATCAACAGCGTGTTTTCCATCGACGGTGAAGGAATCTGAAATGCCTGCACGATGAACGTGATCACAAAAATGCTGAAGATCACAACCGTTAGGAACGCTTGCATACCAAAGAAATCTCTTGGTGCATGGCGTGCGCTCTGGCGATGCTCCTGCGGTTCTGGTTCTGCCGCCGATGCAGGCTGCTCCGCGGCCGGTTTCCCCGCGACCGCAGGTGATTGCCCTGGCTCAATCGCTGCCGTGTCAGGCGGGTCGATTCGCGGTTCTTCTGGCGGGCTCTGCTCTGGATCGATCATTCACTCTCTGTCTGGCCGCGTAGATGCTCCAGCGCCTGCTTGGCGGCGAGTTGCTCGGCCTTTTTTTTCGTCCCGCCTTCAGCCCGCGCCACATACTCGGGCTTGCTTTGCCCTTGAATATAGATACGCGCTTCCACCGTGAACGTCTTGCGATGGTCCGGCCCTTCCTCTTTAACCGTGGCATAGACCGGCTGCTGCCGCCCAGTCGATTGCAAAAGTTCCTGCAATGCGGACTTATAATCCGCCAGGCTGAATTCACTATCGCCTTCCGCTGTAATTGTTTCCAGTTCACCCTCAAGGATCTGCTTGATAATGAATGCGCGCGTTTTATCCAGGCCCGCATCCAGATACATGGCAGCAATTACCGCTTCAATGGCGTCCGAAAGCAATGTCCCTTTTGATCGTCCGCCGCTGCGCTCTTCCCCTCGTCCGAGCCGCAAGTATTGTCCCAGTTCAATCCGGGTGGCCACGCCCACCAGATGTTCGGCACTCACTAGATGGGCTTTCAGCTTGGATAGCTGCCCCTCATGGAACGTGGGAAATTTCTCGAATAAGAGTTGGCTGGTTACCAAGCCAAGAACTGCGTCCCCAAGAAATTCAAGTTGCTCGTTGTCCGACTTTTCATTGGTGACATCGGCCCCGCTGGCCTTGGATTCTTCATGCGCATGGGAACTGTGCGTAAGCGCCCGCTCCAGCAAATCCGGGCGCTCAAATGTATGTCCAAGGGCGGATTGCAAGGCAGCAAGATCGGACTTCATGGTAATTGGGTTCACTGCGGCCCCGGAGGCGTTTCATTGCGCGGGCTTTTTGTTAGTTCAGCCAGCCGTTCGTGCTCAACTACCGCCAGGCGCTGCAAGTCAGGATTGGAACTGGCAAGCTGAAGTGCCTGCTCCACGGAGTTTAGCGCTGCGGCATACTTCTTTCGATGGTCCTGGGCGAGCGCCAGATGGTACCAAATATAGGGATCAGGCCGGATTTTCGCCAATTCGCTGGCCATTTTCAGGTCTTTTTCCGCTCCAGCGTCATCGCCGGTCTTGAGCTTCATGATTCCCAACGCCGAATAAGCCATGGCCTGTAACGTAGTCTTATACATCGCCGGGCTTGGTTCCGAATCGGTTGCCGGGGTCGAGTAAGCTGCCTCGGCGCTCTGGATGGCATGCGTTGCATTGCGCTTGATCGTTGCGATCTTCTTTTCCCGATCGCGATCTCTGTCGGTTAGTCCATCCGCTATCGCCGTCGCAGTAAGGACGAGCGCCAGCGGATTATCAGGATCAAGCTGAAGAACTCGTTCCCCCATGGCCAACATTTTGGCCGGATTGTTCTCCCTCTGATATTGCAACATGGCGCTGGAATAAAGGTAATGGCTAAGTTCGCTTGTGGGATACCTGGAGGCAAAGCCATCGGCAGCAGCTTCTTCCGCTTCACCACCGGTCACGGCATAAGCCGCCCTGAAGTCATTACGCTCATGCTCGCTTTTGGCGCGCGGTTGCACTGAACTCGCAACTGATTGCATGGCAACGACCAAGGCATTGAGCTGTCCTACCATCGCTCCAAAGACTGCGAGACAGAACATCAGACCGCATACAAGAACTCGTAGCCATTGCGGGATGCGCAATGCTGGTGGGAAAACCGTGAGTTCTGTCTGCTCTGCATTCATATAACAACTGCCTTCTACTTCGGAGCCATCGTTGGCGTAGATCCGCCAGTGAGCGTCTGCAGGCGTTTCTGCTCGCCTTTAGCCAATTCCCCCAATTCGGCGTTCGAACCAATGATCTGTAGTGCGCGATTGATGGAAGCAAGCGCATCCTGGTATTTCTTCTGGTGGTCCTGGGCCAGCGCCAGATGGTACCAGAGATACGGATCAGGCTGGCTTTGATTCAGATTGGTTGAGAGCTTCAGTTCGCTCTCCGCTGTAGCATCATCACCTGTTTTCAGGGCAACAATTCCCAGCGCCGAATGCGCCATCGATTTTAATGTGTTCTTGTACGCCACAACCTGCTCAGGGCTCGCATTGGCCGGGGGCGTGAAGGCTGAGTCGAGCGTGTCCAGCGCGTGTGCGGTGTTTCTCTTGACTTGTGCAATCTTCGCTTGCTTGTCAGTATCGGTTTCACTCAGGCCATCAGCCAGGACTGTTGCAGTAAGTACCAGGGCAATAGAATTGTCAGGATCAAGCTGCAAAACCTTCTCCCCGACACTCAGCATCTTCGCCGGGTTATTCTCATTCTGGTATTCATGCATGGCCTTGGAATAAAGATATGCCTTCAACTCGCTGCCAGGATACTTGGCCGCGAACTCGTCGGCCGCCTTTTCTGATGCCGCTCCGCCCGCAATTGCATAGGCCGCGTTGTAATCGTTGAATTCAGGATGCGTTTTGGCTTGCGGAACATGCTTGCCGGCGGGTTGAGCCTGTTTGCCAACCGGTGATTCCTGAGCCACCAATGCAATGTTCAAACAGAGTAACAGTGCCAGGAAGGTAGTCTTTCCGGCCAGTTTTTTCACGGTTTGGCCGCCCTTCCCGCCTGATAAGGAGCGGCCAGGCCTCTTTCCGCCGCAGCCCTTGTGTCCGCTGAAGGATCACCTGCTGCCAGCGCAGCCTTGTAGTGCTCCATCGCAACATCGCGGTTCTGCTGGATATCAAAGATCCGGCCCAGATAGATATGGCTCCATGCCAGCATGCGCGAGTCATGTACGGAGCTCACAGCCTGCTCAAAGTCACCGCGGGCCTCTTCCATTTTCCCGGATAGAGTGGCAATCCTTGCCAGTATGAACACCGCGTGTCCCGGGCCATCTCCGCCATGATTGTGCTGTAGCACCTGTTCCGCCAGCTTTTGTGCGCCTTCATGGTCGCCTGCCGCAAGCTTCTGCTCCGCGATGCTTAACAGCCTCTCCTCATTGGGCGCCCCCTGGACTGCGCTCACGATCTCCGGTGTGGCTTCACTGCGAAACACTACTTCTCGCGCGCGTTTTCTTTCCTGCTCCAGGCTGACCAGGTGGAGCAGATTGCCGTAGGCGTTCTTCAACCCCGTGGAGGTTTTTTCAAAATCGCCCAATTGGTCATAAAAGAAACGGGTCAGCACAAACCCTTCCTCCACTGACCGTCGAACGTAAGCCTTGCGGGCCGCTTCATCGGATTTGGCGATTGTGGTCCGTGCCTCAATCGCGCGAATCAGGCACTCATTGACCATCAGCGAAATGTCATTTTTGAATGCAGGCGCCATCGGAGCGGCGCGCAAATCTTCCAGAATGGGCTCCAACTGTTTGAGCGCAGTCCCATGTGAAAAGGCCATGGGATCAAGCACAAAATGGAGATATGTATGACGAATCTCCGGGAAACGGATGTGTTTTTCCCGGTCCGGAGAAATCACCATGTAATAATTGCTGCCAAAATTTCTTGAGTCCACCTGCGCCGGCGAAAGCAGTGGCTCCAGATACACCACAAATCTCTGGCCAGGATAATTGCTGAATGGCACCTTTAGATAAAGATCGGTCTGCGTGAGC
The DNA here is from genome assembly GCA_036495645.1 of Candidatus Angelobacter sp. Classification (GTDB taxonomy): domain Bacteria; phylum Acidobacteriota; class Terriglobia; order Terriglobales; family Acidobacteriaceae; genus Angelobacter. Next base: position 58,861 of record DASXMN010000066.1, read on the forward strand.
ACCTGGGAAACAGGATCGTGGAGCTGAGCTACCAGTGCCTGGTATTCAGGCTGATGCTTTTGCCACAGGGCCTGTATGGCTGCCTTCTGATAGAACTTTTGCAGCAGCGGAACCACGCCCTCCACGCGGGCCGCGTCGGGCGCAAGATCAGCTTCTGAAAGTGTTGGAGCAAATCCCGGCGGAGGCCCCAGGTCGAGCGCCAGGGAAAGATAAGGCGTCACGTCATTATCTTTGCCGGGTATCTGATGGTCGATCCAAAACTGGCAAAGCGCGTTCCGCGCCTCTTTTGCCTCAGATGATTGCGCTATTGTATTTTGTAATTCCGTCCGCACGGTCTGCCGTAACGGCAACGAGGCTTCCAATCCTGCATCATAGCCGCAGACGTTCAAAGCCGCTGTAAGGGTAAAGAAGGTCTCGCTGACCTCGAGTTGCGCTTTTGTGGCCTGCCCCCAGGACGCGCCACAGGCCGCAGTCAACACCAGCGCAAAGCCAATAAATAGATGAAGTTTCCGTCTCAGGGTTCCCCTCCAAAATGTGTGGGAAACTTAAGTTTAGGCCACAAAAACAGAAAGGGTCAAACACGCGGTTTGACCCCTCTGAACAGCGGTTTCCCCTATCCTTTCACGTTAATGTGGGAGAAGGACATAATGGCCTTGCCCGAGACAGGGTGCCCAAAAGACTGGGCTGGCACAAAAATCGTAAACAGCAGAGCGCGGTTCAATTGCTCACGCACTTCGTCGTCATCGCGGCCGGAAATGATACGGTAGTTTTCCACGCGTCCACTGGCATCCACGTACGTTTCGATAACCACAGGTGAATCCAGGTTCAGTTGGTTGTCAGGATATTCAGAGACCTGCAACCGCGGCGGCGTGTAAAAAGTTGATGGAACATCGTCATTGGCGCTGACCTGTGCCGGAACCAACAGCACAATCAATGCTCCAAAAAAGATGACGGCGGAAAGCACGCCGGCAGTGGCTGGGAACATAACTCCGCGAAACGCATTTTCCAGATGCAACGTGTAACGCTGGAACAGTCCCATTGAGTTGCGCGAACGCGTGCTGGATATGGCTACGCGGATCTTTAACGCCAGGTCAGAGGGGGGCTGACGGCGTCCGAGCGACGAAACCAATGAGCGTGTATTTTCCAAAAGAATATATTCTTTCTGGCAGTCCGCGCATTGCTCCAGGTGGCCGGAGATTTCGTGCATCTCCATGCCGCTTACGGCGCGGTCCAGATACGATGAGAACAGGGGCCGGACCTCTGTGCATCTCATGATTGTGCCTCCAATTCTGATTGGGCCGGCGAACGGTGATTCGGTCCCGGCTTGCTCCCCCCCACCTCAGAACCCATTTCCTTAACGAAACTCTCCAGTCGTTTCTTTAATGCATCGCGTCCGCGGATCAACCGGGACTTTACCGTTCCCAGCGAGATCTGCAACACCTCTGCAATTTCTTCATAAGCAAGCCCTTCAATATCGCGCAGCACTACCGTTGTACGATAAGGCTCGGCAATTTGTTTCAGTTCCATTTCCACCCGCGCGCGCACTTCCTCATGGGCAAGAGTCTCCATGGGCGATTCACGCTTGTCGGCCAGCGTGTCGCACAAACCAAAAGAATTTCCATCTTCATCCACACGCGCTTCCATGGAAGTCTCTTTGCTCTTGTGCCGAAACCACCAGCGCCTCTGGTTTGAGGCCTCATGAATGGCGATCCGGTAGAGCCAGGTCTTCAGGCTGCACTCGCCGTTGAAGCGCTTCATGCCGCGAAAGACTTTAAGAAAAACTTCCTGGGTGGTGTCCGCAGCATCTGCAGGGTCGGTCAGAATGCGGTAGACAAGGCTGTAAATCGGCTGGTGATAGTGGACCACAAGCCAGTTGTAAGCCTCTTCAGAGCCGGCTTTCAGCTCCGCGACAATAGAGGCTTCCTCGGCCCTTACGCCGATTGCGCTGGCAATGTTTCCCAATGCTGTTACTCCCGCCATTTTTCGCATGGCGTCACCCCAATTTTCTCAAGATATGGGCGCCGCTACAACTCCATTGTTGGTAACGGCAGTAACCTACCCACGGAATACAGCAATTCCTTCAGGTAGATAGACCCCATTCTGGGGCAACAAGTTCCATAAACTTGCTCTTAGTGGGGTGAAGCCGCAGCCTGGGCAGGAGTCGGAGTGGGAGTAGCCGAACTCTTTTTCTTTGTTGATTTTGCGCGTTTCCGTGGAGGTTTATCCGTATCGTCGATCACGATCACCTTTTTGCCCGGAACTACGGTTGCGGTGCCCTGGCGCGCCTGGACCGCATTTGAACCGTTCGCTGCGCGGACTGCGTTCTCCAGCCGGAGAGCAGCCTGTTCGATATAAGTTGACAGGTTTTTGCGCGCCGACTCCAGCGTGGCGGCATCAGCCGCCAATGGCTCAAACTCATCTTTCTTGCCCAGGCTGCCGGCGACATCAGCCAGATAACTCAGATTTTCATAGACGACGTTCAGGTTGTGGTAGAGCTTGAAGCTCGCGGCTACTCCGCCGCGACTGGTTTGCACATCGCTGACCATGCCCGGTATTGCATTGGCGATGTTCTTTTGCAATGACTCAGCAATTTCTTGTAACTGCTGCCTTTGTTCGGAATCTGTTTTCCATTTTTCAATTCTGAGTTTGCCGATGTTCACGCTGGCGGTACTTGTTGCCTGCTGCACCTGCAAAAGGATAGCGTTAAGGTCCGCAACGGGAGAGGCCGCCTGCCCTTGCTGTGCCGGTGAAGGCTGGGCTTGTGTCTGCACCGCAACGCCAGACGCAGCAAAAAACACAAGGATGATAACTCCTGATAACGCAGCTTTCATTAGGGGAACGCTCCTGCACTCATTCAGATGGCAATCGCGGGCCTGGGGGTTCCTTCCCTTTGTTCCTGGACAATGCCCAAACTGACGCGCGTCAACATCTAGAGTGCAACCTAATAGGATACACAAAAGCAGGCCACGCACTGCAGTTCATCCCTCTCTTTCAATTTAAGCGCTGACGTTAAGAATTGTTGCCTCCTATCGGAAAGATGAATCCACAAACCCTTGCTGCCATCTAATCAATTAACTAATCGGTGAATTCAATAAGAGCTCAGGAGGGAGCGATGAGGAGGGGCATCAATACATTTTTAGCCGCAGTACTCGCGTTGGGAACAACGGGACTGGCTTTTGCCGGTTCCACAGATCAGGCTACCCAAATGGTGACAGCAAACGGAAATGAGCGGCTGGAACAACGGCTTTCCGCCGAAGTTCGCCATGAGCTGGTCATGATTCCGCAATTCAGCATATTTGATAATTTGGCGTACAGCGTGAATGGCCACACTGTTACTCTCGTCGGCCAGGTCCGCGACGCAATCATTAAAGATTCCGCCGAAGCACGCGTCAAGCACCTGGAAGGTGTGGAGCATGTGAACAACCAGATCGAGATTCTGCCGGCCTCGTTTAATGACGATCGCATTCGTCGCCAAGTGGCCCGGGCAGTTTTTAATGATCCACGCTTGTTCAACTACGCCGTTCAGCCGGTACCGCCGATCCACATCATCGTGAAGAACGGTCATGTGAATCTGGAAGGAACCGTCAGGACCCAGACGGAAAAAGACGACGCCTTTATTCGCGCCAATGGCGTTCCCGGCGTGTTCTCCGTGCAGAATAATTTGCAGGTGGAACAGCCACGTAAAGGATAACAATAAGCAATCCCCTGAGAGACGCAGTCCGCTGCGTCTCTTTTTTTGCTCCATTGCCAATCGCCATCTGTGCACGGCCTACAGGGAATGCCAGAACTTTGAAAGAGCTTCGGTTTAGATTACAAAAGTCGGCAAAATTTCCCGTTTTGGAACTGAGGATTACAAAAGGACAATGCGGGTTTAACTTTCGTGAAGGTAGCCCAATTATTTGCTGGAAGTACACTTGCTATTCAGCGCATCATCTTTTTCAGCCTTACAAATTGAAGCTATGACTGTTCACTCATCCAAAAGCGCACTTCTTCTCCTGAAGTGCACATTCTTTCTTCTGATCACAGCCATGCTTTGGACGTCGGCGCCGCCTGCCTATTCACAAACGCCGGAGGCCCAAACCAGCGCGCGCAAAGTCAAGGTGAGTGTCCCGCCGGAATATCCAGAAATGGCGCGCAAGCTGAATATTGAAGGTATGGCGCGTGTCCTGCTCATCGTGAATCCAGAGGGCAAGGTCGTTAAAGTTAAAGAACTGGGTGGTAATCCCGTTCTGCTTGCAGCTCTGATCGAGGCAGTGAAAAAATGGAAGTATGAGGCCGCCGAAAAAGAGAGCGAGATTGAAGTGCGGTATCAATTCGTTCTGGAACATGCATAGGCTTTAATTAATTCCAAACTATGCTTCCTCAGCAGCGTTCATTTCTCTCTAATGCAGCATCTTAAAGAAGAGTAATTCCATAATGAGGCTGGACTGTATCAGTCGTCTTCCCGGCCCTTCCAAAGAGGCAATCGCTTCAAGAAACCGTTCTTGTTAACGGGACACTGAAACTCATCTTTGTCAATTGCGATGGTGAGGTTTATTCTGGCGCCTGGAGATAAATGGCCATGCCTGATGCTATTGAGCATGTTGTAGTTCTGATGATGGAAAACCATTCGTTCGACCAGATGCTGGGCTCACTGGCCGCGGAACTTGGACTTGATGGCATTGATCCAAAGAAACCCAGAAGCAATCCCGACTACCCGGACACTACCAGGCCAATCTCGCAAGCTCCCACGTCCCTGACTTCCGTTGATCTGGATCCGGCGCATGAATTTGACGACGTGCAGCGCCAGTTAACCGACAACAACAATGGGTTTATCAAAGACTTCGTGATGGCGCATCCCAACTGTGGCGACACTGAAAAACAGCAAATCATGGCCTACTACGAACCCGGTAAGTTGACCGTGCTGCACAAACTGGCGCGGAACTTTGCCGTATGTGATGCATGGTTCTCATCCATGCCCGGGCCGACGTGGCAGAACCGGTTTTTTGTGCATAGCGGCACTTGCAAAGGGCACTTGAAAATGCCCAGCGGCATTTTCGATCCCAACTTCCATCTCTATGACCAGGACACCATCTACGATCGTTTGAACGAGAAGAATATTTCATGGAAGATCTACCACCAGGGCGAGGCGCAAACGATGGTGATGGTTCATCAGCTTGAGCCTGCCAACCTGTGCCACTACCACGATATGGTCAATTTCTTTGATGACGCGGACGGAAAGGAAGCGGCTTTTCCCCAGTATTCTTTCATTGAGCCGTGCTATTCAGGAAGCGGGCAAAATGACCAGCATCCGCCCAGTGACATTATGAAGGGCGAGTTGTTGATCGCGCAGGTGTACAACACGCTGCGCATGAAAGAAGATCTGTGGCAGAAAACCCTGCTGGTGATCCTGTATGACGAGCACGGCGGCTTCTATGACCACGTGGTCCCTCCAACCAAGGACAAATACCCTTTCGTGGTCGCGCCCGACCAATACACCGAGGACTTCAACTTCGAACAGCTCGGATTGCGTGTTCCCGCCATCCTGGTCTCGCCCTGGATCAAGCAGCAGGTGTTCCATACGGTTTTTGACCATACCAGCCTGCTGAAATACCTTATCGATAAATGGGAATTAGGGCCGTTGGGAAACCGGACCGCCAAGGCCAACACCTTTGCCTCCGCCTTGACCGAGCTGGAGGCGTCGCGCACTGACTGCCCGACTGAAATCACCGACCGGCTGGTGAGCCCGGTGGAGACGCAGAACAAAGTGGTGAATGAAAACCAGAAGGCGTTGATCTCATTCAGCCAGAGGCTGGAATCTGATCTGGCGCAGTTTGATGATATGGGCGCGATAGGCTCGCGCACAGTAAAGATGATGGAAGGCACGCGCGCGCAATTTGCCGTGGCCAAAGACCGCTTCGAGCGCTTCATCCACCAGAGCAAGCTGCAAAATATTGCGGCCAAAGGGCCTGGCATCGCCCCGTCGAATGGCAACGGAGCCAAGCCCACGGTGTAGCCTTGTGCTTCGCACAAAAGCCTTCATGCCGCGGTCGTTTCTCCGCCCAATAACGTCAACACTTCGCCGGTGATGTAGCTGGAGTCCGCTTCGGAAGCAAAAAATACAAACGCCGGAGCAACTTCCTCGGGTTGAGCAGGTCTTTCCATGGGCGTTTCCTTGCCATGCTCCGCAACCTTCTCTCCAGGTTTGTCGGCGACATTCAACGGCGTCCAGACCGGACCGGGCGCCACGCAGTTCACGCGTATCTTTTTTTCCACCAGGTTTTGCGCCAATGATTTTGTGAATGCGTGAATCGCGCCCTTGGTGGAAGCGTAGTCCAGCAATTGCTTATTGCCCTGCAATCCGGTAATTGAGCCGGTATTTACAATCGCGCTTCCCGGCTTGAGATGCGGTAGTGCAGCTTTCACCATATGGAAGTAGCCGAATATGTTGGTGCGGAAAGTATTTTCCCACTGTTCTTCGCTGAGATCTTCCAGCGACTCCTGATGCTGCTGAAAAGCCGCGTTGTTGACGAGAATATTGAGGCCGCCAAATTCGTCTACAGTTTGCTGTACCGCGTCATAGCAGAACTGCGGATCTTTTACGTCACCGGAAATCAGCAGGCAGCGGCGGCCTTCCTCTTCAACGGCCTCGGCTGTTTCCTGCGCATCTTCCTGTTCTTCGGGCAGAAAAACAATGGCGACATCGGCGCCTTCACGCGCGTAAAGCACGGCCACAGAGCGTCCGATTCCTGAATCTCCACCGGTAATGAGAGCGACTTTGTCTTCAAGTTTGCCGGAGCCCCGGTACAGCGGCGCCTTGTATTGCGGACGCGGATCAATCTCAGCTTCAATGCCAGGAGGAGCTTGATGCTGTTCAGGAAAGGGAGCTTTGGGTTCTTTCTGCTCAGCTTTATTTTTCCCCTTGAAGGCTACCAGCTTGCCTTTGGGTTCAGACTTTGAAGTTTTTTTCTTGGTGCTCAGATTTTTCGCGGTCGAGTGGCGCGCCATGATTTCCTCCTTCGGTTATTACTTCAAAAAGATGATGAATCCGGCTGAGAGGATGGTGCGATGAACAGGAAGTTTGCGGAGCTCTGTTGATGCCAGATCGCATGTTATGTGAGCGCAACTCATTTGCTTTGCGATGCTTCTCATCTATCAGGGAGGAATAATGGCAACCAAGAAAAATTCTGGCAAGAAGAAGTCTGGAAGTCGAAAATATGGGCAGGCCGCCGGCAAGTCAGTAAAGAGCGCGATGCATAGAAAGAAAAAAGGCACCCTTAAATCCGGCAAAGGTGGCAAGGGTGGAACTGTAAAAAGCCGGAAACAGGCCATCGCAATCGGCCTTTCTGAAGCGCGCAAGAAAGGCGCCAAGGTACCGAAAAAGAAAAAAGCAGCCTGAAACGTGCCAGATCAATTACACACTGGCGCAAACACCACCAAGTAAAAAGGGCAAAGCCAAGTGGCTTCGCCCTTTTCCTAAGTTACCGGTCAAAATTTTTTTCTATACCAGTTCCCTCACCTTATCTGCAATCTGTGTAGCGACAATCTTGCTGCGATTTGGCTCGCCGCGCACCAGCGATTCAGTAAATTTGGCTGCCTGTTCAAACGTGACTTTGGCCGGCATGGGAGCTTCAAACGGATCGACTACGGCTTCAATCAGCACCGGCCCGCGGACATTTGCGGAAAGAGCGCGGTCGAGTATGGCGCCGCATTCTTTAGGATCGTCAATGCGGAAACCGACAGCGCCGCATGCTTCAGCATATTTGACGAAGTCGATTGGCTGAAGGTCGACGCCGTATTCAGGATTACCCAGAAATACCATCTGCTCCCATTTGATCTGACCGAGCGTATTGTTCTTTATCACGACAACAATGATGGGAAGCTTATGTTTCACAGCAGTCGCCAGTTCCGCCATGAGCATGCTGAAGCCGCCATCACCTACAAATGCCACGCACTGGCGGTCGGGATAAGCAATCTGAGCGGCACATGTGTACGGAAGTCCGCATGCCATGGTGGCCAGGGTCCCGGAGCAGGAAAACATCTGGCCGCGCTTTGCCGGAATGTGGCGCGCCCACCAGGTGGTGATGGTTCCGCTATCGGAGTTGACAATTGCGTCGCTGTGCAGCCGCTGGCCTAATTCATGCGCGATCACCTGCGGCTTCATCGGCTTTTCCATGTTGCTGGAGCGTTTGTTCAGCAGTTCTGCCCAGTCCTTCATCCCCTCCTGCGCTTTTTCCAGGAAACTGCGGTCCTCTTTCGCGGTGAGAAGTGGTAGCAACGCTTCCAGAGTGCGCCGGCTATCACCCACCAAGCCAACTTCCACGTCATAACGCAGGCCGATGCGGATTGGATCGTGGTCTATCTGCACTGCCTGGCATTTTCCAGGCTTTGGCATGAACTCGATATAAGGAAAAGAGGAACCGACGATCAACAGCGTGTCACAAGTTTCCAGCGCTTCTTGGGAAGGTTTGGTGCCCAGAAGACCGATGCCGCCCGTCGTAAACGGACTGTCATCGGGGACCGCGGCTTTGCCCAGCAGAGCTTTCACTATGGGCGCTCCGAGCTTATCAGCGGCTTGCAATAGAACGTCAGTGGCGTGTAATGCGCCCTGGCCGGCTAGAATTGCAATCTTCTTTCCTGCATTCAGTATTTCCGCAGCGCGACGGAGGTCGGCTTCTTTGGGAAAATGCCCGCTGTCAGCATGGACGTTGGACACATGATGCGGAATATTGCGCTTGGAAGCCGTTTTGCGCTCGGCTTTCATGTCCTGAATGTCTGTAGGAAATGTGATGTGCGCAACCTTGCGATAAGTGGTGGCCGTACGGCAGGCGAGTTCGGTCACGTTCTCAACATGCGTCGGGCCCATCACGCGGGTGTTATACGCTGCAACATCCATAAACAGACGATCCAGCGCGACATCCTGCTGGGTAAAAGTGTCATTCAGGTCGTGATAAGGCAGGCCGGTGATGGCGAGTACGGGCTGCCCATCGAGTTTGGCGTCATAGAGTCCATTTAAAAGATGAATGCCGCCAGGGCCGGAGGTGGCCAGGCAAACACCTAATTTGCGAGTGAACTTAGCATAGGCGCAGGCCATAAACGCTGCTGCCTCTTCATGACGGACCTGAACAAAACGAATTTGTTCCTGGTGCGTACGCAGCGATTCCATGATTCCGTTGATTCCGTCGCCGGGAATCCCAAAAATGACATCCACTCCCCAATCGATTAATCCCTCAATCATCACGTCGGCAGCAGTTTTGGCCATTGCGAAATACTCCTTCTTCATCTTTTTAATTAGGATGCCTGGAAGGCACACGCTGTTTTCGCAGAAGAAGTGAAGAAATAAAGAGCTGCTCTGCGGGATATTCGAGCAGCGCCGGGATAGCCGGCTACAAGGAGTTCTGGCAACTTATAGCCGAGCGACCAAAGGCAGTGAGGCTGAGTGGAGGGGAACCCGAGAGTTTGTCTTATGCCATGCGGCATCAGGGAGTTCTTTCGAATGCATCTCCCTTGTATCTGACAATGCATTGCTTTTCCAGAGTCCCCTCTCGTGGCGACGCCATCCCGCCCCTGAATATGCTCTGGGCAGAATTGCAAGCATAGAGACCTCTCCTCATGGATACTCACCATACATAAAAACAGCCCGTTTAAGGCTTATATAAGTCTTATATGTACGCGAGAAAATGCATGCTGGTTCGTCGCTTGCTTCGTTATCCGCGGTACGGTAATCTTTGGCGCGCCCAGAGATAAGGAGTCAACAATGGAGATGAACGACACCACGAAACTAGGTTTTTTGAAAGATGAATATCTACTTCTCCAAAAATTCTATGAAGACTTTGATGCACGAATAATCACCATTAAAGGATGGAGCGCCACGGTCGGAATTGCTGCAATTGGAGGAGGATTTTTTCAATCAAAGTTCCTATGGCTCTTTGCCGCAGGTGCTTCAGTCGTTTTCTGGATTACAGAGGCAGTCTGGAAGTCATTTCAGTACATGTATGCTCCGCGAATAGAAGCAATTGAAGGGGCGTTTAGAAAAAAATCAATTGAAAATCTCGCTCCATTTCAAATCTACACGTCTTGGTTTCAGACTTTGCAAGAGCAGGGATTCGGTGTGTTGGCCAATATGAAACTCGCCGTCGTTCTGTTTCCTCATCTCATAACGGTGATTGTTGGAATTGCTCTATTTCTCCTTGAGTATTATGGACGTCTACCTGTTGTGAGGACCATCCCAAAGTGAACTTGCTTCCCTAATTTGCTCAAGATCCAGACTTTCAGTATTGAAATAGCAGCAGTCAAAGCTGTTGAGCTCACTGAGCCGCTGCCGCGTTTCGAGTAATGAGTTTTCCTGAATATTAGGTTGGCGGCTTTCATCCTTTTGCAGAAGGGTCATTGGAGCGCGTTGTACCGACCTAACTCTGGGCCTCGGGATCTAACCCTGATTCCCTGCTGTGAGGTTTCATGGCACAATCAGATTCAGGACCACAAAAAAGATGCTTCTTGAAATTGATATTTTTGGTGACGAGTTCCGGCAATTCGAATGGGATCTACATGTACTTCTGGAATGGACGCTTACAGCAAGTCGGAAGAGCCTGTCTGATCGGGTCGATTCTGAATTAGCGAAATTCAACGAGTATCGCGAGCTTCCTAACGCCAACCAAGAGCACCTCAACGATGAATACGTGGACATCTTAGCCACGCACAATGAGCAAGAGGTATTTTTGAGGAACGCCGCGCTTGTTTCTCTCACGACACTGCTCAACGTGACCCTCAAAAGAATGTTGCGACAGGGCCATTTTAAGCCTCGAATAAACGGCAGATATACCGGCAAGCACGAATTTGCGCGGCTGTGGAGCGAATTAAAGGAGCGCTTCGGGATCGAGTTTGCACTTAACGAAATCGACTTCGTTGAGCCAATGGTGATGGCCAGAAATCAAATCGTGCACGAAGGCGGAGATGCGGCGCTGATCCTACCGGATGGAATCTGGATACCAGCTTCGCGGATTCTTTTCCGCAGTATGTTCGATTCGCGGGAAGCATCAGTGCGTCTGTGGATGTGACCCAGGAGCTTCTCGATATGAATATCGAAAAGTCCATCGCTCTCGTCCGCGTCTGCGCGGAACGGCTCAGGGCAGCCGAGTTGAGCGTTGGGCCACAGACATCTGATCTCGAAGATATCCCGCCGACTTTAGGAACCCGCGTTTTAGAACGAAAAGGGGTTTCGATGGACGATCATCAACCATCCCGCAAGGGCAACGAACAGCAGCAAAATGACGATCTCGTATAGGCCAGTGGCAATCCTTTCACAGAAGCTGGCCCTTGTTTTTCAAACTTCTGAGAAAAGCGTGGGATTCAATTCACATTCTCGCGCGCTTCAATAACAACTTAAGATGCGTCTGCTCTGGGTTGCAAGGAAACGAAGTCCCAAAAAGTTCTTCGATAAAGTACAATAGACACAGGTGGGCTGTTTGGCTCTCCACTAAAATCTTCACTATCAGGAGTGCTCATGGCGGGAAGCTCTCGTACCACCTTTGCAAAACGACAGAAAGAGCGGCAGCGGCAGGAGAAACAACAGGAAAAGGCCCAGCGCAAAGCGCAACGCAAGCAGCAGGACCAGGATCAGGACCCCGCCGCCGCGGAAAAACCCAAAGATTTGACGGTTACCTACAACGAAGAAGGAATTCCCGAAGGTTTCGGCTTTCACGATTTTTAAATCCCTGGGGCGGACTCTCCGCCCAAGGTGTAGTATTGAAGCAGCAATTCGTTGTCCTCGACTCAGATAGACAAATTTCCCTCTTTTGTCCTGCCTATTTCTGCTGAGAACAGCCCCAACCTACGCACATGACAAGGAGTCGAAGTGAAAAAGATTTACGTTGGCAATTTTTCTTTCCATATGACAGAACCTGAACTGAGGGCGCTGTTCGAGCCTTTTGGCGCAATTGAAAGCGCCTCGGTCGCTACCGACCGCGATACCGGCAGGTCACGCGGATTTGGATTTGTTTCCATGCCCAATGACGCTGAAGCAGAAAAGGCGATGGCAGCCCTGAATGGCAAAGATTCAGGCGGCCGCGCTCTTACGGTAAATGAAGCCCGGCCACAAGCCCCACGCAGCTTTGGTGGTGGTGGGCGCGGCAATGATCGTGGAAATGACCGCGGCGGACCGCGCCAGCGCAGAGAGCCACGTTGGTAAGACCAGCCACTGCACGGCGTTTGCGGGGGACTGCGGAAGCAGTTTCCGATACGTCGTTTACGGAAACCGTTGTCTGCGCTAAATGCGGACAGCGGTTTGCTATCCGTGATTCGGATGGCTTGAATGAAGAACTGTCAAAAAAGCAGATTTCATTTGTGGCCGAGCAGTTGGTATGGGACCATATTCAGGAACGCAAGCATCATGGAACCATTGAGCTGCCGGCAAGCTGAATTAAACTCAGATGAGGTGATTCAGTAAGCAGCTAAGTCTTTGCAAGTCAGCCAGGACAATCCTATGGCGATCGAGAACAATGGAGCGGCTACAGCCAGCCGGGCAGACGGCCATAGCGTTGTGTTTACTGCGCTGCGGAAATTGTTGAAACCGTATGAAGGCGAACTGGCAATCCGCATCGACAAGCCGGGAAATTGTTATCTTGAAACTCGCTCTTCCAGCATGAATGGAAGGCGGATGTTTTTTGCCGGCGCCAAGATCAAGAAAAACTACGTTAGTTTTTATCTTCCCGCTTTGTACATGTTTCCTGATTTATCAGACAGAATCTCTCCTACTCTTAAAAAGATTATGCAGGGGCAAGCTTGTTTTAACTTCACGGTGGCGAATCAGGACTGGTTTGAAGAGCTGAGCCGGCTGACCCAGGCCGGATATCAGAAACTTAAGAGCGAATCGTTGCTCTGATATCTAAGCTTGATTTTCTAAGCTACTGAAAAGATGCCGGTAACCTTTGGTAACAACATCCATCAAAAATTGCACCAAAAAGTGTGATACACTGAAAGTGCTTTAGATCCACGGTTGCAGGGCTTCTTCTGATCGAGATCTGGTCCAGGAATCCCACTTATTACTACCTCCGACTGTCTACGGCGAAAATTAAAACTATATCGGCATGAGATCACTCTGCCCTGACGTTTGTGAAACGTCTCTGACAGCACCCGCCGCCGATCAAAGAAAGCAAAAAACTCTAAGTGTCTACGTTTAAAGACCTTCCAATATCTCTCTATCTACAGGATCGCCTAAAAGCGTCCGAATTTATTACCCCGACAGAAGTCCAGGCAGCAGCCATTCCGCATGCGGCCAAGGGAAAAGACGTTGTCGCAACGGCGCAAACCGGCACCGGTAAAACGCTTGCCTTCCTGGTTCCCGTAATGGACAAACTGTTATTACAGACTGAATCGCGGCCCGGAGCGCTGGTGCTGGTTCCAACCCGCGAACTGGCATTACAAATCGGCAAACAATATGAGCAACTGCGCGGCAAAAAGCTTCCGGTAGCGGCACTTTTGATCGGCGGCGTAGCCGAACGGTCACAATTGCGAGCTGTACGGGCCGGAGCCAAACTGATCATTGCCACTCCGGGCAGGTTTGAGGACCTGCTTGACCGTGAGTTGATCTCGCTGGACGGCGTGAAAACGCTGATACTCGACGAAGTGGACAGAATGCTGGACATGGGATTCATTCCGTCCATCCGCAGGATTGTCGGCCAGTTGCCGAGATCGCGGCAGACTCTGTGCTTCTCCGCCACCTTGGAACCATCGGTTGCCCACCTGATTGACGATTACGCAAAAGCGCCGGTGCGGCTCTCTTTTGGTTCCACGCAGAAAGCGTCTGATTCAGTAAATCTGATGGCTTATGAAGTCCATCCTGACCAGAAGGTTTCGCTGTTGAAGCGCCTTCTGGGCGAGGAGACTGGGCGCTCACTGGTTTTTGTACGCACCAAAAGGGCCACGGAACGGCTGGCAGACAAGCTGAAGCGCCATGGCATTGAAGTGGGCGTGATTCACGGAGACCGGTCACAATCCCAGCGAAATAGCGCTTTGTCAGCCTTTCAACAGGGCAAATCGCGCGTGCTGGTGGCTACAGACGTGGCGTCACGTGGAATCCATGTGGACGATATCGCGCAAGTGATTAATTACGATCTGCCGGCGATTCCTGAAGACTTTATCCATCGCGTGGGTCGAACAGGGCGTGCCGGAGCAAAAGGCTCTGCCGTAACGTTCTTTTCCGGGGTTGAGCGGTCTGATCTGGCCAGGCTGGAACGGACGCTTCAACTCAAAATGCAGCGCGGGCGCGTGGATAATGATCTTACCCGCGAAGAACGCGCCATGCCGGTGGACGTCTCCGCCATGCGGCCGGAACCGGTAAAGCCGGGCTCAAGAATGGTGCGGTTGCCTGGCGAAGTGTTTCAGCGGTACACCGTTTAACGCAAATTAAGTCGCAATGGGGATGTACCTTGCCCTTGCGCGACACGTTTTTGATTCGGGCCGGGAGGTGCTTTAACAACCACTTCCGGCCCGCTTCTTATTACGGTGCGGTGAGGGGCTTTCTACTATAGAATAGATACATGTCCACACAAAATGATGCCAAGGCCGAATTACTGGTAAAAACTGCCGATTTTTACCGGCGCTCCATTGCCAACTATGGGCAATTCACCAGAACGGAAAGAAAGCCTCGAACGAAGAAACAGTTGGAACAACGACTCAAGACCATTCTTCAGGAAATTGACTCCTTAAAGCTCAACTCCGCTGTAAGCTAGTTCGGAAATTCTGGCGAAAAAGGACTGCGCAACCGAAGCCTCGAGCCTCCTGGCCCGTGGACAAGGAAATTCATCCTGCAAGCATCAGGCTGTTTGAAGCAGAAGCCTGATGCGACCGTCTCAATCGGGACGGATTACATCGACGCGGGCAGAAATGCTCCGAAATTGATCTGAGCAAACACGCTTTGCTCGATTTATTGCGTATAGAGGTAACTGTTGGCCAACGATAAATACGATCCCGATTGGAAGCTGGAAAATTCCGAGGAAGAAGACAAAGGATACCTCACAGCAGACGAGGCCAGCGGCTTTCTTGGCGCGGAAGTTTCTTCCGCCGAAGAACTCGATGACTTGGTAATGACGCTGGATACCGAAGGCATTGATCTCAATGAAGGAGAGCTGCCTTCGCAGCGAAGAAGGAAGACCGGTTTCGGCATTGACGATCAGGAAGAACTGGAATCGCCTCTTGCGCCCGGTCCCATGGATAAAACCAGTGACCCGGTGCGTCTTTACCTGCGGGAAATGGGCACAGTGCCGCTGCTCACCCGCCAAGGCGAAATTGAGATTGCCAAACGATTTGAGCGGGGCCATCTTCGGGTGCTCAAGGCCATTTCACGCTGTCCTATTGTGATCCGCGAGGTAAAGACGATTGGATCAGAGCTGGAAAGCGGAGCGCGGTCCATTAAAGAAATGGTGGTCTTCAACGAAGAAGATGTCACTGACGATATTGTAGCGGCGCGCGCGCAGGCGACCATCAACGAGATCAACAAGATGGTTGCTCACTACATCAAAGCGCAAAAGCTGGAAGAAAAGCTGGCTGGAATCAGCCGCAAGCAACACCCGAAACAATACCGGCGCTGTATCTGGAATCTGGGACGCGAAAAGGTCGCCGTCTCCAAGGTTATCCGCTCATTCAAATACACTCCGATTGAGCGTAAGCGCCTGATTGATCGTGTAACAACCACGACGGACACAATGCGCTCCCTGGAACGGCAGGCACAGCGCCTGGAAAAAAAATATGAAAGCACCCGCAATGAAGAGCACCGCTCTGAATACAAGCGGCAGCAGCGGGCATGCCAAACCGACCTGAAGCAACTGGAACAAGAGGCCGGCGTCAGCGCTAAAGAGCTCTATCGGACGCAACGGGAAATCACACAAGGAAATGTGGACGCCGAATACGCCAAGCGGGAGCTGGTGGAAGCAAACCTGCGGCTGGTGGTATCCATCGCCAAGAAATACACCAACCGTGGACTGCAATTTCTGGATTTGATTCAGGAAGGCAACATGGGCCTGATGAAGGCCGTGGACAAGTTTGAATATCGCCGTGGCTATAAATTTTCGACTTATGCCACCTGGTGGATCCGACAGGCTGTCACTCGCGCAATCTCAGACCAGGCGCGCACCATTCGTGTTCCCGTCCATATGATCGAGAACATCAACAAGTTGCTGCGCGCGTCGCGCCAACTGGTGCAGGAATTGGGGCGCGAGCCAAGCTCAGAAGAGCTGGCGCAACGCATGGATATTCCGGTATCAACGGTGCGTAAGGTGCTGAAGATCGCGCAGCAGCCAATCTCTCTGGAAAGCCGCGTTGGTGAAGAAGAGGATTCGCGTCTGGGCGATTTCATTCAGGATACGTCTGGAGTCTCGCCGGCGGAGGCGATGATCCGCGTGAACCTGAAAGAGCAGACCGCAAGCGTTCTTCGCACGCTGAATCCGCGCGAGGAGCGAATCATCAAGATGCGCTTTGGGCTGGAAGACGGATCGGAACACACCCTGGAAGAAGTAGGACAGAATTTTCAGGTGACGCGCGAACGCATTCGCCAGATTGAAGTGAAAGCTCTGCGCAAGCTGCGCCACCCTTCACGCTCGCGCAAACTCCGGGCGTTTGTGGACCGCAATGGCTTTGAGAACGGCTAAAGCCTGACGTCCGGCAAAAGATTCCTGTTGCTTGATTCAAGATCAAGCTTCCTCTCTGGTTCACGCTGCGATTGATATCTTTGTTACCATTCCAACGAGATGAACAAGCTTCCTGCACAGGTGGATTTCATTGTCGTTGGAGCGGGCGTGGCCGGCTTGCGAGCAGCCATAACTCTGGCTGAAGCCGGTACTGTGCTGGTGCTGGCAAAGCAGGAAATCACCGAGTCAGCCACGCAATACGCGCAGGGCGGAATCGCCGTCGCGCTCAGTGACGAAGACGAGATCAGCCTCCATCTCCAAGACACCATCAACGCGGGCGATGGGCTGGTGAATGTTGACGCTGCTCACGTCCTGGTGGAAGAAGGGCCAGACCGCATCCAGGAATTGATTGAGTGGGGCACGCAATTTGACCGCAAGGGTACGCGGCTGACGTTTACGCGCGAAGCAGCGCATAGCCGTGATCGCATCCTGCATGCTCATGGAGATTCCACCGGCCGCGAGATCGGGCGCGCTCTCTATGCTAAAGCCGCCACGCTAAAAAACATTACATTGTCAGAATTTGAATTTACCGCCAGCCTGTGTGTGGATTCTGGATACATCAGCGGAGTGAACCTGATTTCCGGTAAGGGCGAAACGCAGTCAGTGACCAGCAGGTCAGTTTTGCTGGCTACAGGAGGCGCGGGCCACGTTTACAGCAATACGACAAATCCCGCGGTCGCCACTGCCGACGGCGTTGCCATGGCATTCCGGGCGGGCGCTGAAATCAGCGATATGGAGTTTGTACAGTTCCATCCTACGGCCCTGTACGTAAAGAACGCGCCGCGTTTCCTGCTTTCAGAGGCTCTACGTGGTGAAGGAGCGGTGCTGCGCAATTCAGAACTGCATCGATTTATGCCGAAATACCATGAGGCGGCCGAGATGGCCCCGCGCGACGTTGTGGCCCGCGCCATCGCACATGAACTTGAAGTCTGCCGGCTGAAAGAACCTGTGGTCTATCTGGACCTGACACATTTGAAGGGCGATCATATCAAGGCCCGCTTTCCGCGAATTTATCAAACCTGCCTGCAGTACAACGTTGATATCACCATTGACCTGATTCCGGTACGCCCGGCAGCGCACTATCTGATGGGAGGAATCCGCAGCGATCTCCAGGGGCGCAGCAGTCTTCCAGGACTCTATGCGGCTGGAGAAGCGGCCTGTACAGGTGTGCATGGCGCAAACCGTCTGGCCAGCAATTCCCTGCTGGAAGGCTTGGTTTTCGGTGCGCGAGCAGGCCACACTATGCGCGAAGAAATGAAGGGCAGCAGCAAACCAGCCATTGGAAAGGCGGAAACGTCCGACTCAGGCCTTGCCAGCACGGATGCGGAGCAATGCATACAAAGCATCCAGGAACTTATGTGGAGCAAGGTTGGAATCGTTCGTTCGCGCCTCGGATTGAATGAGGCCATACAAAAATTGCAAGGGACGGTTCAGGAATTGCCGGCTCCAAACACGCGGCGGAACTGTGAAGCCAGAAATATACATGCGGCGGCCACGTTGATTGCCCGCTCAGCGGTTGCGCGCCTGGAGAGCCGTGGCGCACACTACCGCACTGACTATCCGGAGCATGAAGATGGCAAGTTTAAAAAGCACTCCATTGTGGGTGAAAAGGGGGTCCGGTTTGCATAACGGTTCTTGTCCCAAAACCAAAAGGGCCCTGGTTTTCCCAAGGCCCATTCCAGATTTAGAGAGAAAGCGCTACAAATGATGAATACATCGTCTCACGATGGATATACGCTGCGCAAGTTACCCCTGTACGACACCCTGTTAGCGGAATAGGCACCCCTTTGTTTGACCAATTTAGCCTTTCTGGTAAGCTCCCGAGTATTCCGATGGGTGCTGGGACGAAATGCTTCATTAATAAAATTAATGCTGGATTCTTGTTTAAAAACATATTTATCCACCGCCTTCCATACCCTTAATAGAGTGGTGGCAAATTCTTTTGATTGCTTGCACCACAAAGGATGACAAAATCTGCCGGGTAAGTTGTTGGTCCGTACAGGGCTCCGCGCAAACCGCTGAAAAGGATGGACATGTCCAACTCCCCCGCTCCAGCTCGCTGGTACGTAGCGGAATTAACAGAGGAAGTGACCCTGGAAGGCGATCCGGAAAACTTCGTCCATAAAAAGACCCGCATCATCTTTGCCGATTCGCCGCAAGACGCCTACGAAAAAGCGCTCTCCATGATCACCGAGCATGAAGTCGGCTACCTGACCGAACATCGTAAAGCCATTCGAACGCGTTTTTGGGGGCTGCGTGAACTGACGCTCTCCAATGAAGACATGGACCGGGCTGGAATCCTGCCCGAAAATCGCCAAGGGGCAGCCAGACGTAAAAATTCCAGCGGCCTTTCTCCTGACCAGCAGTTCGCGTTGCTGTTGTCTATTAAGCCGGGCGCTCTTCCGAACTAGCATCCTCTTTTTTCGGAAATAGGACTGAAGCCAGCACCGATATCCCCAGGACCCCAGCGACTACGACCAGGGCCGCCCATGTGGGAACGTGGTATTTTTCCGACAGCAGCATCTTTGCGCCAATAAACATCAAGACCACGGACAATCCATAATTCAAATAGTGAAAGAGCTTCATCAACCCTGATAGCGCAAAATACAGAGAACGCAGGCCGAGAATGGCGAAGACGTTTGACGTGTAGACGATAAAAGAATCCCGTGTGATGGCCAGAATGGCGGGGATGGAGTCTGTGGCGAAGAGGATGTCAGTGGTCTCAACCACCAGAAGGACCACGAACAACGGTGTTGCAAAGATTTTTCCAGCGCTGCGGACAAAGAACTTTTTTTGCTCATAAGTTTCCGTGAGCGGCAGGAACCGGCGCGCGAATTTCAAAACTATGTTGCGGGACGGGTCCTGTTGGGTCTCTCCTTCGCGCATCAATTGGAAGCCAGTCCAGATCAGAAACACGCCGAAGGCATAGAGTATCCAGTGAAAGCGATGGACCAGCGCCACGCCCGCGCCGATGAATGCGCCGCGCATCATCAGCGCGCCAATGATCCCCCAGAAAAGTATTGTCTTCTCTTCTTCAGGTGGGACTTTGAAATACTTGAATAACAAGATGAAAACAAAAAGGTTATCTACGCTTAAAGCTTCCTCCAGAAGATACCCCGTAACAAATTCAACGGATTTGGTCGCGCCCATCCACTGGTGGATAAAAACGGCAAAGGCAATTGCCAGCCCAATCCAAAAGGTACTCATCAGCAAGGCTTGCCTGAACTGAATAACATGGCGAACACGGTTCACGACCGCCAGGTCGAGAAACAACAAGACAAGAATTACCGCGTTAAAGATGATCCAAAACCCAATAGGCATGAAGGTGATCTACCGTGTGGGACCGCGTTGGCTGTTAGTCCGGGATGTCCACAATGCACAAGCTTTTAGCTGGTCGCTTTTTTTGCTAATCGTTTTTAGCTGGTCATTTTCTGGCTGGTCGACGAAGTACGTTTTCTGAATCAGCAGCACGCCGAGTTTTCTCATGCAGCCGATTATATCGGGCAGGTGAAATCTGACATAAGCCGCCAAGCACTGTGAGGCTGAGTTGTTGCTTCAGGCATCCTGAATTGGCATGAGAGTATCCCACACTTCGGAAAGGTAAAAGACCTATGCGTTCCAAAGCCGCCATTCAAAGCCATCCAATTCACCCCATCCTTGTGGGTTTCCCTATTGCCTTTTGGGTGGGCGGATTCATCTTCGACCTGCTTGGAACTGCAAGGCCGAACCCGGGGCTATGGGCCGCTGGATTTTATTGTGTGATTGCCGGCTGTGTTGGGGCAGTTTTGGCGGCTCTGCCGGGAGCAACGGATTGGTGGTTTACCGTGCCGGCCGAATCAAGCGCCAAACAGCGCGGCCTGATCCATGGCGGATTGAATACGCTGAACCTGTTGCTCTTTATATATGTGGCGTACCGGCTTGGCTCGCCTTCCGCAGTACCGGATGGAACAACTCTGGTTTTGATGGCAATTGGGATGGTCATCCTGGGAATAGCAGGATGGATGGGCGGCACGCTGGTGTACCGCAACCAGATTGGCATAGACCGCCGCTATGCCAGCGCGGGCAAGCTCAAGACCCGATCACTTTCAGGATGGAACAAACCGGTCTGCAACCAAAGCGAGCTTGGGGATGGCCAAATGCTGTTGGCGATCGTGGGGACAGAACGGGTGGTAGTAGGAAGATGCTCAGAGGGATTATTCGCCTTCAGCGACCATTGCACGCACCGGGGTGGCCCGCTTTCTGACGGCGCGCTGGTCGGCTGCACTGTCCAATGCCCATGGCACGGCTCACAGTTTGATATTCGCAACGGACACGTGGTGGCCGGGCCGGCACAGGAGAAAATCAAAACGTATTCCGCAGAGATCAGGAATGGCGAAGTGTTTGTACAACTACCGAAGCCGGTGAAGCTCGATCCGGCGAAGACGGCATAGAGCGACAGCAGGAATTGTTTTCAGGATTACCTGGTTTATTGTTTGAAAAAGAGTAACGAATTTACTGCCATACACATTTTCCATCGACAAGCGCCGGTCCGGCATCCAATCGTCCTGTCGTAACAACTCATTTCTGGAGGGACATCCATGGCTGTTTCCTGGAACAAAGACATTGACACCGCGCTCACACAAGCGAAGACGCAACATAAGCCCATTCTGGTGGACTTCAGCGCCGCCCCGGCTTGAGGCGCATGCGCTCGGCTGGAAGCCGAATCGTATGCCGACCCGCAACTCTCTTCAAATATTGACCAGAGATTCATTCCACTCTCCGTCCACATCAAGGAGAACCCCGCCGGCTTCCATCGCTTTGACGCGGTCTGGACACCCACGGCGCTGGTGCTCGACGAAAACGGCAAAGAGCGCCACCGCATTGAAGGCTATCTGCCGAAAGAAGAATTTGCCGCGCAGCTTCTGCTCGGCCTGGCTCGCGTCAGCTTGATGCAGAAGAAATGGGCAGACGCCGAAAAGCTCTACGCTGAAATAGTGGAGAAGTACCCGAACAGCGACGCTGCGCCTGAGGCTGTCTACTGGAAAGCGGTCAGCCACTATAAAGCCACGAATGACCACACTGTTCTGGGCGACGTGCCAAAAACCCTGCAGCAGAAGTATCCAGACAGCGTCTGGGCCAAGAAAGCTATCCCCTGGGCAGCTTGACCTTGGTCACGTGGTCAAGTGGTCAAGTGAATCATCGTGGGCAGATATTGGTATGTGTTACGATGGCACCCGCTGTGACGATGCCGGCGGCAGAGCGTCTCCCCTGCCGTTGAGCAGGCGAATGGTTTCCAGAATCACGTCACCGCTGATCTTCAGGCTGCCAACGCTGAGCTTGTCCACCGTATCTTGGATCGTGTGGTGAAAGCTGTTGTTATAGCCATAATTGAGATCGATGATATCGGCCACCGGCATACCGGCCTGCGCAAAAGGGATATGGTCATCCTCAACCGTGGTAGTGTTGGCAAAGAAATGCGCCTGATATCCCAGCCGAGTAGCTGCCTGAAGCACCAGATCTTCCAGCCAGGGAGTGGAATTAGTATCGCGGTCGATATCGAGATCGGCGTCGCCAATCATATCCGCCAGCAGAAAGCCTTTTACTTTTTTACTTGTGCCGTCATCCTGTAATTTTTTGGCCAGATGCCGGCTGCCCCAAAGCGCGTCATTGGTGTGCCACTGTCTGGTGAATGACTCTTCGCCGTCAAGAAAAGCAAGCCAGACGCTGTAACCTTCCAGCTTTTTGCCGCGGAGTTGGTCAGCTATGGCCAGGAGCAAGGCGCTGGTGGCAGCGCCATCATTGGCTCCGACAAAAGTGGTGTTGCGCAGCCAGTAATTGGTTTCATAGTGAGAGCCCACGATGATAATGCCGTCTTTAGAGCCGGGGAATTTGGCGATGATGTTTCGCATCGGCACCGGACCTGTGGAAGTTTGCGCGACAAACGCATCTTCTTCCACCTGATCTGACTTGAGCCTGGACTTGATGTAGCTGCGGACCTGATCCAGAGCCTTGCTGCCATCCCAGCGGGGACCGAAGGCGACAATCTCTTTGGTGTATTGCATGGCGCGTGCGGCATCAATGTGCAGCGCAGGACCGACAGGCTCAACGGGTTGGAACGCGGAAGCCGCTGAGGCTTGAGTTTCTGGCTGCGCGGAATTGGAGGGAGTGGCTATAGCAGCTTTGTCGCGGGAACATCCGAGGCCGGACAAAGACAAGACCAGGACACACAAAAAACTGCATCGTAAACACAAGATCACGCCTGCGCTCCTTGCCGCACAGATTTGAGCAGCGTCCCTTCTTGCAAAGGGACGCTACCAGTTTACTTTAGTCTTGTTGTTTGCGTTTTTCCGCGCGTTTGCGCCGCTGTTTGGGATGTACCAGCCAGACGAGGCCAATACTCATGATGTAAAGAAGGACCATGGGAGCAGAGTAGATGGTCAGGTTCATGACGTCGGTTGTGGGACTAAGTATCGCCGCGACAGTAACGCAGATCAGCACAGCTCCGCGAATATGCTTGAAGAGAAACTTGGCATTCACCACGCCCATCATTCCCGCAAAGCCAAGCACTATGGGCATTTCAAAGATCACAGCGAGGCCCAGGATAATGGTGAGGAACATCTTGGTGTAGGCATCAATGGTGATGTTTGCCCGGAAAGCCGAGCCGTAGCTCCCAATCAAAAAATCCATCGCAACCGGGAAGATAATCTTATATCCGAAGTAGCCTCCGGCTAAAAAAAGCCCCACGGAGAGCATAAGAAAGGGAAAAACAAAGCGTTTCTCATGCCGGTAAAGCCCGGGAGAGATAAAGCTCCAAACCTGGTACAAAATGACCGGCGAAGCTAGAAAAATGCCGGCCATCAATCCAACTTTCATGTACAAGTTGAATGGATCGGTAGGACTGAGATAGCTCAAATGGGGGTCGATATTGTATTTCTTGAAAACAACCAGGATCGGCTTCTCGATTACGGGATAAATTTTGTCCTGGGCAAAATACCAGCAAACGCCGAAACCTATGGCTATAGCGGCCAACGACCGGATGATGCATTTGCGCAGCTCTTCCAGATGCTCGAGCAAGCTCATGGAACCGATCTTGCGCAGTTCTTTTTCTATTTTTGGGATTTCTGGATCAGCTACAAGTTCAGGCATCGTAGTCCCGCGGGATGGTATTTTTCATTCGTTCACTCAGACGGTTTAGAGCGCCCTGAATGGAGAGGTCTTCATCCGAGGAGATTTTGGCGATCTCCGGTTCAAGGTGCTTGCGGGGGTCCGCCTCTTCCAGGTCAAGTTTGCGGATCTCTTCATGAAACTGGCCCTGGAATTCATTGCTGGCCCTTTTAAATTCAGCCATAAACTTGCCCATGGTCCGGGCAAGCTCGGGTAACTTCCTAGGCCCAAACAAGATGAGGGCCAGGATCATGATAAAAACAATCTCGCCAGAAAAGCCAAAGTCCATAAAAATTGATGCCTCAATAATACCGCAGGTATTCTTAAAATAGCGCTGCATTTCGTATTAACTTTTCCAATAAATGAAAAGTTTTCGCAGCCTGCGGGTGGGTAAGAGCATCTCACATAAGTACGGAAGTGGGCCGGTTGCCACAGTACCAAAACAGGTTACGTAAGACTTAAGGCGCGGGACGAAATGCATGTAAAGTCCTGACTGCAAGAGTGTTATACTGGCGTTAGTATCTGCAATCGGAGCTCAAAGCTTTAGCGGCCGAGGATTTTTTCATGTCTCGTGGAACAAGTCGTTCTCTTTTTTTCGTCCTTCTAGTCATTATTACCTGCGGTTTTTTAGGGTCTGCCGCTTTTAGCCAGAGAGGCGGCGATGCTTCTTATGCAGCGGGCGCTTCGGACAATGATGTCCGCGACGGCCTTCGCCAATTCTCTGAAATCTACAGCTTGGTAGAGCAAAATTATGCCGAGCCGGTGAATCCCGACAAGGCGATTTATAACGGCGCCATTCCGGGCATGCTGCACGTGCTTGATCCGCACTCAAACTTTTTTGATCCCAAGTCTTATTCCGCTCTGCGTGAAGAGCAGAGCGGCAGGTATTACGGCGTGGGCATGCAGATTGCTCCGCGCAACAACAAAATTATTGTGGTCGCGCCGTTTGCCGGCACGCCGGCTTACAAAGCCGGGCTGCGTCCGGGAGACGTGATTATCGCCGTCGACGCGAAAGCGACTGACAATATGAGCGTGAGCGATGTGGCTGATCTGCTCAAAGGGCCGAAAGGCACCAACGTTCATATTTCAATCCTGCGTGAGAGCAATGATAAGCCGCTTGAGTTTAACGTGGTCCGTGATGAAATTCCCCGCAACAGCGTTGATCTGAAATTTATGATCCGGCCGGGAATCGGCTACATGCATATATCCGCTTTTAACGAAACCACGGAACAGGAAGTGGAAGACGCGTTGCAAGGTTTTGGCGATCTCAAAGGCATGATTCTTGATCTGCGCGGCAACCCCGGCGGCCTGTTGAATGAAGGCGTGGGCGTTGCCGACAAATTCCTGAAAAAGGGACAGACCATTGTCTCGCACCACGGACGCAGCTCACCGGAAAAATCATACAAAGCAGCACATGGTAACGGTGGGAAGGATTATCCGTTGGTAGTGCTGGTGAACCGCGGCACGGCTTCAGCCGCGGAAATCGTATCCGGCGCCATTCAGGACCATGATCGCGGATTGATTGTGGGCGAAGTGACTTTCGGCAAAGGCCTGGTGCATACGGTCTATCCACTCTCAGAAAATACCGGCCTGGCCCTGACCACGGCGAAGTATTACACCCCCAGCGGACGGTTGATCCAGCGCGATTACACCGGCGTTTCACTCTACGATTACTACTACTCGCGGGAGCAGGAAGACAATCCCAGCAATAACGCAAACACCAATGCGCCTGCTAAAGAAGTAAAGCTCACAGACAGCGGACGCACGATGTACGGCGGTGGCGGCATCACTCCGGACGTGAAAGTAAAGCCGTTTAAAACCACGAAGTTTGAGGATTCCCTGCTGGTGAAATATGCATTCTTTAATTTCGCCAAGCACTATCTGACCAACCGCCACATTGACAAGAATTTTGAAATCACTGACGCGGTGATGCAGGACTTCCGCAAATTCCTGGATTCGCAGAAGATTCCCTACACTGAAGCTGACCTGAATGAAGGCAGTGACTTTATCAAGTCCAGCATCAAGACGGAACTTTTCATCTCTGAATTCGGGCAGGAAGAGGGCCTGCGGGTCCGCGCAGAAAACGATCCTCAGGTGGTTGCGGCGCTTGACCAACTGCCGAAGGCAAAAGAACTGGCAGAGAACGCCAGAAAGATTCTGGCCCAGCGCGCAGCGGCGCAGCAACAGTCAAACCGTTAACTTCTTCTAAACACCTAAAGGCCCACCAGAGATTGGTGGGCCTTTTTAGTTTGCCGGGGTTCCTTATGCGCAGAAGTTACCGGCGTAACCCGGCCGAACCCCCTTTAAGCGGGCCAAAGCAGAGTTGCTGCTTGTGGGCAACAGGTTCTCATGGGAGAATCGCCGCATATCCAGCCGCACTGTCAAAAAGCGGTGGGAGAGGTGAAACCATGCGCAAGATTGTTTGTGGCCTTTGGCTTCTGTTGCTCATCGCCAGCCCATTCACGGGGCAAACAACTGAGTGGAAGAAATACAAGAACACGGACGGAAACTTTACTGTCCTGTTTCCTGGCGATCCGCAGGACAGCGTTAATCAAAGTGCTGAGGGAGTACGATCACACACACTCATGGCCCGAGAGGGATCTTCTATCTATACCGTTGTATACACCGTAATGGACAATGCGCAAAAAGTGGATGAACACACATACCAGGAATTCAGGGACGCTGTTTTCAAGGAACTGCCCAAGTGCGAACAAGGCCCGGAACAGCCGGCCTCACCTGCCCTGGAGCAATACATTGGCCATCACTATCGGCTGAGCTGCGCCATGCCGAATGAAGTCACGGTCGCGGGAAATCTTTATTGGGGCAAGCACTATGCCTTTGCGGTGATGACCATGTTTCCTTCCAGTGCAACTGAAGCGGTGGACCAGGAAAAAAGATTCATGGATTCGTTTGGGGCAATTGATCCCGCAAAGTGAGGACTGCTCACGGCGGGGGGTCGGCAGCTGAGTGGGCTGTCGGCAGCTGAACTGCTCGATCTGTGTGAAGCACTTTGACGGTAAGAGATTGCAGCAGAATTTCTGCTACGCAACATAGAAGTTCCAGGCGTTCCGCAACAGAAAAATTGTGTTTGGCAGGAATTGAGATACTGCGCCAAACAAAGGTTGATTGGGTTGGGATAGATTGATGCGCCCGGCCTAGGATTTTCGTTTATCCGAACTTTTTGAGCAAGCCGAGTAACTCCTTTCAGCCATCGATGATCAGAACCTTCTTTCTATGGAGGGGGCTGCCCACTCAACATGTCTCGGAAATTCTCGACGTTTACCCCTCCTCCCACTTTCGCCAATTTCGCACAGTCCTTAAAGACTTGCATCCGCGCTTTCAGTGGAACATCACAAAGTCTCACAGAATTGAACACGACCAGCGATTCGAGGAGCGCAACCTCATTCAATACGACCAAAAAACCAGCGATTTGAACATGCAGTCCCCCAGCCATAGATTTCTTATGCATATTAAATTGCTGGGGAGTAAGTTCAGGAACCGGATGCGTGCTCAGCTCGCACAATGTCCTATAGCGGTCTTCGTCCATGGGTATGAGTTCCCTTAAATTTTCAAGCCGCATCCGTACCTGCATTGGTGAAAAGTGATTCTGTCGATACTTTCTATCCCCTTTTTTCCACTCGTCTATCGCTGTTTTGTCTGCTGCAAAAAGCGCCAATAGATTCGTGATCTCTCCAATGCTTCGCACGAGAGACAATGCCTCATCATAGAACGCAAGCTTTGCGAGGCGCATCGCCGCTCGCCCAAAACTTACCGACCGGGCGCACAAGTAGTGGATCACATGGCTTCCTGCCTCAGCCCCAGGACAACCCCACATGCATGATCCCAAAATGTCCCCGTCGATCAGCACACGTCCGAGGGCCTCTATACAGAGTGGCGCTTTCGTCCCCATATTCGGAATATCCAGTTCTGTAATTTTTTGGCAACGGTTTTCCATAGTTTGCGTAGACTTCCAAAACCGTGAGCCCTTGATCGAATGTGTCCCGTCCACTTTTATAAGTGGCCTCTTCTTAGCTGCCATAACAGCCCTTTCTTTACTTGTTTATGTTCCAGAATACCTCGACTTCACTGTCCTCACCACAATTGCATTCTTCAGCCGACGTGCCGGGGGCCTGCACTTCGCGCTTCTTGCGAAGGCCGAAATAAATACGGTGTCGTCCGGGTTTGAACGCGCTCCACTCCGTTGCGCGTGAGCCTGCGGCGCAAGGAAAAATCTTTTATTTAGCTTACCCAGCACTTACGCCTCAGCGACGCGCCGCGCGCCTCGGCGACGTACTGGGCTAACCTCTGGCCGCGCCTAACGGCGCTTCATCTTCGTTGTTATTGCGTTATCGTTTTTGCGTTGGCGAATCGAGCCATGGCTTCGCATCCAACTCCTCAGGCTGTCAGCTGAACAGCTACGTGCCACACCGGTTCATCGAGAGAATTTCCTGAAGCGGCATGGTTAGGGGGAACGATTTCGGGGTTCCTCCGCTCGCCCTCCCTCCTTCGTCGCTCAGACTCGGTCGGAATGACAGAGATAGAGAGTGTTGCTGACGTAGAGAGTTTTCAAATGGTTCGGTACGAGAATTCGGTACGAGAATACAGAGATCCTTCCACTCGTCCTCCCTCCTTTGTCGGTCGGACTCGTCAGGATGACGGGAGATGAAATTGCCTCACCCAGTTAATGAAAAATCAAATGCGCCACGCGCCATTCCAGGTTCCAGTAGATGATCGCGTAGGCGGTAAGATCAAAGGCAGCATGCGCAAACATCAAGAACCAGATTTGGCCGGTGACGGCAAAAATTGTGCCCAACACCAATCCGACAATTGTGGCCTGTTCAACACCGGGAAGTCCCTGGATAGTGTAATGAACGAGCCCAAAGAATAAAGAAGTGATCAGCACTATCAGTGCTTTTGCGCCAATGCCAGCCCCGAATAGTTTTCCCAGCCGTTCGAAGAGGTATCCGCGAAAAACCGTCTCTTCGCCAAAGCCAGCCCCGAATATCAGGGCATATAAAGCGAATGGAATGGCAGCACGGTTTCCAGCAAGATAATGGAATGCATGGTTGATAGGATCTGCGCCGAGAAGCGGCATCACAATGGCCTTCATCAGGAATTTGAAAGCGATACCGAAAGCAATGCCCATACACAGGGTGGAGGCCCAGTTCTTTGGGCGTATAAAGCCGATTTGACGCCATGGAGTGTGCGACCAATATGTCCACAGCAGCACTAAAAGGGCGCTGAGAGGAACAAAGACCACATTGCCCAGGAGAATAACGACGAATGCAAGGATACCCGGTGCGCCGAATCCGCGCAGAGAGGCGGCAAATGAAGGTCCGCCGGGCACATTTGACGTTTCGCCGGAAGGCATTGTGGTGGCCACCTCAAGTACTCATTTTAAAAGGGCTTCGCTACGCTGCGCCCAGCTTGCGGGGCAAAAAAGGATTTTCATGCCCCTTTACGGCATCACTACATAACCCTCGACTCACTCTGCTCATCTCAGGCTAAACGCTGAAGTCATGACCTGATACTTGTCTCGTGGACCAAAGCGTCCTGAGGGATATGAATCCCAGGGTTGGAGCGATTTCGGTTGCCCTTTAGAGCAGCGGAGCAGTCCCCTCGCCTAGCGCCGAGATAGTGGCGTGTGCGCCAGCTCTGGATGGCTTAATCATCAGTGCGCAGGCGAGGGCGCCTGCGGTCTATGATCGTGATGAGAAACTTGCCTTGCGAACTGAAATGCATGACTATAGAAATCGAATTAACGAGTGTTTTCGATTGACTATTTTGACTACACAATGCTAACATAAGCCATTTGTTTGCAGTGGTTTATCGAGATAAGAGCTGGCGCCGACACGGGAGAGAACAGGGGGCCGTGGCCAGAGCGCAGCGGGCTTTTTCCTTGAGTAAAGAAGAGGGCCGGAACCAGTTGAGGGTGGCCCTCATCCAATATGTTAGGCTTGAATTTGAGTAACTTTGTCCTCACAGCAGAGTAACTTCTAAGGAAAAACAACACTTGATAGGAAAAGCATTAGCCAAAGTTTTTGGCACCAGTAACGAACGGGAAATCAAGCGGATGCGTCCGTTGGTGGCCCAGATCAATGCGCTTGAGCCGCAGATGAAGCAGCTTACTGACGAGCAGCTTCGCGGCAAGACTGCGGAGTTCCGCGCGCGCATTAAAGAGCGCATGCAGGAGGCAGAAGCCGAGATTGCCCGGCTTACGGCCGAGCTGAAAAATTCGGCGGCGGCAGAAGATGCTGAAGACGACCAGATACCGGAGCAGGATGTACGCGGCAAGATTGAAGAGATGAACAAACGGAGGATCGAGGCGCGGAACAAGGCGCTGGACGAGATCCTGCCGGAAGCTTTTGCCGTGGCCCGTGAAGGTAGCGTACGCGTGCTGAACATGCGCCACTTTGACGTGCAGCTCATCGGCGGCATGGTGCTGCATCAAGGGAAGATCGCCGAAATGAAAACCGGCGAAGGTAAGACGCTGGTGGCCACTCTGCCGGTTTATCTGAATGCGCTGAGCGGCGACGGTGTCCACGTGGTTACGGTCAACGATTACCTGGCCAAGCGCGACTCAGAATGGATGGGCAAACTCTACCGCTTTCTGGGGCTGAGTGTTGGCGTAATTGTGCACGATCTGGACGATGACGAGCGCCGCGAGGCGTACGCCGCCGACGTGACCTACGGCACCAACAACGAATTTGGCTTTGACTACCTGCGCGACAACATGAAGTTTGACCTGGCGGAGTGCGTCCAGCGCGGACATAACTTTGGCATTGTGGACGAAGTTGACTCCATTTTGATTGACGAAGCCAGAACGCCGCTCATTATCAGCGGCCAGAGCGATGAATCGACCGACAAATACGAGAAGGCGGACCGCGTTGTGCCTCACCTGGTGAAAGGTGAAGAGATCGAAAAACCGCCGGGAGAACCCAAGGAATATACCGGCGATTTCGTAGTCGATGAAAAGCACAAGAGCACGATGATCACCGACGAGGGCTGGGAGAAAGCTGAGCGGCTGCTGGGGATTGACAACATCGCCGATCCGGAAAACTGGGCGATGAAGCACCACGTTGAAACCGCGGTGAAAGCCCATGCCATGTATCGCAAAGATGTGGAGTACGTGGTGAAAGACGGCGAAGTACTCATTGTGGACGAATTTACGGGACGCCTGATGCCCGGACGCCGCTGGTCAGACGGTCTACACCAGGCGATAGAAGCCAAAGAAGGCGTAAAGGTTGAACGCGAAACGCAGACGCTGGCGACCATCACATTCCAGAATTATTTCCGCATGTACAAGAAGCTGGCCGGCATGACCGGAACGGCAGAGACCGAAGCGGCAGAATTCGACAGCATTTACAAGCTGCTGGTGGTGGTGATCCCGACAAACCGGGTGCTGCTGCGCAAAGAAAATCCAGACATTGTTTACCGCACGGAAAAAGAAAAGTATTACGCCGTGGCCGACGAGATCCAGAAGATTGCCGTGGAAGGGCGGCCGGTGCTGGTGGGTACCACGTCCATTGAGAAGTCAGAGCGGATTTCTGACCTGCTGAAGAAGAAGAACGTGAAGCACGTGGTGCTGAACGCCAAATTTCATGAGAAAGAAGCTGAGATTGTGGCGCAAGCGGGCCGCATGAACCAGGTGACGATTGCCACTAACATGGCAGGCCGCGGAACCGATATTCTGCTGGGCGGCAACGCTGAGTTTATGGCCCGGCAGGAGACAGTGAAAAAAGGGATCGCGCAGCAACTGCGCGCGGCCGGCGGCGAAGTGGCGCTGGACCAGGACACCTCAGACAACATCATCTTCTACTACAACGGGCTGGAATATAAATGCCCGGCCGACAAGTGGAACGACACATACAACAAATATAAAAAAGAAACTGACACGGAACACGACAAAGTGGTTACCGTGGGTGGGCTGCACATTCTGGGCACGGAGCGCCACGAAGCACGGCGCATTGATAATCAGCTTCGCGGACGCGCTGGACGCCAGGGCGATCCGGGGTCGTCGCGTTTTTATCTTTCGTTGGAAGACGATCTGATGCGCATCTTCGCTAAAGCGTGGGTGTCAAAGCTGTTGCAGCGCCTGGGCATGGAAGAAGGCGTACCAATTGAATCAAAGATGATTTCCAAGCGCATTGAGGTTGCGCAAAAAGCGGTTGAAGCACAGAACTTTGAATCGCGCAAACACGTGCTGGAATATGACGACGTAATGAACAAGCAGCGCGTGGCGGTCTATGGTTTGCGTAGAGAGTTGCTCTCGGGCATCGACCAGAAAGAGTTGATCCTGGAAGATTACGTTGCCGGAATGGTGGCGGATGCGCTGGATAAGTTTGCGCCACGCAACGTCCACGCCGACCAGTGGGACACGGAAGGCTTGAACAAATTTCTGGTGGAGCAGTTTGGGCTGGACATGCAGAAGCAAGGCATTGATGCAGGCCAGCTCAATCGGCAGGAACTGGGCGACGAGATTTTTGAGAAGCTGAAAGAGTTATACGAGGCAAAAGAAAAGCAGCTTGGCGCCGATGCCATGCGCTACCACGAACGCATGATCATGCTCAGCGTGCTGGACACGCAGTGGAAAGACCATCTGCTCAGCATGGACTACTTGAAAGAAGGTATCAATCTGCGCGGTTATGGGCAGCATGATCCGCTGGTGGAGTACAAACGCGAGTCGTTTGACATGTTTGAAGAGATGATGCAGCGGTCGCGACAGGACGCCGTGCGTTACCTGTTCCACATGCAGATTATGGAAGCGCCGGCAGTGCCGCAGGCAGCGGTGACCATCGAATCCAATGGCGACCAGCAGGCCGCGCAGTTGCCGCAGCGGAAACGGGCTTCGACATCGATGGATGATCTGGAAGCACAATTTCAGCGTCGCAAGAAAAGAGAGCTGGAGCAGGCGCGCATGGCTGGATCAAATGGCAATACCGCGCCGCAACAGGTAGTGCGAGGACAAGCGAAGGTCGGAAGGAATGATCCGTGCCCGTGCGGCTCGGGGAAGAAATACAAAAAGTGCCATGGAGCGGGAACAGCGGCGTAAAGAGTTATGCCAGGGTGAGCATCACGTGCGCTCCGCTGCTGATTGAATATTGAGGACGCGCCGCTGTGGCGGCTGAGCGATACGTCCGGAGGGCGTAGGCGGCGAGCTTTGACGCTCTGGACGACTGGATTTGGAGCAGCCGTAAAGCAAACCCAGCAGGAGCACAGCCAGTGTTGCCGCCAGGATTATGGCCAACAGAATCGTTCGGTTGAACTGACGACTCTTTTCCGGGTCGGGATATTCTTTCATCGATGGCGCCTCACCAGTTGATTAGATGCACAATAGGAACTGGGGAGAGAGCTGTTGGTTTGGATCTGGCCAGGAACACAGCACACAATAAAGCGCAAAAAAGAGGCGCAGCACACGCTACGCCTCTTCTATTTTCGGAATACATTTTAGCGGTTGCCGCGATCTCCACCGCCGCCGCCACGCGGGCCACGATCATTTCGAGGACCTCTGCTCCCGCCGCTGCCCCCACGACGATGCCGGCCACCGCCTCTTCCTCCACGATCTCCCCCCTGCGGACGATCGCCTCTGGGCCTATCAGGACGCTCCGTCCTGCCGGCAGCTACGGTTTCACGGTTTGCGTCTTCGCGATTAAAGTTCGGCTCGCCGCCTTCTTCCTCGGCAAAGTCGCCACCACCTTCAAAGGTGACAGTTTCTTCGCCTTCGCCGCGAGGCTGAGTTGCACGCGGCGCTGGCCGCTCTCCGCCGCCTTCCTGGCCTTCGCCGCCCGAAGCTTCTCCTCCGCCGGAACCTTCGCCATCACCGGCGGGCGGGGCCATCTTCGCGCGCTGCTCGCGCAAAATCGCTTTGCGGCTCAGCTTGATCCGGTTCCCTTCAATGCCCAGGACTTTCACCAGCACCTGGTCACCTTCCTTCAGCTCGTCTTTCACTTCCTTTACTCGATGTTCCGCAATCTCGCTGATATGCAGCAGGCCATCGGTTCCCGGAATGATTTCGACGAACGCGCCAAACTCGGCCAGCCGCACCACTTTGCCCAAGTACGTCTTCCCGACTTCCGGCACCGCGGTCAGGTCGTTAATCCGCTGAATCGCTTTCTGCGCTGACGGCCCATCATTCGACGCAACATTCACTCTGCCGCTATCGTCCACGTCAATCTTCACGCCGGTCTCTTCGATAATGCTCCGGATCATCTTTCCGCCGGGACCAATCAGGTCGCGAATCTTGTCCACCGGAATCTGCAAGGTGTAAATGCGCGGAGCAAAGCTGGAAATATTCTCGCGTCCGCCAGTGATCGTGCCTTCCATTTTGTCCAGAATGTATAAGCGCCCGCGCTTCGCCTGTTCCAGCGCCTCATGCATGATCTTGGACGTAATGCCCATCACCTTAATATCCATTTGCAACGCGGTAATTCCCTTCCGCGTTCCGGCGACTTTAAAATCCATGTCGCCGTAATGGTCTTCGGCTCCGGCAATATCTGTCAGGATCGCATAAGAGTCTGCTTCTTTCACCAGACCCATGGCCACACCGGCCACAGCCGACGACAACGGCACGCCCGCATCCATCAGCGAGAGTGACGCTCCGCACACTGAAGCCATCGAAGACGATCCATTCGATTCCAGAATGTCCGAAACCACGCGCATGGTATAAGGCCACTTTTCCACGTCCGGCAACACGGCGCTAATCGCGCGCTCTGCCAGCGCCCCGTGGCCAACTTCACGGCGTCCAACGCCAGTCATGCGGCCCACTTCGCCCACGGAAAATGGCGGGAAATTGTAATGCAGCATAAAGCGCTTTTTGGTTTCACCTTCAAAGCGCTCAACGCGTTGCGCGTCGTCGGGTGTGCCCAGCGTTGTGGTAACCAGCGCCTGGGTCTCGCCCCGGGTAAAGACGGCAGAACCGTGTGTGCGCGGCAGCACGCCAACTTCAATCCAGATATCGCGGATCTGGTCAAAAGCGCGCGAATCCGGACGCTTTCTGTCTTTGGTGACCTGCTCGCGGAAAATACGTTCGCGCAGCAGTTCATAGTAATGCGAAAGCTTTGCCGCCGCGTCTTTGTCGTCCGCTGGCAGCTCGGCCTTCAGGCCTTTCTTGATCTCGCGGACCAATTCATAGCTCTCATGCTTGGGATGCTTCGCCGTATCCAGCGCATCAACCAGCTCCTTGCCGACCTTCTTTTTCAGTTCTTTGTAATAGGCTTCATCCGTCTCCGAAGCTTTTACTTCCAGCTTCTTTGTGCCGTGCTTTTTCGCCAGATCAACAATTGCCGCGCAGATCTTCTTGACCTGCTCATGTCCAAACTCAATCGCGTTCAGCACCTGCTCTTCTGAAACTTCCTTCGCGCCGGATTCCACCATCACAATGCCTTCAGCCGTACCCACAACCATAATGTTGAGCAAGCTTTCGTGCATTTCTTCGTATGTCGGATTCACCACCATCTGGTCATTCACCAGGCCAACGCGCACCGCGCCCACCGGGCCATGGAACGGAATTTCAGAAAGGGTCAGCGCAGCGGAAGCGGCGTTGATCGCCAGAACATCAGGGTCATTTTCGGTATCGGCGGAGAGCACCAGGGCAATCACCTGGGTTTCATTGCGGAAGCCCTCCGGAAACAGCGGACGTATGGGGCGGTCAATCTGGCGGGCAGTCAGGATTTCGCGTTCCTGCGGGCGGCCTTCGCGCTTGATAAAGCCGCCGGGAATGCGTCCTCCGGCGTATGTGTATTCACGATAATCAACAGTAAGGGGGAAGAAATCTATGCCTTCACGGGGGTCGGGCGAGGCGCATGCCGTGCCCATTACAACGTTATCTCCCTGGCGCACAATGCAAGAGCCTTGTGCCTGTTTTGCCAGGTGTCCTGTTTCTAAATGGAGGGTTTTGCCGCCTGCAAGTTCAACAGTGGCTGTCTGCTTCATCAGTTCCTCTTTTCCAGGAGGACCAGCAGTCTGAATTCCAGCGAGAGTCTATCTGAACCTTATAACCGGGAAGACACACGTCTTCTGCCGGCGTTATACGTCGGTTACTGCAATCGATTTCAATCGATTATTTACGGATGCCAAGTTTCTGGATGACGTCTTTATAACGCTCGGTGTCGTACGTTTTCAGATAGTCCAGCAGGCGGCGGCGCTTGCTGACCATCATCAGAAGACCTCGCCGGGAGGCATGGTCCTTTTGGTGGCTCTTGAAGTGCTCCGTCA
Organism: Candidatus Angelobacter sp.; assembly: GCA_036495645.1. GTDB lineage: Bacteria > Acidobacteriota > Terriglobia > Terriglobales > Acidobacteriaceae > Angelobacter. The sequence continues at coordinate 94,878 of DASXMN010000066.1, forward strand.
GCTCTCCGATGCGCTCACTCAGTATGGCAATCTGTACTTCCGGGCTGCCCGTATCTGACTGATGCGTACGGAAGCGGTTGATGACGTCGGCCTTGCGCTCTCTCGCTAACACTGATTTCTGGTCGACTCCTATTCCTAAATCTCGTCCTTTTAGTGACTTAAAAAGAGTAACACGGGACTGCCAAAAGTGCAAAAGCTATGGCCGGGCCACAATGGATGAGCGGAACAATAGATCACCGGCGCGCCGCCCATCCTTCTCCTATTTCGTAGGGGAGCCTGCCAGTTGAGCCAATTGAGTGATTAGCCCTGGCATTGCCAAATCAAACTTCTTATCACGGTTTCCAGCGAGTAGTGCCACATCAATTGGCCGGTAAAGCCTCCAAAGCATCACGTTGGTTTTTGGGTCGCGGATGGTTAGCCGAAACTGGTCCGGCACATCATGACGGGTGATCAGACGAATTTCCAATACCAGATCGGCATCGCTCGGCGTTGCCACTATTTCGTAATGCTTCCCAGCCTTTATTAAAGAGTAGAACTCTACATAAGCCCGGTCCGGCCCTCCGCTATAGGTGGCTTGATTCGAAGGCAATATTGCCGGCGCATCATTCGCAATAAAAACTTTCTTGGCGTTAAGAATCTGTGCTGGAACCGGTGCCGTAGAGATTGGCTGCCCGGCTTTATCAAAAACCGTTTGTGCGCCCAGCCCCGGCGCAAATATCAGGAGCGTTAAACAAACCAGCGCACTGAATACGGCGCTCCAACGATTCTCTGCTATGCGATTCTTTGACATCCCACTTTTTGGCATCCGATTCTTTGACATGCGAATCTTTGACATCCCAATGAACATAATTCCTCCCCGGTGGACAAATGTTGTGTGACACCACAATGCTAAAGTTATTGCTTCTCTTGAGGAGTGGAACACGGAACCAACCAGAGTTCCTCATGAAGTTTCCGTAAGATTTACTAAGTTCAGCCGTCTCTTGTTATCGCTGTTGCTTTGCTGCGCGTCGGCGTGCGGTGCCGGAAAGTTCTTCTAGGCTCTTTGCGGCAGACAAAAAGTCCCTTGACTAAAGCCGTGTCCTGCAACGTGTCTCGTAGCCCAATCCAATCCAGCGCCGGAGGCGCGAAATGAGTTAGCCCACCCTGAAGGCGAGCGTATGCGAGCCGGGAAGGGTGGGTCAGCAAAGAATTAATTCGAGCCCCGTACGGGGCGGCACAACCCTCATTCCGACCGAACCCCGAAGAAGCAAAGCGATTGGCAGATTTATCGTGCATTAAAAAACTCCCCCACCCTGTCATCTTGAGCGCAGTCTGAGGGAGCGCAGCGACTAAGGACAAGTCGAAAGACCCAGACAATGTGTCCCACGCCATGCCACCTCAAGGCGTTCTCCCGAGATAGCCTCTCGCCCCGACCTGCCATCCCGAACCGGCGCAAGGCATACTGCCAATCCCTACCGCAATCCATCCGCGAAGGTGAGGGATCGGCTCCGCTGCTTTCAAGGGCCACGAAATCAACTGCCCTCCTTTGCGAACTCTCCTTGTCCTTGAGTTCATTGCCCTTGCATCGCGAGCGCCGTAGGTGTGACACAGAAAGGTCATCCTTTCGGCCCGCTGTAGAGACATAGTAATGTACGTCTTCAGGGTTTGCTTCGTATCAGGGCACGGGCTTCAGAGAGTGCCTACAGTGGCCCACCCTTTCGCCCGGTTTTGGCGAAGGTTAGCTATCAAAACTCCGAACCATTCGACTCATACTTGTAGTGGTACAGTCGATGTGCCTGCGACAGCTGTTCAAAAATCCATTCCTTGTCTGTGTTGCCAAGTGACACAATTCCTTCGGTCAACCGTTGCACATCAAAAATATGCACAATGCGAGGGATCATCGAACCGCTAGTCTGGAGCTCTTTCGACAGTCTTGTTTCCGCAGCGGCGGTAAAGATTACCATCTGAGTGTCAAATGAGTCTGCATCTGCGGTATTGGCCAAGAGCAAAGCTCTAACATTCGACAAATTGTCGTAATCGGATTCTTTTGGTGCATTGATTTTGCAGGCCCCAAGTATCAGAACGCGTTTCCGTTCGTGGAAGGCAAGTAAATCGAGACTGCCACGTTCTACTGTCGTTCCGGGATCGCGCAGGCATTCCTGGGTTCCTAGTACCAGCGTGATAAATCCGAAACATCCAAGAAACCAAGCAATTCTGTTCTCAAATAAACGTTGAGGTCGATTCTCGCTGTCGCGCGAGTTGCCAGGAATAGCCAACAAGTTTTTGAAGTCCTGTGGCGAACAAAATCTTTGAAATAGGGGCCACAAGGGATTATTGTCTTTTCGCGGAATCAGATCGCAGATGATCCAAGCAGTGTTACAGATATTCCCGGCTTTCTTATGAATTAGAGCCGCATCAAGCCTGGTGTTTTTGTCTTGAATTGGTTTGGTGGTTGATTCAAATACAGAGTCACTTAATGGAATTGAGCTCGGCATTTTCAGCCGCTCTCTGCTAGAATCGCGCGTCGAGGACACAGTGCAAGATAGAAATATCTGCTCTGCAAGCTTCGGGTGCGCCTCATATTTAACCGTCACAGAGCAATCGTCGAAGTCGCAGCGAGCCTCATTAATTTTCGCAAATACCGGAACCTTCACGATAACGTCGGATTCGTACGAACGCATACCATCATGTGTTAAGCGCATATGGAATGTAATGGCCTCGTTCAATGAATCGTAAGGAACGGTTGATAAATATCGTTGCAGTCCGGGGTCGCTGTTCGCAGATCGAATTGACTGAAAGGTTTGTTGATCAATGTCTAACGGAGAGGCATTGGCTTGCAACTGAAATAATGGCCAATCAGACTGAGGGTAGTGCTGGATATACCCCGATTCCGACAGAGCGTCGATCTTCCGCGCGAGTTGTACGCTGATGTCACAAAGCTCTAGCACTCCGCTTGTAAGCTGATCGAACAGCTCGTCGCGGCAATCGTAAGAGAAAACTTCATAGCCAAAGCGTAGCTGCTGGTGGTCCATTGAGCCCAGAACGCTCCACTGATCGCAGATTGCTCCGTCTAACGACACGGGATCCATTTCAGAAAAATCGATCACCGACACCAAGTTGTACCATTTTGCGTCAACGCGGTATGCCGCTGTTCGTACAGATACACCATGCAGCGTCACGCCGAAGTTCGACAATACTTCCAAAAGATTGATTCTGCTGCCCATAAAGTTCGTCAGTCCGATTATAAGGTTTGCAGGTGCAAACCCGATGACTCGGCTCGCCCTCTTCCTGCGCCGCAGTAAGAAGCGCTCCTACCAATGTGGGTATTCTCTTGATGTTCTGTACCGCTTTCGCGACCAGCGAGTTAGGAGCGAAAAGCAGTTTGCTGCACTCTGCGACAGATTTCAAGAGTATATTGACAACTCACATGCGACGACTTTCGGTTGTGTTTATATTTTGGTTCGTGGGTAAATTCTTGCGCCGGTTGGAGGCGAGACTCACAAAATGCGCTCTCGAATTGCAAGGTAAAGGCGGGCAGGCCTTTTACATTTCACTCGTCCAGCTTGCCATCAAAGCATCGACTTCGTATCAAGCGGCGTTATTGCTGCTGCGGGCAAAGCTCTATGAAGAATCAGAAGCATCTCAGCGCATCTTCATGGAGTGCTGGGTATATTTGATGGATTTTACGTGGAATCCTCAAATGGCAGCGGTCGAATGGTGGCAAAACCCTACACGCCCACTTAACGAGAAAAAATTCCAGGTGAAACAGAGAGTTGAGGGACAGTTTACAGTCAAATTAAAGCTAAACTCTCGCCAAAAGCTTTCTCTCACTAAACTCTTTGATTACTTGAGCAATACCGCGGTTCACCCCACCAGAGATGCAGCGGAAAGCGCATGGAAGAGCGCCGCTGAGCGTAACCAAATACCCTATGGGGGATCTGACGCGAACGGCATCCAAAATTTGCGACTCCTACGCCAAACGATGGATAACTTCAGAATCATCATGCACTTGGCTTGGTTCATGAGATTCCTTCGTGCTTATCTGTTCGCATTGGAGCCGCTCAAGGAATATTTTCCTAAACCAAATATCCTCGAACGTTGGCTCGAAAGTTGGAGCAACAAGGCGCCTGAAATGTTGCAAACATTATTTAACCAAATGGAAATGCAGTACGCACACGATAAAAGGCAAGAGAGGACTGCAAGAAACGCATCAACAAAATGACTTTGTTTGCGTTCGTTTAATTGAGCATATTTGCACGCTAGAAGCGAGGATGTTTCAGGTTCACTTTCGACGGTTTTGACAATCCAGGGAGTTCTGGCAATACCTCTTCAGCTCAATCACTTCCAGCGGACAATCCTCCCAGTTATGCTCCCAGCATACAATCAGATCGCACCCCGCCGGATCGTGCATGTGCTTCACAAAGTTGTGGCTTTGGTATTCAAATTCAATCCTCACCGGCTGTAGCCGTCCATCTCTCATCACTCGCATGGCCTCGCAATCCGGAAACCCGGCCTGTATTCGTAAAATCAGGAATCCCAGATCTTCCGCCATTGCTCCGAAGAGACACAGAACGCCCATCTCATTCGTTGGCCCATAGACCAGCGCGCGCGACCGGATCAGCGGCCCATACACCGGCCTGTCTGCCATCGTCGCCATGCCGGACGCCCCGGCAGACATCCCGGCGCCGCCATCCTGTCCTCCTGGCTGTCCGCCGACCAGTTCCAGTACGTCCCGCCATTCCTCTGCCAGCCCATGCTCTTCCGCATAAATCTTCATCCCTTCCGGCACCAGGTACCATGAGCCAAAGCGGAACTTGAGCGGACGTATGCTGTACTTGCTCAGCCGTTCATATTCAAAACCGGTTGGAAGCCTCTTCAGCGTGCGCACCACCAGCGCCCAGTCCTGGAACAGCCGCTCGATCTCCACTTTTCTGCCACGCTCGGGCACTTCCAGCCTGCACTCTTCCAGCGCCTGTTTGTAATTGCCAAAATGCTTACGGATCTCCTGTCTGTCGATCCCTGCATGTTTCATCAGTTCCGGGACCGTTGGCACATATCCCAGCTTCTCGGCGCATGCGCCGATGGCTGCGATTACCTGTTCTCTTGTTAATTTTTGTCTTGGCACTCTTTTGCTCCAATAAAAAACCACCCCGGTCTGGGGTGGCTCCGATTTCAAAAATTTATGTTGGTTTTATGGACCGCAGGCATTCCTCGCCTGCGATTGTCTGAATTGTGCACGAACGTCTGAAAGGATACATGCCGCTACACCACAAAAGCCAAAGGCCAATTGGTGGCTAGCTGCTCTTCATTTCACTTTTTGTATTTGTGGTAATTTCGGCGATTTTGGCAATTACGCTGGCGACCGGCGCACCCTGGACCTCAGAGTTTGCTTAAGCAAGGCGAAGGATTCCTCGCCTCGAATGTTTGGTTTTTGCCACTGATCGTGGAAGAACTGGAAACTCAGAAGACGAATGCACTACAGATACAAGCTAAGAGTTAACTGCTGCTTTTTCGCACACTTCGGCCCCAAAGCTGAATTCGCTTAAGCGCATCATTATCAGACACACTCAGACACTTATCAGGGCCGCGAATCTGTCGACCGAACGATGGCCCACAGAACGCAGGGTTGCAGGCCTTTTCGGGTAACTTCCCCGCTTCTCCCTTCAGCTTGTTCTTGCCTGCTGATGTGAGCTTTCGCCGGCGCCGCTCCCGGCTGAATACCTGCTCACTTTAGGCGAAAACGAAACGAATGTCAAGCAAAATTATCAACAGGAGCAAACTTCATTCATAGTGCAGCGCAACCATGGGATCAACTTTGGCTGCCCTGCGCGCAGGAATATAGGCCGCGAAAACTCCGACCACGGCCAAAACCGCAGCCATAGCCAAAAAGGCCAGCGGCGAATTGGTATTTACACCATATAAGAAGGTGACGACCAGCCGCGCCAGCAAGAACGCGATAATCAGTCCCGCTGATAGACCAAGAGCCATAATCATAGCGCTGTGTTTTAGCACCATCATCAGAACGTCTCGCGGCTGTGCGCCCAGCGCCAAACGAATGCCGAATTCGCGAATCCTCTGCCCCACTGAATAACCAACTACACCGTAAATGCCAACGGCGCACAAAGCCATGGCAATCATGGCGAAAACTGTCAACAGGCTTGCGCCAAAACTCGATGCCCAGAGCGATTGAGAAATGACCTCACCAATAGGCCAGACATTGGTGATCGGTAAATTGCGGTCCATGGCCTGGACCTCTGTTCGCACGGTGCTCAAGGCGCTGCGAGGATCGCCTTGCGTCCGGAAAAACACTGTTACGGAAGTTTCAGTTGTCTGGATCAGCGGCACGTACATGTAAGGCCGTGCTTCTTCGCCAAGCGTGTTGTACTTGGAGTCGCGCGCAATGCCGATCACCTTGGTAAATTCGGTATCCTTAAAAAACTTGAAGCGTTTCCCAATGGGGTCTTCGTTCGGCCATATCTGGCGGGCCGCGGTTTCATTAATAATCGTTACGCGCGGGCTGTCCTCGCGGACGCTACTGTCGAACCCCTGCCCTCGCACCAGGGGAATGCCCATGGTTTTGAAGTACTCCGGCGAAATTTCTGAGATCTGCGCTACATGGCCGCTCTGGCCGTTATTGCTGTCCTCGCCTTCGCGGAAGAGCGTCCGTCCAAAGCCACCAATAAATAAGGGAATAGTGTTGGAAAGCGCGGCGCTGCGAATGCCCGGAGCATTCTGGGCTGCCTCCAGCGCACGGCGCTGAAATTCGCGGGAGCGCGCGGTGTCATAATTCAGCGCGCCCAGATCGAATGAGAGCATTGCCAGGTTGTTACTATCAAAGCCGGGGTCCATCTCACGGGCATTGCGCAGGCTAAGAAGGAACAGCCCCGCGCCCACCAGCGCAATCAGGCAAATGGCCACTTGAAGAGAAATAAGAACGTCACGAATGCCAAAGCGGCGGCCTTTGCGCAGATCGCCTCCAGCGCGCTCCTTTAATTCCGACACAAGATCCGGACGCGACGATTGCAAGGCAGGAGCCATTCCAAAGAGCAATCCGGTCCCAATTGCAACCAGGAAAGTGAATGCCATTACGTGCCAGTCCAGCGAAATATCCATGCCATCCGCTGGAAGCTGCGGCGGACGGAAACGCCACATCAGGTCGCGGCCCAGCCAGGCCAGTCCCAAACCGAGCGAGCCGCCGGAAATGGCCAGAACCATGGCTTCCGTCAATAATTGAGTCACAATACGGCTGCGCGACGCGCCAATAGCAACGCGAATCGAAATCTCCCGTTTTCTTCCCGCAGCACGGGCCAGCAACAGGTTGGCAATATTAAAGCAGGCAATCACCAGGACAATCCCGACTACGGCCATCATCATGATCCCGGCGCGTTTGAATTGATCGCGCTGGTTCGCCGCAATGCTCGATTCAAGCAAAGGCTGAAGCGTAAAGGTGCGTCCCTTGTTGGCTAGCGGGAAGGCCGTTTCCAGATCAGACGCAATTGTTTTAAGTTCAGACTTGGCTTGTTCCGGACGCACACCCGGTTTCAATCGCCCGACCATGCTGAAGCCCAGGAAGCGGCGTTCATTGAAAAAAGTCTTATTCAGCCCGCTGAGGACCTGGTCATGCATGGACATGGGGATCCACATGTCCGGGCCACCGATGACGGAAGTCCCCTGAAAACCTTTGGGCGCCACGCCGATGATGGTGAATCCCTGGCCATTGAGCAACACGCTCTGGCCAATCACGTTCGGATTGGACGCAAACACGCGCTCCCAGAATCCATGATTGAGCACCACCACAGGTCCGGAGCCAAGCCCGCGGTCTTCTTCCGGGCGGAAGGTACGGCCCAGTTGCGCATGCACCCCCAAAACATCAAAGTAATTCCCGAACGAGAGTTGGGCGAAGTACTGGTTTGGCTGGCCGTTCACGGTCATGCTGACCCGGGCAAAAAAGAACGCATAGATTGTCGTCCCATCGAATGACTGGGCGCGCTGCTGAATGTCTTGAGCGTTGGGAAAGCCAGTAGGAAAGAAATTATTGGTCAGGCCGAAGAACCTGCGCTGGTCAACGGTAAAAATCTCCATCAGCCGGGCGGGATCTTTCACCGGGATGGGATGAAAGAAGACCGCATTGATCACTGTGAAAATCGCCGTGTTGGCCCCGATGCCCAACGCCAACGTAATAATCGCGATTGCCGCAAAAGCCGGCGACTTGCGCAAACTGCGCAGCGCATAACGGATGTCCTGGCCGATATTGTTCACTGGTTCACCTGAGAAACGTTCTCCTAGTTTATTAAGAGACGCGGCTGGGGCTGGGTTGTTAGCCGATCATTTTTTGTTGCAATATGTTTTTACGGCTCACCTTGACATTCTACTAAAGGCCTTTGTATGCTCGCCTAGAATGTCTACTAAAGAATCCGATAAGCGAATTGAGCTGCTGCAAGGCACTTTAGACCTTTTGATTCTGCGGACGCTGCTTTTAGGCCCGGCGCATGGCCACGCTATTGCCAAGGCGATTGAATTTAGATCAGACGACGTGTTGCAGGTGGAACAAGGATCGCTGTATCCAGCTCTGCACCGGCTGATCCGGCGGCAATGGATTTCAGTGGAAGACGGCATCTCAGAGAACAATCGCCGGGCAAAATTTTATCGGCTCACAGCCAGGGGCAGGCGGCAACTTGTTGTTGAGACCAGCAAGTGGGACAAGCTGGCCGGCGCAATCGCGCGCATTCTTCAGCCAGCAGAGCCGGAGGGCGAAGCATGAGGTTCCGCAGGTCAAAGCTTAAAGACCGCATGCTGGAAGATTTTGACCAGGCTATTCAGGAACACATTGAGACGGAAACTCTGGACAACATTGAGCGAGGCATGTCGACGGAAGAGGCGCGTTATGCGGCTCTGCGCAAATTTGGCAATGTCGCGCGCATCAAGCAGCAAACGCGAGAGGCATGGGGTTTCACTTGGCTTGAGCGGCTCATGCAGGATATTCGTTATTGTGTCCGCACCTTGCGGAAGGCTCCGGGCTTTACCATCGTTGCGGTCTTGACCTTGGCCCTCGGCATTGGCGCAAATACCGCGATCTTCAGCGTGGTTCAAGGCGTTGTGCTGGCTCCGTTGCCCTACCGGCAGCCTGACCAACTGGTAATCGTGTGGCAGAAAAACCCCTCGGGACGGAACATCTCTCCATCCTACCCTGACTTCCAGGATTGGCGCAGCAGTACCCACTCATTCCAGGACATGGCAGCCATCGGCTGGCAGCCATATGATTTGACCAGCCCTGGATCGCCGCAGCACCTGAACGGATGGCAAATTACTACCGGCTTTTTCAAAACTCTGGGTGTAAATCCTGTCGCAGGTCGTGAATTCTCAGCAGAGGAAGACCAGCATGGTGGAGCGCCGGTCGCAATCATCAGCGAACCTTTGTCGAGAGACCGGTTTGGAGGAAGCACACCCGCTCTGGGTAAGACTATGACCATGGATGGCGTTGATTACACCATTATTGGAGTAGCGCCGTCCGGAATTAATTTCGGAGGAGTGATTGACGTTTACACGCCCCTCGGCCAGGGAGACCCGATAACCGTCAGTGATCGCCGAACCCACGCATTCGTCGCCATTGCGCGTCTGAAACCTGAGACCAATGCCGCCATGGCCGAAGCAGATGTGAAAGTTGTTGAGAAAAATCTTGGCGCTCTTTACCCCAAATTCGATCAAGGGCTATCTGCCGGTGTGGTCCCACTGAAGGAAACACTGATTAGCGACGTGAGCGGGACACTGCTGATGCTCTTCGGTTCCGTGGGACTTGTTTTGTTGATTGCCTGCGCCAATGTGGCCAGCCTTCTGCTGGCGCGCGCAACAGCGCGCGAAAGAGAGTTTGCCATTCGCTCAGCTCTGGGAGCCAGCCGCTCAAGGATCATATGGCAACTGCTTACTGAGAGCGTGCTCCTCTCACTTACGGGCGGCGTATTGGGATTGGTCTTTGCAAGATGCACCGTCAGGCCCCTGCTGGCTGCGGTGCCGGGAGAGTTTCCGCGCGCAGAAAACGTCGGCTTAAATCCTGCTGTGCTGTTATTTACCCTTGGAACGTCCATTGCAGTGGGGATTATCTTTGGCCTTATACCCGCACTGAAGACCTGGAAAGCGAACCAGCAATCCTCACTTAAAAAAGGAGGACGCGGCTCAACCGGCGGACATCATCACACCCAGAGCAGTCTCGTGGTTATCCAAACGGCTTTGACCCTGGTGTTGCTGGTTGGCGCAGGTTTATTGTTCCGCACAATTCGTCATTTGTGGAACGTGAACCCCGGCTTCGACGCGCATCATCTGATTACTTTTAAGGCCGCACTCTCACCTGAGATGGCAAAGACACCGCAATCCATGCGCTCTGCCTACCAGCAATTGATTGGACGCATCCAGAAAATTCCCGGCGTGCAAGCAGCAGATATTACAACGCTGGTTCCACTCAGCGGCCAGGACAATGAAGTCCCATTCTGGCTGGGCCCGGAAGAGCCCCGGTCAATTGCAGAAGCCCCAAGAGCTGTTTCGTATGCGGTAGGGCCGGATTATCTCCGGGTGATGGGAATCCCCCTCATTCGGGGAAGGTTTTTTACCGGGGCTGATACAGTTGGGGCCGAACAGGTCATCGTTATCGATACTGCCCTGGCAGATGCCTATTTTCCCGGCAAAGATCCTGTGGGACAGAGCCTCACATTTGGACGGGTAGGCTCGTTCCGAATTATCGGAGTCGCAGGTCACGTTAAACATTGGGGATTGGGCAATACAGGCGCGTCCAATCAAAAGCAAACCTATACATCTTTCTATCAGATCCCCGATGAGTGGCTGCCGGTGATGCATGTTGACGCTACAGTAATGGTTCGCACGCAACTCAATACTGCCAGCTTGATATCAGCAGTCAGAGCCGCAGTTTATGGGGACGGTAACGAACAGCCAATTTATGATGTCCGGTCGATGCAGCAGAGCATCTCTGCATCTATGTCATCGCAGAGCTTTCCCATGGTTTTGCTCGGTGCATTCGCCGGTCTGGCACTGGTGCTGGCGGCAGTTGGAATTTATGGCTTGCTGGCCAATCTGGTGCAGCAGCGCACGCAGGAGATCGGCGTTCGCATGGCGCTGGGCGCGCAGCGGCAGAATGTTTTTCAGATGATGATTGGCCAGGGACTTAAACTGACTCTGGCAGGCATGGCAATTGGCCTGGCTGGCGCACTGATTTTCACGCGGGTGCTCTCCAGCTTTTCACACCTGCTCTATGGAGTCGGGGCCAATGATCCATTGACGTTTCTTTCCGTAGTGCTCGTGCTGGCTGTCGTAGCTATCCTGGCATGTTATGTTCCTGCACGCCGCGCAACGCGCGTGGATCCCATGATTGCGCTGAGATACGAATGAGTTGCTTTGGGCAGCGTTAGTGCTTCTTGCGCTCCAATTGCTCCCGCGAAATCTGATCGAGGAAGGCAAGATAAGCTGCTATAAGACCGTAGGATTGATAGTAGTCATCTTTGTGGATGGCAGTGATTTTGTCTTTTGACGAATGCAAAATGTGCGCCTTCCACGCTTCAGGGGTCAAGGAGTGAATGGTAATACTGGGAATTCTTTTCTCCGCAAATGATTCCGAATCCGCGGTGCCGATCCGTTCAACGTCCACATCGGTAACTGTTACGTGGATTTGCCTGGCGACCAACGTGATAGCAGCGTTCAAACCCCGGTCGGCGTGACTGCCCCAGATTTCGGTCGGCGCCAGACCCAGTGTGTCCATGTTCACCATCGCGTCAGTTGCGGCAATCTGTCCTTTCCTCATCTGCCCGACATAAAATTCTGAACCTACCAGACCCTTTTCTTCCTCAGCGAATCCGACAAACACATAGGTGTGCTTGCGCGGTACAGCCTTCAGCGCTTCATACAGAGAGGGTAAGAGCGATGCGCCACTCCAGTTATCGACGACACCGTCGCCGTCAGAAATATGGTCAAAGTGAGCGCCTACAATGATGGTTTTGCCAGAACTACCGGGCAGCGTGCAAATGACATTCGAAAGCTTCGATCCCCTCACGGGCTGTTCGGAAATTTGTTGGTCACCGCAACCAGCGTCAGTGAACATTTGCTTGAGCGTTGCCTCACGCTGCTTGTCATTGCCGGCGTACTTCTCCAGCCTTGATTCGACAATCTCGCGCGAGACCGGCTTGTACTGTACGTTTTGAGCGCTAACACAAGCCCAGGAAAACAGCAGGATGGCCGGGACAAGGCAAGGAGTTTGTCGCAGGATCTTGAACATTGTGCTGAGAATAGTAACTTACAATAGCCGCGAATCTCTGTAAATCTGCCACTTATTCACGCGAGTATTTGCTATTGTAAGAAATAAATCATGGCTTCAGTACGTATAGACAAATGGCTTTGGGCGGCCAGGTTCTTCAAGACCCGATCTCTGGCTTCTCGTGCTTGTGAGCTCGGACGGATTCAGTCCAACGGACAGCCCGCCAAGCCTGCACGCGAAGTGAAAATTGGCGACATGCTGCGCGTGACAAATGACGGCGGCGACTTTCACGTTGAAGTATTGCTGTTGAGCGAAGTCCGCGGGCCAGCGACGGTGGCACAAACGCTCTATCGCGAAACCGAAGCAAGCAAAGAAGCACGGCTAAAAGCCGCAGCCGAGCGCAAAGCAGCCATGCAATACGAACCTATGCCCACTGGCAGGCCGTCAAAACGCGATCGCCGTAAGATCATCCAGTTTCGTGGCAGGGGCTAGCAGCGTGGAATGCAGACTGCCGTTGATTTTGCAATCTCCGCAAAGCTCTTGATAATAGTGTGACTAACTACCAGCAATGAAAAAAACTCCACGCAACTCGCGCAGCCGGCAGGGAAAACCGTACCGTTCCGATCAAGACTCGAACAGGAACCGCCGAGATTCGCGCGCCGATCAAGGCAGTTATCGAAATAATGCCGGACGCAAGCCGCGCCTTTCTCGCGAAGTTTCTGTCTTGTATGAAGACGATGCCGTAATCGTCCTGAACAAACCAGCCGGGCTGCTGGCCGTACCAATCAAGGGCTCAGATACGCCGTCGGCATTGTCTCTGCTGATCGCCGAACTCAAGCCGAAGAGAGAGCGCGCGCTGATTGTGCATCGCATTGACCGCTTTGCGTCCGGGATTCTCCTGTTCGCCAAGACTGATCGTGACCGGGATGCGCTGATCAGGCAATTTCTTGCGCACACTCCTGTCAGAAAATATCTGGCGGTTGTGCGTGGCCGCATTAGCGTGGAAGCAGGAACGCTAGTCCATTATTTTCGCCGCCAGGGAATGTTTCAGCAGTTGCGGACCGCGCGCGATCCTGAAGCCGCGCGCGCTGAACTTCGCTACTTCGTGGAACGCGTTTTTGCCGATGCAACGCTTGTCCGGGTGGAACTGATAACGGGGTTGCAGAACCAGATTCGCGCACAATTTTCAGCCATGGGCCATCCGCTGATCGGCGACAGAAAATATCACCCCAAGGAAGCGGCTGAGGCATTGATTGATCGTGTGGCTCTCCATGCTGCGTACCTGGGGTTTACGCATCCACACACGGGCGAGAAGATATCCATTGACTGTCCGCCGCCAGCAGATTTTCAGCAGCTTGTTCGGCAACTGAAAAAAAAGAGCGCCCCGCGCTCATGATGTTTATTGCTTGCCTGCGATGCTGCACTTAGCTTCAAACTGGTCCAGGAATACCAAATAAGCAATCAGGGGTAAATTCGTAATAGTCGTCCGTGTGCATAGTCGTCCGTGTGCATAGCCGTCATTCCCTATCTGCGCGGTCCTCTCGTTCTTTTTTCCTGTTTCTAATATCTTCATCACAGGAACAGCGGTCATGTTTACTGGAGCCGCTCAGCCCATAGTTCTCCCTTGAAATCGGCTATTGCGAAAAGTGCGTTCTATGCTATATTGCCGTTCCAAGTTCGCCAAAATCAAAGGATAGAAAGACACTGTGACAAAACTGAATCTTCCTGCGGCCAGAGTTCGGCAAGGCAGTCTTACACTTTATGCCACATCCCTCAAAGTCAGAGATTTGCTTGCTAAGAAGTTTTATAGTGTGGATGTTCTTGATCCAGAAGACAAGGATGGCAACGGATACCAGCGCGTTTTGAATGAAGCTAGAGCAAGACGGCTCGCCGAATATATCCTGAAGGGGCAGGATAGCGAGGACGCCTTCTTACCAACATCAGTTTTTCTTGCTACTGATAAGGCAATCCCATTCCATGAGAAAAATAACACCATCGAAATCGATACGAGTTTGGTCTGCCCGTTCAGTGTCGTTGATGGTCAGCATCGTTTAGAAGGGCTCCGGATGGCCGCCGAAAAGGATCCAAGAGTTCTAACATTTGAAATCCCAGTTAACATTGCAGTCACCCTCACTAAGCTGGAGCAAATGTGCCATTTTCTAATTGTGAATACGACACAAAAGAGCGTCGATACGTCTGTAGAGCAGAGAATTTATGCACGTCTGAGTGAAGCCCTAGATGTAGAGGATTTGCCGAGCCTGCCAAAGTGGATATTGAGGAGCGTCGAAAAGAAAGAAGTTGAGAAGGCGATAAAGTACGTAGACTATCTCAACAAAACTCCCGGCTCGCCGTGGTTGGGGAAGATCAAGATACCGAAATCCGACGTTGAAGGCTCTACCGTTAACCAAGCATCGTTCGTAAAGGCCATTGTGAAATATGTTTTGACAGCTAACAACCCGATTTCAGCAATGAATGATTTTGAGATGGAAAAGAAGATCTTTTTGAATTACTGGAAGTCCATTCAGAACAACCTCGACGACGGGAACTCCTCCGTGTTGTACAAGTACAATGGCGTTGAGCTTTTCTGTAAGTTCTCGATTCCATTTTTTATGAAGTTGCAAAACAAAGGAAATTACACTGTCAAGGTCATGAATGATCTTCTCAAATCCTGCTTAGCAAATGTCGAAGGCGAGTACGCGGGCGTTGGGCATCCAGATTGGTGGGCAAAAGGCGGCCAGGCAAGTCGTCTGAACTCCGCCGCAATAAATATTGTTTATCAGCAGATGTCCAAGGCGCTTCATGGAACTGCTCGCGCTGCGACCATCACAGTATGAACTTCGAAGAACTGATTCCGCTACCCCAAAAAGGTGAGGCATTCAAGCGGCACAGGTGTCGTTTTGTTCCAGAAACATCCGGTTGCTATGTCTTGACGACGTTCCTCGGAGAAGTCCTTTATGTCGGATTGGCGCTCAATCTCCGGAGGAGAATGGATCAGCATTTGGATAGTCCCGGAAAGAAGCAAGAGACTCCAAAGGGCGCAGTAGCATTTTTTCGTTGGGTAGAAACGACGGAACTAAACAAGGTCGAGCGCACATGGATGAATATCCACACTCAACATGAAGGGACATTACCCGAACTCAACAAAGTTTATTCTCCTGTCGATGTTTAGACGAGGGAATCTTGCTATTCCTTGCAACCTAGGGAAAGCCGATAAAGCAAACAAGGGGGCTCCGCAAGCGATTCTGAGCAGAATACAGGGACGGACCAGAGTGCTTCGTAAATCCCTGCCGGAACTCGAATAACTCCGCAATGAGCCTCTGGATTAGAATGCCCTCAGCATGAACGCCCCCATCCACACAATGATGGATTATCCGCTTACGCTCACGGCGCTGCTGGAGCGAGCGGGGCGATACGCTTCCGGCGTGGAAGTTGTGTCCCGGTTGCCGAATCGGTCCATCCATCGTACTACCTGGGGACAGGTGCATCAGCGCGCTTTACGGCTGGCTGAGTGCCTGCAATCCATTGGGCTGAAAAAAGGCGAGCGCGTGGCTACGCTGATGTGGAACCACTACGCGCATCTGGAATGCTACTTTGGCATTCCTGCCGCCGGAGGCGTGCTGCATCCGCTGAATTTACGGCTGCATCCGGACGAAATTGCCTGGATTGCGAACCACGCCCAGGACCGTTTTCTGATTGTGGACGATGTGCTGGCGCCGGTGCTGGAAAAATTTATCTCCAAAGTGAAGTTTGAGCGGATCTTTATCGTGCGGCACTCCGGCGAATCAAGCGAATACGGCTACGCCGATTATGAAGACTGGCTGAAGCGGGCCAGCGGCAACTTTATCCCACCGGCGCTCAGTGAAAATGATGGCGCAAGCATGTGTTATACCTCCGGGACAACGGGCAATCCCAAGGGCGTGCTTTATTCGCATCGCTCACAGGTGCTGCACAGCATGTCCCAGGCAATGGCAGATTCGTGCGCCTTTTCCCAACACGATGTCGTGATGCTGGCTTCGCCCATGTTCCACGCCAATGGCTGGGGGTTTTCTTACACGGCCGCGATGGTAGGCGCAAAGTATGTTCTGCCCGGCCCGCATCTTGATCCGGAAAGCCTTTTGGAATTGATTGAGCGTGAAGGCGTGACCATGACCTGCGCTGTCCCGACAGTCTGGCTGGGAGTGCTGCACGCCCTGGAAAAGCGCAAGAACTGGAAGCCGGCGCGCGACGTGCGCATTCTTTGCGGAGGAACCGCGCCGCCAGAGAGCCTGATCCGCAACCTTGACCGTTATGGTTTTCACATTATCCATTCCTGGGGCATGACGGAAACTTCACCGCAGGCCACGGTTTCTCGTCTGCCGCCCGCCGTACTGGCGCTGCCGCAAGACCAGCAATATGCCGTGCGATCCAAGCAAGGCTGGCCGCTTCCCTTCGTTGACGTGCGCATTCGCAATGAACATGGTGATGTGCCTTGCGACGGACAAACCATGGGCGAACTTGAGGTCCGCGGACCATGGGTTGCCGCCAGCTATTACAACGCGCCGGAAACATGCGATCGCTGGACTGCTGACGGATGGTTTCGTACTGGCGACGTAGCGACTATGGATCCCGATGGCTGCATTAAGCTGGTGGACCGCAGCAAAGATCTGGTCAAGTCCGGCGGTGAGTGGATCAGTTCAGTCGATCTGGAGAATACGCTGATGAGCCATCCAGCGGTGCGCGAAGCGGGTGTGGTTGCCGTGCAGCATCCAAAATGGCAAGAGCGTCCATTGGCGGTGGTGGCTGTGAAAGATGGCGCGCAGGTAACAGCGGAAGACCTGCGGAGTTTTCTCTCTGCAAAGTTTGCCAAGTGGCAGATGCCGGATGATTTTGTTTTTGTCAACGACCTGCCGCATACTTCGACGGGAAAGTTGCTTAAGACCGAGCTGCGCAAAAGATATGCGGAGTGGAAGTGGCAGGAGTAGCCCGCAAGCAGCATTCAAAAGCCGGGCATCCCAAAATCCTTTTCACACACTCTCGGTCAAGACATGTAAGACGTCCCAGACGCCACGCACACCCGTTCAGCCCACCGGCTGGATTCATTGACATTATAGCCACGAACCCTCAGGTAGGATTCGGTTTCTCGAAGACTATATTTTCAGTGAGCTCTCACCTTTTGTTGCGCATCTTGGCTTCGCACAAGAAAGGTCGCCCAGAAAAATCGGTGGATAACCGCAGTCAGAGCAAGCTCAGCTTTACCCGCTCGTGCTTTTTCTTTCCTGGGAAAGTTGGGAAGTGTACCGTCTGTCCCCGGTTTTCCATGCTCATTGATGATATTTAACAGTCCTTGAAACGTTCGTCCGAGCATCTTAAGAATTTGCAGGCCCACGAATTATGTGGTTCTCAGTTTTGGCGAGACACACCTTATTACTCCGGACCAATACTTAAACTATCGATGAATTTCATTGCATTGTGAGCATGTTCGCGAACAAAGCTCAAAGGCTCACTTTTGGAAAACTCAACGAAGAGTAAACGCAACACTGCGAGTTGCTCCGGATTGAATGCATGAAGTAGATCTATGGTTAACTCCTTGCTTTCTTCTCTATTTGGGCTAAGCATATTGATAAAATCGCTGCGTACATCATTTTTCCCTGCAAAGTTCTCCAGCGAACGCATCAGCCAAGCTGCAATGAATGCGACCAGCGCTTCGCTTGTAAGCAGTACAAAGTCAGTTGCCATGCCCTCAATAAACTCGCGGGAAATATCACTCCATTTATGCCCCTTTAAACCTTCATACAGAAGCATTTCATCGCCATAGATAACTTGGCCCTCGTAGATAGCGGTTTCTTCTGTTACCTCAACGGGCCATTCGCCATCGTGAGGAGTGATTTGGCCATCAAACACAACATCAGGAAACGCGCGCAGAATCGCGTTTCGCAAATCAGTCAAATGCTTGTCGTTATCTTTACCCATAAACAAACTTTCCAGACATTATCTAAAGATCCTCAAAGCGCTTTCTGGTTGTCAGGGCGATATTTAGTTGTCACCATTCCCACCAAGGTATTTGACTAGGCGGTGGAGGCCCCCAACCTGGCATCGGATTCATTGCAGCGGCACTTCCAACGTCCCGATCCTGCCGGAGGTCAAATCCCGAACGGCAATACGTACTCGTGCCGATTCCTTTGATCGAGCGAACTGCAATATTTGTGATAGACCGGAGGCCTGAATTTCATGAAGCTGGCTGGAAGTAATTTTGATATTCATATCAGCATAGTTCTGTTGCAGCAGATTGCCGTGAACATCAAAGGTAGCGATTCCTACATCCACGTTTAGCGCGGGATTTTGCCCGCCCAAAACTGACAATGAGTTACCGTCAAGCCACAGCTTCAACCGATCATTGTGCTGCTTATCAATTGCCGCCATAAGAACAAGGCCATCGGCAGGCTGGCCAAGAGTGCGCACCAAAGATTCCAGTTCAAACCTTTTCATCTGGACCAGAACCTGCCTGTCTTCGGCAAAATAGCTTTTACGGTACCGCAGATGCACTCCCGGGCGGCTGCACTCAACGCGCAAGGCATGCACCTTCCCATCCGGCTTGTTTCTGGCTGGGGTGAAAGCCAGGGCATAAAAACTGTTTGCATCTTCGTAAGCGGTGGCAACCTCGTCCCCAATATCATTGTGATTGTAAAAAGCGCGGCCGCCGGTAAGGTCAGCAACGTCTCGCATTGCCTGTTGCCGCTCCATAATATCTTGCGTGATCGGGTTCAGAGAGTATTGGATGCTGTCTTGAGAAGCGTCTGCCATATTTCCCTGAAGGCCCGTCGCATCCACCGGATACACTGCGATATTGGCCGCCGACAGAACGTGCGAGACCTGCGAAATGGTATCGGAGTAGTTCCGTCTTTCTCCGAATAGCCATCCTCCCTGATTGGCCTCCATCTCGTATTTAAGCCCCTTGCGATTCGTCGGCATCAGCCCGGCCGGAAAAGCGCCAGAAAGCCAGATCACGCTTTTGTGGCCATTCATCCATCCAATGGCGCTGGCAATATTAAGCAATGCAGCGGCAGAGCTTCTTACTCTGAAGTCAGTGGTCTGGGAATGAAGGCTGTTGTCCGCTTGCTTTTGCGGCTGCAGGTTCGGCGTGTGCTGGCCATATCTTTCAATATTGTCACGCAGGACCTGGCGATTGCTGGTAAAACTCTGTACCTGGTGCAGAGAGGAATCCAGCGAATAGATTGCCAGAGGTTTTGAAAGATTCACGGTTTCTAAAAATTTCTTGAGCTCATGTTGGGCTGACGACTGCAATTCACGCGGCGTATTCAACCAATCAATCAATAGAACGGTGCAGCCATTGGGCGGCACCATTGCCGTATCTGGTGTGAAGTTGGCATAAACACCGGGACGCTTGGTCCGGGCGAGGTCGTGAAAACGCTTTTCTGCCTGTGCGTCAATTGGCTGGACGTTTTCATATGAGAAATGAGACAACGTACGTTCAACGCCGTCTTCATAAACTCGAAATTCGCTGGATTTTAAGTCAGTCACCGGCTTGCCGTGAGCGTCCGTTGCGACCGTATCAATTTCGACAAGTTGTGTGGTCGAACGCAAGACCGGAGTCTGGCCAGACAATGTTATGGCTGCCAAACCCAGGCACAGAGCTGCAACACGCAAAGTCCGATTCGCCACAAGGCGAGGCATAAGTGAGGTCTCCGGGCCAAAGTTTACACTGGTACTGATTCACTTGAAAGCTGCCTATCTTGTCCGCCCCGCGCACATCTAAATCTATTTTCTTGCTGGCATGCGCAAAATTCCTTCCAGGTCGTCCGGGTGGATGGCGTGAAGCATGGCATCTTCGCGGTCAATGTGGCCCTGCGTCATCAGGCTGGCCAGCGATTCTTCCATACTGAACGACCCGGCTTTCTTGGTCATGGTAATTTCCTGATGCAAATGCTGGATCGCATTTTTGCGGATGTGCTGGCGCGCGCCATAGCCAATCATCAGCAGTTCGGCCGCAGGATATCGGCCACCCAGTTTGCTGGGCATCAGGATCTGTGTGAGCACCGCGGAAAGCGACATAGCCAGCTCCTGACGAATGCTGCTCTGGCGCTCGATGGGAAATGAATCGGAAATGCGAGAGATGGTGGAAGCGACGTCAGTAGTGTGGAGGGTGGAAAAAACCAAGTGTCCGGTTTCCGCGGCGCTCACGGCGATGCGCATGGTTTCAGTGTCGCGCATCTCGCCCACCACAAGCACGTCCGGCGCCTGACGCAGCGCGGCCCGCAGCGCAGTGGGAAAATCAGGCGCGTCATTCCCGACTTCAACCTGCTCAATCACGCTGCGAATATTGGCGTGCTCATACTCAATGGGATCTTCAATGGTCACAATGTGGCGCGCCTCGCGGCGGTTGATCTCATTGATGAGCGCAGCCACAGTGGTTGATTTTCCCGAGCCCGCCGGCCCGCCAATCAGCACCAGCCCACGTGCCAGCCGGGAAAGTTGTTCCACTGTTGGCGGCAGATGCAGCTCGCGCAGAAACGGCACCACCGTTGGCAGTGCGCGGATAGCGCAGGCAGCGCGTCCGCGTTCCTGGTGCAGATTGATGCGGAACCGCCCAAGGTTGGTGTTGCGATAAGAAGAATCCGCGATGCGCGTTTCCAGATATTGGCGCAGCGAGTGGGGCATCAGCGCGGGCGTGATGGCGTTTTCAATCTCTTCACTCAGCAGCGGTTTGTCGCCGATGGGAACAACCTCTCCATCCAGCCGGATACATGCGGGCGCGTCCGTAACCAGCAGCAGATCGCTGCCACGCCTTTCGACGAGTTGCACCAGCCAGCGGTTGAGTTCGATGAGAGAGGGATCAGTCACGATAGTGTTTGTAGGTTAGCACGCCCATTGAACGCTCGAAGATGACTTATCTTTCAGAACAAACCAAAGTCTCACCACGGAGACGCGGAGGCGCGGAGAAGAACCTGACTGCCGGCTTTAGCGGGGATAGAACCGAACCGGATTTAAGAATTTGTACTTCAGATCAGCGTCATCCGTGTTCATCAGTGGTGAAGTTTGGCTCTCCAATAACAGCTATGTCGCGCGATGCCGAGTCCCCGACAAGCCCGCCTTTGGCTTGTTGGGTGGATCTAGGCAATGTCGGCGATTATTTCGGTTCTTTCAGTTTGAGCTTGGATTTGTTTTCGTCCAGAAAGGCGCGAAGGTTATCAGCCTGATCAAGCAGGCGGGTCCATTGTTCAAAATAGAGTGTGACCGGGAAGCGTCCCAGGCCATAGACGCTGACGCCGCCTTTTTCACTTACGCGAAATTCCAGTGATCCGGTGCGCCGCGCGGCCTGCTTCTCCAGTTCAGCCAGCCGGGCTTTCATCTCTTCATACGACAGTTCTGCCATGTGGAAACCTCTCAAGAAAGTTTACAACAGAGATGAGCAAATCCCACCCTATCGCAAAAGCTGAAAAGCAACAGCCAGCTTTTGCGATAGGGTGGGGCCGCGCGGCTAGCGTGATTCCTTGTGAATAATTGGGGATCGAATGTTTGCTGAAGCAGAGATATATAGACGCAGTTACAAAAGAACAGTGTTGCCGCTCACAAAAATTTGTAACTCCTAACCAAGCGCAGGCCGACATCTTCAGGGTTTTCGTAAATTGCGTTCGTTGTGACTGTTCTGTTTGTACGGTCGTATAGGATTGGAACGCCAAAATGTCGATTGTAGAAGATTCCCCTCCATTCGTATTGGAAGCTTCCCTCGAAATAAAAATCAACTATTATCTCGTCCGGTCTTGCTGGGAATGGGGGCGGTTGGCTTGCTGGTGCAGATCGCATCAGTATTGTGGTGATAAAAGTGGGAGTCAGTTTATCCACTTCCAGCACGCCATTCATAAATGGGCGGTTAGCGGGAATGTTCATTTCAATCTCACCTTTCCCGCTTTTTGATCCTACTACCCAGCCACCATGGTCTTCTCTTCGAAATGATCCGTGCGCTCCTGTTGGGACATCTAGCCCATAACCAACGATCACTTCCGGAAATTGAAGCCGTGCCCTAAGACTGTGAATTGGAACTGAGTTCGTGTTCTGAATAACAAGATCATGATCTCTAAATGTTGCGAAATCTTCAGCCGTAAAGGCTGTCCTGCCCGTCGGATTTGCTGTTAGTCCTCTTCTAGTTGAGATAGCAATCTGCGGCAGATCGGGTTTCCACCCCTGACCTGAGATGTAAACCTCATGCTGCGCTTTCCAATTGAGTAAATTTTCCCGCGCATAAAGCACGGGGTCTCTATCTACCTTTGTGTGACACTCGGTGCAAAACCAAATGCCGTTTGCTATCGCGTTCCGTTCCACTTCAGATTGGGTGGGATCATAACGCGGGCCGCCTTCGGATTCAGCGCAAATGTGAGCTGCTTCTCCTGTGATAAGACTCTTTGACGCTTCGGAATGAGGCCCTACAGTCAATTTTCGGCAGTCCGGATTGTTGCATAAGTATGCGGAACGTTGTCCTAGGATGAGCGTTACTGATCTTGAGAACCCCATTGTCGATTATTATTGATGCCCGAGCCAATGCTGATTGAGGAGAGCGATTGCCCCGAGTACAAGCAGAAGCAGAAGGAACACCCGGAACAAGATGTACTCCAGCACATCAAAGAACAGTTTGACGCGTCGCATGGCTCACTGTCCCTTCTTTGGTCGAATCGACTGGGCCAGATTCGCAGCCTGTGCTGTTTTTGCAGAGACTTCGTGCGAGAGTTTAGTTGCCTTGGCGATCATATCTTCCAACAGCTTGGGGATTCCATCGATCGCCTGAAGCCGAATCTCCCGAGGTGCGTCTCGCAATATCCATTCCTGGCTCGTATCTGGATCGCTATCAAAGATAGACGACGCGAGCAAACACCATTTGCCACTCCGCTTTTCGTAGCCCGCATAGATGGCCTGTGTGTGAATGTCCCGAACGTTCCCGAAATTATCGCGTTCCTCATGGTCTACATGGTGCGCGATTCCCCAGCCAGATACACCAAGGTTATAAGAGGCGAGAGCTTCTTCGATGGTATTGATTTGTTCGTTGAGTTGATCAGTGGCGTTATTGAGGGCTTGAGAAACAACGGACAATTGCTTCAATAGCTCAGCAGATACACTGCTTGCCATGTGGCACTTCCTTTTAGCAGGCCGTCAGGCCCGACTTAAATTTGCGCAACCGACAGGTTGCACACTTAGCAGCATACTGCTTCTGCGATTCTTGATCAAGAGCACATTCCAGCAGGGTTCCCGCCGTCGGGCGGCCCGCCCTTTCGTCGGGTGTTGGCGAAGGATGAGGCATCACAGTTAGAGCGCAAGAGCAATTCTAAGTTTTTGCGTTTGGCAGAATTCTCATTTTCTATCCTCTTGGGCGCTGAGTATGCCGCACGCGTGAATCGGTTCCGCACAACTTAGCGCAAGCGATCTCGCTTCCCTTGCAGCAGCGGAGCCGATCCCTCACGCTTCGCACCAGTGCGCGTCAAAAGCTGCTGGTGATATGGCGGTGCTTCGGTTCGGGACGGTATGTTAAGGGGGAGGTGGTTGTAGAAAACTCCCTGATGCGGCGTGGTTGGAGGGAAAATCTTCCGTGCGGGTAGTGCCGCACTCATCAATCGACTCCTCGGACTCAGCGCAAGCGATTTCGTGTTTCCCTTACAGCAGCGGAGCAGGTCCCTCACGCTTCGCACGAGTTGCGCGTTAAAGCTGCCGGCGGTATGGCGGTGCTTCGGTTCGGGATGGCACGTCAGAGGGGGAGACGGTTGGAGAAAACTGCCTGATGCGGCGTGGTTGCCCTGAGTGGAACCCGGGCGAAAGCTTGAGCCACCCGTCGATCACAAGTAACATGTAAGAAATCCCCTCATGCGGTTCTTGACACTGGCTTTCCGGACTCTTACGCTTAACGCATGGAAGTACATTTGACGCCTGATCAGAAAGCATTCATCCAGCAGGCCATCGAATCCGGCCGGTTTACCCGTGCCGAGGATGCGATAGAAGAAGCATTGGCGCTGTGGGAAGAGCGCGAACGGAAGCGGGCCGAGATTCTGGCCGCCGTTGACGTGGCGGAGGCTTCCCTTGCACGCGGTGAAGGACGCGTACTTACCCAGGAATCCGTGCAGGAGCTTGCAGATAAGGTCAAACAGCGCGGACGCGCTCGACTCGCCGCCGAGCCGCAAGCACCTCACTAATGGTGCATCGTCTTGCCCCGGAAGTCGAATCCGAACTCGATGACATCTGGTATTACATTGCGAGGGAAAGCGGCAGCATAGAAATTGCTGACCGCGTAATTGATTCCATCACGCACCGGTTTTTTCTCCTCGCCAGCATCCCTATATGGGACGCAGCCGCGACGAGGACCTCCGTCCCGGCTTGCGGAGCTTTCCCAGTGGAGAATATGTCATTATTTACCGTGTCGAAGGCGAGGACGTCCTCATCTTGCATGTAGCGCGAGGTAGCCGCGATATTGAAGCGCTCTTCGGGCGCTGAAATATGCCGCACGCGTGAATCGGGTTCGCACGACTCAGCGCAAGCGATTTCGTGTTTCCTTTGCGGCAGCGGAGCAGGTCCCTCACGCTTCGCACGAGTTGCGCGTCAAAGCCGCTGGCGGTATGGCAGTGCTTCGGTTCGGGATGGCACATCCAGGGGGGAGGCGGTTGGAGAAAACTCCCTGATACGGCGTGGTTGAGGGAAAATTTCCGCGGGTAGTGCCGCCCCGCCAGGATTGAGGGAAAGGCGCAAAATACCTGTTGACTTTCGTTGTAATTTCGCCTATAGTGAGGGAATTCTGCCGGGAGCGGCGCCGGCGAATCGGGCAGTTGGGAAGTAACCAACAGCCTCCGGGGAAACCCGAAAAGGCCTGCAACCCTACATTCTGTGGGCCATCGTTCGGTCGACAGATTTGTGGCCCCGAAGGATAAGAACCAGCACACGGCTTAAGCTAGGTGTTTGGCGCTGCCTTCGGATTCTTGGCCCAAAATTCAAACTAATTAGAAGATAAAGCCGGTTGTGTGTCTGAAAAGCACTTAGCAATTAGCCATTGGCGCAAGAGCACTTAGCAATTAGCCATTGGCAATTAGCCTTTGTGGTTCCAGTGCGAGATGTGATCCAGGCACAGCAGGCTTTTTGTACAGGAGAGCTGCCGTGAATAAAGCCGTGAGCAAAGAAGAAGTTGTTAGCGCAATAAAGACGTGTGCGGAGAACCTGGGCCGCGCCCCCAGCCTTACTGAGTTGAGGCTGGCCACAAAGGTACACGAACGCGATGTGCGAAAGCATTTTCTTACCTATAAGCTGGCGCTGGCAGAGTGCGGCATGTCCAAGGAAGGGCCGGGATATAAGGTGCCGGTAGAAAATCTCTTCCAGGACTGGGCGGAACTGGCGCGCAAATTGAAGAAGGTGCCCAACATCACGGAATATGACATGTATAGCAAATACAGCCATCGTCCGCTGGTGAGCCGGTTTGGAAACTGGCGGCAGGCGCAGATAGGGCTGCTGACGATGGCAGAAGAAAACGGCTGGGACGTGCAATGGAAGGAGCAAGTGGACGTGCTGCGGGAGCATATTGGGAACCATATAGCCCCTACGTGGACGTCCAAGCGAAAATACGCAAGCCTTTCAGAGCTGGGAATTTTTACCGACCGGCCAATCTACGGGCCTCCGGTGGTCCAGCTACCGCTGGCGCATGGGCCAGTCAACGAGATGGGCGTGGTGTTTCTGTTTGGCGCACTGGCGGAAAAACTGGGATTTATAGTGACACGAATACAACCGGAGTTTCCTGACGGAGAAGCAATGTGGGAAATTCAGCCTGGCATATGGCAGAGAGTGCGGATTGAATTTGAATACGAAAGCAAAAATTTTGTGAAGCACATGCACAAAGCGGAAAACTGCGATGTGCTGGTGTGCTGGGTGCATAACTGGCCTGAGTGTCCGCTGCGGGTGGTGGAGCTAAATAAAGAATTGAGCTTGAAAGCAGCGGCGATGAGGCCGAAGGTGTTCGGCGCATAGATATCAGGGGCTAAAGCCCCTGATACTTTTTTAGGTTATCGGCTTTAACGCCGGCTGAACGCCGTGCTCTTCTACGGTGGTGCAGGTAGTTTTGGGTGAGACAGGCAATTGCAAGATTTTGCGGATTTGGAGACACAGAGATAGCAACGCTAAACCGGAGATTTCCGGTTCCGTCTCCTGTGGGCTACAAGCGCTTGCGATAGTGCACACAGCGGTCAACCACCTGGAATCCAAGTGCTTGATGCGCCTGCTGGGAATCGAGATGGTCGATCCATGTATCGGACGCCATTTCATGGCAGCCCTGATCGCGGGCCCACTGCTCTGCTGCAGCGAGAAGTTGCGCGCCAATTCGGTTGCGCCGATGCTCCGGCGCGACAAACCAGCCCTCGACAAAGCCGACAGGATGTGTAGGATCGCAACCGTCAGCGTGAGAGCGCAAACCAGCGTCAATAAAACCTGTGATGCGACCGTCAGAGGACTCGGCCAAAAAGATAATTGTCGGGAGAGTGCCGCGCGGCTTTCCTGCAAGGAAAGGATCCATTTCAGTCATATGCGCTTCAGCACTCGCATCCGGCCACAGCAGGTGGCACATGGCACCGAGCGCCGCTCGATCGCGCGGTTCGGCCCGGCGGATAACAAGCTGTTCCATTACGACATGATAAAAGCCTTTTCGTTTCCTGGATCAGGTTTATGAATCGTCAATCGCCACTAAAATGGCTTGCTAAGTCAGGGCAGAATCGTAAATTTAGCGGCAGTCACTCTGCACTCCGTATGGAATGGCCCCCGGTGGCAACTCCCGGCTGAACCATTTAAGATGTCCTGCGTCTGAAAAGCTCCAGGCTGCTGAAGATGATGCTGCTAAAGGTCAGTATGCTAACCACGAGGTGCCGCAAATGAAGAAAGCAATCACTGTGACCGTGAATGGCGTGACGCACCAGCACGATATTGAGCCGCGCCTGCTGCTGGTGCAGTATCTGCGCGACGTGCTGAACCTTACGGGAACGCACGTGGGCTGCGAAACTTCTTTGTGCGGTGCATGCACCGTGATGGTGGACGGACAGGCGGTGAAATCATGCACCATGCTGGCGGCGCAGGCGGATGGCTCAACGGTGACCACCATTGAAGGGCTGGCGCAGGGCGGCGAACTGCATCCGGTGCAGAAGGGTTTCTGGGAGCACCACGGACTGCAATGCGGATACTGCACGCCCGGCATGATTATGGCGGCAGCGCAGATTCTACAGCGCAATCCTGACCCGACGGACGAAGAAATCCGCCACGGCCTTGAAGGAAACCTCTGCCGTTGTACCGGATACCAGAACATTGTCCAGGCAGTGCAGTGCGCAGCGAAGAAGATGAAGTCGAAGAGCGTGGCGCGGTAGGAGAAAACCGTTTACCACAGAGGACGCAGAGGAACACGGAGAAAATCGGGACATCTGGTAATCGGGTCATCGATTCATCGGGTGATCGGAAAAGATAATTTACGCGGATTAGGAAATTGGAAAACCGTTTACCACAGAGGCCACAGAGGAACACAGAGACATCGAGTGGTCAGGTGATGGAAAAAGCAAACCTACTTACGGAGACCAAAAGGCACGGAAGGCCAGAAATCAGAAGGGGTGAAATGATTAAGCTTTTCTCCGTGTTCCTTTGTGTCCTCTGTGGTTGAGTGTTTAGAAATTGGAGGGGCGAGATGGCGGAAAAGACAGTTGGCAAACCAATCAAGCGCACGGAAGATCCCCGGCTGATCCAGGGGCTGGCGCATTACGTTGATGACATTCGCCTACCGGACACGCTGCATGCCGCGTTTCTGCGCTCCATCTATGCCCACGCGCGCATCAAGAGCATTGATATATCGGCGGCGGAGAAGCTGCCCGGCGTGGTGGCGGTTTATACCGGCAAGGACACGGCCAAGATTGGCCCTGTGCCATGCGCGGCGGCGCTGCCCGATCTGAAAGTTCCAGACCATCGTCCGCTGGCCGGCAACAAAGTTTATTTTGTGGGGCATCCGGTGGCAGTGGTGGTGGCGGAAACCAAATCTGCCGCGCGTGACGCCGTGGACCTGATTGAAGTGGACTATGAAGAACTTCCCGTCGCGCTGGATGAAGAGAAGGCCGCTGACGCAAAGAGTCCGGTGATCCATGAGCAGTTTGGCACGAACGTGGCTTACAAGCTGACGGCGGGTGAAGGCGATATTGAGGCGGCGCTGAAGTCGGCGGACAAAGTCATCAAGCAGAGAATCCTGCACAAGCGCCTGGCGCCGATTGCGATGGAGCCGCGCGGCGTGCTGGCGCGTTACTATCCGGGCGAGCAGGAGTTGACGCTGTGGACTTCAACGCAGATTCCCCACCTGTGCCGGACGCAGGTGGCAATCATGATTGGCATGCCGGAAAACAAGCTGCGGCTGATCACGCCGGAAGTCGGCGGCGGCTTTGGCTCCAAGCTCAACGTCTATGCCGAAGAAGCGCTGATGGGATGGATTTCCATGCAGCTCAACCGTCCGGTGAAATGGATTGAAGGCCGCCGCGAAAACATGCAGGCCACTATCCACGGGCGCGGGCAGACTGGATACATTGAAATTGGTTTCAAAAAAGACGGCACGCTTACCGGCCTGCGCTACAACGTTTTTGCCGATATGGGCTCGTATTTCCAACTGCTTACCCCGGCGATTCCTACTCTGACCGGACTGATGCTTTCAGGCTGCTATAAAATTCCAGCGATCCAGATCAACGTGACCGGCGTGTTTACAAACAAGATGTCCACGGATGCGTATCGCGGCGCGGGACGGCCAGAAGCAACGTATG
The DNA here is from genome assembly GCA_036495645.1 of Candidatus Angelobacter sp. Lineage (GTDB taxonomy): Bacteria > Acidobacteriota > Terriglobia > Terriglobales > Acidobacteriaceae > Angelobacter. Next base: position 123,894 of record DASXMN010000066.1, read on the forward strand.
TAGTGGAACGCGCGCTAGATCTGGTTGCAGCGGAGTTGGGCAAAGACCCGGTTGAGGTACGGCGAAAGAATTTCCCGCAGCCTGATGAGTTCCCTTTCAAGACCGCAACTGGACTGTTCTATGACAGCGGCAACTATCAGGGCGCGCTGGATAAAGCGCTGAAGATGGCCGATTACACCAAGCTTCGCGAAGAGCAAAAGACGGCGCGCAAAGAAGGCCGGCTGATGGGGATCGGCGTATCAACGTATGTGGAGATCTGCGCGCTTGGCCCTTCTTCTGCCATGCCTGCCGGCGGCTGGGAAAGCGCGACTGTCCGCGTGGAGCCAACAGGCAAAGTTACGGTGCTGACCGGAGCTTCTCCGCATGGCCAGGGTGAAGAAACTTCTTTTGCGCAGATCGCTGCAGACGAACTGGGCGTGGGCGTGAATGATGTCACGGTCATCCACGGCGATACGGCCATCGTGCAGTATGGCATTGGCACTTTTGGCAGCCGAGGGCTGGCTGTGGGCGGAGTCGCGGTTTATATGGCGATCCAGAAGCTGAAAGACAAAGCGGCAAAAATCGCAGCGCATGTGTTGCAATGCGAGAAGGCGTCGTTTGTTGATGGGAAATTCTGCGCCGATGGAAAAGGTGGCGCTAAAGCGCCGGAACCGGTGCTGCCTGTCGGGCAAGCTCCAGCAGCGGCGTTGCCGGAGCCGCATACTGGCGGAAAAACTTTGAGCATGCAGGATATCGCGATGGAAGCGCACGTCGCTAAAAACTTGCCCGCGGACATGGAGCCCGGACTTTCTGCCACGGCGTTCTATGAGCCCAAGAATTTTACGTTCCCGTTTGGCACACACATAGCTGTCGTGGATATTGATCCTGATACAGGCGAAATTCAGTTCCAGCGCTACGTTGCTGTTGATGACTGCGGCAAGCAGATTAATCCCATGCTGGTTGAAGGTCAGGTGCACGGCGGCATAGTTCAGAGCATGGGACAGGCCCTCTACGAAGAAGTTGTTTACGATGAAACCGGCCAGCTCGTAACCGGAACGCTCATGGATTACGCTCTGCCCAAAGCTGTAATGATTCCTCATCTCGAACTCGGCAGCACAGAAACGCCTTCGCCCGTGAATCCGCTGGGGGCAAAGGGCGTAGGAGAAGCGGGGACCATCGGATCTACACCGGCAATTGTGGCCGCTATAGTTGATGCGCTCGCGCCATACGGCGTGCGTCACCTTGATATGCCCATCAAGCCGGAAGTCGTCTGGCAGATCATCAAAAACGGTCCGAAAAAGAATTCAGCAGGCGCTGCGTAAACAGGAGACATTATGATCCCAGCAAGTTTTGATTACATCGCCGCCAAAAGCCTGGACGAAGCCATCTCTCTCCTGGGCAAGCACAAGGATGACGCCAAGATTCTGGCCGGCGGACACAGCCTGCTTCCTGCCATGAAGTTGCGTCTGATGCAGCCCAAAGTGCTCATCGATCTCGGCCGCATCAAAGACCTCTCTTACATTAAGGAAGAAGGCGGACAGATTCGCATCGGCGCCATGACCACGCACTTTCAGCTTGAGACCTCTGACATTCTGCGCCGCTCCTGTCCTCTGCTGCCGGAAACCGCAACCCATCTTGGCGATATGCAGGTGCGCAACAAAGGGACCATCGGCGGAAGCATTGCCCATGCCGATCCCGCCGCTGACTGGCCCGCCGCCATCCTCGCCCTCGATGCAGAAATTGTCGCCAGCAGTGCCAAGGGCGACCGCACCATCAAAGCCGCCGACTTTTTTGTTGAAATGCTGACCACCGCGTTGCAGCCCGGTGAGATTCTGCGCGAAATCCGCATTCCCAGCGGCAAAGGCAAGGCCGCTCACGCTTATGTAAAAGTTCGCCACCCCGCTTCGGGTTTTGCTGTGGTTGGCGTCGCAGTCAACCTCTCTCTCGATGGCGGCAAGTGTCAATCGGCTGGAATTGGAATCACAGGCGTTTCGCCCAAGGCATACCGCGCCACAAAAGTAGAAAGCACGCTAAAAGGCAATGCGCTCGATGGCAAAACTCTAACCGCTGCATGCGCCCACGCCGCTGACGGCATAGACGTCAACTCTGATCTTTACGCCTCTGCGGAATATCGTAAGCAATTGGCAACGGTCTACACGCGACGCGCGATTGAACTGGCAGCTTCACGCGTTAAATAAGATTCACCACAAAGGGCACAAAGGAACACGAAGAGTTAAAAAACAACTCTCTTTTGTGATTCTCCGTGATCCTCTGTGTCCTCTGTGGTAAAAGGTTTTCTGTATGAAAATTAAAAAGCACCCATATCAAACTGTAATGTCCAATTATCTTTGTGGTACTTCGTGTCCTTTGTGGTAAATGGTTTTCTGCGGTAAAGGTTCTCTGTATGAAGCTAGAAGGTACTCATAAAATCGCCGCTCCCCGTGAACGCATCTTCACCGCTTTGACTGATCCTGCTGTTCTGCAACGCTGCATTCCTGGCTGTGAGCAGATGGAAAAAACCGGCGAGAACCAATACAAAGCCAAGCTTACCGCCGGCGTTGGCCCGGTGAAGGGCGTTTTCACCGCCACCATTTCCCTTCAGGATATTGTCGCGCCTGAGCATTACAAACTTGTTGTAGAAGGCAAAGGGCAGCCCGGATTCGTGAAAGGCTCCGGCGACCTGAATTTAAAAGACGCAGGCGGCGCAACTGAAATTCAATACACCGGCGAAGTAAACGTCGGCGGACTCATCGCCAGCGTGGGCCAGCGCATGCTCCAGTCCGTGGGAAAGATGATGGCCGAGAGATTCTTTGTCGCGCTCGAAAATGAGGCCAAAGGGCAGAAAGCTTCCTAATCACGTGTACTGCAGCTGAAAACTGAGTATGAGAGTAACCTACCTAACGTGCCAACTGGATCATGATTGCCAACAAGAGCGCTACCACAAGTAATAAGGAAACAATGCCTCTCTTTAGCTTTGCCAGTCTCGCATTGTATTGAATCAAAGTGAATGCGCTGATCAAGATGCTTGCCGCAATTGCTGCCGTGGAGAGATACACGTCCCACAACCTTATTCCTGTAGTCGGTGTATGAACAGCGGCAAACACAACGGTGGCGATTGGGAGCAACAAAGCCGTGGTCTGGAATACGGAGCGTGAAACGCGGTCGCCATATGCTCCAATCCATGCTATGGAGGAGCCTGGGGAGCGTTTTCTATATTCGCGAAAATGAAGCCAGAAATAGAGCTGTATGCCTAAGACGAGGAGCACTCCCCAGCGAGACGTGTTTTCAGCCGGAAAACGTATCCCAAAGGCTTCAAATGATACTTTGGCAAAATTCATTTCTATGCCTAATAATTTGGACAGGTCGCCCAACCTCATATCCTGGATGTCGTCCTTGGCAACAGCAGCCAATTCAGGAAAAGCCGACTTGAAATCCGCATGCACTAAATGGCTGTTCGGACGTGCAAGGATAATCTCGTCTCGCCATCGCACCTTGTCCGTGGGGGTAATCCAGCTTGCAGGAGTTTCAATCGTAACAAATCGACGTCCATCGTTATATCCCCCGGCAAAAACGGGTACCTCTTCGCCATACGCTTTGCTCCCCGTTTTCGCTAACTGCATCACTGCTGTGAGTTTGACATCAACTCTCGGTTTGGCGGCAAGTTCCGGCGGAAGTTTATTGGGAAATGGCTGCAATGCCAAATATGATGAGGTCTGGTTGGGCTGGGAGAACTGGGCCTGATCGCCTACACCCGTGGGACATAACACCGTGAACGAACTATCCCACAACTCACGGAATTTCGCCAGGTTCGGCGGTGACTGGAATGAACTCGCAGGGGAGCTGACGCCGTCCAGGCCTTCGAAATAATTGGTTAAAAAATACCACTTCGCTCGCGACTCTCTTAAAAACTGTGTCCGTTCAAATTTAAATAGATATATCTTGCTTCCATCGTCGGCGTATACAGAAGGGAGTTCTTTATTGCACTGTGCGGCAATTTCATTCTCTTTGCGATCAAAGGCCGCCTTCATCAAGTGGGGGTTCCAAGTGGTTGCGATGTCATTGATCTCGCCAAGAGCAGCTTCCGCTTTCCCGAAATCGGCTGGTGTTGGTGATGTGAGAACTACGAAGAGAGCGATGCAGGAGGCAAGGAGAGCGAAATGTACGGTCCGTAAGTGTTCAACAAAATCCTGGGAATTCTCTTCAGCTTTTTCTTCTAGCCACGAAGGCATTCCTGATGCGGCCATACTTCCTCCTTGCTAGCCTCATCTTTGTGCGCAAGGAAAATAGCATAAAATCTGCTTCTCGTTCAAATTTTGCAACCCTTTCCGAAGAATATATGGCACCGAACTGCACAAGAGCACCCGCCCGCGTTACTCGAGCCGCGATCTTCTGCGCACTTCTGGAACGCTCTGCTCTACCAGCAACTCTCCATCACGAAACACCGGCTTCAGCCTGTCTTCCGGATCATCCACGCCTCGCCGCTGCCGCACCGTTTTCCAATGACCATCTTTATAGTGCAGCGCCAGTCTGCCTCTTTTTGAAGCTTTGTCATGGCCCTCCACTGGATCCTTAAAAACATCGCGGTCTTCACCATTCACCGTGACGCTGGAAGATTTGAAAGCAAATTGCTGCGTATCCCGATTCAACTGTTGCAGCAGCGCTCCTCCCATGCCAAACGTAATGTTGTCCGCCGACCATCCTGCGCGATTCATCGCGGTAAGCGTGTCCTGAATGGTCCAGTAGTTCACGCCATCGCCCTGGATCACGCGAACTTTCGGGTTCATCACGCGATAGCCCTTCGCATTCGTCTCATACCCAAACTTCGATCCCAGAATATCCAGCACCTTCAGCACCACTTCGCGCGGCTTGCCTGAATCAGGCCTCACCACCAGCGTTCCCTGCCTGCTCTCCACTTTCTCTCGCAGCACTTCGCCCCAAAGCTTTTCGCAGGCTTCATAGACGTTATAGGAATCGCTCACGACGGCCACCAGACCTTCAGGAAATTGCGTGAGCATATTTTCATACGCCTGCGCTTCATTCTCGCGGCCCCATGCGGTAATCGTGGAATGCTCCGCCGCCGGGATGCTGAAGCCTTCCATCTCGCGCGACTTGTAAAACTGTTGCAGCACCCGGATGCCAGCCACGGTATCAGTTCCCTTGAAGTTGATCAGGTGTGCAGCCGCGCCAATTCCGGCCGTCTCTTCGCTGGAAACGCCGCGATAGCCAAAATCATGCAATTTAAAATCGATCAGCGTCGGATCGCCCGACCGCCGCAGCGCTCCCAAAAATACTTTGCGGATCGCATGTGAGAGCGTCGCTACCGTAATCGGATACCACACCTTAAGCAGCAGTGTCTCCAGGTAATTCGTCAGCCAATAGCATTTAGGATCAGTGTTCTCAATCGTCATCAGCACATTTTGCACGTCCACTGAGCTGCCTTCAGGAACGGCCTTGATCACCACCGGCAGCTTGCCCCCAAGATTGCGGACAATATGCATCCAGCCATCAAAGTTAAACAAGCCCGGCCCAAGGTGGCGATCAACAAACGCCTGCGCTTCTCTTACGTCTTCTTCATTCACCACCGCGCCTTGCAAATACCGGACCAGGTAATACTGCAGGCCAAAGAACATCGTCTGCGGAAACATCCCGCCGCGCGACTCCAGGTAGCTGTAAACATACTCGGTCCCCGGCGGATACTGCTTCCAGTGCGTGAACTTGTAGCTGTCGGTTTGTAAAACCAGGTTGCTAGATAAAATGTCGCGCGGCTCGGTTTTGAGCATGAGTCTGCATGGTCTCATGCAGGGCGAGTGGAAGGCAATTCTCCTTGTACCCGACGTTCGTTATTCTGGATGGGCGGCCATTCGTCCTTAAGCCGTCGTTAGTCCTTCCCAAAAGCCCCTGGATTGTTTCCTGTGCTAACAGTTACATTCCCCCAATTGGCGCTTGGGGGATTGCGACTCGATGTTTGACCCGGCGCATAGTACATCCAAATAAATAAGGGTCGAACCGACTCAGAACTCCAGCTCCTGGTCTCATCCAGCTTCTGCCTTCTTCATAGAAGAGGCTACATCCCGCCATGCTAACGCCTAATTCACAATCAGCGTCAGAGTAGAAGTCCGCGTTGCCGAGCCCGAAGTAGCGGTGACCGTGATCGTCGAAGTGCCTGCCGGTGTACCAGTCTGTACGGGCGGCTTCGTGGTACTGCCGCCTCCACAGCCTGCCACCACGAGCAGGAGGCCAAGCACTGCCGCCAGTCTTCCTGTTTCGCGCCGAACCGTGGCGCGCGAGAGTGTCGCAAGCGCAAATGTTGCCAAGAATGCCAAAGCGAGCAGGCCCAGATTAAAAAGAAATGGTTTCGGGAACACAGGAGGGAAAGCGAACGCCGAGGAACGGGGTGTGGTGCTCACTGTAACGCTGAAGTTCGCCGGGCTCGTCCCATTCAGCGCGAGTGATGATGGATTCACGGAGCAGGTGGCCGCCGCTGGCGCTCCAGCACATGCAAAGTTCACAGTACCAGTGAAGCCTGACGTTCCGCTCAATGAAAGATTGTAGGTAGCGGTGCTTCCCGCTGTGATTGTGACGGACGTGTTGCCGCCCTGCGCAGTTCCAATGCCGAAATCAGTCCCGTTTCCGCTCACCCCAACGCTGCTCTGTGTCCCATTGTAGTTAAGCGTAATGGCTCCATTTTGGGGGCCGGTGCTAGTGGGGCCAAACGTGACGTCGAAATGGCAAGTAGAGTTCCCTGCCAGCGTTGTTCCGCAAGTATTGGCCTCTGAGAAGGCAGGGCTTGCCGTGATGGCAGTAATCGCCAGCGGGGAGTTACCCGGGTTGGTGACTATTACTGTCTGCACGACGCTGGTAGTACCTACGACCTGATTGCCAAAGAGAAGGCTGGAAGACGAGAAGCCAAGCTGCACTCCAGTTCCAGATAAAGGCAGGGACTGTGGAGAATCGGTGGCGGAATTCGTAAGCGTGAGAGTCCCGCCACGCAGGCCCGCTACTGTCGGCTGAAAGGTGATTGAAACCGTACAGCCGGCTTGAGCGGCTAGGGATGCGGGGCAGTTATTGTTCTGAGTAAAGTCGCCGCCCGCGGCGATGGAACTGATGGCGAGCGGGGCGTCTCCAATATTGTTCAAATTCACCGTACCGGTAACGGAAACGTTCAGGACCTGCGCTCCAAAAGCGAGGCTGGTCTGAGAAAGGGAAACTACAGGAGCGATGCCTGCGCCGCTGAGACTAACCTGTTCAGGAGAGGTGGTGGCATCATCCACAACATTCAAGCTGCCATTGCGGATGCCTCTTGCCGTAGGCTTAAACGTAATCTGAAGAGTACAGCTTTGCCCGTTCGGCAGCGAACTGGGACAATCATTGGTCTGGGTGAAGTCACCGGAAGCCGTGATGCTGGTGATGGCGAGAGCGGTTTCGCCGCTACTGGTCAACGTTACTGCCTGAGCTGTGCTGGTTGTGCCCACGAGTTGGCCGGCGAAGCTCACACTAGCGGCCCCGAGCGTGGCGGCCGGACCTGTGCCCTGTCCCTGCAATATCACCTGCTGCGGGCTGGCAGCGGCGTTGTCCGTGATTGCAACGGCGCCGTTCCGCGTACCTCGCAGGGTCGGCGTAAAGGTCACATTGATCGTGCAACTTGCGCCGACGCCTACTGTCGAGCCGCAGTCATTGGTTTGAGCGAAGTCTCCTGTCGCCATAATATTGGCGATGGCTAGCGCGGTCACGCCGGTATTCTTCAGCAGAACCGGCTGCGAACTGCTTGTGACGCCTACCCGCTGATTAGCAAAGCTGAGGGAGGTTGGCGACAGGCTGACAATCGGGCCAATCCCAACGCCAGAAAGATGAATGATCGTGGGACTGGCGGCCTCGTTGCTGGCGACGGTCAGAGTGCCGGTCTGTGGCCCGGTCGCGTTAGGCGCGAACGAAATAATGATAGTACAGGTTTTCCCCACAGCAAGACCGTGGCTGGTATGGCAGTCGTCGGTTTCAGTGAACTCGGCTGTAATGTCGAATGGCGTGATCTGCAAAGCGGTTGCACCAGTATTGGTAATCGTCACGTTCTGGGCCGCGCTCGTGGTCCCCAATAACGTGTCTGGAAAAGTCAATGAGGTAGAGCTGAAGGTTGCCGTGGTGGCCCCTTGAAACTCAAAGGCACCGATGTCTATTGTGCTATTGAATACACGCGTATTGCCGTCGATATCGGTGGCGGGCAGCGCGACCCGGGCCGTGTTATTTCCGGCATTGATGGCGGGAGAAGCGGGCTGCAAATGAAAATTGTCTACTGCTGTGTCCACAAACAGCGGATCGGCGGAAATGTTTCCCTGGACGCCGGTCTGGTCACTGCAGATGCCGCCGTAAGGCGCTGCCCCAGCTACGAAAACATTATTCGCCGTGAATCCAGGCGGCGTCGTGTTGTTGAAGTTGCCACAAAAGACCGAATCCACGCCCGCCTGTCCGATGATGACATTGTTCTGAATGCTAGCATTCGCGTCGAATGCGTCAGCGAAAACAGCCGATCCCTGCGTGGCCGAGTTATTCGTAATGGTATTGTTGAGCAGCAGAATTCCCGGAAAGCTTTGTGGAATAAGCCAGTACAATCCACCGCCATTGAAAGCGGAGTTATGGGAAAAAACATTTCCTATAATCTGGGGGCTCGCATTATTGAACATCACCAGACCGCCGCCCTGGTTGCCGCCATTATTGCCGGTGATGATGTTGTTCTGTATCAGCGGGCCACCCGCCGCAAACAGGGAAATGCCGCCGCCTCCGCTTCCCCAGTTATTATTTGAAATGATATTGCCGATGACCCGTGCGCCGCTGGATTCCCCGCCAATGGATATCCCGCCACCCCCGATTCCACCAGTGCAGCCGCTTTGCGCATTATTGTTGATTGTGTTTCCCTGGACCAGCGGCGCAGCGAAATTGATAGCGATTCCGCCCCCGCCGGTACAGGCTGCGTTCGCAGTAATCACATTGTTGGTGATGGTGGGGGAAGACGACGACACAAAAATGCCTCCTCCTTCAAGAGGAGAAACGTTTCCATGGGTAATCGTGAAACCGTTCAATACCGAACCGGCACCTTCGCCCGTTTTAAAAGTAACCACCGAATCAATGCCCCCGCCATCGATTGTGGTAGTCGCAGGGCCGTTCAAACTGGTCACGGTGATCGCTTTACCATTGAAATTGATGTTCTCGTTGTACGTTCCATCAGAAACCAGCACCGTATCGCCATCCGCCGCCGCATCAATGGCCGCTTGGATCGTAGGCTGGTCTGCCGGGACATGGATAGTGACTGGAGCAGCAGCCGTAATGAGGTTGACCGCATGCGCTGCGACAGCCGTGGGCGTGGCTGTTCCGCCACTCGGGCGCACTGTATTTCCCGTGCTATCTGTAACCGCAACAACCCGGCCCGCACGGTCATATACAGGGAGACTGATGTTACCTGAAGAGCTGGCTGCGCCACCGATACTTTGCTGCCATGCGCAGGCAGGCAAACAGAAAATGAAAGCAAGGAAAATAAGCAAAGCTATCCGAACATGCAACCTCGCCATGCAGGCATCTCCAGGAAAATTTTTTATCCTATTAAACTTTGTAGGGCGAAGGGAGTGTATTAAGGTAACTAAGGTATGTCAACAAGAAAAGATTAACTCCTACAACTGCTAGGGAACGTCTGAACAAGCACCAATTGCGGGCAAAAGAGTGATTTGTTGCTGGTGATTGCAGATACTCATAGGTTAGGTTTGTTTCTAGCTTGTACTTCAGCCTTCTCGTTTGGTAACGCTATGGCGTAATAAAGGCCACAGCTAACCCACCTATTCACCGGCCCATAAGCGAAACGACTCTAACGGTGCTGCACATACAGATTTTGACCAAACAGAAATCAGAAATCTTTCCGATACCGTCCATCCATTCCAAAGCCGCCGTTCTGGTTGCGCGTGCCGCTCACGGACCATTTTGGATTGAATTTGTATTCCACCTGTATGGCTTCCCGCTGTGTGGACGTAACATCGGTCGCAAACGTGACCAGCAGATTGCTTGTCACGCGCTGCTGTATGGCGATGCGCGCTCCGGGGTTCTGCCCGTTGTCAGTCCCCAGCCCCGGATCAATTTGCAGTTGCGACACTCCCGCCAGTTTGGCGATCTTCCCGCTCACCTGGCTGCTGATGCCGGACGCCAGCAGCGATTGCGCTCCCATAGCACTGGTCGGGCTTGGACTCGGATTTGCCGCCGCCGATTCCACCGTTTTTCCGCTGGCAATCAGGTTAATGATGTCCACCGGCGGCAAGGCTGGATCAGAGGTGTAGGTCGTCTGCAGTCGGTCGATTGGGCCGTTCAACCCCAGCGTGATGTTGTATTCATTAATCACGGTCTTCACTTGCAGGTTCAACACCGGCTCTGTTCGCACCGGATTCAGAAAATCAATAGTCCCGTGCTGTACCTCATAGCGATTACCGGCCAGGAAAAATTCTCCGGAGGTAAGGTTTGAACGTCCCAGAATTACCGGGTCCGCGGCGGTCCCCACCACGCGCAGGTTAGCATCGCCGCGCACCGTCACCTGGCTGCTGGAAAGGTTCATCTGGCTGGTAGATTGCACCGCGATATTGAGCTTCATGCCCTGCGTAAATGAGCCGGGCGTCCCGGTGTCGCCTGAGCTGCCGCTGAATTGCCCGGTAAAGGTGCTGAGGTCAAAGTCAGGCGTGAAGGAAACGCGCTCAATCTTTACTTGTCCTGTAAGTTGTGATGCCTGCGGATCTCCCGCAAGCGCAAGGTTTGACGCCAGAATCGCACGCACGCCTTCGGGATAGCGCAAGCGGATATTGTTCGCCGTTAATCCCAGGTGGAATTGCATGGCTGGCCGATAGGCAACCGCGCCCGTCGCATTGATTGTGCCGCCACCTACCTCGCCCTGAAAGCTGGCAATTTCCAGCCGCGTCTGCGTCACATTGATCACGCCATTGGCATTGTCCAGGCCAACCGGCGAATCAGCGGTGTGCAAGTTGGCTTTCACAATCTTGATCTGGCCATTCAGGTTGTTGCCTTGCCCATAGCGTTTTGAATCAACGTCAAACTGGAGCTGTCCTGAGCTGGTCAGGTCAGGCACCAGCATTTGTGCGATTCCCAGATCAACATTGCCTTGCACCAGGAATGACGCTGCTTTAGGAGTGGTGACGGGCACCACCGCCTGTGCGTCAATCGTGGCGCCGGTGCCCCGAATTGAAGTGGGCTGGAGCGTTGCCGTCCCGTTCTGGTAATCCACTCGGATTGGCTTGGCCGCGCCAAGCTGGAATTGTTTGTAGTGGAGATCCAGATTGGGTATTTCAAGGTGCGCTTCCACACGCGCCTTGTCAGCCAGCGGACCTTTCACGTTCGCATGCAACTCCGTCTGTCCAGATAAATCTGCGGCCTGCGCTGGAGCATATATTGCGGCAATCGGCTGGAAGTCAACGCGTCCGGTATCCAGATGCACGTCAGCCATGTACGGCGATTCAATTCCCACCGTTCCGCGCGCTTTTATAAATGTCTTGGCCACATCGGTATCAAGCGCAATCGTGGCCACGTGGTTCTGCACTGTGGTTTGCAGCTTAATGCCCTGGATGGTTTGCTTATTCATCTGTAATTGCGGCAGCTCAATCGTCGCCTGAAATTGCGGATCTTTGACTGTTCCCTTCCCTGTGACGTTCAAATTCAGGCCGCCGACAATCTGCATGTTGCGTGCCTGAACCGTCTGCAACTTCTCCAGCCGAAAATTCTGCGCTTGCATTCTCGCGTCATAGCCCTGCGTCTTGGGGAAGTAATCAACATCGGCGCGCGTAGTACCCGCCGGCATCTGCACTGTCAGGTTGGCATTTACTTTGTTGCCATCGCCCTGGAATTTTACGTTCAGGTTCTGAATGGATTCGGTTGAGACTTTGGCCTTGCTAATCGTGAGCGTTCCCTGTCCCATCGGGTTTAGCTGTGAGCCGTGTACGGCGACATTTAACGCCAGAGTTCCACTTACCGGATAGCTCTGGTTCGCCAGCCGCTCCAGATCAGCAATGGAAATCTGCGAGCCTGAGAGATTCACAGTAATCGGGCTGGACGGCGTATAGGCCCACTTCTTTAATTTGGCTTCGGCGCTAAAGTTGATGCGACCCTGCGGAACTGCCTCCAGATCTCCATTATTCACCTTCACCTGAGACGGATTCGCGCTGAAACCCGCGCTCAATACTTTCCATGAGCTTCCCTTCACCCGGAAGTTGCTGGCATTCATTTGCCCGTTGATTTGCGGCGCCGCAAGTGACCCGCTGATAGTCGCATTCATGTTTGCGGTGCCGTACAGCCCCAGCGGCTGTGCTGGCGGCTGGCCGGGAGTTGGTTTCTGCAAAGCCGCAGCCAAAGTCTCAATCTCGTGGAGATCATTCGATCGCAGCGCCACCTGCAATTGCGAACGGTCACTGACTTTCCCATTCAGGTTGATGGTGGTCTTCGGCGTGCGAATGTAACTATTTGCCAGCGCAAGCTCTTTGTGTGCGGCTGCGTAATCCGCGTGGATCACCCCGTCCAACGGAGTTGCCGGCCCCTGGCCAAGGCTGGCCTTGATGGTGGCATCACTGTGCGCCACGAGATTGTCCATCGTCTTGGCCCAGTGTGCATTGGCGTCAGCATTGATCCTGCCGCTCAGATGTGCCTGCCGCAATGATGTATTGTGTGTGGCCGTCTGTGCCTGGTCGAGCGACAAATCTTTTAATGACGCCTGCAACTGCGCCACGGAAGCGCCTGCTACATCTTTAACAGTTAGCTTCCCACTGAGCGTGCCACCCATGATTCGGGCGCGAATATCATTCACCTCAGCGTTGCCGCCGGAAAGCTGGTAGCGGGCAAAAAGATCGCGCACTTCAGTCTGCAAGCTCGGCGTTTTCACATCCAGCCCAGAGCTGCTGACATTGCCAGCGACAGAAACCGTCTCCAGCATTGGACGGTTCGGGTCCGCCTGATATTTCATCTGTCCAGTCAGCTTTACGGTCCCTGTGGGAAGCGACGAATTTTTCAGAATTTTCCGGAAGTCGCCCGCCACCAAAGATGCTTCATAGCTGCCTTCGCCTTGCATGTTCGGCGAACTGTAGTCGTTCACCGTGGCGCTCAACCCTATGCTCGATTTGCCCGTCGCCAGTTCAAGCTTGTCCAACGTAAACGTCTGCGGTGTAACGCCGAATTTCACCCGCAAATTGTGCTCGACCGGAGCGTAGGTTCCGTACACAATTTTTCCGGCCTGGTAGTCCAGGTCTCCCGCGTATTTTTTCTGCCCGGGATCATAGTTTGCATTCACTATAAAGTTGTGCAGGTCCGCTTCCAGCGGTGTCTTCTGGTCGTTGTAATAAATTTCACCGTTGTTGAGCCGCAATTCGCGGATCGCCAGATCAAACACATTGGTGTTGCTGCTGCTCGTGCTCTTCTTCTGCGGCTTGGGCAGGTTGTTCTCCCCTGCTTTATTCACCGCCATCCGCGCCACCGGATGGTCCACAATGATGTCTCTCACATGCCATGTGCGGTTCAGCACCGAATCAATGGTCAGACCAACTTGTAGGTGGTCCACGCGCAACAATGGCTGATTGGGATCACGTTCTGTCCCGTGTACCACCACGTTATAGAGGTCCAGGCTCAGGTTGGAGAGCCGGAGTTTGAAGTCACCCACCGCAAGCCGTGCCCCCGTCGATTCAAACAGGCTGCTCTCTACTTTCCCCAGAAGGTCCCGGCGAAAACCTTCGCTGTGCTGGAGCATCAGGATCAACGTTCCCACAGCGGCCACAATCAGGATAAAAATCGTGGCTAACGTCCACAAAACAATTTTTTTCCACTTCTTCACTTTGTTCACCATTCAGAATGCCTGTCCCAGCGTGACAAAGAACTGCAATGACTTCACGCCCGGTGGAGCATTCAGCAGATGTCCGATGTCCACGCGCACGGGGCCTACTGGCGTTTTATAGCGCAACCCAGCGCCCATCGTGTGTGTAAGATCGGAAATCACATTGTTGAATTTCACATTGGTATAAACGTTTCCAGCATCGTAAAACACAGCGCCGCCAAGGGTCCCACCTAGTAACGGTGCAGAAATCCCCAGTGGGAAGCGCAGCTCAGAATTGAAAATGACTAACTGTTTTCCGCCGACCGGGACGCTAATCTGCTCACCGCAGTTGGGATTGCTGGAAGGACAAACCAGAACTTCGCGCTGCGGTCCCGCGCCGTTCAGGCTGAATCCGCGCAGCGTGCTTCCGCCGCCGGAGAAAAAACTCTCACTGATAGGGATGTGATTATTGCCAAAAGCATGCTCCAGCCCCAGGCGCAGGCTGTTGGCCCAGACCAGTGAAGAGTCGCTGGTCAGCGAGCGGTAGTATGCGGTCTGTCCCAGAAAACGCCCAAAACTCGTGCTCGAGCCAAGAAAGCTCGGGTTCACATCTACCTGAAAGCTTTCGTAAATTCCTTTGTGCGCATCCAGCGGGTTATCGCGCGAATCCCGGCTGTACGATGCTGAAAGCGATGACAGGCGGACGTTCTGGTCTTCCGGCAACACCAGATCAGGTATGACGATGTTTGATAGGTTCGTGCGCCGAAAATCGTATCGGAAGATCACGGATTTTTGCCGGTCTTTATCCAAATAACGCTGGAACTGCCATCCTGCGCCGCCAAGCCTCGCGGTAAAGATTGGGTTCTCACTGGTACGCTCGCCGGATAACGTCACGGTTGAACTCCAGCCAGTGTTCCAGAAAGTTGGGTTGGCCCAGCTTGCTGACGCGCGCTGGTCAAGCCTGCCACCAAATGCAGAAAGCGTAAGCGTTTCCGCCCGGCCGCGGAAGTTTCTCCGCGTGTATTCAATTGATCCTTCCGGCCCCCAGAAAGTCTGCTGGCTGGTGGAGAATTTTGAAGGCAGGCCGACCGGTGGGAGCCCCGGAAGCGCAATGGTCCCGCTGGGTATGCTTCCTCCACGGTTGATTACCTGAAAGCCAAATCCGTAAGCAATGCTGTTCCGCTTTGCTTCGTGCAGCTTTACCAGCACTTCAGCGTTTGGATCGTCCGTAATCGGGCGTCGCGTATCCACGCTGGCCCAGTCGAATATCCCCAGTGTGTACAACTGGCTTTCTCCGCGTAATAGCGCCGTCTCGCTTAGCGGTTTGCCGACTTTGATGTTCGCATTGCGCTGCACAATTTCCGGCCGCGTATGCTGTGACCCAATTGGAGCCACGCTGGCTGTCTCTACTCTTGGTCCTTCATCGATTTCATAAACCACCTGCACGTGATGCGGATCATTCTTCGCGTGCTTTACCGTGGACTTAAACGTCATCGTCAGATAACCATGGTCCAGATAGGAAGCCATGATTTGGTCGCGATCTTTGGTCAGCAACTGCGTGGAATAAGGTTTGCCGGGCTCCAGGTTCATCCCTTTGGGCGAGATTTCCTGCTGGCTCATCGACTTGTTGCCTTCCACCTGAAGAGACTCAACCAGGTCGCGTGGGCCTTCATCTACCTGAAACGTAAGTTGGAGTTCATTTTCCTTGTTCACCACGCTCGGCGTAACTTTCACTTGGCTATATCCAGCACCCTGATAGAGGCCCTCAATTGTTTTCACGCTTTTGCGCACAAGCTGTTCGCTGTATTTGCCATGGGAGAAAGGCAGCAACGGCGTCCGCTTGGTCACCGGCACGTGTGCTTTGAGGTCTTTATCAGAAAAGTGGTCATTGCCGTGGAATTGAATTGATTCCACCTTGCCCCGCTTGCCTTTATCAATCTGGTACAGAACAGTTACACTCCCGGAAGGCTGCTTTTGATAGTGGCTTGTCACCTTTACATCGAAAAAGCCCTTTGCTTGAAAATATGAAGTAATGTCCTGCGACCCTTCATTGACCAGATCACGGTCAACGGCATTCTCCTGATACATGGGAATAAGTTTTTTCTGCGTGCGGCTCCAGATATGCGCGCCCGCCAGCTTAATCTCAATTCGCGGCCCCTGAACCACGTTGAAAGTTATGTCCGCCCGGTTCGTTTCTGGGTTATAAACCGTGGACACCAGGCCTACCCGCGCGGCAAGGTAGTGCTGCTTCCCAAGCTGCTGCTGCATGTAAGTTGTCGCGGCGCCAAGTTTCTTGAATGAATACGGTTTTCCCGGCTTCAGGTAAGCGCCTTTGATTCGCGCCATGATGGACCGCAAACTACCCGCCAGCCGTTTTGTTTGCGCCTCTGAAGCGCCTTGAATCATAATTTTGCCGAATTTGGCATGGCGCTTCAGATTGATGTCATACGTTACGTCCACCACGCCGTGGGTCGTATCGGTCTGCAATTTCGGTTCGACCGTGGCCATGAAATAACCGACCCGGTGAAAATATTCCAGCAAGCTCGATTCAGCTTCTTCCACTCGTTCCTGGCTATAAGGTTCCTGCTTGGAGTAGTTCGCCGTCTGCAAAAGACGCGTGTAAGGAAAAACTTTTTCCGCCTTGGAAAAGTTAAATACGCCAAAGTAGTAGGCAGGCTGGAGCACAAAGACCACGCGCAGCCCCTCCGCTGCCGGCACTACCTGCACTTCAACATCTTTCACCTGACCGGCTGATTTGAGCGCCTCAACACTTTGGTCAATCTTGGTTTGGGAATAAGGCGCGTTAATCGGCTGCGCAATCGCAGCGCGAAGAGCCCGAATATTGCCATCCGGCTGCCCCGCCACTTGCACAGAGGACACCTTTTGTCCTTCATAGGAAATAGTCGGCGTTGAAGCCTCAATCTGTTGTGATTGAAGCATCAACGGCACGGAAGTAAGCCCCGCTACTGCCGCCACCATAATCGAAGTGCCGAACCACCTACGAAAATTTTTCATTGCGCCTGAGAGTCTCTCGATATCCGCAGCCTGGGAGCCGCCGCACGCTATACAGCAACTACATTGCTTAGAGTGATGAGAGAGATTTCTCGTTGCTCCCATGAGAGGAACTGCGCCCAAACAGGCATTGATGCGATCAGGAGAGTTGCTCATCCCGATCAGCAGAGTTGCTCATGGCCAGCAGAGTTGCTGATGTTTGCTGCTGCTGCCGCCGAGATCCAGTCTCATGCTTCAGCAGAGCTGCTGAATACCCAGATGATTGCAATGGGTTGCGTAAGAAATTAGGATGCGCAGTTGACTTCTGCGGGAGCTAGTCTGCTTGCGCCACAATCTCGGCAGCCGAATCTTGCGTCACAGATGCGGGCTCCTGCTTTGGGAAGATTTCTTTTAAAGCCGCCACAATGATGAAGCTGATGATCACCAGCAGCATCCATGAACTGATTTTCGTTGGCCCAACAATGGCCCACTGCTTTTTCTGGTGAGGATATTGCCATGCGCCAAAATACGTGGCGATATTTTCCGCCACCCAGATAAAGAAACCGATCAGGAGAAACGAAAGAGCCAGCGGCATGCGACGCTCTTTGTTGGTCACTGTGAAACGAACCTGCGTCCGGCGAAAGAGCACCAGGACGGCAGCAGCAAGCGGCCAGCGCAGGTCATGCACGTAATGGTTGGTGAAGAAATTCGCATAGATGGCGATACTCAATCCTACCGCCAGTGGAAATGGAGGAAATTGGGTCAGCCGAACTTTCATCAGCCGCCACGCCTGCATGATGTAACTGGCGACCGAAGCGTACATGAATCCGCTATAGAGCGGCACGGTCCTGATATGAAAGAAGGCGTGCTCGGGGTAGCTCCATGACCGGATCGAAGGCGAGGTCTTGAACAATTCCAGCCCCATCCCAAGCAGGTGGAACAGTGAGAGTACAGCCACTTCACGCCAGTTCTCCAGCCTGACGGCTATCAACAAAATCTGAATAGCGATAGCGCTCAGAAACAGGAAGTCATACCGGGCAAGGCCCGGTATGGAAATGTGGCCGGAGATTGCGAGCAGAAACAGAAATGATCCGGCAAAGACGCACGAGGCCGCCTGCTTGAAACCAAAAACGAAGAATTCAACTATGCCGGCAGCCAAGTGAGCTCCGACAAGCTGAGAGAGCATACGCTCCATGCATAAAAAGAAGTGGTGGGCCGTTTTCATTTTTCCTGTTCTGAAACGGTATTATGGAACACAGTGAAGCGGCAAACTATTCGACTGCTGGCTGTCGACATTGACGGCACTCTGACTGATCCAAATTTTCAGGTATCAGCGCGTAACATCGCTGCGCTGCGCGCGGCCCATGAAGCCGGGATTGAAATCATTCTGGCCACGGGTCGCCGCCATGATTACGCGATGCCGATTGCGCGGGAAATCGGCGTGCCCATGCTGCTGATCAGTTCCAACGGCGCTTTGGTGCGTTCCCATGAAGGTGACACTCTCTATACAGACCGGCTTGCGTCTGAAACCGCGCGTCAGTTAATCGGCCATATGCATGAATTTCGCGGCCACGCCGTTCTCACCTTTGATCGCCAAGGCAGAACATCGGGAGGAGCGCTGGTCCTGGAGCAGGCGGACGAACTGAACAAGTCGGTTTCCCGGTGGATGGAGATGAACCGGCCTGATATCAAGTTTGTGTCCCCTTTGGAGGCAGCTTTAAACGGAGAAGCCCCCCTTCAGGCAATGTATTGTGGCCGGGTGACACGGATGCAGCAAGCCCAGCAACGGCTTAGGCAGGGTGATTTTCAGGACAAGATTACCGTGATGAAAACGCAATATGATCACCGCGACCTGTGCATTCTGGATATTTTGACCCACCAATGTTCCAAAGGTCACGCCTTGCGGCGCTGGGCAGAAGAAAATGGAGTGGCGCGGGACGAGATCATGGCCATCGGCGATAACTACAACGATCTGGAAATGCTTGAATTTGCGGGGCTTCCCGTGATTATGGGAAATGCATCTTATGACTTGAAGCAGAACGGCTGGAAACTGACCGGCAGTAATGCGGAAAGCGGCGTCGCCCAGGCCGTGGAAGAGATTTTGGGGCTGGCTTTCAGCAGCTAAATAGGCGAAAATAGTTGTCTTGCGCTTGTATGAGAATTCTCAAGCCATTAACGATAGGAGCAGTGCTGGTTCTGGCCCAGCTTTCTGTATTTGGAGCTGAGATCGCCAACCTGCGCAACGGCTTCACGATTCGATTTGAGCGCAAAGAGCAGAACGGAAAGTCCACCCGGCTTTATACCGATACCGGCTATCTGGATATCGCCAGCGACCAGATTCAATCATTTGAGACGGAAGAAATTCCTGTCGCTCCACAACCTCCGGCAGTGGCTCCGCCAGCACTGGTAAGCAAGCCTTTGCCGACTGTGGCCAGCCAGACCACTTTGGCAGCCGCAGCCGCAGCTTCGACTTCCCCACTTCCAAAGCCTGCAGTGCATAATCCAGCAGCGCAGAATATCGATCTGGATGAAGTGGTGCGGGAAGCCAGCAGCAAAAATCGTCTCGATCCGGACTTTGTCAGCAGCGTGATCAAGGCGGAAAGCAATTTCAAGACCCGGGCGGTATCCAAGAAGGGCGCTCTGGGGTTGATGCAGCTTATGCCATCTACTGCCGCGCAGCTTGGCGTGGCTGATCCGTTTGATCCCAGGGCCAATGTGGAGGCAGGGACGGCGCACCTGAGCGCACTGCTGGACCGCTACAATAATGATCCCATTAAGGCGCTGGCTGCCTACAATGCTGGAGCGCATCGGGTAAAGCAGTACAACGGAGTGCCGCCTTATCGCGAGACACGCGCTTACATCAATAAGATTGTCAGGGACTTCAATGCCAAGAAACGCGCCCAGATGAAGGCTGCAGCCGCAGCGAAGACCGCGACACCGGCAAAGAATGTAAATACAAAGCGCGTGAAGAAAGTTTCGCCGCAGACGGCGAGCGTACCGAAAGCGGCCAACCCGGCATAGCTTTCAGACAAGTTAAACATCCGCGTCCTGCCAGCAGGGCGCTTTTTTTGTATGATCTGAATCGGCCTACTTCATGAGCAAAAAACGGTTTTTAATCACTGCCCTGGTGCTGGTTGTGTTGAGCGGGTTGGTCTATCTCCAGGTAAGGGCCTGGAAGAAATTTGACTGGCACCGTTTCTGGGCAGCGACCCACAATACAAATAAGTTTTATCTGGTATCGGGCGTGGCGCTGGTTTATGCCGACTACATTCTGCGCGCCCTGCGGTGGAAGATCCTGTTGCGGCCCGTATGTGACGCCAAAACTGCTGACCTGGTCGCGCCCACCATGATCGGCTTTGCCGGACTGGCGCTGCTGGGAAGGCCGGGAGAGTTTATCCGCCCTTACCTGATCTCGCGTAAAGTAAATTTGAGCATGGCCTCGCAACTGGCGGTGTGGACCGTGGAGAGGATCTTCGACTCAGGCGCCTTCGCCTTGATTATGGCTATAAATGTTCTTTGGTCCAGAAACAGCCTTAGCAAGCTGCCAGGGTTCGCC
The DNA here is from genome assembly GCA_036495645.1 of Candidatus Angelobacter sp. Classification (GTDB taxonomy): domain Bacteria; phylum Acidobacteriota; class Terriglobia; order Terriglobales; family Acidobacteriaceae; genus Angelobacter. The sequence goes on from DASXMN010000066.1 coordinate 144,248, forward strand.
AATTCCGCCAAAAAACATATTTTCGGTTTGGAGGTTTCCTCATTCACATTCTTTGAGGCTTTTGCTTTCGCGTTGCTGGGAGGCGTGGCGCTTGTGGCGCTGCTGGCTTTTCGAGTCAGAAAAAATCCGGCTACGGCGTCACGGTTCTTTGTACGGCTGTTCGGACGAATGTCGCCTAAGTTCGGCCACGCCATAGGCAAACGTGTACTGGCTTTTGGCGAAGGGCTAAACACGGTGAAAGACTTAAAGGCTTTCTTTCAGTTGAGCGGATTATCTATTGTGGTCTGGCTGGTTATCGGTTTTGCTTATATGGCAGTGACGCATGCCTATTCCGTCCACCGGCTCTCGCAGATGACGCTTTCCAGCGTGTTCCTGCTGACTGCGGCCAGCGTGGTGGGAGGCGTGTTGCAATTGCCGATGGTGGGCGGAGGCTCCCAGCTGGCGACGATAGGAATGCTGCGCGGAGTATTCAACGTCTCGCCTGAACTGGCTACCAGTTGCGGCATCATGCTGTGGCTGGTGACTTTTATGTCCGTGGCTCCGGTAGGGTTGGCAATGGCCCGCTCAGAGCATGTGTCACTGACGCAAATGGAAGCAGCCAGCATGGAGGAAGAAGAGAGAGCGCTTCGGGAAGAATCAGGAGATCGGGACATCGGGTAATCGGGAGACATCGGGTGATCGGGGCATCGGCTGATCTGATAACCGGACAAGCCATGAACGCGGGCAGTCCCTGCATCTATCCTGATACAATCTACCTATCTCACCATCAGGAATCATTCGGTTAAGACACGATGAAATGTCCGTTTTGCGGGTTCGAAAATGACAAAGTAGTGGACTCGCGCGAGAGCAAAGAAGGGGAATCCATCCGCCGCCGGCGCGAATGCCTGAAGTGCGAAAAGCGCTTTACCACCTACGAACGCATCGACGAAATCCCATACATGGTTGTAAAGAAAGACGGCCGCCGGGAGAAGTTTGAGCGGCAAAAGGTCCTGGCCGGATTGCTAAGGGCCTGTGAGAAACGTCCGATATCTATGGGAAAGATGGAACAGATTGTGAATGAGGTGGAGCAGTATGTAATCGATTCACCGGAGCGTGAACGCACCACCAGCGAACTGGGCGAACAGATCATGAACAGCCTGAAGCAGATTGATAAGGTGGCCTACATACGATTCGCTTCCGTGTATCGCGATTTCAAGGACGTAGGCGAGTTCCATTCTGAGCTGGAATCACTGCTCAACACCAAAGAAGACAAGTCTAAGCCAGTGAAGGCCAAGACCACCACGAAGTAAGCGGGAGCTATGGGACACAAGGTGACATTGATTCCGGGCGATGGCATTGGCCCGGAGGTTACGAATGCCGCGGTGCGCATTGTGGATGCGTCCGGAGTAAAGATTGATTGGGAGACGTTTGCCGCGGGTTCTGAAGCATTTGCCAAGTACGGCGAATATATTCCCAAAGAGCTTACGCAATCCATTGAGCGCACGGGAATTGGATTGAAAGGGCCGGTCACAACGCCGATTGGCGGCGGTTTTTCCAGCATCAACGTGGCATTGCGCAAGCAATTTGAGCTTTTTGCCAACTTCCGGCCCATAAAAAATCTGCCTTCGCTGCCCACGCGCTATCCCAGTGTGGACCTGGCAATATGCCGGGAAAATACTGAAGGCCAGTATTCAGGAATCGAGCATGAAGTTGTGCCGGGCGTGGTGGAGTCGCTGAAGATCATCACGGAGAAGGCTTCCACGCGGATTGCGCGGTTTGCGTTTGAATATGCGCGACGGGAAAAGCGCAAGCGCGTCCACGCCATCCACAAAGCCAACATCATGAAGTTGAGCGACGGCCTGTTTTTGCGCTGCTCCCGTGAAGTGGCCAAGGAATATCCTGAGATCACTTACGGCGAGCACATCATTGATAACACATGCATGCAACTGGTGATGAACCCGTATCAGTATGACGTTTTGGTAATGGAAAACCTTTACGGCGACATCATTTCCGACCTGTGCGCGGCGTTTGTCGGCGGATTAGGGCTGGTACCGGGAGCAAACATCGGAACAAAGTGCGCTATTTTTGAAGCCGTTCACGGCTCGGCGCCGGACATAGCGGGTAAAGATCTGGCCAATCCAACAGCGGTGCTTCAGTCAGCCGTGCTAATGCTGCGGCACATGCGCGAAGTGGAAGCCGCGGACAAAGTCCACGCAGCGCTGGAAAAAACCTACAAAGAAAAGCTGCACCTCACCCGCGATGTGGGCGGGACGGCCGGAACCAGCGAGTTTGCGGATGCAGTGATTGCCAACATGGAAAACGTGGCGGTAGCAACCGGGCGATACAAAATTGTGTTGTGTGATTAAGCAGGTATTATTTTGTAAATGAGATTGATTTGGACTTTTACCCTACTTGTACTTGCGCTCGGCATATCCGGGTGCAGCAAATCCCAACCGAATTCTGACCAGCCTTTTTCCTCGCCTGAAGCGGCGACCATCAATGTGGACGCCACGACCTCGGGGACAATCAGCGGTGTAATCAGCTTTAAAGGCTCGCCACCGAAGGTGAAGCTGCTGGACATGACGGCCGATCCAGGCTGTCCGAGATCGCCGCAACCTGCTGAAACTACGGTGGTGAACAACGGCAAGCTGGCAAATGTATTTATTTATGTAAAAGAAGGCTTGCCGCAAGGCAGTTTTGCTGTTCCTTCCGAGCCGCTAGTGCTGGACCAGAAGGGCTGCCGCTACAATCCGCACATGATGGGCATCATGGCCGGGCAGCCGCTGAAGATTACGAATACCGATACCGCAGACCATAACATCCATGACATGCCGAGCAAAAATCAGCCATTTAATCAGTCGCAGATGCCGACCGACAAGCCCATCACCAAGACTTTTTCTACACCGGAGATGATGATCCCGGTGCAGTGCAATCAACATCCATGGATGCGGGCGTATATCAACGTAATGACAAACCCGTATTTTGCCGTCAGCGGGCCGGATGGCAGATTTGAAATCAAAAATTTGTCGCCGGGTGAATACACGATTGCCGCGGTGCATGAGAAATTTGGCGAGCAGACGATGACGGTGAAGGTATCGCCCAAAATGGATACGGATGCACGGTTTGCGTTTACGTCGCAGTGAAGCTCGGCAGAATTTGGTAATTGAGTAAATGAAAATAGGTCGAATACATTGTGATTCCTATAAGAGAGTTTCAGCATAGGGATCTCTCGCCGCGCTAGAGATTCCAGAAAAGACCGCAGTGCTGATTTCAGAATGTGTTCGAGCCCGTGTAAAATAGCCAGTACCCCAGGGAGCAGTTCTGACCTCTTCTACCTATAACGCCGCTCAGCATCGGTTTACGGTGTTTGTTGCCGCTTTGGCCTTTCTGCTGATTGTTGCAGGCGGGCTGGTCACCAGCAACAACGCCGGGTTGGCCGTCCCAGATTGGCCGACAAGTTTTGGCCATTTATTCAAAATCCCCAAGATGATTGGCGGAGTGAAATTTGAGCACGGGCATCGGATGCTGGCCGAATTAATCGGGCTGCTGACAATCATTGTCGCCATCTGGACATGGCGCGTGGACAAGCGGCGCTGGATGCGTGGGCTGACGATCGGCGCCGTGGTTGGGGTCACTGTGCAAGGAATTATCGGCGGGATTGGCGTCAGAGAGATGTTGCCGCCCTGGGTTTCCAGTTTGCATGCCACATTTGGCCAGACCATGTTCTGCATGCTGGCCGCAATCGCGGTTTTTACCAGCCGAAGCTGGCTGGAAGAGCCGGTACAAAAGATCACCCGCAAAGACGCTCGGCCGTTACTTCGGCACTGCTGGATACTGATCGGATTTCTATACCTTCAACTGATTCTGGGTGCGGCTTTCCGTCATGTGTGGACCAAGTGGGGCCCTTCCGGCTCAAACCACTGGCCAGTGCATAAAATTATTCATGTGTTACTTTATCCTCATATCCTGAACGCGTTGATGGTGACAGGGTTGCTGCTATACGTAAGCCTTCGGGCAATCACGAAGCATTCCAACATCCCTCACCTGCGCCGACCTGCGCTGGGATTGTTGCTGCTATTGATTGCACAGTTGCTGTTGGGCCTGAGTGCTTACGTGGTGCGGGTGGTGCAAGGAATCAATGAAGCGCAGCCCACAATGTCTCTTGTCACAGTTACAGTAGCGCATCTGGCGGTTGGGGCGCTGATTCTGGCATTGAGCATGATCTTGACGATCCAGGTATATCGGCATACGGGAGATCCAGCGTCTGTGATTCCTTTTGACCGGACGCGTGAGGTAGCAACGGCATGAGCAGCCTTCCGCGCAGCCTGGAGCAAAAGACAGCAGAGACACCCGCAATTCCAGTGGTGCTCAAGAAAAATTCCCTGCTGGGCGATTATCTGCAGCTTTTCAAAGTCCGTGTGACGGCGCTGATTGTAATGACGGCCTGGGCCGGTTTTTACATGGGCGCAGCCAAAAGCGGCATTGCATCGCTCACATGGACGCTGCTGAATGCGCTGGTAGGAATCGGCATGACGTGCGCTGGGTCGGCGGCGCTGAATGAAGTTGTGGAGTGCAAGATTGACGCACTGATGCGGCGTACGCGTAATCGTCCGCTGCCCGCAGGCAGAATGAGCCTGGCCACCGGATTGACTGCCGGAATCCTGGCCACTGTGTTGGGACCGGTGTATCTGGCACTGACGACGAACGTGCTTACTGGTGTGCTGGCATTCGCGACAGCCGTGATTTACCTGGCTTTTTATACGCCCCTGAAGCGTGTTTCGCCGATCTCAACTTTTGTGGGTGCCTTTCCCGGCGCCATGCCTCCCCTGCTGGGCTGGACTGCTGTCCGCGGCAAGCTGGAGATTGAAGCGGTTTTTCTTTTCCTGATCGTATTCTTCTGGCAGTTCCCGCACTTTCAGGCGATCGCGTGGATGTACCGCGAGGACTATGAAGCCGCCGGAATCAAGATGCTTCCGGTTGTGGACAAGGCCGGACATAGCGTGATCCGGCAGATGTTTACTTATTGTTCCACGCTGATTTCGGTAAGCCTGGTCCCTACGCTGCTGAGGATGACCGGCAAGATCTATCTCTTCGGCGCACTGGCGCTGGGACTGGGATTTCTATGGTTCGTTTTCCGGCTGGCGCAAGCCAAATTGCCAACCACCTCACCCGATTCCAGATTGTTTGCCCGGCAGCTTCTGCAGGCCAGCGTGATTTATCTCCCGCTGCTTTTTGCCTTGATGATGCTGAATGTGGTTCATTCATAAATGACCTTAACTGCTTTATAAATAGAACTTTTCATTGACTGATTACAGCCTCTTTCCCGCCCTGAATGCCACACTGAATGGCGCAAGCGCCGTTTTAATCACAACGGGACGAGCGCTGATTGCGCGCCGGCAAGTTAGGCTTCATCGGGCATGCATGATTGCCGCGTTTGCCACCTCCAGCGTCTTCCTGGTCAGTTATCTCTATTACCATGCGCATGTGGGCTCTGTGCATTTTCCCGGCCAGGGATGGGCGCGAACGGTGTATTTCACGATCCTGATTTCTCACACAATACTGGCGGCCACGGTCGTCCCGCTGGTGGTGCTTTCGCTCACCTACGGATTAAAGTCCCGGTTTGACAGGCATCGCAGAATTTCACGGTGGACATTTCCGGTATGGCTTTATGTTTCAGTGACTGGCGTTGTGGTGTATGTAATGCTGTATCAGGTTTATGGGGCACATGCGTAAGGACGCTGCATGGATTCCGGAGCACAATTTTTAAAGCAGCCTGAAAGACTTTATAGAATTCCCACTCGCTGGTATATTACGGAACGTTGGAATAAGGAAAATTCTTTATGGCGAAGAGCGTAAACAAAGTCATTCTGGTCGGAAACCTGGGCAAAGATCCCGAAGTGAAATACACACCCAGCGGGGTTCCCGTGGCGAAATTCAGCCTGGCCACGAATGAGAGGTTTAAAGACAAGGCCGGTGAATGGCAGGACCGGACGGAATGGCACAACATTGTTGCCTGGCAGCGCCTGGCGGAAATCGTCGGCGAGTACGTAAAAAAAGGATCAAAGATTTATATTGAAGGCCGGCTGCAGACCTCGAGCTGGGAAGATAAGCAGAGCGGAGAAAAGAAGTACCGTACGGAGATTGTCGCAAGCGATCTGGTGCTGTTGGGAGGCCGCGGAGAAGGCAGCGGTGGCGGAGACCATGAAGGCCGTTCCTCGCGCGGAGCATCCGCGTCCTTCGACCAGCGGACGCCCCACTCTGACGAGCACGTTCCTGCATCAGCCGAGATCACGGACGAGGATATACCGTTTTAGTGGTGGGAACAACGTGGCTTCCAGGGGGACCTTAATGGCCTTCCGTACTTTACGGATATCTTTAATTCCGCATAAGATTACCCGTCCTGACGTTCTTTGTTAGTCCATAATGACGTTTTTTGTCATTTTAGTGATAAAATTAGAATTACAATCGTACTTTACAATTATTTATATTTTTGGACTAACTCTCATAAGCGCCAGTAACTTAAGGAGATATTGCCCAAGCCGACCAGAAATGGCAGAGAACCTGCACATTCAGAAGTCAAATTCACTGTTCCGATTTGCCCAAGTTAGAAACGCGCAAATTGACCCAATGAATAAGAATTTCCAGAAGAAGAGAGAATTTACAAATGCGCAAACAAAAAGGCTTTTCACTTATTGAGCTGCTAATCGTAGTAGCTATCATTCTCATCATCGCGGCCATCGCGATCCCGAACCTGCTCCGCTCAAAGATGTCAGCCAATGATTCAGCTGCAGCGAGCACTCTGCGTACAATCAATACTTCACAAGTAACGTATGCCACCAATTATCCGACAGTTGGTTATGCCCCAACCTTTACAGCGCTGGGGCCGTCGGCCGCGGCGTGCAATCAGGCTGCTGCCTGCTTGATCGATAACGTTCTGGCAGCTACTGCGAATGGACCTTCACCCAAGAGCGGATATGCCTATTGGCTGGCCGGTGCGGCAGTGAACGCTGGCGTTACAGGAGACTACGTCGTCGCCGGCAATGCCATTACTATCAACAGCACTGGAACCAACAACTACTGCTCTACCGCGGATGCGGTGGTGAGATCACAGAAAAATGCGATTCCGGCGGTGATTCCTGCGCAGCTAGCCGCCAATACCACACAGGCATTGTGCCAGACCATTACCTCTTACGGCCCAATCCAGTAAGCACGTTCGGCAAGTACCTGGGGGAAGGTATGAGCCAAAAGGAAAGGACACGGGGAAACCGTGTCCTTTTTTCTTTGTTCACCATTAGCTTCCGGTAGCTTCCGGAAGTGTCTTGAATTGTCGAAGAATTTGACACAATTTGTCAGTTGATTGAAAAATGACGATAGCTACTAAGCAGCTATCGTTAAAATTTAAACACATAAACGATTCATTTTAATAGAGTTATACAGTTTATCTGGTATTAACCGGAAGTTTTCAAACGATGGTAGCTCAGGTGCAGGAATAGAGGTCGAGATTTAGTGCTGATTCGTGCCGAAACACTGAAATTAGTGCGGCGAATGAAATTTTTTAGAGGAGATATTTGAATGCGCAAACAAAAAGGTTTTTCACTTATTGAGCTGCTAATCGTAGTAGCTATTATTCTTATCATCGCGGCCATCGCGATCCCGAACCTGCTCCGCTCAAAGATGTCAGCCAACGACTCGGCTGCAGCGAGCACTCTGCGTACTATCAACACTTCACAAGTCACATTTGCCACGAACTATCCGGCATTTGGCTATGCCGATACCTTTACCCGCTTGGGACCCAATGCCGCAGGTACATGCGACGTGACTGCAGCCTGTTTGATCGATAACGTTCTGGCAGCGAGTGCGAATGGACCTTCACCCAAGAGCGGATATGCCTATTGGCTCTCCGGTGCGGCAGTAAACGCTGGCGTTACAGGAGACTACGTCATCGCCGGCAATGCCATCACCATCAACAGCACTGGAACAAACAACTTCTGCTCTACTGCCGATGCGGTGGTGAGATCACAGAAAAATGCGATTCCGGCGGTGATTCCTGCGCAGTTGGCCGCCAATACCACACAGCCATTGTGCCAGACCATTACCTCTTACGGCCCAATCCAGTAAGCACGTTTTTTCGGCAAGTACCTGGGGGAGGGTATGAGCCAAAAGGAAAGGACACGGGAAACCGTGTCCTTTTTTTCTGACTTTAAATAGGCGCACAGTTTTGCATTTTTAGCGACATAATTTGTCAGTCATAAGCGTGAAACCAGACGACCATCTAAAGGGAGTCTCTAAGTTGCTGAAACTGAAGCCACAAAAAAGCACAAGAAGTTTCCTTTCGCGGAAGTTTGGTTACACAAGTGCAATGATATGAAGGCAAGAGAGAGTGCGCGGTCGTGGTTTGAAAAGCCCGTAAAACTCCGGATCGAAAAATCCGAAGATTGATGAACCGAAAATACTTATGACCAAACACACAAAAGCTAAAGGGTTTTCACTGATCGAACTTTTAATCGTGGTCGCGATTATCCTGATTATCGCCGGCATCGCAATACCCAACCTTCTGCGAAGCAGGATGTCGGCGAATGAAGCAGCGGCTGTTTCCGTGCTTCGAAACGTTCATAATTCCCAGGCTGTTTACGTTGTGGAGTACACCAGCAGCGTCGGCTATGCGAATTCGCTAATCAAATTGGGGCCGGGTAATCCATGTTCCAAAATTACCGCGTGTCTTACAGATCAGCTCGTTGGTTGTGCAGCTGAACCATGCCTCAAGAGTGGTTACCTGTTTTTCATGAATTCCACCTCCGCGGCGGAACCCTTCGGCGATTACACCGCCACAGCCACTCCCGTCACATGGAAAGGCAGCGGGAACAATAACTTCTGCACCACGGAAGATGGCGTCATCCGTAAGCAAAAGGCTCCGGCGGGGTCTCTTAGCGCTGCTGAGATTCACTCAAACTGCATCGACATTGCACAATACAACCCTTTGGGTAATTGAACCCCGGGAAATAATTGATCATGGCTGGGCATTTCAACTAAACTACGAGAAAATGATCGGTCTTTCTTAGTCGCACATGCATGCCATTGAAATTAAAGGTTTGACCAAATCCTACCCCGTAGGCTTTTGGAAAAAGAGACTTCGTCCTGCGCTCCAGGGGCTCACACTTGAGGTTGACCGGGGGGAGACATTCGGCTTCCTTGGACCGAATGGAGCCGGGAAAACCACGACTCTGAAGATACTGATGGGAATCATCTTTCCTACTGCGGGATCTGCCACCATTTTGGGCAAAGACTTCCTGGACCCGGAAATCAAGAAAAAGGTCGGATTCCTACCTGAACAACCCTATTTTTACGATTATTTAAGCGCTTCGGAGTTGCTGGCATACTATGCCGAACTTTCGGGCGTACCTCGTTCAGAACGAAACAGACGAATTGGACCGGTGCTGGAGCGGGTCGGGCTGGGTGACGTAGGCAACAAGCAATTGCGCAAGTTTTCCAAAGGAATGCTGCAGCGGGTAGGCATTGCGCAAGCCATTATTCACGATCCGGAAGTGGTATTTCTGGATGAACCGATGTCAGGTCTGGATCCGCTGGGCCGGCATGAAGTCCGCACGTTGATTCAGGGGCTGAAAGATGAAGGAAAGACTATATTTTTCTCCACCCATATTCTTGCCGATGCGGAAGCGCTCTGCGATCGTGTGGCCGTAATTCATAAAGGCGAGTTGCGGGGCATCGGCGTGGTGAATGATCTTCGCTCCAGCGTGGGCGGACAGAGTGAAGTGATCTGGGAAGGCACGCAGGCTGAAGGCGACATCAAGGGGCTTCTGGTGGAATCACACGTGGCCGGCCAGACTCTGCGTGCAACTGTCAACAGCACTGATCTTGACAGGCTGCTGGAAAAGCTGAGGCAGCAGCGGCTACGGCTAGTTTCCGTGACGCCGCTCCATGGCACGCTTGAAGATTATTTCCTGGCCAAGACAGCCGAAAAGAAGACCACCGAAAAGGAAGCGGTACCCTCATGACTTCGAGGCTCTCAGCCATTACGCTGAATACTTTTCGCGAGGCTGTGCGCGACCGCGTTCTCTATAACCTGATTCTATTTGTTTTGCTCCTGGTGGCATCCGCTCCGCTATTCGGCCAGATCTCGATTGATCTGGAAAGACTGATTCTGGTCAATGTGGGCCTGAGCTCAATATCGCTCTTTGGAGTCATCATCGCAATCTTTGTCGGCATCGGGCTGGTATCAAAAGAAATTGAGAAAAAGACGCTTTATACGATCCTTTCCCGTCCAGTCCGCCGCTGGGAGTTTATTGTAGGAAAATATTGCGGTCTCTTGTTGACCCTGGTGGTGAACACCGCCCTCATGACTGTTGGTTTTTATATTGCTTTGCTGGTAAGCGCGCATCACCTGCACAGCACGGACTTCCATTTACTCGTTGCCATCTATTTCATCGTGCTCCAGTTCATGATGATGATCGCGCTGACGCTGTTGTTTTCGTCCTTTTCGAGCCCTATTTTTTCCACCATCTTCGCGTTTGCATTATTTGTGATCGGCACATTCGCGGAAGACTTGAAGAATTTCGCCGCGTTGTCTGAGGGTATCGTCAAGTGGCTAACAACGGTTGCCTCTTACGTCGTGCCCAATTTCGCATCGCTCAATGTGATCACGCAGGCGGCCCACGATCAGACCGTGGGCAGAGGGCTGATTTTGCATAACACGCTTTACGCAATACTTTATTCCGCCGCAGTTACCGCTGGAGCAGTCTTGATCTTTGAGCGCCGTAATCTAAAATGACATCGAATCGTACAGTCACAGTGGTTGCCGGGTTCCTGCTCATTGTCCTTTTTTGCGGTTCGGTCATTAGCCGCCGTCAGGTGGAAAAACTACGTGGCCACGAGGCTACTCTTGAGGAAGTTCTTTACTTGCCTTCAGGCAAGACGGTGAAACGGCTTAGCCTGGGATATTCCGGACTGCTGGCGGATATTTATTGGACGCGCGCGGTCCAATACTTTGGCTCGAAGCACCTGAAGCATTCGACCCAATATAACCTTCTCTACCCGCTGCTCGATATCACGACTGATCTCGATCCCAATCTGATTCCGGCATACGAATATGGATCTGTGTTCCTCTCCCAGAAACCGCCGGGCGGAGCAGGCCAGCCTGACAATGCCGTTAAGCTGGCGGAAAAAGGCATTCGCGCCAACCCTACTTATTGGCGACTCGACTTCATCCTTGGCTTTGTGCATTATATTGATCGCAATGATCCAAAATCTGCGGAAGAAGCCTTCAGGAAAGGCTCAGAAATTCCGGGCGCCATGCCATGGATGAAGGTGATGGCGGCGCGGATGGCGGAGCGCAGCAAAGACATCAACACCTCCATAGCACTATGGGAAGCCGTTTACGAAACAACGGTAGATAAGTCCGTGAAAGAAAATGCGCAGGTTCATCTTGCTTCATTGCAGGCTGAAAAAGACATCAGCGAATTACAAGACAAGATAAAAGTTTACCGGCAGCAGACCGGAAGTTTCCCGTCGAACTGGTCTGACTTGATACAAGCCAGGATCATTCCTGGAGTTCCGCTGGCCCCAATGGGTGAACCCTATCAACTTAAGTCGAACGGAAAAGTGGATGTTGCCGATCCCAGCAATTATCATTATCTGGGCGAATGGCGAAGCAACAACCCGCTTCCCTTCTAACGATTCGCGATTAACATAAAACGACCGACATCAAAAAATGAAATTTTATTTGTGGCTCTTTTTCTTGCTAATCATTTTCTTGCTAACCATTCCTGGCTGTACACCTGCCCAAGCGCAGCAGGCCGGTGTTGGGCAGGTCGCTCGCGCCGTGGACGAGCATTACAACCATCTGAAGACGTTTAAAGCGTCTTTTACCGAGATATTCCAGGGCGACGGCATCTCACGTACGGAAAGCGGCACGCTATGGCTGAAAAAGCCAGGCCGCATGCGGTGGGAATATCGTGTGCCTCGAGATAAATTGTTTCTCATCGATTCACAGAATGCATATTTTTATGTAACCGGCGACCGTCAGGCGAGAAAGACCCCGGTCAAAAACCTTGATGACATCCGGTCGCCTATGCGCTACCTGCTGGGCAAGACGAAACTGGAAAAAGAATTCGATGGACTTTCGCTGGCGCCGGACCTTACCCCGATTGAGGCAGGTGATGTGGTGTTGCGTGGAGTTCCCAAGACCATGAAGGACCGCGTATCGGAGGTGGTTCTTGAGGTCTCACCTTCGCACCAGATTCGCCGGATTGTGATTCATGGCCTGGACGGCACGACCACGGACTTCCGCTTCTCTCAGATAGAAGAGAATGTTCCCGTTCAGGACAGCTTGTTCCGCTTTACTCCTCCCCCGGGAGTGGACGTTTTTGAAGACAGCCAGGTAACCCAGTAATCACCCCTGAGTACCCGAAATAGCCGAAGAATTAGTAAATTTAATGGCCGAAATGCGCAATAATGAGGGTTCCCCCCATTCTATGAATAGGGTTTTCATAACCCTTTGAATGCTAGACTTATAGGGGAGTCTTGCTTTCTCCCGTACTCTGAATTTCATGGCTGAATATCTAGTAAAAATGGCGGATGAGCGCGGTCACGTTCTCCAGCAAGTGGAGAGCGGCGTCTCTGAACAGGAGATCAAAGATCGCTTTGCCCAGCAGGGCTTTATGGTGTATTCGGTCAAGAGCCGCCGGGGGCTGTTACCCATGGGCGGCAAGGGGCGCAAGAAGCTCCTAAGGGCCGATCAATTTGTCATCTTTAACCAGCAATTCCTTACCCTGATTAAAGCTGGGCTGCCTATCATCAAGTCGCTGCACATTCTCAGCAAACGCCAGAAAAACGCAAATTTCAAGGCAATTCTGGAAAACGTCCAGGAGCGGGTCAAAAGCGGTTCATTGCTGTCAGAAGCTTTTGAAGCGCAGGGAGCAACATCAAAAATTTACACCACTACCCTGTTAGCTGGCGAGCGCAGCGGCAACCTGGAAGAAGTATTGGGCAGATATATAACGTTCCAACGGATTACAGTGTCATTCCGCAAAAAACTGATTGCTTCCTTATGGTATCCAGCGCTGCTGGTGTGCGCGCTGGCAGTGATGCTGACTTTCCTGCTGGTCTATGTTGTGCCACAGTTTGCCGATCTTTACAGCAGCCTGAATGCGAAGCTGCCGGCCATCACAATCTTTATGCTCGGCATTGGCAAGGGAATTCAGAATTACTACTACATCATTTTCGCTGCGATCCTGGCTCTGGGATTGATGATCACGTTTTGGGTCCGTTCGGATAAAGGCTCCAGAATGCTGGACGCAATCCGTTATAAGCTGCCCCTTGCTGGTGAAATATGGATGAAGTATCAGATCGCCATGTTCTCCAGAACGCTCTCCACGCTGCTCTCAGGCGGACTGCCGCTGGTGCCATCCCTGGAGACGGCCAGCCATTCCATCAACAGCTTTAAGATTTCCAGCAATGTGGAATATGCCTCCAGGCGCGTGCGCGAAGGCCGTGCGCTTTCGTTCAGCCTGGAAGAAACTAAATTTTTCCCCGACCTGGCTGTGGAGATGGTAGAGGTCGGCGAGTCAACCGGAGCGTTGCCGGCTATGCTGAATTCCGTGGCTGAGTTCTATGAAGAAGACGTACAGAATTCTCTCGCCACAGCGATGCAATTAATTGAACCTATTATTTTGATTTTTATGGGCATTACAGTTGCGTTCGTGCTCCTCTCATTGTATCTGCCTATTTTTTCTCTGGGAGCACAGGTACAGCAGTAGGACGGTATGGATCGAAAAATGACAACCATGGAAGTGAATACGGCGATTAGCGGACTCATGGAAGGGAGTGACCAGAAAGCCCGCGACATGGCGGCCCGCTACCGCTGCGAGTTCGTTGACTTGCGCGATTATCACCTGGACGCGGAGTTGTTCAAGACGGTGCCAGTGGACCTGATGTTCCGTTACAACTTTGTCCCGCTGGAACAGATCGACAGCACGCTGGCCATTGCGATTGCCGATCCCAGCAAGCTGATGATGATTGATGAAATCGGGCTGTTGCTCAACCGGCGCATCAAGACCAAAGTGGCCACGCTGAACCAGATCAACGACATTCTAAAGAAGACCGAGCAATCACAGCGCGTGCTGGAAGAAGCCAGCGAAGGCTTTGTGCTGGACGTGGTGCGTGAGGATGAAAGCGGCGATGAAAATATCACCATTGACCGCATTACCGGCACAACGGAAGCCGACGTCAGCCCAATTATCCGCCTGGTGGACACCACGATTTTTACCGCGCTGCAAAAGCGCGCCAGTGACATCCATATTGAAACCGAAAGCGATTCGGTGGTGGTGAAATACCGCATTGACGGCGTGCTCCAGCCGGCCATGCAGCCAATGGCGAAGGAACACCATTCCACCATCATCACGCGTATCAAGGTGATGAGCGAGCTGGATATTGCCGAGCGTCGCGTGCCGCAGGATGGCCGTTTCCGCGTGAAATACAGCGGACGATTGATCGATTTCCGCGTTTCCATCATGCCGACCATTCACGGCGAAAATGCCGTGCTCCGTGTGCTGGATAAGGAATCAATGAGTGAAAAGTTCCGCAACTTGGTTCTGGACGTTGTGGGCTTTGACGAAGAAGATTTGCGCAAGTTCCGGCGCTACATTCTTGAGCCTTACGGGATGGTGCTGGTCACAGGTCCCACGGGTAGCGGCAAGACCACCACGCTTTACGCCGCGCTGAATGAAATCAAGACTGACGAAGACAAGATCATCACCATTGAAGATCCGGTGGAATACCAGATTCACGGCATTACGCAGATTCCTGTGAATGAAAAAAAGGGCCTCACCTTTGCCCGCGGCCTGCGCTCCATTCTGCGCCATGACCCTGACAAAATCATGGTGGGGGAAATACGCGATACGGAAACCGCGCAGATCGCGATTCAGTCCGCGCTCACCGGCCACCTGGTGTTTACCACCGTCCATGCCAATAACGTGGTTGACGTGCTGGGACGCTTCCTGAACATGGGCGTAGAGCCGTATAACTTTGTTTCAGCATTGAATTGCGTGCTGGCACAGCGGCTGGTCAGGATGATTTGCAGCCACTGCAAAGCGCGCGTCCACTATTCTGAGCAGGAGCTTGATAGTTTTGGGCTAAACGCAAAGGAATGGCGCGATGTTCCGTTCTACGACGGTCCCGGTTGCATTGAATGCGGCGGCACGGGATTTCACGGCCGGACTGCGATTCACGAACTTCTGGACCTCTCCGATCGCATACGCGAATTGATCCTGGAGAAGCGGCCTTCTTCAGAAATCCGGAAAGCAGCGCACGAAGAAGGGATGAAGTTTCTCCGCGATTCCGCCCTGGCCAGAGTCAGGGCTGGCCTCACCACGATGAAAGAAATCAACAAAGTCACTTTCATCGAGTCCACGAGATAAGGATGGCAGGCTTGAACCAGAAAACGACGCGCCCCAGGCTTGCTTGCGAGATCACGCTGGACGGCGTGATTGCAGCACGGGCATCTGAGAAAACATCTCGCCTAGAGGTCTTTACTTCACGGCGGCTGAACCCCGGCGTGATTGCTCCCGGACTGAACATTCCCAATGTGCTGGATGCCGAGGGTTTGCGCCTTTCCCTGAGCAGCGCGTTGAGCGCCGTGGTTGGCAAGTCGCGCGATGTGATCGTTGTGCTGCCTGATGTGGCCATTCGCATGATGCTGCTGGATTTTGAAGCTCTGCCGACAAAAGCAGATGAGATTGCGCCGGTCATTCGTTTTCGGCTGAAGAAATCTCTGCCCTTTGACGTGGACCAGGCGACGCTTTCCTATGACATAATCCGCACGAACGGCGTCATCCGCGCAGTTGCAGCGGTTTCACCACGAGAGATCATTGCAGAATATGAGAAGGCATTCCGCGATGCCGGATATGAGCCGGGCGTGGTGCTGCCCTCGTCATTGGCTGCACTTGGCCTGGTGGATGGCGAGCGGCCAACGCTGGTGCTGAAAGTTGATCCTCTGAACATTACCATCACAGTCGTGGAACGGCAGGAATTGCGGTTGGTCCGAACATTGGAAAATCCACATGGCGCTAATGTATCCGCGATTGATTTGCTGGAAGCCGTGCTGCCTTCGATTGTCTTCTTTGAAGATACCTTCGCTGCCCGCATTGAGAAAATTTACGTTGGCGGTGTCGCTCCGATGGAAGAGCTAGGCCCAATGCTCCATCAGCAAACCGGTGCGCAGGTGCAGGAACTGGCCCCTGAACTCACGCCGGAACAGAACCTGAGTGGTGAAAGTGTTCCGTCTTCTACCATGGCGGGAATTGTGGGGGCTTTGCTGGGATAATGCGCCTCAATATCAATCTTGCTTCGCAGAAATATGAAGATGTCCGGCGGTTCTATGTACGCTGGGGGACCGCAATTGCCGCGACGGCGGTGCTGGCGCTCTTATTAATAGGGCTGGTTTTGATGAACCATTCCACGTCATCCAGGACGGGCGATCAAATCAGGGAACTTCAGGCAAAAATTGCATCGTTGCAAAGTGAACGCGCAGCCGCGGAGAGGGTCTCCAATCTGCCGGAAAACCACGACGTTACCGCACAGAAGAATTACTGGAACAAACAAATCGCCCGGCGGCAGCTTTCCTGGACGCAGCTCTTCAATGACCTGCAAAAGATCATGCCGGCGCGCGCTTATCTGAGCTCTGTGCATCCGGAGATCACGCCGGAAAAGCGGCTGAAGCTGACGGTGGTGATTATGGGCGACACTCACAGCAACGGGCTTGAACTGGTGCAAAAAATGGAGAAGTCAGACCGTTTCCGCGGCCCACAGATCAATGCAGAGGCCGTGCAAAAAGACCAGCGTTCCGGCGAGCAGCTTTACAAATTCGATATCGTGACCTATTACAGTCCCGCAGCCCCGGCGCAAGGGCGCACAGCGAACAGGGAGGGCTTGTGATGAACAATCTGGAAAAAACCCGGCAGAAGTTTACCTGGGTTGTAGGCATTCTGGGTGCAGTGGATCTGCTCTTGATTGTTTACCTGCTATTGCCGGGATCCAGCCCTTCCGCCATGGCGGCACAGGAAAGGAGCTTACAGGACCAGGCAAATACCCTGGAGCGTGAAGTGTCGCCGTTACGCGGCATTGACAAGAAGCTGGCCGTAACGCGGGTGGACGTGAAGAAATTCTATGCCCAGAACGTCCCCAGCGAGTACTCTCAGATTTCGCAGCATCTGGAAAAGCTGATGCAGGAAACGGGCGTTACCGCGGCGCAGGGGATCCATTATTCGGAAGTGAAGAGCACGGAACATAATGACAAAGATGACCTGCCTGATGTGCAGCGCATCGCCATTGACACCACAGTGGCCGGTGAATATTCCAAGGTAGCTCGGTTTATCAATGCAATGGAGCAGGACAAGTTTGTATTCATCATCGATGAGATCTCTCTTGGCAGCCATGAAGGCGGTGTGGTTTCACTGCAGATAAAATGTGAAACATTTTTGCGGCAAAACTAACAAGCTGGGCTGGCTATGGTTGTTCATTACCCGAGGAGAAGAATTTTAAAGTGAAATTAGGCGCGGAAAATAAGAAAAAAGTGCAATGGATGGCCGCACTGCTGGCGGTTGCCATTCTGGTGGTCGTCTATGATTTCGCTAATTTTGGCACCAGCTCAGCCGCCTCTCCTGCAACTACCGTTCCGCCGCAACAGCAAAAAACGGCTGCGCCGTCTCAACAAACAATCGACAGCACGCTTGACCCAAGATTGCGCCTCGACATCCTGGCAGCCAGCCAGAACAAGAAGTATGAAGCGGGCAGGAACATTTTTAAGATGGAAGAAAAGCCAATAGAACCGGCCGTCGCGGACGTGAGAGGAGGTCCACGACAGCCTTTTGGCCCAGACCCAGCTCCTACGCCACCGCCACCGCCTCCACCGCCGCCGATTCCGCTCAAGTTTTATGGCTTTGCCAGCAAATCAAACGAGCCCAAAAGAATCTTTCTTGCCGATGAAGGTGAAGTGTTTGTCAGCCGGCAAGGCGACATCGTAGAACGGAAATACAAAGTTATCCAGATCAACAACACCAACGTGATTATTGAAGATGTGCTCAACAATAACCGCCAGACGATCCAGCTAACGGCCAAATAGCCGCTGAAAATTAATGCGCTGCATGAAACAAAATCGTTCTTATTCCGCCGAATCAGGCTACGTACTGCTGGCCGTGATGCTTACGCTCACGCTGTTGCTGGCCGCAATGGCCATTGAAGCGCCACGGATCGCACAGCAGATCAAGAGGGAAAGAGAAGAAGAGCTGATTCATCGCGGCGAAGACTACGCCACGGCGGTAAAGCGGTTTGTCCACAAAAATGGCGGCAGGTATCCGCTTTCCATTGAACAACTGGAGAATACGAACCACATCCGCTTCCTGCGCAAACGCTATAAAGATCCCATCACAGGCGAGTCTGACTGGAAACTGATTCACACCGGCGAAGCGCAAATCGTGATTCCTACTCCCAATGCGGGCCTGAACACTGGCGGCGCGAGCCCGACACAGGGCAACACTCTGACCGGCAATACGCCTACTGGGAATAACACAACTCCTAATAACACTGCGTCGCCTCTAGGCAGCACTACCTCAGGACTGGCGCAGACTCAACCTGGTTCCAACGCTCCGCTTGGATCTCTTGCGACCTCAAACATCGGCAACGGACAGACGGTCGGCGGTGGCCAGATTATTGGTGTCGCCAGTACCAGCAAAAAAGAAGGCATCAAGGAATTCAACGACAAAGACCACTACGATGAATGGCTCTTTGTCTACGACTTGCGCCTTGAACAGAGCGGAGGTACAGGTGTGACTGTGGCTGCGCCGGCAAACGCCGCTGGCAGCGCAGGGAGCGCCGGAGCCACTGGAAATAACCCAGCCGCCTCGCCAACGCCTGTCCAGCCTCTGCCCGCGCAAACGCCGCCGCCGCAGAATCCTAATTAAAGCTTATAACATCGAAAAGGCCCCGTCTTTCGACGAGGCCCATATTCTTTTCTAAACTTTTGATCTTTGATCTTTTGATCTCGCAATTCAGCGATCTAGTGCTTCAGCTTTACACGCTGAACGACGAGCCGCACCCGCAGGTGCTCTTCACATTCGGATTCTCAAACTTAAATCCGGAGGCTTCCAGCGTTTCCACAAAATCCACGATGCAACCATTCAGATACATGGCCGAGGTGGCATCGACATAAACTTTCAAGTCGTCAAAGGTATAAATCTTGTCCATCACGCCGGGCGCGTTTTCAAACGACATATTGTAGGAAAAGCCTGAGCAACCGCCGCCAACCACGCCAATCCGGAGACCAGCCGGCACAGGATTCTGCTGGCCCATTATCTCCTTCACCTTGGTGACGGCCGTAGGGGTCAAATTCACCGGCAATTTAGGAGTAGTCTCTACATTTGGAGTTGTAGTTGTGGCCATGGCTTTGTTCTCCTTTAAAAGTGCCCTTGTCCGCTGCAAGGCTAATTATACACAATCCCGCGCTGATTCTAATGGGCTTTCTCATGAGTTAGATGAACCCGCAGGGCTTCAGGTCGCAAGATTTTCCCTGTTTTTCGACTCACTCTCTTTTCCGGTTTATGCGCGCGCTAATGTGGGCTTCTTCAACCCGGATTAAGGCTTTTTACATTTCAGTGAACCCTCAAAATGCTGGATTTTGCTATTCCCTGCCGGTCTATAATAGCCGGTAAGGTTCCACTTACCCCTCGCCGCGACCATCTGTTTGCGGCCTCTGAGTAGCGGAACCGGCCGAAAATTCAAGGTGGTGTTTTATGCTGACGCCTCTCCTCATTCTTTGGGCCGGTTTGACAGTCGTACTTGTCGTTTTACTGATCTACCGCAGCACTCTATCCATGCATGAAGATGACCAGCTTTTCCTGGACACCGCTCAAGCCCACATGGCGAAAGAGCAGGAAGACCTGATCGTGAGAATGAACCGGATCCAGCCGTGGGTCAGAATCTGCGGCGCCGGATCCGCGGTGCTGTTCTTTCTGATCGCAGGCATGATGCTCTGGACCCGCTTCAACATCTAGCGGCGCGCGTCGTCAAGAGTGGGTTTAGCGAACACGCGTTATAACGGGACGCGGCAGTCGCCTCATGCATACGATTTCTGCGCCGTCGTACGGCCAGGGCGGACTCAATAAATTCAGCCCGCGGGAGCGGGGCTGTGCTTTTGTGGTTACTGGAATTTTGCGTGGTGGCATATCTCAATGGAGCACCCCCCCCCACGTTCTGCTATTTTTTATTCAAACTCCAGTTTCGCGTTTTTACAGTCAGGGTTTCACACAGAAACATCCGAATTGATTACACCTATAGACAAGTCCGGGCTTGCAGAGGATCACTGAGTTGCCGGATGAAATAGTCGAACTTTTGGCGTGTTCCGCCTGAGTACTCGAGGCCATGATTGGGGTACACAGCAGGGCGGCGGCGATGAAGAGTTTACTGAGGCTTAGCATTTTCATAAAATCCTCCTCGTTTTTGGATTCGCGGACTCCGCGCGTTGGCGGCTGGCCCACCTTCCACTTTTTCCATCGTGGGTTCTATAAAAGGGAATGTCAACAGGATGTTTTTTCGTGGAGCGAGTTGTGAGAACACTATCAAAATGGAATTCATTTTAAATTCCCGTTTCGGCTTTTGAGCACGTCGCTTCACCGCGCAAGCTTGTTCGACTCGTGATGCTCGGGGGCATCCACCATTTTTTCAGCCGGAAAAACTTATGGTACTGTCACAAATATAGGAGTAGGCATGAAAGAGTCATCCTGATCGATTGCCTGCACGATGATCTGATGCCGCCCTCGCGTGAGCGATACGGTGGCGAGCAGTTGATCGTTCCACTCCTCAAAGCGTTTTTTGCCATCAACCCACAACTCCATTCTTTTTACCCCGGCGGGTGAGTTTCCAGATCCAGTTACGGTCAACGTGGCTCCCACGGTGGCATTGGCCGCCGGAGAGCAAATCCTGGCCCGCAACCGCGATGAGTCCGGTGGAGGGCAGTTAGTACGCGCATTGTCATTGGTCACAATTTGCCAGCCGGCTTCCTCGGTACCGATGTCAAGACTACTCTCACCTATGTCATGCCGTGAATCGAAATTCACATCGCGCGCAATAAGACCGGTAGGGGTCACAAAGCCACCGCTGGGATTGGGATCGAACGGGCGAAAAGGCAGCCTGAAGACAGTCACCGGTGGATCAAATTTTCCGTCACCATGGTTCAGAGAGTACTGCACAAAAGCATTGCTATGGTCCTGGCTGAGGGTCACGAAATCCTGGATGTTGTCGCCGTCTACGTCGGTCACGGCAATCAAGCTGGCGCCTGCGCCCTGATGCACGCCGATTCGGTCGCGCAGCACAAAAGCGCCGCTACCTGTATTGAGAAAAACGTAAGCGGAATTTGCGAATGAACAAGAGCTCCCACAGATGTCAACCACCCGGAAAACAAGGTCCGGCAGTATATCGTGATTAAACGAGCCCCAGGCCATGCTTCCCGCAACGCTACCGTTTGGCAGCGTGAATTGTGAGCGCAATTGCAGTTTGCCAAAAGCATTATTGGTAAATATCATCGCCCGGGTATTTCCAGCTACTAAAGCAAGGTCAGGACGGCCATCAATATTGAAATCGGCGGTGACCATCAACCCCTTGGCCATATTGGGCGCACCAGGTAAGCCGATCTGCTGCCATATCGTAAGATTGCCGCTGGCGTTACCGCGATAAATTAACAAGTTGCATTTAACGTTAGGAATACAGTCGATTACAGCCAGGTCAGCAAAACCGTCGCGAGTGAAATCCGCTGCCGCTATGGCCTTGGGGTGACCTCCGATAATAATGTCGTTCGCCGGGCGGAATGTTCCATCTCCATTGCCGAGCAAAATGCTGACCGTATTGGCGCCGGCATTGGCTACCGCCAGATCGAGATTGCCATCGTGGTTGAAATCAGCAGTCAGTATTTCGTCTGCACCCAGACCAACCGTATAGCTGGCACTGGGTTCCTGGGTGGGCACACCCAGGTTGATAAGCACGGTTGCCGGCACAGTGGCAAACTCCGTTATGTCCGAGGATTCCAGGGCTGCCACATCCAGCCGACCATCGCGGTTGAAATCTCCAACAACAAGTGAAGATGCCGAAAGATCAAAATCACCGCTCGCAAATTCCGTGGAAAAGGTGATTGGAGCTTTGGCAGTTGCCGCATTAGCGGATATCTCCTGCGCTGATAGCAGCGTGCCACCGAACAACAGCATTGTTAATAATGTCCGCTGGGAGAAAGAGAGAGAGCGTAAATTCATGGATAGCCTCCGAGGAATTAGAAGAACGTGGTACGGAGGGAACTGCATGGTCTTCCGTGGATTGTGGGATGCTCGTACTACTCCTGCGCGATGTGAGTGGCTGCGCACTAATTAGCCTTAGGTCAGGCTTAAGCTAACTAGAAAAATATTAGGAGTGAAACTTCAGTGCTTATGTATCTTCAGAGCGCATCTATCGTTAGAAAGTTCTTAAGATTGCGAAAAAGTATCTAAGAATGGTCCCTTAACTCTAAGGTAAGACATAAGCAGCAATAAGGACCAATTGTGGGAATCATCGCGATTTGTTTGACATGATGTAAACCAATCTACCGAATTCCAATGGCAAAAAACGTGGTGCTCGAAGGTGGGCGGATTAGCGCGTTCGACTCGCAACGGACTTCAGTGGCATCCTCCAGATTTGCTGCGACTGCACAGTGCGTGTGCAAGCGATCCATCGGCCGTCCGGCGAAACTCGCGGGTGCAAAAGGTTCCCGGAATCGTGCGACAACTGTCGTGGCGAGCCGCCTTGCCGTGAGATTGCGAACAGCTGCATACGACCTTCTGCCAATCCGCTGTAGATAACAGTAGCGCCGTCAGGTGTCCAGTCCACACCCCCATAGGTCGAGCCCTTGTAATCCAGCAGCTTTTCCCCATGGCTGCCATCGGCCTTGATAATCCAAATCCTGCGTTGTTCGTCACTGCGATCATCTTCAATCGCGATTTCCTTGCCATCCGGTGACCACGCTGCCCACTGGGCGCTCCGAGGGTCCGGCGGCAACGGAAATTGGCCGGTGGAAAGCGCCTTTCCGCTCTCTGGGTCAACGGTGATGACCCACAGCTTGTAGATTCCGGGCTGGCCCCCTTTCACCCACGAGCTGAATAGCAGCTTCCGACCATCCGGCGACCAGAAGGCTGGCCCGGTTTCCCACCCGAAGTTAGTCAGGCGAATTTCGGGAGCATGAAGATCATCGGCCCGGCGCAAAAAGATGTCATCCGCGCTACCGGGGCTGTCATAGATCGGGACAGGCGTCTTTGACCGATGTGAGTGGAATGCTATCCAGCGTCCGTTGGGAGAGATCGCTGCCGGAAAATCCTCATTGTAGCCCGAGACAATTACTGTCGGGCCTGAGCTCTTCCTGCCCTGCGCATCCACTCCGATCACGGCGGCATCCAGGTTCAGCGCCAAGTCGGCAAGCCGCATGTCCCCGAAAAAGTACGACAGGCGGTGACCATCAAAGCTCCAGACCGGTACCTGCCCCTCAGCTACTATCTCCTTCGCTTCGCCACCATCTGTGGGCATAAGCGCAACCGCCGAGTGCAGCACATTCGTACCCCAATAGAGGTCGCCATTCACAACCGCAGGATCGAAGTTGTCTTTATTCGCAGATTGCACGACCACATGGCGGTCTTTCGCAGGATGGAGTTGGTATATTTTTAGCCATCGCTGCACATTCGGCTGATGCCTTGCTGCGTTGTTCGGAACCGCATCACTGGCTAACGCGATGTAAATACTCTGGGCATCTGCACTCATGCCGATGGTTTGCCTTGACGGCATCGCATCAAGATCGCTTGTAACTGTTCCAACTCCCGGTTTCGGCGGCGTAATCCGGACCAGTGACGTTCTTCCGTTCATACCGAGCGAGACTGCGAACAGCGCCTTTCCATCGAGCGTAAAAGCGGCACCAGTTACTTTGCCTTTCAGCGGGTAGTCCTGGCGTTTACCGCCGATCAGAATCGAGATGCCGGTATCGGGCCGATCAGGAAAGTAATAAGCAATTTCGCTGGTGTCCCGTGAACACTGGAGGAGTGCGTCCGGAGGCACAGAAGTCAGTCGCAGTTGGCCATCAACATCGGGGATGAACCACCCCGTTTCTGTCCCTCGTTTGCCAACCCGTGCGAGCTTTGTCCCGCAGAATGCTGCGGCCCGTGGGGGTGCATCGAGCCCAGCACTTAGCTGTACCTGATCTTCGTGGCCGTTCTGCAGCGCTACAAGCCTTACTGCCTGAGATGACGTGAACAATGCCCATTTGCCATCGGCGGAAATTGATACCGCGTTTGTTAATGCTTCAAACCACTGGTTGCTCGCATACTCGTATAGCTTGGTGGATTGGCCCGTCTGCGCGGAAGCGAGAGGACGCACGCAGGGGAGAACCATGTATAAAACCGAAACTGCCAAAAACGTCGTTACGGCATTCAACCTTACGGTGTTCCTGTAGTTGAGCATGGCGCCATCCTGAACGGTGGGCTGTGAGCCTTACATGTGCAGCATTATATCGTTCGACACATCTGAAATGCTTACTCGGATCAGCTTATCGGTTATCGGCGAGTGGCCCATCCTTTCCGCTTCTGATCTATTTCATCACGATGAAGCGGCGCAAATCCGGTTGGCATGGAGGGTTATTGTAATCCCACCCTTTGTTCCGAGCGCAAAAACCAAAGACGCGCTTCTGCGCAAAGGATTGATTGGATAAGAGCGAAGGCCCCGCCCGCGACTTCGTGAGGGATAGCGAAGGAGCAAGCATCGTGGCCGCCGGTTAAATGTTTCTCAAGTGACCTAGTGCAGCACTTAGAAAATTATGTGCTTTACATGGCTGATAACTATTTAAATTTTTCCGCACCTATTGACTTCTATTCACCTTCGGTTAACATGCGCTTGAGGTTCTCGCCGGGAGCGGCGCCGGCGAACCCGTCCTTAGACTGGCAGCAGGAGCGAAGCCGGTCTAGCGATCCGGGAATCCCCAAGGTGGAGGCGGGAGACCCAAAAAGGCCTGCAACCACGCGATCATAGTTGGCCCATCGTTAGGGTCACAGATAGCGTCGAGACGGAAAGACCAGCCATGCGTACTTAACCATTGGCCATTAGCCAGAGCGGAGATATCTCGTCATCTCGTCTGTGGTAATGGGTAATTGGTACTTGGTACTTGGTATTTGGCTCGGATCAAAAACTCCGAAAAATCTAAAAAGAAGCTTTTTAGCCATTGGCCTTTAGCCATTGGCAAGTGCGCACAACCATGCTCTTTGGATTGGCATTTGGTACTTGGCATGGGCCAGAGCGAAGACCAAAAACAAATCTCACAGGCAAAAGTGCCTGTGCACAAGATATTTAATCCATTACAGGCAAGAGTGCCTCTACCCATGCAAACCAAAGTCGGGCTTGTACGTGGCGCGGCCTGTATCCCGCGCAGCCGAGGGCGGCTGCGCTCCACGAATCTGTCAAAAAAGCAATTTCAACCGGGCGCGACGGGGATGAAGGGTCGCCCTTATGGAGAAAACCGTGACTAAAGAAGAAGTGATTGCTGCGATTAACGAATGCGCGGCCAGGCTGGGACATGCACCTACCAGCACCGAGCTGCGGAAGTCTGCCAACGTGGGCAAATACGATATCCGGAAAATTTTTGGGACCCATGCCAAGGCGCTGGACGCCTGCGGCATGGAGGCGGGTGGCGCCGGGTATGAAGTAACCCTGAAAACGCTGTTCCTGGGTTGGGCGCAGGTGGCCCGCGAGCTGGGAAAGGCCCCCACGATGGAGGAGTACGACAAGCGGAGCAAAAACAGCGTGCGTCCGCTGATACGGCGTGCAGGGAGCTGGACGCGCGTGCCACTGCTCATGCTGGAATTTGCCAAACGCGAAGGGCTGGAAGGGGAGTTTAAAGATGTACTGGACATCATAGCGACGCATTATCAGCTTGCGAGGGCAAAAAACCGGACATCTGGGCCAACGAAAGACATGCTACTGCGTCCCAAAATTATGGTGGGCGAACCCATGTATGGAGAGCCTCTGCTGGATTCTCCGCTGACCTGTGCTCCCATTAATGAAATGGGAGTGGTCTTTCTGTTTGGTGGATTGGCGCGCAAACTGGGTTTCTCCGTAACGCGCATTCAAACGGAGTTTCCGGATTGCGAGGCGCTGCGGCGTGTAGAACGCGACCGATGCCAACGGGTGAGGATTGAATTTGAATATGAGAGCCGGAATTTTCTGTTCCACGGCCACTCGCTGACGGGGTGCGATTTGATTGTGTGCTGGAGCCACAACTGGGTGGATTGTCCGCTGGAAGTAATTGAGCTGAAAAGCCTGGTGGGAAAGCTTGAGCTGGGCGTGGAGCGGAAAGTGATTTTGCCGGAGTAAATCTACCACGGGGATGAGAACCAAAACCCACCACGGAGGCACAGAGACACGGAGAAAAGCAAGAGTTAACCACTGATAAACACGGATGAGACTGACCGGAATGGGTTTTTCAACGATCTGAAGACTGATGAAGTTTGAGGCGGAAACCAATTACAATAGAGGATTCCGCCTCATGCCAAGGGCCCTGCTGCTGTGCCGTCGAAGGCAGGGACCGTCATCGGGACATCGGGAAATCTAATGATCGGGACATCAGAAGAGCAAACTGAGATTGAATAGAGAGCGAATCGAAACATAACGGGATCCATGGCAGTAACTGAAAAAATATCGGAGCAGGCAGTAACAGAGAGCGAGAGCATTGTTGTGCGCGGCGCGCGCGTACACAATCTCAAAAATATTGATTTTGATATTCCGCACAATGCGCTGACGGTGGTAACGGGCGTCTCCGGGAGCGGCAAGAGTTCCCTGGCCTTTGACACGATTTATGCCGAAGGGCAGCGGCGCTATGTGGAGTCGCTTTCAGCTTATGCACGGCAATTTCTGGAGCGCATTGAGAAGCCGGACGTTGACCTGATTGATGGCATTGCGCCGGCCATTGCCATCCGGCAGAAAAATTCAACGCGCAATCCGCGTTCAACGGTGGCCACGGCCACAGAGATCTACGACTATCTGCGCCTGCTCTATGCCCGCGTGGGCAGGACGTTTTGCCGCAACTGCGGACAGGAAGTAAAGAAAGACACCGTGGATGAAGTGGCGCAGACGATCTTAGGTCTTGTGAACCCAGGCTCGGAAGACGGCACGCGGCTGAATGTGCTCTTCCCTGTTTCGCCCCAGGACGCGCAAAACCGGCGCGTCCCGGGGACCCCGGTGGCAGAAAAGAAGGCACGAGGAAGAAAGGCTGCAAAAGCGGCGGCGGTCTCAGAATCGGCGGCAGCGGCGCTGAAAGAGCGGTTGTTTGATCTGCGCAAGAAAGGTTTTGGCCGGCTCTTCCAGAATGGACAGATCTTTGAGTTCTCAACGCCGGAATCTTTGCTGGATATTGATTTCAGCCAGCCGTTGTATGTGCTGATTGACAGGATTGTGGTTGCGCCGGATCAGCGGTCACGCATTGTGGACGCGCTGGAGATGGGCTATCGAGAGGCGGGAGAGACGGTGTTTGAACTGGCGCCGCGTGAAGGCGAGAAGGCGCGGCAGTGGAGGTTCAGCCATCGCTTCGAGTGCAAGAACTGCCACATTAAATATGAGGAGCCGGAACCGCCGCTGTTTTCATTTAACAATCCTTTTGGTGCGTGCCCGCGCTGCCAGGGGTTTGGCAACACCATTGATTTTGATTTGAATTTGGTGATTCCGGACGTGACCAAGACGTTGAGTGAAGGCGCGATTGAGCCGTTTACCAAGCCGAAGTATCGTCCGTGGCAGGCGGAGTTGCGGAAGTTTGCCAAGCAGAGCAGCGTGCCGTTTGACGTGCCGTGGCAGGACCTGACGGCGGAACAGCAGCAATTCGTAATTGAAGGTGAAGGAAAGTTTCCGGGCATACAGGGGTTTTTTGCGGCGCTGGAACGCAAGAAATACAAGCTGCACGTGCGCGTGTTTTTGAGCAGGTATCGGGGGTATGCGCAGTGTCCGGAGTGCGGCGGAGGCAGGCTGCGCGCGGACGCGCTGCAAGTAAAGATAGAAGACAAGAATATTCGCGAGCTCACGCAGTTGACGGTGGAAGCGGCAGCGGAGTTTTTTAACGGGCTGAAGTTGTCGCCGGAGAAAGCGGAGATTGCGGGAAAAATCCTGGAGCAGATTCAGGAGCGTTTGAAATTTTTAAACGATGTTGGCCTGGAGTATCTAACGCTGGACCGCCTGGCTTCAACGCTAAGTGGCGGCGAAGCACAGAGGATTCAACTGGCAACGTCGTTGGGATCGCGGCTGGTAGGCGCGTTGTACGTGTTGGATGAACCTTCAATTGGGCTGCACAGCAGAGACACCGCGCGGCTGGTCTCGATCCTGCATGAGCTGAGAGATTTGGGCAACACGATTCTGGTGGTGGAACACGATCCGGAAGTGATGCGGGCGGCAGACCTGATTCTGGATCTTGGCCCTGGTGCGGGCGAGAATGGCGGGCGAGTGATGGCGTCGGCGACGTATGAGCAGATTAAGCAGATGCCGCAGTCGCTGACGGGAAGATACCTGAACCAGGAGCTGCGAATACAAATTCCGCAGAACCGTCGAACCGCGGGCGTACCGATGATAAGGATTGAGGGAGCGCGTGCGCATAATCTGAAGAACATCAATCTGGAAATTCCGCTCGGCATGCTGGTGGCGATTACAGGAGTGTCGGGGTCGGGGAAATCGACGCTGGTGCATGACGTTTTGTATCAGGCGCTGGCCGCGGAAAAGGGTATTACGTCTGATGTTGGCCCGGCAGCAAGCGGATTTAAGCGCGTCACCGGCGGCCAATATATTGCCGACGTGGTCCTTGTGGATCAGAGTCCCATTGGGCGAACTCCCCGCAGTAATCCCGTGACTTATATCAAAGCATTTGACGCTATCCGCGAAGTCTTTGCCTCGGTAGCAGAATCTCACAAGCATGGATATGGTGCGGGATTTTTCTCATTTAATATTCCCGGCGGCCGCTGTGAGACCTGCCAGGGCGATGGCACCGTCACCGTCGAGATGCAGTTTCTCGCCGACGTGGAGCTGGTTTGTGAAGATTGCAAGGGCACGCGCTACAAGCCTGCCATTCTCGACGTCCGCTATAAAGGCAAGAATATTAGTGAGGTTCTCAGCCTCACGGTACGCGAGGCGCTGCAGTTCTTTTCCGGCCACCCAAAGATCACGGACAAGATGCGAGTGCTGGAAGAAGTTGGCCTCGGCTATCTCCGATTGGGACAGTCTGCCACAACGCTCAGCGGCGGCGAAGCCCAGCGCATGAAGCTGGCAGCACATCTTGTCCCCAGCGGACGTGCTCAGGGCTTTGATCCTTCCACGCCGGAAGAAAAAGAGCAGCGCAAGCGCGCCCGCGCCGGCAAAGGCGCGCTCTATATTTTTGACGAGCCCACCACCGGCCTCCACTTTGATGATGTCAGCAAGCTCCTTACAGCATTTCGCAAGCTCATTGACGCTGGTGGCTCAGTGCTGGTAATTGAGCACAATCTGGAAGTTATAAAAGTTTCAGACTGGGTAATCGACCTCGGCCCTGAGGGCGGCGGGCGTGGCGGGCAGATTGTTGTGGCTGGCCCCCCGGAAACCGTGGCTAAATCCTCTAAATCCTATACCGGAAAATGGCTGGCGCGCATCTTAAAGAGCGAGAACTCTGGATCCAATGGGCATAAATAATGCCATTGCGATTGCATTGCTGGCGGTCGCCAGCATACCCGCCGTTCCCCAAAAATCTCCCGCACACAAAAGCCAAGCGCCAGCGGCCGCAGAAGACCACTCAGCCAACGACATCAAAGACGCTGAATCTCTCTTGCAAAAGCAGCAATATCCGCAGGCAGAAGAAAAGCTGCAATCGCTCATAAGCCAGCAGGCTGAAAATCCTCAGGCCTGGTTCGATCTCGGATTCGCGCAAAGCCATCAAGACAAATTTGCAGATGCCATTGCGGCAT
Source organism: Candidatus Angelobacter sp. (assembly GCA_036495645.1). Lineage (GTDB taxonomy): Bacteria > Acidobacteriota > Terriglobia > Terriglobales > Acidobacteriaceae > Angelobacter. The sequence continues at coordinate 174,253 of DASXMN010000066.1, forward strand.
ACAAGAAAGCTGTTGCGCTTGATCCTAAGTGGTTTGAAGCGCAAAAGAATCTCGGCCTTGCGCTTGCGAAGTCAGGTGATCTCACCAGCGCAGCAGCGGCGTTCAGGATCGCCGTCACTCTCAAGCCCATTGCAGGCGGAAAGCAAGCCCTTACCGACGCATGGCTTTCGCTTGCGCAGGCCACGGAAGAGAGCCGGCCGCAGGAAGCGCTGGCCGCGTATCAGAAAGCCTCTGAGCTTGATCCTGCAAACGCTGAAGCCCAACTGGGCGTCGCTCGCATGACTGAGCGCTCCGGCAACGCTGCCGCGGCCGAACAACAATATCTGAAGCTTGCGGCAACAGGAAACAATGAAAGCGTCGAGCGTCTGATCGGCCTCTATCTAAAACAAAAACGTTACGCCGACGCCGAAACCTGGCTGCGTAAATACATGGCGGCCAACCCGCAAAATTCTGCCGCTCAACTCCAGTTAGGAAAGTTGCTGGCAGCAGAAGGAAAGTCACAGGAAGCGATTGCCACACTTGAGCCCGTTTACAAGGCTTCTCCCGATCCTAAAATCGCGCGTGAGCTGGCCGACCTCTATCTGGAAACCAAGCAGTACCCTGCAGCCGCCGATCTTTTTCGTCCACTCATCGCACAGAACCCCGCAGACCCGCAGCTTCTTCTCGATTACGGTACAGCCCTTATGCATCAACTCAAGTACGCTGAAGCACAACCCGTCCTCATGAAAGCGGTCCAGCTCAAGCCGGATTTAGTGGAAGCCTATCTCGATCTGGGTTATGCAGCGCAGCAAAACAAGAACTATGAACTGACCATCCGTGCGCTTGACGCGCGGGCAAAGCTTCAGCCAGAAACGCCGGCAACCTACTTTCTTCGCGCCACGGCGTACGATAGTTTAAGGATGTACAAACCTGCGGCGGAAAACTATAAACTTTTCCTGGCGGCTGCCGCCGGTAAATTCCCTGATCAGGAGTTTCAGGCTCGGCATCGTCTCAAGGCAATTTTACCCAACTGATGTCACCGGACTTAAAGATGCGAAAACTGTTTCTCATCACCGTTATCCTTCTACTGGCAATTGCAACATGGGCAGAAGACAAAACTATCGATCAGTTGAAGGCGGAAGCCGAACATGCGGAAAGCGGCCAGCAGAACCGGCTTTATGCTGAAATCGCCAACCGTCTAGTCTCCGTCGCAGACCAACAATTTACTGACGCTGAATCCGTTAAAGGCCACGCCACAGTGGACGAGATCCTACAATATGCCACCAAGGCCCACGATCTTGCCATCCAGACTCGCAAGAAGATGAAGGAAACGGAGAAAGAACTGCGACAGTGCCGTCGCCGCCTGGAAAATATGCGCCGGACTCTGGCCGCTGTAGACCGTCCTCAAGTCGAGGCCGTGGAAAAGCAAGTGGAGAAGCTCACTGAAGAGGTGCTTGAATCCATGTTTGCACCGCCCAAGAAGGACCAAAAATGAAGATCATTACTAAAATCATTTTGCTGGTGCTGCTGTTGAGCATGGCCGCCAGCGCAAAACGGCGCGATCCACTCACTGAAGACGAAAGCGATCAACTCCGCGCGGTCGCCCTGGAACCTTACAACCGCATTAAGCTGATGATTAAATTTGCGGAAGCAAGACTGTTGTCAATAGACAAGGTTCGTGTTGATCCCAAGGCCGCTCCCGACCGTGGAAAGCAGATTCATGACCTGCTTGAGGATTTCAGCAGCCTGATGGATGAGATCAATGACAATCTTGACCAGTATGAGGCCCGTACCCTGGATAAAGACCAGGTCAAGCAGTATCACAAAGGCCTAAAAGAGCTGGTTGAAGCCAGCGACCGCTTTGACCTCAAGCTGAAAACGCTCCAGTCATCTGCAGAGACTGATCCTCAAACCAAAAAAGATTTGCCCGATTTCCGATTTGTGCTGCAGGACGCGCAAGAGGCCGTAAAATCTACCGCTGATATGGCGCGTGAATACATGGAGACCACGCACCAGCAAAAAGGCTCCTCACCGGAGAAGAAGAAATAGCTTTTCCATACCCCGAGTCATACGAGGGTCTCTATTGTCCCAGAATCTTGAGGTACTCCAAATCCAAACGAGCCTCCGATCATAGCCTGGCAGCAAT
>DASXMN010000067.1:0-2781 GCA_036495645.1 Candidatus Angelobacter sp.
GAACGCCTTTTGTGTGGGTAAGTTCGTTCGTTTTCATTCTAGGCGGGATCTTTCCCTCTCAATTTCATTTTGTCCGACGTCAGACTTTTATCGCAGGTCCGAAGCTCGTTTATGTCGTTTCCAACATTGGTAGGATGGATAAGACCAGTATAACGTCCATGTGCCGCAAAGTAGCAGTTCAAGGCTATGTTTCCGACATGAGGATACGCAGATCGCGCAGGTTGTTTCCTGTTGGGCCCGTGACAATTGTTCTTCCGATGGAGTCCAGAAACGTAGAAGAATGAAACTCCCGCAATGCCAACTCAGCTCTGGCATGTAGATCGTCGTCGACGGCGTGGCCATCCTCCCGCGTACGCAAGGACGTTTCATCGACAACCGCACCGGCTGCATTGCTATGTCCATCGATTCCGTCCGAGCCCGCCGACAAAACCGCAATCGGAATCGCCGAGTCTTTAATAAGCGTAGCGGCGTATAGCGCGAAATGTTGATTCCGTCCTCCGTTGCCTGAGGCAATCGCCATGCTATGACCGGCAGCCCTTGCGGGTTGCACTAATACTTCTCCAGCGGAAATCAGACAGACACGCTTACGGTTTCGTTTGAGAAACCTCAGCCGGTCGAGGAGGTATTCGGCGGCGTCCTTGTAGTCCCAGTCATCGCAGGTGTTATCGACGATCGTATAGAAGCCGAGATTCTCCGCTCGCCGTCGCGCGGCATCGGCCAAGTCGTGCGTGTCGAGAAGAGTCCACGTTTGCCCGGCGATATCTCCTGGCTTAGCTGTTTCGGGCACCTTGGAGAGAAAGAACTGCCGGACCGAAAGTGGGAACTGATCTAACAATTTGTAGCGCGCAAGGATCTCGCGGCATTCATCGATGGTGGATGTATCAGGCAGAGTGGGGCCGGAGGCGATGCTATCCAGGTTTCCTGGTGGAACATCCGACACCAGTATCGAAAGACAAGAGGCATTCTTTGCGGCTAAAGCCAGCCGGCCTCCTTTTACTGCGGAAAAATGCTTGCGAATACAGTTGATTTCACTGATTGACGCACCGCTGTGAACAAGGATCCGGTGGAACATGATCGTTTCTTCCAGCGTGATTGTTGGGTCGAGAGGCAGCTCCATCATTGCAGAAGCGCCCCCGCTAATCAGGAACAAGCAAAGTGAGTTTGCTATGGAAGCGTCCGGGGGCAGATTGCGCAAGAGGGAGATTGTTGCACGTGCTCCGGCAAATGATGCCTCATTGGGAAATGGATGGCCACCCTGAAAGGATTGAAATCCTGAGATCGGAGACATGCTCTCAGGGCCGATCAGTACTCCCGCGATATCGCACGCGGGCATGCGTGGAAGGCGGCTCAACATTGAGCCGAGCATAGTTTTCGAGGCTTTGCCAACTGCAACGATACGGAGATGTTCCACCGCGGAAAAATCTACGGCATGGTTTCCGAAGAGAAGCCTGCTCGTGCTGCTTTCATTTGGCGCCGAACGTACCTTCTGCGCAAAAGCATGCTCTATGCTGCAGTCCACGAGTACCTGTTCAAAGATAGAGCGCGCTAATGCACGCAAAACTACCTTTTCCACGATGCTCTCCTTCCCAGTCGCAGATACATCGCTAGACCGCAAACGACAGGCCTTCCAAGTACACGCTTAATCTGTCCCCAGGTCTCCCGTCAGTCTGCTAACGACGGCACTTGTGGTTTCCATCAAGGTGTTCATGCAAGCGCATGTTAATCAGATGGTCTGATCATCGTCAAGAAATCTATCTGCATGCAGTCGAACAAGGACTCTGCCCCTGATGAGCTATGTGTAACGGCGAGCATTGATATGGCTCGTTTTATGTGATTAAAAAAAATAAATTCCAAAATGCTTGACACTAATGGTCTGACCAACATACCATCCGCCTGTTGAAAATTGTGGGCACGTTACCACTTTCAACGAATGCGATGACATATCGATCGTCAGGGCCCAGGCAGTGTGCGCGGCGACGCGAACTTAAGGGGTTTGAGAAAGCTAAGCAGTCGGTCGAAGCAGTCCGTCAAACGCAAGAAAATCAGACCGGGCTTGGAGGTACCTTCAATGAGGCAAAACCTGGCAAAAGCGATAGCTATTGCTTTTGTGGCAGCCGGGCTCAGCGTTTCGTTACTGGGCCAGTCTACAAATGCAACTCTTTCCGGTACTGTGGAGGACGCGCAGGGCGCGCTTGTCCCGAACGCAGCCATTACCGTTATGCAAATCGACACCGGGCAGAGCCACAGCACTCAGAGTGGTGTCGACGGACATTACATCATTACGGATCTCCCGATTGGCAGCTATCGAATCACGGCTTCCTCACCCGGATTCAAAACACTCGTTATCCCCGCCGTGACTTTGCAGATGAACCAGTCCGCTGTGATGCCTCTAGCCCTGGCGGTGGGATCAGCGACTGAGCAGATCACGGTTACGACGGAGGCTCCGTTGCTGAATACCGATACATCCTCTGTCGGCCAGGTTGTCGAGAACCAGTCGATCGAAAGCCAGCCACTTAACGGTCGCGATTTCTGGCAGCTGGTTGCGCTTGTGCCAGGCGCCAGCTATACGCCGGGTGGGCAGGGCACGATCACAGGCGGAGGTTCTCTGCGTGCTTCAGTGGTCAATGTTCAGATTGACGGAACGGGATTCATCTGGAATGGATGGCTGATGGATGGTGCGGATATCACGGAGTACGAACAGGGGGGAACGAATGTTCAGCCGAACGTGGACGCTCTGGCGGAATTCAAGGTGTTTTCCGCGAACATGCCGGCTGAGTACGG
>DASXMN010000068.1:0-2713 GCA_036495645.1 Candidatus Angelobacter sp.
CCAGATCGAAGATCAGTTGCTCCGAAATAGAAAGGTAAGAGTCCGCTAACGGATGCATCAACCAGCAATACCTGCTCGCCAAGAGAGCATAAAATCCTGCCTAAACTTGCGCAAAAAGTGGTTTTTCCGACCCCACCTGCAAGAGAATACACCGCTAGAGCAGGTGAAATACCCTCGGCAAGAGGCGTTACTCGGAGATCCCGCAATGCTGGTTCGGCGATGGCAGATGTGACAGAATTCACCGGCTTAGGCTGAATGGGATCGGTCGAAACCTGGGAAACAGAGGTTTCAACGACGATTACTGGCTCTTCAGGACCTGGAGCAGCCTGAGGTATATCCACGCTTGGCGGGTTCCCGGCGCCTGGTTCAAAAACAACCGCACTCTCGCCTTGATTCCCTTCAATATCTTGATCTTGCGTGGTGATATGCCGCGGCTTCCGCTGCCTCGAAAAATCACGATAAGAGACACCCTCACCCTCTACCTGGGCCCAGTTGTAGAGACGGGCTATATCTTTCGCCAGTTCCTCATCGATACTTTCAGAGGAGTTCGGTAGCTTTTTCTCGCTATTCCCCATCGGTTAGATCCATTTGCCAACAATATCTTGGTGACGTGTGCCGTTTTACGAAGTTTTGAGTCCCCTAGATGGTAACTGCGTGCTAACCGACGTAACCACAAAATACGCCCAAAAGTAACAACAATTGAACACACTATCTGTACAACTTTCAGCACTTAAAAGCAACGTTTTCTTCGATAGATCCAGCATTCCTGGATATTTTTAAGCAATCGGCAGCGGCCCATCAGCGCACATTACGAAATGTAGAAATGAAACAAATCCGTGCTTCAAGGTGAGATGATTCTAAGGAATTCAGCGTTGGAAAACCTGCATCTCATTTCGTCAGATCAGCAAGAACACTTCATCCTGCCGCCATACCGATAAAAATCGGAAGAAATAATGTTGGAATCATCTACAGAAAGAACAAGGGATGCCTTCGAGTCATCTGCTAATTTGGGCTATTTCATTCGTCAGTATTGCGCTCATGCTGCTTCGACCACGCAAGATTTCAGAAGTCTGGTGGGTTTGTGGTGGGGCTATCATTCTCATTTTGTTGCGCCTGATTCCTCTGGCAACTGCACGGCATGCCATTGCCGAGGGAACCGATGTCTATTTATTTCTGACGGGGATGATGCTGCTTGCGCAACTGGCACAAACACACGGGGTCTTTGATTGGCTGGCAACGGTCGCGATTCAAATAGCGAAGGGTTCTCGGACGCGATTGTTTGCGTTGATCTATGGAGTTGGCACCATTGTCACAGTCTTCATGTCAAATGACGCAACGGCGGTCGTATTAACACCAGCCGTGTTGGCAGCTGTGAAGAAGTCGAACGCCGAGCCGCTTCCCTATCTTTTCATTTGTGCCTTCATCGCCAACGCAGCCAGTTTCGTACTCCCTATTTCCAACCCAGCCAATCTCGTTGTTTTTCACCAGGGCATGCCGCCGCTTGGCAAATGGCTTCAAACCTTTGTGGTGGCTTCGCTGCTCTCTGTGCTTGTCACGTATGCCACTCTGCGTTGGTATTGCCGTCGTGAGTTGGAAGGAAATATCGAAAGCAATATCCGTGACGGACATCTTTCTGATTCTGGAAAACTGGCATTCGCGGGCATCGGATTCGTCGCAGTCGCTTTACTCGTCGCATCCGCTCTGGGTAAAGATCTCGGACTGCCGACCTGCGCGGCCTCTTTTCTGGTAACACTCGTAATCTGTCTGCGGGAACGCGCGAATCCTCTAAATCTGGCCAAGGGAATTTCATGGAGCGTTCTTCCGCTGGTCGCTGGATTGTTCATTTTGGTAGAAGCAATCAACAATGCGGGAGCACTTCATCTGTCGCAAATGCTGTTGCATTCACTGCAAAGCTGGAATGCGACAGGCGCCGCGCTCACCGTTTCCTTCGGGGTTGGGGTTGGCGCCAATCTTATCAACAATCTGCCCCTAGGCCTCATCGCTGGCGCGAGTGTGCGAGAAGCCCACATCATTGGCGTACTACGTAATGCAATTCTGATTGGAGTCGACCTGGGTCCAAATCTTTCAGTAACAGGTTCGCTCGCCACCATTCTCTGGTTGATTGAAATCCGCAAGGAAGATCTGCACGTCAGCGCATGGACATTTCTCAAGGCGGGCATCGTTGTTATGCCCCTAGCCCTCTTATTGGCAACACTGGCAATTGCTGCTATTGGCTAAAAGCCTTTTCAAAAAGCTTTACCATACGCTGCCGAGCATCGAAGCCATGCCAAGGCTCGGAATTAGGGTTCCCGAAGACCCCACCAGCGAGAGGTCCGTGGTCTTCACGCGGATAGCGCACAAGATCGACTGGAACACCCATCTGACGAAGTGCCCGGTACATTTCCACACTCTGTCCGAGAGGATCTGTCGTATCACTATCGCCTTGCAGGAGCAGAAAAGGAGTTTTCGCGTGGCCCGCGCCCGACAGCGGACTTTGCCGCCATGCCTCAGCAGCATTTTCCCAAGGCTTGCCATAAAACCAACGGTCGTACCAGGAACTGCTTTCAGTGCCGTACTCGCTGTATTGATCAATGACCGGCGCGCCACTCACGATAGCTTTAAACCGGTCGGTCTTCCCTTCCACGAACGCAGCCATTTCGCCACCGTAGCTGTAGCCCATCAGCGCAAGCTTATTAGGATCGATGGGGTAGTG
>DASXMN010000069.1:0-106944 GCA_036495645.1 Candidatus Angelobacter sp.
ATCGAGCAAGGCGACAATAGCCAGTGCGGTATATGGTGGCGAACTGGTTCAGGTTGCAGACGACCGGAAATCACTGACGTTTACGGTATTAAAAAAGGTCAATCCGCTGGTGATCACCCTGGCCTCTCCAAATCCGGACGACGAGATGGTCGCCCTTGTTCAGGGAGGGACCACGCTTGCTCGACCAGTAATAACCCAGCACTCAGGAGTAAGCAGCATTCTGATCCAAGGCACATAGCAAGAGACAGTGGATTTCAAGTTGCGCGTGAAGAGGAGACAATGGCACATCTATTCTCAGGTCGTCATATCGGATGGACGATTCTTTTTGCATTTTGCTGTTCGATTTTGCAGGCGCAGGATTTGAAACCTGATCAGGAGAAAATCTGCCAGCGCTACAACGAAAGTAGACCACGGTGCCTGCAATTGGTGGCAGAATTCGCCGACCATGAGTTGGTGCGAACCAATCACGTCCCAAGCCTCGATTCTCCAATCGGAGACACGAAGACCTGGATCCATAAAGTGGCTGTCCGCGCCCTCCTGTTGCAGATACAAGCTGGACTCAAGGACAAGGCTTCTGAGGCAGCCCAGACAGCTCTGCAAACCATCTCCACAAGTGCAGCCACCAATCAGAACGGGGGAGCACCCACGGCGAGCGGGTCTACCAATCTTGTCAGCAAACCGACTACGACAGACTTCATTTCAATGGCCGCAGAATCGGGTGCTTTCACAGACAGCATTAACGGCACTACCATGACCCTCCAGGCCAACGCGCTCGGCCTTACGAAATATTTCACCAATAACCCCGTGTTTGAAAGATGGAACTCCAGAGCCGCTGATAAGCTGCAGCCTCTGACGTTAACAGCCAGTTTGAATATTGCGCAGACCGGCTCAACGACTGCCAACACAGCGGGGAGCGCAAATGCAGCAACACCAACCTCAATCGCATCAGTGTTACTACCTACCCACAACGCTTCCTTTTCCTCATTCGGCGCCAGCTACGCTGTATATCGACCCTACAACCCTCAGGATCCGAAATTCCTTAAGAGTTGGACAGCAGCTCTCGCTGCAAACCAAACTGCGCTGGATGCGGCGACAAAGAAGATCGAAGCAGTTGAGACAAAATTGTTTGCCAACGATCTAGCTATTGCCGTCGCAAATCAAACCAGCAATGCTTTAACGCAATGGCATACGGATGGAAGCAAGGCGGAAATTGCAAATGACTTCGATGCTTTCGTTCAGGCGTTTTCAAAGTATGAAGATGCCTACTCGGACACGCTGCTGGCCGGATCACCAGATGCCCCGAAGGAGGTTTTGGAACTCTCGCAGGCTGTTGATGCTTTCGGCCAGGTCGTCTATGACGTTCTTGACAAAGCCCGCGGCACACCGCTGGCCACAGTTAGCTATCTATATTCCAATCCCCAGGACAAGCCAGCAACGCACAGCTTCACCGCGGTCATATCTTATCTTTTCAAAGGCGATGACCCGAAGAAGAGGACCCCTCTTACCGGCGCTCAATTGACCGCAAATTTCACTACCTCGATCTATGCCTCACTGCCGGTAGGCGCAGCTTACGGACGGCTTCGCGATTTTCAACTCTCGGGTGAGTTTGACAAGCCGTTCGGAGGAACGCCTGACGAACCTCGTGGTACCTGGAGCCTGGCAGCTTACGGCCAGTACCAATACGATCCGACGGTGCTGAACATCACAGCCGGAAATCTGGTGCCCGGAACCAACATTCCTCTTCCGGGTGACGCACAGGTTCTCCTGGGTACAGCAGGCTGGCTGGGGGTGGCCCAGGGCAAGCTCACCATCAATTTAAAAAAAGGCTTGAGCATTCCTGTGGCCTTGAAGTGGTCGAACAAAACCGACCTGCTAAAGGGAAACGACGTACGCGGCCAGGTGGGGCTTAGCTATGATCTTTCAGCACTCGATAAACTAATCGCACCGAGCAAAAACTAAGCTTAAGATCGTAAATCATGAATTGCTAAGCAAAACCCGGTGTGAATGGAAATGCCGGGTTTACTGTTACGCGCCATTCCATTTCTTCGGAAAGCTCCCTCGCAAAAGCGTCAGTTGCTTCACAGTCTAAAAGTGAGGTCCGAACACTGAAAGCCATCGCTGACCTTCGTTCATCGGAAGCAGCGGAGCCGATCCTTCACCTTCGCACCCAGGTTGTGAAGGTTTCTTACAGTTTGTAGGTGCTCCGGTTCAGGATGGTACTTCCTGGTGGGTAGCAGTTTGGATCGCTTAAAAAAGGAAGGTTGTCATCCTAAAGATCTGTAAACCGCCTCGCGAAATTCCTTAGCATTGCGAATTAACCATCCTGACAATTATTAACCCCTGGTTTACTTAGTATTTACGCTGTGTTGATCAATTCCGGGTCAATACGTACAGAGGCCGCAAGCGGAGTGTAGCGTGGCGTTCCGAGTGGCCCAGGGGGTTCGAAAATGAAATTTTTCAAAAATAAATGGACGATCATTAGCGTATTGCTGGCGGCCATCGCGCTGCTGAGCGCTTTTGGCTACGAGAGCAAAAAGACGCCGCAATATTTCACTGAGAAAGTGCAGAAGGGCGACATACAGGACGTGGTGCAGGCCACGGGAACCATCAACGCAGTGACCACTGTGCAGGTGGGCTCACAGGTGTCCGGGACCATCCAGACTCTCTCTGCTGACTTTAACTCACACGTAAAGAAGAACCAGGTCATCGCGCAGATTGATCCGGCGCTGTTTAAAGGGGCGTTGCTGCAGGCGCAGGCCAATCTGGCCAATGCGCAGGCAAACCTGGTAGCAGCCAAGGCGAATTTAGACAAAGCCCAGGCAGCAGCGGTGCAGGCGAAGCTGGATTTAAATCGCTATACGGTGCTGGCCCAGCAGGGCATAGTACCCACGCAGCAACTGGATAGCGCACGCGCAACTTCACAGAGCGCAGATGCCGCAGTGGGAGCAGCCAAGGCTGCGGTAACGCAGGCTGCGGCCCAGGTGCAGCAGAACTCCGCGGCAGTCAAGGTAGCGCAGGCGAACCTTGATTACACGACCATTCGCTCACCCATCGATGGAACCGTGATTGCCCGCAGCGTTGACGTGGGTCAGACCGTGGCCGCTTCTTTGCAGGCGCCGACGCTTTTCACCATCGCGCAGGACCTGACCAAGATGCAGGTCTACGTGAGCACCGATGAGAGCGACGTGGGCACGATCCACACGGGACAGGACGTAACTTTTAAAGTGGACGCTTTTCCCAAAGATTCATTCAAGGGAAAAGTTTCCGCAGTGCGGTTGAACGCGACGACTGTGCAGAACGTGGTGACTTACACGACTGTGGTTGATTTCGATAACCCGGACATGAAGCTGTTTCCCGGCATGACGGCTTATGTAACGGTACCGGTGGCTACCGCGACTGACGTGGTGAAAGTACCGAATGGAGCATTGCGGTTTACGCCCGATCTTACGGCGCAACAGATCAGCGATCTTTACCAGAAGGCTGGAATTACCGCAGCCGGCGGAGCACGCAAAGGCGGAAAGGGGACGCAGCAGGCTTCAGCAGGCCAAAGCAATGGTCAGCAAGCCACTACTGCAGTCGTCTGGAAGCTGAGTGCGGATAAATCTCTGGAACCGGTGCAGGTGAAGCTGGGCATCACTGACCACACGACGACTGAGGTTGCGCAGGTAGTGAAAGGTTCGCTGAATGCGCAAGACCAGGTGGTTACTGGGGCGGCTGCGGCGAGCAAGACTGCCAGCGCATCTGCGGCCGCGCCGGGCATGGGCGCGACGCGTGGCGGTGCGGGTCGAGTAGGCCGGTAATTTTCCGCAGATCAGAAAAGAGTTAGCCGCGAATTAACGCGAAAAACGCGAATTGCTTTTGGGGAACGGAGATTTGGAGGATTTTATGGCAACGCTGGAACGAGTTGAACTAAATGCAAATGCAGTAATGAATGGGGAACGGGCAGCGAGCGCAGTTCCGGTAATTCAGGTGCAGGACGTGCACAAGTTTTACGATCTTGGGGAAACCAAGGTGCATGCATTGCGCGGCGTGGACATGACGATTCAGCCGGGAGAGTTTGTGGCGATCATGGGCTCCAGCGGTAGCGGCAAATCGACTTTTATGAATATGCTGGGCTGCCTGGATAAGCCAACCAGCGGCAACTACATTCTGGAAGGCACGAACGTCTCCAGCCTGGAAAAGAAACAACTAGCGGCCATCCGCAATCGCAAGCTGGGATTTGTATTCCAGGGATTCAACCTGCTTTCACGGACCACGGCGCTGGAAAACGTGGAACTGCCAACGCTCTACGCGCAGATGGAAAAAGAGAAGCGCCAGGCACGGGCGAAGGAAGTGCTGGGACTGGTGGGCCTGGGAGAGCGGATGGATCATTTTCCATCGCAGCTTTCCGGCGGACAGCAACAGCGCGTGGCGATTGCGCGCGCGCTGGTGAACAAGCCGTCAATCCTGCTGGCCGATGAGCCAACAGGAAATCTGGACAGCAGAACATCGGTGGAGATCATGCAGATCTTTCAGGACCTGAATGACAGTGGGCTGACGATTGTGCTGGTTACGCATGAGCCAGATATCGCACAGTTTGCGAAGCGTACTGTGGTGTTCCGCGACGGCAAGATCCGGCATGACGATTCGGTGCGGAGCCGTCCGCGAGCGGCTGAGGTGTTGAAGAGTTTGCCGACGGTGGATGAATAAACCTTTCACCACAGAGGACACGAAGGAACACAGAGGAAGATCAAGAGATTGAGGGATAAGGTTTTAAAACTTAGAGAATTTTCAAATTTTAAGTTTCAATTTTGAATTTTGAATTTTGAATCCGGCAATTGATAGAAGATCGGCGGCAAGAGGGGGTTATATGGATTTTATAGCGATTTTAAAAATAGCGGTTCGGGCATTAACGAGAAACAAAATGCGTTCATTGCTGACCATGCTGGGGATAGTGATCGGCGTGGGAGCGGTGATCGCAACAGTTGGGCTGGGGCAGGGCGCGCAGCAGCAGGTGCAGGACCAGATTGCGTCGATGGGAACGGACCTGCTGTATATCAGCTCAGGCAGCATCAATAAGGGCGGCATACGGCTGGGCGGCGGCGCCACCAAGACGCTGGTCTATGACGATATGAAGGCGATCCAGCAACAGGTTTCAACCATTGCGCAGGTAGCGCCGGGAGCAGGAAGCAGTGTGCAGGTCGTCGCTGACAACCAGAACTGGAGCACGCGCATTACCGGCACGGAGCCGCAATATTTTGATATCCGGAACTGGGACTTTGCCCAGGGCGCAAACTTTACGCAGGACGATGTGACTCGCGCGTCCAACGTGGTGGTGCTGGGCGCGACGGTGCAGCAGAACCTGTTTGGGAACGCTGATCCAACGGGCAAGACGATACGGATTGGAAACCTGCCGTTTCAGGTGGTCGGCGTGCTGCAGGCAAAAGGGCAGTCCGGTATGGGACAGGACCAGGACGACGGCGTGTTTGTGCCCATTACCACGCTGCAAAAGAAAATTACCGGGCAGGACTGGCTGCAATACATCATGGCTTCTGCCACGTCCCAGTCAGCCAGCTATGCGGCACAAGGGCAGATTACTTCACTGCTGCGCGATAGGCATCGCATTCGCGCAGGGCAGGACGACGATTTCAGCGTGCGCAACCTAGCTGACGTAGCGCAACTGGCGGATGAATCGTCCAAGGTGATGACGCTGCTGCTGGCGTCAATTGCCGGCGTTTCGCTGATCGTTGGGGGAATTGGGATCATGAATATCATGCTGGTTTCCGTAACGGAGCGTACGCGGGAAATCGGTATCCGAATCGCTATTGGCGCGACTGAGTCTGACGTGCTGCGGCAGTTCCTAAGTGAGTCCGTGGTGCTCAGCATGGCAGGAGGTATTCTGGGCATTCTTTTCGGCATTGCTTCTTCCATGACCATCACCAAGGTGCTGGGCTGGAGCATCCTGATTTCCCCTGTCGCAGTGGGGGCAGCGGTGGTGTTCTCGACGGCGGTGGGAATCTTCTTTGGATTTTATCCCGCGCGGAAAGCCGCCATGCTGGACCCGATTGAAGCTTTACGGTTTGAGTAGGATGACCCCCCTTACTCAAAAACGAATGGCTCGGCTTTCTCAAAGCCGGGCCATTTTGTTTTGTTCATCCTGTCTAAATCGGCGTCAAACTTGGCATGGCAACATCTTTTTAGAATTTTGCAAAGCCACGAAGCCGCAAAGGTGCCAGTCCCAAAACAGGATTTGCCAGCAGCCTTAATTCCCAAAGATCTTTTTCCACAATCAATTACTAACTTTGCGGAGGTTTATTCGTCTGCGGCTGCTGCTGTGCATCCGGCGGCTGCGAACCTGTAGGCTGCTGCGAATTTGTAGGCTGCTGCGTGTCCGACGGCGGCTGCTGCGAATTTGCAGGCTGCTGTTGAGTATCTGATGTCGGGGGTTGCTGCTGCGCAGGCCGCGTTTTCAGTTGTGGTTCGTTCTGGTTCGTGGGCTGATCGGATTGCGGAGCCGCAACCGGTTGCTCTCCTTCATCCGCTGGCGGACGGCGAAATTCCGGAGGCGTAGTATTTGTTGTCGGCGGAGGAGTTTTCGGTTCCACAATAATGCGGTTATCTCGGGTCTTCAATGCAGGCGGAATGCCGCTGCGGCGCCTGGCTTCTGTCTGCGCGGCAAAGCTCGATTCAACCAGCACCGTGCTCTGTTCCGCTACATGGCCCACGGTTTGCCCTTCAACTTCAGGCCGGGTTGAAACCATTACTTTCTGGCGGGCGCGTTCAGCGCGCTGTGCCTGCTCATAAAATGATTGCGCCGTTTCCTTGTCGCCTTCCAGCTCCGCCAGGTAACCCATATTGTTGATGGCGAAAGAATTGGAGGGATCAAGCTTGTAAGCCTGCTCAAAATTCTGGCGTGCCGTCTTGCGGTCATTGCGATTCATTGCTGAAACGCCGCGCAAATTCAGCCGGGCCACGCGGTCCTGCAGGTTCTGCGCTTTGCTGAGTTCTTTGCGGCTCTTGCCGGCATTTTGCTCCGCTACTTCGCTGATCGGCTTGCCGCGCCAGCTTTTGTTAAAGGCAATCACAATCGGCTCGCGCGATCCGGTGGCCGCAGAACTGTCATAGAACCGGATGGCCGATTCCAGCTCGCCTTCTTTTTCCTTGGCAAATCCCATGTTATTCAGCGTGAAGGGATTTTTAGGATCAATCTTGAGCGCCTGCTGCAATAACACATCAGCTTCCGGCGCGCGATCGCGATTCAGCAATCCCAGCGCTTCACTGTTCAGCTCGTTCACTCTCATTGGGCCTTCAGCGGTGTGCCCGGCAACGCTGGCCACGGTCTTGCCCTGGACTTCATCGGCGGTTGAGCGGTCAATCACGGCTTCAGAGGTGTTGGCCCGCGCCTGGTCGTAATAACGTTGTGCGCGGTCAAGGCTGCCTTCCAGCTCAGAGACATACCCAAGATTGTTCAGCGTAAACGGATCATTGGGATCAATCAGATATGCCTTATAGAAGAGGCGCTTGGCCTTGCTGATGTCATGCTTTTTGAGCGCGGCCACGCCATCGCGATTCAACTGCTGCACCGGCGTGTATTTGCTCTTTTTGGGCAGCGGCAGCCGAATCTCCTGGGTATGGGCCGCCGTAGCGCCACATAGAAATAAGGCCAGAACGGAAGATGCCAGGACGCAACGCTTAAATACATGAGGCTTACGAACGTGAGGCTTAGTTACATCAGGCTTACTTAGAATAACCAATGGGGAACGCATGAGTTTTCAGATCCTCTTTTTTAGATCCTCGCTTAAGGCCCTGGCCCGATCTTCACACCTCGGCCCACAGGGCAGTAGCTCTGCTTGTCTGTTGGATGGCAAAACAGCCTCTCAGGTTGGGCTGCCAATTCATCGCGCTCCGATGAACCACTTCAGGCAGGAAACTAACCGGCCAAGATTTCCGATGCCCTGCCATCTGAGCTGCTGCTGGCTGCATCCAACTGATTGGTTCCGAACCCAGGTGCTCTAAAAATGCCTGGAATCAGGAGTTTTTAAGAACTCTATGCATCGTTCCCTTAAAGTTTTGTTTGCCGTTTTCTTTTTAGTCATATCGATTGGCTCCGTCTGGGCACAGTCCAACCCGGCTACACCCAACCCGGGATCCGGAGTGCCGCAGACACCGGTTCCGCAACCGCCAACGACCACCCCGAATACCTCGCCAGCGCAGCCTCCCACGGCCACCGTGCCGGATACGACGCCGGCGGCGCAGCCAACGCCTTCGCCCGCGGCAGAGCAGCCGGCAAATAACCAGACCGGCGCAGACCAACAAAAGACTTCTGATCCGCAAAACGCTTCTGATCAGAAAGCTTCCGATCAGAAATCCGGCGACCAGAAAAAGTCCGACACAGACAACTCCGGTACGGCCCAACCGGCTACACCGCCTCCGCCGGCTGAGCCGCCATCGCCCAAAACCGACATTCTTGATAGCTCCGCCACTTCCGGTGCGCTGGTCACGGACGGACATGATCCCATCCTTGATCCCGCGCCCGTGCCGCGCACCACCACCACCATGGTCGGAGGCACAATCAGCAGCGTCGACCGCATGCGCAACAAGATGACGGTGCATGTTTTCGGCGGCGGCAAGTGGAGCGTCAATTTTGACGAGCGCACCCACATCTTCCATAACGGCGCGGAAACCACGCAGCTTGCGCTCAAAAAAGGCGAGCGCGTTTACGTTGACACCCAGCTTGACAACAACAAGCACGATATCTTTGCCCGCAACATCCGCGTCGGCGTGGCCGCTCCCCCGGCCGATGCCGATGGCCAGATTGTCGCCGTGGACACCCGGCACAACGAACTCACCCTGCGTGACGCGCTTAACTCCGTGCCGGTGCGCTTTGCCGTTGATCCTGAAACGCGCATCAGCAACGGGCAAACTCCCGCCGCTTTCAAAGATGTAAAGCCGGGAACGCTGGTGCATGTCAGCTTCTCTGCCGCAAGCCCCAACCGCGGGCTGGCGCGCGAAGTGGATATCATCGCCGCGCCCGGAGCAACATTTACCTTCACTGGAAAGCTCACGTTCCTCGATCTGCATCGCGGCCTGCTCGCCATACAGAACTCAACTGACGACAAGAACTATGAAATTCACTTTGCTCCCACAGCGGTTGCAGACAGAAACAGCCTGGCTGTCGGGACCAACGTGATGGTAGTGGCAACCTTTGAGGGCACGCGCTACATGGCGAAGTCAGTGAGCGTGACCAGGTCAAATGAGGAAGAAGACAAATAGGCAATGAGGCGTTTGGCGTCCAGCGCCTTTGCGGGATCGGTAATCATTCTCAGATCCCGTGGGTTTATTGCGGCGCGGGCAGCAATTTAGTCCTCTCGGATAGGAAAGAGAAAAAAGCTCGGCCTCCAGCGTTTATACCAAAGGGGAGGCCGAGTTAGTTATTGGCGCTCTCACTTCTAGCGATATCCCAGGCTCAAATCATCAACATAGAGCGAGTAGTCATTCATGGCCGTATTGCCCATCAGCTTGACGCCGATCTTGTTGAAATTCGTCCAGGTAGTGGTTTGTGCGGCAAGGTCGTGGTTGATTACTGATGCTGTTCCTCCGTTTACCTGCAGGTCCTTATAGTGCAACATGTTGCCTGATAGCCTTTGCACATGGAAGGTGAACTGAGTGTAGGTATCCTGCGGCGGACGGCTGCAGGGAATTGAAGTAGCAAGCCAGGCATTGTTTACCTCGTCCCAGATTTGCCAGGTTGAGAAATCACACTTAAAAGCAAAATGGTACCAATAGGAGTTGTAGACATCGCTGAGCTCAAAGATAAGGCCCGCAGAGTTGCTGAAGGCAGTTGCATCCAGGTCCACCCAGAGGTTCACCTCGAAATCGGAAGAATCTCCCGTGCTCTGGCTTACGGTGCGCAACCATCTACCAATCTGCGATCCCGGCGGGTTGTTCCCGGCGAGCGTGAACTTCACTGCGTTTGGAGGAGTGTGCACCGTTGATGTCGCAAGTCCCGTGCTGCAGGTGGCGGTCCCGCCGCAGTCATCAAGTGTTGCCCAGTCCGTGGGTTGCAGTTCTAAGCCGGTAATGTATGTATATGCCTGTGATCCACCACAAGAAGCCGGGGCCCCTGCTTTGCTGGTCATGTGATTGGTGATCGACGGTTGTCCGACAGCCTTCACATAGATTTTTGCGTTGCAAGGAATACTGAATTGAGTGAGATCAACTGAGTGGGCCGGCGGGCTATACGGAGACGCGTAGGGTGAAGGATTGAGCAGAGTATAAAAGAGATGCAATGGCTCATCATTGGTGGGATCGGATTCATAGAACTCATACTGATAGATTGTCTGCTCCATGTCGGTCTCACTCAATCCCAAACTCGTGAGCTCACTCTGGTCCCAGTTGTCTTGCCAGGTGAGGGTATTGCCAGTAAGAGTGGTGGTGATTGGGTTTGAATTGCTGGCATCAAAGCAGTTGCTGATTCCCGTTTCCGTCTCAGTGCCTTCCTCATAATCGTTCCAGGTCGGAACCAGAACGGCATCCAGTCGGCGGGTAGAACCCTGGTAATTGGTGGAAATGTGTCCCCAGGTATCGAGCCACTGATGACCGCAGCGTTGGTCAACAAAGCGCGCGGGTGCGTTAGGATCCCAGATGGAGTGCCCGAGGTTATTCGGATTTTCATCATTGAAGCCTTTGGAAGCATCTGACCAGACCAATTTCGTCGCTGGTTGGTTTACGGCTCCATTGGGCGAGGCTCCGTAAAAATCATTTTCATAGGAAAAATCGGGCTGGGCTGGTCCCCAGGAGTACGCTCCCTCGAATCCCGTCATGGTGTAGCTGTTCTTGTCCTGCTTCATAAACAGGACATCATGCCCCACGGCGGACTTGATCGCTGCCCAGTCACAACCTGAGCAGGTAGTTGGATCAATGAAAAAACTAACGATGGGGCGTGGCCCCAATCCGTCACCGTTGATTTCGATTTTCATGTAGCCGGCTGAAGAAAAATACTGGCTCTGCACATATTGCAACTGTCGAATCATGGCATCCTGATCGGTCTCGCCTGTATTCTTGAAATTACCGGTACCCTCAATCATGCTCTTCTGTCCGCGGATTGCCACTTGGAAGGCGCCGTCAGCAGCGGCAGCCGCCAACCATTGTTCAAAAGCCTGTACCGAAATATCTTTGTTGCAGCCCTGGCCTCCGGCCAGAGTACAATTGGTTCCATTCACACCACCCCAGGCCATGGTCATGCCGGTGTAACCGCGTGATTTCATGTCCTGCAACTGCGCCTGGACTTCGGTAGCGTTGGTCGAGATATAGCCGACACAGCACAAGTGACCCTGCTTTTGCCACCAGCCCATGTCCGCGCCATAGATGTTTCCCGTGAACCAGCCCCCCAGCAGCGTGCGAGGATCTATCTTGCTGGTGTTGATAGGAATGGGATTATTATTTTTTGTTCCCGTTATAGTATTTGCGGCAGTACAGGCGCCATTGTTGTCGCCTGCAGAGCTGCAGGCTGAAGTATTGTTCTGCGTTTGAGTTGTGTAGGTGGTTTCGTAGGTAATCTGCGCCGAGAGTGGCGCTACAACAACAAACATGAAAAGCAGCAGATCTGCTAATAGATGACTGTTCCGTGCAGAAGGCATTGGGCAGGGTTCCTTTCAGGAGGGGGGAACAGCTCAGATTGCGACAGTGCACGCAACATTCCACGCCAGAGTTCATGGCCGCGAGAAACAATCTTGAGCCGACAACAAGTGTCATTCAGAAATCAGTCACATGTAGGCAGCGCGATACTCAACCTCGGTACTCTGGGCATCTGTTAAATGCCGGTGTCCCATCCTTGTGCAGCAAACGGCGAGACACAAATCTGCTGGAGTGAAGCGCGAGGAATAGTGCATCGGCCGCCGGCAAAAACTTTATTGAACCGGGGCAGGTTGAATCAGAGAACAATTTTCTTTTAACCTGTAATCTGTAATCGGTTTTGTGATAGCCAGCTTCAGTTAGCCACCCTTAAATAAGGAGCCCATGCTGAGCTGAATCTGGTTCCTGGGCCACCATACCGGCGTCTCCCTTGTTGCGAGCGAGGCGTTGGCAGCGCAACAGCAAAAACAAAGCAAAGGAGACAATATGACAGACAAGAAAGAAAACAGAGTATTGGGCCGCATTGGCGCCCGTGAGCTGAGCGATCAAGAAACCCAAAACGTTCAAGGAGGATTCCGATTCCCCACGGGAGCGCCCTGCACAGGGCCTAGCCCCACACACCCAAACGGGGACGGTGTACCGGCAGACTGTGGCGGCGTGTAGCGGCAGTGAATGTCTTTCAGGAATAGCCAGCTTCAGTTAGCCACCCTTAAATAAGGAACCCATGCTGAGCTGAATCTGGTTCCTGGGCCGCCATCCCGGCGTCTCCCTTGTTGTGAGCGAGGCGTTGGCAGCGCAACAGCAAAAACAAACTAAAGGAGACAATATGACAGACGAGAAAAACAGAGTACTGGGCCGCACTGGCGCCCGCGAACTAAGTGAGCAGGAAACCAACAAGGTCCAAGGCGGATTCGTAACCCTGGCGCCATGTTCAGCCCCGAGTCCGAGGTTCCCGAACGGAGATGGAGTTCCCGCAGATTGCGGCGGATTGTAGCTAATAACGTCGGCCGTGCTCGCGGATAGCGAGTGCGGCTACGTTTGAGTCGTTTGCCCGGCTATTATCAACCGTCCCCGCTGGAGCGGGACTGGAGTTCGACCACCCGTTGCTCTTTAGCGATTCCCAAAGTGGAATCGATTTCTGATTCAAGAGTCCTCCGCAAACAGGTTTTTCACCGGCAGCCGGGAGGTGTATCCTTGATTTGCCCGGTGAATAATGATGAAGGAAATTTACTATTCAAGGAGTCAATCATGTCGAACCGAGTACTGAATCGCCGTGGCGCTCGCGAGCTGACGGCTGAAGAAATAGACCGGATTGCCGGCTGTGGGTCTTTGCATACCTTGTGTGGTGTTCCGCCACATTTTTTTAGAGACGATGCCTCAGGCTCTTAGTCCCAAGTACTGACATTATGCGGGTGGCGGGTCGATGTGCCACCCGATTTCATCATCAGGCCCCAATCCATTGTTGAATATTCACAGGAAGTCCCGCAAGGGACGCCACAAAACTGTAGCCGGGCACGGCAGTGCCCGGTGGGAGAAGATGAATTGTGAGTCCCGTGAGGGACGGCACAATTTATTTTTGGGGATCGAAGCCGTGTATTCGCAGAAGCCGCGCCATCTCTTCAGCATGGTCAATAGTTTTATGATGCTTGCGCTGGTTGGCGATATATTTCATCACGCGCGGAATTTGCGATCGGCTCACGCTGCAAGCGAAATATCCTTCCTGCCATTCGAAACTACGGACTTCGTTCATCCAGCCTGAGGAGTTTGCCTTGAGCACCTGCACGCCCTTGGCAATGCTCATGGTAGCGGGAAGCGAGAACAGAGCGTGAACATGGTCGTCCATTCCGCCGATGGCCAACGCGTGCATTCCGTAGTTTTTAAGGATGCCAGCCATATAGGCCCATAGTTTCGGTTGAGATTTTTCCAAGATCGTGCGCTTGCGATTCTTTGTGCTGAAGACTACGTGAAAGTGGCTACTACCGTAAGAACTGGGCATTGTTCCGTCCCTCCTCCACCCCGCCACCCGAAGGCACGTGTCAGGGGCCCCGGTTCCGGGACTCATATTATTCTCTAATCTCACCCGGCACTGCCGTGCCGGGCTACAGATTGTAGCGTCCCTGCGGGACTTTGAGAAACTCGTTATTGTGGGTTGAAGTGCGGGAAGGGATGTGAATCGAATCCCACCATTTCCTCAGCATTTGAAAAAATAAGTCGACTTCTGCGAAAGGTTGGGGCACCGGCTCACCCGACCGTTCGGGAATTCGCTGAACCGTGGCGATTCGACGTGACTTCATCGTATTTCGATGTATAAATTCGCCCACACTTGTCCAGTCCTTTTCAATATTGGAGCTATGAATGCCTACAGTTCCCGCCCGCGCCGCTGAACGAATCGCATCCAACCTTAAAAAATTCCAACCTATCGTCCAATCTGCAAAACAAAGGGACGTTAATGAGTCTGATATCGTCATCATCGTAACCGACATGCTCTCAGAGCTATTTGGTTACGAAAAATATGGCGAGATTACGTCTGAGATTTCGGTGCGCGGCACTTATTGCGATTTGGCAACCAAACTGGATGGTCACGTGCAGTGCCTCATTGAGGTAAAGGCCGCAGGTATTGAACTCAAGGAAAGCCATACCAAACAGGCCGTGGACTACGCTGCAAATCAGGGCGTTGATTGGGTGGTGTTGACCAATGCTTCGCAGTGGAAGGTCTACAATGTCACATTCACAAAACCAGTCGGTCAGGACCTTGTTCTTGATCTGGATCTCCTGGCTTTGAACGCTAAAAGCTCAGAGTGCATTCAATCGCTCTTTTTGCTGGCTAAGGAAGGGTTTATAAAATCTGCGCTGGGGGAATTCAGTGCGCAACGGCAGGCGCTAAATCGCTTCTATATCGCTGCTACCCTCCTCACGGATCATGTGCTCGATGTTCTGCGCCGGGAACTGCGCCACATCTCTCCCGACGTGAAAATTGATATAGAGCAAATTAAATCTGTGCTCACACAGGAAGTTCTTAAGAGAGATGTGATTGAAGGTGAAAAGGCGGATGAAGCACGTAAGAAGGTGAATCGCGCGATGAACCGCATCCTCAAGGCGAAGGCCGCCACTGCAAACGGAGGGGCTTCATCTCTCCCCCATGTAGCTAATGAGCCATTGGACAATGGTCAAAGTGAAGAATGAGATTAAGGCGATTTCAGGACAATAAATTCAGCAGCTAAGATGGACCAGTGATGCATCTTTATCAGACCGCGAAAAAATTCTCTGTTTGTTGAGTCGTTTTTGGTCTTGTACCATTATTTATCCCTTTACGAGCGCTAGCCAGAGAGCCCATAAACGCTCCCAGCCTTGAGAATCCCCAATTACCTTGGTAATTGCAGAACACTGTTCTTATGGGCAGCCGGGGCGGACTTCAGGGTAAGATGCGGGTGTCCTCCTCCAAGACTTGCATAGGTGCGCCACGATGCAGGAAAACCCGGAAACCGCCACAGATTCATCCGCTACTGGCACTGCTACCGCCACGGCCCCAGCTACGGCTGCGGCCCCTCGCACGGCCAGCCTTGAGTTAATCAAGGAGTTGCCGCGCGGGAGCGTGGGCGTTGTCCATCAGGTTAGAAATCCGCAGCAGAACCGCTTTCTGGCGCTGCGCAAGTTTGATGTGCCGGAATGGCTGGATGACGTTGACGATCGGCTGAAAAAAATACTGACGGAGGCCCGTGCCGCCAGCGCACTGGACCATCCCAACATCGCCAAGCTGCATACCTGCGGTTACAAAGATTTTACCGTGTTCATAACGGCGGAATTTGTTGATGCGCCCACCCTGAAAGAACTTACGGCAAAGCGCCAGTTGGAAATGAACGAGGTGTTGCAGGTGGCAAAGCAGCTCTGCGCGGCACTGGATTTTGCGCATGACAAAGGCGTTTTTCACCACTTTCTGAGTCCATACAACCTCAAGATGCTGCCCGATGGCACACTGAAGATTCTGGATTTTGGGGTGATTCGCGATAAGAACCTGCTGACGCAGTCGCCAACAAAAAAGCTGGAGAACGAGCCGTATCTTTCTCCGGAGCAGATCAAGAATAAGGCGGTAGATCGCGCAGCCAATCTCTTTAACGCCGCGACGATCATTTATGAGCTTTACACGGCGCGCAGTCCGTTCAGCGGCCCGCATCTGGGTGAAGTGGACCGCAATATTACAGACGTGAATCCGCACCCAATGCAGATGGCGCATCAGCGGGTGCCGGAACAGCTATCGGTTGTGGTGCTGAAGGCGCTTGCCAAGAATCCGGCGGACCGGTACAGCAGCGGCAAGCAGTTCTTTGCCGCGCTGGAAGAAGCAGCCAAGTTTGAGCCGGTGGCGCGCGCCAATAGCACAGGATCAATGGCTGCATATCAGGGGCCGGGGCCAAACGCAAGCCAGGCCATAA
The DNA here is from genome assembly GCA_036495645.1 of Candidatus Angelobacter sp. Lineage (GTDB taxonomy): Bacteria > Acidobacteriota > Terriglobia > Terriglobales > Acidobacteriaceae > Angelobacter. The sequence goes on from DASXMN010000069.1 coordinate 16,041, forward strand.
AGGTTGCGCCGTCCCCTTCAGCGCCTTCAGCCAGCCAGACGTTTAGAGCTGTGCCGCAGGCTTCAGCGAGCCAGGTAATCAAGACGCCTGCCGCTGGCACAAGCCGCGTTGCGCCGCAGCCAACCGCGGCCAGAGCTCCGGTAAGCACAGCGAACCATTGGAAGCTGGTGGGAGCCGTGGTGGGCGGATTATTTCTGATCATCGGATTGGCGCTGATTTTCCAGCACCGTTCCGCAGATTTGCCGCCCGACGACACAACGACGCAAGCGACGCAGCCGGCTTCGACAACGCCAGCTCCGTTTAGCCGCCAAGCGACGGCACCGGCAGCGATGCAGGAAGTACAGGAAAGAACGCATGCGACATCAACGCGGCCAACCAGAACGAGCCGCGCCGTGGCAGCTTCTGTGGCTCCGCCCGCGGCCAGTGAAGGGCAGTTAATCGTTTCGTCGCTGCCGATGGGCGCGACTGTGGAGATTCAAGGCCGTGCGGGCCAATCCTGGAAAGCGCCGCAAACAATTCCAGCGCTGACTCCAGGAAATTACAAAGTTACGTTCAACCTGCCCGGATACGCGACCGAAACACGCAATATTCAGGTAACAGCCGGTGCGCGCACCCCGCTCGATGTTCGCATGACTGCCGTCAAAGGCTTCATGACGATTGCAAGCAAGCCAGCAGGTAGCGAGGTCTGGATCAACGGAAAAGATACCGGGAAACTTACCCCAATAGAATTTCTGGTCGAGCCCGGAACGCAAAACGTAATAGTCCGCAAGCCCGGCTTTCTGGACGCAACTACCGATCTCAAACTTGTGGCCGGCCAATCGGTAAACTACGCGCCTGCGCTGATGGCAGCCGGACGCACTGACAACATGAGGCTGGTGGGCGGTGGAGTAGGCAAACTCTTCGGCGGTAATGGCAATTCCGGGCAAAACATGGCACGGATTGAAATCAAGACTGAGCCGAAGGGGGCGCTGGTCACTATCAACGGAACGCCGCTGCAAAAGCCAACGCCGCTGGAAGTCCAGGTGGAAGCGGGCAATTACGATATCGTCATCCAGAAAGATGGCTTCAAGCCCGTTCATGAAAGCGCAATTGTGGGCGTGGATGACCGAATCAAAATTGACCGGTCATTGTCCCACTAAACATTGCTCCCAGTAAAACATTGGCCCACTAAACACGTTGCAAGTCAGATGGATGGCGGACGGCCTGGGTTTGAAAACTACAGCGCCGTCCGTTTTTTCTTTTGCCGCGCTCGCGCGGCCCGCGCCAGAGCTGATTTCCAGATAGAATAGAGAGAACCCATTCTTTTGAGAACAGAGAGCCTGATACCGATTTGAATTCCCGTATTCGTAATATCGCAATTATCGCGCACGTTGATCACGGAAAAACCACGCTGGTAGACGCCATGCTGCGCCAGAGCGGCGCTTTTCGCGCCAATGAACACGTAGTTGAGCGCGTAATGGACTCCAATGACCTGGAGCGCGAGCGCGGCATCACCATTCTGGCCAAGAACACCGCCATTTTGTATCACGATGTGAAGATCAATATTGTCGATACACCCGGCCACAGCGACTTTGGCGGCGAAGTGGAACGCGCCCTGAAAATGGTGGATGGCGTTATGCTTCTGGTGGACGCCAGCGAAGGTCCTCTGCCGCAGACGCGTTACGTTCTCAGCAAAGCCCTGGAAGCAGGCTTGCCGCCCGTGGTGGTGATCAATAAAATTGACCGCCCAGATGCCCGCGCTCAGGAAGTATTGAATGAGCTTTACGATTTATTTATTGATTTAGACGCACGCGAAGACCAGCTAGATTTTCCCGTACTCTATACCAACGCAAAAGCTGGCACAGCTTCCACCAGCATTGACGTTCCGGGTGAAGACCTGCGGCCCTTGTTTGACGCGATCTTAAAAAATACGCCACCGCCCGCCGGCGATCCTGAGAGCGCGTTGCAGATTCTTGTCGCAAACCTTGATTACAGCGATTATCTCGGACGCCTTGCCATCGCCCGCGTATTTAACGGAACGCTCCGCAATGGCCAGGAAGCCGGCATCGCCAAGCTGGATGGCTCACTCCAGAAATGGAAGATCACAAAACTGTTTTCCTTCAGCGGCCTCAAGCGCGTCGATATTGAGCAAACCGAACTCGGCGACATCGTGGCCATCGCCGGTGTTGAAGGCATCGGAATCGGTGAAACCATCACCAACGTAGAGAATCCCGCGCCGCTGCCGCACATTGTGATTGATGAGCCCACCATTGCCATGCAGTTTTCCGTGAACACGTCCCCGTTTTCCGGACGCGAAGGGACCTATGTTACCTCACGCAATTTGCGTGAACGGCTGGAAAAAGAGCTGCTCACCAACGTTTCTCTGCGCGTGCAAGATGTGGGCGCCACCGATTCTTTCAAAGTACTGGGCCGCGGCGAGCTTCAACTTTCCATTCTGATTGAGACCATGCGGCGTGAAGGTTATGAACTGGCAGTGGGCAAGCCGGAGATCGTAACCAAGCGCATTGACGGCAAGCTCATGGAGCCGCAGGAAAAACTGATGGTGGATATTCCCGACGCATTCATCGGCGTGGTGATTGAGAAGTTGGGCGCGCGCAAAGGCCAGATGCTCAAGATGCACAACCATGGCTCAGGCCGCGTCCGCCTGGAATTTACCATTCCCAGCCGAGGCATGATCGGCCTACGCTCAGAGTTGCTCACCGATACTCGCGGCACGGTGATTCTGAATTCGCTTTTTGATGGTTACACCGAATGGCTGGGAGAAATCCCCCACCGCATGACTGGCGCGCTGGTTTCCGACCGCAACGGCCCCTCAACCGCCTATGCGCTCTGGAGCCTGCAGGAACGCGGTGTTTTGTTTGTAGGCGCCGGCGTGGAACTGTATGAAGGAATGATTGTGGGAGAGAATGCCCGTGAAGTCGATCTTGACGTAAACGCCGTCCGCGAAAAAAAGCTGACCAATATGCGCGCTTCCACTGCCGACGAAGCCATCCGCCTGGTCCCATTCAAAAACCTGACCTTGGAACAGGCCATTGAATTTGTGGCTGACGATGAACTGGTGGAAGTCACGCCCAAGTCGCTCCGTTTACGAAAGAAGATCTTACAGGCGAATAGGCGGCCGAAGAAGAATGTGGCGCAACCTACTGGAACGCCGGCACCGGTCTAAAATTGCTCCATAATTAGAGGGACAATGCCATTCTTTCTGATCGTTCTGCTGTGGCTGCTATGTCTCTTTGCCAGCCTTTTACTATTACTATGGCCGCGGTTCCGCTTCCTCAGCTGCTATATGATTTTGAGTTCAACCTTTGGTTTGTTTGGGTCCTTCGTGCTTTCACTTGGTGTCCTGCTCATTACCGGGAAACTGTTGGGAGGGATACGATTTGCTTGGATTGCTATAGTCGCTTATCTGAGCGGAATTGTTGCGGGTGGCGCAATCGGACTAATTGTGGGAGGTTATGTTGCCCGAATCGTTAATCGCCGCCTCGGATGGTGTTAACCGAAGAAGAATGCGGATGCATCGGCAAATGCGCATAAGTTGGCCACGAATTAACGCGAATCAACAAATCTGATAAAACACTTTGAATTTGATTCGTGTTTGTGCGCGGACATTCACGGCTTGCTTTTTACCTGCGTTCATCTGCGCCAATCTGCGGCTACTCCAACTGTTTCCCCTTCGTCTCCGGCAGTTGTGACGCCATCACAGTCGCCAGCAGAAAAGCAAGGGCAGAGAAAGAAAATGCCCAGGAAAGATCTCTGGCTTGTGCCAGCCTGCCAATCGTATAAGGTGCTAGCGCGCTGAGGGTTCGCGCGCCATTGTATGTGAAACCGAGGGCCCGGGCGCGGACACTGGTAGGGAAGAGTTCGCTGCCGATCAGTCCGGAACCGGAAAAAAATCCCGTGCCGAAAAATGCCACGATTACACCCAAAATCATAATGGCCCAGGATGATCGGGCCGCCGCATAGATGGGAACTGATAAGGCTGCGCAGAACAGGTAAAGCATAAGCGAGCGTTTGCGTCCCAAGCGCTCTGCTATCCACCCAAAGCTGACGTAGCCGGGAAACATCCCTACCAGGTTGAGCACCACCAGGAAGGTTGTGATCTGAAGCAGTCCGAATCCGCGGCCGCCTTTGTCAACGGACAAAGCCATGTAGGTTGGGATCCAGGTGAAAAGGCCCCACCATGCAAAGAGTCCGAAGAAGTTCAGCAGAAAGAGAAACACTGTGCTCTTGCGCAGCTCGCGGGAAAAGATTTCGCTGAAAGGCGTCACGTCATGCGCCGCCGCTTTGTGCCGCTCCCACACCTCTGATTCAGGGACGCTTTTGCGGATCCAGAGAGTAACCAGCGCCGGCAAAATGCCGGCAAAGAAAACGAACCGCCAATTCTGCGTAGAGTTCAGGATCAGTCCCGCCACCACAGCTGCGGCAGCGTAACCCCAGGCCCATGAGCTTTGCACCAGCGCCATTGCCTTGGCCCGCAGGTGGACCGGCCATGTTTCGGCAACCAATGTTGCTCCAGTGTTCCACTCGCCGCCCATGCCCAATCCAAGCACAAAGCGGAAAAAGGCCAGCATGGGGATAGTGGTTGCCAGCCCCGAGCCCAGGGAACACACCGAATAGGTCAGAATGCTGAGCATCAGCGCCTTTGTGCGTCCGATGCGGTCAGCAATAAATCCAAAGAGTACGCCACCAATGCCTGAAGCCAGCAGAGTGAAAGTGCCAAGCCATCCGGCCGTCGACTTGGAAATGCCAAAAGCCGCCATCACATGGGCAATGACCAGGCTGTACAGCATCACGTCAAACGCATCCAGGGCCCAGCCCAGCGCTGCCGCAATCAGCGTGCGCTTTTGCGCTGAAGTAGCCTGAGTAAGAGTTGGGAGCGTGGTGGAAGCCATTGGGGGGATTCTACCAGTTTAGAAAATTGTCGCCCCCAAGAAGGCTCGGGAACCCGCGAATGAACCCACGATAAACATTGTTCTCCAATACGGAAAACTAAACAGGAAGGTCATATGCTTCGGTAGTAAAAAAAATAGCCCTTGCGCCAAAATGGGAATTAATATGCATGCCAGGTCAACCATCTATAACTATCTTTTGAATCAATAGCTTAATACATAAAATCTTTTATATCTATTTGCCCACTCATTCCTAATCTCAAAAAAAGCAATATTGCCTAATAAAATTTCCTACTATTTGACGATACCGTCACCTATACTTCACTCGTCGATGTTGCCTAGGAGGGGTCAAAAATGAAAAATGGCGTGCTCGCTTTGGTGTTCTTCTTTTTGGTTTCCGTTGTTGCCATGGCACAGTGCGGGGATCATGTTGCTATTCAGCAAGTTACCTGTTGCGAAGGCGGTCTTGTAAGGCTTCCGGTTTGTGTTGGATTTGGTACTGGTTGTGAGACCGGAACTGGAGGTATCATTAGCCCTTGTAATTCGGGTGGCGTCTGCGGATATCTCTTGCCGGGAGATTGCCTGGATGCAAAAGCTACAAACCCGAATGACGCTTTTGCTCACCCGGATGAGTGGTTTGCACGTGCGGATGCGAAAGCTTTTCATGATGCAATATTTGGTAACGAGCCCAAAATTAAGTTTGTCTCCTGTTCCACTGATAAATCGGAGTTCAATAACTGGCTCGAAGCTAAATTGCGAGATCAACGCAAACGTATATAGATACAAATAATCGGGAATCCGAAATATGTGGCTCAGTATACTGTTGCTTCTGGTTGCTTTTTTGCCGTCCAATATCGACTCTGGCAAAACGCAGGCGCGTGTGTTAAAAGCGGGGCATACGCGCTTACTCGATATTCCCCAATTTGGGTTTTATGGAACGCCACAATCCGATGAAGATGGAGATATGTTTTTCCATGCTAATACTGGGAGTTTTTCCGCAGCCGTTGTATTAAAACTCTCACATTCTTCGTATGCGCCCACGGTTTATGTCGCCGATGAAATTAGCCAGACTCACCTTATGTTTTTGGGATTCAGCGTTACTCCAGAGGGGATTGTTTCTATTCTGGCTCAGGGATTGGACAAAAAAATATATTCTATTAAATTCTCGTCCGCAGGTGCGGTTATACAAAGGACCATCTTGTACATACCTGAGAAATTTGCTGTAAATGATTTTGCTGTTTTTGAGAGCGGAACAATAATCGTTTCTGGTTTTTATCTTCCGGAGGCTGCTCCGGAATTGAGAGGTAAGAGCCTAATCACATTTTTTGATGAGTCTGGAACAATTAAGAAGCAGCTGAAAGATGATATATCAGCGATAGATGTGGCAAAGGCGATAAAAAAAATTAGTGAAGGCGGATCAACCATTGGCAAAGATGGGTGTTTATACATACTTCAAGGAAATGAGATACTTGTTATGGGACAAGAGGGGGATATCGTTCGACGCATAAAGTATGAAAAACCGGAAGAATACTCTGCTACTAAAATTGCCATTTCCCGAGGCCTAATTTCGGTCTGGCTTGCAAAGAATGAAGGGGATTATGGCATCGTTCCAGAGTACATAATTCTCAACCAATCAAGCGGCGAGATGATGGCTGAATACGTGCCCGAAACGGAACTGGGCAATAACGCAATTTCCTTTTCAGCAGCAGATGGTTTCACTTTCTTTAAAATTGAAAGTGGAAAAGTAAAGCTGACAACTGCTGCTCTTCGGTAAAGTGTATTACTGATAACAGGGTTGTGCTGCTTGAAGTATTACTTATCCCTTCGTGATAGCTGCTCCTTTAATATAAGCCCAAAATACCTCTGTGCCCTCAGCACATCTTCGCCGATCTGTGCTCTTAGCGCTTCAATGGAAGGAAACTTAATCTCCGGCCTGCGCCATTTCAGAAATGAAATCTCGACTTCCGTCTGCGCCGTCACATCGAGCGGATGAAAATCAAGCAGATGGGTTTCAATAGCAAAAGACTCGTCGCCGAATGTGGGTCGCAGGCCGACATTCGTGACCGAATTAAAAGTTTCGGTGTCCACGCGCGTACGCGTGAGATAGACTCCATTTCCCGGTACCAGATCGTCATAGCGGCTCAAATTGATGGTTGGGACCGTGTATTTGTGGCCATAGCCGCGACCGCGTCCGGGAGCGCCGATAATGCTGAAGACCCGCCCAAGCAGCCTCCGCGCCATGCTCACTTTCCCGGCAATCAGTAGCGCCCGTACCTGGCTGCTGGAAGCAGGAATGCCGCGTACCATCATTACGGGATACACTTTCACTTCAAAACCAAATTGCCGCCCAAGTTTTTTTAGGCTTGCGGTGGTGCCCTGCGCATTATGTCCGAAATGAAAATTGTCCCCTTCATGCACTTCTTTCACGTGCAGCTTGCCTGCCAGTATGTTGCGAGCAAATTCTTCCGCCGTGGTCATGGAAAAGTCGCGCGTAAAAGGAATTTCCAGCAGCGCGTCCAACCCGGTTTCAGCCAGCAGCGCCTCTTTCTTTGGCAATGGCGTAATCAGGCGCGGCGTAACGTCAGGCCGCAAAATGCGGAACGGATGCGGCTCAAAGGTAACAGCTACCGCCTTGCTGTGATTTTGCCGGGCGCGCCCGACCACTTCCCGCAACACATGCTGATGGCCGCAGTGGATGCCGTCAAAGTTTCCCACGGTGACAATGGTGGGTCCAAAATCCGCAGGCACTTCCTCCAGCGAACGGAATATCTTCATGCGATCTCGAACTCCAGCTTTAAACCATCATGTGCCAGCCGTACGTGTTCCGGCAGGTTCTTATTGGTTTCCTGGTGCGGCAGATCATGCGAGATGTGCGTAAAGAAAGCACGTTTTGGCTTCAATTCTTCTACCATGTTCAGCGAATTTGCCACCGTAGAGTGCGTGGGATGTGGACGGTGCCGCAGCGCGTCCAGAAAAAGGATATCCAGCCCAAGAAGTTTTTCTTTTGACTCCGCTGGAATTTCGCTGAAGTCAGTGAGGTACGCAGCGGAGCCAAAGCGGAAGCCGTGGATCATCGCTTCGCCATGCACAATTTCTATCGGCTCAAAGCGCGCGCCAAAGAGATTTACTGGTCCGTTAAGCCGGTTCATCTCCACCCGCGCTATGCCCCCAAATTTATAATCTGATTTAAAGATGTAGCTAAAGATGTTTTCCAGGCCGTCCGCTGCGGCTTTATGCGCATAAAGCGGGATTTTGCCTTCGCGTTTAAAGCTGAGCGGGCGCACATCGTCAAGGCCCAGAATATGGTCGGCGTGAGCATGCGTGTATAGGATCGCGTCCAGCCGCGTGATTTTTTCGCGAATAGCCTGCTGGCGGAAATCCGGCGTGGTATCAATGAGCACAAAGTGGCCGTCGTATTCCAGCAGAATGGACGGGCGGGTGCGCCGGTCATGCGGATCTTCTGACGTACATACGCGGCAGTTGCACCCAATAGTCGGAACGCCCATTGAGGTGCCGCTGCCGAGCACGGTGAGGATTGCTTTCATTTCTGGCTGAGCGGCGGTACGGCTCCTGGCGGCATAGCTCCCGGCTTGGTCGCAGAAGTAGCGACGGCATTGGTGATCTCAATCCAGGCCATCCGCAGCTCAAAGAGCACGTTCTGGAGCAATGTTTTTTCGCGGTCCGTGAGATTGCCTTTAGTTTTTTCCTGAAGCACGGTGAGAGAATCTATGGTCTGCCGTGCGCCGATAATATCAATGCGCGGCTGCTCATTATCCTGCCGGATGGCGCCCATCTGGATCAGCGCGCTCATGTAAAACGACTCGATCACGCGCTCAAAATTCATCTCCAGCGGACCGCTTTCAGAGGTCTTTCCCGCGGCTGCGATCATCTCATCAATCTTTTTGCCAGATGCCCGATACGCCTCATGCTGTTCATGTTGCTCTTTATCCGTCGGTGGCGCAGGCAGTTCCTCTTCCTGTGGCGCGCCGGTTGGCGTACCCGCGCCGGGCGATTGGGCCTTACTCGCGTTTTCTTGCGGCGCCTGGGGCTTGGCTGAAGGTGGTGCCTGCGTTGCGCGTGGCGGTGCTGTCGCGGATTTTTCTTCTTCCGCTATTGGAGCATCCGGCCGCGCTTCGCCTTCGGATCCAAACCTGCGCCGATCGGTTACGACAAACTCTGTTTTCTTCTCAGCCATTCATCCCCTCAATATTTTATTTAGATTTCAAATGGTAGTTCCACGACCCTGGCGACTACGCCATTCAGGTCAACCTCTGATTCCGCAGCCATTACCTCGCGGCGAACATAGCCCAGGCCAATGTTCTTCTCCCCCACCGGAGAGGGCACACGCGCCACACTGGTTACCTCGGCTGGGGCGCGACGGTCTGGTTCGCTGCCGTCCATTGCGGGTACCGCGCCGGGAAATTCAAAGCCTGTAAATGTCCGATGCACGTGGCCGCGGGAGCGTATCCGCTCTACGATCTCCTGCCCTATATAGCAGCCCTTGGTAAAGTTCAGAGCATCAATCTGCCCCGTTTCCTGCGGCAAGTCGCGGTCGCGGATGTCCTTGCCGTAGTGTGGAATGCCGCGTATCACGCGCCACGTTTCCAGGGCATCGGCCCCAACGGGCTGCGCTCCCGCTTCGGTCAGCCTGCTCCACATGTCTTGCGCTTGGGCGTGGTCGAACCAAATCTCAAACCAATCCGGTTTCTTCGCAGGTCCGGCAATCAATGTAATGGGAAGACTCGCAATGCTAAAGTTGCGTATTTCCAGCGGCGCCATACCTGCGGCATTGATTCCGGCTTTGGTGAGGACGGTCTCTGCCTCAGGCCCGCATACACCGAGTGAAATCAAATCCTCACCCACGGGTGTAAGTTCAACCTTATCCATGATGATGAAGCGCTTCATGGTGTTGACCAGAGCTTCTACTTGCGCGGCATCCGTATCCAGGGTGAATGATTCGCCCCGATTGAAGATGTACATATCGCCAAGAATCCGGCCCTGTGCGTTGAGCACAAAGTTGTAATTGCCGTGGTTGACCGGCAGATCGCGCGCGTTGTTGGTGACCATGTTATGCAGCCAGCGAGTGCGGTCTTTGCCGGTAACGTTGATCTTTCCACGCCACGTCATGGCGAACAGACCACAACCTGTCCGCAGTGCCGCCAATTCCGCTGCCGGATCGCCAAAATGGAGCACGGTCTCAACGCCGTTATAAGCGCCTATGCGGGCATTCTCCGTAGCGAGCCAGGGATGTAGGGCGGTTAGCGACATAGTTCTCAATACATGATTATAGCCAAGGTTGCAGCCAGCTTGCCCGTGGCATGCAGGAGGATAAAATCTGCCAGTTTACGGCCATTCCTGATCCGCTGCCTTGCTGCTAGACTGGCCACATGCCTGATCCGGCCCCGGAGAAGAACAAGAATGACCAGAACATGTGGCGGCAAATTGGCCGCTACAGCAATCTGGGGTTTGTTCTGCCTGCCGCAATCGTGACGGGATTGCTGATTGGGGCCGCGCTGGACCGCTGGCTCAAAACCTCATGGATTACGTTGGTTGGCCTTCTTGTAGGGTGCGTTGCCGGGTTTATTGAGCTGATACGCGGAATGATTAAAGCAGGCAAAGACACATGAATGGGCCGGTCGGATGGGGTGGTTCTGCCATTGTCGAAGAGCGCTTATCGGGCGCTTACCGCCGCATTCTGCGTGTGGCTATTGTTCTAAGCGCCATTGCCGCTCTGGCTGCGGCTTTATTTGCAGGTTGGCGCAGCGGGCTGTGTGTGGCCATTGGATCTTTGGTGGCATACATCAATTTTGTCTGGCTGCACCATGGCACTGAGCGGCTTGTCCAGCGGATGCTTACTCCAGGCGCCGCGGCCCGTTCAAGGTTCCGTTTTGCGTTTCCTTTTCCCGGGCGCTACCTCCTGGTAATCGCGGTGACGTATGTTATATTAAAAAGTTCTCCAAGGCTGCTCGTGGGCTTTATTGTGGGCCTGATTTTGCCGATCATCGCCTCAATGGGCGAGGGGATCTACGAAGCACTTGTGATCAGCAAGATAGACCAAGCCTCCGACTAAGATTTTGGTTTTAAATTTCACTTTTACGTATTGGAACCATGCCTGAGCAACTCTGGTTTACTGCAGTCCTGAATCGTTACTTTGGCGCGATGACCACTTCTTTGCTGCGCCATCTCGGCGTGCAGCCTGCGCATCCTGCCGCGCCCATCACCAATGCCGTAGCCATGGAAGTTCTGGTTGTGGCGTTGCTGCTGCTTTTCTTTCTGGCTATCCGGGCAAGCATGTCAGTGGAAAAGCCGGGCAGCTTGCAGCATCTGGCGGAGGCTATGCATGAGTTTCTCGCCGAACAGGGCCACGGAGTCATCGGCCACGGCTTTGAGCGATATCTGCCCTATTGCATTGCTCTGGGATATTTCATTCTGCTCTCCAATTTGCTCGGGTTGGTCCCCGGATTTGATTCGCCCACAGCCAGTCCGGTGGTTCCATTGGGCTGCGCTGTTGTAACGTTTGTTTACTACCATTTTCATGGACTGCGCATCCACAAGCATCGCTATATAAAGCAATTCATTGGGCCCATGTGGCCTTTGTGGCCACTCATGTTCCTGATTGAAGTCATCAGTCACTTCGCCCGCATATTGTCATTGACCGTCCGTCTTTACGCCAACATGTTTGCCGGCGACATGGTCACGTTGGCCTTCTTTTCGTTGGTTCCAATACTGGTGCCGGTCGCTTTCCTGGGTCTGCACCTGTTTGTATCCTTGGTGCAGACATTTATTTTTGTCATGCTGACGCTGGTTTATCTGGGCATGGCGGTCAGTGAAGCGCATTAGAGTGTAACCGCTGCAAGCGTGAGGGCGCCGTCCCCTAGGACGAACGTCAACCACCCACTGGCAGCAAATCATAAGGAGGAAGATGAGGAAAGTTACTTTTCTGTTGTTGTTTTTTGTAATCCTGATGGTCGCATCGCCGGTCTATGCGCAAACGTCTGGCGGAGCGCCTGGTGGCAACTGGTCTGTGCCGATCGGCGTGGGCCTGGGCATGGGACTGGCTGCCGGACTGGCTGGACTCGGCCAGGGTAAAGTTGCAGGTTCCGTCGCTGAGGCGCTGGCTCGCAATCCCGGGGCACGCGATGGTATCCAACTCGCACTCTTTATCGGATTGGCTTTCATTGAGTCCCTGGTACTGTTCACCTTTGTGCTGCTTTTCCTGCGCACCTCGTAGCATTTGCTGTCAAAAAAAGCCTTCGCTGCGGCGAAGGCTTTTTTTTGCGTGACGTCAGCGCTGTGGCACTCACCGCCTTCCTTGTGCGCAAAATCTTTCACAGTACCTATTTCCAAAATGGACTTGTATACGCTGCTGAAGCAGAATGCGCAGGTGTTATTCTTGAGTGCACCCATGCCCAGCCTTCCGGCTCTTGTATTCGACAACGTGACCAAGCAATACCGCGGCTTCTTCAGAAACCAGTGGGTCACGGCGCTGCGCGATTTTTCTTTGCGGGTTGAGCAGGGCGAGATATTTGGCTTTCTTGGCCCCAATGGCGCCGGCAAAACCACGGCCATGCATCTTGCCATTGGATTGATGTTCCCAACCAGCGGACGCGGAGAAATGCTGGGGCACAGCTTTGGACATGCCTCCACCCGCCGCCGAGTGGGATTTCTTGCGGAAAATGTCGCGCTCTATCATCGGCCGGCCGCCAGCCTGGTGCGGTTTTATGGGGCCCTGAATGGTATGCGTGATCCGCAGTTGCGGCAGCGCGCTGCGGAGATGCTCAAGGAACTGGAACTGACTGACGCTGCCAACCGCAATGCCGGCAAGTTTTCCCGCGGGATGTTGCAGCGTGTAGGACTGGCGCAGGCTCTTGTCAATGACCCGGAACTACTCATCCTCGACGAACCTGCTTCCGCTCTCGACCCGCTGGGGCGCATCCGCGTGCGGGAAATTCTGCTGCGAGCGCGGGAAGAAGGGAAGACAGTTTTCCTGAGTTCGCACCTGCTGTCTGAAGTGGAGCAAATTTGTGATCGCATCGCCATCGTCATAAAAGGCCGGGTAGTCCGCGTGGGCACGCTGGCCGAACTGCTGGAAGCACAAGACAGGTTCGTAATCACCGCCAAAAGCATTGACGCAACGCTTTTTCCAGGCACAGAGCAGAACGGGATTTTCAAAATCACAGTCACCGCAGCAGACCAGCGTAAGACAATTGAAAAAATATGGATTGCAGGCGGTGAGGTGGTGGCAGTGAATCCTGTTCGCCGCTCACTGGAAGAATTGTTTGTAGAGCTGTCAAACCAGGGCGGCCGAGGAAACGCCGGACAAGAAGGCACAGAGGTTCGGCAATGAAGCTGTGGACGAAATCCCTGCTCTTACTTTGCTTGAGCTTACCCGCAGCGGCCACTTCCCCGAGCCCGGAGCCAAAGTGGAAGATCGATCTCAGAGAAAGATTCGAGTTCCAGGCATTTGACCGCACCATTAACTTTCGTTGGACGCTCCATCAGGGTGTGCTCTTTATCTCGCCGGAACGTATTCTCATCTATCAGGTCAATCGCTCGCGTGGTCCGGCCAGGCTCTCTGCGCGCGACGCCAGCGGCGGCTCCGGAAACTTCATTCTTCAAATCCGGGTGCTGAACGCGCAAGACGGCAGTGACATAAAGTCGCTGAACCTTCCCACCAACGCAGATTTTTCCAAAGTCATGGCCACGCGCGATGGCAGGTTTCTTGTCCGCACCGGAGACATTCTCTACCTTTACTCGGCCAACTTTGAGCGGCTGGCTTCACATGCGCTGCCGTTGAAACGGCAGGCGGCGGAAGAAGGATGGCAAATCGGCGTTTCGCCTTCAGGTGACGAGGTTATGCTGCTTCATCAGCAGGTATTCAAGCGCAACGCGATTTCGCCAACCTCCAGGGTTGAAAAAGCACAGACCGATGTGGAAATTTTGAATGCTGAGACACTGCAATTGACCCGGAACTTCAGCTTGCCATCCTTCTGGGACTACTGGAGTGCGGGCGACCATTTCCTGCTCGCGTCCACTCCCGAGCCTTCAGCGTCCGCAAGTCTGTTTGGCTTGCTGGATTTTGATGGAAGATGGTTGCCGATTCTCCCAGACTGGTATTCGGTAAAGCAGCCATGCCGCTATCAGCTTGCTGCCCTGGAACACCAATTATTTGCCGCTTTCGGCTGTGGTCATTTTTCCGTATTTCCCCGGACCGGCGAAAAGCTCTTTTCCCAGAAACTTGGATCGGATAATTTTGTGAGCTCTGTGATGGATGCCGGGGACTATATTGCGATTGAGATCGAGCACCGCACAGTTCGTTGGGAGACCTCAAGCAACATACCCATCGCGAACGCCCAGCCGTTGCGTCTTGAGTTGTACGAATTCAAAAGCAGCAACAAGCCGGTGATCTCGGTGCCATTGCACAGCAGCAACATCTACTATTCCATTTCCTCCCACGGAGACCTCATCGTGGGTGACGGCACATCTCTGGCAATCTTTGCTTCCAGACACTAACCAATGCGAGCCATTATCCTGATCGGCATCAATTTTGTCCGCAGCCAGTGGGTTGCTGCCGCCGTTATGTGCGCGTATGTGATCGGGCTTGGCAGCATTTATCGCTTGCATACGCAGTCTGAGGAGATATTATTTTTCCTGCGCTGGAACGCGGCTTACGCTGTTCTTTTTGCGACGATGATAGCCATTCCTGTCTTACAGACAGAGCGCAAGAGCCGCCGGATTCTGGCTGTGTTATCCAAGGGGATTTATCGCTGGCAGTACTTGAGCGGAACATTGTGTGGCTGCGCCATCGTTTCAGCGATGTTTTGCCTGTTGGTTGGTGGAACGGCTGCATGGCTGGGACAGCAATCGGGAATTGCTGCAAATGGCCTTGGCGGAATCTTGTTGGCGCTTTTTTTCTGCTGCGTGGCTTCAGCTTCCACGGCCCTGTTTTTTGCTGCTTTTCTGCATCCTTTGCTGGCTATGGCTGCAACCTCGGTTGTTTTAGCTTTGCCTATAGCCCTGGATCAGGTGGGAATTAAGACTGCCTGGGCGCTCTATCCATTGGGCGCGCTGTTTCGCGCATTGTGGTTCTTCCATTTTCAGCCGGTAAGCGGTCTGGGAACGATCATGCTCAGTGCAGTATTTCAAACGCTTGTTTTTCTGATTGCCGCCTGTGCCGTGTTTGCCCGTCGTGACGTGACTATTTCGCCTGAGTAATCGCAACGGGCATTGTGGTCTGCATACCGGGCGGAAGAGCGCTGACTGCAGTACCTGTGGGCGATAAATCACGTGCGCCCGCCATGGATAGGTCCTGAACTTTCCCTGGGATTACTCCAAGATAAATTGTAGCGATGGCGGCAAGCACCAGGGCCAGCCGCATGAATGCTGTAGCTGGCGCAGGAGCTTCAGCCACAACCGGCTCACGCATATACATCACCACGATCAAGCGCAGATAGTAGAACGAAGCTACAGCGCTGTTGACCAGACCAATCACGGTAAGCCAGACAAGCGCGGTGGGGTGCGCCGAGGGTGAAAGCGCGGCAGTGAACACATAATACTTGCCCAGGAACCCAGCGGTTGCCGGTATGCCAATCAGCGACAGCATGAAAATAGTCAGCGTGAAGGCCAGCAAGGGTGACCGGCGTCCAAGGCCGGAATAGTCATCAATTAAAACGTAACGTTCACCGCCCGCGGCAAAATGGCTGACCACGGCGAACGCCCCAACGTTCATCGCGGCATAAGCGGCGGTATAGAAGATTGCGGCGGAGATCCCAATGTCATTGCTGGCGGCAAATGCCACTAGAAGATAGCCTGCGTGCGCTATGGAAGAATATGCCAGCATGCGCTTAACATTGTTTTGCATCAGCGCGCCGAAGTTGCCCAGCGTCATGGAAAGGGCGGCGCAAACCCAGATCAGCGGGAACCAGTGGGCTGATGTGGTGGCAAACAACACGCGCAGCAAAACGGCAAATGCGGCGGCCTTGGGGCCGGTGGACATCAGCGCCACAATGGGAGCAGGAGCGCCTTCATAAACATCGGGCGTCCACACGTGGAACGGCGCGGCGGCGACTTTAAAGCCCAGTCCAATAATCATGAGCGCCGTGGCGGCAATGGCAAGCAGTCCGGGGTTATCGCCAAGCGCGGCAGCGATTTTTAAAACGCTTGTGGACCCGGTTGCGCCGAAGATCATGGCAACGCCATACAGGAAGAAAGCGGTGGCAAAGGAGCCAAGCAGAAAGTACTTGATCGCGGACTCAGTGCTGCCCGCATTGCGCCGCCGGTATCCAGCGAGTATGTAAGTCGATATGGAAGAAATTTCCAGGGCGATAAAGATCAGCACCAGCTCAACCGCCGATGACATCAGCACCATGCCTACCGTGCCAAACAGAATCAGAGCGTAGTATTCACCGCTGCGAATATTTTGCGCATCAAGGTATTCGAGCGACATGAGAATGCAAATTGCTGAGATGGCCGGAATGAGCAGATGAAAAAAGATGGAGAAGCTATCAACCCGCACCATGCCGAACCAGCCCGGATCGGCCAGCGATGGATCGCGGTGCAGCCACGCAATCTGGCAGAAAGTGGCGGCAATGGCGGCCAGCGTTCCGGCCAGGGAAAGCAATCCCAAACTTTTGCGGCTGGCGCCGGGCTTCAATAGTGGGTCCGCCATCATTACCACAATGCCAAAGGCGGTGAGCATCAGCTCAGGCAAAATGCGAATGTAATCAATTGTGTGGATCGGGTTCATCTATTTTTGTCCGCCCGTGGTGGAATCATTTTGGACCGGAGAAGCGGCATTTGGTTTGTTGATGGCTGATATATGAGTTTGCGCGGATTCAGAGATCCTGTAGATGACACGTTTCTGCGCTTGCGCCTTTACCGCTTCAGCAACGCGTTCTATAGTGCTGGTGACTGCCGGTTCAATCGATCGCATCCAGTAAGGCGAAGCCACGCCCATGATGATAGACATCACGACCAGAGGAACCAGTGAGATGCGCTCACGGCCGTCAATCTCCGGCAGAGTTTTGTTTTCATTATGGTGAATCTGTCCGTAGAAAACTTTCTGGTACATCCACAGCAGGTAACACGCACCCCAGATCACGCCACTGGTTCCGAGAACCGTGAATAAGATGTGATGAGGGACCGCGCTCTGGAATGTGCCGCTCAGGACAAGAAACTCGCCGACGAAGCCATTCAGCAGCGGCAGCCCGACGGAAGAGAGCACAGCCAGTAAAAAGAACGTTGCATATACCGGCATGGGAGTCGCGAGCCCGCCGAATTCTTTAAATTCGTAGGTGTGCTTGCGCTCATAGAGCATGCCAGCCAGCATGAAGAGCGCGCCGGTAGAGATACCGTGGTTCAGCATCTGGTAAACCGCGCCGTCCGTGCCGATGGTAGTAAGACTGAAAATGCCCAACACGACGAACCCAAGATGGCTGACGGAAGAGTAGGCAATCAGCTTTTTAAGGTTCGGTTGCACCAGCGCGACCAGCGCGCCGTAAATAATGCCGATTACGGCCAGCACGTTAATCCAGGTTGAGTTGTAAGCTGCCTGGTCAGGGAACAAGCCGACGTTAAAGCGCAGCAAACCGTAAGTTCCCATTTTGAGGAGTACGCCGGCCAGCAGGACGGAGCCTGCGGTAGGCGCTTCTACGTGTGCATCGGGCAGCCATGTATGCAGCGGAAACAATGGGACCTTTACGGCGAAGGCAATAAAGAAGCCGAGGAAAAGCCATTGCAGCGTTGTCGGCGAAACGGCGCCGCTGCCAATTACTTTGCGGAAAGCATCGTATTCAAAATTGTGCTGCGGATTGTGCGTGTAGAGCCAGATAACAGCCGCCAGCATGAAGACTGAAGCCACCATTGTGTACAGGAAAAACTTCACAGCGGCGTAAACCCTGCGCTCATGCCCATACATGCCGATCAACAAGGCCATGGGGATCAGCGTGGCTTCCCAGAAGACATAGAAGAGGAACATGTCCAGCGAGAGGAAAACGCCGATCATTGCCATTTCCAGCAGCAGCAGCAGGACGAAAAATTCCTTCACCCGGTCATGAATTGATTTCCATGAAACCAGCACGCTCACAGGAACAAGCAGGGTGGTGAGCAGCACCAGCCACATGGAAATGCCGTCAGCTCCCATGTGGTAGTGGATGGCCTGGCCAATCCAGTTGTGATTCACCTCAAACTGAAAACCGGACCTGCCGTGTTCATAATATATCGGCAGAAGGAGAGAGAGGCCGAATGTCGCTATAGAAATGATGAGCGCCGTCCAGCGCAGAGCGCGGTCATTCCGGGGCATCAGCATCAACGCCAGCGCACCGACTGCAGGAACAAACGTGACCAATGTGAGGATGGAATCGTTCATTTTGTCACTCCCATCCAGACCATGTAGGCGATCACGACAGCGCCTCCGATGGCGACCCACGCGGCGTAAGAGCGTATGTTGCCGGACTGCATCCGCCGCAGTTCATTGCCGATGCCTTTGGATGAAGAGCCTGCACCATTCACCAGGCCATCGATTACGCCCTGGTCTACGCCTCGCCACAGCACGACTGTGGAGAGCGCCAGCAGCGGCTTGACGAAAATAGCTCCATAGCCTTCGTCCACGTAATACTTGTGCAGGACCATGGTGTAGATGCCATGCATTTTCGAGGTAATTCGGTCGGGCAGCTCCGGGCGTTTGTAATACAGCAGCCAGGCAAAGAAGAGACCTAGAACAGCCACGCCAACAGAGGTCCCGGCCAAAAGCAGTTCCTCGCCGGGCTTCTCCTGTGCGGCTTCGTCCGCGTGAGAGGGTGTGGCCTCGCTCCCTGTTGATGAGACTTCTCCGGATACTGCGGGTCCCGATTGCATCACAGGCGAGAGAAAGTGCTCAATATGATTGCTGCCCCCCAGGAATTGCGGAACACCCACCCAACCTCCAACAAACGAGAGCACAGCGAGAACAACCAGTGGAGCCAGCATGACCCAGGGCGATTCATGCACTCCGCCATGGCCGTGAGCTTCATCGTCAGCATGGCCGTGCGCATGTGAAGCCGCGACGTGGCCGGCATGCGCTGGAGCACTCGCGGCATGGGCCTCTTCGCCAACATCGACAGAGCCGGGCTTGTATTCTCCGAAAAACGTCATAAACCAGAGGCGGAACATATAGAACGAGGTAAGCCCGGCAGTAATGAGACCGATTGCCCAGATGACCGGCCCGCCATACGGACTGTGAAAAGCCGCGCCCAGAATCTGGTCTTTACTGAAGAAGCCGGCAAACGGCGGAATTCCCGCAATGGCGATGGTGGCGATCGTCATTACCCAGAATGTGACGGGAATTTTTGTCCGTAGGCCGCCCATGCGGCGCATGTCCTGCTCGCCGCCGACGGCATGAATTACAGATCCGGCGCCGAGGAAGAGAAGCGCTTTGAAGAATGCATGCGTCATCAGATGGAAAATTCCAGCGCTGTAGGCCGCTACGCCGCAGGCCATGAACATATAGCCGAGTTGGGAAATCGTCGAGTAAGCCAGGACGCGCTTGATATCAGTCTGGGTCATGCCCATGGTGGCGGCAAAGATTGCCGTGAGGCAGCCGATGATGGCCACGATCTCCAGCGCATGCGGAGCAAGATTGAAGATCGCATGTGAGCGGGCAATCATGTAGATGCCGGCGGTCACCATCGTCGCTGCATGAATCAGCGCCGATACCGGCGTCGGGCCTTCCATGGCGTCCGGCAGCCAGACATAAAGTGGGATCTGTGCTGATTTTCCGGTAGCGCCAAACATCAGGCAGAGAGCGGTGATAGTGAAGAAGCCCCAGCCAGCCTCTGTAGCGTAATGACCCTGGGCGATTTTGCTGAACACTGTCTCATAATTCAGCGAGCCAAAATGCTGGATGATCAAAAACATTCCCACCAGGAATGCAAAGTCACCAATGCGGTTGACGATGAAAGCTTTCTTGCCCGCGTCTGCCGCTGAGTCCTTGAGGAAGTAAAAGCCAATCAGCAGGTAGGAAGCCAGCCCCACGCCCTCCCAGCCTACGAACATCAGCAAATAATTGTTGGCCAGCACCAGCGTGAGCATGAAGAACATGAAGAGGTTCAGATAAGCGAAAAAGCGGTAATACCCGCCTTCATGCGCCATATAGCCGACAGAATAGATATGAATCAGGAACCCAACGCCGGTGACTACCAGCACCATAATCATGGAAAGCTGGTCAAGGTAAAAGCCGAATGGCGCGGAGAATGCTCCGGCTGTGATCCATGTGCCTACATTCTCGATATAGGGTCGGTGCTCCGCATGTATATACTGCAGACCCTGAAGCACGGCCCAGGCTGCCCAGGCAAAAGAGGCTCCGGTAAACAGCAGGGCAACGGTGTTGACCATTGCGTTTTTAAAGCGGCGGCCGAACAAACCGTTAATCGCCGCGCCAATCAGCGGCAGCAGCGGAATAACCCAGAGATGTAGGTTCTTGGTCATAATTTCAGCAGGTTTACACGATCAACGTTCAGGGTCTCACGGGTGCGGAAAACAGAAATGATAATGGCCAGTCCCACGGCGGCTTCGGCTGCGGCGACGACCATTACAAAGAATACAAAGACATGACCGCTGAGCGGGACCACGCTGGTCCCATCGGAAAATTTCATGGGATGCGCGTGCCAGTAATTGGCAAAGGCCACAAAGCTCAGGTTCACCGCGTTCAGCATCAACTCAATCGACATGAAAACAGTGATGATGTTGCGCTTCAATAAAAAGCCGAATATGCCAAGAGAGAAGAGGACCGCGCTGAGAATCAGATACCATGATAGCGGGACCATTTCAGTTCTCCTTCTTTCCCAGCACCACCGCGCCCATAATGGCGATGAGGATCAGCACTGAAGTGACTTCAAAGGGCAGCAGGAAATCGCGGAATAGCAGACGGGCGATGGCATGGGTTTCGCCAAAGTCGCTGGCGCCAATAGTGACGCTGCCCAGGTGTCCGCTGCCGGTGATCAGCAGCCATGCAACGGTGCCGGCCAAAACAATCACGCCCGGCACACCCAGAAAAAGCGCAACCCGGCTGCCGCGCGATCGTTCTTCCGCCCCGGCATTCAAAAGCATGATGACAAAGACGAACAACACCATGATGGCGCCGGCATAAACAATCAACTGGATAGCTGCGACAAATTCCGCGCCCAGAAGCAGGTAGATCAGCGCCAGCGAAGCCATGACCACCACCAGCGAAAGCGCGCTGCTGATGGGATGGCGCTGCACTAGCAGGTTGATTGCGCCCGCAACGCAGATGAGGCCGAAGACGATGAATAGGACCTGGTGCAGCATCCGGTTACGCCCTCCAAGCCACAATCAGGCTGGTGACAATAATATTAGCAATGGCCAGCGGCAGCAGGAACTTCCATCCAAAAGCCATCAACTGGTCATAACGGAAACGCGGCAGCGTGCCACGGATCCATATATAGAGAAAGATGAAAAAGAAAACTTTTAGCGCGAACCAAAACACGGGAAGCAGCGACTGCGCAATCGGCGGAAGAAAATTAAAGTGCGGGCCGTGCCATCCGCCAAAAAACAACAGGCTGGCCAGGCATGCGACAGTAAACATGTTCACGTATTCCGCCATAAAGAACATGGCAAACTTCATCGAACTATATTCTGTGTGGTATCCGGCCACCAGTTCGGTTTCGGCTTCCGGCATGTCAAACGGGATGCGATTGGTCTCGGCAAATGCCGCCATCAGATAAATGAAGAACCCGACAATCTGAGGAAAGATAAACCAGTGCGGAATGTGTGTGTCATGTCCGCCAAGGACCCAGTGGCCGCTCTGGCTGAATACAATCTCACGCAAGCTCAAGGTGCCTGAGAGCAGCAGAATACCGACCAGAGAAAGCCCAAGCGCAAGCTCATAACTGATCATCTGGGCGCTGGCGCGCAGGGAGCCAAGCAGCGAATACTTGCTGTTTGACGACCATCCGGCAAGCGCGACTCCATACACGCCGATAGAAGTTACGCCAAGAATAATAAGCAAGCCGATATTGATATCGGTGATGCCGCCGCCCGCGTGCGTAATGCCGCTGATTTGCAGCGCGGTGGTGTGTCCGGCAATGGTGATGGTCTCGCCGAAGGGAATTACAGCGATGGAAATCAGCGACATCACCAGCGCCAGCATGGGCGCAAGAATAAAAAGCCCCTTGTGGACGTAGTCCGGCAGCAGGTCTTCTTTAAGGATGAATTTAACTCCATCGGCCAGTGGCTGCAGCAAGCCAAACGGGCCTACGCGCGTCGGGCCCCAACGGTTCTGGATGCGCCCAATCAGTTTGCGCTCCAACCATGTGGTATAGGCCACGCCGGTGAGCATGATAAAGACCACCAGAGCGATCTTAATTACAGCAGCGATGATGAAAGAAGTTGTATCCACAATCCTTGTTTAAAAGACTTCCTGGTCGATGAACTGTACGGCGATTCGGAAACTCAAATCAACAAACTTAGGCCAAAAGCTAATAGCTAAGAGCCGCTTTTTCTAATCCGCCATCACTTCTTTATTCGAAGGTGCGCGCCGATTTTCCAGCACGTCATTCAGTATCTTCGAATAACGTCCCATTGTTCCCGAGGTAAACAGCGTGTCATTGGCTGGAACAATCTGCACCAATCCATTGGCAGCTCCGGCGTTGCTGCGTTCTGCGGCTTCCATGTGCTGGTCATTTCCGGAAAGCAGGCTTAACCGTGAAAATTCATAACCAGGAACCAGCCGCTGGATTTCATCCAGCATGGCGTAAGGATCAAACGGGCTTAGCCGTGGCTCAAGATTGTTGGCCGCCAACCAGACGGAATGCCGGTCGGCTTCGCCCGACTGCGCTCCGCGTGTCTGTCCCATGTCCGCGCGGACACCACTGCCGAATGGCACCAGCTTGCGGACCTCCGTGCCAATGCGTTCCGCCACGCGAACAATAATTTCAAAATCGCTCTTGATGCCGGAGATGTCGCCGGCTTTCTTGAGCATCTGCAGATCGCCGCAAGTGTTGGTGAAGGTGCCCGACTTCTCATAGGCCGAAGCGGCAGGCAGCACGACTTCCGCCAACATCGCAGTTTCAGTAAGGAACAGCTCCTGCACTACGACAAAAGTGTTTTGCAGCGCGGCAGGGTCAAAGTTGTAATCCACCACAGGATTTGAGCCGACCACGTAAAGCGCGGCCAGCTTGCCGCCTTTGGCTGCCTGCATCATCTCCTGCAGGGACAAGCCTTTGCTGTTGGAGAGCGCGCCCCACTCTTCGTTGTATTTATGCGGGCCGTTAATGGCAACGTATCCAGGCAGCAGCTCAGGGAAGAGGCCCATATCGGCTGCGCCACGAGAGTTGGCGTAGTCACCCAGACAGATAAATTTGGCGTTTAGGGCCGAGCCAAACTTGACCAGCGAAGTAATATCAGTACCCTGGATTTCAGAGCCAAAAATGATGATCAGATCTTTCTGCGCTTTCAGTTCATCGCGCAATTGCTTCAACGCGTCATTGGAACTATTAGCGCCGGTCAGCATGCCGGCTGCGGCATCGTCACCATTGAGGAAGGTCAGCAGTTTGCCTTCACGGCCTTCAGGGACCTGCACAAAGCGCGTGGCCTGGCGCTGCAGCTTGATTGGCTGCGAGTTCACCACAAAAAGCTTTGCCTGATTCAGACGGACATTGGTGCGGATGTTCCAGGCCAGCAGTGGGTGGCGCTCGGTTGGGTCATTGCCAATCAACAGAATTGCCGGGGCGCTGGCGACATCGCGCATGGAAGCGGTACTGTTTTGTTTCCCGGCGATAGCGCGGGCAAAACCGGCGAAATCAGTGGTGCGGTGGTGATCGATATTATTGGTGCCCAGCACCGTGCGCGAGAATTTCTGGAGCAGGTAATTCTCTTCATTGGTGGTGCGGTTGGAGCCGATTACGCCAATCGACTGGCCGCCTTTGCTGTCGCGAATCTCGCGCAGGCGCTTGCCTACATGTTCAATGGCTTCTTCCCATGTCGTGGGTGTGAGCTTGCCATCTTTGCGCACCAGCGGTTGGCGCAGCCGGTCTTTGTGGTCAAAGTAATCGAACGCGTAGCGCCCCTTGATGCAGAGGAAGTCGCCATTAATGCCGCTCTTGTCGCGATTATCGCCACGGACAATGTCCGTGCCGGTATCTGAGCGGCGTACGCCGAGTGTGGTTTTGCAGCCATCGCCACAATGCGTGCAGATAGTGCCAACATGATTCATCTCCCACGGGCGGGTCTTGTATCGGTACGCGCCTGAGGTAAGAGCGCCGACAGGACAGATGTCGATGCACATGCCACACTCTTCGCAGTTGAGATGGTCGCCCTCATTGGGCGCGATTACTGAACTGGAGCCGCGCAGTTGAACGCCGAGCGCGGAGACGTCCATGCCTTCACCGCAGACGCGCACGCAACGGTAGCACAGGATGCATCGCGGGCGGTCAAAGTAAACCACCGGCGACCACTGCTGCTCTTCCTTGTGCAGCTTGCCTTCCATATAGCGCGATTCTGCTGCGCCATACTTAAATGTCATATCCTGGAGTTCGCATTCGCCGCCAGCGTCGCATACGGGGCAGTCTAGCGGATGGTTGCCGAGCAGCAGTTCGATCATCGACTTGCGCGCCTGCCGGACTTCATCGGTGTCCGTGGCGACGACCATGCCATCCGTGATTGGCACCGTGCAGGCCGTTTGAAGCTTAGGCATCTTTTCAATGCGTACCAGACACATGCGGCAGGCAGCCTGAAGGGAAAGTCCTGGGTAATAGCAGAATGAAGGGACTTCAATCCCCACGGCCTTGCAGGCCTCGATTAGAAGCGTGCCCGCAGGCGCTGTGACCTGCTTGCCGTCAACGGTGATGGTTACGTTCTTAACTTCTTTTACTTCGGCCATGATTCCTGAGCTTCCAAGTTGCCTTCAGATGTCTCATTCATTTGGTAATTGAGTAAATTGGTAATTTAGTAATTGAAAATCAAAACATGCTTTGTTTAACCTGCCTCAATTTACCCAATTACCAAATTACCCATTTACCAAATCCAATAATGATGCTCACCTTAACTTCAAAGTCGTCCTAATCTCCTCAATCTGTGCTGCGTGACGTTTAGCGTGCATGGCCATAGCAACCAGCATTTCACAAATACTGACCATCCCAGCGGCTGGATGGGGATGTTTTACTTCACTGGCGCGCAGATCTTCCGTGTGCTGTTCAAGGAACCGGATCACAGCGGCACGCGTTGCTCTAAATTGTTCTGCGGCCTCTGCCAGCGTAGCAAAGCGTCCGATTGGCTTTGCGGCTTCCGGCGACTCCATTTTGTGAGTGCGGTTGGGAATCATGTGTAGAAACGCCTGTTCGCGGTTCGGCGCATCGGTCGGACGCGGTGTGCGCTGGGTGCTGATCAGTTTAAGTTGTATGGTCTCAGCGGTTGTGAGGTGCTCAACCGTATCAAGCACGCACCAGCAGTCAGGAGCAGGCTTCAGTCGGCTTTGTTCTTCAGTAATGCCGGCAAAGCTATTTAGAAAAATGTCGCGGGTCTCCTGCAAGAGTGCCAGCAGAAATTGCTTGTCGATCACAACTGCGGTAACCGGATTGGGTTGAGCGCTCATGTCAGTGTGCCCCCACAACCGGCAGTTCGGTGATCTTTGCTGCCGGATCAAACGGGCAGGGACGCCCTTCCAGATGCGCTTCAAATTCGCTGCGCCACTTGTCGACAATGGACATGGTCGGAATGGCCGCTGCATCGCCTAGCGGGCAGAAAGTGCGACCCAACATGTTCTGCGCCAGATACTTGATGTTATCGATGTCTTTCCGAAGACCACCTCCGTTGTGGAAGCGTGTGAGAGTTTTCTTGAGCCAGTCTGTGCCTTCGCGGCACGGAATACACCAGCCGCAGCTTTCATGCTGGTAGAACTTCATGATGCGCAGCGCGAACTTGACCATGCAGGTGGTATCGTCCAGGACCACCACGCCGCCGGAGCCCAGGAACTCGCCGCGCTTGGCGAACGAATCAAAGTCCATATTCATCTGCTCGGCTTCTTCCCCGGTAAGAATGAATGTGGACGACCCGCCAGGCACCACGGCTTTGAGCTTGCGCCCCTTAGGAATACCGCCGCCCACGTCATAGATCATTTTTTTGAGTGGATAGCCAAGCGGCAGTTCATACACGCCGGGCTTGTTGATATGCCCGCTCAAGGCGAAAAGGCGTGTGCCGCCGTTCTTTGGTGGTCCGTAGTCGGCAAACTTCTGGCCACCCATGAGAATAATGTGCGGGACAGAGGCGAGTGTTTCCACGTTGTTGATCACCGTCGGGCCGCCCCAGAGTCCAACCACAGCAGGGAATGGTGGACGGATTCGAGGAATGCCCCGCTTGCCTTCCAGTGATTCCATCAGCGCGGACTCTTCGCCCACTTCATACGCGCCTGCGCCGGTGTGCCAGCGAACGTCAAAATCCTTGCCGCTTCCGAAAATGTTTTTGCCCAGATAGCCTTTGGCATAGGCATCGGCAATGGCCTTGCGCATGATATCGACCAGATAGCGGTACTCGCCGCGAATATAAACAAAGCCGACTTTTGCGCCCACTGCCAGGCCGGCAATAATTACGCCTTCAATCACTGCGTGCGGATCCTGTTCCAGGATAGGACGGTCTTTGCAGGTGCCGGGCTCGCTTTCATCGCCATTGACCAGGATGTATTTGGCTTTTGCCGTGTCTTTAGGGACAAAGCTCCATTTCATGCCCGTAGGGAAGCCGGCGCCGCCGCGTCCGCGAAGGTTGGAAGCCTTGACCTCATTAATGATGTCGTCAGACGACATCGTCAGCGCTTTTTGCACGGCTTTGTAGCCATTGAGCTTGAGATAGGTCTCAATGTCAGCCGCACCTTTTCCAAAGCGGCTGGAGACGATCTTTACTTCATCGTGATGGGAAACGAGATCAGCCATTAGCCCTTAGCTCTTAGTATTTAGCTCGTCATCCCGAGCCTCGTTCATGAAGCCGCGCTTTCTTCAGCGGCCGAATAGAGGCGAGGGACCTTGCGTTTGTTACTGTCGTGTTCTTTTTCTGTACTGCTCCAAGATGGCGTCCACCTTTTCGTTCGTCAAGTTCTCGTGAAAATCGTAATTTACCTGTAGCGCAGGCGCCCAGCTGCATGCGCCAATGCACTCGACTTCTTCCAAAGAAAACGTTCCGTCGGCAGTGGTCTGCTTATGGCCGATGCCCAGCTTGCTTTGGCAGTGGTCCAGAATCTCTTCACCACCACGGAGCATGCAACTGATATTGGTGCAGACCTGAACGTGATACTTGCCCATGGGCTTGGTGTGCAAGAGCGAGTAGTAGCTGATCACGTTGCGCACTTCAAGTTCCGTAAGCTCGGTCTTCTTTGCCAGATGCGCGATGGCTTCATCGCTCAAATAACCAAGTTCATCCTGGGTATAAATGAGCATCGGTACAAGGAAGCCGCGCTTGGTCGGGTATTCCTTCATCTTCTCGGTGAAGAAAGCGTCAAGTTTGTCGGAAATCACCATGAGATTGCCATAATCGGATAATCGGGTAATTTTACTTCTGTTTTGCCGTCTCCCTTGATGCCGTAAAGATGGCGGTAAGTTGACGAGCTTCGTTTAGTAATTGGTCTAAGCGCGCCTTCTTTAATATTTCAGCGTCGATTAACATCTCAATCCAGAGAACACATTCATCTACTTCTTCAACGACCACACCAAGTTTCGCCACAAACTCAGCTCGGGACCTTGCCCAGCATGCTGCACGGTAGTTTGCCGCGACCGAAGTACCAGAGCGTAAAAGCTGTTTCCTATCACCTGGGCTTCAATTGCCCGCGGTAATGAACGAAACAACTTCACTATTCGTAATGCAAAAGCCTTTGTCCGCTCTCGGAGCTGTTCCGATTGGCTGCTCAAATGCAATCACCGAACGAAATTACCCGATCACAAATTACTCAATTTTCAATCTTGTTACCTATCTATCTCTCCCAGCACAATATCAATGCTCCCAATTGCGGCCACCACGTCGGCAATTAAGCGGCCTTCGCACATCTGAGGCAAAGCTTGAAGGTTGGCATACGAAGGTGACCGCATGTGAACGCGCAGCGGTTTTGCTGTGCCGTCACTCACAATGTAATAGCCCATTTCGCCGCGCGGAGATTCGATCGCGTGATAAACCTCACCTGCTGGAACGGCAAAGCCTTCGGTAACAATCTTAAAGTGATAGATGAGTGCTTCCATCTGCGTCTTCATCTTCTCGCGATCAGGCAAGATGATCTTGGGTGCGTCAGCCTTGGTCGGGCCGGAAGGCATGCCTTCCAGCGCCTGCTTGGCAATCTCGCGGGATTCGCGCAGTTCGGCCACGCGACACAGATAACGGGCCCAGACGTCGCCATCCTGATGGATTGGCACCTTGAATTTGAAGTTCTCGTAACCGCAGTAAGGCATATCGCGGCGGATATCGAAATCAACGCCGCTGGCGCGCAGGGAAGGGCCGGTAAGGCCGATAGCAACTGCGTCTTCACCAGAGATTCTTGCTACATCCTTCAAGCGATCGATGAAGATACGATTTCCGGTCAGAAGGTTCTCGTATTCATCTATTCTCTCCGGGAACTTATCCAGGAAGTCCTTCACTTTTTCAAAAAAGCCAAGCGGCGGCTCCAGCGCCAGTCCGCCGATGCGGAAGTAAGAGGTCATCATGCGCTGGCCGCTGACCATCTCATAAATGCGCAGCAGGTCTTCGCGTTCACGGAAGCAATACAGGAAGACCGACATCGCGCCAATGTCCATGGCGTGCGTGCCAAGCCAGACCAGGTGCGAGCTGATGCGTTGCAGTTCGGCCAGCATTACGCGCATCCATTGCGCGCGCGGCGGAACTTCCAACCCCAGCAGCTTCTCCACTGCCATCACATAGCAGAGGTTGTTCACCATTGGGCAGAGATAGTCGATGCGGTCGGTGAGGGGGACCACCTGCTGATAGAACTTGGCTTCGCACGTTTTCTCAATACCGGTGTGAAGGAACCCGATGTCAGGCATCATCCGAACAATGGTTTCGCCGTCAATCTCCAGCAGCAGGCGCAACACTCCGTGCGTGGATGGGTGCTGCGGACCCATGTTGAGGATCATGGTCTTATCTTCAGTGGGATCCAGCACCGGATTGGCGTTCAAGTGGCCCATTACCGATAGCCCTCCACCGGATAGTCCTTGCGCAGAGGATAGCCTTCCCAGTCTTCCGGCATCATGATGCGGCGCAGATAGGGATGGCCGAGAAAGCGGATGCCAAACAGATCAAACAATTCACGCTCAAAAAAATTTGCGGAAGGCCATACCGAGGTGATTGATTCAATGGATGGGTCGTCACCGGACAAACGGACTTTCAGGCGAACGCGATCTTTCCGCTTCATCGAAAGCAGGTGGTAGGCAACTTCAAAGCGTGGCTCACGGGGGTAAAAATCGGCGCAGGTCAGGTCTGACATGAAATCTGTCAGCCCCTGGACTTTCAAGCGTGAGCAGGCTTCCCGGATCGCTTCGCGGGCAACATAGATGGTGAGTTCATCGCGGTCAAAGCGGGTACTCTCGATTGCCTCGGCTCGCCAGGAAAGCAGGTCAGCAACCACGGGACGATTTTTGAGTTGCTCGATATCGGTAATGGCTGGAGCGAGTGGCATTAGCTTCCACTCCTCTCGGAGGAGTTCCAGTCCAGAATGCCTTTTTTCCATATATAGAAGAAGCCGACGAGCACCAGGCCGATATAAATCAGCATCTCCCAGAAACCGAACATTTTGAGTTCGCGGGCAATCACGGCCCAGGGATAAAGGAAGACAGCTTCCACATCAAACAGAATAAAGAGCATTCCCACCAGATAAAACCTGACACTGAATCGCTGCTGCGCGTCGCCGGTAGGCTCAATGCCGCATTCATAGGCGGTATTTTTGGCGCGAGACCATTTATGCTTTCCCAGCAGGTGAGAAAGCGTAACCATGACCGAAGCCAGGGCAATGGCGACGATCACCTGAATGAGCAACGGAATATAATGATCGAAGTAGCTGTTCTCCGGCATGCAAGGCCTGTACAGAAAGAGCGTCTGCTATGTGCCAAACACTCGAATGTAATTTCCATTCGCAGCACTGTCAAGCCCTTGACTTTGAACGGAGTTAATGATTTCTAATCGGCAAAGAGAAGAGGGCGGTTAAGAGGTGAGCTGAGGCAGTTGCGGCGACATCGCTTGTTCTTTCTTTATGACAATTTTTGGATTCAATACGGATGTTAAGCTCGCCGACGTTGTGTATCACGTGCAGAGCGAGGCCCGGCAGAATGATCTGCTGCTGCAAACCCTTGTCTTTGTGAAGGGCCAGTGCGTTGGCAAGCAGGCATTTTCTTATGCCCGGGAGATATCCCATCCAGGCTTTTCCACGGAAGCAATGCATGAATTATTGAAGGCGCAGCACAAGGCTGTGATCGATGCGGTGCAGCAGGGCCAGTTAAATGTGTTGAGCAGCGGCGCGGACGTGCAGGACATTGGCGGCTCGGGACTTTCTTTGCAGTGGAAATCGACGGCAGCAGGGAACGCACCGGATATGCTGGTCAGCTTTCAAGTGCTCGATTCCGGTAAAGCCGCGACGGGGGCGGAAGTCGTGGTGCGTGGCGTAATTGCGTCAGACGGACTGGAATTGGCGCACGGCATTGCCGATGTCTCAGGCTCGGTGAATCTTTCCGTGCCGCTTACAGAAGATGTGCTGGCGCGCGGCGCGGTGATGGTGCAAGCCACGCTGGATGGAAAATCTGTGACGCGCAAATTCAGAGTGAAGCGATGAATTAGAGATTGGTAAATGAGAATTTGGTAATTGGGAAATTGAAGAACCACGAAGGCCCTTCTCATCAATTCGTATCCTTATAGTTAATCTAATCGGCCAATGCCGTCCACATTCAGTGGTTGCTCCACACGATGATTTATCCTGAGTTCTGTGCCAGCACAGCCAGCAAAAATTGATCTTCCGCAGGCCGAGGCCATTGTCGTGGGCTCCGGTCCAAACGGACTTGCAGCGGCGATCCGCATGGCACAAGCGGGCAAGCGCGTTGTGGTGTTGGAAGCTGCAAACACGCCCGGCGGCGGTGTACATTCCGCAGAGTTGACGCTTCCGGGTTACGTACACGATGTCTGCTCGTCGGTCTATGCCATGGTGGTGTGTTCGCCATTTTTGAGCCAACTGCCGCTCAAAGAGCAGGGACTTGAGTGGGCCTTTCCTGCCGTACCTCTCGCTCACCCGCTGGATGATGGAACAGCGGTGATGCTGCATCAGTCGCTTGACGAGACAGTGCAATCTCTAGGCCGTGACGGCGGTGGCTATCGAAGGCTTATGGGCGAACTGGTCTCGCGCTGGCAAGATTTGATGCACAACGCCTTCGCGCCTCCAGGTATTCCGCGCAATCCTCTTTTCTTTGCGCGGTTTGGATTAAAGGCGCTGCGTCCGGCAACGTCGCTGGCAAAAGCATATTTCAAGACCGAACGAGGACGCGCGTTGTTTGCCGGGCTGGGGGCGCATTCGATGCTGCCGCTGGAAAAGCTCACAACATCAGCGGTCGCACTGGTGCTGGCTGTCGCTGGGCATGCAGTGGGCTGGCCGTTCGCGCGCGGAGGATCCCAGCAGCTTACAGCAGCGCTTGTCAAATACCTGGAATCGCTCGGCGGCCGGGTGATCACGAAGTGCAATGTTGAGTCGCTGGACAACCTACCGCCAGCACGTACCGTGCTGCTGGATGTAACGCCACGGCAACTCATCAGAATGGCGGGCGGCAAGCTTCCAGCTACCTACCGGAAAAAGCTGGAACGGTTCAAGTATGGCCCGGGAGTTTACAAGATCGATTGGGCCTTACATCAGCCCGTGCCCTGGCGAGCCAAGGTATGCGCGCAGGCAGGGACTGTTCATCTGGGCGGCACACTGGAAGAGATCAGCGAGTCTGAGCAGCGGCCCTGGCGAGGTGAAGCTCCAGAGCGGCCTTATGTCCTGTTTACGCAGGCAAGCTTGTTCGATTCCACGCGCGCTCCTGCAGGTAAGCATACTGCATGGGGATACTGCCATGTGCCAAACGGTTTTAATGGCAGCGCGACAAAGGCCATAGAGAATCAGGTTGAGCGATTTGCTCCGGGCTTCCGGGACTGTATAGCTGCGCGTTCCATTTTGGGACCGGCTGAGCTTGAGCAGCGCAACCCTAATTTGATCGGTGGGGACATTGGCGGCGGCGCGGGTTACCTGAGCCAGATGTTTCTCCGACCTACTGCCAGCCTGTATAAAACTCCCTTAGAAGGCGTGTATCTTTGTTCTTCTTCCACGCCACCCGCCCCCGGAGTTCATGGAATGTGCGGATATTTTGCCGCCGAAGCAGCTCTGAAGAGCTTTAAATAACCATCAAACACCTGAATGGTAGTTTCTGATTGAAATTGCGACTGTGGCAATCGCGCACCAACCTTCTAAACTCTGAAGAGGTAAAAACCTGAATTAGTGGTACTAAGGTTGTCCAACTACCAGAGCTGCATCTGCTTCTAAGTGAGTGGATCTACGATGGAAGCCCTTCATCTGGCGCAGAAAACCGCTCCTGACAATCCGAACCCGTCGCTACTCCATAAAGCCGCACGGACTATGCCGGGAATTATTGCCGGCGCGGCGGACCTTGATCCGGCAGCAGTCTTGACGGCAACGGTAGCTGGCGCCAGCTTTGGCACGTCACTCGGCTGGGTGGTGGTGCTGTGCATACCGGTGCTGTTCAGCGTTTTTGCTGTGTCCTCGCGGATCGGGGAGGAAACCAAGAAAGGGCTGGTAGAACTGATCCGCGAGCATTACGGCCGCAAGATGGCCCTGGTAATCGCGCTTCTAATCGTGGGTGTCAATCTGACCATGATTGTGGGTGATATCGTTGCGGTAAGCGACAGTTGCTCCCTCCTCACCATGTCCCCCAGGTTGTTTTTCCTGGCGATTGTCGGCTTTACGGTTTGGTACGTGCTGATTGTAGGCAATTATCAGAAGACCACTAAGTTTCTGGGCACCTTTACGTTAATCCTTGTTGCCTATGTCCTGGCGGCATACCGGGTCACAGATTCTTTTACCGGGCTGGCTAAAGACGTCCTTCTGCCCAAGATGCAGGTGAACTCGGGATACATGATGGGCGTGGTGGCTGTGTTTGGTTCTCTGCTCACGCCCGATGTCATCGTGTGGCAGACCAGTTCCAAGCGCGGCCTGCCGGAAGGCTTGGCGAAGGCCCATGTCACCGAATCGCACGCGGGGACGTTTGTGGCCTGTGTGATTTCACTTTCTGCAATGGTGGTGGCATCACACATGCACGTAGCCGACCCATCCAATATGACCACGCGCACCGCGTCAGAAGCGCTGGGATCGTTTGGTTTTGTAGGGACTGTGTTGTTCGCGCTAGGCATCATTGCCTCAGGCATGATTGCTCTGCCAATTCTGGTGGCTTCGTTGTGTTTTAGCGTGGCGGAAGCAGCCGGCTGGAGGTCAGGGCTTTCCATGGAGCCCTGGAACGCGCGCCTGTTCTTTGTGATGATCTCGGCGACGGTCTTTCTTGCCGTGGTTATCGACTTCTTTGGCGTGAACACGGTACACGTTCTTTATTGGTCACAGGTGCTGGCGGGAGCTGTACTGGTGCCGATTTTTGCCTATATTCTGCTGCTCTCCAATAATTCCAAGATCATGCGCACCACCAACAGCCGATTTGAAAACTTCTGGCTGGGGTGCGCCGTTACGGGAATGATGATCTCAAACGTGCTGTTCTTCTGGTTTGTGGTGAGGTAAGCAATTAGCCTTTGGCTTTAGCTCTTGGCATTGGCTCCTGGCCTTGGCAAAATTGGCCGGAGAACCGAAGAATATCAATCGGAAGCCACAATCCAATCAGGGGGCAATTCCGGCGATTTTGGCAATTTTTCTATTTCACGTCCATCAGTTCGACATCGAAGACCAGGGTTGAGTTGGGAGGAATGGTAGTGCCGAAGCCGCGCTGTCCATAGCCGAGTTGCGGAGGGATGCGCAGTTGCCGCTTGCCGCCAACTTTCATGCCCGCGATTCCTTCGTCCCAGCCTTTGATGACCTGCCCCGTGCCCAACTGGAATTTGATGGGTTCGCCGGCATCGCGTGAGCTATCAAATTCTTTGCCATCGGTGAGCCAGCCGGTGTAATGCACGCTGACCTCTTTGCCGGCCTGTGCCAGTGCCCCAGAGCCTTTCTTAACTTCCCAATATTGCAGCCCGCTGGCGGTGGTTATGGGTTGGCCCTTAACTGCGGTGGGACCGTCGGCTTTTTTGTTATCCGATTTCGAGGATTTCTTGGTTTGAGCAAACAAGGCTAGAGACAGGACGAGCAAGAAAATGACGGCTAATTTTTGGGGCATGGAATCTCCTCAGTAGATGGATGATACAAGAAATGGGGCAGTTCAGGGATAGTCTCTTTGAAGCAGGCAATTACAGGGTAAATAGCATTTCAATCACCGGGAGCATGCGGTAAACTGTGGGCTGGGTATGTGGCTCAAGAAACAATTCGGGGAACGCAAGACGACACTGGGACAGCTTGGCGCATTGGAATCGGAAATGATGGAGCGGATCTGGGGCAGCGGCGAAATCAGCGTGCGTGATGTTCATGCGGAATTCGCGAGCCGTTTGGCCTACACAACGGTGATGACTACCATGGACCGGCTTTATAAAAAAGGTATGCTCCAGCGGCGGAAAGTGGGGAAGGCATTCCTTTATGTTGCCGCATTGACGGAGCAGGAATACCGGGAGAGATTGACCCATCATCTGTTTGGCATGGTCCTGCACGACGGTAAAAACAGCGGAGCGGTTCTTTCCAATTTTGTGGATGCGGTGAGCGCGACCGACGAAAAACTATTGGAACATCTTGACCAGTTGGTAAAAGCCAAGCGGCGCGCCCTCCGTAGGCCGGAGTAACGCCATGTTTTACGTTCTGGCCATCACCTTATGCCTGGCCGTGATGTTTCTGGTGATTGCAGGCACGTCTCTGCTATGCATGCCGGTGGTGCGGCTGTTACTGCGCATGAGCCGTTCATGGACACCGGGGATAAAGGCGAACCTGATGTTTGGAGCGCGGCTTCTGCCGGTCGGTCTGGCCTGCATTGTGACGTTTGGGCTGGCGCTGCCCGCTTTCCTGGAATTTGAACCACATTCAACGAAAGAAAGCCTGGGAATCCGCCTGGTAGCGCTGGCCATTCTTGGCGCCCTGGTCATGGCCGGCATGGTGGTTCGCGGTCTGGCTATTTTGCGGGCAACAAGACAGGCGCAACGAAGATGGCAAGAGCGTTCTGAAAGAATCG
The DNA here is from genome assembly GCA_036495645.1 of Candidatus Angelobacter sp. Classification (GTDB taxonomy): domain Bacteria; phylum Acidobacteriota; class Terriglobia; order Terriglobales; family Acidobacteriaceae; genus Angelobacter. The sequence goes on from DASXMN010000069.1 coordinate 51,229, forward strand.
AAGTTGAAGAGATATCCGTGCCGGTTTATCGCGTGGAGGATAGCCCATCATTGCTGGCCGTCACGGGAATTTTTCGGCCATGCATTTTTGTAGCCCAAGAAATTACTGAAGCTCTTTCCGCGGAAGAATTGCGAGCGGCGATGGCCCACGAGATGGCCCACGTTTTGTCCTTTGACAATCTTAAACAGCTTTTGCTGAAGATTACCCGTGCGCCGCGCTGGTTCACTGCTTTGTATAACGCCGATGCGGAATGGAGCAAGGCATCTGAAATCGCCGCGGACCATGATGCGCTGGCGGAAGGCGCGTCAGTGCTTGATTTGTCCTCGGCGTTGATCAAGGTTGGGCGGTTAAAGCAGCCTTTGCCGGGCAGAGAACCCGTTGCTTCCCATCTGGTTCCCTCAGCTTGCAGCGGATCACTGGAGAGCCGGGTTTTTTGTCTGAGCGAAATTCTTGAAGGCACGGAGACCGCGCCGGTGCGAACCAAGCGCAGCAGCCTGATACTACCTGTTGTAATCGGGCTGGCGGCGTATCTGGCCTGCATCCATGCGATTCTTCCTGCTGTGCATGAAGCTTTGGAAATTCTGGTTCGGTAACGCTAAGTTGAAGTAGTTGTTGCTGCCAATCTGGCACAAACCGTCGCCGCTTCCATATAATTTTCTTATCCCGTGTTCAAACCATCCATCATTCTTCTTTTTGCGCTGACGCTGTGTTCTGCTATTGCTGCTGTGTGCCAACCATCGGCAAGCGGACAATGGAAAGCGCAGATGGATAAAGCCAAAACGCTGCGCGACGCGGGTTCGTCCGAAGAGGCTAGAAAGATTTATGAGTCGGTGCTGCCGCAGTTGCGGAGCCAGGGCGCAAGCCAGGATCTGGTTGAGGCTCTGAACAATCTTAGCGACATAGAAACTATGTCTGGTAGTTACGATCGCGCTGTAGCGCTTTCACGGGAAAGCGCTGCTGCCTGCCAAGCCATGCATGACAAAAATTGTGAAGCGCAGGCGCATGGCGACGCTGGCCTGGCGCTTTCCAATGCCGGAAGCTATCCCGAAGCGGCAGCGGAACTTGATCTTGCCTTGAGATTGACGTCGGAAACCGGCAACGCTCAAACGGCTGTGCTGGTGCTGAATAATCTGGGCGTCGTTTATTACTATCAGGCCAAATATTCTGAGGCGCTGCGAACATACGAGTCTGCGTTGCAATCCGTGGACAAAGCAGGAGCAGAAGAATGGACTCCAATCTGGCGGCAGTTTACGTTGATGAATCTGGCCACACTTTATCAGCGGTTGGGCAATGATCAGCGCGCCATCAAGATTTATAACGATATCCTGGCCCATCCGGAAAAGATCACGCCGCGCGATCTGGGCCATTTGAACACCAATCTGGGAGCGCTTTATCGCCGATTGGGCGATCCGCAAAATGCGCTGAAATATTACAGCTATGCCGATGAATATTACGCAAAGGAAAAAGACATTGACGGCGAATTGGGAGTATTGAAGAACAGCGGCATTGTCCAGGCATTGGATCTCGGCCAGCTTCAGGATGCGCTCAAGACTTTTGACCGTGTGCATGTTCTGGCCGAAAAAACAAAAAACCAGCGTGAGGCAATGCAGGCCGTGCTCTATCGCGGTGAAACGTTGTATCGCATGGGCAAACTCCCGGAGGCGAAGAAGGCATTCACCACTGCTTTGGCCGCCGCTGAACAGCTTGGCACCATTGAAGAAGAGTGGAAGGCCGTAAACGCGCTGGGGAAGATCGCACTCAAAAATGGGCAGCCGGATGCTGCTGAAGCCAGGTTTCGCGATGCTATCAAGCGCATTGAAAGCATGCGCTCGCAGTTGCAGCTATCGCGATTGAAGTCAGATTTTTTTGCCGATAAGCGCGATGTGTATGATGCTCTAATCAAGTTGCTGCTGGAGCGCAACGATGCTGCCGGAGCGTTTGGATTTATGGAGCGGAGCCGCGCGCGTGTTTTTCAGGACCGTTTTTTTGGCGGCAAACTTGCGCCCGAGTCACTTACCCTGCATTCGATCCAGGCCCGGCTCGATCCCCAAACAGCGCTGCTTGAATTTTGGGCAGGGGCTGATGGCTTGGCCGTGGTTTGGCTGACGCATGAATCTGCCGGCGTTTCCCAGAGCCATCTGTCCTCCGCAGAAATGGATGCTCTTGAACACTTTGTTTCCGGGCTGCCTGATAATCTCACTGACGACTGGCAAAAAGATTTCCAGAAAACTAGCGCCATGTTGCCCAAAGACGTTCTGCCTTTCGAGCAGGACCAGTTCAGACATGTGTTGATCGTTCCTGATGGCTTTCTCAGTCTGGTGCCGTTTGAACTCGTCTCCAACGCCTCTGGACAGCCGCTGCTTGAAAGCCGCGATGTTACCTATCTCCCGAGTGCCGTACTGTTATTGCGTGGCGCGCTAAAAAAATCTTCCGTCCTCCGATTGCCGTGGCAGCAACAGCTCATCGGCTTCGGCGATCCCGCAGTCGTCGGTAGCGGAGAAAGCTCACTTACCAGTTCTGTCCGCGGTCAGGCCTCGGAATCGCTTCCTGCGTCCGGCGAGGAGATTCGCGGTATCGCGCGCATGAGCACAGGCCGAACTCAGTTGTTTCTCGGCGCCAATGACCGTAAGCGCAGCTTTTTTGAGTCTGCGCATTCCGGCGCTGCTCTGCTGCATGTGAGCACGCATGCCGTAGCGGACATGGACGACCCTGAGCGCTCCCGGCTGCTCTTCTCGCCGGACGAACCGGGCCAGCCCAACAACTATCTTTTTCTCAAAGAGCTTTACGATCTCGATCTTCGCGGCATGAGCCTGGCTACGCTTTCCGCCTGCGACACTGAGCGCGGCCGTCTCATCCCAGGAGAGGGAATTCAGGCATTCAGCCGGGCGCTGCTCGCTGCCGGATCGCTTTCCGCTCTCACCACATTGTGGCGTGTTCCTGATCAGCCAACGTCAGAGTTCATGCAACGCTTTTATTATTACCTATTGAAGAAGCACAAATCCAAAGCGGAAGCGTTGCGTCTGACCAAGCTTGACTTTCTCCGCTCAGGGACGTCGCTCAGCCATCCCCGCTATTGGGCGGCATTTGTTCTCAACGGCGATGGCACTGAGCCGGTCCCTCGCTTCATCCACTGGCAAGCTTTGGTAATTCCTTTTCCGCTGATTGCCTTTGCCGTGTTTATTTATTTGCGCATGCGGCGCAAGAGAAAATCTGCTGCTACCCACGCCTAATCTTTCGGCAACGGGCTTTCACCTCAACGTGACTTTACTTTAAGCTCTGCACTTTGAAGCTCTGCGCATTTGACTGAGCAATCTCTTTTCCTGAGGCATCCAGGGCCGTCACCTTCCATTTGAGCGGCTTGCCGGAAGACATGTTCGCTTTCATTTCAGGGGTTGCCGACAAACTGTTCTCCGTTGCCTTTGCTGAGGCCAGCGTAATTCCCGCAACATCTTTCAACTCGATTGAGTAGCTGCTGGCTCCCTTAACTGCCTCCCAGCGAAACTCGGAAGGTGGTTGCGCGATCTCGCCGGTCGGGCTGATCAGCTTGACGGCGTCGCTGCGATAAATCCCCGGTTGACCGATAGGCCCAATCTTCACAGGACCAGAATCGCCGCCATTATGAAGCGAAATTCCCAGAACCAACACCACCGCCAGGGCCGCAGCTCCGGCCATGTAAGGCATCCTGAACATCGCGCGCCAGAAGGGAACTCGGGCAACAACCGGCTTGGCAACGGGACCAGCCTGATTGCGCTGCAACTGCGCCGCGATCCATGCTACTGCCGCACCTTCATCTGCCGAGGGAGTGGATTCCTGAAAGCTCTTTAGCAGGGAAAGCTCAGTCTGGCAGTGTGCGCAGCCCGCAAGATGCCTGGCGGCGTTTGCATCAGTAGACGTGTTGTCCGCTATCCGCTCCAGCACTTCCAGGGGAAGGCAATCTTTGGTGGCGGATGCTGCTTCCTGCCAGGTTTTTAAGGTTTGTGAGTTGTCGGCCATGACGAATCTCCCTCATGCGATCTAAAGCTGCGGTCCTCAGTTGCGACTAAAACTACGCTCTTGCTTTCCAGCGTTTTGCTGCCCGGTCCAATTTTCTTTTGGCGCTCACCAGATAAGCCTTCGCTCCACTGGCATTGCTCAGGTTGAGCATGCGCGTAATCACGTCCAGCGGAAGCTCTTCTCCAAAATGCATAGTAAAAACGGTTTTCTCGGTATCTTCCAGCGCTTCATTAATAAGTTGTCGCGCAATGTCCGCCTGTTGCTTCCGCTCCAACGACGCCAGAGGGCTGTCCGTTACATCCGGCAAGGTTCCCATTACCAGTTCGTCTGAATCCATCTCCGGGGCGCTTGCCCGCGACCGCACGGCATTAAGGCAGTGATTCCGGGTAATGGAATAGAGCCACGTGGAAAACTTTGATTGACCTTTAAAGTAAGAGAGGTTCTGGTAAGCCTTTACACAGATTTCCTGCGCCAGATCGGCGGCTGATTCCCGGTCTCCCGTAATGGAAAGGCACCAGCGCGCCACTTTTACATGGTGGCGGCGGAAGAGCTCATTCAGGTACTGCTCTGCTGAGGCTGGGGCCATTGAGACTCGGCCCGCCTCTGCCCGATATTTGGCGATAAGCGCCTCATCTGTAAGGTCTTCCCATCGCATTTCCCGGATTATAGCAACTCCTTCATTTCTGCTGAGTTCCGGGGAAGCGCCAGCCCGGCGACCTGACACCAGCGTCAACTCGCCTGCTGTGCCATGCGCCTTGGGCTCCATGGCACAGTTAGGGCTTGTATCGGCCCCCGCCGGATACATTGAAGCCACCGTTGTCGATTGTGCTGCCACTGGTTTCCTTTCCCTTCCATCAAGTTAGACAGTGGTAAGTTCCTGGATGGAACAACTTTCTGGGGCGGGGGTTTTGTCGGCTTTTAAATGCAATGAGCCTACTGGTTTGCGCCAGGGCAGAAGTGGCCGGGCAACAGTTTCCCCCCAAGTGGGCCAAGATTTTGGCATTGAGCGGCGCTCGAACGAATTACACCGGAAAGTTTGAGAGATCAGCGTTAGATCCGCACAGCACCACGCCAACACGTTCTCCGGAATAGGGTTTATAGATGCCGCACAATAATGCCGCCAGCGCGGTTGCGCCTCCAGGCTCCGCAATCAGCCGCAGATGTTGCCACAGGAATTTCTGGGCTTCGATGATCTGTTCATCAGAGACAAGCAGAACTTGAGGCACAAACTTTTGCGCGATGGGAAACATAAGTTCGCCGGCAAGGCGCGCGCCCAGAGAATCAGCGGCAATGCCGCCGGTCTCGACTTCCACCACCTTTCCGGCAGCCAGCGCATTGTGCAATGTGGGTGCGCGTTGCGGCTCAACGCCGATTACTCTGATTCTTTCCTGGTACCAGGCCGCAACCCCGCCAATTAAGCCTCCACCACCAACGGCAATGAGCACAGAATCCAGGCCACGCACCTGCTCTTCAAATTCCATGCCCAAAGTGCCCTGGCCGGCGAGCACGCGGGCATCGTCATACGCGTGAATGGAAACCGCGCCGGTCTGTGCGGCGCGCTCACGGCTGGCGGCCAGAGCTTCAGCATAATTATTGCCAGTGATGTTAATGGCTGCTCCGTACTGGCGAAGGCAGTCTACTTTGTTGCGCGGCGTAATAACAGGGACAAAAATTTCCGCGCGGTATCCAAGTTTCTGCGCAGCGTAGGCAACGGCTGCGCCATGGTTGCCGCCGGAAGCTGCAATCACACCGGCTGCGCCGATCAAGGAGGTGAGAATGCAATTGAATGGCACCGCGCGGCTTGAAGGAGCCGGTATGTTGAAGGCATTCCAGCTTGAAAAAGATTTTGGCGTCCAGGCCCAGGGCTTTTTCTTCCAGCGCCATCACTGGAGTCCGCCTCACGTGCATGGCAATACGGCGGCCTGCATCCTGAATTTCAGTGCGCGAGATCATCCAGATTGTGCTCGCGATTTTGTCTTTACACTAACGGTGGCGACGGGCTGTTTGGGCCGGTCATCGACAATAAGCCGGAAAATGTCTGGGCGGGCATAATGGCCAACGGCATCAAAATCGAATTTTGCTTTGGGCAGCAAACCACGGTCCAGTTCAGCTATGAGGATTGTCTCTTCTTCAAAATTCGGGCCAGCCAGGAAGTCGCCGAAAGGACTGACAATACAGCTTCCTCCTCGGGAAATCACGGTATCCGGCTCGTCACCGAACGAGCTATCGTAATGGCTGGGGAAGTCGCGGCGGCGGTTAAATTGGTTGCAGCCCAGCACAAAGCAACGGCCCTCGGTGGCAATATGCTGCATTGTGGCAGACCATGTCGGGCGATGGTCAGCCGTTGGAGCACAATAAATTTCAATTCCCTGGGAGTACATGAACGTGCGCAACAACGGCATGTAATTTTCCCAGCAGATCACCGCGCCCAGCTTGCCCAGAGGAGTATCAAACACGGGCAGTGTAGATCCATCACCATAGCCCCAGATCAACCGCTCAGAGGCTGTAGGCATTACCTTGCGGTGCTTGCCCAGAAGCCTGCCATCGGGAGCAAAAAAGAGCACGCAGCAATAAAGCGTGCCGCGCTCGCGTTCAATCACGCCCATTACAAGATAAACAGAATTGGCACGCGCCGCCTTGCTCAGCGCATCCACCACTGGACCCGGAACTTCGACCGCGCTCTCAAAGTAGCGCTTGAAATCTTCGCGTCCAGCGTCGGTGCGCCGGCCAACCTCGGCTCCGAAGTTCAGGCCGCGCGGATAGCCGGAGATAAAAGCTTCAGGAAAGAGCACAAGCTGTGCGCCAATCTTTGCCGCGTCCCGGGTAAGATCAAGCGCCTTGGCCAGAGTGCGCTTACGGTCAAAGGCAACCGATGCCGCCTGGACCACGGCCACCGTGACCTTACTACTATCCGGATTTGGCTTGGCAATGCGCTTTTTCATGGAGTGAAAAACTATACAGCAAACGAGGACTCTGAATAGGTCTGGGTTGAATTGCAGAGGGAAACAGGTGTTTGCTACCCGATTTATTATTGGAAAGTCTAATTCCTGCCATCCCGTAGCGAATTGAAAGAGTCTTATAATCAGGTACTTGGGATGAATTTATTCGACAAATGCACCAAAGCAGAAGAAAATAGCAGATTGTTGCTTCCGGAGCCGGCATAAAGTGTCATTTGTGCAAAACCGTTGGGGCTGGCGTGCCTGCCTTTTATCAGGCGCCATAGCAGTATTATGGCTGCTGCAGGGTGCGAGCTTTGCCCAGAATGCACCGGCGGATACTGCGCCTGCGGATACTACACCTCCTATTGATGCCGCCGGAGGTTTTTTGCAGAACCAGGGCGCGCAACCAAGGTTTGAAGCAGCCAGCAAGCTTTCCACTGACGCACTAACAGCCGTGAAAGAAGGACGCATCTTCAGCGTGCCGCATTTTTCCGGATCGTTTGCGTGGCAGGGAAACACGTATCCCTACACAATGGTCGGGAGCAAACCGCAATCCGGCAAAACCACCAAAGTGCCGGTACAAATTGTTCCTATTTCATTGTTCTTTGAAGAATATGTAGATGACAAAGGCGCGCCGGTCATTCTAGATCCCGATCCCATTCTTGCGCGGGTGCAATCATCGCCCAATTTCCGCAACGCGCAATATCCCACCGGACTCACGCAATTTGGTGACGCCGTCCAGCGGGCGGAGTTTTATCATACTGCCGACACTGATTGGCATACGATGCTGGGCAAGCCGGAAATTTTGAAGCCTCCGCTGAGGATCGCCGTGCCTCGCGGCTTTGCCAAGGTTTACCGCAACTCCAGCACCGGCGTGATGTATGCAATTGTCGATACCGACTTTTTCCTTTCGCAGTTGAACACCATCATCCAACTGGAACACCTGCAACCGGATGCACTTGCCATTGCGCTCACATCGAATGTGTTCCTCTCGCCTCAAAGCGACATAAAGAAGTGCTGTGTGCTGGGTTTCCATACGTCGTTTGACGTAGGATCTCTGACGCAACTCAAGTTTGTGCAGACATTTATATGGGCAAGCTGGGTTGACCAGGGGATTCTGGGATCCAGCCTGGCGGACGTTACGCCGATGAGCCATGAAATTTCAGAATGGATGAACAATCCCTTCGGCAGCAATACCGTTCCGGCATGGCAGGTCCCCAACACCAATGGGTGCCAAAACAACCTTGAAACAGGCGATCCGCTGGCTCTAATGCCGAATGCCGGATACCCGGTGATGATTGACGGATTTACCTACCATCCGCAGAATGAGGTTTTATTGCAGTGGTTCCAGCGCGGCTCAGAGTCAGACTCCTTCGAGGGCGCTTTCAGCTTCCCTGACCAGACATTAATGACCGGGCCTTCCCAGGCTTGTCCGATTCGTTAAGCAGTAAGCTGTCTCTTAACGTATTCATCTCAGTGTCATGCTTCAGATTCGTTGTCTTCACTCCACGATTGTTCTCAGCCGGAACTAAGTTGGAACTAGGTAACTATAAACATTGGTTACCCTGTGGCGAGCTGTTTGGAAGAGCTTACACTTATTAACACAAGTTTTTCACCCCCCAGGAGATCCAATGAAAGTACCCATTAAGCTAAGAACCCCTCTGTTTTTAATGTTGTTTGGAATTGCATTGATGACTGTCAACAGCAGCGCGCAGGTCATTCGGCAAATCAACAGCTCAGGAACTACACATCCTCAACCGACGCAATTCGGAGCGCCAAATGTACAGGCTACGGAAGTTGACGCAGGATTGGAGGGAGATGACAGCAACGAAGTAAACGTGGATGCGCAAGGAAACGTTTCCGGCGCGACCACGAAGGAGCGCTCTATCGCTCCCGGCCCAGGCCAGGGACAGCAAGTCGCGGGCAAGCAAAAAGCCAAATCAAACCCTGAGCTGATTACCAGCTTTGACGGTCTTAACTTTTTCAACCAGCGCTTCGCCAACAATGGCAACCAGTTTTCCGTAGAGCCGCCTGATCAAGCTCTGTGCGCTGGGAACGACTTTGTAGTGGAATCAACCAACGATGTTTTAAATGTTTATGGTCCAGACGGCACATCGCTGCTGGGTGTGACCGACTTGAACACTTTCTATGGGGATGCGCCGGCTATTAATCGGGCTGTTTCGCCTCTTCAGTTTGGCCCCTCCATAACAGATCCCACCTGCCACTTTGATCCTGACACGCAACGCTGGTTCCATGTAGTACTTACTCTGGACCGCGCAGCGCCTACAACTCAATCGCTGAATGGGAAGAATCATCTGGATATCGCCGTGAGTAACACGTCCAGTCCGCTCGGAACATGGACTGTGTATAAGCTCCCAGTCCAGAATGACGGGACTGACGGAACGCAGAACCATGGTTGTGTGGCGAGAGTCACCGGCGGCGCGCTGGTGCATGCTCAATGTTTGGGAGACTATCCGCACATTGGCATGGACGCGAACGGTCTTTATATCAGCACCAATGAATTTGATCTGTTTTCCCCCGGCAGATTCCATGGCGCGCAGGTTTATGCTATTTCCAAGCGCCAGTTGGCTGCGGGAGCGCCGACAATCAACGTAGTGGAGTTCAACACCACCGCGCTAGCTCCTCAGCAGCCTTTCGGCCTTCCTGGCTTTACTGTGTTCCCCGCGCTCTCACCTGGAACCGATTTCCGTCCCGACAATGGCGGCACTGAATTCTTGCTGAGCTCATTGGCCGTCTTCTCTAACACCGGAGCTTTCAGTCAACTTGTTCTCTGGCAACTGACCAATACCCAGTCATTGGATGCCGCCACGCCTGCAGTTAGTCTTACCACCGGAACAGTGGACACCCAGACCTATGCTGTTCCGCCGAGTTCAAATCAGAAGGTTGGTCCGTTTCCACTTGGCCAATGCCTGGCCGATACCGCGATCTCAACACCATTTGGCACAGGTTGCTGGCGCTTCTTCTTCACCGCCGGTGGTCCATTTATCAATCCAGAAACCAGACCGCCCAGCAACGATTCGCGTATGCAGCAGGTTTCGTATGCGAACGGCAAACTCTGGGCCGCATTGGATACAGCAGCTACGGTCAACGGACAGAACCAGGCTGGCGCAGCCTTCTTTGTGCTGCATCCCAACGGCGTGTCTGCTGACGTAATTACCCAGGGCGTGATATCACTGCCAAACAACAACGTGACTTATCCCGCTGTGGCCGTCAATCCCAGCGGACGCGGCGTAATTGCTTTCACAGTGCTTGGTCAGGACCATTCTCCCAGCGCCGGATATGCTTCGCTGGATGCCAAAGTTGGTGCTGGCGATGTGCATATTGCGGCCGAAGGAGCCGCTCCCCAGGATGGTTTTACAGGCTACTTCCCAGAAGTGAACCCCGTTCGTCCGCGCTGGGGTGACTACGGCGCCGCCGCCGTAGACGGAAACACGATCTGGTTTGCCAGTGAATATATTGCCAATTCGTGTGATTTAAACAACTACGTGGCTACGAACTTTACCTGCGGAAATACGCGCGGCTCACTCGGTAACTGGGCCACCCGTATCACCCACGTAAAACTGCAATAAAAGTAACCTCGATTTATCGAGCCGGGCCGGAGTCAATCCGGCCCTTTCTTTTGGAGATTGCATCTGAGCGGTCCCAGGATGGTAATTGACTGCGGGTTTAACAGCTTGCGCAACCAACTACCATCCTGTAGGGGATGGACCGTCACTTACGAGCGTTTTGGCCCTCCCTTGGAGGAAACGGGAGCGCTTCTGCTGATAGAACGCCGGTAGGCGGGAAATTTGCAAAATAATTTCGGCCAGGGCGCGTTATTTTGTCGAATGCGTGCATCTCTCGATTCGACTCACATTGCTTTACAATCGCGCTTCCGGTACAAGGATCTGCGTTTGAATGCATTGACCGCTTTCGGACTGTTTGCCGTCTCAGCCATGCTGGTCTTTTACGCGCTGGAAAAGCGTAGTCCATGGTTTGTGCTGGCCTTTGCTGCTGCGTGCGCTCTGGCTTCAGTTTATGGGTTTCTACAGGGCGCGTGGCCGTTTGGCGCTGTGGAAGCAATCTGGTCAGTGGTCGCGCTCCGTCGCTGGTGGCTTGCGCGGATTTCAAAATGAGATTTAGGAAGCCCCGCTGATGTGACAGCTTGCACCTGCGCCTATTAAAATGATCGGGACAAATGAGGTGATGCACAAAGATGCGAAAACAATTAATCGTTCTGCTCGTTTTAGCTTGCATATGCGCAAGCTCAGTTAAGGCGTTTGCGCCTGTGAAGTATGAAGTCAAACAAAAGTATGTTCTCGGTGGCGATGGTGGCTGGGACTATCTGACATTTGATCCCGCCGGTAAGCGGCTGTTCATCTCGCGGGCAACGCACGTGATGGTCGTTGACCCATATAAAGGGTCTGTGGTGGGAGACATTCCTGATACTCCCGGAGTCCATGGAATCGCTCTTGCCCAGGATTTAGGCAAAGGTTTCACCAGCAACGGCCGCGAAAATACTGTGACCGTTTTTGACTTGAAGACGCTGAAGCAAACGGCCAAGATCAAGATTGACGGTGAAAACCCTGACGCCATTCTTTATGATCCAGCATCAAAGCATGTTTTTACCTTTAATGGCCGCAGCAAGAATGCCACGGTGATTGATGCCGACAAGGGCACAATTGTGGCGACAATCCCGCTTGATGGCAAGCCGGAGTTCGGCGTGGCGGACGGCAAAGGCATGGTCTATGTGAACATTGAGGACAAGAGCGAACAAACCAGCATCGACGCAAAAAAGGCCGTAGTGGTGAAGACATGGCCGCTCGCGCCATGTGAAGAGCCCAGTGGTCTGGCCATGGACCAGAAACATCGCAGGCTGTTTGCCGGATGCAGCAATAAGATGATGGCGATCGTAAATGCTGACAGCGGCAAAGTGATTACCACGGTCCCCATTGGCGAAGGCGTGGATGCAAATGGCTTTGATCCTGAGACGCAACTGGCATTCAGCTCCAATGGACGCGACGGCAATTTAACCGTGGTGCATGAAGACTCACCTGACAAATTCAGCGTGGTGGAAAATGCGCCCACGCAAAAGTTTGCTCGCACCATGGCGCTGGATACCACGAACCATGATGTATATGAAGTTACGGCAGATATAGAAGAGGCCCCGCCGGCAAAAGAGGGCGAGCGGCCTCGGCGCAATATGAAGCCCGGGACATTTACCCTGCTGGTGGTGGGAAAGAAGTAGCCTCGGAGTTTTGTAGCTTTGCTGTTAAAAGGCGCTGCGCTTTCAAGCCAGCGCCTTTTGCATTTCCGGCTACTTCAGGTATTTTTCCGGCAGCGGGTGGGATGCGTCTTCAGCTTCCCAATAAATGGTCAAAATCCACCAGCGCTTGCCATCATTAAACAATTGAAAACTGTTGATGCCGCGCGCGAATGGCTTCTCGCCTTTGGCGTGCCGAGATTCGTATGTGCTCCAGACGTGGGCAATGTTGTCCCAGGTTTCCACGCGGTTGGCCACAGCGTTTTCAAAGAAGCCTTCCTTGGAAAAGAAGCTCTGGCCGCGAGTTACGTATTCGTCAGGCGTGAGTACCTGTGCGGTGACAACGCCTTTGTCGTTTCGATGGCTCGGAATCAATCGCGCACCGGTATAAAAGAAACCGCGGAAACGGTCCCAATTGCGCTGGCCCGGAGGGCCCGAAATTACGTCATACACTGCGGCGACGATGTGCTCAATTGTATCTACATCGCCCGGGGCCGCTGAGGGTGTGGACGTGGGTGTTGCCGCCTGAGGCGAAGGCTGTGGCGTAGATTCCTGCGCAGCTCCGTTAACCATGAGCCCGGTTACGCAACACAGAACAAATAAGCACGGCATGAGTTTTTTCATGATCAGTAATCTATCGCTCTTCAGGAACGCTGTAAACCGCAAGAAGCCTGATGACTATTGTGACGATATGAAATGCTGCTACCCAGTGAAATTCAGTTGCTGAAGTGTTGCATTGCGGGTACCCTGATTTTCAAGGAGCCAAGTGTACTATCCAGGCGAGACGGTCCGTCTCTTACAAGCATTGCCGGAGCATGAGCTGCCACTCCATGCGGAAGGCAATATCGTCAGTCTTGTTCAGAATAAAGACGAGGCCATTTCAGCCGAGGCCCAGTTCTATACTGCTGCCGGAGCCTGCACCATCAATGTTCCTCTTGATGCAATTGAGCTGGTAATTTCAACTTCCACGCTGCATCGCACGGCAGTATTTTGGGGGCTGGAAGAGCCTCCAGAGAGATTAGTGGAGACAGCCATGCATGCAATGATGGAAAGCGGCTTCCGGTTGCGCGAAGGGCTGAACACTGCACGCTTATATTACGAGCATCGCTGGTGGAAATGGGGAGAAAAGATAGGCAACCTCACTGGCGCGCAAATCGTCGCATCGGCAAGAGCATGGGATGGCGGAGTTGTGGCATTCTCCGGCTCGCAGCGCTTCCACCTGGAATTTCGTTTGCGGGGCCTTGGGCCGGTCGTCTTTCTGCATGAACGTGAGGTTGCATACGTTGAGCAGGCGAATACAAGTCATGCGGCCATGTCGCTTTTTCGGGTCTTGGCGATTCTGGGGGCAGCGGTTGGAGCGCAGTGCTGCGCTTTTCCGGTCGCAACGCCATGGCTCTTTGACGAGGACTGGCGGTCACTTCTCCGTCCGCCGCTTTACCCGGATTTTTTCCTGCTTTCGGAAGCACAATTGCCGCAGCCTGTTCCGGAGTTTTTTCGCACCATCAAGTTGGTTGGGAAGCGTGCATTGTTAACCGTGCTGCCGGTTAAATCTTATCCGGGCGAAGTTGGAATTGAGCGAGGAGAGCGTGAGATGAACTTTGATGTCTTACGCCGATGCAAGGCATTGGGCGAAAAATACTACGATCAGATGTATGAGTCGCCGTTTAGCCCGAGCGGCCTGTATAGCAGCGCAAAAGATGCGTTTTATGATGCGATTGCCGCCGCCAACTCTCTCGGGCTGACGCAAGAGGCTGCCGAACTCGAAAAAAGGCTTGCTCACATCAAAGCCGTATTCCGCAGCCAATTTTCATAAACTCAGGGAGCCATCCGCAACTCATGTGTGGCGCGGCGGATCATCTCTCTTTGCTTTTCATCGGCTTGCAGGAATTTGAAGCCGTACTGAAATCCCTGGCGATACCGGACTTCGGCTTTGAACTTCAAAGGTTCCGCAGCCTCCGGCAGTTGCAGCTCAATTTCAACAATTTCACCGATCATAATGTTGCCCGGTATAGTGGCGCCCAATCCGCCTTCGGCAATGTCCTTGGTACGGCCAAGCAGCGTTTCACTGGATTGTGCTGTCATGGTCTTTACCACCAGGCGGACATCCAAAAGATACCGTTTGTGAGCGCGCGGGAGGGTCCAAGGGTGCTGTTTGTGCTGGGACATCGTTTGGAAAACCTTACCATACTCTTCCTGAAAATTGACTACGGAGCTACTTATCAGCAAGTTTTCGGATGGCCCATGCCGCATGTTCGGCGACAACCGGATCGGATTCATCCGCCATCTTTTTCAGGTCCGCGATGAAATCCTGGTTCCCGCTGTTTCCCATGGCGATGGCAACATTCCGCTTTAAACCGGCATATTTGACCCGCTTCACCGGAGATCCGCGAAATGTACGGCGATAAGCTTCCTCATCCATCTGCGCAAGCCAGTGCAGGTCAGGATGGTAAAGCTGCTCCTGAGGCTGAAACTCAGGCATGGAGGTAGGAGGCGCGTTGCCCCCTTTATTGTTCCACGGGCAAACGTCCTGGCAGATGTCGCAGCCAAAGATGTGATGGCCCATGGCAGGCCGCAGGTCTTCTGCAATGGTTCCGCGCTTTTCGATGGTCAGATAGGCAATGCAGAGTCGCGCGTCGAGTTTGCCAGGCTCAACGATGGCGTGAGTCGGGCAGGCATCGATGCAGCGCGTGCAACTGCCGCATCGGTCCGGGGCAGGAAGATCAGGCGGAAGCTCCAGCGACGTAAGAATCACTCCGAGGAAGAGCCACGAACCCATTTTCTGATGAATGATGCAGGTGTTCTTGCCGATCCACCCAATCCCGGCGTGCCGCGCATACACGCGTTCGAGGATAGGACCCGTATCGACGTAGCTGCGCGTTTCAATGGCTTGGCCAAGCTCAGCGGCATGTTGTTTGAGGGCAGCCTCTACCTGTCGAAGGCGCGGCAGCAGGGCATCGTGATAATCCTTGGTGCCCCATGCGTAGCGTGAAATCCAGCCTCGTTGCGGATCGGTGGCTGCAATCGAGTAGGGTTTGTCCGCACTATAATTCAGGGCGCAGACCACCATGGATTTCACCCAGGGCGCAGCGTTTGTGGCCGAGGCGCGGCGGAGTTCGCCGGCTTCTGTGCGAGTCTCAAGATATTTCATCTCGCCGGCCCGGCCTGCGTCCACCCATTCCACAAAAGCGCTGATTTCCGGCAGGTCTTCAGCCCGAACTGGCGCGATTCCAACCAGATCAAAGCCTGCTTCGGTTGCGGCGCGCTTTGCCGTCTGATCAAGTTTTTCAGTTAATACCATCGTCATCTACTATTATCTTGCCTCAAATAGGCATAGCCGGAAAAGCGCCTGCCATGCAGCTAGGGCCGTAAAGCACCAAAAACAGGGCGCTGAGTATTAGGGTGCTGAGTATTAAGGTGCATTTCGTAATCGGGTGGGCGGCAGAGGGCCCTAGGTAAAAAATCACCTTGCAGCTTATCAGGGGCAAACGTCATCCTATTAAATAACTGAGCTGCTGGTTGGCGGACGTGTGCCAGCAGTGGTTAAAGGAGTTGAGGGCTCATGTTGTGTACGTTCTGTGGTACTGAAAACCGTCCGGAGTACAAGTTTTGTGGCATTTGTGGTGTGCGGCTGGACCGGCGGCAGACGGAAAGACGAGCCAATCCGAGCGGAGCCAGCACTAAATGCATTGAGTGCGGCTATGTAAACGAGCCGGGCATGAAATTTTGCGGAATGTGCGGCTCGCGGGTTGAACGCCGCATGCAGGAGCGCCGTAATAACGCGAATGAACCGCGCGCTGCCGCAATTGCCAATGCCCAACTGCCGACGCCGGATATTCGCCGCCGTGCCGCTACACAAGTTGCGCCACCGCCCGCCCCAGTGGACATCCCCGAACCTTTTCCGCATAAAGCCGAGCCCGCAATTTTTAAGAATGGACCTCTGAACAGTGAGCCTCGGCGCTCTGATCTGGGCAACGGGCGCAACATCAGCGGCCCTTCTTTTCTGGGATTGAATTCCCAGCATGACACCGCTGACGGCGTTGAGTATTTGCTTGAGGACGAGCCCACCGGCGGTGGGCTCCGCAAACTGCTCCTGCTGGTAATCATCGTTGCGATACTTGGCCTAGTGTTTGTGCAATGGCGTTCCAGCTTTAGAGCCAATCCCAAACCTGCCAAAACCGATCCAACCACAGCTCCCTCGCCTGTTCCGCAGGGAGCTAATGATCCGCCCAGCGCAGCTCCAACAGAGCAGCTTCCGCAGTCTGACGCAAAAGCTCCGGTCACGAGCGCGAGCACTGCAGACGGCGCAACCAGCGAGTCGAAGGACAAAAAAGCAGATTACGTCCCGACGAAAGATGAAACCATGGCGGCAACCACGCCGGCAGAAGATGCCGGAAATACTGTCGATAAAAAGCCTGCCAGTGACGACCCACCTGCCGCTGCGGCCACCAAACCGACGGAAGAAGCGCGCTTGCCGGATTACAAACCCAGCGCTGCGCTGGTGCGTGCCCAGCAGTTTATTCGCGGAACCGGCGGTGTGGCGCAGAATTGCGAACAGGGCCTGATTTACCTACACGCTGCCACCGACAAAAATGATCCCGGTGCTGCCATTCAGATGGGCGCGCTTTACTCTAGCGGGCTGTGCGTAAAACAGGACCGCGTAATGGCTTACCGATGGTTTAACTCAGCGCATGAACTTCAGCCAGCCAACATGTGGATACAGAAAAACATGGACCAGTTGTGGGCCCAGATGACTTCACAGGAACGCCGGCTTGCGGGTTACTAAACCGCCGGATTCAAATTCCCAGTTTTTTGACTTCTTCGTTGTAATACTTTCGGTAAAGGATGTCCCATTCCTGGGTGCCTTCCGTGATGGTGCGCCTCTGAGTTTCAATCTTGGCTCGCGCAGCCGAATCAATCTTGGCCTCAGCGGACAGCAATTCTTCCAGAATGCGGCGCGCCTCCATGCGGATGGTATTGGGATCTTCGATGAATTCCACGTCGTCCATTGCGGTTAGCGCATCTGCCACGCTGTGGGCCAGGCGGTTGATTTTGTCGCGAGAAAGTCTCACAGCACCGCCTTGTACTTGCGCACCAGCTCGCCTTTTACTTTCTTGAACATCTCCTGATAGCTGGCGCCGGCCCGCTGCATTTCGTCCTGATATTGCTCCAGGATCAAACGCACTTCGTCGTTGATGCGGTCTTCAAGTTGAAGCTCTTCCAGCAGCGCGGTATTCAGCGCCGCCGAAATCGCAGAGACGTTCTTGGCCTCAATGAATTCGCCAGCAATCAATTTTTGGGCAACTTGACGGGCAAGATACCCGACATATTCTTTGGAAAAGAGCATGCTATTTTGCGGTATGTGGTTGAAAAGAATAGTGTAGCATACCAGCCGTTTGCGTACCGAACCGCGCCTTGTATGGCTGAAATATAGCTGATTTCTCTACATAGCCCCCACCAGGGGGTAAAGCTTTTCGTTGAAATAAGCTAAAGTGCCGTTCGATCATCGACGCAGTAGAAAAGCCCCGACAAAATGATTAACACTGCCGGGGCTATGTCTAAAACCGTTTACGCCGCCCGCTCAATCGTGATGGAGTTGATCACCACATCCTTCGCCGGACGATCTTGTGCGCCCTTTTTTACCTTGGAAATCTTGTCGGCAATATCCTGGCCTTCTACCACTTCGCCAAAGATGGTGTGATTTCCCGTAAGCCATGGAGTGGCTGCCACTGTAATAAAAAATTGGCTTCCATTGGTCCCCGGACCTGCATTCGCCATGGCCAGCTTACCCGGCTTATCAAATTTGTGCGGAGAGCCTTTCGTTTCGTCCCCAAATTTGTAGCCTGGTCCGCCCATTCCCGTGCCACTGGGATCGCCGCCCTGAATCATGAAGTCTGGAATCACCCGATGAAAAATCGTTCCGCTGTAGAGCGGGCCGTCACCGCTCTTGCCGCTCACATTGTCTTTCCAGCTTCGTTTGCCTTCCGCAAGATCGGTAAAGTTCTTGGTAGTAATGGGGGCCTCTTTCTCAAATAAGCGGCAAACGATCTTGCCTTCCGTGGTATCAAAAATCGCGTATGTCCCTGGCTGGCGTGTCATGCGTTATTCCTTTCGATGGATGTTATTGCTGATAATCTGAATTCCGCTTTTACTGCTTGGGCGATGTCGATTTTAACGGTGCCGGTGCCTTCGTCACGGATGTTTTCTTCGGCGAAGGTTTTGCTGTGCCGCCACTCTGGATTTCAATGTGTTTGATCTTTACGGGATTGAGCGGCTTGCTGTTGTTCCGGTCGCATGGCGCTCCACCCATGCAAGGCATGCGGGCAATCTTCTTTACCAGTTCCACAGTGTTCTCATCGCATTGCCCAAAAATGATATAGCCCGTGTCCTTGGCTCGACCCAGCGCAGGGCATCCGCCTTCTGTCACGCAGGGATTAAGGAAGGGAAGCTCCTTTTCCGTGATAAAGAATTGTGATGAGCTGGTGTTCGGCTGCCATCCGCGATTTGCCATTGCTAGACGTCCCGGCTGATCGAATAACAGATCGCTGTAAAGCGCATCGGAAATTGTAAAACCTGCGTCGCCGGTACCCGTGCCAGTAGGATCGCCGGAATAGATCACGAACTCGGGAATTGTGCGGTAAAACGTCACTCCGTTATAGAACGGCTTGCCATGGACCATCTTTCCCGTGACTGAATCCTTCCATTCTTTGGTTCCTTTGGCCAGCCCGATAAAATTTGCCACCGCTTTGGGATCTTTGTCGGGGAACAGAGTGCACTTCATGTCACCAGCAGTAGTGTGGATAATGGCCACAGGGCTGGCCGCCGCGCCTGCTTTTTTGGTTGTAACTGGCTTGCTCTGAGGGGTCGGGGTATGCGCTTTGCCTGTTTGAGCTGCCAATGAAAAACCACAGAGCAGGGAAGCCGCTATTAAATAGAAAATGGTCCCGCGACGAAGCGGATTGAAGCCAATCATGCTAAGCGTACCTGTCGTGCCGGCCATGAAATCAGCCTTTCCCGGAAGGTGTGGCCTTTGGATGCGCTTTGGGCGTCGCCGGTTTAGCGCCGGAAGTACTGATCTGAATGTGAGTGATCTTCACCGGATCCACAGGGCGGTTATTCATAGGCGATGCAGGCATGCGGGCAATCTTCTTTACCAGTTCTACTGAATTATCATCGCACTGGCCAAAAATGGTGTGTCTGCCGTTCAAATGCGGCGTCGGCACTTCAGTGATGAAAAACTGGGAGCCGTTTGTATTTGGTCCGGAATTCGCCATGGCTAGCCGTCCGGGTTGATCAAATGTCACGCTGGGGTTGAACTCATCTTCAAAGCTGTAGCCCGGGCCGCCGGTACCCGTGCCCATGGGATCGCCGCCCTGGATCATGAAATCGGGAATCACGCGATGAAAGATAGTTCCGTCATAGAGCGGTTTGGTCTGCTTCTGGCCAGTCGCGGGATCGGTCCATGCCTTGGTTCCTTTGGCCAGACCAATGAAATTAGCAACTGTCTTGGGCGCGGTCTCTGGAAAGAGCGTGCAAGTCAGGTCACCCGCTGTGGTGTGGATGATGGCCGTCGGCTGCTTCGCCGCAGCCGGCTGTGTGCTCTTCTGAGCGCCGGGGGCAGCAGTCTTGCTCTGGGGCTTGGTCTGGGCGGCAGCAGCAAGGTTAAAACACAGTAGAATCAACGCAGCACGGGGTACCATTCATCTCTCCTTATGTAGAGCGCAAGCGGATATTAGAAATGGAGTCTTGAAAGAAGTAAAGTCAGTGCTTTTTGGTTCATGCCGCCTATCCATTCTTTTCGCTGTAACCTTTTTCTGGCGCCGCGGTAATCATCCCTGAAAGGACAATAACCGCCCTGCCCGATCCGATCACCAACTCGATGTCCGACGAAGAACTGATGTCGCAGGTACGCAGTGGCATTGGTGAGATGCTGGGTGTGTTATTTGAGCGCTATCACGTGCCCTTGTTCAACTTTTACTTGAAATTATCGGGAGACCGGTCATTAAGTGAAGACCTGGTGCAGGAAGTATTCTTCCGCATCCTCAAGTATCGGCACAGCTACCACATGGATACGCCTTTTCGCGCATGGATGTACCAGATCGCCCGCAATGCGCGGCTTGACCACTTCCGCAAGCGGCGTCCGGAAGCACCGTGGGAAGCTGAGATGTCGCCGGCGGTCGTGTCTGTCGATACCGCCCAGCAAACCCAGGAAGCAGTCTTACTGCACAACGCGTTAATGCGGATTTCGGAAGACAAGCGTGAAGTTCTGGTGCTGAGCCGCTTTCAAGATTTGAAGTATGAAGAAATCGCCCAGCTTCTTGGCTGCGAAGTAGGCACCGTGAAAACCAGGGTGCATCGTGCGTTGCAGGAGCTGCGGCAGGTGTTCCATCAGTTAGAGAGCGGCAAACCGTTACTGGGCAAAGGTCCCAGAGGGACTTGGCCGACGCCCGGGAGTGTGCAATGAACTGTGAAGCAATTGGCGAACTTTTACCGGACTATCTGCAAGGCAGGCTCAGCCCTGACTTGACGGCAGAAGTAGAAAAGCATTTGGCGGACTGTGCCTCTTGCGCCGAAGAAGCTGCTTTATGGAAGAACCTTGCGTCCCTTCCGCAGGAGCAGCCCAGTCCGGCGTTGCAAACAAGATTTAGAGCAATGCTTGAGAGTTATCAGGAAGGCCGCTGGGAAAAGACGAACCTTGCAGCGGAGAAGAGCAAGGTTCCTGCACCCATGCTCTGGGGCCTGGGCAACTGGAGACAGGTTCCGGCGGCCGGGATTGCGTGGGCCTGTCTGTTTTTGGTTTGTGGATATTTTATCGGCAAGCATTCTGAGCGTGCCGCGAGTCCGGATATGACGCAGAAGTTTGAGGCCATGCAGAGTGAACTCGCTGCTACCCGGCAAATGGTCGCGCTTTCAATGTTGCAGCAGCAATCGGCAAGCCAGCGGCTGGAAGGCGTGAGTTGGACGACGCGTCTGCCTGAACCTGATCCCAAGGTCACAAGTGCTCTGTTTCATACCCTGCGCTTTGACAACAACGTGGACGTGCGCCTTGCCGCGCTCGACGCCCTTGGCCGTTACGCCGGACGCCCCGAAATACGCAGCGAACTGGTGGATGCGCTGCAAAGCCAGCAATCGCCCATGGTGCAGATTGGCTTGATAGATCTACTGGTGGACTTGCATGACAGGGGAGCTGTGCCGCAATTCAAAAGATTCCAGCAGGACCCCAAAATCGATCCTACGGTGAAAAAACGGGTTGACTGGGGAATTCAGCAGTTGAATTAGAGCAGTCTCAGAAGCACGAAGAAAGTTCGTCCGATTCAGCTATTACTGGAGATCGCCATGTTTAAGGAAAAAACGTTTAAGCAGAAAATATTAAAGCAGAAATTTCTTACAGTTGTTTTGATGGGTTCGCTCGGAATGCTGCTGTTGCCGCAAGTGAGCGCTCCGCTTCGAGCGCAAGATGACGACGATTCCGATTCAAGCATGCGGTTGCAGGAAAAGGAAACCATCCGCAAGACGTTCAACCTGACGGCAGCCAATAAGATCCTGGACGTTGACAATATTTTCGGCTCGATTGACGTCGTGGGCGGCGCAGGTGACCAGGTCCAGCTGGTGGTGAATAAAACCATCTCCGCCGAAACTAAAGACAGGATGGATGCCGCCAAAAAAGAAGTCACGCTGGATATTACCGATCAGCCGGATTTCCTAAAGCTCTACGTGAATGGCCCCTCTCGCTGCAATTGCGACGGCGGAAGAAACAACTGCCGCAGCCGCGGCGACGACGGATACATAGTAAAGATGGATTTCCAGCTTCAGGTGCCTCGAAACATTGAGGTCAAGTTAAAAACTGTCAACTCCGGGCGCGTTCATGTGCAGGATGTTACGGGGAATTTTACGGTCCACAACGTCAACGGCGGAATTGAAATGCAGAACGTTGCCGGCTCTGGGATAGCTAAAACCGTGAACGGCCCGGTAAAGGTCACATTCCGCGAGAACCCGCGCGAGAAGTCTGACTTTGCAACCATTAATGGCAATGTTGAACTGTATTTTGTCCGAGGATTATCGGGCGACTTCCGCTTTAAGACGATGAACGGCTCAGTCTATAGCGATTTTGATATGACCTCATTACCGGCCCAGCCGGTGAGTAGTGAGCGGCATGGGACCAAGTTTGTGTTTCGGTCAGATCGGTACACTGGAGGCCGCATCGGCTCCGGCGGCCCGGAAATCAAAGCTGAAAACTTGAATGGAGACATACGCGTTCTTGAACGCCATGAGTAAACCTATGAACTATTACTTGAAGAATCATAAATACCTAATATCTCTTGCAGTGGTTGCGCTAATGGCTGTCTCATACCCACTCTGCGCGCAGTCTGACAACAAGGTCAATGTTCCGTTGACTGACCCCACACGCCCGGTGAACCTGCGGGCCCACTTGGTCAGCGGCAGCATCACTGTTAAAGGCGCTGACGTAAAAGAAGTGGTGGTGGAAGCCCGCGCCCGGGGCGGTGAAGAGTCGGGCCGCGGCGGAAGAAGCGATGGGATGAAGCATATTCCCATGACTTCAACCGGGCTGAACATTGAATCAGACAACAACCAGGTTCGTATCAGCACGGATTCCTACCAGCGGACGACTGATCTCATCATCACGGTCCCAGTCCACACGTCGCTCTCGCTGCATACGGTGAATGACGGGAATATTTCCGTCAGCGGCGTCGATGGAGAACTGGATATCAACGACGTGAACGGTGAAGTGGATCTGAAAAATATCGGCGGCAGCGTCGTGGCCCATGCCTTGAATGGCCATGTCGTGGCGACCTTCAACCGCATCGACCCGCAGAAGCCAATGGCGTTCAGCTCGCTAAATGGCGATATCGATGTAACGTTCCCAGCCGATCTCAAGGCCAACGTAAGCCTGCGCACGGACAACGGCGAAGTCTATAGTGATTTCGACGTCAAGGTGCAGACTACCGCGCCTCAGCAGACCGTGGAAGATGAGCGCGGCAAAGGCGGCAAGTACCGTGTAAAGATCGATAAGAACGTACGCGGAACAATCAACGGTGGCGGCCAGGAAATCCAGTTCAAGAATTTCAACGGCAATATTTACATCAGGAAAGCTGGAGCAAAGCAGTAACGATCCCGAAGATGGACCCGGTAATTTGCAAGTTGTAACCGGGTTCATTTTTTCATACGATAACGCGTATGGCTACACGAACTGTCAGCGCGAATCCCGAAGTACTTGGTGGCACCCCTGTCTTCGCTGGAACTCGTGTGCCTGTACAGACCTTCATTGAATACATCAAAGCAGGCGACTCGATTGAGACATTCCTGGAAGGCTTTCCATCTGTTAAAAGGGAACAGTTGCTGGCATTTCTTGACGAGACTCGAGACCTTGTACTGGCGAGCGTACATTAAAAGTGAAAGTTTTGCTTGATGAGTGCATTGATCAAAGATTCCGTAAAGAGCTGACCGGGGTTGACTGTATTACCGTTCAAGAAACTGGTTGGGCAGGTAAGAAAAACGGGGGAATTGCTGCAACTCGCGGCAACAATGTGCCAGGTGTTTATTACAGTTGACCGCAATCTGCATTTCCAGCAGAACATTCCTAAGTTGAAGATTGCTGTTTTAGTTTTAACAGTCCGCACGAACCGACTAGCCGATTTGAAGCCTCTTGCACCTTTAGTCTTGAAAGAATTACCAAAATTGAGACCAGGGGACTTGTGTCTACTCCCCCGTAAGCAAAACTGAACCTATGTCCTTCTCGCTTTCGCAATAGCTTCCAGCACCGCATCCTCAACTTTTTGGGTCTTCAGCCGCACGCGGCGTTCAGCGGTTAATTCAAAACTCACGCCACGATCATTGATCCGGTTCATCAGTTGTGCGGAACTGACGCGGTTTGCCGCCATCAATTCAATATCTTCAAAGCTTAAAGCGGCAGCGGTCTTTCGCTCTTCCTGGAGCCGCTTTGCTGTGGCTTCCACTTCATGCATTACCCTCATAAAGTTTTCGCCAAGGATCTTCAAAATCTGCTCGCGCGTATAGCCTCGCTCAAGCAAAGCTTGGGTAATCCTGGGGAGGTCGGCGACGGAATCAATGCCATCCGGCAGGGAAGTCACTCCATCAAAATCAGAGCCAAGTCCTACGTGATCAATCCCCGCCACCTTCGCGATATGGTCAATGTGATCGATCAGCGACTTCAACGGAGGCCGTGGAAACTGCGCTGCCCACTTCTTCTCAATGCCTGCTGTTTCGTCGTAGGTCACGGGGCTGCCATCAGGATGGGCATGGGCTTTCTTGTATGCTTCCACCTCGGCATCTCGCTGTTTGATCTTCTCCGGATCGGAAGATGCCTTGCGATAATTCTCGTCAATAAATGCAGAGTAGAAATTTACCATCACCACGCCGCCGTTGTTGGTCATGGCGCGCAGCATGTCATCGGTCATGTTGCGGGGCTGGTTAGTGAGTTCGCGTGATGACGAATGCGACGCAATCACCGGCGCCTGGCTTACCAGCAGGGCCTGATAAAACGTGGCATCGGAAACATGCGATATGTCCACGATCATCCCCAGCCGGTTCATCTCGCGGACTACGTCCTTGCCAAAATCGGTCATGCCGTTGTGGTGCTTGACGTTGGGGTCTTGAATGTCGCCGGAAGAGTCCGCCCACTCATTAGTGTTGGACCACGTCAATGTCATGTAACGGACGCCCATGCGATAAAAATCGCGCAGCAGGCGAATGTCATTTTCAATGGCGTGGCCGCCTTCAATTCCCATCAATGCCGCAAACTTGTGTTGCTCGTGAGCGTGCAGAATGTCATTGGCAGTGAACGCCATGGTCATCTTGTCCGGATGCCGGGCTGCCTGCTGGTAAACGCTGTCAATCAAGTCCATGGCCCGCCTGGCGTAGTGACCTTTGAATTCCGGCTCAACCCAGATGGAAAAGAACTCCGCGCCCAGATTGCCCTGCTTGATCTTGCCCAGATCAATATGGCCGTCGGAGACGGGCGTGTTCTGCCCCAGGTCAAAGTTTTCGTCGAGAAAGCGCTGTGGTGTGTCCGCATGGGTGTCCACAATCAACGCGGATTCGTGGATTGCAAGCGCCGCATCAGCTTTAGGCCGCGTTACTGGCGCGGCCTTGCCGGAAGTCTTATGTGGAGATGGATGTTGTGCGAGCGCTAAACTTGAAAGCAGCAGGAAGCAAGCAAGGGAATGTTTTGGCTTCATTCTCTGGCAATTTTATCAGCCAGTTGGTTCGCCTCACGCCATTCCGTATAGCGATCTGAAACCATCACATGGAAACACGCCTGCCGGCGCTCTTCCGCTGCTTCAACCAGTCCCTGGTCGCGCAAATTTTTGAGATATTCTTCAATCCAGGTATGCTGGGCGCGCGTAAGTCCGCGCTTGGCCAGATCAACCGTAATGCCAGCCAGGTGGGAAGAAGCATGTTCGCCCACTTCCGGCGCGGCATTGCCGTTATGCCGGCGAAGCTTTTGCTGTTGCTCCATGGTGCGCACCGCCGAATTTACCTGCAACGGGACGCGGAACTCTTTGAAGTACGCCTCGCTCATGTCCTGAAGAAATTGATTGCACCACGGACGGCAATATCTTTTGTCCGACTGAATTGAAGGATTCACGCGCAGAGCACGGCTTTCCTGGATCGGAACCAGTTCCTGTGTGCGCTCAAGTTCAAGCAATTGCTCATTGTCGGCAATGCGAGGCAGTTGCAGGCGATCGATTTCCTCATTCTGGCGGACCATGGAATCCATGGATCCCCGCAAAACCGGGTTCCATGCCACGCGCCGAATGTGTGCGCGATGATGCCGAAAGTGGCTGGTGTAGCGGCTAGCGGCAGAAGCCGGCACCGTGGCGGCAACCGCCAGAAGGAGCATCGACGAAGTAATGAAAGTTTTCTTAGCGCCCATCGGATCCAGTTCCATTCAAATTCTGACTACTTACATCTCGGCATTAGATGGCAGATTTTAAACCAGAGCTGCCGGGTTCGTACCCAGCTATTTACCTGAATTTTCATAAATTTACTGAACCCTCGGACATTTTCTGCTTGCGACTTTAGTAATCAACAGCTTAGATTGCCTGCCAAAATTTGCCAGTTTTTTGATTCATTCGCCTAAATATTTTTCACTTTGGAAGCGTAGCCTTCGGCTGTTCCCCCAAGCCTGTGTCTTTTTGAGACGCTACGGCTTATATCCTGCTCCAATACCATGCATATCCGAAAATCCAAATGCAGCCGTGTACCGCAACAGTAATCTTTGGCTGGCGCAGGATGCTCTTACGGAAAATTAGGCCCATGCCGCTGGCTATCAGCCAGAACAGAGCAAAGCGCTCCATTCGTGCCAGTAAACTCACCATCAGAAAAAGTGGCAACCTTGAATATTCAGCCGCCTGCACGCAATAAACTTTATAGGGGATACCATTTTCAGGGCCTTTGGTTAATGCCCAGGCGCCATCGTTGTGGAAGCTCTGCTGGGTTTTCTGAAACATGGCAGCAGAAACAAATGGGACTCGCAGCACCACGGTTTTGGCTTGCACCGGATCGCGCGCTCCCAGAAAGAACATGATCGTTCCGCCCGCCAAAGCACCCAGCAGAATACAAGCCACAACCCGCACTGACCGCCGGAAGGAAAACAGCGCGATCAGTGTCAATAGAACATCAGGGACAATAAAGAAAAGCGTGGCTTCGGCAAAGCCCCAGACGAACCCAACCCACAAAACCCATGGCTGAAATGTGATCTCCGGAGTTTGCGGTTGGTTGAAAAGCTGTCCGCGCATCTAGCGCTCAGCCCGCATACGGAAATAGATCATTGTGGCTATCGCGCTCAGGATGAATGCGATGATGCCCAATCGCCACGCGTAGGCAGGCTGGATGTCGAGCTCCTGATGAATTTTGAAAAATAGATAAAACCCAACCCAAACCGCCAGCGCGGCCGCCACGCTGATCAGGAGTGACTTTGCCATCCATGAAGTTCTGTTGCTCACCTGTATTGCTCCCATGGTGTCTGGCACTGCGTTCGGAAGAATTCCCTTGCGGGTTGAAGGCTGATGTTATATCAACAGTATTCTCAAACCCTATTTTATGGAAATACAAACTGCCAGAAGGCCGTTGAAGACGCGCCAGGCTGCCTGGGCCAACCGGCTCGCCCGATTGCTGGTCCAGTGGCACGCTTCGCCGAACGCGATCTCAATTGCCAGTGTGTTCTTTGCGGCTGCAGCGGGCGCGGCGTTGTATTTTTCGCCGATTGTCTCAGGCGGACAACGCACATGGATGTTGGTGCTGGCCGTTGCGGGAATCCAGGGACGTCTTTTATGCAACATGCTTGACGGGATGGTGGCAATTGAAGGCGGGCGCCAAACGAAATCCGGCGAAATATTCAATGATCTGCCAGACCGCATTGCTGACGTGCTGATTTTTGTTTGCGCTGGATACGCTGCCCGAACCCAGCCGTTTGGCGTGGAACTGGGCTTTATTGCCGCCATTCTTGCTGTCTTCTCCGCCTATACGCGCATGCTCGGCGGCGCTTCCGGACTGAAACAAAGTTTTATCGGTCCCATGGCCAAGCAACACCGCATGTTCGCATTGTCACTGGCTTGCGTGCTCTCAATTTTTGAAAGCCGATTCATGCCTCCTGGCACAATCCTTTGGGCGGCTCTCATCATTATCAATATCGGCTGCCTTGCGACAATCTGGCGGCGTACAGCGCGCATTGCGCGGGAGCTTGAGGCGCGTTGAGCGGACTTGCAGCGAGTATTATTGCTGCGTGTGCGCGCGGCATGGCTGGCCCTTCCGTGCGTTGGGTGAACGTACGGCCCGCCACCCGCCAGCGCGTTTATTTTGCCAACCATACCAGCCACCTCGATTTTGTTGTGCTCTGGTCAGTGCTGCCGCGAAAACTCCGTACCATTACACGTCCAGTCGCTGCCAAAGACTACTGGAACTCTGGATTGAGAAAGCGTATTGCCGTAAATGCATTTCACGCGGTGCTGGTTGAGCGCGGCAGTAAATCAGCTCATGCCGATCGTGCCGCTGCCGCACGAAACACCCTCGACGTACTGCTGGAAGCGCTGGGCACGGAAAATTCGCTGATTGTTTTTCCTGAAGGAACGCGCGGCAACGGTCTGGAAGTGGGCCCGTTTAAAAGCGGTATCTATCATTTGTGGTTGAAGCGCCCAGACGTTCAATTTGTACCGGTACATCTCTCAAACCTGAACCGAATACTGCCCAAGGGAGAGTTTTTACCGGTCCCTGTAATAAGCCGCGTGGCATTTGGTCAGGCGCTCAAGTTAGAGAAGGACGAGACGAAAGAGAATTTTTTACAAAAAGCGCATGACGCCGTCTGCGCCCTGAGGGAAGCATGAACTTTAAGCTCGATCACCAGATGTTCCTGATTCTGAACGGAGTGATTGGCGGGCTGGTCGTGGCCAGCCTGATTGGCTTTGCGCTTTCACGCATCGTCAAGTCGGAAGAGCGAAAAGTCACAATAGACAACCTGAATGCCCGGATCCGCGCCTGGTGGATCATGATTGGGATCTTTTCGATTTCTTTCGTTATTGGTCCGGCTGGTTCCATGTTGCTTTTTGCTTTCATCTCGGTGCTTGCGCTCCGTGAGTACGTGACCCTTATCAGCGCAACGCGCGCCGACCATCGCACGCTCTTCTGGTCATTCTTTGTGTTCACGCCTTTGCAGTACTGGTTCTGGTATGACGGCTGGTATGGCCTGGCCATCATCCTGATTCCGGTCTATGCCTTCCTATTCGTGCCCATCCGGCTGGCGCTGGCAGGAGAAACCGCAGGCTTCCTGGACCGCGCCGCCCGCATTCAATGGGGACTGATGGTCTGTGTTTACTGCATCAGCTATGCGCCCGCTTTGTTGACCCTCAACATTCCCAGCTATCAAAGACAGGATGCAAAACTTTTATTGTTTCTGGTGATCGTGGTGCAGTTGAGCGATGTTTTTCAGTACGTCTGGGGCAAGCTATTGGGCAAAAGAAAGATCGCGCCCGCTATTTCACCCAATAAAACATGGGAAGGCTTTGTTGGCGGAGTGGCCACAGCAGTGGCTTTGGGAACAGCACTGTGGTGGATGACACCCTTCAATCCGGTTCAGGCCCTGCTTATGTCGCTGGCCATCGCACTGATGGGCTTTGCCGGCGGATTGACCATGTCCGCCATCAAGCGTGACCGAGGAGTCAAAGATTTTGGCAGCACCATTGAAGGCCATGGCGGAATTCTGGATCGCATGGATTCCATCTGTTTTTCCGCGCCGCTGTTTTTCCATCTTACGCGATGGCTATTTGTGACCCCACATCCCGTCTTCTTCCGATAGAACCTTCCTGGTAATGGCCCCTGCACCAGTCTTCCAAACTAAAGTTATGTTGTCGGCAGCAGCCGTCTGTCATACTCTTCAAGTCACCATCTTTCTGCAAAGGCCTTGACCAATGAGACGAACTTTGTGGTTTCTGTGTGTGCTCTTCTTGTGCGGATTTGCGTCCGCCCAGACGCTTGATTGCACTGCTCTAACCCATCAGGCGCTCGAGTTAAGCGGAGCCAATCAAACCATCGATCACATAACCGATGTGATCTCTTCTGACCAATTCATGCAGCAGATACGGGGAAGGCAATCTGCAGACGAATTTATTGCCATTTTCCAGCCCATCTTTCTGAAGGAATTCGATGGTGGCCTGCTCAGGAAAGAGCTTCAGAACCGCGTAACGGCCCATTGCAAAGCTGAAGAGATGGCCCAGACCGTGGAACGGCTTCAGCTCCCGTTTATCGAACGCATGCTGGCCCTGGAAACCGCGAGCAACACTCCAGAAGGCCAGAAAAAGCTAAAGAGATACATCACTATCGCCCAGACAGTTCCACCCACCGATGATCGTATGGACGCCCTCGATGAGCTGGATGCCAGCTCTAATTCAAGCGATTTCGCAACGGACACCACGCTAGCGGTAATGCGCGGGATGATGACAGGTTTAGGAGCGCCGGCAGAGATCGTCGCCCAGATGCAGACCCACCGCAAAGATCTGAAGGCGCAACTGCAAAATACGGTCGAGCTTTCGATGAGCGTGATGTATCACGGCGTAACCCGGCCTGAGCTCAAGCAATATGCGAAGGAACTTTCCTCGGAGCCTTTAAAGGGCTTTTATGCGCAAGTCAGGGCAGCTTTCCTTGAGATAGTCGAAGAGCGTTCCAAGGCCATCGGCCAGGATTTAAAGAAAGCTATCTCTGCGCGGAAAAGCTAACCACGGAAGAAATCTTTAATCGCTTGCTTCATCACTTCGCGGCCAGTGTCCGCAATAGCCTTGGTAAGCGGGATGTCCTTGGGGCAGACCTCAACACAGTTTTGGGCAAAGCCGCATTCCTGAATTCCGCCATCACCCATAAGCGCCTGCAGCCGCTCATGCTTCAGGGCTTTTCCCGTGGGATGCTGGTTGAAAAGGCGCACCTGCGCGATCGTCGCCGCACCAACAAAACCCGTATCCTCATTGAACTGGGGACAGGCTTCCATACAGCAGCAACAGGAGATGCATCGTGAGATCGGGTAAGCCTCTTCCTGTTCAGCGGGATAAATACGCGGCCCGGAACCAAGATCGTAAGTCCCATCCACCGGCACCCAGGCTTTGACTGCCTTGAGGTTCTCAAAAAGCACGCTGCGGTCCACGGCAAGATCGCGGATGACGGGAAATTTGCTGAGCGGCTCAACGCGAATCGGCTGCTCCAGTTTGTCGACCAGCGCTGAACACGCCATACGTGCCCGTCCATTGATCAGCATGGCGCAGGAACCACAAACTTCTTCCAGGCAGTTGGAGTCGTACGCAATGGGAGTGGTCGTTTTGCCGTCGCGTGTCACGGGATTGGCGGCAATCTCCATCATGGCCGAAATCACGTTCATCCCCGGCTTCCAGGTCAATTCAAACTCTTCCCAGCGGGCGGCACCACTGGGGTTTTCCCGGCGTTTGATTTTAAGGATGACGCTTTTTGTGGCGGATTGGACCATCAGCTTTTTGTCTCCCGAATCGAAATAAGTTTTAGGGTGGTCATCACAGCATTCAGGAAAGTGATAATCGCAAAAGCGCCATAAGCCCAGTCATGATGCACAATTGCCTGCCATGACAGGAAGCAGCCGATCAGAAAAAACAAGATCGCTACGTTCTTGTAAAACTTCGGCGATGCACTGCGCTGTGGCTGGTCCATAATTCTTCCTGTAATCCCGAGCGAAGCGAGGGAACCCTACCCGCTTCCAATATTTTTTATCGACAGCATCACAATTTATTATCCCCGGCATTCTTCCGGCTGTAGGGTTCCCTCCCTTTCGCAAAGAACGCTCAGGTCGGGATTTCACAAAATCATTTCGCCATGTCATACCGCCGCGGTCTTGGCGGCAGCAGTGAAATATCCACTGGCTCAAACTCAAATTTCGGCTCGTCAGCGTCCGGAGCGAAGTACGCTTTCGTTGTTTTCAGAAAATTCTTGTCGTCGCGGTCCGGGAAATCAGGCTTGTAATGCGCGCCGCGCGATTCGTCCCTCAACGCCGCCCCTTGTGCTATCACTCGCGAGAGCTGAAGCATGTTGTAGAGCTGCCGGGTGAAGGCGAATGACGTATTGGCCCACTGGCTCTTGTCGCTCAGGTTGATGTGGTTGAAGCGTTCCAGAAATTCAACCAGCTTGGCGTCCGTCTGCTGCAAGTTCTTGTTATAGCGGATCACCGTACAATTGCGGGTCATCAGTTCACCCAATTCACGCCACAGGCGGAACGGGTTTTCTGTGCCGTTGGAACTCAGCAATCCAGCATTGGCATCTTCCTGGCGCTTGCGTTCCGCTTCAAAAACCGTGCTGCTCACGCCATCCGTTGATTTGGTATTGTTCCTGGCGTAAAGCATGGCTTGCGGCCCAGCAACAAATCCGCCGTAGATACAGGAGACCAGAGAGTTTGCCCCCAGACGGTTTGCGCCGTGGTAGCCGTATTCGCATTCGCCAGCGGCAAAAATGCCCTTGATGTTGGTGGCCTGGTTGAAATCCACCCACAGGCCGCCCATGGTGTAGTGCATGCCGGGGAAAATCTTCATCGGGACTTCACGCGGATCGTCGCCGACAAACTTCTCGTAAATCTCCAGAATGCCTTCCAGCTTGCGGTTCAGTGTCTCGCGATCAATATGCGTCAGATCCAGATAGACCATGGGCTGGCCGTCAATGCCCAGATCGTACTCGTAAACTACTTTGTGAATGGCCCGAGTAGCCACGTCACGCGGCACCAGGTTGCCATACTTGGGATACCACTCTTCCAGGAAGTAGAAACGCTCGGATTCAGGAATGCTCTTCCAGTCACGCTTGTCGCCTTTGGTTTTAGGCACCCACACGCGGCCACCCTCACCGCGCGCCGATTCCGACATCAACCGCAGCTTATCTTCGCCCGGAATGGAAGTCGGATGCACCTGGATGAATTCACCGTTGGCGTAATAACACCCCTGCTGATAGAGCGCCGATTGAGCTGATCCGGTGCAGACAACTGAGTTGGTGGACTTACCAAAGATCGCGCCGATCCCGCCTGTGGCCATAATGATCGCGTCGGCAGGGAAGGTGCGGACCTCCATCGTACGCAAATCCATGGCACAGATGCCGCGGCAGACGCGATTGGCATCCAAGACCGCGCTCAGAAATTCCCGATGCTCATATTTGGTGACGCGACCCTCTGATTCATATCGGCGTACCTGCTCGTCAAGAGCGTAGAGCAGTTGTTGGCCGGTGGTAGCTCCAGCGAACGCGGTGCGATGGTAAAGCGTGCCGCCAAAGCGTCGGAAGTCGAGGAGCCCTTCCGGCGTGCGGTTAAAGGTTACGCCCATGCGGTCCAGCAGATCGATGATCCCAGGCGCAGCCTCGCACATGGCTTTTACCGGAGGCTGGTTGGCAATAAAATCGCCACCATAAATCGTGTCGTCAAAATGCTGCCAGGTAGTGTCGCCTTCGCCCTTAAGATTTTTGGCCGCATTGATTCCGCCCTGCGCGCATACGGAGTGAGATCGCTTGACCGGAACAATAGAAAAAAGATCCACGTGACCGCCGGCTTCGGCAATCTTGATGGTCGCGGCCAGACCCGCGAGCCCGCCGCCAACCACGATAATTTTAGGTGTTGTTGCCATGGTAGTAATTTGGTAAATGAGTAATTTAGTAATTTTGTAATTGAAAAGCCGAGGCTGGAATCAACAATGCAGTCCACGGGATCAACAATGCCGTCATTCGAATTTACTCAATTACCAAATTACTCATTTACCAATTTCTTAACTTCTCCGAATAAAATCGCTCTACTTCATACTTTCCGTGGCCTGAGGTGATGGACCCAGCTTTTCCGGCGTATTGCGCCACTGCGGACGGAAGAAAGCGGCCATCGTCAGCCATCCAACAAAAATCAATGTGAGCGCAAGCACAGTACACGCCCTTCCAGTCCATTTGCGCGATCTCTCACTTACCGTGATGCCCCACTTTGCGCAGAAAAGGTAAATGCCATAAGAGAAATGCCATGATGCAGCAATGATTCCAATGAGGTAAAACACTCCGGCCCACCAGTGCTGCAACTCCATCTGTACTTTGTTAAACGCTGCGTCTGGATGCGTCAGCAGATGCGTGCCGGTAAAGCGCATGGTGTATGTGTGCCAGATGATATAGACAAAAGTGATGGCGCCCGTCCAACGCTGCGCGGCGTACATGAAGTTTCCCGCCCAGGGATATTCGCTGACGTTGGACTTACCCTGAAACCAGATGTAAAAGCCGTACAAAGAGTGATATAGAAGCGGAATATAGATGCCAACCGTCTCAAGCACCAGAACGAAAGGCAGTCCGGTTAGAAACTTTACCTGGTCGCGGTAAGCCCATGGGCCATTGGTGGCGAACGCGTTTGAGATGAAATGTTCGAGCAGAAACGCGCCGACGGGTATGATGCCGCTCAGCGAATGCAGCCGGCGCAAAAGGAATGAGTGGCCTTGACCAGCACGAATCGGCGGGACTCCGCGCTTAACAGGCGATGCAGTGCTAGCCATGTACTCCTATGCTCCCATCAGGTTGCGAGGCAAACTCCATATTATGAAACCTGAATTCCGCCGCGTCAAACCACGCGCAAGATTTTCATAGACGGAATCGCAAGTAGATCCGCCGTCACTGGCCTTAGAAAGTATTCTTCTTACTGAATTACACTTGAGTAAGCCCGCGATACTGTTTTTTTGCCTCGGAGGACCATTATGACGACGCTGCTTCAGGAGATTCGTTACGCCTTGCGCCAATTGCGCAAGTCTCCGGGCTTTGCCGTGCTCGCAGTTGTCACGCTGGCATTGGGGATCGGCGCCAACACGGCCATGTTTACCGTGATTGAGAGCGTCCTTTTACGGCCGCTGCCTTACCAGCACTCAGACCGGCTGGTTTATATCGGGCCGGCAGAGGGAGACAGCTTTCAATCTACTTCATGGGTCACCTACCGCGATGTTCATGAGCAGGCAAAAAATCTGGAGAACGTTGCTCTTTACTCTGAAGACGTGGGGGTGGTCCAGGGCAAAGAAGGTTCTATTAGCGTGGTCTCGCCCGGCGTTACACCCAATTTATTCAAGTTGCTTGGAACTCAACCGCTTCTGGGTCGTACATTTACTGAGGATGAAGGCCAGACCGGTGGTCCGCAAGTGGTTCTGCTCTCAGAAGGCTTGTGGCATCAGGCATTCAATGCCGATCCAGCGATCACGGGCAAGACAATTCGAGTGAACGGCAAGCCGCGAACCGTGGTGGGAGTGATGCGCTCAACTTTTCGCTTCCCGGAAATAGCGGGGCAGGACCTTGCCAAGGGAATTTGGCTGCCCATTCAACCCACCACGGAAATGCAGAATGACCGTGGCAGCCACTTTTTTTACATCATCGCGGGACTTAAGCAAGGCGTAACTCTGGACCAGGAAAAAACTGAGTTAGCGGCCATTGCACAGCACATCCGGCAGGTCGATCCGGAAAAAGGTAAGGACATCGCTTTTCGCATCGTCGATTATCACGAATTGTTGACCGGGCCTGTGCATGATGTCTTTCTAGCGCTGATGATCGCGCTGGGCCTGGTGCTATTGATCGCTTGCGGGAATGTTGCCAATTTATTAATTGCCCGCTGTTTGGGACGGCAACAGGAATTTGCGGTCCGGGCCGCACTGGGCGCCGGCCAGTTGAGATTGGTGCGACAATTATTTGTTGAAGGCGGACTGCTTAGCGCGCTGGGATGTGCCCTGGGATTTGGGATCGCGTGGCTGGCGATAACCGCTGTCCATAAGCTGCCGCAGGATACGATTCCCCGCGGCGACAACATTGCGCTGCATTGGCCGGTGGTGCTGGCGCTGGCGGCGATCGCAACCCTTACCACTGTGCTTACTTCAATTCTGCCGGCACTCTTCGTATCACGGACCGATCCGCAGCCCGCCTTGCAGGCATCTTCACGCGGCCTGGGGTCCCGCACCATTGGCGCGCGCGTAAGCGGCTGGCTGGTTGCGCTGGAGGTGGCCTTATCTACCGTCTTGCTGATCGCAACCGGATTGTTGTTTCACACGCTTTGGAATCTTGAGCACACCCGGCTCGGTTTTGATGTAACGCGGATCACATCCTTTACGGCCATGCCTGCCGACGCTGCGGGATTTTCCAACATGGCCGTATCGCACTCTCCCACGCAGCCGCAGGTTTCCGTTGCCACGCAATTCTACAAGCCAACGCTGGAACGGATGCGGCAGATGCCCGGAGTTCAGGAAGCAGCTCTAATTACTTCACCACCTCTTTCCGGGATCGACATGAATACAAGTTTCCAAATTGTTGGCCGGGCGAAAGATCCGGCGCAGAGGCCCGAAGCACGGGTTACTGCTGTAAGCGGCGGATATGAACGATTGATGGGCACACCGGTAGTGCGTGGGCGCATGATCAACAATGACGATGGGCCGAACTCGCCGTATGTTGCGGTGATCAATGAATCGCTGGCGCACAAGTATTTTGGTGACAAAGATCCTTTGGGTCAGCAGATTGATTTAGGCGGCAAGGAAACCGGCGCTCTGAAACCTTATACCATTGTGGGTGTGATCGGGGACCAGGTTGATACGGCTGTTTCTAAAAAGCCTAAGCCGCTCCTCATGCTTCCCTATGAACAGGTGATGCCCACCTCTCTTTACTATCAGATCCTGATCAACACGGTGGTGTTCTTTGAAGTGAAAACGCAGGGGAATATTGCCGTGGCGCCGACCATGCGCAATGTGTTCAGGCAGACTGCGCCCGATTTCGCGCTGGACAACTTCCGAACAATGCAGCAAATCGTGGATGGAAGTAATTTCAGCCAGCGGCTGGGCCTTTATCTTACCGCCGCCTTTGCCGGCATGGCCGTTCTGATGGTGATTGCCGGGCTTTACGGAGTGCTTGCGCAATTAGTGAGCTATCGCAGACGTGAAATTGGCGTGCGCCTTGCCCTGGGCTCTACCCGGGAGCGCATTCTGGGAATGTTTCTTAAGCAGGGCTTGGTTCTGGTGATTGCCGGCCTGGTTATGGGCGTGGTTTGTGCATTGTGGGCCGGCAAACTGGTCAAGAGCTTTCTATATCAGGTCCAGCCCGTGGATGGCTGGACTTATATTGCTGTCGGGTCCCTTCTAATTGTGGTTGGGACATTGGCGGCGATTATTCCGGCGCGCAGGGCCGCGGCGGTTGAGCCGAGTGAAGCTCTGCGCAACGAATAAAGGGTACAAATTCCAGGCAAGTGTTCGGCTTCAGATAATGGAGTGGTACTCTATCCAGTCCCTGAAAAAGGAGCCGCCCATGTTTTCTGCCAGCCGCTCGATTGTTGTAAGAATTGCGGGTTTCTCATTTGTGATTGTAGGTTTGCTTGGGATTCAGGCAGCCGCGCAAACTACTCCGCTCGATAAGCAGGTCAGCTCCGTGCTTCCAGACGCACAGACGTTTTATCTTGACCTGCACCAGCATCCGGAACTTTCATCGCATGAGACGCGCACGGCGGCAGAGCTCGCTATGCGGCTCCGTGCTCTGGGTTACGAAGTCACCGAGCATGTGGGCGGAACGGGCGTAGTGGCGATCCTGAAAAACGGAGCAGGCCCAACAGTGATGCTGCGCACGGAACTGGATGCGCTGCCGGTAGAAGAGAAAACAGGCTTGCCTTACGCGAGTAAGGTCCACACCAAAGATGACAGCGGCCGCGATGTAGCGGTGATGCACGCCTGCGGTCATGATGTTCACATGGCCTCCCTTTGGGGGACGGCCGCAATTATGGCCCGCGATAAGAACTCATGGCACGGAACACTGATGCTGATCGGGCAACCGGCGGAAGAGACGATTACCGGTGCCGACAAGATGATCAAAGACGGCCTCTTCACGCGTTTTCCCAAGCCTGACATTGGGATCGCCATGCATGACACCAACGCGCTGCCTTTTGGAAAAGTTGGCATCACGCCGGGTTATTCCAAGGCCAATGCAGATTCTGTCCGCATAACTGTGTATGGCAAAGGCGGGCACGGCGCGTTGCCGCAGACGACGATTGATCCGGTATTGATCGCCGCGAGAATCGCGGTCACGGTGCAGTCAATTGTGTCGCGCGAGATTAAGCCTGGCGAGGCTGCGGTGATTACCATCGGTTACATCCAGGCCGGTTCGAAGAACAACATCATTCCCGACGACGCGCAAATGGGATTCACTGTCCGATCCTACAAGCCAGACGTTCGCAAGCATCTGCTGGCCGGCATTGAACGCGTGGCCAAGGCAGAAGCAATGGCCGCCGGCGCGGAAAAAATGCCGCTGGTGGAAAAATATGAGTCAACGTCCGCGGTTTATAACGATCCGGTGCTGACGCAGCATCTCGCCGCAACATTGGAGTCTGTGCTGGGCAAAGGAGCTGTGGTAACGGAAGAACCAATCATGACTTCTGAAGATTATTCCTACTTCGTGGAACAGGGCGTGCCTTCGTTTTATTTTACACTCGGCGTGGCCGATCCACAGAAACTTGCCGAAGCGCAGGCGGAGGGACGACAACTGCCAAGCAATCACTCTCCTTTGTTCGCGCCAGTGCCTGAGCCTTCGCTGAAAACCGGAATGACGGCGGAAGTGACGATTCTGCGCGATCTGCTCAAGGGAACCCCAGCGGATGTAAAAAAGTTTACTCAACCAGCTACTGGGAACTAACTTTCCCCCGAAGTCCCGAGCGAAGCGAGGGATCTCTATAGTAACGAAGAGCTTTCGGTGATAGATTGCGATGTTTTAAAATCGTAAGAACGTAGGGGTCCCTCACACGCAAGACCGGCGCGTTCTGGATTCCGAAAGACCTGCAAGATGCCTAAGGAGCCTTTGATCAGATGAAATTTTCCCGCCGCAGTTTTCTTCAAACCGCTGGTATGGCCACGACCGTCGCAATCGCCCAGCCGGGCAACGCATTTGCAATGCAAGACGAGGAGAAAGCCAAACAGCCGGAGGCGATTGCAAAGCTGAAGTCGCGCAAAGCGGAAGCCAAGCCCATCAGCACGGCGGAGCGGGAACAGCGTATTGAACGCGCCCGGCAATTGATGGCGGACAACAAGCTAGACGCCATCATGATTACCGGCGGCACTTCTCTGGTTTACTTCACCAACATTCATTGGTGGATGAGCGAGCGGCTCTTTGCCATTATCCTGCCGGTGAAGGGCAATCCATTTTATGTCTGTCCGGCATTCGAGGAAGATCGCGCGCGGGAGCAGATTGCCAGCGGCCCGGGAGGAAACAATGCCGAGGTGCGCACATGGCAGGAGGACGAAAGCCCCTATCAACGCATCGCAGAGGGGCTGAAGGACAGGAAGATCACCGCCGGAACCATCGGCATGGAAGAAACTGTCCGCTATGTTTTTAGTGAGGGCCTGACCAAGGCTGCGCCGGGCTTAAAGCTTGCAAGCGCGACCCCTGTTACGGCTGGCTGCCGCATGATTAAGAGCGCGCACGAACTGCAGTTGATGAAGCTGGCGAATGAAGTCACACTGGCGACGTATGAAGCAGCATATCTCTCAACCAAAGAAGGCATGACGCAAAACGATTTTGGCGCTATGGTGCAAGCCGCGCATGCACAGCAGGGATTTCAGGGTGAAGCCAGCATCCAGGTGGGAGAAAATTCAGCTTTGCCGCATGGATCGGCCAAGCCCCAGGTAATTCGCGAAGGCACCATTCTGCTGATGGACGGCGGCTGTAAGGTGGAAGGCTATGAATCCGATATCAGCCGTACCGTGGTTCTGGGTAAACCCACCGACAAGATGAAGCAGGTTTTTGAAATCGTGCACCAAGCACAGTCAGCGGCGCTGGCAGCTGCCAAGCCCGGCATACAATGCCAGGCCGTGGACGCGGCT
Source organism: Candidatus Angelobacter sp. (assembly GCA_036495645.1). Classification (GTDB taxonomy): domain Bacteria; phylum Acidobacteriota; class Terriglobia; order Terriglobales; family Acidobacteriaceae; genus Angelobacter. The sequence continues at coordinate 90,783 of DASXMN010000069.1, forward strand.
GCGCGCAAAGTGATCACAGACGCCGGCTACGGTCCGGACTACAAGCATTTCACCCATCGTGTGGGGCATGGCATTGGCATGGACGGCCATGAATGGCCATATCTTGTCCGCGGCAACACGCTGCCAATGGCGCCAAATATGTGCTTCAGCGATGAGCCGGGGATTTATATCCGAGGCGAATTTGGCGTGCGGCTGGAAGACGACATGCACATTACGGAAAATGGCGCGGAGTTGTTTACCCCCCAAAGCCCCGAGCTGGAACAGCCATTCCGGAAAAGCTAATTAATCGCAGAGTGGATACTAACTGCCCCGTTAGGATGTTTATTTTTGCTGAAGTGCGATGACTTCTTCCAGAGTCCATCTGGGAGTTCCGCCGGGACGGCTGGCGACGAGCGCGCCGACACGGTTGGCGAAATCTGAAATTTGCAAGGCGGGCCAACCGGCGTTGATGCCGTGAACGAGCGCAGCGGAAAATGCATCACCAGCGCCGATGGTATCTGCAATCTGCACAGGAAAACCGGGTGCTTCTATAAACTCGCCTTTCAGCAACAGAGCACAGCCTTCGGCGCCACGTGTTATAGATATAGCCTCAAGATTGCAGCGCCGGGCGCAGTCGCGGCAAAACTGCTCCCGCCCGGCAATCGGGATACCCAGAATGTGGCCGATAGATGGGAGTTCGGCTTCATTCAATTTAAAAACATCTGCGTGCTGAACCAGCGCGCGGACGAGGTCAGGCGTATAGGAATTGATGCGCAAATTGACGTCATAAAAACGCTGGGCGGCTGGGGCAGCGGCCAGCAAGCGCAAGGTGAGATCATGCGCCTGTGCGCTCATCTGCTGTAACGTACCAAAATAGATCCAATCGGCCGGTGGAGTCAGCAGAGCGTCAAAGTCTGTGGGTCTGAGCGCAGGGAAGTCATAGGCCGCGGGCCGATGAATGTGGTAACGCGGCTCGCCTGAACTGGCGAATGAGACGGTCACGGTTCCAGTCGGCTGATGTGAAACACGATGCACGAAGCGAGTAGAAAGCCCGGCTGCTTCAATAAGTTTGAGCGCCTGGTGTCCGCGCTGATCATTGCCGAGGGTGCTGACAAATGAAACGTCGTGACCAAGATTGCGGGCATGGACGGCGAAGTTGAAAGGCGCCCCGCCCAGATGTTCGGCGCTGCCGATGACATCCCATAAGATCTCGCCGATGCTGACGATTTTCAACGAAGAAAGCTCGCTGTTTGCATATAGTTTCGATGCAAACAGCCAACTTTACCCGAATTCAGCTAAACCATTTTCAGCAATCTTTCACGGCGCGCTTCCCAGTCGTCGCTGGAGAAGATGTGCGGGCCAACTTCAATCAATCGTGGAAGCATGTTAAAGACCGATACCGGTGTCCAAAGGCCGCCGCTGCGTGTACGCAAGCCGCGCTTGTTCAGTTCGGAGGCAACCAGAGTAATGGAATAGTCCTGAACGATCAGTTCCATCATCTGCACCAGCACATTGCGTTCCTCAGGGTCTTCTTCAAGACGGCTGCAATCAGAAGCCACGCGCAGTCCGAAGGGAATCTCTTCCACGATAATGGCCTGGGCTTCTTCGCCGGGAATCTCGCGCCGCCATTCCATGGCCACAAGCTTCCAGCCTGCTTCAGTTTTCTGGCGGACGTAATCCAGATCGACAGACCCTGTTACCACTTCACGAATGCGTTCTACTTTTGCCATGGAAAACCTCCATTTAGCCTCAAATTGAGTTCCAGGAGCTGCGGTCTTTTTCTAGTCCAGATTCTAGTCTGCAGTACTCTAGTCTCCCGGCTGCATTCAGAGTGTCGCATTTATAAGTGCGAGCAAATGTGATGCCAGAAGCCAGAAAAGAGTAAGTGTCTGGCAAGATTACCTCTTAGACGCTCTGTGCAGAAAACAGAAAGCATTTTCTCTGATCGGTTTTGAAATTGCCCGTTCGGAAATGAACACCGTGGATGATGCGGACGGGAGGAAATGCGGGACGAATGGCTGAGTGGCCGGCATGGCGGGCGGCTTAAACCGCTCAAGAGCCATCCTAAATGTTTTAGCCGGTGAGTGAGGACTAGACGGTGATCCGAAAACTGAAGTCAGGCGAGTACCGTCTGTATTCACGCAAGAAGAATGCCAAGACCGGGAAACGCCGGAACCTTGGGACTTTCTCCACGCTGCAAAAAGCTAAAGCGCATGAGCGCGCTGTACAGTACTTCAAACGTCATTAGTCGAAAGGAGAAAACATGTCGACCGAGAAACAACGAAGCGCCGCCCGCAAAAATATCCGGAAAGCCGCTACGGCCGCCAGGAAGAAACGTACGATTGCGCATTTGCCGAAAGCTACAAGGACAGCTTTGGGCAAGCAGGGAGCCAAGGTAGCCAGGGAAAAGCGCAGACGCGCAGCCTAAAACCACCCCGCAGTTCATTCAAAAGATACGAGGCAGAGCGCTTGATATTCGCGCGGCTTCACACAAAAGAAACTCCGCAGTTTCACTGCGCTTCTTCCAAGAGCGCCCGATGCCGGTCAGTACAATAGCGAGATGCTCTTCTCCGCTGGGATTCTTAGCCTGCTGATCTGGGGATATCTCATCCTTGGGCGCGGCGGCTTTTGGCGGATATACAATGATTCGCCCAAAGTCGTGTCTTCAGATGAAAATTCGGGTGCAGGAACCCCGGTGCAGATTGCTGTAATTGTTCCGGCAAGAAATGAAGCTGATGTAGTAGGCCGTGCTGTCAACTCGTTGTTGCGTCAGCAAGGCCCACATTCAATTCAAATTTTTTTGGTGGATGATGCCAGCAGCGATGAAACAGCGCAAGCTGCACGAAACGGCGCTCTGGCGGCGGGCTGTTTGGAAAGGCTCATCGTCATCACTGGAAGGCCGCTACCTTCCGGTTGGTCAGGCAAGCTGTGGGCGATGCAGCAGGGAATTGAACGCGCCCGCGATACAAACCCAGACTTCTTCTTATTTACTGACGCGGATATTGAGCACGCGAGCAACAGTGTTTCAACTCTGGTCTCAGTTGCTCAATCGCGTCCTTGTGACATGGCATCCTTCATGGTGAAACTTCACTGCGAAACTCTGCCGGAAAAGCTCCTGATCCCGGCGTTTGTCTATTTTTTCTTCAAACTTTATCCGCCTCTATGGATCGCTGATCCCCGCAGGGCCACCGCCGGCGCGGCCGGAGGCTGCATCCTGATACGCCCCTCAGCTCTGGAGAAGGCCGGCGGCATTCAGGCCATCCGCCAGGAAGTGATTGACGATTGCGCGCTGGCTGCCCGCGTCAAGCGCAGTGGCGGCAGCCTGTGGCTGGGCGCATCGGCCACCACTCGAAGCATTCGTCCCTACGGCAGCTTTTCAGAAATTGGACGCATGATCTCCCGCAGCGCATTCAGCCAGTTGCGCCACTCCGTCATCCTTCTCCTGGTATCGATTGTAGGAATGGCGATTACATACTTATTGCCGCCTGGACTCGCGCTTTTCAATTATCGCGCGGTTCCGGCCACTTTGGGCGTCTCAGCATGGCTTTTGATGGTCATCAGCTATGTCCCTGTACTTCGCCTGTATCGGCTCAATCCGCTTTGGGCGCTAGTGCTGCCGCTGGCTGCAATTTTCTATGTTGGCGCAACATTCCATTCCGCGTGGAAATACTGGACCGGGCGCGGTGGCCAATGGAAGGGACGAATACAAGATCCGGTCGAGGGTTGACTGATTCAGATATTGATCAGGCTGGAAGCTTAGGAAGGCGTTCTCTGGCGTTCTGGCCAGCGGGTTCTTGAGCTTCCTCATCTGCCTGTGTGACTTTGATTCCAATGGCGGCAAAGATGCGTTCTTTGGTGACAAGATCATCTTCTTCAGCGTGAGAATCCTGGATTCGCGCCAGCACATCCGATGGTATTTGCGTGGATATGGGATCGCGATGGGTGATCGTCCATGTCCAGCTTAATACGGCAATCAGGAAGGCGCACTGGCCCACCTCGCTGGAAATACTGAACAAAAGCTTTCCCGGATAAATGCTCGCTACGAAACGTGTAGTAGCTTGTACGGTGAGATACAGAACAAAACCAATAGAAATTTCCGCCACAGAAGATTTCCAGGTAATACCCAGTTTTTTAGCTTGTACCAGCAGGATCCACAGGAGGGCGGCGTCGGCCAGAAATATTGTGCGTTCAATGGTTAAAGGGACTTCAATGAATGGGCTTCTGTTTCCGGAAGGCATCATTACTGAGAACGCCACCGCAGTGGAAATACCGAGAACAGCCCAGAAACAAAAACGGGCCACTGTGCGGCCGGGCAAAGATTCAAAGGGGTCCAGGACTTTTACCAGAATTTCGAGTAAAACCAAGTTGAGCAGGATGGCCTCTATAAAATCCATTGCTGAGTAGGCTGTTGTAAATGCGTTCCTGCTTCCAAATAGGGCTATGGCCACCATAACAATTGCAGCCCCGGTGATGTAGAAGAGGTAATAGCCAAAAACTTTCCAGTGCTGGAAAAACTGCTTACGTTTGATCAGGGCACAGCACGCCACCACCTGACAAACAATGGTGACATACCAAAACACGTAATCATACGTAAGCAGCTGATGTTTCATCGATTCTTATTGAGCGCTGTTGAGGGCATGTCCGGGCGGCATGGGAACTGGACCTGCCGGCCCTTGCGGCCCTTGGCTAACCGTAAGTGTACCCAGCAAAAGCGCGATAGCAAGAATAGTGTCGATCATTTTTAGGGAACCTTCCTTCTGCCCTGGGCTAACAGTCTTCCGGGGCTGGAGTCGACGGTAAGCAGTCCGCAATGGCGCAAGGAAACAAATTCCCGCATCCGCTGTGCACTCTCTACACGTCCATTTGATATTATTTCGGCAGATCGCGCTCTAAGCCATATACCCTAAGGTCTTGCCCTTGAGTTACTTGCAAGAAGCTTAAGGTTTTCTTAGATAAGATGCTCTGGTTCCGCGTAACTCATTCACTCTGAATTAGTTATTCCCAAAATGGGCTAGAGTTGGACAATATTCTGGTTGAATAAGGCCGTCCATGTTACTTCTTAGATTCACCATGATTTTTAGATTCATCCTGATTTTGCTTATTCTCGTCCTGCTTCCTCCCATTTCTGCCCAACAAACACAGACTGGTGAACTGCCGCAGCCAGGGCTGGGAAAAATTGTCTTTCCGAACTCTTGTGCGCCGCCGGTACAAGCCGCATTTCTCAACGGTATAGCCCAACTTCATTCATTCCAATATGCTGCCGCGGAAAAAGCTTTCAGCGATGTTATTGCCGTTGATCCCCACTGCGCCATTGCTTATTGGGGACTGGCCATGACTACCTACCATCCACTTTGGGAGGGTGCAACGCCAAAAGCATTGCTGAAGGGGCGGAGCTTTCTCGAAAAAATTAAAAAAGATTGGCCTGTCACCCAACGGGAGCATGAATATATTGTGGCATTGGAAATTATCTTCAGTGCCGATCGTCGTCCAGGTGACGAGCGCATCGCCCGATACAGCCTCGCAATGGCGGAAATATCCAAGCACTATCCTGATGATGGCGAAGCCCAGGCTTTTTACGCGCTTTCGCTATTGGCAATTCCGACGCGGGGTGATGACACGGCGCTTCGCAATCAGGCCATCGCTATTCTGAACCGCCTCGCTGCCGCTCAACCGGAGCACCCGGGCGCTGTGCATTATCTTATCCATGCCGCAGACACTCCGGAACTCGCGTCGGAGGGGTTGGGTGCTGCCCGGCGATATGCAAAGATAGCCCCGGCGTCCTCACATGCACTGCATATGCCCGCGCATATTTTTGTGCGGCTTGGATTGTGGCAGGAATCAATTGACTCGAATCAAGCGGCCGCCGTTGCAGCTGCTGAAGCCACGCAGCATCACATGGGTGAGGCGCATTATCAGTTCCATGCAATGGATTTCCTGAACTATTCGTACATGCAACTGGGTGAAGAAGCTAAAGCGCGTCAGGTGATTGAGGACCTGAACAAAGTTCCAGGAAGAACAGAAGATGTCACCACAAACATGCGGATAAGTCTGATGACTCGCAATCTGCTGGAACTGCATCGCTGGAAGCAAGCGTTGGCCATGGAGCCGCAAGGCGATGCCCAGGATCTGCAGATGATCTATGAATTGCACGCCATTGCTGCCGCCCGCACGGGAGACGTTAAGCTGGCCAGGGAGAATCTAAAGGGCCTGGAAACGGCTATCAAGCATGATCGCGAGGGTAGCCGGAACATCAAAGCCCTCCGCCTCCAGACATCGAAAGCATGGATCGACTATGCCCAAGGCAAGCAAGGTAAAGCACTTAAGCAGATGCGCGCCATGGCCGACAGACAAGACAGTGACGATCCTGGTCCGTTTGCTGTCACCGCCCGTGAAATGCTTGCAGACATGCTGCTGGAACTTCATCAGCCGGGACCTGCCCTGGCCGAGTATGAAGCTGTTCTGAGATTGGCTCCCAATCGCTTTAATCCCCTGTATGGAGCAGCGCGCGCGGCCCAACTTGCCGGAAAGTCGGACAAGGCAAAAAACTATTACACCAGGCTGCGTGAAAACTGTCCGCCGCAGGCGGACAGGGAAGAGCTGCAAAACACCGGAACCGAAGCTATAGGCAGTAATTGATGGGTGATTCTATTTGAACAAGCTCCGGCCAATCGGGCTTCTTCATATATCGACCGAAGCGCGAGCCGCGTTTCGTTTACCAGGAATGAGTGGCCCACGGCCAAACCCATAAGCACAACGGCGGAATCGCGGTCGAGATGAATGGGAGGAGTGAGAAAATGATCATGCATCGGGTTTTCTCAGCTGTGTTCGGCTTGGCACTGGCATTGGCTGGCCTGACAGCCTCCGGCTACATTCCAACCACTTTCAAGGGAGATACGCTGCTCTCCAGTGCTATGGCGCTGCTGGTTCCGGGCGTGCTCATGCTGAGCGCTTTTTACATGGCATTCCGTTTCCTTAAATTTGCTGTATCCGGGAAGAAGTGAAAAAAGCATTGCAATCAAACCGCAAAGTGTCTCGCCGCCGTTGTTCGAGCAGTACTGCGTCTGCCGCGCTGGATATCGCGCTCAATTTTGGCATTTTGGCACCCTCTCTTCGCTGGCGGGCCTTTGCTATTCGTCTACTATCGTCAAATACATCATCATCCGGCAACAACAAATCCCGCCTGTTCGCGAACGGATAAAGGACTGGGGAAATCGTTGACGCCATTGGTTCAGGGTTACTGATTGCGAAGATCAGTGAAGTCAGAGCATCTTAGGTTCCAACTATAGCTTCTCTATCCTTGATCTCACCTCCAAGCTGCTTGGAAACCACAGCTTGCATCTCTGCGAAACTACGAAAGCTCTTGTCCAACTTCCTGTTTCGGGCTACACTCCTTCTTCCGTCCTGAGTAGCTGCTGGATTCCCCCTTGCCGCGCTGCCTTGCTTCGGAATACTCCCAGCGCCAGGAAATAAACAATGATACCCTCGTACCCGTTCGTCCGCGCTTTCAGCGCACGCCGTTTCATGCCTCAGTTGTTGCTCTCCCTGACCTTGCTGAGTCTTGTTCTTGGGTTCGTTGCAACGGCCTATGCGCAGCAGGACGTTAAGGGCACAGCGGCACAGCCCACTCCCAACTCGGCCGCGCTGAAAACGGAAAGCCTGCCTATCGCATTTGAGCCAAACTTGAAGCAGGCCGATGCGCGCTATAAGTTTCTGGCTCACCAGAATGGTCTTGCCATGGGCTTTCTTGACCACAGTATCGAGGTCCGACTCGCGACCAAACATGGCAGCCCAGACGTGCTTAACATCAGCTTTGAAGATTCGCAGAGCAGCACCGCATCTGCCGAAAAACTATTGCAAGGACGGGTGAACTACCTGCGCGGGAGCGACCCGGCTGCGTTCCAGCGGAACGTCCCTACCTATGCAAGGGTGCGTTATACCTCTCTTTATCCGGGTACCGACTTGGTCTTTTACGGCAACGGTTCGCGGCTCGAACACGATTTTGTGCTTGCACCCGGCGCCAATCCACGCGCCATCGCGCTGCACTTCACTGGCATGCGTCACCTGCAACTCACGCCGGCCGGCGACCTTCTTATCCAGACCGCGCAAGGATCGATCGAGTTCCACCGCCCATTCGCCTATCAGGAAAACAGCAAGGGCAAGGTGGAAGTGCCCGTCGCGTATCGAGTGCGCGACAATCGGGCAACCTTCGACGTGGGGTCCTATGACCGCTCGTTGCCGCTCATTATCGACCCGATCCTGGACTACTCCACTTTTTTGGGTGACGCCGCAATCAATACAGCATTTATAGCCACTGACGCTGCGGGCAATACGTACATCACCTCCCTGGTATTCGATGCATCGTATCCGACAACTCCGGGCTCTCTGCAGCCAACGTGCGCGAGCTGCGCCAGTCAAAAACCGGATGTTGTTGTTACCAAACTCAGCGCCGACGGGTCAGGCCAGGTCTATTCCACATTTCTGGGCGGTAACGACCTAGACCAACCATTCGGTATAGCGGTGGACGGCAACGGCAACGCTATCGTGGTAGGGCGTACTCAATCAAGCGATTTTCCGGTGAAAAACCCTGTAGCAACGCCGACCGTCGGAATTGGCACATTTGCCCCCTTCGTAACCTCGCTCTCAGCGGACGGTTCTGCGCTCAACTATTCCACGCTCTTAGGCAGCGGATCCAACGACATGGGAGCCTCAGTAGCGGTAGGCAGCACGGGCGATGCTTACGTGACCGGCAATACCAGTGATGCGGCTTTCCCGGTAACTCCGGGCGCGCTGCATGCAGTACAGAACAATACGACGGGGGGAGGGGATCCGCTTGTTTTCCTCTCCAAATTCCTGCCTACCGGGGCACTGAGTTACAGCGCGCTTATTGGCGATGCGGCGCCACAGGGCGGAGGCGCAGGCCCGGAGGGCGCGGCATCCGTGGCAGTTGATCCTTCCGGAAATGCATATATCTATGGCAGGTCCGGAACACTCTGGCCGATCACTCCTGGTGTATTTCAGTCCACGATTACAGCGCCCTCTACCGAAGCAACGTTCGTTACCAAGGTGGCACCAGACGGCGCGAGCCTCGTTTATTCCACGTTTGTCGGCGACGGCGTCCAGAGCCAATCCATCGTTTTGGACAGTACCGGCCAGGCTATTCTCTCCGGCTTCGGTCCAAATTCCGACTACCCTGTAACACCGGATGCGCGCGTGGGCAAACTACCCCAATTCGTAAACAACGGGTGGCTCACCAAACTCAACGCCACCGGTACAGCGCTCGTCTATTCCAGTTTTATCACTGGCGGTGACCTCGCTCCCGAAGCGATGACGGTCGATGAAAGCGGAAACATCTGGATCGTCGGTAGAACACGGGACTTCCAGTTCCCACTGGTTCATCCTTTCATGTCGGTCATTCCGCCCTCCTTATTGGGCGACGGCACCGGCTTCATAATGCAATTCGACCCCACCGGAAAACAGTTGTTATTCTCCACGTACTTTGGCAGTGCAACAGAGTTCAGCAGTGTACAAGCAGTTGCGGCTGATGGTGTGGGCAAGGTTCATGTGGCGGGAATCGCCAACAACACCTTGCACACTACGCCCGGCTCATTCCACCCGATTGTCCCTCCTCCACCACCACCACAAATAACGGCAAGCTTCGGGTTCGCTGCAAAGATCGATCCAAACGCAGCCGCGCCTGCGGTTTGCCTGCCCAGCGATTTTGCCTTCGGCATTAGTTTTGACCCGACGCGAGTCGGACAATCCACCACCCTCCCCGTAGTCCTGACCAACTGCGGCACAGCTCCGTTATCACTCACTTCAGCAGTTTCGAGCGATCCCGTCTTCACCGTTGACGCGACGCAGTGCGCGGCGCAGGTTGCACCGAACGCCACTTGCAGCCTGTCGGTTACATTCAGTCCGGTTGCAGTGATCACAACCAATGCGAATTTAACGTTGACGACCAACACTCCGTTAGTGCTGACCACGGTGCCAGTCTCCGGTGATGGGGTGGTGCCGGTCATCGATATCTTCGGCGCCTCACTCAGCTTTGACCCGGTGCTGGTGGGACAAGCCGCGCCAGCCCACCAGCTATTAATTGGAAACGATGGCGGCGCGCCGCTGCAGATAGATCTCACGCATACCACCATCACTGGCACAGATTTCAGCTTCAGTCTGCCAAACTGTACTGCGCCCATACAGGGCAACGTTGTTTGTATCCTCACCATCAATTTCACGCCGCAGGCGATAGGTACGCGCACCGGAACCTTGACTGTCGCCAGCAACGATCCGGTGCGTCCGCAGGTTACTCTGAACTTGAGCGGTGTGGGTGTTTCCGCTTTTCCAGTGCCCACGCTTATTTCCATGAGCAGATCAACCGCAGCGGTTGGCACCCAGAACCTCAACATCTTTATTAATGGCGCCAACTTCTTCCCCACATCTGTGGTGCGCATTGCCGGACAGGACCAGAAAACCACCTATCAAGGTGCTACCTCGCTCTCTGTCTCGGTCGATCCGGCGCTCCTCAGCGCCATGAGCGAAATGCCTGTAACGGTCGTCAATTCCGCGCCCGGTGGCGGCGAGAGTGCTCCCCTGACCCTTACCGTTTACCAGAAACTCAATATAGATCCATCATTTGTCGTTTCAGTGCCCAGCCGAAAGCTGCTGTACGCCAGTATCCCGGCCTCAGCCACCACCAATCCGAACACTGTAATTGCAATCGATCCTGAGACAGGCGCGACGCAAGCTCCCATCGCCGTTGGCAACGACCCACGCGCACTTGCGGTCAGCGACGATGGCAGCTTTCTCTTCGTCGCAGCTCAGGGCGCAGAGGTTATCCAGCGAATCGACCTGTCGACTGGCCAGATCGATCGGACCTTCCCCTACCCCTCCAACAGCCTTGTGCTGAGTCGTCCATTCAGCGCCATCCTGCGGACTGTGCCCGGTTCACAAACATCATTGCTGGTGTATTTCGCCAGCACCGATTTGCTTGGAGGGGTCATGGAGCTGTTCAACGATGCAGGCCTGGTCAACTCCGTGCCTGATCTCACCCAATTTTTTGACGGTGTCGGTGTATCGGACTTCGCGTTCACTGATGCGGGCACGGTTTACTCGCTGCCCTTCACCTTTGCGAATCCGTTCTTCAATGTGTTTACCATCGACGCCACCGGCCTTCACTTCACCCCCGTCACAGGCGCCAACGCTGGAGGAAATAACACAACGGGACAAGAGCTGATCTCCGATGGCAAACTGCTCTACACCGGGTCAGGCCAGATATGGGATCCGGTTGCGAGAACGCAAGTCGGCTCCTTCCCCGTCACTGCCATCAATGCCACTAGCTTCCCCAACCTGCAGGGCATGGTGATGGAGACAGCAGCTAGCCAGTTTTTCATGCTTGCTGACCAGATTAGCACCGCGAGCGTTGGCCTCACGGCATATGATCTTAAGGCGCTTACGTCAACAGGAACGCTGAACTTCACTGAATTGAACGACCCCGAACCGCATAATTTGGTCCGTTGGGGTTCCACTGGGTTCGGCTTCATCAGCACCGGCGCAACATTCCTAGATCAGGCGCTCTACTTGTTCCGCAGCGGACTCAGCAAGAACGCGACTGCTCCCGCTGTCACATTGTCAGGCAGCATCGCTGGCTTTGGTTCCCTTGACGTCGGCGTCACCAGCGCAGCGCAAACGCTGATTCTGACAAACTCCGGTGGTGCGCCGCTCACCATTCGCAGCGTTACCACCACAGGAGACTTCACGGCCACAAACACCTGTGCGGCAAGCGTGGCGCCCAACGCGTCCTGCACCGTTCTGGTTGCTTTCAATCCCACCGCTGCTGGCGCGCGCACTGGCCTTCTGACGATCATTGACGATGCGATCAGCGGCGAAGTGGTTATCGCCCTTAGCGGCACGGGAACTACTCCCACCCTGACCATCGCACCGGCTAATGGCGCTACTACCACAGCCACGGTGACCGCGGGCCAACCAGCAACTTACAACCTGTCCATCGCGGCAACGCCTGGCGCTGCTGGTACGGTAACCCTCTCCTGCGGCAGCGTCCCAACGAATGCCACGTGTACAATCTCGCCGTCGTCTATCAATCTGCCTTCCGGCGCGAATGCAACTTTCACCGTCACCGTCAACACGCAGGTGGTGAGAACAGCTTCGCTCAACTTCAACGGCATCAAGCTAGCGAGTATCGGGCTCGCATTCCTGGCGCCAGTCGCCCTGGTGCTTACGACGCGCCGCCGGGCCCCCTACCGCGTACGCGCTTGCGTGCTACTGTTAGCGTGCCTGCCGGTCTTCGGCCTCACAGGCTGCGGTGGAGGCGCAAACTCCACACCACCGCCCGCAACCCCGCAGACGTTTACAACTCCACCTGGCACCTATACCCTCACCGTGAGCGCAACTACTGGCGCGGCAACCACGTCGCAGCCACTCACGCTTATAGTCCACTGATCATTGTGTGCGGTCCGGGAGGAGAGGTTCAAATCCTCTCTCCCCGATCGAATCGTCTTCAATGACTTACACGCACTTCTGGTTTTTCGTCTTCCCCCTGGGAAATCCGTTACTGGCGTCCGCGTGAGCCCTGATTCTTCTCGAGCTACCGCGTACTTCTTTAATAGTATGTACCCAGACGCAGAACCCGGCCCATGGTCTGCTTCGTCAACAGGCAGAGCGTGGACAGAATTATTTACTCCATTTTCCAGAGATTTAACCTGGAATGGAAAAACCGCACTCTCAAGCTTTGTACACAAGCGGCTTGACATCACCCGTTTTGGCAGATTTGACCGGCTGTAAATGCCCTGTTATTCTCGAAATGCGGGGTGGAGCAGCCTGGTAGCTCGTTGGGCTCATAACCCAAAGGTCGGTGGTTCAAATCCACCCCCCGCAACCAATCTTAAGTATTTGATTCTGGAAGTATTCCCTTTCCGACAACTGAAAAATGTAAGAAGATTTGCCTATTTAGCCATTTTCGCCCTTCCCGCGCACCCCGTTTGAGCGAGATTCCGGCCAATGCTAGATTGGGCAAAATCGCGGAAGGATGATGCGATGCTTGCAGCCGAAGTCATCACTGAAGGTCACTGCTCTGCGGCGCTTCCGGATCAGAACACACAAGCCGAACGCAGCTTGATCACAGTCAAGGTCTACACACGCCACAATCGCAACTGCCCAAAGCGGGACCGGTCAGATTGGGCGAGATGCAATTGTATGAAGTGGCTATACATCTATCGTGACGGAAAATATAAACTCACGAGCGCCAAGACTCGCAGCTGGGAACGGGCGGAACAAAAGGCGCGCGAGGTTCGGGACAACTTTGATCCCATCAAACAGCTCCAGCGCCAGCTTGAGGCGAGAGCGCAGGCCGGCAAATCACAACTCGAAATTGCTTCGGCCATTGATCAGTTTCTCAAGGAAGTAGCACGTCTCAATCGTGCTGAAGCCACTCGTGCGAAGTACAAACTGACCCTGGTCCGGCTCTTGAAATGGTGTGCCGCTCAAGAGTTCCCCGTCGCACTGATCGCGCAGCTCGATGTGGCGGCAACGCGCCGCTGGATACATTCCTAGGATGGTGCGCCTACGACGCTCCACAATCAGCACAGCGTGTCGTAGCGTTCTTCAACTTTTGCATTGAACACGGAACTTGATGCCATTAGACCGGCAGTGAACTCATGATCATGGCCCAGGCAAGAAGCACACTGATCAACTGGAACAGAAGGCTATCGCGCCGAAAACACACAGTCAGCCCTTGTCTTGAGGCCAAAGAATGGGCTCGCATGGAGAAGTCCTTTCCACAGCAACAACGCTCAATTTTTTTTGGGAAACCCTTCTCCATGAAGCGTCTGGGCGACACTTCAAAAAAACACAAAACCAGAAACTCTGAAAAGTTGGGAAGTTTTTAACACCGGAGAGTTCGTTCTTCAAGAGGAAAAACGATTTTTCACAAATTTTTTTATTGAGAGAGAAAATTAGACTGGAAAATCTGTAACCCTACGCTTAGCGCACACCGCGGATGTGATCTAGGCCAAGCCGCTGCTGCGACGACCGCCGTTTGCGTATCCGGGAAGCCAGCAGGATGGACAGGAAGGCCCCTTCCACAATTATGTCGTTTTGGAACACGAAGATGCCACTTTTACGAGCTTTTGGAATCAGCCGGTTACTGGGCAGACCGATTGACTCGGTTTTGGAACATACGGTGGCAGATCGAAGAACGAAGGAAGGGCACGATCAAAAAAGAAGCAGGGTAGCTTTAGCGTCTATTTTGCCTTAGATGTCTTGGCCCCCCGCCGGACCGAAGCACAAGCGTCAGGGGCAGGGGTACTTATTGTCAGCTTGGCGCCAGGACGAAGAATGTGGTCGATGTAGCTCTTCAGCGTCGAGGGAATGCCGAAGTTGATCATCCCGGCGGCCATAATAATGATGTCCGACGCCATCAGTTCCGAGATCAGCGCGTCCGACAGCGCGAGCACATCTCTCTGTGACGGCAAAAAGCTGTTCGCGCGGCGTATTGCGCGCGGCCGCGAAGCTATCGTCGATATGCTGGGGCGGATCACCCGCCAGGTCACGGACGATAAGGGTGGAATCCTTATGTTTGGAGATCAGGTTCTTTGCCAGGGCGTGCGCGACCTGAGTCGAATAGGAAGCCCCTGCGCGTGGACTGGAAGTGATCAGAAGAATTTGGCTCATTGGTACGCTTTCCTCTCTGTGCAATGCGATGGGGACGACGCCTAGTCACCGACCTGCGTGTCCCCCACTCGGAACGCCTAAATCGTGACTCGCCTTTTCATTCGCAATATTTGCATCGACATAAGGCATCCTTTCGCTTGTGTCTGGAGCAGGGGTTTGCCTGAACTCCAGTGGAAACATTCCTTGGCGCGCGAAGCTCATTGCTTCTCTGCCGGGGTTGGCACCCTTGAACGGAATGAAGTCGGACTTGCCGAGCTGGTGGGTGTAGACAATGCAGTCTTCGGGCCCCAAGAACTTTTCGTTGTGGAACTGCCAGGCCGGCTGAAAACGTACGACCCCGGTTTCAGTTCCTTCGGGGCGCTGCTATTGCCTTCGACGGTATGGATCCAGGTCCCCTGCACCAATACCGCGTAGTAGTCCGACGCGTGAGCGTGCATGCCCGCCTCGAACCCGCCTCCTGGCTGCTTCAGCAGCATGCCGAACGGACCTTTTTTGGGGTCGCCCCACCAGACCGAAAACTTCTGGGGTGAGCCGGGATGCATATCCTCCCACTTGAGGTCGGCGACCGGCGTGGTGATCTCTGCGAAACTCCGAACGATCTTTTCTGTGGTGGTCATTTCTCTTACCTCCTCAGCAAATAGATTTTCCGGGGGCTGAGTCGATCCGTAGTATGTTTCAATCAAATTGATCGGAAGAAACGATCAGTATGGAACTCAGACATCTTCGGTACTTCACTGCGGTAGTCGAACGGAATGGCTATCGTGAAGCCTCCCGGCACCTTCATATTGCCCAGCCGTCTATTAGCCAGACCGTGGCCGATCTGGAGCAGGAACTTGGCTTGAAACTCTTCTCGCGAGCTGGCCGAAAGGTTGTGCTGACTCCGGAGGGAGAGGCGTTTTACATCGAGGCTGTGCGTACCCTGGAGCAGGCAGAATCAGCCATCGACACTGCGAAGCGAGCCGCTAAGGGTGAAATCGGAAAACTGTCGATTGGCTTCATTGGTTCAGCCACTTATGCGTTTCTACCGGCGCTCGTGCGAAGCTATAAAGCGCAATACCCGGGCGTAAAGGTGACGCTGCACGAGCTCACCCCACTTGAGCAAGAGACGGCCCTCGATCAGGGAACGATCGACATCGCCTTCACAAGAACTCTCGCGGCGGAAAAAGACAGCACACTCTGATCGCGGTGCCTCTATCCGGAACCGCTTCTCGCGGTTTTGCCGGCATCAAGAAGAATCAAGGGGAAGAGGGTGCGCATTGCAGATCTCGCCGGTGAACGATTTGTGGTGATCGATCGTGAAGAATCGGGTGTCCTTTTTGATACGATCTTGCGAATCTGCAACGAAGCTGGCTTTATTCCGAGGATTGAGAATGAGTCGGACCGGCCCCAAACGGTGCTCTCACTTGTAGAGGCAGAACAAGGCGTCTCCATTGTGCCGCTGTCCGCAACGATGGCGTGCAACCCATCCACATGGGTGATCCCACCGATCCAAACAATCCCT
>DASXMN010000070.1:0-1733 GCA_036495645.1 Candidatus Angelobacter sp.
CCAGTTTCCGCAACGCTTCCTTTTTCTGTTCACGGAGCGGTTCCATGTTGAGGTACTGCATAGCCTCGATCCAGTTCTCATGGGTTTCGACGGCCAAGGCTCGTACGAGTCGCAGGCAAGCGGCCGCGTTGGGAAAGATGCGCACCACCAGAGCGTGGGTAGTGTCCAGAATTTTGTGTAACCGACGTTTGTTTTTTCTAACTACTACCAGCCTGCGGCCGGCTCACTTGTTCGAAATAACGATAGCAGAGCCGGGGCCGGAGCGCCGGGGTTTGGCGCGTAGGGCCCGGTTCTGTTATCGTGCCGGGCGTTGCCAGGCAGCCTCAATGCGATCTCCCCAAAGTAGCGTGTAATGATTCAGCGACGGTTTCCAATCCCGGGTGGGCTGCCAGCGCTTGCGCACATTTTTCAGCGCCAGATAGAGCAGCTTTAAAGCCGATTCTTCGCTCGGAAACGAGCCCCGCGTTTTGATCACCTTGCGCAAGGTCATGTGCAGCGATTCCACAATGTTGGTGGTGTAAATCGAACGCCGAATCTGCGCCGGATAGGCAAACAACGGCGTAATGCCCATCCAGTGGCGTCGCCACGTTTTGCCGATGACAGCATACTTCTCGTCCCAGCGCTGCTCGAATTCTTCCAGTCGCTGTTCGGCTTCTGCTGCTGTGGCCGCCTGATAGATCTGCCGCAGATCGCTCGCCACCTTTTTGCGTTCTTTCCAGTTCACATAAGCCAGACTGTTACGAACCAGATGCACGATGCAGAGCTGCACTTCCGTCTTCGGATAAACCGTCGCAATCGCTTCCGGAAAGCCCTTCAACCCATCCACGCAGGCGATCAGAATGTCTTGTACGCCCCGATTGCGGATTTCCGTCAGAATCTGCAGCCATAACTTGGCGCCCTCCGTTGCGCTGGTCCACAATCCCAGAACTTCCTTGGCGCCCTCCTGGTTTACCCCGATGGCGACAAACACGGCGCGGTTCTCGACACGCCCCTCATGCCGCATTTTCACGATCAGCGCATCCAGGTACACCACCATGTAGATCGGATCAAGCGGCCGGTTCTGCCATGTTCGTACCTCTTCCATGACCGCGTCCGTCACTTCGCTGATCAGTGACGGGCTCACCTCTACTCCATAGATCTCTTCCAGGTGCGCCTGAATCTCGCGCGTGCTCATTCCACGCGCATACATCGACAGAATCTTGTCATCGAAACCTTGAAACCGCCGCTCATGTTTCGGCAGTATCTTTGGCTCAAAGCTACCCTTGCGATCCCGCGGCACTTCGATCTCGACAGCGCCGAAATCCCCCTGCACCGTTTTCCGGCTCTTGCCATTGCGGCTGTTACCGCTGCCCCGGCCCGTGCTCTCATGCTTCTGGTATCCAAGGTGGTTGCTAAGTTCAGCTCCCATGGCGCGCTCCAGCAGCGCCTTGGTGAATTCCTTCAGCACTCCTCCTGGTCCCACAATCTCTTCCGTCGACTTGCCCGCCAGCAGCTCATCCAACGCTGCATCCAATTTGCTCTTCTCTGTCATCTGCGTTCTCCTTATCTTTACGGAAAACGTCATTTACACAAAATGTTTTACACCCTCCTCTAATACGCTCGCGTCGGCTTCGCATGTTGCATGATTGGATACGGCTACCTTCCCGCTCATTTCTAAACGATCTAATATGTTCAAATTCGTGGCATTACTTACTTGCTTTCTGGTCTCCGCATTGATTGCAATTCCACAGGCT
>DASXMN010000071.1:0-5633 GCA_036495645.1 Candidatus Angelobacter sp.
CCGCTACTTCAATGGCGCGTTTGATTTCGTCCATGGCGTCAATGCGATTGCGCTTGTCCGGATCGACAATATTTACCTGCTGCCCGCCCGAGTGGAAATTATTGTCCATGCCTATGGGGGCATGCATGGAGTGGAACTCAATCTTCTCTGACTTGAACCAGTTGCCCAGTTCCTTCACGTGGTCTTTTTCGTGATAGTTGAAGTGGCCGCGAGCGGCAAATAGTTCCAGCGCCTGCGCTCCTCCGCGGACCATCGTATCCAGCAGACCCGGATGCAGCCGCTTCTTGATATACACGTAACTTGACATTGCGCGCAGCATCAGTAACCCACCGCCTTTCCTCCGTTACGCCCGTCCGGAGCGCCCAGCAGATCGCCGGTTTTAGGGTCCACGGCAATACACTCACCGTCACTCCAATAAGGTTCGACGTTGATTTTATGGCCACGCGCCTGGAGCAGCTTGATTGTATCCGGCGAAATTCCGTTGCGCTCGATGTAAATTTCATCCGGCTGCCACTGATGATGAAAGCGCGGCGCATTCACGGCCTGTTGAATGTCCAAGCCATAATCCACTACACCCATCAAAATATTTGCCACGGTGCTGATAATGCGCGGGCCGCCGGGAGAGCCCAGCACCATAAACAGTTTTCCATCTTTCAGAACGATGGTCGGAGACATGGCGCTCAGAGGACGCTTGCCCGGTGCAATGGCATTGGCTTCGCCCTGAATGAGTCCGTAGCCGTTGGGTACGCCCGGCTTCGACGTGAAATCGTCCATCTCATCGTTCAGCAAAAAGCCCAGCTTTCCGGCGGTAACGGCAGAGCCAAAGCTGTCATTCAGCGTAGTGGTTACGGCAACCGCGTTTCCTTCTGCATCCACAACAGAATAATGTGTGGTGTTATTGGATTCATGGCCTGTATAAGGCTGGTGCAGCATGGCTGAGCGGTCAAGCGCGCCGAAACCTGAAGGGCGGCGCACGTCTTTGCTGTCCGTGGCCCGCATCATGTCCAGCGATTGCCGCCAGCCCTCGGCATATTTTTTGTCAATCAACTGCGCTACTGGAATCTGACTGAAATCAGAATCGCCCAGCAGTTCCGCTCGATCAAAGAATGCGCGGCGGAAAGCTTCAACCGTCACATGGATGGAGTCGGCCGAGCGGTTTCCCATCGCTCCCAGGTTGTAGCCTTCAAGAATGTTCAGCGCTTCCGTCATGGTAATGCCGCCGGAACTGGGCGGTGGAGCGCTGATGATTTCATAACCCCGATACGTTCCCCTGATCGGCTGGCGATCCTTGACTTCATAATCAGCCAGGTCTTCCGCTGTAATCAGCCCGCCGCCGTGCTGAATTTCCGCCGCCAGTTCGCGGGCCATGGCGCCTTTGTAAAACTCATTGGCTTTGGGATTAGCCGCAATCCGCTCCAGCGTTTGCGCCAGCTCAGGTTGACGGAAAATTTCGCCCTGCTCGTATAGTTTTCCATTGCGCTGAAAGATTCGTTTTGAGTCGGCAAATTGCGCCAGGTCCCCATCATGCATGGACTGGGCTTCTTCATAGGTGAGCCGCACACCGTCGCGAGCCAAATGAATCGCCGGCTGCATTACCGCGCCGAGCGTGAGCTTGCCCCAGTGCAACTCGGCATAGACCAGTCCGGCCACCGATCCCGGCACGCCAACGGCTTTGTAGCCGATCAGGCTCGCTTTAGGAATTACATTTCCCTGCGCGTCCAGGTACATGTCACGGGTGGCAGCTTTAGGGGCTTTTTCTCTGAAATCGAGGAAGTGGACTTCGCCGCTGGCTTTGCGCAGCAGCATGAATCCCCCGCCGCCGATGTTGCCTGCCGCAGGATGGACCACCGCCAGCGCAAACCCAGTTGCTACTGCCGCGTCTATGGCGTTCCCGCCCTGCCGCATAATGTCCGCGCCGACTTTGGAGGCTTCCGGATGGACGCTGACCACCATCGCTTTCCGGGCGTGGACAGGCCTGAGCCCCTGCGCATGGCCCGGTTGAGCGATTGCCACACAGAAGGCAACTACCTGAAGAATCAGAAATTTACGCAGAGCTTTCATCTGGTTGCGGCCTCCGGAGCTGGTGCAAGCTGGCCAAGCCTGCTAACCATTTCTCTCGCCGCCAAGGCAGTGCCTGCACAGCTTAACTGAAGCGTACAGGCCAGCTTATGAGGCTAGCTTACCGTTGCAAGACAGTCAAATGCGGAGAGGTGCTGGATTGTGGTCAGCGGAATGTTTTGAAAGCTTCCTCTCAACGTCATCTCGACAGCCGTCAGCGAACACGCGCACTCATCAGGGTGTGAGCAGGCTGGAGAGACCTTGTGTTTGCATGGTGATCTAAGCACAAGGTCTAAAGGACGCGGACCACCTATTGCTTCGGCACAGTCTCAGACGTCTCCTCTGATTTGCCACTCTCATTGCCGCGCAGATCGACAGCGGTAACCGAGTAAAAATATTTCATTCCGGGCTGGATTCCCGGATCAGGGAAGCGCGGCGTTTTGACCAGCTCAGAATTGATCTTGGTGGGCGGTTCATTCGCGCTATGGCGATACACGTTGTAGCCCGCCAGATCAGGTTCTGTATTCGGGGTCCAGGTCAGGTCGATAAACGAATTCTGGGGTGCTGGGCTGAAGACCGCTTCCAGGCCTGAAGGCGTGGCGGGCGGGAAGGAATCATGCGCGAACACATTGATAATGGGCGAGTCCTCACCCTCGATCTCGCCCTTGCGATTGCCGGCCTGCCATAGCGTGACTGGCACAATCCAGTACTGGTAATTCTTTTCCCACTCGATCCCGGTATCTATAAAATCTGTCTCGCCGCTGCCCGCGCTCAATTGCTTGATCAACACTGCGGAATTTACGTTATTTGCGCCTTGCTCCCGGCGCATGATTTTGTAAGCGTACTGCGCCTGGATGCGAGAACTTTTTTCCGGCAGGCTCCGCCCCTCCCAACTCAGCTTGACTCCGGTAGGCACAGGATTTGCGATGATTTTTTGCGGCGGAGCCAGATCAGGGATCAGCGGCACGGACGCGCGGTTCGGCAACCCAAACGACCTTCCGTTGTGGCCCTGCGCCAGCACTGCATATACAGCGAAGTCAGCGGCGCCGGAGCGCATGGCTTCAGCCAGCGAATCTTTGGCAGCGGCCGCTTCATGGCGGTCATCCTTGAGTGAGGGCTCAAGCGGCAGCTCAGAAATTGTCTGAAAATGCGGTACGGCATCCGGGCCGGAGATCAGCGCACGCTGCACCAGCATCTTGCCCGGTTTGCGAATGAGTTCCCCGTCCGTGGTTTCTGTTGGGACAGTCCAGGTTAGGTTCACGGTATCACCTTTGCGCACGGCTTTCAGGTCGCCCACAAATTTTGGGACCTCCGCCGAGGGCGGCAGCGGAGCGCCAGGTACACCGCACCCAGTAAGCATGGTCAATGCGAGCAAGAATGTGAAAAGACGGGCGGACATGGGAACCAGAAGGGTAGCGTTATTGAATCCGCGGCGCAAGCGCATCCTCTGAACGGACATTTTATTGCAAGCTCAATTCATCCCTGATCAGGGAAACGCCATTGTCTTTGATGTCATCTATATACGCACATGACTATCTCCTCCAGCAGGAACTTGCGTATGAAAACTAATCTGGTTCTTTCGTTGGCACTCTCCGCTTTCACCTTTTTGCCTCTCACCGCCCAGCAAGGCGCCGGTTCATCCACGCCTGACAACCAGAATCCTCCAGCCTCCCAGAGCCAGAGTTCTTCAGATACTAATCCTGCTCCGGATGCTCAAAAGCCAAACTCCCAGTCCGATGCTAGCGATCAGCAGAACGGGCAGGTCCCTACTTACAGGGTAACGGTGGTCCAGCGCACCACGGAAGCCGTGGACTATCGAGATAGAGGCGGCCAGACTCAGGTGGACTTCAAGGGCACGTCCCTTATGCCCGCAGTGGATGGCAACGCCAAAGTCACGGGCCACACTGGCCGGCTGGCGATTGATGCCAACCTGCATCACCTTGCGCCGCCACGCAGCCTGGGGCCGGAATATCTGACATATGTGTTGTGGGCCATCACTCCTGAAGGGCGTCCGGTGAATATGGGCGAAGTCAGGCCCAATGACGACGGGAATTCGCGCCTGCAAGTGACCAGCGGATTGCAGGAATTTGGCATGATCGTGACGGCTGAACCTTACTTTGCAGTCACACGCCCGAGCAATCTGGTCGTAGCGGAAAATATTGTTCGCCCGGATACTTTGGGCGGCAATCATCCCATCTCAGCCAAATTCGATCTTCTGGAAAAAGGGCAGTACACGGTCAACATGAATCCCAATCAGTTGCCCGCTACCACCGCTGACAGGAAGACGCCGGTGGAATTGCTGGAAGCGGAGAACTCCATTGCTATTGCTGAAGCTGCCGGCGCAGACCACTATGCGGCAGACACTCTGGGCAAGGCCAAAGCTTATCTGGCTCAGGGGCAGGATTATCTGCGGCGCAAGCAGGGTATAACGCCAATCGGGGCCGTTGCCCGTGCCGCCACGCAGGCCGCAGAAGACGCGCGTCTGCTGACACTGCAGAAAAAGCAGGAAGAGCAGACAGCAGCAGAACGGCAGAGGGCGCAGGACCGTATACAGCAGGCGCAGTCACAGGCAGAATCTGAATCGGCCCGCGCAGATGCGGCCCGCGAGGAAGCGCGACTCCAGAAAGAGCAGCGCGATTTGGCCGACCAGGAGCGCCAGGCAGCGGAGCAAGCGCGCTTAGAAGCACAGCAGGCTGCGCAACAGGCCGCTGCGGATAAAGCCGCTGCGGAGCAACAGTTGCAACAGTCCGAGCAGGCGCGTCAAGCCGCGTTGCAGCAACAGCAGGCACTCTCACAACAGGCTGACCAGGCGCGCTTGCAAGCTCAGCAGGCTGACCAGGCTAGAGCTCAGGCTGTGCAACAGGCAGAAGAGCAACGCCAGCGGCTGCTGACGCAACTGAATCAGGTCCTTCAAACGCGCGACAGCGCCCGCGGTTTGATCGTGAGCATGTCTGATGTGTTGTTTGACTTCAATCGTGCCACGTTGAAACCCGGCGCACAACTACGGCTGGCGAAGGTTGCCGGCATCATCCTGGCTTATCCTGACCTCAAGCTGGAAATAGACGGCTTTACTGACAACAAAGGTACGCCCGAATACAACATGGGTCTTTCTGAAAAACGCGCCAAAGTAGTGCGCGATTTTCTGGTCGCTCAAGGCGTAAACTCCGATGCTGTGAGAACGGAGGGCTTCGGCGAGTCGAATCCTGTAGCCAGTAATGCAACCGCAGCCGGAAGGCAGCAGAACCGCAGAGTGGAATTGGTGGTAAGCGGCAGCGCCATCGGGACTAATCTTGCCCCAGGCAACGGCGCGATGGGAACATCCCCCGGTGCAACGGGCGGAATTTCCGGGGCAACGCAAGGGAACCCGCCACCGGCACAACCAACCACAGCTACACCGGGCAGCGTCGCGGCTCCGCCCAACCCGCCTCCGCAACCCACGAATCCACCAAGGCTATAACCGTTCGGCTTCCGCAGAGAAGATGCCAAGGAAAAGCATCTTCTCTGCCTCTGGATCGGGTACTGGCGTTTTTGATTTTCCTGGATCGAATTTTTCTATGCCAGTTCACATTTTCGAT
>DASXMN010000072.1:0-234487 GCA_036495645.1 Candidatus Angelobacter sp.
GTCTCGTGCCTCCTCACCATCTCTCCCAGCGCCCTCTCCAGCACTCCGATCTCCAGCTTCCCTTTCAGCCTCAACCCCAACGACTCGTTGTACGCTCCATGCAAACTCTCCAACTGCTCCAGAAACCACAGCCGCTCCTGCGCAAATGAAAGCGGTACTCGTTTCTCCTTCCGCAGTAACCGGGGCCGCTTGGAGTCGCTTTTCGCCCGCTGCGCGTCCTCTACCAGCCGTGCCAGGTCACATAATGTGCTTCCCATCTCAAACAATGCGGAGAGCGGCATCTCTACTCCCATTCGCTCCCGCACCCGCGCCATCACCTGCGTCGCCAACAGCGAATGCCCCCCTAACTCGAAAAAGTTGTCGTCTATCCCCACCTGCTCTACCTTCAGAACCTCTCCCCAGATCTCCGCCAGTCCTATTTCTGTTTCCGTTACCGGCGCTACATATTGCTGTTGCCTCTCTGCAGCATTCGGCCCAGGCAGCGCTTTACGATCAACTTTTCCGGTGTGCGTTAGGAGCAGAGTTTCCAGGAAGACAAAAGAGGTCGGCACCATGTAACTTGGCAACTTGGTTGCCATGTCCTGTCTGAGATCTCTACTAGTTGGAGCAGGCTGGGTTCGTGGCACTACATAGGCTGTAAGCCGAAGATCATCCGGGTCTCCGTTCGCGATCACAGCCACATCGCGCACATTCTCATGGCTCTGTAGAACAACTTCAATTTCATGGATCTCGATGCGGTAATCACGAATCTTTATCTGATCATCCGCGCGTCCCAGAAATTCAACCTCACCGTTTTCTAGAAAGCGTGCACGATCACCCGTTTTATACATTCGCGCGCCCGCAATTGGGCTGAAAGGATCAGGAAGGAAGGCTTGCGCCGTCATCACGGGTTCATTGTTGTATCCGCGTGTTACTCCCATCCCCCCGATGTATAACTCGCCCGGTACTCCCACCGGTACAGGCTCCAGGGACATGTCAAGAATATAGATTTGAGTGTTGCCCAAAGGACGGCCAATCGTAGGGCGGCCATCCGTTGAGGTAATGTGGTGTACTGTGCTGTCCACCGTGCACTCCGTTGGTCCGTACACGTTGTAGAAAGTGGTTTTCCGCGACTCCGCCAACACGTTCCACAGGGGCGATAGGATCGCGCTTCCGGAGATGAGTACAGTTTGAGGCCCGCCCGCAAGCAACCCGGCCTCGATCCACCTCTTCACCTGTGCCGGTGTGCCGTCAATGAGATCGATCTCATGCTCGCGGCAATAAGCAACGAACGCCTCGGGATTGCTGCGCGCCTCTTGGGGCACGATGTACAAGGAGCAGCCGTGCAAGAGATGCAGGATCTGCTTGATAGAACCGTCGAAGTTGAACGGAGCATTTACGCCGACTCGAAGTTGGCCGCTTGCGGGCTTGATGTCTGTTGCAATCCCCTCCTGGAACGCCCGCCAGAAATTCGATGCTCCGCCATAGGTGGCAACGATTCCTTTGGGCCGTCCGGTTGAACCGGAGGTGTAAATCACCCATGCTGCCTGATCAGGCTGGGTCGCTACATTCAGATTGCTTGAACTCTCCTGCTGCCATGCGGGCGAGTCACCATCAAAGAAAATTGTTTGATACGTGCTGGGAGGTAGTGCCGGTAACCGACGCTCTTCTGTAATGACGATAAAAGGATCAATGTCGCGCAAAATACTGCGCTGCCGCTCGACAGGCTGATCAGAATCGAGCGGAACATATACTCCGCCGGCCTTCCAGATAGCCAGCAGACCAATGATCATTCCCACACAGCGGCCCAAACATATCGCTACGCGGGATTCAGCCCTAACTCCACGCTCCTGTAGATATCGCGCGAGTTGGTTTGCCTGCTGGTTCAGTTCGGCGTATGTAAGCTGCCTGAGCGGATCGAGTACAGCAATCTCATTGGGAGTTTTTTCCGCCTGAAATTCGAATATTTCCAACAAGGTCCGGCGGTCATGGTCTGTGATCAAAACAGGGTTCCATCTGCGCAGTACCTGGTTGCGATCTTCCTCTGACATGATTGGCAGGCATGAGATCGTCCGCTCGGCATCCATCGCAATGCTTTGCAATAGAACGGTCAAAGAGCGCACCAGACGCTGGATGGTAGTCTGATCAAACAAGTCGGTGGAATACTCCACATCCCCTGCAAGACCTTCCGGCTTTTCGAAAATATGAAGAGACAAGTCGAACTTAGCGATGTCACGATCGACGTTCACCATCCGCAAGCTCAGCCCTGGCCACTCAAACTTCGCAACACGGTGGTTCTGGAAAGCAAACATGATTTGAAAAAGTGCGTGCCTCGCTAAGGAGCGTGGAGGGTTGAGTTCCGCCACCAGCCTTTCAAATGGCAAACTCTGATGTTCATAAGCACCAAAAGCAGTATCACGCACACGGTGGAGAAGTTCGCGGAAGGTAATATCTCCGGAAACATCCGTACGCATCACCAGTGTATTCACAAAAAAGCCGAGCAGAGGTTCCATCGATCGCTCTCTACGGCCGGCAACCGGCGATCCCACCACAATGTCAGTACGTCCCGTCCATCGGGCCACTACCAACTGAAAAGCGGCCAACAAAACCACGTATAGTGTCACGCCCTCATTGCGCGCCATTTCGGCTAACGCATCGGAAAGTGTTCTGGAAAAGACAAACGGCATACGCGCGCCCCGGTAGCTCAAGGTCGCGGGGCGTGGCTTATCGGCAGGAAGTTCCAAATCGGTCGGCATTTCACCGAGCTGCTTTTTCCAATAGCCGAGTTCCCGGCTCAGACGTTCTCCTTGCAGCCTGTCGCGTTGCCATAAAGCGTAATCGGCATATTGGAATTCAAGCTGAGGTAATTGTGGAAAATCACCGCTCAGAAATCCGGCATAGAGCATTCCCAATTCCCTGATAAACAAGAGCAGGGACCACCCATCGCAGATGATGTGGTGCAACGTCACAACCAGCAGATGGTCTATATCTGAGAATTTCACCAGCGTGACTCTTCCCAGCGGTCCTGAGGTCAGGTCAAAAGGCCGTGTGCATTCAGTCTTCGCCAGCTGCTGCGCCTGGAGCTCCCACTCTGCTTCGTTCGCTCCTGAAAGGTCGAAGAAGCTAAGCGGGATCATCCCTTCGCTGTCAATGATCTGGACATGTTGACCATCGCCAGTCGTCCCGAAGCGCGTACGCAGGGATTCATGCCGTCGCACGATCTCCTTCAGCCCACGCTCAAGCGCCATGATCTGAAGAGGCCCAGAAAGGCGCACTCCCAGTGGTTCGTTGTAGGCGGGACCGACTGAGCGTGACCGCTCCAGCAGCCATAACGCTTCCTGCCCATAGGACATAGGAACTGCGGCAGGGCGCATGCGTTTCTCAATCAGAGGAGTCTCGGCAGGCCGCCGTTTTCTTTGCAGACGGTCCGCTAAACTCTGCAGTTCTTCAGGTGACAATTCAACGACGTTCATAATCAGATCTGCCATTTTTAAGGCTCCAGAACATGAACCGGCGAGTATGAGCTCTCGGCACGAATGAATTCTTGAAATGGTTTGCTTGTAATTGCCAAGCTGCTGTGGTGTGCTGAATCAAAAAAGCGATTGCCCGTTTCGCTGTATGGATCGTTTTGATCAGTTTATTGCTGCTTGATTAAGTCGGGAGACTAGTTATGCATTGACTGTATGGATAAAGACCTCAATGTGAGAGGGCTCCAGGGTCTCCAGCCGAATATACTGATCAGACAGTCCATATTCTGATCCCCACATAACCCTGATCCGGTTCTCGGCAAGAAGCTGCCTGAGATCGCGGTTTACCCTGACCAGCACATAAACGGTTTCTGTCGAATTTTTTGGCGTCACAATCACGAAGCGGCCTTTCTTCGCGCCTCGCCGGAGCAATTCAAACGATTCTTCGATCCTCTGCAGAGCCGAAGCTGCTCTTCGGACCTGATCCAATCCATGCTGGATCGCTACCGACGACACAACATTGCGGTTTTCATACCGTAGCTCCTTAGCCTCGTCTGAATTCATGCAGATCAGCCACCCGATTCGAGACTCGGCTGTGTTATGCGACTTGGAGGTGGAAGAGGCCACAAACAGTTTTTTACGCCCTTGAAATTTCTTATAGAGCTGGGTGGTAAGCCTCAGAGAGTCCAGCTTATAGTTGGGCAGGGTCAGATCGAACAATATGGCAGTGCTCTCAAGAGCACCATTCACGATCTCCTCTGGATTGAAGATGGCGCCAGTAGGGTTATTAGGGAGGCTAAGATAAAGAAGATCCGGTTCCTCGGCTCTTGCCCTTGCGGTGAGCTCAGCCTCATCGATCCTAAATCCATGAGGTTCAGTTTTCACGTCTGATATGGTGAGTCCTAGACCTTCAAAGCACTCCCTGGCCCTCCAGTATCCTGGACAGACGGTCAACACTCGCGGCCTGCCGCTCCGGCTACTCTTGAATACATGATTTCTAACAGCTTCAATGGCTCCGGTTGTTCCAGGCATCGCAATGACATCTTGAGGACTGATATTCAGAAACTCGCCAAGAGCTTCTGAAAAATGCACTTGATTCATGATCAAGTTCGCGTAAGGTATGCCGGTCCTTAACTCTATTGGCAGACTTTCACATCTGACGGCACTTTCAGACATAAATCCTCTCCAAATTACTCTGGTTTGATCTTCTGACTGTAGCGATCAACGTGCTGTCGCCTGGGGTACCCAGGCCTTCACCCCAAAGTTTCATTGTTCAGGCCGGGATATTTTGTATTGGGTCTTCTCTTGCAACACTCTCTTCGCGCTGCATCATGGCGGAAACGATTGCTACCGCGAGCGTCTGGACTGTTACCTGCGGGCCAAGAAGAGATCTAAGCGGCAGATCTACATCGAATGATTCTCGAATGCGGGAGACGATCTGGACACCAGTGAAGGAATTTCCTCCCAGATCAAGAAACCTTTGTTTAATTCGTACTTCTGTAACTCCTAGGACTTCCTCCCAGATTTTTGCGACGGTTCGCTCCAAATCTGTACGGGGAAGGTCCCCGTCATGCCCGCGCATGGTGTGCAGATAACCCATCGGCTGGGGTGATGCGGC
Source organism: Candidatus Angelobacter sp. (assembly GCA_036495645.1). GTDB lineage: Bacteria > Acidobacteriota > Terriglobia > Terriglobales > Acidobacteriaceae > Angelobacter. Next base: position 5,065 of record DASXMN010000072.1, read on the forward strand.
CTTCGACAGCTCCGCAGGCTTTGGCTCGCTGAGTGGCTCAGCGGTTCTGTCCTTTGGATGAAAGCCATATCCATTCGTTGACGAGACTGTTGCTGCGGCTTCGAAGGCTTGAGCCGGTACATGTTCTGCAGTGCGCAACCAGCATCGCTGACGCTGAAAGGGATACGTGGGTAAAGCCGCCATTTTGACGGTCTTTTCTGCTCCGGCATGCAGATTCTCCCAGGGCACGTCAGCCCCGTGGGCCCAGAGCAGGGCAAGCTTTTTCAGGTCCGGAGGATGGAATAGCAGATCAATGAAGCTGGCCCCGGACAGCCCCGAACTAAGCTCCCTGATGGCCGATTCTTGCTCGCCCACGCATCCTGCATACAGCGGTATAGCTGGCTGCGCGCTGGATTCATCTCCCTTCAGGTATGCCTCCATTGCAAGAACAAATTCACGCTGGTTGGTCACAACCATGGCCAGCCGGTATTCCATGGCCTCGCGGCCGCACTGAAGCGTGTATGCAATGCTGGGGAGAGACAGTTCCTTTTTCTGCCGAACGTAATCGATAATCTGACTGACAACGACCCGCAGACGGTCTTCATTTCGGGCCGAAAATACCATGACATAAGCCTGCTCCTCCGGAGATTGATCCGCAATGAGCTCCGCCACTGGACCAACGTATTCTTCCAGGATCGCAGTTGCATTCGACCCGCCTGCGCCAAAAGAATTGATCAACGCGCGTCGAGGAAATTCCTGTGATTTGCCTTGCACAGAAAAGTAGGGCCTCCGCCACGGCGTGAGTTCCTGCTGTAAATAAAATGGTGTATTGGCAAAGCAAAAATGCGGATTAGGCGGCAGTGGCTTAATGGAAGGCGCCAATTCCTTGTGTTGGAGCTGAAGAACCACCTTGATGAGCTGGGTGATTCCTGAAGCTGCTTCAGCATGTCCGGTGTTTGACTTCACTGATCCGATGGCGCAAAACTGGCGGTCATCTCCGGATTCGCAAAAAGCTTTTTGCAGTGCGGCGACTTCCACAGCATCTGCGAGAGCCAGGCCGGTGGCTGCGGCCTCCACATAGCTGATGGTACGGGAATCCAATTGTGCTGCTTTCAAGCTATCCTCGACCACCTGTTTTTGGGCGTCAAGATTTGGGACAGCAAAACCATTTGCCCGGCCACCGTGATTGCTGGCCGTCGCCTTAATTACCGCGAGAACGTTGTCGCCATCCTGAATCGCCTGCTCCAGAGGCTTTAGCAGGGCGGCGCCAATTGCCTCGCTTGGGATCAGACCGTCGCCATCGGCAAAGCTGCGGCGGTCAGGCTGGCTGCCCAGCAGTTGCAATTGGCTCAATCCAACATATTTTCCTGGATGAATCGAGAGATTCACGCCGCCTACAATCGCCATCCGGCATTCCCCGCAAACGAGATCCTTGCAGGCCACGTGCAACGCAACCAGCGAAGAAGAGCACATGGTATCGACGGCCATGCTGGGCCCTCTCAGTCCAAACCAGTAGGAGACTCGATTTGCGATGGCGCCATAGGATGACACCGCCGTCGCAGAAGCCCCCGGAATGTCCCTTGCCAGCACACCGTAGTGCTGATACATCGCCCCGACATACACTCCCACCGAACCCTGACAGATCTTCTGCAGCCGGCTTCTGGTGTATCCGGCCCCCTCAAGAAGATTCCATACGGCTTCCAGAAACAGGCGTACTTGCGGATCCATAAGTTCCGCTTCGCGCGGGGCAATGCTGAAGAACAATGGATCAAATTCCTCGATCCCATCCAGGAAGCCACCCCACTTACCACAAGTCTTGTCAGTCCGCGATCTATCAGGATGAAAATAAGATTCACTGTTCCACCGCTCGATCGGCACTTCTCTTATGCAGTCCTTTCCTGACCGCAAGTTGCTCCAGAACTCGTGAACATTGCGCGCCTGCGGGAAACGGCCTTCTATTCCGATAATTGCGATCTCTTTCGCTCTGGGCTTCTCGGCCGCTCCATTCTTATGGACCATTGCATGGTTCACGAATGCGCTATTGCCTGCTTGCCTGGCATCTCCGCTCATCCCTCCTGGCGCATGACCATTTCTTGCATGTTTTTCGCCGCTTCGCGTGTCGAACTCACGCGCATGCTTTTCGGCAAGATAGGATGCCAGTGCGCCGATCGTAGTGTGTTCAAACAGCAGAGTGGGCGCAAGGCTTACACCCAGCATGGCCTCAATGTCCTTGACGAGCCCCAGCAATGCCGCAGAATCCAATCCCATTTCGTAATACCCGTGGTCACGGCCAATCTGGGCGACCGAACGTCCCAATCTGATTGAGATAAGTTTCCGGAGCGACATCTCAATCTCATACGCCATGGCATTGGGATTCTTGTTGGGATGGATGACGCCAGTGTCGCCGGCCGGAACCAATACTCGTTGATCGGATTTGCGCCGTGCTGGATCGATCTGCGCGGGATCGCGGACCAGCTTAGAGCCGAGCGCTTCCACTTCAGCAACTTTTTCCCCAGACGATGTGCAGAATTCAATGGTCATGTAACGAACGTCTGGCTTGTGCTGCACAGAGTCTCTGCGCGCACGCACAATGCAATGTCCCTGGAGCAGGGCCGAGGCATAAAAAGACCGGCAGTAGAACGGCAGAGAAAGCCCTGCAGTTTTCTTGGAGCGTCCCACTGCCCATGCAGAGCACACTGCGGCGGCATCCATGAGCGCAGGATGAAACATCAGGCAGTCTGTATTTTCCAATCCCTCAGCGCTCGGATGAATATCTGCAATCATCATGTCATCCAGTGAGTACACCATGCCTTCACCCTTCATAAATCCAGTCTGGATCACTTCAAGGTTCCGGCAGCGCTCGTAGATCTCATCCAATCCCGTCATCGTTGACACCGTTGTTCCAAGCAGACTGAAGTCAATGCCATCCTGAAAAATTCTGGGCGTGATCCGGTGCATGCGGGCCGTGGCATATTTTCCTCTTTCGGTGGCGGATTCGCTTTGGGGATATATTGCAACATCCCACACACCCGGCGTTACAGATTCGGCGGTCGCTTCGCAAACCAGAGGGGCCTCCTTGCTGACAATCAGAGGCTGATAAATTGTCAAATCGCGGAGCTCAAACTCGTTGAATTCGTAGCCCTCAGCACGCCATAACTGATAGATAAAATCAATGTAGGCCATGCCGGGAAACAGGTGCTGGCCATATACCGTGTGGTCCCTCACTACTGGATGAGTCGCATTGAACAGGTATTGAGCTTTCATATTTGATAACTCCGGGCGATATGTCTATGCGTGACCGCCGTATTTAGAAATGACGGGGCTTTGAATTAACTCGGCTTCTAATTCAGATTTTTTAATTTTTTCGTGGGTAGATTTCTGGCTCAATATTCATCACTTGTAAACAACCGGCGAACTCAGGCGAACCCAGAAGTCAGGATTTGATTTGAAATCCTGCACAACCATTTGATCTACGTCAGGGCTGGAGTGCACGGACGCAAGATCGATCCGCTTCAGTACCGGTGGAGGAAGCGGTTGCCGCAATCTGCGGGTCGAGGCTGGCTGCTCCCACGGGGCAAGAATGACATGGGCATTTGTTCCTCCATCGGCGAATGAACTGATGGCTGCAAAATGCACATTGTCCCAGGTCTTCCGGATGCGGTTAAGAACGAATGGCGACTTTTCGAAGTTGAAATGTTGCATCGGCTCCTGGCCGGAAAGGAATGGAACCAGACGCCGGTGGCGCAGCATAAGAACGACTTTGATAAAGCTGGCAATACCGGCGGCTGAAAGCGGATGGCCAATATTGGGTTTCATTGATCCTAGATCGCACAGTCCCATTTCTGGGCGGTAAGTCATTTCAAGGGCCTTCAACTCCAACAGATCAGTGATCTCGGAGCCCGATCCGCTCACCTCGATATGACTGACTTGGTCTGGCTGCACACCCGCCTTTTCCAAAGCTTCCTGCATAACCTCTTTTTGTGCCTGCAGGTTCGGAGCAGTCGCGCTGGCGGTGCGGCCATCATTGTTCACCGCAATCCCTCGAAGCACAGCATAAATGCAATCACCGTCGCGTTCCGCCTGATCCATGGTCTTGAGCATCACCATGCCTGCTCCCTCGCTGAGCACCGCTCCGCTGGCACGCCGGTCAAAGAGATGAAATTGCGGCGTCTTGCTGAGAATCCCACGACGGTCGAAGAACCGTATCGCTGCCGCATCCAGAACATTTACACTGCCTACCAGGGCTGCCGTGATATCACCGCTGAGCAGAGACTGGACTGCAACCTGCATTGCGACCAGGGCAGAGGAACATGCAGTATCAACCACCAGACTTGGACCGCGGACATCCAGGAACCGCGAGATGTTGGCCGCTAGATAGTTTGGCGCGAGCGCTGCAACTGGATGATCCGCAGGTATGGTTCTGGCCGAATCGGAACGAGACCGTCCCCGGGCACCCACATACACTCCCATCCGCCCACCTTGGATTTCTGCCGAGGAATACCCTGCATGATGCAACGTAAGGATGCTTTCCTCCAATATCAGGAGAGCTTGTGGATCCATCACCTTCGCGTCTGCAGTAGGAATTAAAAAGAACGAGGGATCGAAATGGGTCACATTATCCAGCAGACCTGCAAAGCACTCGCGGGGAAGATTACGTGTATCCGGTGGCCTTCCGATGGCGGTCCGGCCTTCCAGCAGAAGCTGCCAGTATTCTTCCAGGTTTCGTGCCCCGGGGAACCGGCAGGATAACCCAACCACTGCGATTCGCTCTGAAGTCCGGCCTGGAACCGTCTCCCGTTCGGTGACGGAGATCGACGGCGTTCCATCATAATTATTATTGTTTGTGCCAACTGGTACATCATCGACCTTTGTCGACCGGATTCTACTCAACGCGCTTCCGTGCTCCTTAACTAGCCAGCGCGCGAATGATGAGACAGTTGGGTATTGGAAGAATAACGAAGGATCCAGCACAGTATCCACGCGTTCCCCTACCGGACGCACCAACTGGGCCAGCATCACCGAATCCACTCCATAATTCAGAAGAGGTGTATCTAATTCCAGCCGCAGAGGATCCAGTTTGAGTTGATCGGCGATTAAGGTACGCAGCCATGACTTAGTGGACTCGAGCATCTCTGCCGCGGATAGCTCTGTTGTTGGAGCGGTTGCCGGCTGGCCGTTTGCAGCCAGCTCCGCACCATACTCTTTTACCAGCCAGCGAGCGAACGAAGATACAGTCGGATATTGGAAGAGCAGTGACGGATCCAGGGCCTTTCCGATATGGTCGCCTATCGGACGCACTAACTGGGCCAACATCACGGAATCGACTCCGTAATTCAGCAGCGGTGTGTCAAGATCCAGCCGCATAGGATCCAATTTGAGTTGACCGGCAATGAAGGAGCGCAACCAGTTCTGTGTAGATTCCAGCACTCCGGATCTATGTTTCCGGCCATTATCAGGAGCGCTAACAGGAGTAACCGACCTGGATGTATCCTTCTCGCTTTCCCTTTGCATGAGCAGGTAAGGCTTCCAACTCTGCGCGTCAACCATCACCGGCATGAGGACTGAAGCAGGTCGTCGCGCGAGAATCCGATCAAGAAAATGCAGTGCTTCACCGTTACTTTGGGCCAGCAATCCCAAATCCCCGTAAACACGGCTCTTCAGCTCGCCTGCGCCGCTGTCTCTCCAACTGCCCCACTGAACACTGACGATGGGTAGTGTGTCCGCATAAGCAGCAGCCACATAGTCCATATATGCATTAGCAGAAGCGTAGTCACTGTTGCCTACAGCCAGCTTTGCGATCATGGCCGAAACCGAAGAGAACAGCACAATGAACCGCGGCGGATCCTGTTCGATACAGCGAAGCAAGTTATCAAGCCCGGTGATTTTTGGCTCCCAGACTCGCTGAATGCCTGCTGGATTTTTGCGGATGAAGGCCGGCGTTTGGGTATCTGCAAGTCCGGCACAATGCAGCACCCCGCGCACAGGCCCCAGGGATGCGCGTATCTCTTCAAGCTCGTGACGAAGAGCTATCTCGTCACTGAGCGGCGCTGATGAAACCCTGATTTGTACGCCCTCTGCTTCCAGAGCAAGAATTGCGGCCATCTTCTTGGCCAAAGAGTGCTGCCGCTTCTGGTAATTAGCCCATTCCTCGGGCGGTGGAAAAGCATCGCGGCCCGTGAGCACCACCCGTTTCACGCCGTGTCGGCGCACAAAGTGTTTCGCGCATTCAAAGCCGGCGCCCCGGGTCCCCCCGGTAATCAGCAGCACCTCGTCAGGGCCAAAGGGCTCAAAGACGTCCTTCCCTCCCAGCCACGTATCACTTCCCGGCATGACCCGTAGGACAGCCCTATATCGTTCACTGCCTCGGTAGCAAACTTCCGCATCCAGACTCTCTGCGCCCAACTCCGAAACAATCTGGTCCTGCAGTGCAGGATCGTCGATGGCTCTATCACTATCCACATGCCTGGAATGCAACTGCCAGTACTCGTTCTGCAGCATACGATACAGTCCGGCCCGCGATGCGCCGCTCAGATTGACTTTGGAGCTAAGATGGCGCTCAAGCCCGCGCGTAACACAAAGCGCGATCCGGCCGTCTTTTGCACTTTGTTCGATCCAGTGTTGCACGTAGGACAGCCACCGGTGTTCATGATGCTTCGTTTCACCGCATCCTATAAGATCAATCCAGCTGTTGTAGCGGGGCCATTCAATTTGGTCTATCGCAGGCAGCTCGGCAGAATCAAGATAGAGTACTTCACTGCCCGGCAGGCGCAATACCAGTGCTTTTGCCATATCGTGCGTTTCATGGTTTGCGATAATTACCGCCCGCCACGCCGAACTGAATGTGTTCTCCAGCGGAGCTGACTGCCACTGCTTTGTAAGTACGCTGGCGGTTCTGGAAATGGGCAAGACGTTCGATGTTGCTGTGACCTCTGTTTTGAGCGGTTCGGTAACTTGCGTTGGCTGCCCCCCCGTTTGGGCAATCCAGTACTTCTCCCGCAGGAATGGGTAGGTCGGCAGGCTGATGGGCGCGGGATGCTGTCCCGGGTACAAATGGGTCCAATCTATCATCAACCCTTTCACCCATAAATCAGCCAGCTTTGCGTATTTTCTGCGTTCCATCCATTTATCAATGGCGTCTTTCAACTCTTCGTCTGCGGTGAACACTGCAAGTACATCCTTATCGCGCTTGATTTCTCCCGCATAGACTCCTTCGATTCCCTCTTCTCCTGCCAGCAAACGCTCCAGCTTGTTCTGCAACTGTGATATCGAAGAGGCCAGGATGGCAAATCTGTGCTCAAAAGCCTCACGGCCAAACTGCAGGGTGTAAGCGATATTCGGCAGTTCCTGATCTGTAATGCCCTGCTCTATGGTTGCCGCAAGCAGGTTGCGTGCCTGCTGTTGTAGCTGTGCAGCGCTTTTTGCGGATAACACAATGATGGTGTCCTGCTGGCCGGCTCCGGGAAAGACGGTGGCGGACGATGGAGGAGTATATTCTTCCAGCACCACGTGCGCATTCGATCCACCTGCTCCAAACGAGCTTACCCCCGCGATTCTGGGAAATTCCCGTGTGATTCCGTCAATCGCAATCTGGGGCCGTTTCCAGGAAGCCAGTTCACGCTGAACGAAAAAGGGAGTGCTGGCGAAATCAATATAAGGATTCAGTTCCTCGCTATGCAGGGATGGAACCAGCATGCCGTGCCGCATCTGCATTACTACCTTGGTAACACCCGCGATTCCGGCAGCGCCCTCGGCGTGCCCAATGGCGGATTTTGTTGAACCGATTGCACAGAATTGCCGTTCCTCAGTCTGCGTTCGAAATGCCTCAGTCAATGCTGCAATCTCAATGGGATCTCCAAGCGATGTACCCGCGCCGTGTGCCTCAATGTAGGAAATCGCGCGCGCAAGAACACCTGAGATTTTCAGTGCCCGGGCAATCGCCTGAGTTTGCGCCACAGGGTTGGGAACGGCGTATCCGTTGGTTTTGCCACCATGGTTGATGGCTGTTCCTTTAATAACAGCGTGGATGCGGTCTCCATCAGCGATAGCCCGCGCCAGCGGTTTCAGCAACACCGCCCCGACGCCTTCAGCGGGCACGTATCCGTCAGCATCGATTCCAAAGCTTTTGCATAAACCTACGCTCGAAGCGAACTGCCCCTGAGCCAGGATGAAGTATTTGTTCGGATGAATCGAGACATTCACACCGCCCGCGAGTGCTATCTCGCACTCGCCCTGCACCAGGCTCTGGCAGGCGAGATGAAGCGCGGTCAATGACGAAGAGCACATCGTATCCACTGCCAGGCTTGGACCGTGCAGATTCAGAAAATAGGACACCCGGTTGGCAATGGAAGCCGGGCTGCTGACCACCGCGCGCGGATTCCCTAGCATCTGTTCCTGAATTCCTAGATATTGATACTCACCATACATTACTCCCACAAATACGCCAACGTTGCCATCGATCCCGAATTGCTTGGACTGCCGCAGCCTTGCTCGTGTATACCCCGCATCTTCGATAGCTTCGTACGCGGTTTGTAAGAACAGACGCTCCTGGGGATCAATGGCTTCGGCATTACGGGGTGAGAGATTAAAGAAGAGCGGATCGAACTCGTCTACTCCCTCAATAAAACCGCCCCATTTTGTATAAGTCTTTCCTGGTTTGCCTTTTTCCGGGTCGAAGTAGCGGTGATAATCCCACCGCTCAGGCGGGACTTCCGTGACACAGTTCCTTCCCTCACACAGATTCTCCCAATATTGCCGCACATCATGCGCCTGGGGATAACGTCCGCTGATACCAATAATGGCGATATCACTGGCCCGCGAGTTCGTTGGACCTGGCACTGCAGGTTCCGGCCTGCTCACCGTCCGTGAAGGTGAGATTACTTGCGGTGAAGATGAACCCGGCTTTTTCTGCGCTGGAAGCGCCGGCGTCGATATGTTTGCCGGAGGAACGGCGGCGGGTTTCAGACCCAGCACCGTTTGCAGCTTATCACGATGCTTCGCGAGTAAGTAGCCCGCCAAGGCATCGATGGTCTGATACTCGAACAGGAGCGTTTTGGAAAGTGATCCGAACGTCTGCTCCAGCTCAGAGGTCAGATCCAGCACGAGGATCGAATCGATCCCATATTGCTCCAGAGGTGCATCCGCGTCCAGTCGATCCAGAGGCAAAGCCAGGACTGATGCGAACCTCTGCTTTAAGTAATGAGTCGTCCGCGCCCTTGCCTCCTGCGGATCAAACGAAGGCAACTCTTCCCCACCAACAGCCGCGGCTGGAATGTCAGGCATTTCAGGTGAAGATTGGGTTTCAAGAAGTATCTTCAGACTCTCAGCATGTCCTGCTAGGACAATCACCTGTGAATCCCCGGATGACAGCCCGCGGTAAAAAGCACTGATACCGGCTTCAGTTATGAGGGGCTTCATCCTCCGCCGCGACATTGCAGCCATGGAACTTGCTCCGAGCTGCATGCCGCCGTCACTCCACCAGGGCCAATTGAAAACCGCTGTCGTTCCGTGCCGCTTGCCTTCGGAAGCCAGGGCGGTACGATAGCTTGCATAAAAATCCAGGAAAGCGTTCGCCATTGCGTAATCTGCCTGGCCGATAGAACCGAATATGCTCGAAGCGGATGAAGAGGCCACAAAGAAATCGAGCGGAAGATTCTGCGTTGCTTCATCAAGGTTTACAATTCCCGCTACTTTCGGTCCCAGAACCGCGTCGAGTTGCCCCATCGTCTTCTTGAGCAAAAAGCTGTCCTGCAGCAGTCCTGCGCAATGCAGAATTCCATCGATCCGTCCTAGTCGCGCCAACACGCTGGTGATCAGGCTTTCAACCTCTGACATAGAGGACACGTCAACGCGGTGATACTCCACCGTGGTTCCGCCCTCCTGAAGTAACTTCAATTCCGCTTGCCGGGCAACATCGATTTCCGAGCGCCCCACCAGCACCAATGTTGATGCTGGCGCTCGGCTTGCTATTTCACGAGCAAAGATACGTCCCAGGCCACCGGCGCCGCCGGTAATGAGATAAACTCCGCCGGATTTCCACGGAATCACAGCAGGTCCTGTTTCTATTAGCTCTCGAAATGTCCGAACGAAACGCCGGGTTTCTTCATAACGGACCAAATCGGCGCTTCCATAATTCTCCTGGTGCAGAATTTCGATCAGATGATCTACAAGAATATTGTTGGGAATACCTATGACTTCGCCGTAGAACTTTGGATCTTCATTATGGGCAGTCTTCAGGAGTCCGGATACTGCGGCCGCGAGCCAACCTGCACCTTCCGCGGGAACAACCACCTGGCATCGTACGATTTGTGCTGAACCCGGCCGCAATAATTCCTGCACTGTCGGGAGCAGGTGGCGGGCTATGGCTGCAAAGGTCTCCTCCAGACGCACTGAAGCCGGGGTTAGGACATGGCACTCTAGCTGAGGCTGGTCCTTCGCCAATAACTCCGCGCACCTGCGGAACAACGAGGCCTGCGGCAAGCTCGCCGCGGCATACAACAGCACACATCGTTTCGTCCCGTGATCGGCTGCGAAACCGGCCTGTAACTCAGCTGCTTGCGGCTCCCATTGCGGCACGGAAAGCAACAGTGCTCCTGCTTCAAGACTCTCTGACGGCGCCCGCGCAGTTACTCCAGACAACCGTACGCATAACTGCCCATCAGGCTCGCAAACATCCAGGTCAAATGTCCGCGTCGAGGCCCCCACCCCGCCACCTCCACGTTCACGCACAAATGCAACTGCCTCTGCCGGGGTGGGAGCAAAGATCTCGACGTGTTCCACTGCAAAGGGCAGAAGCAAAGGTGATTTGATGTTGCGTTGCAATCCGAATCCGGCAGAGGCTTGGAGGGCGGCGTCCAGCACACTCGGGTGCAGCACAAAATCGCTTCGGCTGTTCCGAATCGCAGCAGGTAAATGAATCTCCGCAAGTACGAATGGATTGCCTTCAGCATCACTTCCTGCGGCCAAGCTCTGCACTCCGCGATGAGCAGGGCCATAGGTGAATCCTGTCTTCTCAAAGCGCGCATAGCACTCGCTGCCTGGCCATGACTCCGTGCATCTCCCTTTCAGCGCGCCCAGATCCAGTTGTGGCCTCGCCGATGCAGCGTGTACCACTGCACGCCCAGTGCAATGGACTACAGCCTCGCCATTTTCCGCTGTGGAAACGGTGAATTTCGTTTCCTCTGCATCCTCGTTTGAGAATTTGATATGTATTTCCGCTGACAAATTGGCTACTGCAAGCGGCCGGACGAAGGCAATGTGCCGCAAGCTCAACTGCCCGATCTGGGTTGGATATGCATTGCTGAATGCCGCTTGCGCCATCTCCAGATATGCCATCGCAGGCAGGGTCCTTGTTCCCTGGACAACATGATCAGCAAGAAAGAATTCCCCGCCTGTGAAGGTAGAACGGTAGATGTGCTCCGCAGATCCGGGCATTCGTTCGTGAACGAGCGGATGTAGAACAGTTTGTACCGGAGCAGGCAGCGATGACAGCCGGGCTCCCGCTTCCCGGAGCGGCAACTGCCCAACCGATTGATTAGGAATCCAATATTGTTCTCTGGCGAATGGATAGGTTGGCAGGGGAACGCGTTGATATTTCCGGTTTGCGAAAAGGGCGCTGAATCCGAGTTGATAACCCTGAACGAACATCTCTGCGATGGTTCCCAGAGCTTCAAGGCATTCACCAGCATCTGTGATTTCCTGCGCTTTACGGATGATTTCATTGCCGTATCGAGTCAAGGCTTCCTGATGGGGATGGTCCCGCTGTGTAAGCTCTCCTGTGTAGACATTCAGTGCCTTTCCCTTTGCCAGCCAGTTGCGTACTGAAGCTACGAGATCTTCCACGGAATGCACGATGGCAGCGAAGCGATGCAGCAAATGCTTCCTGCCTGTTAAGAGCGTATAGCTCATGTTGCCGCACGAGCTGTTCGGCCGAGACTCACAGTGTGCCAGCAGCCTCTCCACCTGTTGGCGAAGCTGCACCGCAGTTTGCGCGGACAAAACAATTAAATAAGCAGGGCTAATCGGACTCTGTTTCTCCAAGGCCGGGGCTTCTTCCACGACCATATGTGAATTCGTTCCGCTCAACCCAAATGAGCTTACGGCTGCTACTCGCCTTCTTCCGGGTGGAACAGTCCAATCGCGAAGTTTGGTGTTTACGTAGAAAGGACTATTTTTAAAATCAATCTGTGGATTGCCTTTCTCATAATGGAGTGAGGGGGGAATCTGAGCGTGACTCAGGGACAAAATTACCTTGATCAGACCTGCTATGCCTGAAGCGGCTGTTGTATGGCCGATATTCGTCTTGATAGAACCAATGGCGCAAAAGCCTTTCTTATCGGTGCTCTTCCGGAACGAGTTGGTGAGCGCATGAAGTTCTATCGGATCACCGAGTTTGGTGCCGGTGCCATGCGCTTCCACCATTTGAATCTGTTCCGGCTGGATATCGAATCTTTCGTAGACTTCGCTTTCGAGCCGCTCCTGGGATAGTGCGCTGGGTGCGGTAATACCGCTGGTTGCGCCATCTTGATTGATACCGGAGCCGCGGATCACTCCATAAACATGATCTTGATCCGCCACCGCCTCATCAAGCCGTTTCAGCACCACAACACCGGCGCCCTCACCGGGAACCATTCCGCTGGCCCGCCAATCGAAGGTGTGACAGCTGCCGTCAGATGAGAGCAATCCAGCACGCTTGGAAGAAATAAAGAACCCCGGAGTGCACTGGACGAACACTCCGCCCGCCAGAGCAAAATCAATCTCGCCCGACCACAGCGCCTGACAGGCAAGATGCGTTGCAACCAGTGAGCTTGAACACGCAGTATCCACGGTAATTGCGGGGCCTTGCAGGTTAAGGAAATAAGCGATCCGTGCGGAAAGAATTGAAGCTACATTGCCCCACATAGCCTGTGCAGGAACAGGTCCGGAAATAAGCCTGGAATAGTCGCTGCCATTGTGCCCCGCATAGACTCCGCAGCGGCGCCCCTCGATGGAGCCGCCGGCATAGCCGGCATTTTCCAGCGCTTTCCATGCTTCCTCCAGGAAAATCCGGTGCTGCGGATCCATATAATTCGCTTCAATACCGGAAATGCTGAAGAACAATGGATCGAAACGGTCGATGCGCCGGAGGAAACCGCCCCGGAGTCGAACGCTATTCGCCGAGTCAGTCAGTTCCGGCACTTCTGCAAGGTTCCATCGCGACACGTCCTCTGTGAGGTCCGTACCGGATGAAAGATATTCCCAGAGTTCATCAAGGTCGTCAGCTTTGGCAAAGCGCCCGCTCATTCCAATGATGGCGATAGGAGCTCGACGAGAAGAAGAATCATGCCCGCTGGATGTGTCTTTCACAGCGGCAATTGCCCCTGTTGAAACGACGTAAGCATTCGCCGAAGCTGCTGGCGCACCCTTGGATTCTTGTTTTGGCGCGTTCGTTAGCGCCGCCATGGCCATGCTGCGTGGTCCTGTACGTCGCGAAGCGCTGACCGAAGGCGCTGCTGCTCGTGATGTCTCAGGGACGTTTAAAACAGGAGTTGACGCCGCCTTTGCCGAAAGGGCCTGTCTTAAGCGTTCTGCGATCTGCTCGCCATATTGTGTTGCGATATAGCTTGTCAGTTTGGTTATGGAACTATAGTCAAACAGGCTTGTGGTCGTAAGAGAAAGTCCGAGCCGCTCATTGAGGATATCTACCGTCTGAATTGCCAGGATTGAATCGACACCGTAATTAGCCAGCGCCTCATCGCAATCAATCTTCTTTTCTTCAATCTTCAACGCCTTGGCAAGTTCCTCAAGCAAACTGCTCCGCACATAATCGCCGATCATTTGATTGGTCACCACTGCTTGATTGGTGACTACTGCTTGATTGGTGACTACTACTTGACTGGTGACTATCGCTTGATTCGTGACTACTGCCTGACTGGTGACGACTGTTTGATTGGTGGCCACTGCCACGGCGGTGGTATCGACCACGTTACTCTCCAGAGGCGCGTCTTCCATGACAACATGCGGAGGTACAGTGGGTTTAGGAACACTCTTTTCTGGAACTTTCTCCCGCGCCTGCCGGATGATACCGTCGCTCTCGGCGACAATGATCTGCTGCCCGCGCGCAGATTCACTGCTCACCGGAAATGTGACCGAACGGAATCCCTCGGTTTGCAAAACCATACGCCACGTATCGCGGGAGAGAAGCGGAGAGCCCGGGACTCTCAACGCCTCATCCTCATAAAGCCACCAGCCTTTGAGCAAGCCGAAGGTGAGATGAGAAACCAGACTGTGCTCCGTAAGCTCATTCACTACGAGCCAGCCATTCGCCTTTAGAAGCGCCTTGGCATTGGTTAAAGTCTCGTGCACATTACGGGTTGCGTGCAGCACATTGGCAGCTATCACCAGATCGTATGTTCCCGGAGTCAACCCCTGGGCAATAATCGGCGACGAGATATCCAGCAGATGGGCCCGCAAATAGGGGGCCTTCGCGCTGAATGCCGTCTCCGCGTGGGTCAGAAACACCGGTGAAATATCGGTATAGCGATATTCCGCAATGCTGGCGTAATACGGCATTAGCTTCCTGAACACAACTCCGCTTGTTGCTCCAGTTCCTGCTCCGATCTCAAGAATCCGCAGACGCATCCCTGGGTTCTGGGCGCGACGTGCTTCAACATAAGCGACAACTGCATCCGCCAGCACCTCATTGAAATAACTGGACAGTTTGCTTGTTGTGTAGAGCGGCTCAACCAGCATCAACTTTCCCTTGGGAAACATTACGTCCGTCGCGGGACGGGACCCGCACAGGATCTCCGGTAGAGCCCGCACCATCTCTTCAATCAGGTTTACACGAGCAGTGTGATACGCGTTTGAGGACGAATGCTTGTACTCGTCCCACTCTCGCCACGCTGATTTCCTCTTGTCCAGGAAAGCCAGAGGAGATGCCTCACTATTTTCCGGTACTGAAATTCCACCTTCTCCGGCGAGCAAATGAATCGCCTCTTTCAGCCAGCGGTCATATAGTGGAGGTACACTCAGAACTTTCTTCCAGTTGGCGAGAGAAGAACCACCTGTAAACAATCCAACCGCCTGCAACTGGCCCAAAAGGATACCTCGCAACAGCGCAAGGATCTGGGCACGTCCGGCTGCGGTATCATCTGCGTTCTCTGCCGTGAGTTCTTTTGGCTGAAACACATTCAGACACTGCGTAACAGCTGGGGCGGATTCCTGAGCCACTGAAATCTCAGCTGAAGCCATCTCAACCCCCTGCATGGCGTCTGGTCTAAGCGTCCTGAGGAATATGAGCTGTGCAAAAGGTCCGGCAACGAGCTTCTCCAGAGCCGCGAAAGATTCGTTCGAAGCAATGGTGCCCATACCTGCTTGTTCCAGCCAATTTTGGAAACTTGGTGAGACTGGTCCCTGGCCGGTTTCTCGCCAGTAGCCCCAGTTCATCACTCTTACGCGCCCTGGCCACTGCTTTGCAAGCATTCGGGCAAATGCATCAGTGAACGTGCAGCCAGCGGCATAGTAGCTGTGTCTCGCCGTCCGTTCAAAGCTCTGGATCGACGAGAAGAACAGAATCGTCTCCAGTGGCTCCTGAGCAAAGATTCTGGCCAACTGTGTGCAAACGGTAATTTTCGCCGACATGGCGGCAACGAATCGCTGTTCGTCCATATGAGCGAGATCAGCTCCGTCGATCACCACAGCAGCGTGAATAAGTCCATGGATGCGGGAATGCTTTCCTTTGATTGCGGCATAGGCACGCCCGAGTGCCTCAGAATCTGCCGCGTCGCATTCCAGATAAGAGGGCGCCGGGCCAAACCCACTCAGGCGTTGAATCGAAGTGCGTATCTCGTCATCTTCCGGGCGCCGCCCAAGCCAGATCACCTGCACCTGATAACGGCGTATCAAGTATTCAGTGAAGGCCACACCCACTCCGCCCGCGCCTCCAATTACCACATATACACCTGCCCGTACGAATGCGGGTAATTCACAGCTGGGTACTCTCGCCGGAGCTAACCTTTGCCGATACCATATACCCGCACGATAGAGCCACGGCATGCCGTTAGAATCAGCAGCTATCCCCAATAAATCAGTGAGCACCGCCTCAGAGTTTGCGTTGATATCGATCAGGCGGATCCGCCAGTTCTTCTGCTCCTTGGCCAGCGAACCTATAAGTCCGTGGACTGTCGCATGGGCTGGATTCACATCTTCATTCGAAGCAATCGCTTCTGCATCGACGGTCAAAACTGAAAATGCCAAAGCGCGTTCTTCATACCCGAGATTCAGGAGCGCCTTGATTACCCGGAAACAAATCAGGATAGCGTGATGTTGGGAATCATAAATCGTGCCTGCACCTATTGCTCCATCGGGTGGATCGCCTGCTAATGACAGGATGACATGACCAATGTCATTAATCGTTGCAAGCCGCTCGCTAAGATCGTTCAACGTGTCATCTATCGAGATGGGCAACAACCTGGCATTTGCAAATCGCGTCCTGATTGATTCTCTCTGCTGTTCTGTCCCACCCAGCAAAACGACTGCTGCCGCATCCTCATCTGGGGTTGCTGTTGGGACATTCAAAACCGGCTCCCAAACAGGAACCAGTGTCAGCGGCGGCGCCTCGGTGCCGGAAACAGGCTGAATCGATAGGCGATCAGCAGGGCGCCGCCTTGAAATACCTTGCATGCGGATACACACGCGCCCGGTATCATCCATGATATCCACATCGAGTAAATCGCCGGTGTCCGTGGGAGCGGCATTTGCACGCACCCACGCCCATCCTGATTCAGGAGTCTTGCCGAAGACCTCAACAGACTGCATCGAGAACATTACGGCTGGCCTCTCCGGTGTGCTTTTGTCCCCAACCAAATTGAGACCGATGGCGGCCTGAAGTGCGCTATCAATGAATGCGGGGTGCAGAGTAAGACGGTTATCCTGGCAGACCTGCGGCAATCGAAGCCGCGCGAGCGCCTCATCCCTGCCAACATACAATTTCTCAATTCCCTGATATGCCGGCCCGTAACTCAATCCTTTCCGCTGAAACGCCTCGTAGCAATCAGAACGCGTGAGTTCCAGTTCGGTGCATCTGGGGCGCAACATCTGAACATCGAGGACCGTAGATTCAGTCCCGCCTTCAAACCGTGCGGAGCCGCGGGAATGTATGACATCACCTGCCGTAACAATTTCAAAATCAACTGCGCTCTCTTTGCTATGAAGAACAATACTTACCTCAATGGGTTTTTCACTAATCGTCAGCGGCCGCAACCAGACGACGTTCCGGAGGTGCATTGCCTGAAAGCCTGTCTTTGAATTGCCGCAGAGGGCCAGATCAACTGCCGCTCGTGCCATCTCAAGCTGAAGCGCGGCGGCAAGTACTTTGGCGCCACTTACCTGATGGTCGGCAATGAAGGGTTCCACACCGGAAAATTTTGAGCTAAATCTCACTCCGGAGAAGCCGGAAATGTTTGCGTGTACCAAAGGATGAAGGATAATTCCCGCAGGGTTCCTCTCTACACCACCGGTTCCGGCTGCTTTGTCTGCGCTTACCCAGTAGCGGTCCCGCAGAAATGGGTAGGTGGAAAGACTCATGCGCCGTGGCCGTTTCTCCCCATACAGCCTCGTCCAGTCACACGGGAACCCTTTGACCCAGAGTTCCATTACCCTCGTGTGCCTCCCGTTCCTGATCCAGCCATCAACAACCGCGGTCATATCCGGATCGGCTGTAAACGCAGAAAGTACATCCTTGTTCCGGCGACATTCTCCCGTATAAAAGTCCGCGAGATCCGCGCTGTTATTGAGAAAGGCTTGAAATTTGCCTTGTAGCTGAGACATGGAAACTGCAGTCGTTGCCAGCCGGTGCTCCATTGATTCACGCCCCGCCTGAAGGGTGTAGGCAAGACTGGGGAGATCAGCATCAGTGAATCCTTCTCTCGCGATTGCATGCAGAAGTTGCTGTGTTTGTTCCTTCAGTTGCTCTTCAGTCGCAGCGGAAAGCAGCACAATCGCCTCCCGCTCTGTTGCACTCTCGCCGGTCCACGCGGAGCGCTGAGGAGGCTGGTATTCCTCCAGAACAACATGTGCGTTGACGCCGCCGAATCCGAAGGAACTCACGCCCGCGCGGCGCGGCAATTCAATTCCGTCGCGGCCCAAAGGCGCGCTCCACGTCTGGTTCTCTCGAACCACATAAAACGGACTGTCGTCGAGCTGGATATACGGATTGATTTCCTGACAATGCAGGCTCTTGGTCAGGGTCTTGTGTTTTAGCTGCAGGACCACTTTGATGAAGCCCGCAATCCCAGCAGCCATCTCCAGATGCCCGATGTTCGTCTTCAGTGAACCAAGCCCGCAGCGCACGGTGCCACCAGCAGTATCAGAGACGATGCCATAAGGTTCTTCAAAAGCGCTTTTCAGGGCTTTGATCTCGATGGGATCGCCGAGCTGAGTGCCGGTACCATGGGCCTCGATGTATGTAATGGTTCTTGGGTCCACTCCTGCTGCCAGGCATGCCGCCTTCACCACTTCTGTCTGTGCATTTGGATTTGGCGCTGTAAGAGAGCTGGACCGCCCTCCATGATTTTCAGCGCTGCCCCGGACAACTGCGTAGATGTGATCGCCATCGCGTTCGGCTGCGCTCAACTTCTTTAGGAGCACCATGCCCACACCTTCGCCTCGCACATAGCCATTTGCACCGGAGGAAAAGGTATGGCAGCGCCCGTCAGGAGAAAGCATCCCAGCCTTCCCCAGGCCAATATGCCGGTCCAGATTAAGAATGATATTCACTCCTCCGGCAATCGCCATCTCGCATTGCTCGTTGCGCAACGCCAGGACGGCCCGGTGCACCGCCAGCAGAGAACTCGAACACGCTGTTTCAATCGGTTCGCTCGGCCCATGCAGGTCGAGGAAGTGGCTCACGCGATTTGGTGCAACCGAAGGCAGGAACGCGGCAGCCGTAAACCCTTCGATTGGAAACCCCGCTTTAGCAACCAGCTTGTCATAACCGCTGGCAGACAAACCAACAAAGAGAGCGGTGCGGGTTCCTGAAAGGGCTCGCGGAGCATAACCGGCATCTTCAATGGCCTTCCACACACAGGTCATGATCAGCCGCTGCTGCGGATCCATGATTTGAGCTTCTCGAGGCGAGATTCCGAAGAATAAAGGATCGAAATCCTCAATTCCGTCCATGTAGCCGCCCCATCTTGTTCCGCCCTTACCGACCTCACGAATCAGATCCTCACTAAAAAGCCCTTCCCAGCGCTTAACAGGAATTTCGCGAATGCAATCTCTTCCTTCCTGAAGTATCTGCCACAACTGGTTGATGTCATCAGCCTGAGGAAACCGACCGCTCATGCCGATGACGGCAATCGGTTCAGCCTCCAATCTGGACATCCGCTTCCTACGGACGCTCAGGGGCTGACGCTGCTTTTGCATCACTCGTATGTTTTGCGGTTGAACGTTGCTGACAGCTGACTGCGATTTCATCAGCCGCGGGGAAGACTGGGAAACGGTCAGTGATTCAGCCAATACAGAACCGTGAGCGTGAATTAAATAATCGGAGAGACGGCGCACCGTAGGGAACTCGAAGAACACCGTGGGAATCAATTCGAGCTTGAATGTCTCGTTAAGTACGTTGGAAAATGCGACCAAACTGATGGAATCAAAGCCGAATTCATGCAACTGCGCGTCCAGGTCTATGTCCTGTAATTTCATGCGCAGAACTTTCGCAACGGAATGCAGAAGAACATTTTGAACTTTGTCAAGAAGCTCGGCAGTATCTTCTCTGTCGGGTGCTGTATCCCTAGTGGTATCCGCATCGCTGGAATCGCCTGGCGCGGCCGCGGCAATGATTGCGTCTGGATCCGGCGCTCCGAAAGCCAATCCGTTCATCTGTGCACATACAACGCTGCTTTCATCACAAAGGTCGATGTTGAATGCAGAAGGTAGCGAACCATCCGCCCGTCCACTCACAGCACGCACCACTACCATTGATTTGGACGGGGGCTGCGCTGAAAAAACCAACTCTTTCAGAGTCTGTGGCGGTCCCAGACTCGCCACCGGTGGCCGGCTGTTCAGATGATGTGCCAGCATCCTCGCTGTTTGCATTGCAGCATCCAGCACGCCAAGATATATTCCGCCTTGAAAGCCACCTTCTCCCATATCGGATATGCGAACGATACTTGCCAGTGCTAATGGTTCATTGTTGGCATTCGCACCGAAATGAATTGATTCAATGCGCAGGGAGTTTGAACCGTTCTTAAAGCCGGCAGCGCTCAATAGGCTCTGGAGATCTCCATCGGAGACCGAATTAGGGCATTGTGAGTGCAAAGTGGTGAGATTCAGGGTCTGTGCAACCGATTCCGGTGCCGTAGACGCCCGGCCGTGTGAATAAACAGTTATCTCGCCGCGCTCCTCTGTATATATCTCGTAACTAAGATCATTTTCACCTTCTTCCCACAACTTGATATGCACATGGCAGGAATCTTTGATGTACAGCGGGGCCGTAAATTCAACTTGGTTCAAACAAATTTGTCCCGTTGTCTCTGATATCTGTGTAACAGCTGTGCGAGCCATTTCCAGCAGCACCGCTGGCGGAACAAAATATCCCTTTTCTGTCAGATGAGCGATGCCGGCGAACTCTTTTCCGCTGAAATTGGAGGTAAAACGCAGTCCTTCAAGGGTTGAGGTATTTTGATGCAGCAGCGGATGCGTAACAGGAGATGCCAGGTCATCCAAACGATGGCAGCTCTCGGGGGATCGTAGTACCTGGTTCGCTATGCGCGGCTCCGGAATCCAATACCGCTCTTGAAAAAATGAATACGTGGGCAGGCTCATCCTGGCTGGGCATTGCTCGCCATACAAACGTTGCCAGGGAATGGCCATGCCTTTGATCCAAAACTCAAGCAGCCTGTCATATTTCCGCTTACGAATCCAGGTCTCAATCAGCTCGGCTACTTCCTCATCTGCATCCAAAAGAGCAAGTCCATCCTGATCGCGGTTCACCTCTCCACGGTAGACGCTTTTGATTTCCCGCACTCCCTTGACATACAACTCCAATTTCCCGATGAGGTCCTGGATCGAATCGACGATCAGAGCAAGGCGGCTTTTCATCCCGTGCCGTCCGGTCTGCAACGTGTATGCGACGTTCGGCAGGTCCGCATCCGTGAATGCGCCGGAACGCATTGTTTCCAGTAATTGGGCAGCTTGGACGCCTAGGCGCTCCTGGCTTCTGGCCGAAAGTACAATTAGATTTGGAATTTCACTTGTAGGATAGGGTTCCCTGGTTTTAGCGCACTGCGACACATACTCTTCAAGCACCACGTGCGCATTTGTGCCGCCCAGCCCAAATGCATTCACTGCAATCCTGCGGGGTGCACCTGGGACCGGCTCCCAGGGCCGTAACTCGCGGTTCACGAAAAATGGAGTATGCTCGAGAGTGATGTGCTGGTTAAGATGCTCGAAATGCACAGTCGGGGGAATCGCGCGGTGCTGCAGCGTCAGGGCAGCTTTAATCACGCCCACCACACCGGCTGCTCCAAGAGCGTGCCCCATACTGCTCTTGGCTGATCCAAGGGCGCAATAGTTTTCTTTTGCGGTGAACGCTCTGAATGACTGCGTCAGAGCCTCCACTTCGATCGGATCGCCCAGTTTCGTTCCTGTTCCATGAGCTTCAATCACAGAGATGGAGGCAGGATCGATCCTGAACCTTTCATAAACTTCCATCTGAAGTTGCGCTTGCGAGGCCGCGCTGGGCGCCGTGATCCCGTTTGTTTTGCCGTCATGGTTGATGCCCCAGCCCCGCAGAAGGCCATAAATGTGATGACGATCGCGAAGGGCATCCGAAAGACGCTTGAGTACCAACACGCCAATCGCTTCGGCCGGCACAAAACCGTCCGCCCTCTCGTCAAAGGTGAAGCAGCGCCCTTGTGGAGAAAGCATTCCCGCGTCGCAGGAAGCCACATGCAATGCCGGCCCTGTTATGACTGATGCCCCACCCGCCAGCACAAGGTCGCTCTGGCCGAGCGCCAGACTGTCACATGCCTGGGCAATAGCAACTAGGGACGAGGACGAGGCCGTGTCAATCGACATGCAGGGCCCCTTCAAATTTAAGAAATAAGCCACACGCGCCGAGAGCATCGCCATCGAGCTGCCCAGAAGCCGCGATGTGTTGGTGTAGCCCATCGGTCCAGATGTTCCGTAATCGACGCGAGCACACCCCACGAAAACGCCGCAACGCATCCCGGAAAGACTGTAAGGATCCAGCCCCGCATCTTCCAGGCCACGCCAGCACTGCTGCAGGAAAAGGCGTTGTTGCGGATCCATCCACTCTGCATCCGCCGGTGATATGGAAAAAAATGCAGGATCGAATTTGTCCACATCCTCCAGCAAGCCCATCCATTTGCTGTAACTTGTGCCTGCCCTGGGACGGTCGGGAGCGTAGAATCCATCAAGCGCCCAGCGATGCGGTGGAATGTCTGACACACAATCTCGGCCTGCTGCAAGATTGGCCCAGAATTCTGCAACGGTCGGCGCCATGGGAAATTGTCCCGACATCCCGACAATAGCAATCGGCTCCTCACGCCATCGCTGCGCCTGCCCAGTGGTGTCGGCGCTCTCAGCCACGGCCCGTTGCGCAGGCATTGAGGCTTGAACTGAGTACGTTTTCGATAGACCGTCAGCAGTCCCGGCGGCTGTAGATGGCCGCTGACCGCTTGGGCCGAGCAACTCCAGCACAAATGCAGCAAGAGATTGTATGGAAGGGTAATCAAATAATCTTGTCGGGAGCAGGGAGATCTTATGGCGGGCATTCAATGCACGGGTCCATTGCACCGCTACAATCGAGTCCACACCCATGTCCGAGAAAGTTCCATCAACCTTGATCGCCTGTTCCTCAACATCCAATATGTCCGCCAGGCTGGCCACCAGGTCCCGTTCTATCTCTTGCAATGTTGAAGTACTCGAAAATGTCGTGCGGCTGGGCATGGTATTCATAAGATCCATCCAAATTGGTGGCTTGCGCTGGACTTATTCAGGTACGTGTCATACGCGGCACAGTGAAATCTTGTGAAGCGTTGTCTGAGCGGATACTCGAGCAGTGAATTGATGCCGTGGGGCTGGCGCGATGCGGCATCAACCGGTTGGTATCAGCAGAACAGGGTACTTTCTGTTTCGGTTTCCTACGGCTTTGTGGCCGAAGCGGCGGTGGCTACGACAAAGCGATTGTCCATTAACAAAGTCTCGGGTGGCACCTGTAGCCGTATCTGCTCCAGCAATCGAGTCAGCACTTTGCCCGGTCCGACTTCAATGAACTCCGTCGCACCCATGGCACACAAACGCTGGATCGTTGCCGTCCAGCGGACAGGGTTTGTAAGTTGCCTGACCAGCATTGATTTGATAACGCCGCTTCTGCTGGCGCACGGATACGGCTCTGCAGTCACGTTTGAAATCACCGGAAGAGAAAGAGTACCGAACGAAAATGGTTCAAGAAAACGTTCGAAACGGCCGACGACCTGCAGCATGAATTTTGAGTGGGATGCCACATTCACTGGCAGTTCCACGTATGTTGCGCCTTCGCGCTCGAAGGAACTACGGGCCCGTCGAATGACCTCCTCAGGTCCAACGATTACCGTTTGCAGGGGCGAATTGAAGTTGGCGACATCCAGTCCGGCAAGACTCGGGTCTTCTTTTAGCATGCTCACAATCCGGCCAGAAGCCACTTTAAGCACGGCTGCCATCGCGCCACTTTTAGCCCCGGCCATAATCTCTGCGCGTTGCGTCACCAGGCGCACGCCTGTGATCATGTCAAACGCGCCAGCAGCCAGAAGCGCATTGTATTCACCCATGCTGTGGCCGGCTACGGCATCAGGCGGGCCGGATGTTCTGACAATGTCGTAATAGCACAGAGCATTCACTACGAACATGCAAGGAGACGCATAGCGCGTATCTTTCAATTGGGATTCAGGTCCTCGCAGGCAGAGATCTCTTAGTGAATAGCCAAGTATGCTGTCAATTTCCGCCTCTACGGCAGCATATTCCGGCACGGCATCAAACCATTCCTTACCCATCCCGCAATATTGCGAACCACAGCCTGGAAAAAGAAATACCCTCATAATTGCCTCACATTTAATGTGCAGGAAAAAACTAAACCGTGATCCGGTTCGTCCATGCATTGGGGGCTGAATCCGCCTGCGAGTTTTGCTTGAAAGCAAGCAGCGCCTCCAGATTTTGTAAATCATTATGAAATGGCGTGATCGTCGGCATCACGAGCGAACTGGAATTCGGACCAAGAGCGCCTTTGAGAGTGGCGGCCAATGAGCCCGCTGGCCCCACATCAATGTAAAGAGATGTTCCTTTGTCCAGGTACTGAATCGTCTCGTAAAACCTGATGGGAGAGCGCGCTATTTGCCAAAAGTACTCCGGGCTTAGGTACTGCATGCGATCTGCCCTCGCACAACAAATAAGAGGAATCCTGGATGGCCGTCCTGCCATATCGACCAGCAGTTTTTCCAGCGGCACGCGGGCTTCATCAATCCACCTGGAATGAAACGCATAGTCGACTGGCAGACGTTGACAAGTGACACCGCGTTGGCGCAGATATCCTTCCACTCTGAGCAGTCCCTTTGAATCTGCTGCTACAACAAAATGAGATGGATTGTTGATCGCGGCAATTTCACAAAAGCGGGCAACATTAGGATCGCGGGAAAGCTCCAGCGGGGCCAGAACCGCCAGCATGCCACCAGGTGGACAACACATCTCTATTGTTTTGGCCTGCACGGTGATGGCTCGCATAGCCTCCTCAGGCTCCATGCATCCCGCAACCGTTGCTGCGGCGAAGAAGCCCATGCTAACGGCCAGCATGCAATCGGGTTCAATACCGTACGTTTTCAAGGTCCGGACCATGGCAAGTTGCAGCATGTAAATGGTAAGACAGGTATCGGCGAGCCCGGTAAGCTGATCGTGCTGCAAGCGTTCACTGTTGAGCATGGGATAGGCGCCGTAGCATCGCGCTATGCTTTCCAGTTCCAACAGCGAGGTTCGGAATACCTGGTTTTTAGCAAATAGCTCCCTTCCCATCTGAAAGGTTTCAGAGCCGAGTCCTGAAAACATAAGGACCACTTTGCGCCTGGTATCCGCATTCATGCTGTTTGGGTACTCTTCTGAAGGACCGGTTGCGCCAAGGCAGCTCGATCAAGTTTGCCGCCCACATTCACCGGAAGTGATGTCACCTGCACGAAGTGAGAGGGGATCATGTGCTCAGGAATATGACTTCGCAACTCCTGCCGCAGCGCCTCGGCAGCGATAGCAGCATCAGTCTCCAGATATGCAATGAGTTTTTGCTTTCCATCAGAATCCGCTGATAGTAAAACAGCGACATTCCTTGCTCTCGCTACACGCCGAACTACAGCTTCAACCTCATCAAGCTCAACACGAAATCCCCTGATTTTGACTTGGCGGTCGCATCGCCCCTTCAATTCGAGTGTTCCATCAGCTCTGCGGCATCCAAGATCCCCTGTTCGATATAAGCGGCTCCCTGAGGTGGCCGCCCAGGCATCAGGAATGTAATGTTGAGCCGTCAGCGGCGCATCGTCAAGGTACCCGCGTGACAAACATGCAGTAGAAATGCACACTTCGCCGGCGGAGCCTTCATCAACGCATTCCAGGTCTTCATTCAAAATTCGAACTGTAGCTTTCATGAACTCTGAGCCTGCAGGCACGCGCTCCTCTTCAGGTTGAAGCAGAGAAGTGTCAAAAAAGGTTAAATACATTGTCTCGGTGATTCCGTAGCAGTTATAGAATTTCCCGCTGGGAAAGCGCCCCAGCCATCCCGCAATCGTCCGTTTGCTTGCCGGCTCACCGCCAACCACGCCAAATCTAAGGCTATGGCTGTGCAATCCATAACGCTCGCCATACTTGATGATGGCATTTCCGAGTGTTGGCGAAAGTATGATGTGCGTCACTCTATGCTTAAGCAGCCGTTCCCATATTGTTGCTGGATCGCGAGAATCGTCACCCGATAGGATTGTGCCGCGCATTCCGTACAGTAGTGTTCCAAAGTACTCCCAGATTGATCCAACAATTGTAAAAGACCGATGCAGCAGGAATGTATCATTTTGCTGGAATGGGAATTGAGTGCCCATTCCGGTTAGCAGATTGGCAACCCCACCATTCCTCATCAGGATTCCCTTAGGTTTGCCTGTGGTTCCTGAGGTGAACAATACCGCAAAGATACTTTCTGGATCTGCCTCGCTTTCGAGGTTTGAGCTGTCCTCCTGGACAATCCGTTCTTCATGCTCCGGAACGACAATAACTTCGCCGATAGATGCCCCCAGTTCCTCTTGCCTCCGCCATGTGACTACAACGGAAGCTCGCGTTGACGCCACGATGTCGGTAATCCGTCCAGGGGGAAACGTCGGTTCAATTGGGACATATGCTCCGCCGGCTTTCAACACTCCCAGCAACATCGCGATCAAATCCGGGCATCTTTCCCCACATGCCACCACGCGTGTTTCCTGTGCCACTCCGTAGCGCCGCAAGTATCTTGCGAACTGGTTGGCGCGTGCATTGAGCGAATGATAGGTCCATTGGATGTCCCCATGCATTAACGCGACTTGGCCGGGAGTTGCCGCAACCTGCTCTTCAAAAAGTCTTGTTACTGATGCATTGGAAACCATGGATGCTCACCTGGGCCCGACACTAATGGATCGCCTGCCGATTTCAGTTTGGGAAGAATGCTCTGGAAACAATGGGATACTTTGGCTCAATTCCGACATTGGTATAAGCAAGTATGCGCCTCTTCCGTTTGAAGGATCGGCAACAAACTCAACCGCTCCATACCCCCGGCCCAAATAGGTCTTCAGGATTTGCCGGATTGATAGCCTCCAATCCATGGCAGCCTCAGGCGCGCATGTAACCATTTTGCTGTAATCCAATGGAATTTCAACCATCAGCAGCGGGGCCTCGATATCCAGAGCTATGCCGGAGCATTCCAGCCATTCGCCACGCTGCGCTGTGCAATTTGCTGGAACACCCTTCTCAAGAGCAGTACACATCAGACGACTTTCTTCTGGTACGACCACCGGAGAACGTCTGTTCTCCACGTTTCTGGCTTGAAGCTGCCAGGAGACAAGCAACCGGTCTGTCGGAATTTTTCTGTGCAGCACCGGCGCCAACGTCTGACCATACAGGTCTTCAGCATATTCGTATGCCACAGCCCCGAGCTTGCTGAGATTCAGATAGGCATTGGGCGCCAGCATTGGATCGAACGTCCATTCAATAAGATCAATACCCATTTCCAGCGCACGTTCGCGCTGCAGCAGCTTGAGCCGTCTTCCCAGCCCTTCATTTCGATGCGCTGGCGCTACGCCCAGCTTGTAAGACCATTGCATTGGAACGCCGTTTTTAACGGTTTGTAGCGAATACACGAAACCAATCATCTGATCATGATCGTCAAATGCGCCAATGAGGATGGAACCGCGGGTTGCCGTAACCAGTAAAAGCGCCAGCGGTACAGCGTCGTCATAGTTAGGGCCCCAAATCTCGCGTTCAAGCGCGATGACCGCCGCACACTCCTCTCGTGTCGATATGCTTCGGAATGTAGCGGTATGCGCAAATGATTTGTCATCAATGCAAAGTCGATTCACAAATGACTCCAGGATAAAAAATGGCCAGCGCGGAAGGATTTGAACCCCCAACCTACTGATTAAGAGTCAGTTGCTCTTCCAGTTGAGCTACGCGCTGTAAAAAAAGTTCAGCCGGTTTTTCGCCACGCATCCCCGCATAAGTTCACCTCTGGGGTGGCACGGGCTGGTGAGTATTTAGGGACTGGCGTCACATCTGAAATGCCAATTTCGACCGAAATGGAGCGCATTATCGATTCCACACTAACAATTAGCCGAAAATTGCTTCTTATCTGTGATAGCACTCCCATGACTCCTGCAAGAGGTCCGGCTGCGATGCGTACTTTTTCTCCAACACACAAATATGGATATGGGGCAGCGGCCATCCCTGATGAACCGATTTTTTGGATAGCTTCGATTTCGTGGTCAGGAATTACAGACGGCTTCCCGCCAATCCCTACCATCCTGACTGTTCCGGGAATGGTGAGTACCATACCGGTGTTTCCGGGCAATGCTCTGCAAAACACATAGCTGGGGAACAATGGCAGATGGAGGACTTTGGTGCGGTCCCTCCACTTCCGTTTGCTTTCATAGGTGGGCACCAATGTTTCATAACCCTTGTATTCCAAGTGTTGTACAACTCTCTGTTCTGATCGAGGTGCAACTTGAACCGCAAACCATCCCTTGACACTCCACATGACTCAATCTCCCTGAAAAACTCGCGTACCGATTTGGAAATACCAGAACAGAAATTAGGCAGGCTGCCGCCATGGTCAGCAACACAAAGCTGGCAATCAGATTAACGTCTACGTGGTTGGACCATTGTGCGGTAGCTCGGCACAGCAATGGTCTAGAGATCGATAGTTGCATCCCTTGTCTGCAGGAGCAGATGGCAATGGATGGCTATAACTACACATAGCGAAGAACTCCTAAGCCGCAATATTCTTCAGCTTTTATCGCTTGCTATGTCTATCTGACCCAACCTGATGAAGTCAAGGCTTGATTTCATTTAAAAAAAAGAAAATAAGCTTAACTTGCAATCAATCTAAACACTTTCTTATACACGTCTTTTTGGCAGGAGATGGCGCAGTTTATGTCTAGCGATCAGGCGGTATACGGTTGACCATGGCACTTGTTTTCCAATTGAGAGTTCATATGCTTGCTTGATTTGCCCGACATCGAGACCTGGATTGTTCTTGGCCTGTCGAACAAACTTATAAAGGATCCGCGCTTCCCGATCGAAGGACATATTTTCTCGTCTGCGCCCGCCCTTGCGGGTGCCCATAAGACATTGCATCCCTTCTTTCTTGAACCGTGCCTGTACACCTCGCACTGTCGAGGACTTCCATCCTATGGCCCGGGAGATCCCTTCGGAGTTTAATGAAAATAGTGCCTTCAACCAAACACACAGAATTCTTTGGAACTGAGCCTTGCTTTCTGCTTCTCTCAACACATTCTCCACTGCAGTAAATTCAGAAAGATTATTCATTTGTTCGATTCCCGTTGCGATCGATCGCTAATATATCAGAGAACAACTTTATCTAAGTAATGAACAGTTTTCCCACTATGGTACGGCTTGTTCCCATATGAAACATTTTCCCCTTATGGAAACAGCTTGCCTCATATGGAACAATTTGCTCATTATGGAACCTTTTTTAAACAATAGTATGAATTTTGGCTGACAGTAGAAAGCTGGAATCGCGGTCTGGTTATTGGGAATGTACCCGATGATGTAGTTCAATGGATTTTGTACGGTCTCAACAGACTTGCATTTGTGATGGCGAAATATAGGCGAAGCTGTTGGACGAACGGTATTGGTTGCCGCTTGCTCAGCGGCAATACCGGTAATTTTTGCGTCAAGCGGCTCCGCGGCTTTTAGACGGGCATAATCAAGAAACAGATTGCGTTGGAAATGGATTGCCGGCGACTCCACTCGATCGCTGATTCCAGTGTGCATATGCACGGACCCTTAAAACTCTGTGGAATGATGGACATCACGCCGAGAACGATCAGCCGCTGCATATCTCTTTGAGCAAGCCGAGAGGTACTCCAAGATGAGTCACAACAAGTTCCATTTTGAAAAAAATCCCAAAATGGACCATCTAGGCTAGTTAATTCATAGTTTATTCAATTTTTTATTTGCAATTTCTGGTACTCACATTCTAGACTCGCCGTCGTTGCTTAGCACTAAATCAGTAAAACGCCAAGAGCACGATTGGATACCTATGTTCCGCAACCATTTGGCTGTTACTGCTCTGTTTCTCCTTGCGCTTCTAATTCAAGTTCCACTGTTTTCACAGACTGCGCCTCAAGTTTCGCAGCTGAGCCCTGCGAGCGGGCCGGTTGGCACGGTCATCACCATCAGCGGTTTAAACTTTGGTGGAACACAGGGAAGCGTGTCGATTGGAGGAACCAATGCGGCTATCGGCAGCTGGACAGACACGCAAATCAGCGTGACTGTTCCATCCGGTGTTGCAGCTGGCAATGCCAATGTAACAGTAACGAGTGCAGGCGGCAGTTCAAGCAACACAGCGGCATTTATGGTTGCAGGCGGGGCAATTTTTTCTGGTCCGATTTTCTACAGCTATGACGAACTGGGCCGCATGGTTGGTGTAGTAACGTCCAGTGGTGACGCAGCGCAGTACACTTACGATCCGTTAGGCAACGTGATCTCCATTGCACGTGCCACTTCCAGCCAGGCTTCTCTATTTACTTTTATTCCGAAGTCTGGGCCTGTAGGCACGCAAGTGACAATCTCTGGCGCGAACTTCAGCTCAGATTCAACGCAGGATGCGGTGTCATTCAATGGGACAACCGCCACAATTGCGTTCGCTTCATCGACTCAACTCGTCGTGAACGTTCCGACCGGGGCGACAACGGGAGCTATTACAGTGACCGCTCCCGCGGGCTCGGTTACAAGCGCAAGCCCATTTACTGTTACAAGCTCCTCTGGCGCGCCGCGCATTGATTCGTTCACCCCGCAGATGGCCGCACCAGGAACGGCAGTCACGATTACAGGCGCAAACTTCGATTCAACGCCGGCCAATGACAGGCTGATTACCAACGTGACACCGGCGCCGGTCCCCAGTGCAGCCTCGCCGACGAGTTTGACCATGACCGTGCCGAACAATGCCGGCTCTGGGCATATTTCTTTGAATACTCCAACAGGAACCACAACCAGTTCAGGTGATCTTTTTATTCCGCTACCGGGTTACACGGTCTCGCAATTGGCTTTCACGGGGCGTTCTGTTCAAGGCATTGCCACTACGGTTGCTGTACCAACGGTGAATGGAATTGGACTCTTGCTCTTTGATGGCACAGCCGGACAAGCCGTCAGCGTTGTGTCTTCCGCGCCAACATTCAGCGGTTGCCAAATGCAGATTTATGCGCCTGATGCCACTCCTGTTGGATCAACCGCCTCATGTTCCTCGCCGAGTTTTATGAGAGTGAACCTGGCGATGACAGGAACTTACACCTTGGCGGTGCTTCCTTCGAGCGGAGCAACAGGAAGTGTATCGGTGCAACTCACTACATTCAGTGATATCACCGGCCCGATTGTAATTGGAACGCCGCTCACTTCCACAACCACGGTGTCTGGACAGGTTGCTCGCTATACATTCAGCGGAACAGCGGGTCAGCAGTTAAGCATAAATCTGAGCGGCAACACATACACGGGTTGCAATGCGGTCGCAGTGAGCGTGCTGCAATCCAGCGGAGCCTCTGTAGGCTCAACTGGAATTTGCAATGGCAGCACCGGTTTCATGGACTCCATTACCCTGCCCACAACCGGCATCTATACCGTGCTGGTCAGTCCACAAGGCACGACGACGGGCAGCGTCACTCTGCTTCTGAATACATTTGCTGACGTAACAGGAACCATCAGCGTGGGCACGCCGCTTACCGCCGCCACCACCATGGCGGGGCAAAATGCACTGTACACATTCAGCGGGACAGCGGGTCAGCAGTTCAGCATGAACCTAAGCGGCAACACATATGTCGGTTGCAATGCGGTCGTAGTGAGCGTGTTGCAATCGAATGGAGCCACAGTAGGTTCCGCGGGAGTCTGCAACGGATCCACGGGCTTCATGGATTCCTTCACCCTGCCCGCCACTGACACCTACACAGTGCTGGTCAATCCGCAAGGGACCACCACGGGCAGCGTCACCATGCTGCTTAACACCTTTGGAGATATAAGCGGAACCATCACGGTGGGAGTGCCGCTCACGGTCACCACTACCGCCGTCGGGCAGAATGCGCGTTACACCTTCAGCGGAGCTGGAGGCCAGCAGTTGAGCATGAACTTGAGTGGCAACACTTATATTGGCTGCAACGCCGTTGTACTCAGTGTGCTGCAATCGAATGGAGCGACGGTAGGGTCCACTGGAATCTGCAACAACGCCACAGGCTTCATGGATTCCTTTACCCTGCCTGCCACTGGTACCTATACGGTGTTTGTCAACCCTCAAGGGACTACCACTGGAAGCGTCACACTTCTGCTCAACACGTTTACAGACGTTACAGGAACCATCAGCTTTGGGACCCCACTTACGGCAGCTACCACTGTTGCCGGGCAGAATGCACGGTATACGTTTAACGGAACATTAGGCCAGCAGTTGAGTATGAACCTCAGCGGCAACACGTATGTTGGCTGCAACGCGGTTGTGGTGAGTGTCCTGCAATCCAATGGAACGACAGTAGGTTCTGCGGGAGTCTGCAATGGCACCACGGGTTTCATGGATTCCTTCACCCTGCCTGCCACTGGAACTTACACGGTGCTGGTCAATCCCCAGGGGGCAACGACCGGAAGCGTTACGCTTCTGCTGAATACGTTTACTGATGTCTCGGGAACAATTAGCGTCGGCACGCCTGTAACAGCCACAACAACTGTCGCCGGACAAAACGCCCGCTACACGTTCAGCGGAACCGCTGGCCAGCAGATGAGTATGAATTTGACCGGCAATACCTATACGGGCTGCAATGCGGTTGTGATCAGCATTTTGCAATCAAATGGGGCTACCGTGGGTTCTGCCGGCATCTGCAACAGCAGTACTGGATCTCTGAATTCAGTAACGCTGCCAGTCACAGGCACTTACACGGTGTTCGTTGATCCGCAGGGAACTACAACCGGCAGCGTCACCATGCTTCTCAATAATTTTGCCGATGTAACCGGGACCATCAATATTGGCACGCCGCTTACGGCAAACACCACCGTTGCCGGGCAGAATGCGCGTTACACGTTCAGCGGAACAGAGGGCCAGCAGTTGAGCATGAGCCTGAGCGGCAATACGTATGTGGGCTGCAATGCGGTCGTCGTGAGCGTGTTGCAACCAAGTGGAGCCGCAGTTGGGTCCACGGGAATTTGCAACAACGCAACGGGCTTCATGGATTCCATTACCTTGCCGGTCACCGGCACTTACACGATATTAGTCGATCCGCAAGGGACTACTACCGGTAGTGTCACGCTTCTGCTCAATAGCTTTGCAGATTTAACAGGAACTATCAGCATTGGAACATCTCTCACGACGACCACCACCGTGCCCGGGCAGAATGCACGCTACACATTCAGCGGAACATTGGGCCAGCAGTTGAGCATGAATATGACTGCTAATACCTATACAGGCTGTAACGCTGTCGTGGTCAGCATTCTAAAATCAAATGGCACTTCAGTAGGTTCTGCTGGCGCTTGCACAAATGGCACAGGTTTCATGGATTCAATTACATTGCCGGCCACCGACACTTATACGGTGCTGGTCAATCCTCAAGGTGCGACTACCGGCAGTGTCACGGTTCTACTGAATACATTTGCTGACATAACGGGAACAATCAGCGTAGGAACACCGCTTACGGCCACCACCACTGTTGCCGGACAGAATGCGCTCTACACCTTCGGTGGGACAGCAGGCCAGCAGATGAGTATGAATTTGACCGGCAATACCTATACGGGTTGCAATGCGGTTGTGGTCAGCATTCTGCAGCCTAGTGGAGCTTCTGTGGGCTCGGCCGGAGCTTGCACGGGCGGTACGGGCTTCATGGATTCCATTACATTGCCGGTCACCGGCACCTACACCGTGCTGGTCAATCCTCAGGGAGCGACCACTGGCAGCGTAACAGTTCTGATGAATAATTTTGGAGATATCAATGGCGGCCCAATTACTGTGGGAACAGCGCTTACGGCCACCACTACAGCCGCCGGGCAAAACGCTCGCTATACATTCAGCGGAACCGCTGGTCAGCAGATGAGTATGAATCTGACCGGTAATACCTATACGGGTTGCAACGCTGTCGTAGTTAGCATATTGCAACCGAGTGGAGTCTCCGTGGGCTCAGCCGGCGCGTGCACAAATAGCACCGGCTTCATGGATTCCATTACATTGCCGATCACTGGAATCTACACAGTGCTGGTGAATCCGCAGGGAGCAACCACCGGCAGTATAACGATTTTGCTGAACACGTTTACAGACATTACAGGAGCCATTAGCGTAGGCACGCCGCTCGCGGCAACAACCACGACTGCCGGGCAGAACGCGTCATACACTTTCACCGGAACCGCGGGTCAGCAGATGAGCATGAATCTGACCGGCAATACTTACACGGGCTGCAATGCGGTCGTGGTGAGCATATTGCAACCGAGTGGAACTTCCGTGGGTTCTGCAGGTGCATGCACAAACAGCACCGGTTTCATGGATTCCATCACATTGCCAGTCACCGGAACTTACACTGTGCTGGTCAATCCTCAGGGAGCGACTACCGGCAGAGTGACGGTCCTGCTGAATAATTTTGCGGATGTCACAGGAACCATCACGCCGGGAACGCCGCTCACCGCTACCACTACCGTTGCAGGCCAAAATGCTCGCTATACTTTTAGCGGGATATCAGGACAGCAAGTGAGCGCAAGCCTAACGGGGAATACATACACGGGCTGCAATGCAGTGGTGGTTAGCATTTTGAAGCCAGATGGAAGCACATTAAGTTCAACTGGCCTCTGTACTAACGGCTCCGGGACTATAGCATCGGTGGCCCTTCCATCCACTGGCACCTACACGGTGTTGGTGAATCCACAGGGAACAACCACGGGCAGCATTACTGTTGCCCTGACTTTGAATTAATGCCGTTGCATTGATGATGTTTGCTGCGCGCGAATAATTTTGCGGCGATTCGTTGTAAGCAGGTTTTGTCTGGCAAGCAAGAACATGAGTGAGGTTGCAGAAGGAGATCTTTTGTGAAAGCGCAAGGATACCTAAAGGGTGTTGTCTCTGTTGTATTGATCTTGACTGTCCAGCTTCAGGTGCAGGCATCCACTCTGGGGAACTTTCTGATACAGAAGCCGGACATGGCGCAATCTCCGCACATGATGCTGCCTTTTGCCGGTCAAATTCCTCTACCCGCCGGCCTGCATGGTGCAGCCATGCCTATTCAAGCTCCAACAGGAAATTTCTCTTCTGGGGTCCCCGCGCTTTCAGCCAGGCTTGAAGCTCCACAACAGACGCCGGCGCCAACCGCCGATGCACGGCCACAAGAGAAGCCGTCAACGGTAAAGCAATGGCAATCAAGCACGCTGCTGCCAGACGGCCAGATTTTGCTGCTCGGCGGTTTTGACGCCAACCACAAGCCCGTTGTCGATGCTTATCTTGTGGATCGTACGGAAAAAACGCAAAAAATCACGGCGCAGCTTCAGGTGCCGCGCGCAGGGCATACAGCCACTGTCCTGCCAGATGGAACGGTGCTGGTTTTTGGTGGCGTGAATGCCTCCGGTGACATCGTAAGCACAGCGGAAATCTTCGATCCGATAGCGCGGACATTTTCTACTATCTCCACTAGGCTAATTCCACGCGCTTTTCACTCTGCCACTCTATTAACGGATGGAACGCTCCTGATTGCCGGCGGTGTGGAACAGAACCATGTCTTTCCCGCTGACATCCAGAAGTGGGACTACCGCAAAGGCCAGGTTACGAGCTTTGATGCCCTGCTGACAATTCCGCGCCAGGGCCATAGCGCAACTCTTTTGTCGGATGGTACTGTACGTCTCTTTGGAGGCACGGACCTGTTTGGCATGCCGGCTCAAGTGGATGAAATCTTTGATCCTGCCGTGAATCGCTTTCATTTGGTTACGCCGAATGAAGCATCGCCGGAAAATCTGGGCCAACCCCGGGTCGCTGCTTCAATTCCCCAAGACGGCGCAAGTGGAGTGGACGTTCAGGATATTCTTGCGATGCGCTTAACCACGCCGCTTGATGTCACTAGCGTAACCAGCGCCAGTTTCACGCTCATGGGATCGGACAATGTTCCAGTCGCAGCCAAAGTTACTGCCGCCGAGCAAGGCAGGCTGGTTTTTTTGCTGCCGGCAGCTCCGCTGCAAACAGGAACCACTTATACATTGCAGATACAAAAGGCAGCGGACACTCAGGGGAACGCAATCATTGAGTCTTCGATTACGTTCACCACTGAAGGGGAAGCCTCTTCAGGTCAGAACCAGGGCTCTGATGGTAGCGGGCCAACCACAACCCAATTTCGGAATATGCCGCCTTTGCAATCAACCGCCGGTGATACTGCTTTGGCTGGCCAGGTGTTGAAGTTGAACGGTTTGCCGCTTGAGCAAGTGACATTGCAGATGGGCGACAAGCGCGTCCAAACCGACAGTACGGGGCGCTTTCTTTTGAGAGGCCTTTCAGCGACACATCAGGTGCTGGTGATTGATGCACAAACCGCCAGCCGTTCCAATGCCGTCTATGGTCGCTATGAAGTGGGCGTTACTGTTTTGGCAAGCAAGACCAATGTCCTGAACTATACGATTTGGATGACGCAGCTGGATATGGCGCACGCGGTCAACATTCCCTCTCCCACAAGCACAGAGACGGTCATTACGAACCCGACTTTGCCGGGATTAAAATTGCATCTGCCGCCGAACACGGTAATTACGGATGCTGCAGGCAAGACTGTCCACCAAATCAGCATCACTCCTATTCCGCTGAATCAACCACCCTTCCCACTGCCCGCAGGAGTCAGGGTCCCAATCTATTTTACGATCCAGCCTGGCGGAGCATATATAAAGGTACTGAACGCAGGAAATGGCTCGGCAGGAGCGCGCCTGGTCTATCCCAATACATTCAACTTTAAGTCCGGAACCCCGTTCAACTTCTGGAACTATGACGCGGATGTGAAAGGTTGGTTTATTTACGGCAGCGGAACTGTAAGTCCGAATGGCATCAGCGTGATTCCTGATCCCGGAGTTGTTCTGTATGAATTTACGGGGGCGATGGTCGGCTCTCCCAATGCTGCTCCTAACGCTGGCCCACCTGCAGGACCTGGCTCGCAGGATGGTGATCCTGTGGACCTCTCAACTGGACAATTCATCTATAGCAAGACCGATATGTCGCTTCCGGACGTGGTTCCGATCAATTTGACGCGGACTTATATTGCGAATGACAGTCTTTCTCGCGCCTTCGGCATCGGTACCACACAGTCCTATGACATTTTCATGGTCGGGGACACGTTCCCTTATACCTATCAGGAATTGATTCTGCCCAACGGCTCGCGCATTCGCTTTGACCGCATCTCTGCCGGAACCAGTTGGACCGATGCGGTATACATCAGCACAAGTCCAGATCCGCTTTTCTACGGCGCTACTTTGCATTTCAACTCCAATGACACCTGGAGCGTCACGCGCAAAGATGGAACTCAGTACGTGTTCCCGGATTCATTTGCGCAATCAAAGTCACAATGCCAGGCCGTGATTCAGATCATTGACCGCCACGGGAGCAAAACAAAGCTCGACCGCACGAACTGTAATCTCACGCAGATTACCTCTCCCAACGGTCGCTTCATTCAGCTCCAATACGATTCTTCCGGTCGCGTCACCACCGCCACCGATAACATCGGCCGGACCACGCACTACACCTATGATCCTGTGGGAAGGCTTTCCACGGTCACTGACCTTAACGGCGGAGTTACGACTTATACCTATACGGATCAGAATGAACTGGCCACAATCACCGATGCGCGCGGCATTACCTATTTAACCAATGAATATGACGCAAACGGCAGAGTGGTAAAGCAAACCCAGGGCGATGGAAGCACTTATCTATTCTCCTGGATCCTTTCCAGCAACCCGAACCAGACCCATTATTACCAGAACGGCACTGTTACCTCAGGCACTCTGTTTGAGCAGACGAATTGCTGGAACGGCACCAGTTACAATCGGTACGATCCAACTTGCCAGGAAGGCTATTTGCCGCTCGTGACGCAGGTGGATATAACCGACCCGCGCGGGTATGTGCGTCGCGTTCAATTTGGGCCATCCGGCTATAAGACCAGCGACACGCATGCACTTGGCCAGCCGGAACAGCAGACAATCACCTATTCTTATTACGCTGACAATTCTCTCAAGTCTGTGACAGATGCTCTTGGAAGAACCACCAGCTATGACTATGACGCGCTGGGCAACAGGATTCGGACCACCTACCTAGACGGCACAGCCAATGCTTCAACAACATCGTTCACCTATGAGCCACTGTTTCAGGGAATGGCCACCGTCACAGATTCATTGGGACACACAAGCACGTTTGGCTATGGCGGCTCCGGAAACCTAACTTCTATTACCGATCCTCTGAACCATCAGACAACCTTGACATATAACGCTAACGGCCAAATAGCTACCATTACGGATGCATTGAACAATACAGTGCAGTCGGGATATTTCAGCGGTGATCTTGTCAGCATTACTGATCCTCTGGGCAACACGGCAACGCGATTTGTGGATCTTGCGGGGCGTCTGGCTTCAACCACTGATGCATTGGGTAATACCACGAAATTCCAATACAACGGCTACAACCTTGTCACCAGAGTTACTGATGCACAGGGAAACAGCACTGCGTATACCTATGATGCGAACGGCAACTTGCTCACTCTGTCCGATGCTGCAGGCTACACGACCAGTTATACCTATGACAGCATGGACCGCAAGACCAGCAAAACAGATGCCCTGAACCGGCATGAGTCGTTCACTTACGATTTAAATGGAAATCTGTCGAGCCACACAGACCGTAAGGGGCAGGTCACGGCTTTCACCTATGATGGTTTAAACTGCCGGACCCTTGCTGGCTTTGGCGTGACCGTGACTGGTGGCATGAGCAGCTACCAGAGCACGGTTTCTTACACTCATGATGGCGGCAATCGCATTACGCAAATCAGCGACAGCCTCGCCGGTAACATTACGCGTGGCTACGATGGTCTTGATCGCCTGGTTTCTGAAGCCACTCCGCAGGGAAGCATTGGCTACACATATGATCTGGTTGGACGCCGCACAAGCATGACCGTCAATGGCCAGTCTGCAGTCTCTTATTCTTATGACAACGCCGATCGCCTGACGCAGATCAGCCAGGGCAGCTCCAGTGTGAGCTTCAACTACGACGATGATAATCGCCGCTCTTCATTGGTTTTACCGAACGGCGTGACAGTTTCATACACGTATGATCAAGCGTCCCATGTGACTGACATCGGCTATCAGCTTGGCGCTAATCACCTTGGTGAGCTCACGTATGCCTATGACCAGCTTGGCCGGCGTACGCAAGTGGGTGGCAGCTTTGCCAGAACTGGCTTGCCCGGTGCTGTAGGCGCGGCGAGCTATGATGCTGCCAATGAGTTGACCAACTGGAACGGCACCCCTATCTCATATGATTCCAATGGGAATATGGTGAGCGACGGAACCAACGCATTCACGTGGAATGTGCGGAATCAGGTCGCGACGGTCAACTCAGTAAGCTTGCAGTACGACGCCGTAGGGCGCAGGATCAAGAACCCGGTGGGAACATCGCTTCTCTATGATGGAGCCAACGCAGTCCAAGAGCTGTCCGGGAGCACGGTCACGGCTAATGCGCTCACCGGTGGGGTTGAT
Source organism: Candidatus Angelobacter sp. (assembly GCA_036495645.1). Lineage (GTDB taxonomy): Bacteria > Acidobacteriota > Terriglobia > Terriglobales > Acidobacteriaceae > Angelobacter. Next base: position 44,518 of record DASXMN010000072.1, read on the forward strand.
GATCTGTTCACGCGCACCGATTCTTCGGGTGCTTTCATTCCTTTGCAGGACGCCCTGGGGAGCACAATCGCGCTGGTGGATTCTGGCGGCAATATCCAAACCACCTACTCCTACGATCCATTCGGCAACACCACCACGGGAGGAGCCGCCAGCCCCAGCTCTTCGCAATACACCGGCCGCGAGAATGATGGAAACGGACTGTATTTCTACCGCGCCAGATATTACAGTCCAGCGCTGCAAAGGTTCATCAGCGAAGATCCAATTGGCGTTAAGGGAGGGATTAACCTCTATGCATATGCGGACAATAATCCCGTAACTCTGCGAGATCCGAACGGCAAGAATCCTCTTGCCATAGCGGGATGCCTTATCGGCGCTGGGGCGGGCGCATTTGCCTATCATGAAATGGCCGGTCGCAAAGCCTCGCTGGGGGGATATGCTTTAAGTGCCGCCGCTGGATGCGGACTCGGAGCGCTGGCAGGCTTTGGGCTTGCCGGACTCTTACCCGAAGTTGCGGCTCCAACATCTGTTTTCTGGTCAGGAGGAACTGAAGCTCAAGCTGCGGCAACTGCATGGGCTGAAGCGAACGGGGGAGTTACTCTGGGGATGACTGAAGCGGGCCAAGCCACAGAAGCGGCCACACAAGGGCTGGATTGGGCGGCAGCACAACCGATGTGGACAGCTACTTCAGCGGATTTTGCTTCCGCTGCATCAGGAGACGTGGTTGCTTTCATCAATGCTGCCGCCTACAACCCGAGCAGCGTCTTCGCCACAGTCGAACTGGGCGCGCTCCTGTCCAATCCGGCGGTGACTAGCATTACGATTATGATTTTCTGAGGCTGGGTAGTTTTCAACATGAGGCAAGCCATCCGTTAAAAAGCGTCCGCAAGATTTAAAATCAGAATTGCATGAAAAATGGGGAAGCATGCCATTCGAGATAAGCTCCAGGCAGCACGTTCGCCATCCTGTCAAAGTTCTTGTGTGCAGTCTGGATGCCAAGTTCGCTGAACTTCTTGCAGCGGATGCCGGCATCTTTGAGCAGTTCTATCCTTTTACAACCGTTGAAGCTGCCCGCAGCATTCCAGAGTTACTGGCCATGATCCAATCGGGGTACGACATTGTTCATCTGTTCGCGGAAGTATCCGCGGTTGGGATGATCCATGATACGGCGGGCCATTCGATATCTGGAATGTCCTTAATTGAGAGGTGCTGTGATTTGAACGTAAGACTGCTCTGGATTGCAAACAATAATGCCGCTCAAGCATACATTCAAGGATTTAAGTCCGTAGGAAAACCGATCAACCTGATCATGACCCTGAAGCGCAATGGCTTTTATTTTCAGTTGTTCCTTCGCGAATTACTCCATCGCACGTCGCATGGAGAAGCCCTGACTGCGGCGTGGCAATCGCTTTCGCCGAAAGATCCTCAAGCTCCACGACATCGAGAGCTACCGGCAACAATCTTTGCTGCCGGACGCATGCAGGATCACTACAATGCCAACGTGTCATGAACATTTTGAGGCTTTCAGGGAACCTCCCACAAACGTAGCTCTCCGCGTTCTCCACCAGCCAGCAGCAAGCGACTGTCAGGAGAAAAAGCCAATGCTTTGACCGGGTATTCATGTCGCCAGCAGGCTAGTTCAACTCTGGTCGCATGATCATACAAGCGCGCGCAGCAGTTCTGGTAGGAAGATCCCATCTCACTCCGTCCGCCGGTTCCGAGGGCTATCTTCCGCCCGTCAGGAGAGAAGATTGCACGATGCGTGAAATCTGTTTCTATGCTACCGATTCGTTGATACTGGGCGCCAGATCCTAGATTCCATAAGAACGTGCCCTTCCCTGCGGACAGAAGTTGTTTGCCGTCCGGCGAGAATGCGACAGAGTTCACCCATCCTTGATGAGAAAACAAATTGAGCTCCTGCCAAAAACTGGTTTCCCAGACGCGAATGGTCCGAGTTTCAGATGTGGAGGCGGTTAGGGCATCTCCTCTTGGCACAAAGCCTCCTGCTTGCATGCCACTGCTTCCAGCGGAAATGAATTTGCCGTCTGGTGAAAAAGCTGCCGAATTAACAGGGTGTGAGTGAGAACCAAGACGACGTATTTCCCTGCCTTGATTGACGTCCCAAAGACGAAGGCACGATCCGTTAGATTTAGGATGGATGCCGCTACCGCTTAGTAGAATTCGAGAGTCTGGAGAAAAGGCCAGCGCATACACAAAGAAAAGCTCTTCGCCAAACCTACACGTCTCACCGCCACGATCGTTCCATAATCGAATTGCATGATCATATAGCCACCGGCTGCCCTGAACTGAGCCCCCTCCCCCGGTGGCGATTATCTTGCCATCGGACGAATAGGCAACACTAAAAACGCCAGCTTTAGAACCACGAAAAGGACAATGAACAGTACCAGATGGCAAGTTCCAAAGAATGGCTTCATCCACGCTTTGCGGACTGTGCGCGCCGGAAACGGCCATGGTCCCGTCTGGAGAGACTGCGATTCCGGCGATTGAGCCGTGATGCCCTACGAATTTAGAGCCGCTAACCGGAGGCATAAGTCCCAAAGATACGTCGGCACTATGGTAAGCGACAGCATGTAATTGTCCAATTGAGCCGGATGATTCTTGTAAACAGTCAAATCGTAATTGATTCTGGAATCTTTGGGAAGGTATTTGCCCAAGGCTTATAACTATAGCGAAATTACATCTGCCAGAAAGTCTGAATGAACCACTCCCACAACGAGCTCCAGATTGAGGTCCGCTTCTGGGAAGCCGTGGAGCTCAGAAAAATGAAGGAATAAATCGGACAATGCTTCAACATTGGAACGGGCCAGCGCATCTCCCTCAATCTGACGGTGCAGTAATTTCAGAGATGTGAATAACAGGTTTAGCCGTGATTGACACTGACTAATATATTGAGGAAGTGCTTGTATATAAGGAAGTGCTTGAGCTGTAGGCAAAAATGTGGCGGTCAAAGCCGCCAATTTCAATAAAGCTCAACAGCTTTCAACGAACGGCTCACAACAGGTTCAATATCAATCAGTTAAGAACTTCAAATTTCCACAAACCTCAATATTATTCGGAATCTGGTTCGGAACCAGGGGGTTGGAGGTTCAAATCCTCTCTCCCCGACCAATTCTTTCAATAGCTTACGGTCCACCAGCAATCACGGATGTGTGAACTTTGTTGAATTTGTAGGCTTTCGCAGTTGCAGAATCGACAACAGTGCACGTTCAAAGCGACAATTCAATTCCGCAAAACTGTTCAATTTGAAATGTTTGCGGTTACGCCCTCCCCGGTAGACCCTGATTTTGGCCAAGAATGCTGTCATCTAAGTCGCATCGTGGAAAATGATGCCGACAGTATGGCGATGGCCAGACCGGATGCGACTGACCCCGTGACGTAAGTTTACGCGATACGTTCCGCGCGTACCTTGAACGGGACGATTATGGACTGCGAAAACGACGCCATCGCCCTGGCGGAGCGGTATTATCATTGGCCGAGTTTGCATGCGTGGGCGCTGCTCCGTCATGACGAACTCACCACCCGTGAAATCTGTATTGGGCTCGGAAAGCAGAATTGCCAGTTGGATTGGGAATACGTGCTCACCGTAGAGGTCCTGGTGCAAACAGTTGTAGTCATCGACTCCGTATTGAAGGAGAAGCGGTGTCGGCCGCTTCTGACCGGCGTTGTGGCAACGTTCGATGAAATCGGCATGCGTGTTCGGATAGCGTATATCGATTCCCATTGCTTCGTTCCATCGATTTGCAACGCCTACCAGATGCGGATAAACCCCTGTCCGGAGCCGATCCAGGAGATCAGGTAGAGGATAGCTGAAATACTTGTATTCCCCACGTCCGAAACCATGCCGCCCCATAACAACACGGCTGCGAAACAAGTCATCATTGGAGTAAAGACTTGTAGTGGCGCAGCACTGCTCTGGAGAGAGAAGCCGTTCTATTACGGCGTTGCCCTGATGGTCCAGGTCTCTTCCGATCTGCTGCCAGTCAAATTCCTCTAGCCGCTTGACGGCCGATTTCAAGCGACGCTGCACCTCGCCAATTCCTTCTAGGCGGATCATTTGTTCTTCTCCTTCTTAATAAGCGCTCGTTTTCTCTCCACTCCCCATCGATAGCCCGACAATGTGCCATCGTTTTTTGCAACTCGATGGCAAGGGATTACGACCGCCAGTGCGTTGGCTGCACTGGCTTGGGCGACGGCAAGCGCTGAACTCGGGCGAGCCAGTAAGCTTCGCAACCTCGGGGGTAGTTTGCGGTCGTTCATTGGATCGCTCATTTTTTCTAAGCTGAGGTTATCGAAGGCTGTAAGTCCATACACTCCGGTTATTGCTTTCAAATTTCTCTAGCTCTTGCGCGGTGCCTGTGGAGCGCTCGCACGCAGATGATCATCAGTATGAAAAAGGCATGATGCTGCTGGTTTCCATCGACACAAAATCGGGAGACGCAATTTTTGCAATTGATTCGTCGAGTTGTCTCACGTCACGAGATCAATGTCACTGCAATCTCAATCCAAAGGAAATTAGTTATGTCGAAGGTAGAACAGAACAAAACCCTCGTAGAACGTTGGTTCACAGAGTTCTGGGGGACCAAGGTGAACCTTAGCGTAGTCGATGAGCTTGCCGTCCCTGACATGTTGTTGCAATATTCTCTCCACGAGGCCCGTCATGGACGCGAGGATATCAAAGCGTTCATGACCGAGTTCGGTGCAGCCTTCCCGGACTTGAATTTCTGGGGCACGGCGGATCTGATCGCAGAAGGTGAATATGTTGAAAATGGCGGCCGCTTGAGACATCGGCCGCCGGTTTTCTCTAAGTTTTCTGGAGAATGCCGAGCTGAGTTAAGCGCTGTGACACCGTCATCCAATCCAATTTCCTCAGCGATCTTCCCATTCTTGATGCGCAAAACAGTGACTCCGGTGAAACACATCTTTCGGCCGCTATTAGCACACAAAGGCATTCCGAGAATATTGTTTTAACCTCATTCCTTGTCTCTTAGTTCATCGATGTCGCACACTGGATATGCATAACAACTGCACGCGTACGGTTCGGATCGACTGAATTTGAATTCCGCATTCTCTCTGATTTGCAGGCATTGGCTAGAAATATGTGTCGGGCAAAGGTTCTTGCAACGAGCCTTTTATCGAATTCGAAAGCAAGATGCGGAGTGACTGACTTAACTCATTTGGTTAGTCTCTCATGGCGAAAGTTTTTAACGAAACCCAAATAAAAGTCGTAGGGGATGTGCGTATGAGCAGAATGCTGAACCGTAGGGCAGTTTTGGGTATTGGAACACTTGCTATCATGGGTATTTTAAGCACGCCTCGTCGCGCAGAGGCAGACTCAACTGTGCAGTCAAGGAACAAATCGATTGTCGCGCGATGGTACGCAGAATTTTGGGGCAAGACGTACACTCCGGCAGTAATTGAAGAAGTAACCTCTCCCGAAATCACATTAAAACATTCACTGCACCGTGCGCTGATTGCCCGAATGCCCTTCGATCATTCATGGCCGAATTTCGCAGCGCTTTCCCTGATCTAGGTTTCGAGCTACCGACTCCACTACTCGCCGACGGCGACCGCGTAATTGCGCAGTGGGTTGGAGGGGGAATGCATACGGGGCAAGCGTTCAACGGCTTCGCCGTTGGACCTCTGTCTGCAGCTTCAGGCAGGATGATGCATTTTGCAGGCATCAGTATTTTTCGTCTGAAAGACGGCAAAATCATCGAAGAAAATGGTCTCGATGATGGGATAACGGCATTACTACAACTAGATTTGCTGGATCAAGCAAAACTGGATAATGAAAACATAACATCGATTTGTGCCAAATATTGCTAACTGCGAGCGCGGCGCGTCGAGTTTCAATCACAAAACAGGAGCGTCAGAAAACAATTGTTTTGCACAGTCATACTTTCACGATTCATTTCCATTGAGCCATTGGGCCGTGAACGAGATGTAGATGATTTTGTAGCTGCGAAAGCCTCCGACTTCAACAAATCGCAACAACTTTCAATGAGTGGTGTGCAACAGATTCAATATGAATTAGTTAAGAAAAGCAGAATTCCACAGCGTTCAATAGGGGATAGAATCTGGTTCGGACCAGGGGCGGAGGTTCAAATCCTCTCTCCTCGACCTTCTTTTCAAAAACTTACAAGTACTTCCCGGATTTCAATGTATTGAAGGCCGTTGAGGCTTGAGGCTTTAACAGCTATAAAAGCGACACAATCGTCTGTGCGGAGTACCACGCCGACTTCTCGCCTCGTTGAAAATAAAGAACATGTGGCAAAGCAGCGTGGAGGTCTGCCCACTGGGGTTTGCAGAAGGTGCTCTACCAAAATAATCAGTTGACCTGAGGTGGACGATTTGCTTTCATGTTAATCCTTTCCAGTCTATGCCTTGGTTCTAACCGCCGCGCGGACGGGGAACGGCTACACTTGATGTCGCATGAAGACAACGGTCAAAGGCGAGAACTGTTTTGAGAGCGATGCGAGCAAGTACGCCGCATATCTTGAGACTCCTGAAGGCCGGCTACGCGGGGACCTGACCTTTGCGAACCTGCAGGATTTTCTTCCCGTGCCGCCTGGAATTAAGTCACTGTGCGTCCTCGATCTCGGCTGCGGCACTGGAACCGCTGCCGTTCGCCTGGCGCGGCTTGGTTTTCATGTGACGCTGCTCGATTCCTCACAGGCGATGCTGGAGATCGCGCAGCGTGCGGCACTCGACGCGGATGTTAGTAACCAGGTCACGGTCCAATATGGCGACGCCACTACGCTGTCGAGTCTGTTCAAAGTTAGGTCATTCGATGTAATTCTTTGCCACAACCTCCTGGAATATGTCGATGATCCGGGCGCTGTGCTGGCCGGCGCTGCCGGTCTTTTGCGAGATTCATCGGCCATACTTTCTGTTCTTGTGCGCAGCCAGGCCGGTGCGGTATTGAAGGCAGCTATTCAAACGGGCGATTTGGCTGCAGCGGAGGAGGCACTGACCTCCGAATGGGCACAAGAATCTCTGTACGGCGGCAAGGTACGACTGTTTACGTCAGATAAAATGCGTGACATGATGAAGGCGAGCTCGCTCAGGGTCATCGCCGAACGGGGTGTGCGCATCATCGCGGATTATCTGCCGCCCAAAGTGTCTCGTGACGAAGAGTATGAGCGTATCCTCGAACTGGAGCGCAAACTGGGCAGGCGACCGGAATTCGCTGCGTCTGCTCGCTACGCGCACTTTTTAGCGCGGGTTTTGGCCCGCTGAAGGATCGCGCATCAAGATGGATCGCCCATGAACAATGTCAAAGCGTCACCTTCATTCGCCACATCTCACGTGGCGGCGCATGAAGACGGCATCGCACTAGGGCTTGGGCTCACCAATGAGTGTAACCTCTCGTGCGCCTTCTGCTACCGTGATCCAGCTCGAACCGACCGTCTCTCCCTGGATCAAGTGAAATCCGTCATGGAGCGGTTACATATCCGCTCGGTAAATTTAGGCACTGGCGAGAACGGAATGCATCCGGACTTCAGGGCAATGCTGGCCTACCTGCGCACGCGACCTGTCAAGCTCACCATCACTTCCAACGGCCACAGTGTGGCTGTTTTGGAAGACCAAGAACTTCGCGCCTTCCACGACGTCGAGTTTTCTCTCGATTACCCCACCCAGGCGGAGCAGGATGCACAACGCGGCCCGGGCAACTGGGAGCTCATCCATCAACAGGCCGCACGTTGTGTAAAGCTGGGCGTGCCCGTAACAATCATCGCCGTCATGATGAAGTCGAACTGCTTGCGTCTGGCGGATGTCGCAGGCGTTGCCAAGCGCTTTGAAGCTCCCTTGAGAGTGAACGTATACCAATCGGTGCGTTCCGACCTGTACGCGCTCACATATAAAGAGTACTGGGACGGTTTTCAGCAGCTTTTTGAGAAGACCGATGTGATAGCAATTGGCGAGCCTCTAGTGAGAGCGATGGCCGGACTACCGCCGCGAACCGGCGGATGTGGCGCCAGTACTGTGCGCGTGACTCCACGTGGCACAACGCAGCCGTGCGTCTATTGGCCCGGGATAGGAAGGCCGTTGTCCGAGTTGCGACAATTAGGGCCGGAAATGACTGAGACTGCTCCGTTCCGTGATGCGCGATCCCTGCCGCCCGCCTGCGAGCCTTGTGATTTTCGAGATGTCTGTCATGGAGGCTGCGCCGGACGCCGTCGCATCCAGGACGCGCTCCTGAAACCCGACTTCTACTGTCCTATTACTCGCGGCGAGGTCCAAAAATTAGATATCACGATGGCGCCCGCTCGGGACCTTCCCAAAGGAGAGAGTTCCTGCACCACCATAGTAATGGCGAGGGGTTGAACATGATACGTTTTACGGCCTTACGCAAAACAAGCCCAATCTTATTGGCCGCGTTGATTTTTGTCCTGGTGCAGGTACCTGCAATCGTCCCGCTGAACGTTCGGGCCGCGCAAACTGGCGCCAGGACGAATGCTCAGCCCCCGCCGCGTAAGACGAGCCAACCGTACACTGGTGATCTCTCCATTTTTGAAAGTAAGGACCGGGACCAGAAACTACAGGTTCAACGAGTGATGGATATTCTCGGCATCAAGGAAGGCAAACAGGTTGCCGATATCGGAGCTGGTTCGGGATGGTTTACGGTTCGCGCGGCAAAGCGTGTGGGAAGGACTGGAATTGTCTACGCCGTGGACATCAATCCAGAGTCCATTGCCTATATAAATCGGCGTATTCAGCGGGACGGCATTGGCAACGTTCACGCGATCCTGAGCAAGGAGGATGATCCCGGACTATCAAAAAACAGCATTGATTCCGTCCTGCTGCTAAAAACCTATCATGAAGTCGCTCATCCCGTGCTTCTGCTGAAGAACTTGCGAAGGTCCCTGCGCAGCGGGGCAAGGGTCGGGATCATTGATCGCAATGGCAAGGGTGACGATCACGGCGTCTCTCGTGATGTGGTCATACAGGAAGCTGCCCAGGCTGGTTATCAGCTACAAGAGCAGTACGATTTTGTGAAGGGAGACGGACAAGATTATTTTCTCGTCTTCCGCTTGAACTCCGCGCCTAAGAAACGGAGAAATGCCGGCACCCTACCTGAGAAACCGCTTTAACGGATTATCACTCCGGCAATAAGCAAGCAGATCCCGGTAAACCAGGCTGCTTGCCAAAGGCCTTTGTTGGATGCGCCAGGGCGCTCGCCCGCGGTTATTGCGCGTTAACCCAGGCATCTGAGCCTGCCAGCTTGACGGCTACATCTGTAAAGAAAATGTGTGCCGGGTTGCCGTCGGCGGTGCCTTGGTGCTCCGTCGAGATCAAAAGAGGACCCGCCTTCTTATAGCCTGACCATGTCGCCTTGACGAGGCTCGGTTTCGCGGTTCCGCCATGATGGAAAACCATGTACTGGATTCGATTGTCGGAACCAACATAAAGTTCCCAGGTATCGCCGGGTGTGTAGCCAACGTTATCGGGATACTTCACCACCAAGTGCCTGGCCGACCCCTTTCCGCCTGGGACTTTTTGCATGCCTTTATCTTCCACATTGGCTCCGCCGTCCCAAACAAGGTGAAATGGGAGGAGCAACCAGTATTGATCGTTGACGAAACCTGAATCGATCTGCTCCTTGACGTTGGCAGGCTGGCTGCCGAGCTGCGAGCGCACGTATGTAACCTTTACGGGTTTGCCGTCCTTATCTTTTCCTTCGTAGGTAACGCGATCGGCTTTGGGTTCCCAGGTCCATGTTCTGGAGAGTTTGAATCCGGGAATGTTGAAGGTGTACCGGATTGCATCAATTTGTCCGAACGAATCCAGACCATAGGTCTTGGCAATCTGTTCGGCGATAGGCGGTTTTTGCGCCCAGGAGGTTGCCGCGAGAAGCAGCGGCGTGATGATCAAAAGACCGATTCTTGTAATGCAGTTCGCGCGTGTCATGAGGGTTCCTCTTGTTTAAAAATTGCAGTTCTTATGTAAAGAGCCAATTAGGGCCAGAAGCGCGGATTGATAATCTATTGAACGAAGGTATCAACCGATACCAAAGTATTTGCCAGTGGGCATGATGCAATTCACTGCCCCGCGTCAATCGCATTCGCGATGCGCCCCTAGTCGGTTGAACATTTGGCGCGCCGACGGTCGCAGGAACCGGCGCAGCCCCAGAACGGCCACGGCCGTTGCCACGGCTCCGTATTCCAGCACCATGATCCATCGCGGAAGTAACCATGGCTGTCCCAGCGCGCGCAGATGCCAAACATAGTAAGTGGGAATGATGCTCACTGTCCAGACCATGATCGGCAGCGTGGAGATAGACCGCACAAACGGCAGCATCCACAACAGGTACCAGGGATACACCACTGGCGCACAAAAGAGTGACATTGCAATCGGCCAGGCAAAGGCGTCCGAGGATAAGTCGTTGGATCTTCTTCTCATCCATCCCGCGACAAGAAAGCCCATCAGCACTACGAGGCCAGCGACAGCCTGTGGTGATGCGATTCGCTCGAGCATAGTAAACACCGGACCATTGAAGCGGAAGCTCTGGACGTAAGTGCCTAACGAGCCGGTCGGAATTCGACCTCTCTCGAGGAATGGCAAGTAGAGCAGTCCAAATACGACCAGTGCCAGCCACACATCGCGAAGACGCAGACGCCGCCAGTAAAGCGGCACAAGCACAATGGGAAGGAACTTCACCGCAACAGCAAGCGCAAATGCCACGGCGGCAACGGCTCGCCATCTACGCCATAGCGCAGCGAAGGAGATCAAAAGCAGCAGTGCACCAACAATATCGACGTGACCACTGCCCGCCACCTCGATCGCCAGCAGCGGGTTCCAGGCATAAGCCAGGATCCAGTGCTCTCCCTGTCCGGTGCGGCGCAAGAGATCAAGTAGCAAAAACACAATCGCCAAACCGCAAAGTACAAATGCGATTTTCAGCGAAAACACAGATTCGTGAATCGCGGTTACAGCGCGAAAGAAAAGTTGCGCACCTGGTGGATATGGGCTCGGCAGGTCCGGGTGGTTGAGCGTGCGCGTCTCAGGCGTGTGCAGTCCGGCAAGCTCTGGATTGCCGGGTACGACCACATACGGGTTATAACCGAGCCGCTGCACCCGCCCGTCCCAAAGATATCGGTGAATGTCATCATCTGAACCCGGAGGTTTCAGAAGGAACAGAAAATGCCAAACAGCGGCCAGAATCAATCCAAAGACTATGACCCGCTTAGAGAATCTTGAGTTGGCCGAGAGCTCACGGATGGCAAGCAGGTATGCTATACCGCCAACCGCCGACCAGATGATGAAAGAGGGCGCTCCCACATCGCTGAACTTGCGCGAACAAATCACCAAAGCCAGGAACAGAATGCCGCCGAGTGCTGATAACCTCCGCTCTGCCGTGAGCTTCACTGCTTTTCCGTGCGGTTCAATTGCTTGACAGCTTGTCTCCACTGGGCGAGCCAGGCTGCGGTTCGCGGTGCCCTTGCCGGCGCGAGTTGTAGTTCCGGAGCGAGCCGAATGAGATCGTCGAGGACGTCAATGTCGTAGAAAGGGTCAGTGAGGCCGGTGGAAAGCTCAAGCACCCGGGCACGCTCCAGTAATCTCTCAAGCGCGCTGCTGGTTCCCAGCCCATCATTTTTGAAGAGCGTCGGATGAGCAGCCTTAGCGCCGACAAGATAGTAGCCTCCGTCGTGTGTCGGCCCGATAACCAAGTCGCACGTTGCGAGTGTCTGAAAAGCGCTATTCAGAATCGACGGCGAGAGGTGTGGGCTATCACTGTTGAAGGCAATGACGCGATGCCGGCCGGCCGCAGTGAAATGTGCAAAAACGGAGACCAGTCCTGCGGCAAGACCCTCACCTTTCTGAGCTACCACCCGAATCGAATTACCCAGAAAGTGCGCCAGTTCATCCTCGTCCGATTCAGGGCACATAACAGCCACCTCAACACCGGTCAATGACTTTGCCAGCGTTATTGTGTCCTCTAAAAGGCAGCGATATAGCGCGGCCACTGCAAGAGAAGGAAGGCTCTCGAGAAGACGGGTCTTGACCATCCCCGGCTTCGGCGCTTTCGCCATAATGACCAGCGTGCAGTCATGCCTGGTGAAACGCGCAGTGTTTTGGCTATAGGATTCCATAAAGAGATCTGTGTATCAGTCCTTATCGGGTTGCGCTGCTGCTGCCTTTCGACGCCGAAAATAATAACGCACGATACGGCTGAGAATGAACCACGCAGCTCCCACCGTGCCCTTCAGCGTACCGCTGATCTTTGATTTCCCAATCCGTGGATGATAGCTCACCGGAACCTCAACGATGCGGAATCCGGCGAGAGCGCCTTTCAAAATCATCTCCACTGCCCAACCGTAGGTCGCCTCTTCAAGCCCGAGAGCGCGAAGCACATTGGCACGCCCGGCCCGAAATGGCCCGAGGTCAGTGATCTTCACGTCGTACAAAAGCCTGATCAGGGCGGCGGCAAGATGATTGCCAAACGATTGGTGCCACGGTAGCACGCCGGAATTGCGGGAGACTCCCAGGCGCGAACCAACAGTGATATCGGCGCGGCCCTCGATGATCGGAGCCAGGAGAATCGGCAACTCCGAGGGCCGGTCGCTGTAATCCCCGTCGAGGAAGACGACCACGTCAGGGTTGTTCGCATTTGCCAGCCCAGTCAAACAGGCGCGTCCATATCCCCGGCGCGGTTCCTTTACAACGCGAGCCCCCATCTCTGCGGCGATTTCGGGTGTCCCGTCACTCGAATTGCTGTCGACAACAATCACTTCGCTGGTGATTCCGGGCGGAAGATCGGCGAGCACGCGGCCAATGGCCTGCGCTTCGTTGTGGGTGGGAATGATGACTGAGACTCGCACGCTTTGGCTCAATCACCACCAAGGCGAGGACGGGTTTCGCTGTGCCAGCAGAGCGTCAATGCCCCATGCTCGCCCTGCGCGTCCCACTACAAGCCCAAGCGATGCGAGAACCGGAACTAATAGTTCCCAAATCCAGGAGGTGCCCCACTCTGAGACCCAGAGACTGCCAAGGAACAAAAACGCGACGAAAGCAGCCGGCCGTGTGAGCAATCCCAGGACCAGCAGGATTCCCAGGGAGATCTCTGTCAGTCCTTGCATGGGAGCCGCCAGTGCAGCGTGGTTTGCCGCCAATCCCATCACTGCCTTCCACGCGGCTGGCGAATGGCTCATTTTAATGTAATAGTTGATCAGGCTCGAATAGCCCCCCGCCGTATAGAGGCCCTTCCCCAGATTTTCGAAGAATACCCACAGGAACATCGCACCAATCGTCACGCGAACCAATACCAAGCCGTTTGCCGCTGGGGATTGTCCAGTGAAGCTGACCGTCGCATTTTGGGCTGGAGTTATGTTTGTTGTCATCATCGACCTCTGCTCAACAAATTCCAACGCTACTAACGGCGCAATCTTAAACTGTCGGTCCCGTCTGTGCTAGATGGATGTGCCAGACGAAAATAATATCGCCTTCTCGAATGCGTTCACGATCACGCTGCCGCGATCTCGAAGGAGGACAAGTTTCCCGAGCCACTTTGGTGCTATGTCCGGCACTGTAGACGATTTTGTGCCTGTGAAAGCCTCCGCCATCAGCAAATCTCAACAGGTATTCAACAAGCGGCCAGCAACAGGTTCAATATCAATCAGACAAGCTTCAAACTTCTACAAATCCCAATAAGTGTTGGAATCTGGTTCGGAACCGGGGGGGACGGCCTGCATGTAACTCCTTTAGATTCGATATCTGAAAGACCCCGGGGCGTTGAGAATAGATTCGATATCTGAAAGACCCCGGGGCGTTGAGAACTTGTGGATGTTGGAGACTTTCAATGTCACGTTTTTACCTACGGTCCGTCTTGGCTTATCCGCACGATTACCGCAAGACCGCAATTGGAAGGGAGTTAGCAAGGAAAGCTTCTGCTCGGCCACCTGGTGTTGCACCAGATGGGCAAACACGCGTCTGCTTTGCAATTCCTTGGTACACTTTTGTCCGTGAATGTTTTCACTGAGTTACTTTGGGACTCTTGTCCGGGAACCAGAGTCTTTGAGCAACTATGGAGCATGATTGGAAGGCACTATATGTACAGGATGTACAGGCCGGACTTCGCGCCAACCAGTTGGCCGGATTTGGTGGTTGCACTTGCAACTCAAGGCTGCTCACCTTTGCCTCCTTGTTTAGCATGCGTCGGGAGCGCGGCTTGCCGTTCTGGGAATTCATGTTGTCCCAGAGTAGCTCGCCGGAGTAGAACATTAGCAATTGTATGTATACAGCAACCCATTAGTTGCAACACCCTGCCCTGTTTTCCCTGGGTATAAAGTGCATCCGGATCGTCGCAATCATCACGTGGCTTCACTCAGAGTACCCCTAATAATCTTGCCCAGGAAGCCAGGAACACTGCACGGAAGAGAAATTGCAAAGGAATGTTGATGAAGCTGTCTCTTCAGACTGGAAACGCGTCGCTTGGAGCTGGCGTTAAATTTCCAAATTTGTCCGCGGGATAAGGAGATCAAGTGATGTCACACTACCTTGCTGGCAGCAAAAACCTGGCCGACCAATCGAAAAAAACTCATCCCCAAGCACAGGAAATCGGATTAAAGCCCACTTTTACCGCAGCTTGGCACTTGACGTTTGCAGCCATATTGGTTCTAGTGTGCTTGTCCCCGCTGGCATTTAGCCAAGTTCCGGCATCACAGCACGTGATCCTGGTAATTGAGGAGAATCGGAGCTACAGCACTGTAACGGACAGCGCGAATGGCAGCAACTTCATGCCCTGGCTGGTGGGCAAGGGGAACACTTATGGCCACGCCACCAACTACAGTTCAGACACCCAAGGATCGGCCATGGATTACTTTTGGCTGTCTTCAGGGAGTTGCCATAGCAGCGCCAACTGCGTGCTGCCCAGCGGCACTCACGATTTCGGTTGTGGTGGGGATGGTTGTTTTACCAGCAGCGGTGCGGTAAACCCCATCCAAGACGACAATATCTTCCGTGAACTGGACCTGGCGGGCAAGTCGTGGAAGGTCTATGCCGAATCATTGCCCAGCGCCGGATACACAGGGGGAAATTCAGGGCCATATGTTGATCGCCACAATCCTGCCAAGTGGTATTCCAACATCTTTAACGGCAGCGCGGCAGAGAAGGGTAAGATGGTTCCGTTCACACAATTTGCCGCGGATTTATCCGCCAACCAGCTTCCTGACTACTCAATCATTGTGCCAAACGTAAACGATGACGCCCATAATGGTGACCCTGCGACAGCAGATACGTGGCTTAAAAACAATGTAGCTCCCGTCCTTAACCAACCTTATTTCCAGAGCGGAGGTGATGGGCTCTTAATTATCACGTTTGACAATGGCGACGGTGATGCAGTGGGCCTGGTTTATACCGCAGTAATCGGGCCGCATGTGATTCCAGGCAAGATCTCCAACACACCCTACAAACATGAGAATACTCTCAGGACAATTCTTGATGCGTTAGGTATAAGCGTCCATCCCGGCGCTTCCGCTAGTGTCTCTGCAATGATGGATTTCTTCCCCGGCGGACCGAATACCGATATAAGAGTCACGCAGCCGCTGGATAATTCCACCGTGCCGGTGACATTCAACATAAATGCAAGTTCGAGTTCCTGTCAGGGACAGCCCACCGCCAGCATGGCCTACTCGTTTGACCAGCAAACCGACACCATTTTCAATGGCGCGACTTCGATCGATACTTCAGCCAGCACCAGTAGCGGACCGCATATTCTCCGGATCAAGGCCTGGGGGAACTCAGGGGCGTTCTGCGAAAAAGATCTGAATATTACCGCGGCCGATGTGGCTGTTTCGACTCCCGCCAATAATTCTCAGGTGCCATCTCCATTCAATTTACAGGCGAGTTCGAGTTCCTGTCAGGGACAGCCTACCGCCAGCATGGCATACTCGTTTGACCAGCAAACCGATACTATCTTCTCAGGTGCGACATCCATTAACACTTCTGCAAGCACAAGCAATGGATCACACCTTCTCCGGGTCAAAGCATGGGGTACCTCTGGAGCCTTCTGTGAAACGGACTTGAACCTAACCGTAGGCGACGTCGTGGTCACGACGCCGGCAAACAATTCCACAGTACCGTCTACGTTTAGCCTACAGGCACATGCAACTTCTTGTCAGGGGCAAAATACGGCCAGCATGGCGTACTCGTTTGACCAGCAAACCGACACCACCTTCCACGGTGCGACTTCAATCAATGCTTTGGCGACGACAACTGTGGGCGGACATATACTCCGGGTAAAAGCCTGGGGGAACTCAGGAGCATTCTGCGAAACCGACCTAAATATCACTGCCAGCGCCGATATTATCATTACTACGCCTGCCAATAACGCTACAGTGACATCTCCTTTCTCTTTACAGGCCAGTTCGAGCTCCTGCAAAGGACAACCAACTGCCAGCATGGCTTACTCGTTTGACGAGCAAACCGACACAATCTTCAGCGGAGCAACGTCGATCAACACCTCGGCGAGCACGACGGCCGGATCACATCTTCTCCGGGTGAAATCGTGGGGCAATTCGGGAGCGTTTTGCGAGATGGACCTGAATCTTACAGTGAATTGATCTCCCCAATTGCGAGAAAACCTAACTGACTTCATCTCGTGCTGCGTGTCTTTTTCAATCCGAGATGAGTCCAATTTGATGATGGTAACGAAGATGCTCCGATAACAGAACCAAAGAAAATACGCGGAGCAGTATGGAAAAATAAGATATGCAATCACATACAAAAGTGCAGGAACTTGGGCGCACACGAAAACATGAATCCATGAGTGATTCTCTGATTGTAGTAAAAATGTACAGTGAAAGCCTCCAACTTCAATAAATCACAGGAGTTTTCCACGAACGGCTCGCAACAGGTTCATAACAATCACTTAAGAACTTCGGCTTTCAACAAGTTTCAATAAGCTCTGGAATCTGGTTCGGGACCAAGGGGTCGGAGGTTCAAATCCTCTCTCCCAACCAATATTTTCAAGCAGAATACACGCCTTCCGAATCCCGCAAAATTCCTGCCGTAGGTAAAAATGCGACAGTGTTGACTTCGATGAATTTTCAATTAGAAAGATTCAATGCGTTTACCAGCGGAGGTTCCAGCGGAAAACGTTGACGTAAAACCTTATAGTAGTAGCCGATAGCCCCCAGTAAGTACCATTATTTGCCCAAGGACAGGTGCTAAAATGGGATCCCTTCTAAGTGCATCGGGTTCATCCGCGCGGAGGTGATTTCGCATGGGGCAAACTGCAGTCCATCTCTTGTTCAAAGTTATTGTCCACTCTTCGTTGAAGATACTTAGGGTTCTGGCGTTCTCTATAACCCTCGGAATAACCCTGGGAATATGCGTTGCCCCTTTGAGCGCGCTTGCAACAGGCAATACAGCCCTCTTGCAAAGCGTTGCTAATCCTAATCCGGCAACCACAGTACAGCAACAGGGGCCAACGCCGCTGCTCCTGCCGGGCCACCCTATCGAGCGTGAATTGTCAGGCGCGCAAACTCACTCCTATCGCCTCGACATTCAGGAGCATCAGTATGCCAAGGTTATCGTGGAGCAACATGGTATCGATGTCACGGTGCAGTTGTTGGACAACCGCGGCACAGTGCTAGCCGAGTACAACTCGGAAAGCAGGCTCACGGGCGTTGAAACACCAGGCATCGTAGCCGATGCAGCAGCCGTGTATCAGCTCAAAGTCAAGGCGAGCTACCCGAAGATTGCGGCCGGGCATTATCAGATTCGAATCGCGGAAGTGCGAGTGGCTACAGATAAGGACCGGGCGGAATTCGCAGCGCACAAGCTGGCCACTCAGGCAGCAATTCTGCGCGACTTCGGGAAAACCGAAGAAGCGCTCAAGTTGGCACAGCAAGCCCTTGAAGAGGCTGAAAAGTCGTTTGGTCTTGACGACGCATATGTCGGCGAACTAGCAATGCGGGTTGGCCAATTGGCGCGCATCAGAGGAAACTTCGACGATGCAGAAGCAATCTTGAAGCGCTCTATCGCCATTTACGGGAAAATCGCGCCCAAGCAAGATCTACGGGAAGCCTGGGCCTTGAGCTTCCTGGGACAGACATACAAATCCAGGTACGACATGATCAAGGCTGAGCAATACGAACAGGAAGCGCAGGATATCTTTCGCAAAGCGCTAGGAGAGGAACACCCTTTTGTCGCAAGCTCCCTGGCAGAAATGTCAGTCCATCGCCTGCGGCGGGGTGATGTTACAGCAGCGCTATCTCTGCTAAAGGCAGCATCGGCAATCGCTGACAAAACACTTGAGCCTGACGATACTATCTCGCTGACTATCATGCACGACCTGGGAAATCTCTACCTCGAACAGAAGGACTTGGAACGCGCAGAGCCCCTGACGGAAAAGGTCCTGGAAGGACTGGAAAAGAAATACGGACCGGACTCTTACATGCTGAAACCGCCCTTGCAGAATCTGGGAACAATTGCGCGGCAGAAGAAGCAATATTCCCGCGCTCTGCAGTTGCTGGGCCGGGCCGAAGCCATCGGAGAGAAGGAACTAGGCGCCACGAATCCGGACACAGCCGCTCTGTTGATCAACATCGGCAACGTCTATTGGGACGAGAATGACCTGGCCAAGGCTGCGGAATATTTCCGGCGCGCACTCAGTATTTTGCAAATTTCAGCCGGCCCGTACCATGCCCTGACACGCGCTGCTATCACCAATCTGGCAGAGTTGTACACCGAGATGGGTGACAAACCTCACGCTCTGGAATACCAGCAACGAACTGCCGAGGTGGTGGATAGGGAGATCGAATTCAACCTTGCCGCAGGCTCTGAAAGACAACGGCTGGCTTATAGCAAATGGATGTCAGTGCGCACCGATCTCACGATCTCATTTCATATTCAGACGGCTCCACAAGACAAGGCCGCGGCTGAATTGGCTGCCTTGACCATATTGCGGCGAAAAGCCCGTGTGTTGGATTCAATGTCAGGAAACCTGGCAGCGATTCGCGAGCACATGAAACCCGGCGATCAGAAGTTGATTGATGAGCTCAGCAACATAGACACGCAGCTGGCCAAGACTGCTCTGAATGGTCCGGGCAAGACGCCGCCCGCCGAATATCTCCAGCAGCTCCAGCGCCTGCAAGAGAAAAAGGAAAGGCTGGAAGCTGACATCAGCCAGAAAGGCGCCGGCTACTTTGACAATATGGATGCTATCAGCCTGGACGAGATCAGAGCCGCAATTCCTCGCGATGCGGCCCTGGTTGAATTCGCCATCTATCGCCCGAACGATCCCGGTAAGGAGCATCCAGAGGAGTATTACGACTCACGCTACTGCGTTTACATTGTGGGGCATGAAGGCGATATACGTTGGACCGACCTGGGCAAAACCAAAGAACTTGACAAGGCGGCGGAGGCGTTTCGCCAAGCCTTGCAAGATCCGGCGCGGAAAGATGTACAACAGCTGGCGCGAACCGCCGATGAAAAAATTTTTAAGCCCATCCGGCTCCTGGTGGGAAATGCTACTCACCTGCTGATTGCGCCCGATGGAGAGCTTGATCTTATCCCGTTCGAAGCATTGCTGGATGAACAGGACCATTATCTGGTGGAGCGGTTCTCCGTTACGTACTTAACAACTGGTCGCGACTTGTTGCGCTTGCAAGCGCCACACCAGAGCCAGAATCCGACAGTCCTGGTTGCCAATCCGTTGTTTGATTCGTCAGGAAATAAGTTATTGGCCAAGGCGGCGGGAAAACCGGCATTGGGAATAGCGGGCAACGGACGCCGAAGCATCACCTCCGGACAAAAACTCTCGGATTTCTACTTTGCTCCTCTCATTGGCTCTGAACGGGAGGCACTTGCGATTCATGCTCTGTTTCCTGACGCACAAATGATTACCGGAGCTGAAGCCACCAAAGCTGCGCTTGAACACGTTGACGCGCCGAAAATCCTGCACATTGCAACCCACGGATTCTTCCTGGAGGACCAGAGCAGATCATTCCAGACCGGCCCCCAAAAAGGCATAGCCTCCGGTGAACTGGAGAACCCTCTCATGCGCTCCGGAATCGCGTTGGCTGGTGCAAATTCCAACCGGGAAGCAATGGGCGGCATACTCACTGCTCTGGAAGCATCCAACCTGAACCTCTGGGGAACAAAGCTGGTGACCCTCTCTGCGTGCGACACCGGAATTGGCGACGTCAAGAACGGCGAAGGCGTTTACGGGCTGCGGCGAGCTTTTGTCCTGGCAGGCGCTGAAACCCTGGTGATGAGCCTTTGGCCGGTGAGCGATGAAGTCACACGCCAGATGATGACCTCTTATTACACCGGTTTGAAAAAAGGATTAGGGCGCGGAGAAGCGCTTCACCGTGCGCAGTTGGCCATGCTCAGGCAAAAGGGACACACGCATCCGTTCTACTGGGCCAGTTTCATCCAGTCAGGCGAGTGGGCCAATCTTGCCGGCAAACGATGACCGGCAAACCATGACCCGCAAACCATGCAAAAACGATGACCGGCAAACCATGCAAAACCATGACCCGCAAACCATGACCGCAAGTAATCTCCGGCAAATAATGACCGGCAACAAAAAATGTCCTGTGCCATCCTTTCTCGCCGCAGGCCAGGGCCCGTGAGCGCAGTCCTGAGCGCAATCCTGAGCGCAATCGAAGAGGAGCGGCTCAGCGGTGCGGGATCACCTTCCAGTCGGGCTGAAATCCTGCTTCGATTGGGGCCAATCTGCGCCGAACTGATGCCCAATCCGTGCCAATCCGTGTCTGATCCGGTAAGCTTTTGCTTTTCAATTACCCAATTACCAACTTACCCATTTACCAAATGGCCCCCTCTCCCCTCCCCGTTCAACCCAGGTCATCCCAGATTGGCGTAGGTTTGAGAGGTTACATCCCAAGTCGTCCCCGCCGGGCCCCATTTACGCCCGGTTTTCGCGTGGATGGGTAGAGATTGGCGTAGCGTTCAGCTATTTGCCCCCAATTGGCGTGGGGTTGGGAACATCCCTTTGCGTTCTTCGCGTCCTTTGCGGTCAAATTCCTAAGGTAAATCCCTATTGACCCCACCCGGGGGTAGGCTCTTTTGTTGCAAACAAACCTTTTGCTCCATTCGACCGACCGGTCACCGAACGGTCAAAGCTCTTTTCATGCCTGGTTTCGGCTTGGAATCCGGTGGCTTCTGCCTTTTGTCTGGCTAAAGGCTAAGAGCTAAAGGCTAAAAGCTAATGGCCACTTGCCAATTTTCAAAGATCCAACGCACTGCTCCCCTTGGGGGCTGACGTACTGTAGCCGATTTCGTGAAGCGAATCAATTGCGAATTAGGACATGTCCTGCGCTGACGCTCTCGCTGACCATTGCCGACATTCCGCTGGGTGAAAGAGCGGCCCCTTTAGGGCCGCGTAAAGATCAAATTCCCAAACATCTTCCTTGCGCCGCAGAGCCTGCCCTGAGGGACTGAGCGTAGCGACGGAGCCGAATGGAACCCGCGCACGCAAAAGCCCCTTTGGTTTTGGTGAAAGAGCTGCCCTTTAGTGCCGCGTAAAGGTCAAATTCTCAAACATTTTCCTTGCGCCGCAGGCACGCCCTGAGGGAGCAACGCGAGTCAAACGGGCCCGCGCACAGCGAAGGCAAAAACCTCAACAGCAAAAGGGCGCGACTCATGCCGCGCCCTTTCAACATTGGAAACTAAGAACGCCTATCTTGTTACCAAGAACACGTCGTATGCAGTCTTGCCAACATCACTGGTATTGCCCTGTATGCCTTGATTGATCTTGGCCCGGTAGCGAAACATATTTCCATATTCATCGGTACGGCCCGAGAGTGAGTAATCCAAGCTGATGGAATAAACACCCATGTCAGGCAGCAGATGCAACTCTCCCGGCTGGCAGATGCCATCATGGTTGGCATCCACCCAAAGCCGCAATTTGGAAAAGATCTGGTCGCGTGCATCGATAATGCCGTCGCCATTGCCGCCATTTGCTGGATCATCGTAAACAGCCAGGGCAAGAAAGCCATTGGGATGCGCGGATGACGGCTGTGAGGTGAAGTTGCCAAACATCTCCGCGCCACTGCTGATAACGCCATCACCGTTGCGGTCGAGCACCAGGAAAGCGTTGTGCGATCCCGGCGCGGTCCAGGCAATCTGGTTGGGATGGCCGTCGCCGGTCATGTCAAACAGCACGCCTCCAGCAGCAGCGGTCAAAGCAAAGCCTTCGCCCTCTGTGTCAATGATGATGGGACTCTGTTTAGGAGATTGGCAGGGGCAGCCCTCAGGCGGACATTCGACCGGCGGTGTCGTAAAAGCTCCTACTTGCCCCGGCGTTATTTGGAGTTGCTGTGGACAACAACTTGGATCGGTAGGATCGCACGGTGGTGGTGGCGGTGGCGGTGGTGCAGATCTAACCGTAATCATCGGTGCCGGTCCGGCCTGACCTAGCGCGCCATTAGGACCTGCATTCCCGGAATTGCCAGTTGTACCAGACGAACCTCCAAAATTTGTGCTTCCTGTCGAACCGGTTTGACTACACGCAGTAGCCCCAATGCCAGGTACACCTGCATTCGCTGCGAGCCCCCCGGTTCCTCCTATTCCGCCACTACCGCCCAACCCACCCGGTCCTGCCGAGTTTGAAGCAGTCGCTCCTGGGCTACCCGCCGGAAGCGATACTGTAATTGACCCGCCATTCCCACCGATGCCGCCGGAACCGCCGACCGCGCCTGTCCCACCAGCGCCGCCGTTGGCTCCATGACCAGCACCCCCGCCCCCTCCAACGCTGCATCCGCAGGCAACACCATCACCGCCACTTCCTCCCTGCCCACCCATTCCTCCAACGCCGCCAGACCCGCCCTCTCCTCCCTGGCCACCTTGGCCTCCGTCCGCCTTAAAGTTATATAGATGCAAATCCCCATCTTGAACACTCAACAGTATCTGCCCTGCATTCCCACCAGGTCCACCTTGACCACCTGTTCCTCCACTTGATCCTGCTTTGCCCCCTGTACCGTCGGCTCCGCGTACTCCATCATTACTGCCCGTTGCAGGACTACTGCAATTTCCATTTAAGGCCTTGGGTTCGCTAATACCGTTCGCACCCGTACCGCCGGGTGTGCCGGCCGCACCTATCGTGCCAGAAGTTCCACTAGTATCTTGATTCTGAAAAACAGCAGGTCGTAATTCATGCCAGGAAGCAATACGCAGAGTTGCTTTAGATTTGGGATCAGATATCTTGACTGTTTGCGGTTTAGGACCACTCGCGTCAATCGTTATGTGGCCTATTTTCTGTTGGAAGCCGTGCATCAAAGAAAAAGATGGAAGACCGTGTGTGGCTTTGAAGCCAACGTTTACAATGCCTTTCTTGTGCAGGGCCTCTGCCAGGCTCATGCCGAGCACTACAATTCTGGAAGGAACCGCACTAATATCATAAGGACCTCTTATGGTCGGGTTCTTCCCCTCAAATACAAGATAGTTCGCGACTATAACTGTATGCCCACTGACTTGCACATTTTCAGGTAAATACAAGGTATCGGCCATGTAAGCGCCATTTAATGGAGCAGCTTCATATCGCGATTCGTGCATCTCAGGCATCGCATTAAGCGCATCTTTCAGAGATTTTGACCATTTGTCATGAAGCAATTCCTCTGGCTCAAATGGGACGCCTTTATCCAATAGCAAATTGCGGCCTGACTTGAAGTTCTGCCGCCTGGCCTCGAACCCCTCGTCCTGGCCATTCGTGTTGCTGGCCGAACTTGACTGGCCGCCGGCAACATACGCAAAGGTCATTGTTACAAAGAGAAACAAAAAGCTAATTGCAGCCTTCAATCGCATAATTTCCTTTCATTATTGTTGCGATATCCAACATAGCCGAGGCCAACCCCCGGATTATAGATAACTTTCAGGAACAGCTTCTACTTAAGCTTTTCCTTATCTCGCCCAATTCCAAAAACCCGGGGCCACGTACTAAAGCGGCCCCGGAACCGAGCGCACCTTCTTCCCTTGGTGGTGCAAGCAGCGCGGTCATCGCAAAAGCCGGTCCGGAAGCAGCCAGCCGAGCACGAACATAATTCGTCCACCTTCGGGTGTCAACAAAAATCTACCTTAAGGTATCCAAAAAGATGAAACGCCGACGGCCTGGGAGTCACTAAGCAAGGGAAAGGGCCGGCCTAGCGCGTTTTTGTCCGGCACAAAGGATGGAAGAGCTTACGCCGCTGATTCCGGGAGTCTACGCAGACGCGCAAGGCTGTGTTCTGCTGAATATGCGTGAATTTCTGGCCGCGCATGATCTGCCGGACACGCCCCGGTGGCGCGCCGCGATCCGGGAAGAAATCCAGGATATTTTCGGCGACGTGGAGGTGATCGAGATTCCAGGCGAACGGGACAATGGCGGCCTGGATAGCTAAAAACTCTTTAGGGGGCACAAGTTTGCGCTTGTGGGCCGTGGTATTATACCTATAGGTACCCAAAATCGGAGCGAACAGGGGATGAGCGAAGAGAAACTGCGAAAGCTAGGCCACGGGTTCTATGTCGACGATAACCGCGCTCTCTATGGCGATGACTATCACCAAAAGCTGATGCAGGCTTTGTGATTATTCGTCCGGCAATTCGGTAATTTCGATAATGCCAAAATCCCGCAATCTGGGAGCAGATAAGGCGCCTTGCGCACATCCGGCGTGTCGGAAAGGTGGTGGGCGGCCATGAACTCACGCACCTTGAAGTGCTCTTTTACCTCGGCTATGGCAGCGTCATTGCGCGCCTCCATGCTTCCATCCGCGTAAACAATGGCCTCAAGGTTAATAGAAAGGCGGCCGTTGGTGCCCATGCCTAGCATGCTTGTCCCGCCGGGTTTGATGTTTCCCAATATTGACATGCTGCGCGCGCCATTATCGCTTCCGGAGGAGATATATATCCAGTCGATGACCTTATCTGAAATATTCGTGACACGGACGGATACTCCTGTCTTGTCTTCGCTATATGCGACATCCATGCGGGCACCAAGGATGCGGTTCGGTTCAGTTGATGCGGAGGCAGGAGTTTGCCCGAAACCATTGGAAACCAGGAGGAACAACCCAAATGATAGCAACAGGGTGTTTTTCATCTTTCACGATCTTTCCGCTGCAAACATGGCGCTAGGTTCAGAGGGTTCCCGTTGCGCGACGCTATCTTAACCCAAACGGGGCCGTCGTATATAAATTTTCCTCTTAGAATACCTTCAAACCCTGTTTTTTATAATTCATGGTTGACTTCATATACCTAGAGGTGGCAAACTCCACTGGTGATGAAGACCGCGGTGTTTCAGGTGAATGAGTGCGGTGGGCGAACGCGGCTGATCTGCGTCCCCATGCCAAGCCTGCGCGCGGCGGCAATTCTGGAAAGCTGGCTGAAAATGCATGCCGACCTGACTGCGGACATCAGGTTCCTGGGGCGCTTCGATTGCGTTCATACCGTGTTCAGCCAGCAGGAGGCCGAAGCGCTGATGCTGAATGGTGGAGAAAAGCCGGCAACGCTAGCGAACTATCCGCTGGACAGTTCCACGCGACGAAGCAAGTGGCTGTAACTTGTGAGATGTGAAAAAAGGCTCTTCCCTGAATTGGCAAATCCGGTACAATCCCCGCTATGGCCCCGCGGAAGAACAAAAAGAAACTGATGAAGCTCAAACCCAGACGCCGGGGCGAACCGGACACTCCCGGAACTGAGCCAAAAACCTATAAGCTGCCATTCTCGGTCATTTTGGAGATACGCAAGGCCGCCACACTTTATGGCTCGCAAGGGCGTGCGGTGCAGGTGGGCTCGGAAATTCTGGTGCGGATGGGCAGGCGATTGCCCGTTCCGCATCCTGACCCGGATTCAATCCGGCGCATGACCTATAAGCTGGCGCCGCGCACCATTGAAGTGATCCAGCGGCTTTCTGAAACCGCTTATGAAGATCCAGGGCAGGTTCTGGCTGCGTGTGTGAAGGCCCTGAAATTGAAGAACCTGACATAAAATCCATAACCAAATTTGCGCCGAACTAACAAAAATGCGGCCTCAAGTTTCCTTGAAGCCGCGGGAAAAAGATCAGTGTTCTTCAACTGCAACGTTAGGAGATTGCCGGTTACTTCAACATGTCCAAATCCGTCCAATTGGACATCATAGTTCCATCGACCGGCTCGGCAGCGACAAAGGTTCGAGTAGAAACCTGCGCGCTGTTTGAGTCGGCTGACTGGTTTGAAGCAGTGGCTTTGGGCGTTGTGGTTGACTGCTTGGAACTGGCCGCAGGCAGAACGCGGATGACCGCCATCATGCCGTTATCCTCGTGTCCTAGAATGTGGCAGTGATAGACGAAGTCACCAATGTCTGGGCCGCGGAAATCCATGCGCACAGTCATGCTTGGATACGGATGCTTGGGATTGCCGTCCCAGTAAGGAATCTGGACCATATCCATGAACTGGCCGGCGACGTCGGCTTGCGGCTTGCTGCCGTTAACCTGGAAGTTGTTCTGTGAGAGCACCAGAAAATGGATCTGGTGGAAGTGGAATTCGTGGTTTTCAGTGGCACGGTTCTCAATGATCCAGTCCTCAACCTGGCCTTGCGTGGTGACAATGGCCGGCGGATTAGCAGGATCAAACTTGACCGGCGTTGCTCCCTCCACGGTGATGAAGAAATCCGTGGGGCTGCTGGGATCGGCTGGGTTGGAGATTACTTCAGAGAAGTAAAGCTTCCGCTTGGTGTTGACGGTGGCGGTTTTTAGACATTCAAACCGCTGGACTCCGGGGGCCGCGTTGACAGCGGGTACAACACCGTCCGAGTCGGCGGAGGTGTCCGGGCCAACAGTCTGGATGGTGGCCAGAGTGCGCTGCGTGTCATTGTCGCCGCTCGGACCGGTGTCAATGCTGCGGGTCATAAAGACTGCTGTCTTTACCGTTGAAGAAGGCGCAGTAACAATGAATTCCGCGCGGCCTGCCGTCGGAACCAGAATGTGATTGGCCGGCACAATCGTCCCCTGGCGCGAACCCTCTTGTGAGCCTGTCGGCACACCGTCCAGAGCGACGATCTTGAGCGTCTGCGGAACGCCATCATAGACCACTTGCAGGTCAACCAGGCTGTCGGCGGAGGAGTTGGTGAAGCGCCAGAGCTGGCTTTCACCGTTCCGCATTTTCATGATTGCCGGCTTAAGTGCAGGGTAAGCGATAGGAATGTTGTTGAGCGTCAGGTCCCAGGAAGGCACGTCGCCGCCGGGAGATGCGTCGCCGGCAACGATCTGGTCACGCAGCACCAGGATGCGCTGCCGTAATCCAGCCACCGCAGGCTGAATGTTTTCCAGGCCCTCAACCACGATTGCTCCGGAAGCTCCGCCCAGTACCGCGGCTTCAGCGATTCCGTGAATGTGCGGATGATACCAGTAGAGTCCCGAAGGTTCGTCGGTGGGAAACGCCAGATTGTATTGGAAACTTTGCCCGGAGTTGATAATGGTGTGAATTACTTCGTCCTGATGGCAAATTGGCGAAGTGTTGGTTCCGTGGTAATGGATGTTCATCGACGTGGCGGTCATAACCGAGTCGCCGCATTGGTCGGTGCTGGACATTGCCATGGTCATTCCACCTGAAGCCGGAACGTTGTTGGTCACGTTCACGATCAGGTGGTCGCCTGGACGCACGTGCAGCGTTGGGTTCTGCTTGCCGTCGGGCGTCATAAAGCAGAACAGTTGGCGGCCGTCAGCATCTGTTGTGGTTTGGTAAGAGAAGTTGACTACCAGCACTCCTTTGCTGCTAAAGAGGCTGGGAGGATTATGCACCACGCTACCCGGCGCCAGACGCGGGCACGGGTTAGCGACAGGTGCAACAGCGGTTTGGGCCGAAGCTTTCATCCCCGCGATTGCGAAGATGAACATGCCGGCCATGAGAATAGAGAGTATCCGTCGACTGCTTTTCAATTTGTCTCCTCTGTGTTTGGCTCCAGCCATTCATGTAGGCAGACGAATAAGAAGGCGTGGCGGTTTTGGCCACGTCGGCACGATCTCTGCGAACTATTGACTTGGAGTCCTGCTGCTCAGCCCCGTTGTGTTCCCGGAGAGGGCTGATCGGTGAGTTCAAAGTAGCGAAAAAAATATAGCCTGACTACTGGATTAGAAAAATTAATAAATAACAGTTTGGGTACGTTATCCATCCGCCGATGAAATTATTTTGCGGAAGATTTTTTAGCTAACGAAATGCAGCAACTCACCTCGCCTGCTTGAAATATGCAAATTTTCGGAGGGCAGATCTTTTTCCCACGGCGGCTTGTTCTATCGCATCCCAATGTCAATTTTGGGATCGATTATAAAAAACTCTAAGAATCCCCCACTATTCTAAGAATGCCCTCAGCAAGTTCTTGTCAAAATCAAGGCGGTGCTAATCTCAATCTCTTAATAAAACTTAATAAAAACAAAAAAGAGATGAGCTGGATCAGTTTGAGCCAATCGTCACAAAGCAAATGGTTTAGCGCTCGCTTTGGCTGCCACAATACTATTCTCAAGTACGGGATGAAACGTTCAGAGCACCTTTATCACTAGTTCTCTGTAGGGGCAGCAGGTTTCCCGTGGATTGCCGATTGGTCCAATCGTGGGGTGAGCGTGACTGCCGCTTCTTTTTTTGAGAGTTTTCTCGAGTGAAAAGAGCGCTTTTGCCATCCCGGATTGAAGAAAGCAGGCGAGGCGGTTCGTTACCGTACCATCCTGCCTTTGGCGGGCCCATTCGCCTTAGAAAGCAGAGGATGGTTGCGAAGGCTGAAGTATACTGGTTTGACAGAAGACCAGTGGACTTTTTCACCTTCGATGAGGACTACCTTCGCCGCCTCGGGGCCCATGACCCTGCCACCGAAGAGCATTTCATTGCATATTTCAGTGAACGACTAAGGATTACTCTGCGGGCGCGCGGCGTTGATTCGTACACAATTCAAGATGTAAAGCAGGAAACCTTCTGCCGCGTGCTGGTTGCAGTCAAGGCAGGGAGCGTGAATAATCCCAGCGGTTTCGGCGCTTATGTGTACTCCGTTTGCAGAAACGTTCTTTCGGAAACCCGCCGGGATGACCACCAACACCTGCATGAATCGCTGGAATCCACTGATGTAGCCGATGGCACCGCGGGCCTGGAGGAAATCATGCAAGGCCGCGAAAATGGCCGCCTGGTTCGCACAATTCTTTCCGAGCTTCCCGAAAGAGACCGTCACCTCCTGCAGGCACGCTTTTTTGATGACCGTGACAATGAGGACGTTTGTGATGATTTTGGCGTAGACCGCGACTACCTTCGCGTTCTGTTTCACCGGGCCATTAACAGGTTCGGTGAGCTGTACAAGAGAAAAGGTAATTAGATTCACGCTGTTAGGACACATGGCCCAATAAGATCGAAGGGGTAAGTTATATGAGTGCAAGACTGATCGACCACGATGAAGCGATGCAGAACATGATCGCGGAACGTTATCTGCTCGGCGAACTTAGTGAGGGCGATCGCGACGCTTATGAAGAGCATTTGTTTGCCTGTCCAATCTGCTTTGAGCAAGTAAAGGCAGGCTCGGAATTCGTAGGCCATCTACGCCGTATCGGTACGGAAGAACCAACGCCAACCCTTATGTCTGGATTTATGTCACAGTTGGTAGGTGGCATGCGCAACCCCGCTGCTATTTCAGCACTCTGCCTTTTCCTGCTGGCTTCTGGCATCGCGGTGCGCCAGAATTCGATCATCACTCGTCTGAAGGAGCCTCGCCCTGAACTGCGTTCTGTATTAACGGGCATTGCTCATGGTTTCGGTGCGACAACCGTGTTGCAGGTTTCAAAAAATTCTGAACTGAGTCTCCATGTGGAATATGCGCGCAAAGGCGAATTCACTCATTACCTGGCCCAGATTGTATCGAGCTCAGGGAAGCTCCTGCACACGATCGCATTGCCGGAAACGCAGACCGGAACTATGGCCTCGATTGCCATGCCTGCTGAGGCTTTGAATCCCGGTCAGTATTCCATTGTGGTCATTGGGCGCAGGAGTGATGGAACTCAGGAGGAAGTAGGCCGCGGCTCGTTTGACTTGCAGTTCAAGAGCAATTAGCTGGACCTACTGTAGTTCACCCTTATAACTATCTGAAGTATCTCCTTTCTGCCTACTCTTCCAATGCCCGTGTACAATCGGGGTATTTCGGGCCAATACTAAAGACTTGTCGTTCCTCAAGTGTCTGTGTACGGCCACGTCCAATCCCAGGTAACTTTGTGGAGATAATTATGACTTGTTCGCGCCACCATTCTCAGTACATGTATCAGGCATCGGCTTATTCAGTAGCGGCCGAATTTGAAAGACCAAAAAAACATAGCCTCGCCCCGCAGGCATCCGTTGTCCTGGCCGGACACGGAGGCCACGGGTCAAACCGCGTTTCCGCCTACAATGTCGATGGCCTTATATCCTTCAAAGAGGCTTACTCAGAAGTGGGAGGAAGTTATGACGACTGCCATGGCATTCACACAACCCATGCATGGTCGGTAGTCGAAGGAATCAACGTCGCGGACATGCTCACGGCGGATCGGGTGGTTGCGCGCATGGCAATTTACCATGACGGAAACAATGAAAAGGAAGCTAGTTATGACATCACCGGCAGCTATTTTGAAAACCTCAGAATTGCCGGGCATAAAGTCGATGTAAAATTGGCAACTCACGTTTTCCATGATCACGATACATATTCGAAAGTCGCGACGGCCCATCAGAACAGCAAAACAGACGAATGGCTGGTCGGCAGTAAACTTTCTCATCTCAAAAGCGATGAAATTGTGGAGCTGGAAAATACATACCATGCCTTGCACGGTATGTCTGAGGTAGTCAAGGAATGCAAGAAGAAAACCGGGAGGTCGGCGGATCGGGGGACCTATTGGTTCTCACCGGCAAATCATCTCAACTGTCCGAGCCTCACCGGTTCAGAAATTCAGGGGTTTGGCTCTATCATTTGTATTCCAAAATTTGGCGTGATTCGTCTGGCCGAAATGGTTGTCCAAAAACATTCCCGCATGTTGCGGATGTTTCGAGTGCAAATGTGCTCGTCCGGCCATGGAACCGGAGATGGCGGTACAACAAGCGGCGGCGGTGTGCCACCCAAATAGCCTTTGTAATACTCCCTCTTCTCTTCTGGATTTGCGGCTGTGAAGGGAATCGACGGGCCTCTCTGGAAAAACTGTATTCTGAGGCCCGTCTCCAATTTCAGCAGGGCCTGACGCAACAGCCGCTTGAGGCTGCGGAGTCGGGCTACAGCAGGTCAAAAAGGTATCCAGAGCTAAACTGGAAGTTCCGCATTCTTACTGCGGAGGCTCGTATTCGCGCCGATGACTATGGGCAGGCGCTGGATATCCTGCGAGATGAGCCGCCTTCCGGCCTTTCTTCCGTAATATCCTGGCACCGAACACTGGTACAAGGCTATGCCCTTTGTTTCTTAAACAGATACGACCAGGCGGAAGAGAAATTCACAGAATCAGAATCAACTGAAGCAGGGAGTTCTGCTCAGGCAGAACTGGCTTACTTTCGGGGTCGGTGCGCACTAAACAGGCATGCTCTGAAAAACGCAGAGAACTATTTCCGCGAAGCCTTGCAGGATGCGCAGAGCGATCCATTTCTTAGAACTTATATTTTGCTGATTCTCGGCTGGACTACAGCACACGAATCGCGGTACGAGGAGGCGGTTGATTGGTACAACCAAGCCCTCGCAACTGTTCGTCCTTTGCGGTCCCCTTTGCTTGAAGAGCAGGCATTGGGGAATCTTGCTTCCACTTATACCGAGTTAGGAGATTTTCCTGAAGCTCAGAAAAATGGTGAGGCAGCCGAAAAAATCGCGTCTCAATTGAAAATTTTTGCCGACGACCAAAAGTGGCTTATGGATTTGGGGGTCGTCCATCAGAGACGCGGACAATTTGGAGCAGCTGAAGAGTCATACAAGCGTGCTCTTGCCATTGCCACTCGGCTTAAGGACACGGCGTTTGCTTCGCGCTGTCTGAATAATTTGACCGAATTAAAGCTCCACGAAGGCCAGATTGAATTGGCAGAGAGCTATTATCGGGAAGGATCCGGCCTCGGACTCAGCGAAGATACCCGGGTGTTATGGCAGCTGGATTCGGCAAAAATCTCCACCGCACATGCTGACTATGCCAGGGCACTGTCCGAACTCAAAAATATCCTTCAACAACTGGAAACCAAGGCTCAACAAGGGGAGCCTGTCCAATATCGCTTAAAGTGGTCAGCGCAGTCGCAATTGGCCCATATATATGCTCTTCAGAACGATCCTACCGAAGCGGAGAAATGGTTTCAGCGCAGCATTGCCACTGTGGATGAAGCCGCAAAGCGGATGAAACACCAGGAATTCGCGACTTCTATGCGCGATAACATGCCTGTCTACGATGAGTACGTAGCTTTTCTAGTCGCGCAAAAGCGGCCTGTAGAGGCATTGCAGATTGCTCAGTTAGGACGCGCCCGGACCCTCACGCAAAGCGCGGGAAATCCAGAGCGAATGGAAAACACCAAAGCTTGGGCTGCCAGAGTGCAGAACATGTTGCGCCGCACCCATTCGGTGCTCTTATCATATTTCGCCACGGAGAAGGATTGCTACTTATGGGCCGTCACGGCAAACCAGTTGCGTCAATTCACCCTCGGCATCTCCGGGCCGGATCTTGACGATCTGATTGACTCTTATCACGAAGAGATTCAAGAGCACCTGCAGCTCAATGCAAGCCCTGCCGCAAAAAGGCTATTCCAGGTTTTAGTGCAACCTGCGACCGATCTGTTGCCAGAGGGATCCCACGTAATCCTTGTGGCGGACAGCAAGATCTACACCCTTAATTTTGAGACCTTGATCGCTCCGAACGGAACAGACCACTATTGGGTTGAAGATGTAGACATTCAGAATACGAATTCAGTCGATTTGCTCGTTTCACAGGGCCATAGGCATTCTCCAAGCAGAGATATGCTCTTAATCGGCGCTCCCACCCAGGCCGATCCGCATTTTGCCGAGCTGCCGCATGCTCCGGAAGAAATGGAAAGTGTACGCAGGCATTTTCCGGCGGGTGAAACCACCGCTTTCACAGGAAAGAATGCGACTCCCGGTTCGTACCTGCAAAGTCATCCGGGATCGTTCAAATTTATCCACCTCGCCACGCACGGAACGCCAAATGCTTTGGAGCCTTTGGACTCAGCCATCATTTTGTCCTCCGATGCAGGTGGCAAGTTCAAGCTGCTGGGTCGAGACATCGTAAAAGTTCCTCTTAATGCTGAGTTGGTAACTATCTCAGCGTGTGAGGGCGTGGGAACAAATATTCAGTCCCTGGAAGGGCTTCTCGGTTTGGAGTGGGCGTTCATGCGGGCCGGAGCACACCAGGTTGTCGCCGCGCTGTGGGATGTGGATGACTCCATCACTCCTGGATTAATGGATGATTTCTACCGGGAACTCCAAAAAGGCAGAACTGCCGCCGATGCTCTCCGCCATGCCAAACTTACCATGCTGCACGCCGGCGGATTCCACGCGACCCCTTATTATTGGGCTGCTCTTCAGCTATACACGCGTTCGTGAAAGAGGATTGCCAGCCTCCAGTCTCTTATAGACCATCGGCGAAAATGCAATCACGATGATGGCCAGCAACATGCCCGCAATCACGTCAATCACGTAGTGATACCGCAGATAGACCGTGGAAAATGTGATGCACGCGGCAAAAGCAGAGAACGCATAGAAAACCGGAGCGGAAACTCGTCGCGCCAGGAAGCACCCAACCAGCACCGCCGCTACATGTCCGCTGGGAAAGCAATCATACTGCAAGCCCTCCAGCTTGTTCAGACTGCTTTGAAAAAAATTAAATGTCCACAGTCCGTGTAACTGCGCGTATTGGAAAGCATACGCCATAAAACGCGGCCCGCGCGCTGGCAATACCAAATAACCCAAATAGGAAACTAGAAATGTTGCGGCAATAGTAAATGTCCCATAACGGAATTCTGATCGTGGCCGGCGCGTCCACAGAATAATGCCGAGCACAAGAATGCCGGGAATAAACATTGAGTAGATTGCCTGAAAAAATTCCACCAGAAAACGGTTGGGCACTGAACTCAGCCAGAAGACCGGATCAACCTTCCACATCGCCAAGTCCCAATGCGCCAGTGTGTCATCGGCCAGGCGAAGGTTCAGTGCGGATACAAGGAACGGAACCTGCTTATAGCAAAAAGGAACATAGACAAGTAAGAACCAGTGGTGCGCAAATTCCGCAATCGCCGATGTATTTCTGCTGAACACAATCAGCAAGCTGATTGCTGCGATATGTCCCAAAATGAGCCACAGCGCAACCGGTTCATGTCGCGCCATGAAGAGCAGCCTAATCATGATCGCGGCATACGCAATAAAAAGTTTATCGATGGGCCACAGTGTTCCGGGCCGCGACGCTGTTTGAGATGTCGCCACTTTCATCGCTGGGACGCTAGGCAAGCTTGTAATGCTTCATGAAGAGATATTCGTAGATGCGGTACGGAAGAATGCTCTTCAACTTCGGCCCTATTCTTTCCCCCAATGGACCTATCGTGTAGCGCAGACGTGGGGAAGGATCATTGATGATGCGCTCCACCAGCCGCGCAACCGGGTAAGGCACTTTGCCGTTTTTCTCTTCTTCACGCATCACGCCTACGCATCGTTCCAGCGACTCACGGTAAACGTTGCTCTTGATAGAATCAGCGGTGCTTACACGATTGGCGGGAAATTCAGATTTGAAGTCTCCCGGTTCAATCAGTGCCACTCGAATTCCAAAGGGCCGGACTTCCATTCGCAGCGCTTCGGTCATTCCTTCCATGGCAAACTTGCTCGCGCTGTAAAACGCCTGAAATGGCACAGCCAGCAACCCTGCCAGCGAGCTGATATTGATAATCACACCGTTTCTTTGCTGGCGCAAAATAGGCAGCACAGCGCGGCAGACGCGGTGAGTTCCAAAAAAATTCGTATCAAACTGCGCCATGGCTTCCTGCGGACTTGTTTCTTCCACGGCTCCGGCAATTCCGTACCCGGCACAATTGATAACCACATTCAGACGGCCATGTTGCTGGTGAATCTGTTGTATGCCGTCAACGACTGAAGTGTCATCCGTTACGTCCATCCGCAGCGTATGAAATTGAACTCCTGCCGGCACGGTGCGGCTTGCGCCGTAAACCGTCATTCCCAGCTCTGCCAGATGTTCGCCGCAAACGCGTCCAATCCCAGTGGACGCTCCTGTGATCAGCACTACTTTGCTGTCGCGGCTGCCACTTGCTGTTGTCTGTGTGGGATGGCTGGTTTCAGTTGAGCTGGGCAAGATTCAGTTAACTCCGTTTTTCATTTGGGCTGCGGCCTTGCCCGTTGCCATTGATTTAGTTTGCCAACAGGATGCCGTGACAGTTGCCACTGTCAGAGAATCCCACCCAGCGAGAGAAATTCCATGGTTCTGAGCCTGAGCCGTCTACCGCCAATCTCCTCGACATCTTTTAACGCGCGGGGACTTCGGGTCGTGGACAATCAGCAACGTGTTTTCCACCTGCGGCCTTTGCAGGTTTTTCCAATTCCATGTTTAGACGTTTTGCAAGCCGTTCAATCACCTCAATCAATCGCCAGGCGTGTGCCTCGGTGTGCGCGGCAGTGCAGGAAATCCTGATCAAATTTTGCGTTGCTCCTGGACGTGCCACCCCATTCACGTATATCCCTTCATCCAGCAGCGCCCGAGCCATTTGGAAGAGAAGGATTTCGTCTGGAATCACCACAGCTACAATCGGGCTGTTCCCATCAATGACCTTAAACCCTAACGCCCCGAGCTCACGGCGAATGAGGCTGGCAATCCGCAAAAGCCGCTGCCGGCGTTCCGGTTCCGCGCGTAGGATGCGCAGCGCGCATCGCACCGCTTCCACGGAAGCTGGAGGCACACTGGCGGAAAACACAAATGGCTGGGCGAGATGTTTTAGAAAATGGATAACCGGTTCCGAAGCCGCTACAAACCCGCCGGCGGCCGCCAGAGATTTACTAAAAGTACCCATCACTATATCTATGTCTTTTAAAGCGCCCTGTTCTTCCGCCACTCCAGCGCCTGTCGGACCAAAAATACCGAGTCCGTGTGCCTCGTCGACATAGGTTCTTGCACCATACTTCTGGGCCAGAGCCGTAACGGCTTTCAAGTCAGCAATATCGCCTTCCATACTGAAAACGCTTTCGCTGACGATCAACACACCTTCGCCATTGGCTTGTTGCAGCCGCTTTTCCAGGTGCAGCATGTCATTATGACGATAGCGCAGAGTCCGCGCAGAAGACCTCAGAGCGCCATCCACCAGACTGGCGTGCAGATTATGTTCACAGAGGATAAGCTCGCCCTCAGTCGCCAGGGCGGCAATCACCGCATAATTGGCTTGAAATCCGGTGCCAAAGATAATCGCATCTTCCTTGCCCATAAATTCGGCAAGCTCTTCTTCCAGTTGCACGTGGATAGGCAGTGTTCCGTTCAGGAGCCGGGAACCGCTGCACCCGGTGCCGTATTTACGGATAGCGGCAACGGCAGCTTCCTTAACCCGGGGGTCCCAGGCAAGATCCAGGTAATCATTGGAACCAAACATCAGGATCTTGCGGGAACCCAGCATCGTTTCGCTGGGACCGCAACCTTCCCGCCCGCCAAAGGTTTCAAAATAGATGTATAGCCCTGCTTCCTGCAAAGCCCGGGCGCGATTGAACTTCCAGCACTTTTCAAAGATGTCTTTGCGTTCGGATCGCGGGTCTCTCCGTGGAGGGACCGAAGCATCGTTCATGAAATAAGCTCCTGAGGTCTGTGCTGCAACTCTAAAACTCGGTCCTTTGGTCGATCATCGGACCGGTTACTTTGCTGTCTTCGCACACCTTTTTTAGGTCCCTCAAAAGGGAGCGATCTGGTTAGATTCCGCTTCAACAATAAATTCGCCTCATTGAATTGTGCCTATAAAACCGCCTTCCTGACAAGCTGTTTCTAGCGGCCTATGGGAAACCATATCTATTTGTTGGAACGGCAATGGTACCATGAAATTTCGGCTGGATTCTGGCTGTTTTTTGAATTGTTTTGCAGTCAGAAGGTCAATGCACCACGTCTATTAACCCCGAACCATACCCCAAGAACTTCAAGGATGAGATCTGCCGCCGCGTCAGCTATTCGCATTTGGGCTTGAACGCTGAATGGCGGCCATGTGCAGCTACTCTTAGATAAACGCGGGAGAAATCAACGCACATGCTGTTGAGTGATCCGCGCTGGCTCATGGTGGCGGGCGGCAGCCACTCATTCAAAAAACTGGGCTGGCCTGAAAAGATGATTCATTACAAACGCAACGGCTGTTGAATCTGCACAATACAAGATCAACACACGTCCATGTTCTAAATCAAAGCCAGCGAAGATGGCGCCGGCTTTATCGCGCGGAGTTGGCTCAT
This sequence comes from Candidatus Angelobacter sp., assembly GCA_036495645.1. Taxonomy (GTDB): domain Bacteria; phylum Acidobacteriota; class Terriglobia; order Terriglobales; family Acidobacteriaceae; genus Angelobacter. The sequence continues at coordinate 81,889 of DASXMN010000072.1, forward strand.
CACGGAAACTCAACAGCACTCAGATAAAGCCGCAGGGGCCGTGGGGCGGAGATTTCTTGTTTGCCCAACTGCCTTACGATACGGCCGGATGAAAGTAATATGCTTCCCTTTCGGAGCGCTTATATGCCTGTATTCCGCTTCAAATTCTTTCTTGGCGCGATGCAGAAGCACGCGAAGGTATTCCCGGCTCACACCCAGTTCGCAGCAGACCTCGTCTTTGTCCCTCTGCTCGAAAAAAACAGCCCTCAGTATCCTTCGGTCCTTTTTTTCCAGCCTTGAAAGGACCTGCTGCACTTGCTTTCTGGTTTCCGCCGCCAAAAGCACTCCATCAGGGGTTGGGGTCTGATCGGTTGGATCGGTTTGTAAATCATCCAACTGTCTGGTCCGCGCCCGTGAGCGATATGACTCCCGCAGAATGTTGTTGCATACCGAACTTACAAAAGCTCCGAACCGTTCCGGTTGGCGAATGCCGCCTTCAGCGCGGACCGCTGCCCATGCCCGCAGCAAGGTCTCTTGCTGCACGTCCTTAATATGCTCCGGACAAACCAGCCGGCGGCGCAGCTTGCTCTGCAAAACCCTGCTGAAATACGAGACAAAGTGCGCTTCTGTGGTAATGTCCTGCGCCCTTAGCCCATGAAGATAACTCTCTGTGAACTGATGGAAATCCAGGCATGGTGCGGTACTCATTTTCCCTGCTCCTCATTGCAGCGTGCTTCGTCGCTTGAAATCGTCGCTGCCACAGCAAAGCGGCTCGCCTCGCAGGCGGCCCGGGTTCTCCGGACCACCTGCCCGTCATTTCATTTGAATGATTGCTTACCGTCGCCTGTTCATAAGACGAGTGGAAGCCGGATTTCCCTTTAGGGAGTATAAAAATATTGGTGATTTTCTTTTGGTGCAGCGGGACAGGATTTATGGATGCGACAAATCGGATTTTCAGGCAGTTTAAGAAGGCAGACTGTGATCTCTCGCAAGCCTGCCCTAAGCCCCGACACAGAGTACCTTGATTTACGGGTGGGTAATGATTACACCACCTGCCTCACAGGCAGCAAGCTAGCTTGGGCCTGTCAAAGCGGTCACCAGAAAGCCGCCAAGCTTGCAATCGAGCGTATATGACACATTAAGCAAATGGCCAGGGGGCGTGGTTGACCTCATGTCAGCCGATATCAGCCGCGCAGACTTGGAAGGACTCTGATCACGTTTGTCTAGAATCTCACTCAAGCTGTAGGCAGGCACAAGCTCCCGGAATGACGCTTCAAGCATGTCATTAAAGAACTTGACCGCATGCTCCTCGGGCGTTCCACGCGGTGGCCCCACCTCAAAAAAGAACCGGGTCAAACCTTGAGGTGAATCGATGGACGGAGTGCAAGCCTTGTCCAATTCCTTGCAGACCATTTTGAGTTTGCCAGAGTCGGCAACATCATATTCCAGGATGTGATTGGTTGGCATCCATCCGCGCTTCTTGGTTTTGAACACCACGTGTTCACGATGTCCGGAGAATGAAATTCGCTCCGGAAGAGGCAGCTTGATGGCCACAAAATTCTCGGTAAGCTTCCAGCTCTTCACGGTCGCCTGGAAATCTTCAAAGCCCGGTGAGATTTCAGTCCGTTCAGTATGGCGGAGGCCTTCCGGCTGAAGCTCAAAATTGAAGTTCTTCTCCGAGGCCTGGGCATAATTGGGATCATTGAAATAGAACTTGTGAGGCTCGCTCTTATCTCTTGGCGAAAATGCCAGGATGGAGTTCCGGTTGCCGCGCTGAATGACAACGGCGAACGCGCCATCCAACAGAATTTGCAACCTATGTGATTTCGGCCCGGGGCGTCGATTGTCATCATCGTCCTTGTTTTTACCAAATCCCAGGGTGCTTGCAAGTGGTACCGCCGCGAATCCTTTCAGCAGTGTGCGTCTGTTCATTACCTATCTCCTTATAGCTTTAACCAGTGGTCCTCACAAAATAACTTGTCGGTTCATGACCCTAGTTTGGCAATCCCGCCACAGTAAAGCTTGCCCAATAATAGGGATGCGGAGCACGTTTCACCATCTCATTCCGCGCATCGAACAATGCTCGCGTAACAGGTTCACCTTTAGCAATATTGTGATAGAAACTCTGCATAACCTGAGATGTCGTGCCCGAATCCACATTCCACTGAGTTGCAATCACCCGCGGCACCCCAGCACCAAGCAGCGCGTGCACCAGATTATCGGTGTCAAGTACTCCGTCTTTTCCTTTGCCGCTGGAGCAGGCTGCCAATACAACTAACTGCGAATTCTTGAAAAGTTCCGGGGTGAAATCTTGGGCGCGAATCGCGTGAGTTTCATTGAACAAGAGCCCTGTTCCTGTGCCATTGGGCCGACCGTGCCCCATGTAGTGAAAAATTCTGCTCCGCCCGAGTGAATGCCTGACTACTTCCCAATGCGCCCCGGCTGAATCTATCACCTGAACATGCCGGAACGTCTGGAGAATTGTCCTTCGCTCTTCTTCCATGCCGGGTAGATATCCCGGTTCCCCAGAATGGGTGGCATCCAGGAGAAGCGCCGAATCAGCGTGAGTAACAGGTTGAGGCTTGTTCAATGAGAGATCAACGGCCGATCCTGTCGAGTAAACCAACGGGTATTTCTCTCCGAAATACCGGCCGTCAGGACTGCGGAGAGCTTCAACGGGCAAGCTGGAAATACGTCTATCCAGTTCAACTATAATCGTTGGTGAATTTGATGCATCGATCAAGAGAGCCTGCAAGAGGAGCGAATACAGTTGTTGCCCTTCTTGCTGAAGCTCCTGCAAATCCGAGGATTCCGTAGAGCATTTCTTTACAAAGTCCCTGGCAAGTTCCTCAAACTCGCGCTGATCAACAAACACCCATTTGCTTTGGACTGAATTGTTTTGCGCAAGCCATATCTGCAAGCCATCCTTGAACACTGCATATACAAGACGAGTTTCGTTCGGCCCAGCGAAAAAATGATGCGGTGTAACTGTTTTGCCGGCTTTGTTTAATGACGTCTCCGTCCCGGTATTATCCGATGGCAAGCTTTGCAACATAGGCCGGCTCTGATACCACTCCCATTGTGCAAGGGCCTCCCGGTCTTTTTTCTGGGCCAACAGCACTCTAACAAGTCCGCGATAGCTCTCATCCGTCGCGCGCAACCACGCCAGGCGCCCAGCGCCATTTTTAATTCTTCCCAGAGATGCTTCGGCAAGATCAATAGCATCTTGATATTGCAAAACGGCCTGATCGTCTTCGCCTAGGCTGAAGTAGATATCTCCAAGTAATTTCCTGCACCGCAGCGAAAAAAACTTGTCTTGGCTTGGGCCGAGTAATTTCATGACCGGAGCGAGAGTAGAAAGCGCCAGTTTGGCCTCCCCTCTTGCGAATTGAAATTCTGCCGGTTCCAGCTCGGTAATTAACCTGTATTTGTCGGCTGAGGGCTCGCCCGGCTGATTCAGCAAAGCAAGGGAAAGATTACGCTCTGAAACAGCGGCCTTTTTGTTACGTTGAGCAAGGAGAATGTTCGCCAAGTGCAAATGTAGCAGGCCGTCAATGGTCGAATCAGGTTCGATATTGGCGGAGGGGTCCTTCCTCATGGCCACGGCGTGCCTGATCAATGCTTCCGCTGAACTCAAAGATCCCGTTTCCAGTGAACACTGAAGCATGACGGCGTAAAACTGAAAAAGTCTTTCTCCTCTTGCATGGATGACTTGCCAATAGAGCGTTAGACCGGTGACCGCTTCTTTCCAACTGTCGTCGCAATTGCCCCGAAGATGCTTCATGCCTGCAGAAATTCCCAGATTCTGGAGCGTCAAGACAGGGAAATGTGAATCATTTGCCATTCGCCGGCTCGCAACCAGACTCTCATCAGATTCCGCGAACTGTCCGTAGATGTTTCTGCAATCAGCCTGTTCCAATAAAACGCGCGCCGTCAGCCAGGCGTAGTTGGTTTGAGACAACCGTTTTGCGAGAGGGTCCGCTCGTGCAAGACAGTCCGCGCTATTAAGAATTCTCCTGCGGGCATACACCTGTTCAAAACTGGCCCAGAGCGTGGCAGGAAAGTTATGCCGTCGTCCAAATTGCGCGACCGCGATTAGTGACTGATCCTCGGCAACTTGATAATGGCCTTCGTCATTTGCCTGTACAGCTTTGCTGAGCGCCGCTGCCGCATCCATATCTGCGGGCCGCATAGCTTCCAAAAAGTCTCTCCACCAGAAATCCTGGTGTTCCGCAAACACTTCCGCCAACCCCTGGATTGCGCGATAGGCATCGCTGTTTTTGTCCGCCACAGCTGTCGGGAGCCACTCGCTCAAGGCTTTTTGTTGATACTGTTCCGGGTCTTCAGGCCTCAGAGTGCCTTGGGCTTTTTGTTGCAAAAAAAAACCAGGATCTGAATAACTCTGCCGGTGCATGTTGGAAGCTTTTGCTTTCGCGGTTTCAAGCCGTTGCTGAGCTTCTCTCGTCCATCCGCTTGTGCTGTCAACATGAAGATATTTCTCCCATGTTTCCACTGCCAAGTCCCATGCCTGGGTCTTTTCATACGCGATAGCCAGGTCAAACAGGGCGCTGGCCTGATCGTCTTTGGTCAGGTTAGGCTTGCTTAGCACTTCGCTCAGCAGGTTGAGCGTGCGTTGCAGATTGGGATGTTCGTTGCGGCTGTCGCGTTCAAAGTAACTGGCGGCCAAATCAATTTCCAGGCTGGGACTGGCCAGTCCTGCTGACCGCGCTTTTTCAAAATCCTTCTCGGCTTTTTCAAGACTGGCCGGTGTGGCCTCCCACAGCAAAGCGCGCCCCTGGACTTGCAACCAGCGCGGATCGGGCTTGGCTGTTTGCAGATTCTTATTGGCCGCTCCTGTGGCATCGTGCAGAGAAGTTGGCACTTCATCCAACCCACGCCCACTCTCTGGGCCCAGTTCTACGGGGAATGGATTGTACGGCGAATGGCCTATTGAAGTAAGCCGCATCTCGGTAGTCCGGCGGTCAGTAAAAGCGGAAGCAACTCCCTTCAGAGCTAAATTCACTTTGAAATTGTCCACCAGCACAGGGCCTTCGATCACCGCCACAATTACCAGCGCTGCCACTATGGCGGCTGGCGCCAGCTTCAGCCAGGGAAATCGGCGTCGGCCTCCAACCAATTCCCGCACCAGGCTTTTCTGCCATTGCGGTCTGGAACTCTGCAATTGCTTGATAATTACAGCATCTTCGGGGGATTGTTCTTCAGAAAACTCTTTTATGTACCGGCGCAGTGCTGCAGCGCACGTACTGCACCTTGCAACGTGGCTCATCGTCTGCTGGGCCAGTTCCGGCGAACCAATTCCAGCCGCCACCTCCTGCAATAATTCGTCGTCAGGGCAATTATTATTTAGCGGCACGCTCATAAATCAATAATCAACCTTCTGAGAAAATGTCTTGCAGCACACAATTCGCTCGGTTCTGTATTTTTGCAATTGGTCGCACATTCCCCAACTGCCGGGTATCTGGATCATTGCCAAATGACCGTCCTTGATTCATTCTGCGATCAATCACCATACTGCCTTCAATTCCAAAGACGTAAAACTACAAAAAAATCCTTTTCACCCGTACTTAAACCGATGAACGACTGCCTCTTAGCCGCTTTCATTTTTCCTCTTCGGCGTTGCTTGTGCCTTTGTTTTCTTCTGTATCTTTGCTGCGATCTGAATCTTTACCGCGATCTTCCGGCAGCCCCAAACGGTCGCGCAGGAAGCGCATGAGCCGAAACAACAATGCTTCAACTCCCTTGACCGTAAGGCCAATGCCGGGAAGCAACGATATCTCTTTTGCTGTGTAACCCTGAGCATGGTGAAGCCAGAAAACGGCCATGTCTCTGTTGTATGTGGGTGTGGCTGAAAGCTCTTCCAGTTTGCGTTCAATTTCATGCCTTCTCTGTGTAACCTCAATTCTGTGGGCACCGTCAGGCGATGGTGGCAAGACCAGATCTGTCGGCTCGATTTCAACCACCTTATTTTTAGACTGGCGGAAGTGGTCGCACACCACATTTGAAGCCACAACTTTCAAAAAACCATAAATAGTATTCTCGTATTCATTCTTGATGCTGCGCAAAGCTTTTCGGTCATTCGCAAAAAGCTTCACATACGTGTCTTGTATCAGGTCATCTCCCAGACTGCGGGAAGGCTCTTGCCATCGGCGGCATGTATTGAGGACCACACCGGCGATCACTGTGTGTGTGCGACGCACAAACTGCTGCCAATGCTGCTCGTCATTTAAGCGCAGGCAAAGTTGCAGTAAGTCCCGTATTGGGATGTCTTCTTCCTGTCCCATTCTGTCTTTGTTAGTACGAACCAAAATTCTACGGCCTTGCAGCCTCTTATATTTGGGAAAGTTTGTGGAATTTCGTCCATGCGCTTGCCCATTTTGGGGCCGTTTCGGCCCAGGCAATCCTTAAGCTTCAATGGGTTAGAAGAGTCAAGAACGTAAAAGGGGACTGGACCAAACAGAGACAGGATAAAGACTTGTCACACTATGCACAGAAGAGCAGCAAATGGTGAAGAGTTACAACTGCAAAGATGAGAGGGTGAGTTGGATATATCAGTACCGCCCCATCGTGAAAACTTAGCAAAAAATTATCTTTTAGGGAGTGGTCTTTTTAGCTGCCGATGCAAGGTCTGCGTTACACGGCAGGTTGAGCGGTTGGCTGGCGGGCGAGCCAGGATTCAAATTTGGTGAGGAAAAGTCAAAGAACTCTTCCATGTCAGCCTGGGCGGCGTCACGAGCCGTCAAATTCGGCAAGTTGAAGCGTTTCTCCACGAACTTTAGTACGGCCGTGTAGTCCATCGGTGTGTGCGAGACATAATGCGGCTTGGCGAAGGGCGATACGATAATCAACGGCACACGGAATCCGGTGCGGATGAAATCGTCATTCGGATCGTTGGGTCTGAGATCGCGAGGCTTAATGCCGTCAGGGCTTGGAACATGTTGGATAGTCGCATCTGTCGGATATCTGCCGGGCCCTACCGCCTGTCCTCCAGATCCGATCGCCAATTCCTGAATCGGCCGGCCGTCGATCATGGGGCCTACGTGATCGAACAGGCCGCCATTTTCATCGAACGTCTCAATAAAAATCGAGTCCTTCCATGACGGGCTGTTGATGAGCGCCGTAAAAAGAGAATTTATGAAGGCTGCACCCGGTTGCAGGTTATTGGTTTTTCCTGGATGCTCATCGCGTCCCGATGAAAACCCGGGCTCGATGTAAGAGAACTGAGGCAGGGTCCCATTTTGTACGTCTGTCAAAAATTGCGAAATCGGGAAAATGTGATCTTCCTTGGTAGCTCCATAAGGCTGAAAATTGCGCAATGTCGTGATCAGCTTGCCATCGGGCTGCCGGTCAACAGAATAGATTTTCCAGGAAATATTGGCTGCGTCCAGCAACTGAAAGATTGTCTTGGCCGTAAGTTGCGTGTTGGTTTTCTGCGGAGGTTGCACCAGGCCCTGCGAAGTGGCGGCCATGGCGTAGAGCCGTGTGTCTTCCGTCTGGGCAGGCTCGGGATTATAAAAACGATCAGACGTAGCGAACTGTGTCGCGAACCAGTACGGCGATGGCATATCCACCTGCGTGTAATAGCCCATGGAACGCACACCCTTAGTGTCTGGATCACCATCAAAAATGGCCGACCCTCCGGCGGTGTGCACAAAGCCGTCTAGAAGCAGAGGAGCGCTGTCACTGGTATCAAACCGATTGGCATTACCATGGCTCTCCAGCCATGCAGCGGTGGTGTTATAGATGCAGCCAGTGCCAAGATGAAAAGTGGAAATGGTATCGCCATCATCGGCGGGATTGGTGAAATCCGTTTCCAGGTCGTCTGCATCTCTTCCCAAGCCCAGGCTGGCGCGATAGTCATTGAGTTTGCCTAAGTAAGAATCGAAAGAGCGGTTCTCCTGCATCATAAAAATAATGTGGTTGACGCTTTGAAGCGATCCGGGTGTTGGAGCAAAAGTTGGTGTTGCTGCGGGTGTTGGCGTCGGATTGGCATTAGCCGCCAGCCCCACTCCCTGGCAGCCGGCCAGAAGGAAAACAAACAATAGAGCAGCAGAGCCGCCAAAAAAGATTTTGCTTAACTTAGCCATTTTCGCTCCTGTGCCAGAGAAAACTTCCTGTGTGTTTGGTACTACGGAGCGCCAAATTCAGCAGCTCACATTCTGAGTGTCAGATGTCATTTTGCTCTCTTGATGTTGGATTGCTGCTGGATTTACTTAGGTTGACATCCCGAGCAGGTCTTCAGACATCGAAGGTTTTTAGCTGCTCTGGAATCCAAAATTGGGCGCCTGAGCGAACTTTCGTCGAACCATGGGGACCCCGCAATGAGAATTGCTGTAGTAGGATCAGGTTACGTTGGCCTTGTGGCCGGAGCCTGTTTTGCCGAATTAGGCCATGATGTTCTTCTAGTCGATAATGACGAGCGCAAACTTGCCGAATTGCAACGCGGCGAGTGCCCGATCCATGAGAAATTTCTTCCTGAATTGCTTGAGCGCCACCGCGGCAAACGCCTGGACTTTACCGGCGACCTGCCCGAGGCCGTGCGCCGCAGTGAAGTCATATTTATAGCCGTAGGCACGCCACCCAAAGATGATGGCGATGCCGACCTCTCTTATGTGGAATCCGTGGCCCAGGGAATTGCCTGCGCCATTGATGACTATAAGGTGGTTGTAGAGAAGAGCACGGTACCGGTTTACACCAACAGTTGGGTGCGCAAGATCATGCTGCTGAATGGCGCTCCGGCTGAGCTGTTTGATGTTGCATCCAACCCGGAGTTCCTGCGTGAAGGAACGGCCGTGGCAGACTTCCTATATCCTGACCGGATTGTGGTGGGAGCAGACAGCGAGCGTTGTGCGGAGGTCGTGGCCAGAGCTTATCAGCCTTTGACTGACGGCAGCTACTTCAAGCAGCCGGACGCGATTCCGGGGCCGGTGGCTGGGCCATTTCAAGCCAAGCTGATCCGCACCAGCGCCAAAAGCGCGGAGTTGATCAAGCACGCTTCCAATGCCTTCCTGGCGATGAAAATTTCCTTTATTAATGCGGTGGCCAGCGTTTGTGAAGCGGTAGGCGCAGACGTGGAACAGGTGCGCGAGGGAATTGGAACAGACTCCCGCATTGGACGCCGTTTTCTCTCGCCGGGCGTCGGGTATGGCGGATCGTGCTTCCCCAAAGACCTGCTGGCATTCCGGTCTGTGGCACGCGAGAACGGATGCCACTTCGGGCTTCTTGATGAAACAGTCAGGGTAAATGAAGAGCAGCGCAATCGATTTATGCGCAAAGTACGCAAAGCGCTCTGGACGCTGAAAGGCAAGAAACTGGGTGTGCTTGGCCTGGCGTTCAAGAACGGGACTGACGATCTGCGTGAATCGCCCGCTGTGGCCATTATCAAATCTCTTCTCAAGGAGGGGTGCTCAGTGACGGCTTACGATCCCGCAGCCATGGACCGGGCGGCGGAAGAGTTTGGCCCGAACATAGGCGTGAAATTCGCCAGCACCGCCTATGAGGCCCTGGACGGGGCGGATGCCTGCCTGGTGCTGACTGAGTGGGAGGATTTTGCCGCATTGGATCTCACACGTGTAAAGCAGCTCTTGCGGTATCCCATTATCGTTGATGGCCGGAACCTGTTCCGCCCATCAGCAATGGAAGCCGCAGGACTCAATTACTACAGCGTTGGCCGTCCCGACGTTGTGGGAGAGCGTCCAATGCCGATTAAGCCGTCGCTTAAAGAAGTAGTAAAGGGCGAAGCGGCGTAACTAAATGTGCGTACCCATGGGGACAGCCAATTTTGTCCCATGGGAAAACCGCATCACACTTGATGGAAAGTTATTGAACGTACAAAACATTTCTCCTGGGGTTGGGCCATGCTGTCTGTCGTAGTGCCAATTTACAACGAAGAAGAAAACATCACCGCTTTCCACGCGGCAGTCCGCAATGTAATGGAGACACAGGAAGAAAGCTGGGAGATAGTTTATGTAAACGACGGCAGCCGGGACACCTCACTTTCCCTGCTGATGGAAATTCATCGGAACGATCCACGCGTCTCTGTGGTGGAGTTCTCGCGTAATTTCGGCCATCAGGCAGCCTTGACGGCCGGCCTTCAAGTTGCCAAAGGCGACGCCATCATGCTGATGGATGGCGATTTTCAGGATCCTCCGGAAGTGTTGCCGCGCATGATTCAGGCATGGAAACGCGGGGCAAAGGTAGTGATCGCGGAGCGGTCCCGCCGCGCTGAAAAAGGGCTTCGTGGCCAACTGTTTCCATTGTTCTACAAAGTAATGGGGCTGATTTCGGATTTCCCCATCCCTCTGAACGCGGGGATATTTGGGCTGCTTGATCGTCAGGCCGCTGACGCAATCATCAATCTGCAAGAGTGCAATCGCTATCTCCCCGGACTGCGCGCCTGGGTAGGCTTCCCGACTGCGGTAGTGTATTACGAGCGCGCTGGACGGGCTGCTGGTGAGGCCAAGCAGACGCTTCCCAGGCTGTTCAAATATGCCATGGACGCAATCTTCAGCTTCAGTTACAAGCCTCTTCGACTGGGAATGGCGCTGGGCGGAATGGTGCTCGCATTCACGCTGTTTTTATCAGTGGTCGCAATTGGTAATACTGTGTTCCATCTCAAGTATTTTGGCCTCATACCCGGGGCCGGGCACATTGGCACCATGCTGGCGATTCTCTTTCTCGGGGGCGTTCAGCTCATTTGCACAGGATTGCTTGGCGAGTATATTGGAAGAATATATGACGAAGTTCGCCGGCGTCCCCTATTTCTGATTCATAAGCTGCATCGTGCAGATGTTGAAGGAGTGCTGCGTTACAAGACGGAAAAGGTGCTGGCCACCGTCCAGGATTCAGCAGCGTAGAAATCCAGATTTCCTCACAATTTTACACAGGGCTCCTCTGCTTATTATTCCGTTATTCCGTGTTTCCGTACGGAAACCTACTTAATCCTTTCTGCTTTTATCGTAATTCGGCCTGTATTTACGCAGTTGCCCCGCACCCCTGCCACTCTAGTACCAGCCTAAGAGTGAAATCCTAGTCAAATAAGTGGTCTCCCGATGTATCCAGAGTAGATGCACTCGTAACCTCTGCTCCTCAAGGAAAAGCACCCTAGCTCTGAAGGAGTACGCAAGTGAAAAAAGCTATTCGGTTAATGATCACGACTCTGACTCTGGCCACCGCATGCTTTGCGGGAGTCACCGTTACATCGCCTGCAGCCGGATCCACGTCGGGATCCCCGGTCCACTTCGTCGCCTCAGCAACATCTACGCACGCTGTTACCGCCATGAGAATTTATGTGGACAATGTAAGCGTTTACCTGGTCGATGCCAGCAAGCTTGACACCTCTGTCGTCATTAACGCTGGCACGCACAATGTCGTGGTTCAAGCCTGGGATCTGACTGGCTTGGTAATGAAAACTCCGCTTACCTTGATCGTCAGCGGGTCAGCGCCGGTTCCGACGCCTACACCGACCGCTACTCCCACGCCCGGGAGTTTGCCTCCTCCTCCCGTCGGCGCAGTCACAAAAAGCAATATCGAGCAAATGCCTGCCTGGTCCAGTTGCACGGTCTGCGCCGGAGCTAACGCTGCCGGTCCCGTGGCCGTCTTCTCAATGGTAGAGAATCAAGCGTCTCCTTCACTCGATGGCAACTCCGCTAAGTTCAGCATCAGCGGAACAAAGCCTTACTCGGATGCTCTCTGGTGGAAGCAGCTTGGCGCGGCTGATACCGCTACACATCTGAAGTATGACCTGGATTTCTATATCACCAATCCTGGCGTCTCACAGGCACTGGAGTTTGACAATAATCAATCCAACGGCGCTCACAAGTTCATTTATGGCACGCAATGCAATATCAAGGGCGGGCACTGGGATGTTTGGGGGAACGCAGCCGGTAACTGGATTTCAACAGGGATCGCTTGCTCTGCTCCTACTGCGTTTCAATGGCACCACTTGACGTGGGAATTCCAGCGCACTACGACCAATGTGATCTTTGTGGGCTTCACCTATGACGGTGTGACTCACTATGTGAATCGCAGCTACCCCGCGCGGGGCTCCAGCGTCCATGAGATGAATGTGGCCTTCCAGATGGATGGAGACTCCGTCATGCATGCTTATTCAGCATGGCTGGACAGAGTGACTCTCTCATACTGGTAGTACTAAGGGTGTGTGATTCAGAGAGAACTTGGGTTTTTTCGAACCAAAAATACAAAATTGCAATGAATATGCAGGAAAGGCATTGGGAGCGGTTTTCGGGCCGCTCCTTTTCTTTTTAGAACTAAGTTTTGGCCTTAATCACCTAGTAGTTCGCGATTTTGGGTTTCTCAGCCGACAGGTCGAAAAGGGTTGTAGCAGAGTAGATGGCCCTTTAGGCTCACTTTCGCCGTTGGAAATGGCGGCATGAAAACAATCCCCCTGGAGTAAAAAAAATAGTGATACTTAAAAAAACAACCAAGAGCATGTCCATTCTCGCAGTTGCACTGTTCCTTTTGGCGGCTACATCGCTTCGTTCATCCGCCCAGACAGTCAAGAGCCAGATCCAGAGAATGAGCGGGTGGCAAAGCTGTGTAGCCTGTGCAGGCGCCAACTCAGCCGGCCCTGCAGCCTCCATCTTTAGCGCTACCACGGGTTCGCCTTCAATGAGCGGCGTTTCCAGAACTTTTCACATTGCCAGCAGCAAGCCGTATGCTGACGCCTTGTGGTGGAAGCAGCTTGGTGCAGCCAACGGTGCCACCAACCTGCGTTACGACGTGGATTTCTACATACAAGCGCCCCAGAATGCTCAGGCGCTGGAATTTGACAATAACCAGGCCAACGGCCACTTGCGTTGGATCTTTGGCACAGAGTGCAACATCGCCGCCGGACATTGGGATGTCTGGGGCAATAAATCAGGCAATTGGATAAGCACAGGGATTCCCTGCACAATGCCGGCCGCCTTCAAGTGGCATCACCTGACATGGCAATTCAAACGCAACGGTGGCAATGTGACTTATGTCTCTCTCACGCTGGACGGCGTGACCCATTATGTAAATCGCAGCTACCCGGCCCGCCCCTCCGGCGTAAACGAATTGAATGTGGCGTTCCAGGAAGACATGCGTGGTAACCACGTAGCCTTCAGCACCTGGCTGGATAACGTAAAGCTCACTTACTGGTAAAAAGTTTGTTCCTGTCGGCTCAGCCCCCAGATTTCGGTCTGGGGGCCTTTTTTACGGCTGATAAAAATAAATTCCCCTTTTATTCGCTATATGATAAAAATATAGAGACCACCCCAAATCAGGGGAAAACCAGAACACACGCAAAGCAGCTCTTTTGAACAGAGGAATGCTGCACGGAGACGATACATGGCTGACGAAAGACAGGAAAAAACCAGGGCAATTGATCTTGCGCTCTCGCAGATCGAAAAGCAGTTCGGCAAGGGGTCCATTATGCGGCTGGGGAGCAAAGAAGCGATTGTTCCTATTGCCGTGATCTCCACCGGATCCATTTCTTTTGACGCCGCGCTCGGCGTAGGCGGCTTTCCCCGCGGACGTGTAATTGAGATTTTTGGCCCGGAATCAAGCGGCAAGACGACGATAGCACTCCAGGTGATTGCTGAAGCCCAGAAAACCGGCGGCATGGCTGCATTTGTGGATGCCGAGCACGCGCTGGATCCTGGTTACGCCAAAAAATTAGGCGTGGACGTGGATAACCTGCTGGTGGCACAGCCAGATTACGGCGAGCAGGCGCTGGAAATAGCCGAGGCTCTGGTCCGCTCCAACGCCATTGATGTCCTGGTGGTGGACTCAGTAGCGGCCCTGGTGCCTAAGGCCGAACTGGAAGGCGAAATGGGAGACAGCCACATGGGCCTTCAGGCGCGCTTGATGTCGCAGGCTTTAAGAAAATTGACGGGTATTGTCTCTAAGTCCCGCACCTGCCTGATCTTCATCAACCAAATCCGCGAGAAAATTGGCGTGATGTTCGGCAATCCTGAAACCACAACGGGCGGCCGCGCACTCAAGTTTTATTCGTCTGTGCGTGTCGATATCCGGCGCATTGGCGCCATCAAGGATGGTGATGTAGTTGTCGGCAACCGGACCAAGGTCAAGGTGGTAAAAAACAAGACTGCCGCACCCTTCCGCGAAGCCGAGTTCGACATCATGTATGGCGAAGGCATTTCGCGGGAAGGCGACATGCTGGATCTTGGTGTAGCCAAAGAAATCGTCGAGAAATCCGGTGCCTGGTTCAGCTATAAAGGCGAACGTATTGGCCAGGGCCGGGAGAACGTAAAACAATTCCTGAGAGAGAACAAAGACATGACCGCAAAGCTTGAAATCGAGTTGCGTAAGGAACTGGGATTGCTCAAGCTTGTAGCGGAGCCGCCAGCGCCGTCAGTGGAGCAGAAGCAAGCGGCGGCGGCCCACGCGAAAATGCCAATGGGGAAGCGGTAACTGCTCAAAACGAGTTAGGGCAGTAACCCGTACACATCCAGCTCATTCGCCGTGCCAACATAGACATGCCCGTTCGCAATGGTGGGGGAAGTAAATTTGAGTGCTTTCCCCGCCTGGTCGCGCGAGGCTGCCTGTGTGCTGTTGTATAACTCCTGCATCGTAGAGCCGTTGTAGGCATGTAATACCGCCGGGCCAGGAGTGTTGGCCGTGCCGTCCGGCGTGCCGCCCACATAAGCATGCAAGTCAAGGGTCCAGACTATCGAGCTGGTCCCGTTGGTTGAGATCATCGGTGACGTTCCCGGATAGAGGAATACATTGCTGCTTTGGGCGGTGGGGGCTGTTGAAAGCAGTCCGCTTGAGAACGTGAACAGTTCAAGCGGCTCACCGACCTCACCAAAATAAATCGAGGAACCGAGGGCCGCCGGAGTCGCAAAGAGCCCATTCGTGGGATCTGGATTCCCAAGAGGTATGGTTTGTACATTACTGTTTGCGCTGGAATTGAATTTCCCCATGTTGCTGCGATTGATCACATAGATTTTTCCATCTTTGCCTCCGACTATTACCAGGCTAGGCGCGGCGGCGCCTGTCTGGGTTGGCGGCAGAATCGGCCCGCCGGCGCCTAAGTCCAGATCGTCCGTTGTCAATTCCGCCGTGTTTGACGGTGTGAAGTAGTCTAGCCTCACCAAAGCTCCCGATTGCAATGCCAGTTTCAGGACAGTATTGCCTGCATCCGGTCCGCCGGTATTGAGATCAAAGCCTCCGTTGCCGGTGGCCAGATAAATATTTCCGGAAGGATCAGCCGCCGGCCCATCTCCGCTTTGCCATATCGCGGAGGCCCCCTGGTTCGGGCTGGCACAGAAAATTGCTACCTGATGCAGCACATTGGTGCCTTGAGCACTGTAAGCAAAGAGCCAGCCGTTATAGGGGAGCGCGTCACCATTGGAGCCATATGCGATGTAAACGTTGCCGTTGAGGAACAGTAAAGCAGGACGCTGCAAATGTTGTTTGGGGACGAAAGGCACGCGCCCATTCACCGATATCGCGGGATAGGTGCCAGGTACTGAGCCTTGAATCGTTATCGGGCCGCCAAACTTTTCCGCTCCGGTGGTAAGACTCAGTGCGTGCAGCCGATGAACTATGTTCCCATTTTCGCTCGTAGAGACAGCCACATAGATTGTGCTTGTTGCGGTATCGATCACGGGCGTACTGCTGATGCTGATTTCCGGCGCGATCAACCCATTGGATGGCTTTGCGATGGTAGTGACCCCTGCTGATGGATTAATGAAGCTGCGTTTCCAGAAAGGTGCAGTCGATTTTCCGTCAGCGTCAAAGGCATACACGCTGCTGTGCTCGGTGGCAACGAAGACTACATTGTGCTTGGCTCCGGCAATAGTAAGGTTTGCCACATGCAGCGGCTGGGCATAGATTTGTCCGTCAACCGCTCGAGAAAAGACTTTTCCAAAGGTTGCCGACTTCACCGTGGTCGAGGTGAGGGCGAACTCCTGTAGGTTGACTCCGCTGCGAAATTTGTCGGCATGATAAGTGAACATGCCCGGGTAGTCTGTCACCCAGACCGTCGCTGAGCCCTTGGCCGTGGACTGGACTACACTTTTTGCCGTAATCGTATGTGTTCCACGCTTAGCCGGAGGATGATATAAGCCGGAAGTCGAAATTGTTCCAACTGTTGAGTTCCCTCCGGTAACTCCATCCACCGCCCAAATCACGCTATGATTTGTGGTGTTCACAACTGTAGCTGTGAACTGCTGCGGTTCGGTCAAGGTCAATGAGGTTCTAACCGGGTGTACGGTTACTCCTACAGCAGCAAGAGCATTAGAGCTGAAACAGAGCTGGCCTAGTAGAAAGAGAAGAACAAAGAGACGAATAGACTTCATAATGTGGTCCTACGGGGGTGTTCTACATCGTTGGACTACCATTGAGGAGATGGGGATGTCTGCTTTGCTTCTTGTATTGCTGATTTAACACCATGAAAACATGCCGTCACACAAAAGCCGAAGTTCCCCGTTTCTCTACTAATAGGAACTCTTAAAGTGAAACGAATTTTGCGTGTCATGCTTCTCTTGATCTTCGCACTTTATCTCGGTTTTTTTGCTTTCGCGTTTTTCTTATCAGACAGCATGATCTTCCTGCCGCACCCGTCTTCCTACAAGGATTCGCCAGATATTCTCAAGATTACGACGGCAAATGGAAAAAAGATTTCCGCAATTTATCTGCCTAACCCTTCGGCCAGGTTCACTTTGCTGGTGAGCCACGGTAACGCTGAAGACCTGGGCGATGATCGATACTGGCTGGAAGACCTGCGACGCGGAGGCTTTAGCGTGTTTTCTTATGATTATGAGGGGTACGGCACCAGCGAGGGCAAGGCCACAGAGAAGACGGCTTATGAAGATGAAGCGGCAGCCTATGAATTTTTGGCTGTTAATCTACAAACCGCTCCTGACCGCATCATTATTTTTGGACGATCTGTAGGTACCGGCCCAGCGACATATCTCGCAGCACGAAGGCCGTCGGCTGGGTTGATCCTGCAAAGCCCGTTCGTCTCGGCATTTCGCGTGCTGACCCGCGTTCCACTACTCCCATTCGATAAATTCCCCAACTATAAATACATTCGGCACGTTCACTGTCCCGTTCTGATCATGCACAGTCACGGTGATTCGGTAATTCCTTTCTGGCATGGGAAGAAAATATTTGATCTGGCGAACCCGCCCAAACAGGCATTCTGGGCGCAAAATGCCGATCATAATGAAATGGACCTGACCCAGGGATATATTCCGGCCATTCAGGCGTTTGCCGCTACGCTTGGGAATGGAAAATCCCTTCAACCTCCGCCACTTCCACCTCCGAAATTGCCATGAGCGCCGGTCTGTCTGAACCACATCATTTGATTTTTAGATGGTCCGTAGTACAGGGCCAGCAAGATAGCCGGCAGCGCCAAGAAAGAGATTTGGCTACAGCGCATTGAGTTTGCAGCTAATTAGTACTTTTGATTTTGCACGATCATCAATGCTGGCTCACGCCGCTTCCGATAAACCACAATGAAAATCACTGTCATCAATACCCAAAGGATCAATGTAATCACGCTGCCTTCCGGGCCAACAGTGCCGCCGGTGAGCCAGACCGGGCCATGGAAAGAAGGCTCAAGCAGATGGCCTTTGGCGCGCATTCCACTGTCGCTCACGCCATAAAAAAACGATTGTCCCCAATCCCAACCGGCGTGCGCGCCGACTGCCAGCCAGAGGTTCCCTGAATATTTGAGGGTCACTGAGGCAAACAAAGCAAATACAACGGTAGCGATTAGTCCGACGCGGGTCTCTCCCGGATTGCCTGAATGCCCAAGGCCAAAAAGGATGCCCAGGAGGATTGCGGCGGGCCAGAAACCGATGCCATCTGCCAAGGTATAGAGCGCATAGCCGCGTAAAAGGTACTCTTCCGCCAAGCCGACGAGCAGAAAAGCAAATGCCCATGCGATCCCATCAAGAGCAATATCGCCCCCATGCAACGCAAAGTTGCCAAAACTGAAACCGTGAAAGACGCGCATGATAAAAAGACATAGGCTCAGCGGCAGGAAGCCCCAGAAGACATAGCCAACAAGAAAGCGCCTGAGTACAGGCTGACGCTGGAGCGGCAGTCCATATTCACTCATATTGCGCCGTTCAATGCGCGCCATGATGAATGCCGCCAGGAGCAGGCAAAGAAACAATGGCCCATCGCTGACGATCGTAAAAAACGGAGTAAGTTCAACTGGTGGAAACTGCCTATGCTGTTTTGAAGAGAGAACAAATAACAGCGCGATCACCAGGAAATAAAAAACGGCCACAATTCCACAGTAAATGAGCAGGCGCCAACCCGCGCGGAGTCCGCGATCGTTGAAAAAAACGATATTTACAAAGCGAGAAGGGGCGGGGGGCACTGGCTCAGTTTCCATGTCGTTCATTTCGTCGCTCCGCGATGAGTCTGCTATTTGCTAAGCTCACCCAACCAAAGTCCTGGGCATGGCCGGGCCATTCGCTGCCGGATACTGTAACGATCAGTTTATTCAAACCTGGTCCATTACCGAATGCATAAAAACTCTAACAGAAAGTTCTTATTCAAGTTGCAAGGAGGATGCCCCGACTGAATGTGCTGTTCGGGGCGGGGTGGTGGCCAGGGTCTCATTGACGAGCTGCTCGAAGCCAAATACAGGAAGCGCAGAACGGCCGCGAGCGCCGCCAACACATTAATGTCGGTATTAAGAAGCGGGCATTCAGGGCCAATCTGCCGCCGCCACATGATACAACTGTGAATTCATGCTTCAGGTACTCAGAGAATTTAGGGTTGGCAGGCCGCAGGTGTTTGCCGGGCTCATGCTGCTGGCATTTATGGCGCAGTGCCTTTGGACCGCCAATACCCGCAAGCTTTCTGACCTGGAATATCGTTACATTGCAGCGGGCCTAACTGGGCCGGGTGAAAAAGGCTTTAATTCATCTCCTTTCACTGGATGGATAGCGGCGTTGCCGGTGCGGCTAACCACCATTGCCAGGAAGATAGCAACACCCCAGCTGAGCGCCGCGCTGGCAATACCGCGCGCCTGGTGGTTGCGGCTTCCCTTCATTATTTTCGGACTTTGGTTGGGCGCAGCGCTATGGTGGGTGGCGCGTAGATTATTCGATGACGAAGGCGGCTACGTGGCGCTGGCGCTCTATTGCACGTCACCCGCGATGATCACGATCAGCACCAACATCGGGCCGGAAATCATCCTGGCCTGGAGCAGCCTGGGGCTGATCTATACAGCCATCGGGGTAGCGCATACGCTGTACGCTCCGCCAAAGAAATGGGTGCCCCGGATTATCATTCTTGGCTTGTCCATCGGTTTTTCCCTGGCGACGGCCTGGTGGTCATTCACGCTGGTTTTGCTGGCCTTTGGCTACATGTTTTATCTTGCGCCGGGCTGCTGGCGAAAGGCCGTCATGGTGCTTACGGGCGCGTCCTTCATTGGGTGCGCGGTTTGGGCAGCAGTTTATTGGATGACTGGAAGCCCAGGGGTCGGGCTGCAAGCGGTGCTGGCCCAGAAGCCAACGGCCTCAGCCTTCCTGAATATGGCATTCGCGCTATCCCGGTGGACAGACGGCTATGTGCTGGTTTTTCTGTTTATTGCCGCCCTGACGGCCTATGGAAGCTGGCCCAGAGCGCGATATTTTGGCAACACCGCGCCCCTGCTTACAGGTCTGCTGGCAGTGCTGCTGTTCAGCCTGGTCCCGGCAATCCGCGTATGGGACGCAACTTTAGGCCTGAGTTTTGTGTTTATATTTGTTGGCGGTTTGGCAGCGGACTTTCTGGAAACCCGCTTCCGCCGCCCAGTAATGCTGATTTTGCTCGCATGTCTCCTGCTCCGGAGCGTTCTTACCCTACTGGCATTGGCCCAGTGGGTGAGAAATCCCGTTTAAATCCGGTAGGCAAGGGTTTATCATTAATGGCAGGCATTAACAGGCAGGTGCTTATGTCGCGACCAATCTTCGTCATCCCGTTTTTGGCTTTCGCCCTGCAAGTCTCGCAAGCTCAATTGGTTACCCATGGTGCGCCAGCGTCCGTGCTCTCGCCTACACCCGATGGCCGGCAGCATGGTGTTCCTGCCAGCGTACTTTCGCCCACGCCGCTGCCATTTGGGGTACATCCGCAACCCAGGAATTTTGTACGTATGCGCGGTCCTTTGCGTAGGTTTGGAAATCCGCGCAGCCCACGTCGGCAGATTTTTGTGCCGGTCCCGTTGTTCTACCCAATCTATGGGGACAACGGATACCCTTCTGTAGCCGATCCTTACGTGCCTGAAACTCCGGCCGATTCTGCCCCAGCCCAACAAGCCTCAACCGACCGCGGTGATGATGAGTTGCGTGCTGCTTATCTGCAAGGCGCGCATGATGCCATGTCACGCCAGGACGACAGCCGATACGGTGAGCACTACATGGACTCCCGCGAACAAAACCGGCAAGCTCCTGCTGCCGACCAGGACAGGCCTGAACGGAGATCCAGTCCGGAGCAAGACGCGGCTGCTGCTCCGCCTGCGCCGTCTGAAGACAAATCTCCGGCAACGGTTTTTATCTTCAAGGATGGCCACCAACTGGAGACCAAGAACTACGCCATCATGGGTGGAACTGTATTTGATTTCTCCGGCAAAGCGCTCAAAAAAATCAATGTCGACGAGCTTGATTCCGCAGCCACTATCAAGGCCAATGACGATCGCGGCGTGACGGTGAAGCTGAACTAGATTTGGTCAATGGATAATTTGGTAATTTGTAAAACAAGCCGGTAACCGCCTTTAGCAATTTACAAAATGCTCAATTACCAAATCTTTATTCCTTCAGCTAATTTTGGAAGCAATAACCGAATTCTGGAACGCCAAGACTGCGCTCTTCTGTGCTATAATCTTCTGTAATCCTTTTAGACATAACTTCTTGTAAATGCAAGCATTTAGCTGACATTTCGGCGGGGCCAGATCGGTCTGCCGGAAGCGCTTGCAGTGTGTGGAATTCGCGTGTCTTTGATTGAGAGAAAAACATGGCAGATGAACAAAATCCGCAGTTGCCGTTGACGCCTCCCCCGGGTGGCGGCGATGGCGGCGGGCAAAACCTGGGCAACATTCAGCCGATCAACATTGAAGAGGAGATGCGGCGGTCGTATCTCGACTATTCAATGTCAGTCATTATCGGGCGCGCTCTGCCCGATGTGCGCGATGGATTGAAGCCTGTGCATCGGCGCGTGCTGTACACCATGCAGGAAATGGGGCTTCAGTACAACAAAAAATACACCAAGTGCGCCAAGGTAGTGGGACAAGCCATGGGTCTCTACCATCCACATGGCGATTCCGCAATTTATGACACGCTGGTCCGCATGGCGCAGGATTTTTCGCTGCGTTATCCGCTGATTGATGGCCAGGGAAATTTTGGATCGGTGGATAACGATCCTCCGGCGGCGATGCGTTACACCGAGTGCCGCCTGCAGCGTATTGCCGGCGCGCTGATGGAAGACATCGACAAAGAAACTGTCGACTTCGTTCCGAACTATGACGAGTCAACGGTTGAGCCGACTGTCCTGCCGACCCGTATTCCAAACCTTCTGGTGAATGGCTCCAACGGAATCGCTGTGGGCATGGCGACCAACATTCCTCCGCACAATCTCACTGAAATCGTAGAAGCGGCCATCATGCTGGTGAACGCTCCGGCCACGCCACTCAAAGAAATTTTAAAGATCGTAAAAGGCCCGGACTTTCCCACGGGCGCTTATATTTATGGCCGCAGCGGAATTGAAGCGGCGTACACGCATGGCCGCGGCAAATTTATTATGCGCGCCAAAGCCGCCATTGAAGACATGAACCAGGGACGCAAGTCGATCATCGTGCGGGAAATTCCTTATCAGGTAAACAAAGCCAAGATTGTTGAGCGCATTGCGCAACTAGTGAATGACAAGGTTATTGACGATATTTCCGACGTGCGCGATGAGTCCGGCCGCGACGGCATGCGCATTGTGGTTGAGCTGAAACGCGGAGCGGAAGCGCAGATCATCCTGAACCAGCTCTTCAAGCACACGCAGATGCAGGAAAGCTTCAGCATGATTTTTCTGGCTGTAGTGAATGGACAACCAAAAGAAATGGGGCTGGTGCAGGCACTCCAGCACTTCATCGATCATCGTGTGGACGTGGTGCGGCGGCGCACGGTTTACCTGCTGGAAAAGGCCCGCGAACGCGAGCATATTTTAGAAGGTTACAAGATTGCGCTCGACAATATGGACGCGGTCATCAAGATCATTCGTGCATCAGGTTCGCGCGCGGAAGCGAAGGAGAATTTGCTCGCGGCCAAGTACAAGATCGTGGATAAAGCGATCCAGGCAAAGGTCGGCGGCGCGGAGGGCAGGCTCTCCCCCCGGCAAGCCGATGCAATCCTGGAACTGCAACTCTATCGTCTGACGCGGCTTTCTACCGAGGAAATCCTGAAAGAGTTGGAAGAAATTCGCGTGAAGATCGCCGAATACGAATCCATTCTGGCTTCGGACAAGAAGCTTCGCGCCGTGATCGTGAAAGAGCTTGAGGAAGTAAAAGAGCAGTTCGGCAACAAACGTCGCACAGAGATCACGGACGAATCCACGGAAATCACGCTGGAAGACCTCATCGCCGACGAGCAGGTGATCGTGACAGTCTCACACAGTGGATATCTTAAGCGGACGCCGCAATCCATTTATCGGCAGCAGCGGCGCGGTGGCACTGGCCGCACGGGCATGAAGACGCGCGAAGAGGATTTTGTTGAATATCTTTTCAGCGCGTCCACGCACTCATATTTGCTGGTGTTTACCAACACTGGCCGGGTGTACTGGCTCAAAGTGTATGAAGTGCCGGACGTGGGCGCGGCGGGAAAGGGCAAGCATATTGGCAACCTGGTGGCATTGCAGCCCGGCGAAACCGTGCGCACGCTGCTTGAGGTCCGCAATCTGGAAGAAGAGAACCGCTATATTTTCTTCACCACCAAAAAAGGCACCGTCAAGAAAACCCCGGTAAAAGATTTCTGCAACGTGATGTCACGCGGAATTATCGCCATCGGCATCGACAAGGACGATGAACTCGTAGCGGTGCGACTGACAGACGGCAACCAGATTGTCTTCCTCGCGTCGCATGAAGGCCAGGCAATCCGCTTTGGCGAAGAAGACGTCCGCTCCATGGGGCGGCCAGCTTATGGCGTCCGCGGCATGGATCTGGATAAGAACGACTACATTGTGGGCATGGCGGTCACTCCGAAAGAGCTCAAGAAGACCAACGGCAAAGACAAAGACGGCAAGGCTACCGAAGAGACGGTTCCCAGCCTGATCCTGAGCGTAACCGAACAGGGTTATGGCAAGCGCACCCCAGTAGAGGAATACCGTTTGCAGTCACGCGGAGGCAAAGGCGTGATCAATGTAAAGACCACGGCGCGCAACGGAAACGTCGTCGGAATTATGCTGGTGGACGAATCGTCTGAAGCCATGCTCATCAGCCAGTTCGGTAAGATCATCCGCATTGATACTAAGACCATCCGTGAAGCTGGCCGCTCCACCCAGGGCGTGCGCCTGCTGCATCTGGAAGAAGGTGATCGTGTTGCATCGGCGGTGGTGCTGCAAGAGAAGGTTGAAGAAGAGCCAAACGGAACGCTGCTGCAGTAAACGGTTTTATCTGAAAGAAACGCCTCCGCTAGGAGGCGTTTCCTATTGAGAAACCTGAGTTACCAGAGAAAGCTCGTCCATTTCTCACGCTCTGCGCTTATATGAAATCGTGAATTGATATCCAGGATTGGGCGGAAAAAGTTCCGCTACCTTCTTTAACCGTTCAGCCAGCGCTGAGGGCGCAAGCAAAGGATAGTCGCGTTCGCGCAGTTCGTAATAGTCCACATCCAGGCAGAGCGAAAGCATGTAGATCGCAATGGAATCGCAAAATGCAGCCGCCAAGTAGTCTGTTTTGGCTTTTTCGTCCATGCGTCCCGTGGCATCCATCTTTGCCAGCCTGCGGAATTCATGTGCATCCAGGCTGGTTTCACCGCGTACGCCTTTTTCCGCCTGAGCCCAGACCAACTCACCAAACTCCGGAGAGATTCCTGCCTTATCCACAAAGGCGTGCCCCACGTTGATATAAAACTCAAACGCTATGGCAAAGCGCTCTTCCAGCAGGCGCGTCGAGATAAAAACGCACTGGGCATTGCCGGAATCAATATTGCGATGGCACAGCGCCCCGTCAGGCGGCTGGCCTTCAAAGCGTTCGGCCACCATCGTCTTGTCGCCGTCGCCAATAGCGAGCGGGACAAAATAGAAGGCTTTGCGGTCCAGTGCCGCGGCTATGGCAAGGGGTACGGCATGCACAATCCGTTCCAGATCATCGGAAGGAAGCATGACCTCGCCGGAAGTTGTATAGCAGATACCGTTCGCTGCCTGAGTGACTCGCGCATCGCGAATAATCTCTTGCGCGGTGCGGAGTTGCGCATTGACTGCCTGACTCACGTTATTATTCTAACGTACACTTGATTTTGTGGCCCCTGAAGCTTTTTATGAAGAGATTTTTTCTAAGTGCCGGCATTGGAATAGCCTCCGGCGTGATTACCTTCCTTCTCTCGGTTGCATTCCTGTGCGTGGTTTTGCTGGTGCTTCGGGCTGCCAGCCATACCACGCCCGATATGACTCTTGCTTACAAAGCGGCGATCCCGGTAGCCATTTTGGCTGCGATTTGCGGCTTTACCATCGCTCTCATCCGCGTTGGAAGACCCCGGGCCGTGCGGTAACGGCCTTTTTGCTTCAGTCATTGCGAAATGCCAGCGCGGCGAAGGCCCCATGCTGCCGCTATCGACCCAAAAGTCTTAGCGGCTGCCGCAGTGCGGCTTAATGAATCTTCACACGCATAGAATTTGACCCTGTTCCCAAAGGCATATAAACTTTTCTGCCCGCCACTCAGCCGAATCCATCAAGGAGAAACAATGCCATCGTTAAAGCGCCTTATTTCATTTTTCGCGGTACTCGCAATGGCCGCTGCGCTCCAATGCAATGCCCAGGAAAAAGTTGATCTGGATGCGATAACCAGGATCCGCTATGAAGGCTTTCATAATTCAAAGATCATGGAGATTGCCAGCGGATTGATGGACCAGATCGGGCAGCGCCTCACCGGATCGCCCAATGTGAAGAAGGCCAATGAGTGGACCCGGGACAAGCTGAAGGAATTTGGGCTGGCCAACTCACATCTGGAGTCGTGGGAGCCGTTTGGCCGCGGATGGGCCAATGAATATGTAAACGTTCGCATGGTTTCTCCCGATATCGCAACGCTCATTGCCTATTCCAAGGCATGGACGCCGGGCACAAACGGCGCCGTTCGCGGCAGCGTTGTTAGAGTGAATATCCGCACGCCACAGGACATGGCGAAATATAAAGGCAAGCTGGCTGGAAAAATCGTCCTGTATGGCGACGATCCTGAAGTGAAGCCTTCAGTAGAGCCGCTCTCCGAGCGTTATAACGAGAAGTCGCTGGCCGATATTGAGAATTACCAGATTCCCAGTGAGCGGAATGAGGCCCGTTTTCGCGAATTTGCCCAGCGCGCCCGGCTGGCACGCCAGGTCAACAAGTTTTTTGATGAAGAAAAAGTTCTGGCCATCATCGACCACAGCCGGGGAGCCATCGGCGGAGGCACAGTCTTTGTGCAGCAAGGCGGCTCTTACAAAGTGGGACAGACCGTGGGAAGCCCGCAGATCACATTGGCCACGGAACATTGGACCCGGATCGCGCGCATTCTGGCGGAAAAGAAAGACGTTGAGCTGGAGCTGAACGTAAGAAATGATTTTTATGACGGCCCAGACTCAATGACCCAGAATGACACCATTGCGGAAATTCCCGGCACTGACAAAAAAGATGAAGTTGTAATGCTGGGCGCGCACCTTGATTCCTGGCACGCCGGCACGGGCGCAACAGATAACGGCGCAGGCACCGTCGTAATGATGGAAGCGGTGCGCATCCTGAAAGCGCTTGATCTCAGGCCGCGGCGCACCATACGCATTGGCCTATGGACCGGCGAAGAGCAGGGACTGCTGGGCTCGCAGTGGTACGTGGCGCATCATTTCGGCTCACGCCCTGAGTCAAAAGACCCGGAGCGCAAGGGTGATCCCACGGTAATTCGTCGGGAGGCCGGCCCAGTGACTGTTAAGCCCGAGCAGGCCAGGGTCTCAGTTTATTTCAACGTGGATAACGGTTCGGGAAAGATTCGCGGCGTCTATTTGCAGGAAAATGCTGCGGTCGAGCCGATATTTGAGTCATGGATGAAGCCGTTCCACGATCTCGGTATGGACACGCTCACCATGCGCAATACCGGCGGCACGGATCATCTTTCCTTTGACGCGGTTGGTATCCCGGGATTTCAGTTCATCCAGGACCCGCTGGAGTACGATACGCGCACCCATCACTCCAATATGGATGTCTATGATCGCCTTCAGCCGGAAGACCTGAAGCAGATGGCCGTAATTGTTGCGTCGTTTGTTTATATGGCGGCGCAGCGCGACCAGATGTTCCCGCGCAAGCCGATTGAGAAAGAGCTGCCGCCACCACCGCCGGTTGAAGACGATCAGAACGCAGCTCCCGCTTCGCCAGTGACGAATCCTGCGGTGGCGGACAGGCCACAGCAGCCCCGTCCGGCAGAGCAAAGGCCACAGGCGCAACCAAGCCCGACTCCGAAGCCGTAATCTAGCGGTGAATTCAGGGCTTTAGACTAAATGGCGGAGGACGCAGTCTTCTGCGAACCCGTCTCTGGCCCAAAATTCCCGTTAACAGGGAAATTTACAGGGAATTTTGGGCTGCTGAGCGGGCAGATCGCGTCTATCCTCTCATAAACACTGAAGTAAACGGCTTTTTAGGCTGAAATCGTAACAGGGAGTGAGCAGGGAAATAACAGGAGAGATAACAGGGAAAGAATGTACTAAGAACAGGAATTTTACATTTGCCCCGTTTCGTTTGCAGCAT
Source organism: Candidatus Angelobacter sp. (assembly GCA_036495645.1). Classification (GTDB taxonomy): domain Bacteria; phylum Acidobacteriota; class Terriglobia; order Terriglobales; family Acidobacteriaceae; genus Angelobacter. The sequence continues at coordinate 108,802 of DASXMN010000072.1, forward strand.
CCTGCAAAGTACTTCTGCTACTCCGATTGCTTCCGCCAGAGGTACGCGGTTCTGCCCAACGACATCTTCGCTCGGGATTCCAAGCACCTCATCGCCGCCTTACGGCACAGAGCAGATACAGCGAAACTCCCATTGTCAGATATGGTGACACATGAACGCTCAACTGCAACTTGTTTTGAGATCCGCAGAGTTCGCTGTACGCTGCTCCTTATCATTGTGAGATGCCGAAGTGTTCAACGGTACATCAAGTGAGCTGGTACGCGCCCCGAAACCGTGACCAACAACGAGGTTACGACCCGTACCGTTGGAGGAAATCCTTTTGCGGTGAGACTTAATGACTGCCTAGTATGCGGTCCAGATTGAATGCGGCACTGATCAATGCAAGATGCGTAAAGGCTTGCGGAAAATTGCCCAGCGCCTCGCCTTGAGGACCTGTTTGTTCTGAGTAGAGTCCAAGATGATTCGCGTAACCCAGCATTCGTTCGAAGAGAAGCCTGGCTTGGTCGAGATTTTCCGAAATTCGTTCACCTGCGCGCGCCAGTGCCTCTACTAGCCAAAAGGAGCACATGTTGAATGTGCCCTCTTCGCCGGAAAGTCCGTCGATGCGCGTTTGGGGCAGGTACCGGTAGACCAGGCCATCGCTGACTAAACCGCCATTACGCGGGCTCTCGAGGATTGCAGCCAAAGTGCTGAGCATACGGGGATCATTTGGAGCCATGAAAAAAACCAATGGCATGATCAACAGCGAGGCATCCAGGTCCTCGCTCCCATAGAACTGGGTGAAGGCGCGACGCTTCTGGTTCCAGCCACGGCTCATCACTTCTTCGTAGATGCGATCCCGAACCTCAAGCCACTTCGCGCGGTTGGCTGGAAATGCACGTTTTTCCGCAAGCCGGATGCCGCGGTCCAGGGCAACCCAGTTCATGACCTTTGAGTAGGTAAAATGCTCCTCCCGATTGCGCATCTCCCAAATGCCTGCGTCGGGCCGATGCCAATTCTCGCAAATCCACTCCATCCGTTTACGGATTTTTAGCCACACATCGTATGCAATGGGGCTGACATACTTGTTGCAAAGGTAAAGCGCATCCATCATCTCGCCTGAAACATCCATCTGAAGCTGTGAAACCGCGGCATTGCCGATGCGAACGGGACTAGACCCACGATATCCCTCCCAGTGTTCCAAGATTTGCTCGGGAATCTGTGCGTCGCCATAAACGGTGAAGAGAACCGGCAGAGCTGCGTCCGGGCGCTGCAGCCTGCCTGCATTTTTCTCAAGCCAATTGAAGAAGCTTGCGGCCTCTTCCCGGAAACCAATACGGAGAAAGCCGTATACTGTGAAAGCCGCATCGCGCGCCCAGGTGTAGCGGTAGTCCCAGTTCCGGCTGCCTCCGAGGACCTCAGGCAAACTGGTGGTGGGTGCGGCAATGATCGCCCCAGTAGGATCAAAAGTAAGAAGCTTCAACACCAAGGCTGACCTATGTACCTGCTCCCGCCACCGCCCCTGATAAGTGCAGGTAGAAAGCCAACGGTGCCAGAATTTCACCGTCTTCTGAAACAGCTCTTCTGCTTCCCCTTCGGTTGGAGAATCAAGGACCGTTTCCGTGACGTCGTGCTCTCTCAGGATGAAGACCTGTGATTCCCCCTCTTCCAGCGTAAACTCGGCTGTCACGCCCCCTTTTTCGTCCTTTGTTAGGGGCACGTCCGCGGAGAGGGCAATGATCAAGCTGCCGGAATTGAAGATGGCGCCCCGCTCATCGAGCACGGTTTCGTGGCTTTTCCTGCCATAATCAAAGGCGGGCTGGCAAGTGAGCGCAATACGCACGACACCCCGGACACAACGGATGCGACGATAAAGATGGTGATACCAGGGTGAATCGGAGGGGAGCCCCACGGGCATGAAGTCTTCGAGTTCAGCGATTCCGTCTGCAAGCAAGAAACGCGTGATCAGGATATTGGTGGATGGCCAATAAAACTGTTTGTGCCGCACCTGCTCGCCGATGGGGCAAATCTGAAAGCGGCCACCCTTGCCATCATCCAGAATCGCCCCAAAGACGCTGGGCGAATCAAAGTGGGGATAGCAACACCAGTCAATCGAACCATTCATGCCCACCAAAGCAACCGTGCGCATGTTGCCAATGATTCCGTAATTTTCAATAGGCTGATAAGGCATCGGCGCCCGTTGGGTTAATTTCAGACTTCCTTAAGGATTCGATGCGAATCTCAGGCCCTGTCACGGGAAAGCTTTCAGATTTCATGTTTTTCGGTCGGTCCGGCCGCGAAGCGATCTCACGCAATGGCGCATGGGGCATAGGCGTCCATGAAATTCAGGATCATGCGCATAGTAGCCTCATCTCCGCAACTGGTATTGATCATGGCGTGGTAGATTGCGCGATCAGGCCATTCCACATTGAAATATTTCTTAATGAAATCGGCGCGCTCGTTGTCGACCGTATCGATCAATTCCTGCGCTTCGCTCTCAGTTTTGCCGCGTGCCACTAATCTGCGAATTTTGTTTTCGTTTGGCGCATAAAGGAAGATGCGCAATGCCTCCGACCGGTCTTTGAGAAACTGTTGGGACCCTCGGCCAACGATGACGCCATTTCCATGCGTGGCAGCATTCTCCACCACCTTGCGAGTTGTGACCAGAATCGTCTCACTGTCTACAAGATTAAGTTTGGGCACATTTTGGCTACCCTCATAGCTTCCGCGGAGAAAGGATTTGAAAAGCCGGTAATAGAGAGGATCGGCCCGTTCCTCTCTATTTGCGACTATCGTCGTAGGACACTTGGCAAGCCTCGCGATTTCTTCGGTCAGTGCCTGGTCCCAAAGCTTCCAGCCAAGGCGCTTTGCTACCAGTTGGGCGATTTCGCCTCCGCCGCACCCGTATTCACGTTCGATAGTAATAATTTTGATCATACTCAATACTGCCTTCCTGAGGGCCTCGGATTCGAAGCGACAGCCAGGTGATTACTCTGCGATCGTAACACCGCCTCCGAGATCATTTTTCTTAAGTAAGAATGACACGAAGAACATGACTGCCGCGAACACGCAAAGAACCATAAATGTATCGATATAAGCCATAGTCGCCGACTGCGCCTGCAGGGATCGATAAATACTGGCCAAGGCAGTAGCAGACGCCTCGTGTCTGCTCATGCCGCCATTCGCGAAATGTTGCGTCAGACCTTGCACCGCATTGGCAAAATTCGGATTATCGAGCCTCGCCTGCTCCACAAGTCTCAGCTGATGGAATTGGGCCCGGCGCGCAATCACCGTCGTCACCAGTGAAGTTCCAACACTGCTACCCATGTTTCGCATAAAGTTGACCATGCCGGCGACTGCATTATTTTTCTCTGGTGCAATTCCCACATAGGCAGCAAGATTGATGGGTACGAACAGGAACCCCAGTCCGACCACCTGGGCTATGCGCAACCAAGTGGCGGCAGAAAAACTGAGTTGCAGATCGATTCGCCGCGTGGAGTAAAACATGGCAATAGACAACGCCAGCCAGCCAAAGGCAATCAGCCGTCGCGCATGAATTTTTCTTGTCAGTTGCCCTATGGCCGGCATCTCGAAGAGCAAGACGAGGCCTCCCGCTGAAAGAGCCAGACCGGCGAGTTCTGACGTATAGCCCAGGAGCGTCTGCAGGAACTGAGGCATCAGAACAAGGCTGCTGAATAGCAAAATTCCAAGCATAAACATCATCACGTTTGCGCTGGCAAAGTTGAAAGCCTTGAACATGCGGACATCGATGATCGGCGACTTTTGAAACCACTCCCAGATCACCAGTGAGATCAGGCACGTGCCAGCGACAATGACCAAAGTGGTAATGAAGTTCGAGCCAAACCAATCATCTTCCTGGCCTTTGTCCAGCAGAATTTGCAGCGCACCAACTCCGATCGCCAGAAGAGCAATACCGATATAGTCCAATTTCACGCCGGCGCTTTTGAGACGCTTTAAATATGGAGGGTCTTCAACAAAGCGCCGAACCAGAAGCCAGGTCATGATACCGACAGGAACATTGATGTAGAAAATCCAGCGCCAGGAGTAGTTGAACGTGATCCATCCGCCCAGCGTGGGCCCGATGGTGGGAGCAATGACCGCAGTTATTCCGTAAAGTGCAAATGCCAGTCCTCGTTGATGCGGAGGAAAAGTATCTGCCAGGATCGCTTGTGCCATGGGCTGCAGACCGCCTCCGCCTGCCCCTTGCAGAACTCGGAAGAGCAGTAGGAAAGGAAGGCTGGGCGCCAGACCACAGAGCAACGAGCTAACGGTAAACACGATGAGGCAGGTCATGAAAAACCGCTTGCGGCCGAACCTCACCGCGAGCCAGCCGCTGATCGGGAGGACGATGGCATTAGAAACGAGGTAAGAGGTCAATACCCAGGTGCTTTGGTCATTGCTCGCAGCCAGGCTCCCTGCCATATAGGGCAAGGCAACATTGGCGATGCTGGTGTCAAGCACCTCCATGAACGCCCCAAGCGCGACAACAACTGCAATGAGCCAAGGGTTGGACTTCGGCTTCCAGATGTCCTGGTCGAATGTGAGGGCAGCTGTGCTCATCGCAGTTCCACTTCGGGCACAACGTTCATGCCTGGCCGCAGCCGCCGGTCACGGTTCTCTCCAGGCTCAAGAACAATTTTTACGGGAATACGCTGGACAATTTTCACGTAGTTTCCGGTAGCATTCTCCGGTGGAAGCAAACTGAAAGTAGGGCCGGTTGCGCCTGCAATGCTGTCAACGTGTCCGCGCAGCGTTGTGCCGGTTGAATCCACGTGGATTTTTGCTTTTTGCCCAACTTTCATGTGCCTGAGTTGCGTTTCCTTGAAATTAGCAGTGATCCAGACCTCGTCCAGCGGAACAACGGTCAATAATTGCTGGCCAGGCTGCGCGTTCAACCCGACCACAACAGTCTTGTTCACCTCACCGCTGACCGGCGCGACAATTTTTGTGTACTGCAGATTGAGCTCCGCCTGGTCCAGAGCAGCGCGCTTTTGCTGGACATCTGCCACAGCAGCGAGAGCGCGGGCATTGGTTGAAGCCACTTGTTGGGGGCCAGTTTGAGCTGCACGATGGTTGGCTTCGGCCTGGGTTAGCCGATCTTTTGCCTGTTGCACTGCTTGTTCAGCCGCCGCTTCATTGGCCTTGGCTGCACTCACGCTGGCGGTGCTGGCCTTTGCCGCTGCCAATGCCTGATCATAGGTCTGCTCAGAAACGTTCTGCTTGTCTACCAGCCTCTTGTACCGTTTCAAGTCATCCTGCGCTTTAATGTCGTTGGCCTCCGCCTGCTCCACCTGAGCATGCGCGGCGGCAAGCTGCTTCTCAGCAGTGACGATGCCTGAGGTGGCATTGCTCACATCGGATGTTGCCGATTGCAATTGGCTCGAGGTATTTACGGATGCGATTGGAACGCTAATATTGAGAGACTTTGCCGTCGCTTCCGCATTTGCCAGATCTGCGCGTGCTTTGGCAATGGCAATCTCATAATCTTTAGGATCGATTTCGACGAGCACGTCTCCCTGATGCACGTACTGATTGTCATCAACAGTGACTTTAATGACGTAGCCGGAGATGCGTGGGCTCACTGGATAGAGGTGCACATCCACTTGTCCATCATCAGTGGATTCATAGCTTGAAAAATAAAGCCACAAGAGAACAGCTCCCAATATCAGAAGCAATGCGATCGGAATGAGATAAATACGGTGGAACTTGAAACGCGACCGTCTTACATTGTCGCGCCTCGATATGCCACTTTTTTCGTCCGCAGAAGGAGGTACAGCTTCGGGCGCTACATCGGGATGAGGTTGAGTAGCCATCGCAATCCTCTCTTTATTGCTTACTGCACTGCCAGATACTGGTTGTAATTGGTTCGCACCACACCGAGCGCGCGGGCAAGCTGGAGTTTTGACAAATTGTGGTTGTAGAGGCTCGAGATGTATTGATCATTCGCGCCCGCCAAAGCCTGTTGGGCCTGCACGACTTCCACACTGTCTGTCACTCCGGCAGCAAAACGCTCCTGCGAGCGAGAGAGATTTTCATTTGCGAGATCCACATTCTCCTTTGCGACCGTTACCTGCTGCCGGGCGGCCTGCAGATTGAGAAATGCGGTGCGAACATCATAGTCGATCTGCCCTCGCAGGTTCTCGGCTTCCGCCTTGCGTTGGTGAAGCGCAGCTTCAGCTTCGGTTATGTCGCCCTTGATGCGTCCGCCGGTAAAAATCGGCATGTTCACACCGGCTTGAAAAGTAAAGGCCCCATGAAGACGGCCAAAATTGGGCCCCTGCACGCCGTAGTCTCCGTTGGCCGCCAGCACCGGATAGCGCTCTCCGCGAGCTGCTGCAAGCTGTTGCTGCGCGGACTTTGCGGAACTGAGAGCGGACCGGAAATCGCTGCGTGTTTTGTATGCAGTGCTCAAAGCATCATCGGCCGTCTGCGGGTTAATGTCCGCATAGGGCAGTTGATCGGCAAGATCGTAAGCCTGGCCGAGTGGCAGGCCAATCGCACGCGAGAGATTCAGCTTCGCGATTGCAAAATTGTTTCGCGCGATACTCAAGTTGTACTGCTCTGTGTGCAATTGCACGCCACTGCGGGTCTCATCGATCTTAGTGCTCGTGCCAGACTGAAGCTGGTCCAAGGCCTGATCATAGAGCGCCTGCGCATTTTTCACTTGCGCTTCTGCCGCTTCAATGCGTGAATTTGCTTGAATCGCTTCGAGGTAGGCGCTTCCAACAATCAGCGTGATCACGTCAAGCGTATCATTGTAAGTGAGCTGAGCAGCCTGCTCGGCGTTGCGCGCCGCGCGGAAACGCTGTATCGATTCGAGGTTGAAAAGGCTTTGGCTGGCGCTTGCCTGTGCAGTCGAGTAACTGAACGGCCCTATCACGGAAGGGACTTGAGGAATCTTGATGCCGAGGGTGGCCGCACTGAATTGCGAGACGTTTTCCGCAGCTCCCGCGCTTACCTGCGGCAAGAGCGCACTCATTGCGCGAAGCCGCTGCCCTCGCGCGATGCGTGCATTTTCTCCACTTTCAATCTGGCCAAGATTGTAGCGAACCGCCATGGTGATAGCATCGCGTAGCGTGAGATGCAGAACTTCTTTGCTTGCGGTTCCGCTGGGGACACTACCAAAGTTAACTGAGGGTTGACTTGTTTGTCCCTCAGCAGAAGCCGAGACCATCAGCCAGAGAAATGCAAATCCCAGAATGAATCGCGGCGAGAATCTTGAAACTCCGGAGTGCGAGAGGTCAAGAGTCTGCTGCAGCTTCCTGTTTGTAATCGTTTTGTCTCCGTGATCATACATGGTCCACTCTCCAAGCCATGAGGGCTATTTGACTGAGACTGAGGGGCCAGCCGCAGCTTCAGAGCATCCCTTGCGGCGAATCCGCCAATTAGACAATGCTGCAGCGTGCTAGTCTACACGGCAGCCTGCGCGTGAGGTGTCTTCGGCGTGCAGAACAATTCGTTAAGCGGCGCTGGAGTGCGCTTTCACTAAGGAAACATCCACCAGGTGCTCACTCAGAAACCAGGCCTGCAACTCGTTGGTGCGCAGAACTTCGCTCACCACCAGGTCGTTCGTGCCGTCATCGCCCAGCGTGGAAGCGCGGCGCGCCAAGACTCGCGCCTGCCGAACGATGATCTGGTGAGCGTCGAGTAAACGTGACAGTTGGACCGAAACCTCTTCGCGGCCTCGGGGAGGACGCTCGATCTGCGTCGTTTCGGCCACATCTGCCGCCATGGCGATGCTGACGCCGCCCAGCAGTTGAATGCGCTCTGCTATTGAGTCCACCAGTTCAGCTTGCTCGCCAAAATGTTTGTCGAAGAGCAGATGGAGTTGATAAAAAGTTGGCCCCGCAACCTGCCAATGGGACTTTTTGTAAAGGTCGCGGAGCGTGATGGTATCGGCAAGAAGCTGGTTGAGTTGCTCGGTCATCTCGAGCCGGACAGGCTCTTCAAGCTCCAGGGGCAACGCGTGACTCACCGTTCCGTAAGCCTGGATTTCGCTGGCGTGCTGATGAAAGCGGGGTTGAGCCGTAGTATTTGAGTCATGATTTTTCTTAGCCATCGTTATCCTCCTCAGGTTTTGCGCCGCATCGAATTATAGTCTCTGCTCATCGAAAGCCGCAGCTTGTTGCAGCGGACATTTAGGCTGCCGCTTCGCGCAAAAGTGTTTCGACTTTTTTGTCCAGGTCTTTTGCAACCTGCAGCGCATCAGCGTTTCCGTGCGCAGCTAGAAAACTGGCCATCCTGTCGTAGGACAAATGCACGCCATCGGTGCGCTCGTCCACCAGGACTGTAACCGGCGCATATGAGCCCGCGTCCGGAACATGCTTGGCCATTTCCTTCATGATGAGAGGGTTGCCGATAAGCAAGCGGATGATTCGAGGTGTATGTTGACCCGTTTCTTTCTGCAGCACAGCGCCTTGATCAAGCTGCATGAACAACATCAGCCCTGCTTTGCTTAAGCCTTTCTCAACTGCGCTCTTCAGCTCGGCAAAAGAGCGCGCTTCGTGGGTCGACCGCATGAATTCAGCCATATCCGGATGACCGATGCCGGCGTTAAGAGCTGTCACTATCTGGTCAAACGGTTTGGAGGATGTGAGGCTGAAGCGTTCGATCTCCATTTTTCTTATCATCTCTGAAATCTCCTTCCTGGCGTTTCGCAAGCCGCGCTAAGGCCGGGACTTTGCTTCTCTCTTTGCCATCCATCTCGACAGTCTTCTTGATCCTGGAGGATCCGCTCTTTCAATCTTGCCGTATCTCCCTGTAGCGGAAGCAATCGACAAGGTGATCGTTTACCATTCCAACCGCCTGCATGTAGGCATAAATCGTCGTCGAACCGACGAAGCTGAATCCCCGCCGCTTGAGGTCCTTGCTGAAAGCCTCGGATTCGCGCGATATCGCTGGAATCTGCCGCGTAGCTTTCCAGCGGTTAAGCCTTGGCCGTCCGTCAACGAAACGCCAGCAGTAGGAGTCGAACGTTCCGAACTCTTCCCGGATTTTGAGAAATGCGCCTGCGTTGCGTACGCAGATTCAATCTTCATCCGGTTCCGGATGATCTCCGGATCAGATGTCAGCTTCCGGATTTTCGTTTTGGAGTAGCGCGCGACTTTTTCCGGATCGAATTTGTCGAACGCGCGTCGATAACCCTCCCGCTTTTTCAGCACGAGCGACCAGCTCAATCCAGCCTGTACGCCTGAGAGCACCAGGACCTCAAAATGTTTGTGGTCAGTATGAACGGGGACGCCCCATTCGCGATCGTGATATTGGAGCAGCAGTGGGTCATCGACACTGACCTAGGAGCACCGCTTCTTAGCCACGATTGCAGCGCGCATAAAAGGAGCATCCCCACTGAGTTTTTTTACGCCGCTGCCGTGGTCGCTTGAACAGCTTTTGCGGCAGCATGGATCACTTCAAGGACGCGTTCCGGTTGAGAGAGCATCGGCACATGGCTGCTGTCGAGTTCGTAGGTGGTTGCCCCCATGCGCTTGGCCATGGCGCGCTCCAGATCCGGATGAACTGTCCGGTCTTTTTTACCGACGATGTACCAGCTGGGCTTTGATTTCCAGGCGGTCCCTCCGGCTTTTGCATCGAACAGGTCGGGTTTCGGAACACCCTGCGTCGCATAAACGAGCTTCTTTTCCTGCTCAGACAAATCGCCGCAGAAATCATCGACGCCCTCCGGAAGCAACCAGATGCGTCCGTCCTTGACGTCGATGTGGGAGAAGACCGGTGTTTTCGGGAAATTGGACTGCTGCGTCTGTGAACTCTCGTCCGCGTCCGGAGCAAGCGCGCAGATGTAGACCAGCCCGGCCACACGCTCGTGGGTTCCGGCGCCGGTGATTACGGTTCCGCCGTAAGAGTGACCGACAAGGATAACCGGGCCGCTGACCCGGACGATCGTCGCTTTCGTTACAGCGACGTCCTCTGCCGTTGAGTTGAGGCCGTACTGAGCCGCAATGCACTCGTACCCTTCGGCCTGCAGGGGAACGATGAGCTTGCTAAAGCACGAGCCGTCCGCCCAGAGCCCGTGGCAGAATACGATACATGGTTTTTGGTTCGATTTCATAATTGCTCTCCTTTGATTTCAAGTATTTTTGTTTCGAAGAACCGGACAAAGGCAAACATGTCCGGTTTAAACTTTCACGCGATCAGGTCCTCAATTTTTACCGGCAGTTCGCGAACATAAACTCCGGTTGCGTGGTGGACTGCCGAAGTGATGGCGGCCGCAATGCCGGCCAAACCGATCTCGCCGATTCCGCGCGCTCCAAGCTCGTTGATTTCTTTATCGGGATAATCCAGGAAGTGCACGTCAATGGGCGGCGCGTCGGCATTCACCGTCATCATGTAATCAGCCAGATTGCTGTTGATAGGCGCGCCGTTCTGCGGATCGTAAGAGGTTGCTTCAAAGAGCGCCATGCCGATGCCCATTACCACCGCGCCCTGGATCTGGTTGCGGCCGGCAAGAGGATTCAAGATTCGGCCTGCGTCCATTACCGTCATGACGCGGCTAACGCGCAGGCGCGCGGTTTCCGGTTGCCATGTGACTTCCACAAAGTGGCAGCCGAACGAGTGCTTTGAGAACTTCTGGTTCGGAGCAAAAGCCGTCATTTCAGCACTGCCGGTGCCGCTGACCAGCCGCACATTTGCTCCCTGAAGCAAGTCTGCGAACGCAACGCCTAGTGCAGGCCCTTCAGTTTTTACAAACACGCGCCCGCCTTCAAGCGCAAGATCGTCGGGCTTGTGCCCTAAGAAAGGCGAGCCGGGAGTTGTAACGGCGATGATCAGCAGCGATGCAATCGCCTGGTCGGCGGCCTTGAAGACAGCCGGAATCACTGAACTTGTCGCTAAAGACCCGCCTGAGATCGGACCATCGGGAAGCGCGCTGTCCCCCAGCTCAACATCAACCTTTTCCAGCGGCACCCCGGTCTTGTGCGACGCAAGCTGCGCCAGGATCGTATACGTGCCGGTGCCGATGTCTTGCGTGGCACATGCGATGCGGGCAGTACCATCGTCGCGCAATTGGAGATTGGCTTCAGCGGCAAATGTTCCCGCGACCCATGCCGCGCCGGCCATTCCCCAACCTAAGGTCAAGCCATCGCGCTTCATTGAGCCAACGGCTGGATTGCGCTTCGACCAGCCGAATTTCTCCGCACCGAGATTCAGGCACTCAACGTAGTGTCGAGACGAGAATGGCAAATTTAGTGACTCGTCGAGCTTCGGCTCGTTGAGAATGCGGAACTGGACGGGATCCATCTTGAGCCGCTCGGCCAGCTCGTTCATTGCCGACTCGGTGGCATAAAGCCCGGGCACTGCGCCCGGACCACGCATGTCCGCCGTTGCGCCGATGTTGCGCCTTGCCCGCCCAAAACTCACGCGTAGGTTGGGAACGCTGTAATGGAAGGGCGTTGCTTCGCCGCAGTCTTCGTGGTAGGCGTCGAGCATTGACATGTGGTAGATATAATCGTGCTGTAGCGACACGAGCTTGCCGTCGCGCGAGGCGCCGAGTCGAACACGCTGCTGAGTCCGCGCCCGATGCCCGACGGACTGGAACATCATTTTGCGGCTCACAACCAGCTTCACTGGCTTGCCTAATTGGCGTGCAGCGGCGGCGGCGAGCGAAACATGAGTCCAGGGATAGAGTTTCCCGCCGAACCCTGAACCCAGGAACTTTGAAATAACGCGAACGTTCTCCTTGGGCAGACCGAACATCTGCGCCAGGACGCTGCGCAGGTTTACAACGCCCTGAGTCGAGTCATACAGCGTCAATGTGGGACCGTCCCACAGCGCCACGGTCGAGTGCAGCTCGAGAGGATTGTGCGTTTCCGCAGGAGTACCGTACGTTTCGTCGAGCTTCACGGCGGCGCCATCGAAGGCGGCTCCGGCGTCCCCACGGTGACTTTGCAGGCGCTCCACCGGCCCGTAAGCAGCGAGGATTACGCCAGGATCGTTCTGTGGTTCCAAGTGGGATTCGACGTTGGGTTTCTCTTTGGAGTAAGTTGCACGGATCGCGTCGGCAGCGGCTTTGGCAGCTTCAAATGTATCGGCAACAGCCAGAGCGATGTACTGGCCCCAGTAACGGATCGTGTCATCTTCGAACGGCGGCCGCCGCTCCAGGCAAATGCGATAGAAACCAGGCGCGGGAGTGGAGCGGAAAATTTTGCCGATGTTCCCGCGATGAAGCACCGCACGTACGCCCGGCATCTTCTCAGCCGCCGCAGTATTCAGCGTGAGCAATTTGCCATTGGCGATCGTCGCTTCCACGGGAACGGCATAAAGCATGCCGGGAAAATGAAAATCCGAGGCATACTTTGCCAGTCCGGTAACTTTGCGGGGACCGTCGATACGGAGAGTATCGCGTCCGATGGGAGAAGAAGTTGATTGCTGCGATGTCGCCATGGTTGCTCCTGAAGAAATCAACTTGCCGCGGCCATTCGCAGTGCGTGCGTCAGGCAGCGTTTAGCCAGTTCGATTTTGAATTTGTTCTCGCTCTGCGGCTTTGCCTGCCGCAATGCCGCTTCAGCAGCTTGAAGGTAGGTGCTGTCGTTTGCAGGCTTGCCGGCGAGGGCAGCTTCGGCTTCAGGCGAGCGCCACGGTTTGGTTCCGACGCCGCCAAGCGCAATGTGGGCGCGTGTGATCTTGCCGCTTGCGATGGTGAGCACCACGGCTGCCGATGCCAGGGCGAATTCGTACGACGCGCGGTCGCGGAGTTTCAGGTAGATCTGTTTGCTTCCGGCGAGTGGCGGCAGGGTGATGTGCGTGATCAGATCGCCGGGTTCCAGCACGGTCTCGCGGTGTGGAGTATTGCCGGGCAGAAGATGGAAATCGCCGAATGCGACCGCACGCAGGCTCTTTGTTCCCTGAATGTGAACCGTTGCTTCCAGCACTGCCAGGGCCACGCACATATCGGATGGATTCGTGGCGATGCAATGCTCGCTCGCGCCGAGAATGGCAAGCGTGCGATTGCGGCCGGTGATGGCTGGGCATCCGCTGCCGGGCTCGCGCTTGTTGCACGCCATAGCAGTGTCGCGGAAATAGACGCAGCGCGTTCGTTGCAGCAAGTTTCCGCCGACTGTGGCCATATTGCGGATCTGCGCTGATGCGCCTTGCAGGATGGCTTGCGACAGGACCGAATAATCCTTTTGCACTCTGGCGTGATTTGCCAGATCTGAGTTGCGGGCCATTGCGCCGATCCTCAAGCCGCCATCAGACGTGGTCTCAATTTTGTCGAGTGGCAGCCGATTGATATCGAGCACGCGCGCGGGCGTCTCGACATTCAGTTTCATCAGATCGATCAGTGTGGTGCCGCCGCCCAGGAAGCGTACATCGGCGCCCTGCTCTGCCGTTTTTGATTGTGCGGCGGTTGCGATTGCCGCTGCCTGATCAGCCGCCCGGATGAATTCGAAACTATGCATTGAAAAAACTCCCGCGCTAAGCGCGCTTACGGACCTCTTGTATTGCCGCGACGATGTTAGAGTAGGCCCCGCAGCGGCAGATGTTGCCGCTCATCAGCTCCTTTACCGCAGCGTCATCGGGGCCGCATGGCTCCTTCAGCATCGCGACCGCGGACATGATCTGGCCCGATGTGCAGTAGCCGCACTGATAAGCATCGTGGGTGAAGAACGCCGCCTGCATGGGGTGCATTGCCTCAGGTGTGCCCAGACCCTCGATGGTTGTGATCTCTTCGCCATCGTGCATCACAGCGAAATTGAGGCATGAAAGCACGCGCCGGCCGTTCACGTGCACGGTGCACGCGCCGCACTGTCCGTGATCACAGCCTTTTTTCGTGCCTGTTAGTGCCGCCGTTTCGCGGAGACAATCCAGCAGTGTGGTCCGCGGGTCGATCCGGAGCGAGTGCTCCTTGCCGTTAATGCGAAGGGTGATTGGAACCGCACCTTCAACGGCAGGCACAGCCGCGTCTGTCCCAGCAGTTTCCGCTGCCGTGACGCTGGCCGCATGTGCCGGAGCGTATGCCGCCATCACACCGGCAGCCACAGTGCTACCGGCTGTCAACAAGAAGTGGCGGCGAGTGGGCTGTTCTGGCTCAGGGAGACGATTGTCATTGTTCATCGGCGACCTCATGTTAGATTCCGGAATTCGCACTTCTGCGGATCGTCTTTCGGATTCAAATACTTCTTGGAAAAGTTGCCCCGAACATCGGCGCTTTGCTCTTGGACTGCTGCTCGGTGGCCTCATCCTGAAGCACGTCCCAGTGTTCCTGCAAAACTCCGTTTTCGATGCGTACGATGTCGGCGGCAATCCAATTCACAGGCGAACCGCGACCACTGAATCGCCCGTGAACGATTACGAAGTCGCCTTCAGCCACAATCACACCGGGCTCATACTTCAATGTGGGAGGGGCGCTCCGTACCAAATTGAACAGGCCGTCACGTCCGGGTTCGATGTGAGCGCTGTGCTGGATGTAATTCGGAGACCAGTAGCGTTTCGCCGCTTCGTAGTCACGCTTATTGAAAAGCGTGTCGAACGCCTCCAAAACCAGTGCTTTATTTTGTTCGGTTGTCGTCTTCATGAGAGTTCTTTTTGTATGCGGACTTCTTTACCTGACCTCGCTCCTGCAGCATCCATTTCCTGATGTAAGGAGAACAGTGCAGAACGGAGACGTTTGTCGACTCACACGCGTTGAGAAAACGAACAGCATCAATATCCACGAGGTGAACTTCTTCTAAATCCATTGCGACTTTCGGTCCGCTCTCGTTTATCAGCGCTTTTAGTTGCGCCAAATGCTCAGCCTTCATGTGCCCGATCAAATGAATGGTCGTGCAGTGCCCGTCGAAATGTCGCTCGAGTTTCAAGGTCATGTTGACCCCGGCGGGAGAAACCGTAGGAATAGATGGCAATCATTGGGCCATTCGTAAACCGCTGATTCTGCAAACTATTTGCTTTATCCGCCAGCCAGAAATTCAGCGTTTGCCGAAATTTCGGCGTGCAAAGAAGAACGGGAGAGCAAGAATGAGCGTGGTAGTGAAACGCCGAAGAGAGGAGAGACTAAGAGGCCTTGAACCGATAGCGATTGATGCCAAGCTTTCGGATTTTTGATTCAAGCGTTTGCCTGGGCAGCCCAAGTTTTTGAGCAGCACCTGCCGGGCCAGAGATCTGGCCGTTTGCTTCGCGCAGGGCATTTTCGATCATGATCTTCTCTCGACCAGCAAGATCTGCCGCCAAAGGTCCGTCTGGCTCGGCAGGTGTGGAGGCATTCTGTTTAAACCACCTTCCATCCACAGAAAAGACTTCACCGTCGCAAAGAATCACTGCGCGCTCGATCACATTCTGCAGTTCGCGGACATTGCCAGGCCAGGCATAACCCTGAAGGAGCCGGAGAGTCTCCGTGCTAATACGCCGAAATCGCTTGCCCGCCTTTCTGCCGTAACGATCCACCAGATACTCGACCAGCACGGGAATGTCGTCGGCCCGCTCGCGCAGAGGCGGGACCTCGATCGGAAATACGTTGAGCCTATAGAACAGGTCGCTGCGGAAGACGCCTTCAGCTACGGCTTTCGTCAAATCCTTGTTCGTAGCTGCCAAAACACGAACATCAACCCGAATGGGCTGGTTCCCGCCTACTCGTTCGAACTCTCGTTCTTGCAAGACACGAAGGAGTGAAATCTGGGTTTCCTGGGGAAGCTCTCCCACTTCGTCAAGAAAGATGGTGCCGCCACTGGCCGCCTCAAAGCGGCCGAGCCGTCTCTGCAGCGCTCCGGTGAAGGAGCCTTTTTCATGGCCGAACAGCTCAGAGGCCAAAAGAGAAGGGGGAATCGCGGCACAGTTCACGCGTATGAACGGCCCACTCGCGCGTTTCGACCGGTTGTGAATGGCGCGAGCGATCAACTCTTTGCCGGTCCCGGTTTCCCCCTGGATCAAGACTGTGGAACCGGTGGGCGCAACGCGCGAGACTTCATCCAATGTCCTTCTCAGAGGCCTAGAGGAGCCGACGATCTCCTCAAACATGGAGGAACGCTCAATGTCTTCGCGCAGTGCGACGGCCTCATTTCGCATCGAATCTTCTGTTCGCTTGCGGTCCTCAATATCAGTGGCGGTTGCGAACCAGCGGACGATATTGCCTTCCGCGTCGCGCACCGGTCGATAGCGAAATAGGAACCAGCGAAACTGGCGATCTTTAGCCCGCAGCCGCTTTTCCAACTCGAACGGTTCCCCTTTGGCAAGGCCGGCGCTTCGCTCGGATTGAACTTTTGCCATTTCGTCCGGATGGATATCTCTTTTAATGCGGTCTTCTGTGCTTGCTCCTGTCATTTCTTCCAGGGTGCAGCCGGTGTAGTCGAGCATCGTCTGGTTAGCTTGGAGCAGTGATCCTTTGCTGTCCAGAACCACGACGTGCTGAGGAAGAAGGTCTATCAGTTGACGGAGCTCGCGCTCTTCCTGCCTGAGCTTGTTTTCGGCCTGCCTGCGGTCCTCAATGTCAGTGGCGGTTGCATACCAGCGAATTACCTTTCCGTTCTCGCCGAGGAATGGATTGTAGCGGATCAGGAACCAGCGATACTTTCCGTCCTTTCCTAAGCCACGTTGCTCGTTTTCAAAAGGAACCGTGCCGGCGAGCGCTTTGTGGCGTTGTTCCCCGAGCCTCTGAATGTCCTCTGGATGGAATACGCGTTCGCGAAAATCCGCGGCCCGCACTTCTTCGAGAGACAATCCTGTGTACTCCATGGACCCACGGTTCGCGTAGATTGCCTTGCCTTCCGGGTCCAACACGACGATTTGCTGGGGAATGAGATCAACAATTCGCCGCAGCTCTTCCTCATCCTGAGGGAGTTGTGCCTCGATTTGCTCGATACGCTCTGGCTCTGGCTCCCTGGTGTCTACGTCTGGCATTAGTCGGATTCCCCTTGAGCACATTCTAATGACATTCCGTTGGGAAACGAAGGAAAGCGGGGGATTGCTTTGACTGCGGCAGAGGGTGGTTCGCAACATAATCCGGAGGTTCAGAGGCGCTGGCTGAACCGCCGCCCACGATCAGCACATCGACTGTTTCAGTCATGCCTTGTCATGCAACCACCTTTTTTCTGGTTTCGATAGACGCCTGTGAATAATATTGCTTGAGACCGAAGACCAACGTGCTGAACGGAATGCCGAGCGTTGCGTAAACTGCCTCGGCCTCCGGCGCCATATCTCGGGCTGGGCATCAGGACATAGGCAAGTCCCGCGAGAATGGAATTCACCCAGAGATTCGGGAGGCCCAACCTTTATTTCTTGCGCCTGTTTTTCCTGCGTTCTCTCGCAATCTCTTCTTTTCGTTCTTGCGCATGAATGAACACGTCGTCTGGGTCGCGGAGTCGCTTTTCCTCGGCCTGCCGGATCTTGCCGAATGTCCCCCAGTCTTCTAATTCCGTCGCATGCATGGTCTCAAGTAGTTCCTGATTGATCTCGGCTTGCAATTCCTGCACATATCCCTGAAATAATCTCGAGGATTTTGCGGTGACGCTACCCGCTTCCCGCAATGCGCGGCAGTGGCAGACGATATTCGAAAAAGAAAGATTGAGACGATAGAGAATGTGATAAACATGCAATTTTTGGTGGTTTCTTGTGCAGCCAAATTTCGCCTCCAGCGGGTGATTTGATCGGCGCGTTCGTGCCACAGAAGAGCGCGCCCGGTGGTGTTCTATAGCTTCCGTTGGCGGATAAAGCAACGAAATTACCAGCTAGAGCATTATTTTGTGCAGCCGCCACTAGAGGGATTGCTTCGTCGATTTTTGGGCTTGTATGTGGGCGGCATTTCTGGTCACCCAGTTCTTCGTAACATTATCGCGTGTCGGTGCTCTTTCTTTGGCAATCAAACTGGTAAGGTGTTTCGCTAGCTTTTCTTTGAAGATTACATTCCCCTGCCAATCCGGGGTAGCGTGTTCGCGGACATACTTCGCCGCCCAGGCAATTAGTTTGTCTTCAAACTTCCGCCGGCGGTGCTGAACCCGAATGGGTACTGTCGCGGATCGGTTGTGTTTTATGCAACAGAAGAGCCCATATTCATACGTCTTATTTGGCTTGTCGAATACAAAATAGGGGCGCTCACAATTGTTGTAGCGGCACTTCGCAATGCGCAGCCGCAGGTCACTAGAGAGAACCAAAGCGATAATGCGCCTGGCCTGCCACATGGGATTTTCAAAGTTGCTTTGGTCTTGGGGCAGCAGCCTGAAAGTGGAGAGAGTAGGGGTTTCTAAAATGGTTCGCGACGTTGTCCAATAGGTTGCGGCTTCTAACGCCGCTTGCTGTGCCTTCGACTCATTTCGGTTACGCGCAGCTTCCTTGATGCCGTTTTTCCCACTATCGATCCATTCATCAATACAGATGCAGACCTTTTGGGCCGCCACCGCGCGATCGATGCGTTGCTGTTTACAGAACTCATCAACGTCAATATCCGCATGCACCGCGGCGCTGTTTGTTTCGTAAAATGGATCGCCGCTCCAAAGCGAACTCGCGATGCGAGCTTCCGGAGTACTGTTCAAGAAATCAATCACATCCTGCTCGGAAACTGCGGTTTGAAGCTTTAACTCAATAGCCAGCAAACGTTTGCCGCCAGTTCGTTTCACAAATATCATGCTATCATTATTTGGATTGATCGTGATAACAAATGTAATCTGGTTCCACCTCCGGAGCTGTGATTCACTGCCCCCATGATTACCTCAAATGCGTCCGATCTCACGATTTCGTACCTACCAATTGATGCTCTTCTGCCTAATCCCTGTAATGCGCGAACCCACAGCAGACACCAGCGACGTCAAATAGCAGCCAGCATCAAGGCGTTCGGGTTTACGAATCCAGTTCTGATCGATAACAGGAACACAATAATCGCCGGGCATGGCCGAGTAGAGGCTGCAAAACTGCTGGGCATCGATCGCGTTCCAGCTGTACGGTTGGAGGGCTTGACCCACGATCAGATTCGAGCCTACGTGATTGCTGATAACCGGCTTGCAGAAAAAGCTGGCTGGGCCAAAGAGATTCTGGCAATCGAGCTGCAACACCTCATCGCCCTCGACAACGATTTAGATGTCACGATAACGGGTTTTGAAATTCCCGAGATCGACTTGATCCTGCAGGAAGCAGGCGCGCAACAAGATAAAGATGATCTTATTGAAATGAATCCGGCAGCTGCAGTCGTCACTCAGGCTGGTGACCTCTGGCAGATGGGCAAACACAGGGTCCTTTGTGGAAATGCTCTTCACGACAGTTCTTATCAAGCACTCTTGGGGAACCGGCGCGCTCAGGCCGTGTTTATCGATCCGCCCTACAACGTGCCAATCGATGGTAACGTTTGTGGAAAAGGCTCAATTAAGCACCGCGAATTCTCGATGGCATCAGGTGAGCTGAGTGAAGCGGAGTTCGTGGCTTTCCTGAACACGGTGTTCAGGCTCCTCGTTCGGTACAGCATGGGTGGATCTGTGCACTACATTTGCATCGACTGGCGGCATATGAGTGAGTTGTTAGCCGCCGGCAAACAGATCTACGACACCCTCCTTAACCTATGTGTTTGGGCCAACTTTCAAGATGACTTCCCACATCCCCAAGGCAGCGGAGCGCTCGCTCCAGGGTTGATACAGAGAATCGGCTGGCTGGTGCAGATGTTCCGCAACGAACCGTTGGGCACAGATCTACGACCTGAACGGGGATGCGCGCTACGCCATTAACATCATTCATGCCTGTTCAGATCATGGGGGACTCAACGACGCGGCTTTCGCTTCGGGGTTTGGTGCTGTGGCGGCTCGGATAGAGGCTCAATATCGAATTAAGGTTGGATTCACGCTGGACACCATCGGCGGCGGGTGCGGATACATAGCATTTCCCGGGCGAGCGGGAGCCGCATTGAAGGCACAACCCGCCGTCCTGGCGATTATGGGTTTTGAGTCGGAGGTTTTCAGCGGTAAGCTTGTGCCTCACGATAACAATCGCTCAAACCTACCAAACCTAGCCGCCTGGAAAAGAGCGGCCTTAAATGATTGGGTGGCTACCGGTGTGCCAATCATCTTGGATGTATCGAATGGCTACGACGGTCACCTGGTATTTGCCGACTCGCCCGGCAGTTTTTGGGGCGACAACCTCGGCGGAACAGACGACCGCTGGCGGAACTGGATGAGCGAATTGAAAAATCCAAGCATTAAAGGCATTGTGATGGACACCTGGAATGGATACACGGAAGGCTATGCGGCCGTTCCGACCAGGGAACACGGAGTCACAGCTTATAACTGGCTCACCGACTTACTTGAACCTGATCCTAGAGCATGCAATCACATGCACTACTTCAACGGTGTCCGCACATTTAGAGTCTATGGCGCCATTTGCGATAAATGGGTGCAACTCGGCGGGGATCTCGGTTTCGGAAGACCGCTGAGCAACGAGGAACCAACTCAGCACGGGAGACGTTCGACTTTCGCGGACAGCAAAGCAATTTATTGGAGCGCAGCCACCAACGCCCACGAGTTGCATGGCCTGATTTATCAGGCGTATATCGAACACGGTTCGGACGGAGGGTGCTTAGGCCTGCCGGTAAGTGACGAGGAGGCGAACGGCAGCGGCGGGCGCATCAATCGTTTTCAGCATGGAACGATCACTTGGAAACAGGGAGACAAAGCGGCGGCCGTTCATTGTCAGTAGCTTAAGTGAAAGGTCCTTTGGCAGAGAGCTGCGAAACTTGTTGGACCACGGAATGTGGAAGGCGCGCTTTTGTTTGCGCCTGGTGTGTACCAGAAAAATTGTGAAGGGCTGAATAGATTTTGGACTGAGGCTCCGGCAAGCAAATCCGTGCGTTTTGTTGAGTGGAAAACATCAATTCCGCAGCGCCAAGTCATCGTCTGCCTATAAACTCCCGCAGGAGCTCTTGTCGCGCTGGATGGGCTGAGCCAGGAAAACTGGCCACCGGCATTCGCCGGTTGATCGATTTTCAAGCTCGTTACTGTCTGTGAAAAGGGGACTGCCGATTTGCCCAGTAGAGAAAACAACCCCAAAACTCAACTTGCAGTATTGTTTCGGTGCTCATTTCAGGTTCATTGACGCGAGAAAAGGCCCGCAAAGCGGGCGTTTCGTGCCGAATCAGAGAACAATTCTCTGCTGGGCAGACTAGCTGGCGGGCGGGGCAGAATTCGAACTCTCAGTCCCCTTTTTTAAAAGCGAACGCTAGCGCAAGTCGCCAAAGCGGAACGCGCGGTCATTTGGAACAGCCAGACTTGGAAAGCAGTACCAATTCGCTTAAGCTATGCCAACTTCCCGATACCAATCCGGCCAACTTCCGCAAAGCCCGTTTATCGTTCCTAATCTCCCAGAGCCGGCTTCTGGCCCGCTCTCTGGTTCAATTTCCGGATTGCCTGTAATTCGGAACTGAAGGAAGGAACATGATTGGGCGCCTGCTCTGCCTTCATACACAACGAATCTCCCGCCTTAGCAGGCCCTTGGGGGAGATTGCCCGGAGAGCCCAGGGAGAATCAGTCGAACGGGACTTTGCGGGTTTGTTGAAACCGTTATGCTCGCGTGTGAATCCAACCCCTCGTAGCTTCCGCCAGGGAAATTAGCCATGACAATGACTTCGACAGCCCTCATTACTGGAGGAACGAGCGGAATTGGTCGTGCGACTGCCAATAAACTGGCACAGCTGGACATTCACGTTTTGGTTGTGGGACGCGATGCGGAGCGCGGGAAGAAGACAGTCGACGAACTCCGCGCCGCGGGAGGCCAAGCTGATTTTATTTCATCTGATCTTCGAGATGCAGCCAGCGCTCGTGCCGTGGCGAAGAGAGCGATCGAACTTGGCGATGGGCGCGTCGATATTCTTATCAACAACGCGGGTATCTATCCGTTCGGACCCACGCATGAAATGACGGAAGAACAGTTCGACCGTGTCTTTGCCCTCAACGTGAAAGCGCCGTATTTTCTCGTAGCGGAATTGGCTCCGCTGATGGCCAAGAGAGGCAAAGGGGCAATCGTAAATCTGTCAACCATGGCCGCAGATTACGGCTCACCTGGGATGAGCCTCTATGGTTCAAGCAAGGCCGCCATCAATCTGTTGACCAAAACCTGGTCTGCCGAATATGGACCGAGTGGCGTCAGGGTTAATGCGGTGAGTCCTGGGCCTACGCGCACCGAAGGCACGGATGCGATGGGCGAAGGCCTTGAGAAGCTAGCCTCCCAGGCGCCAGCCGGTCGCCCAGCTACGGCTGACGAAATCGCTGAGGCGATTGTCTTCCTGGCGACCGACCGTGCCAGTTTCATTTATGGCGCAAAGCTCGCCGTCGACGGAGGGCGCACCGCGATCTGAACAACAACTGCCAAAAACAACTGGGCGATTTTGGTCCTCCTCAATCCACAGAAAGGAGCAAGCCGCAATGGCAAGTCTTCAGGAACGACTGGACGACTTCAAAAAGTCATTCGAGTCTGCAGCCCCGCCTTACAACGCACCGCGCGAAGCAATCGAAACGATGCATCGAGCAACGGCGGAACTCAAGGCAACAGGAATTGAGGAGCAAGCCCTCAAGGTGGGCGACCGAGCACCGAGCTTCACGCTGTTAAACCAGGATCATGTGCAGGTGGCCTCAGCGGGTCTTCTTCGACAGGGCCCGGTCGTCATCAGCTTCTTCCGAGGACATTGGTGACCTTATTGCAATATGGAGCTGGAGGCTCTACAGCAGATCCATCCACAGGTCAGAGAGCTCGGAGGGCAGCTCGTCGTGCTTACCCCGGAACTCGAAAGGTACACCCGCGCTCTTCACAAGAAACTCAACCTGACCTACGACATTTTGACCGATCTTCATTTGAAGACGGCCGAGCAATTTCGGCTTGTCTTCACATTGCCGGATTACTTGCGCGAGCTTTACAAGTCCTTCGGAAGTACTTTGGACAGATTTAACGATGAACCGGAATATCGGTTGCCAATGCCCGCGCGATACGTGATCGACCAACAGAGCGTAATTCGTGCAGCCGACGTGAACGCAGATTACACGATCCGTACTGAACCTTCCGAGACTGTCACCGAGTTGAGGAAATTAACTAGTTGACTGCGCCGCAGCCGATTAGCAAGGGCGACGATCAATTCAACGGGTAAACGAGAGAGGAGAATGCTATGCAAACGTTTCAAACTGACTACTTCACTGCCTACAACAACGTGAAGCTGACGCGAGACGCCAATGGAGTTTTAATTGTTCAACTCCACACCAACGGCGGCCCGTGCGTGATGACCGCACAAACTCATACGGAATTTGTCGAGGCCTTCTACCGGATTTCGCAGGATCGAGCGAACAAGATTGTGATCCTGACGGGCGCCGGTGGGGACTTCATCACTGACGTCGATTGGTCATCTTGGGGCAACCCCGGCGATCCCGACATTTGGAGCCAGATTCACGACGAAGGCGTTCAGGTTTTGGAAAACATAGCCAACATTCGCGTTCCGGTCATCGCTGCGGTCGAGGGGCGCGCGCATATTCACTCCGATTATGTTCTGCTCGCCAATGTGGTTGTCGCGGCCGAGGGGGCGACCTTTCAGGATGTGGCGCATTTCGTAAAGGGCGTTGCGCCCGGTGACGGCATCTTTACCACATGGAGTTATCGCGCTGGAGCAGGGCGAGCCGAGGCCTTCCTGCTCAACCCACAGCCGCTACCGGCGCGTACCGCACAGGAATGGGGAGTCGTTGCAGAGGTTGTGCCGAACGGCAAGGCGCTCAGTCGGGCGCTGGAATTGGCAGAACTGTACTTGAAGGCTCCCGAAGTGACCCGTCGAAACACGCGCGTGCACTTCATCCAACCACTGAAGGAGCGAATTGTAAGAGAAGTCGGCTACGGTCTTTCGCTTGAGGGTGCTTCTGCGGCCGGCCTTGTGAAATCGATGCAAGCCAAAAGTGAGCCTGTCGTTCAGAAAGGAAAAGTCGCATGAAGAGCGTGGAGGACATCTCGTTCGCCCAAGTAATCAAGAAGACGCAGCCAGAAGACTGCGAGGTAGTGACACTCGGCGGCGGCACGGGATCGACCGTTGCCGCCTGGACACTTGCTGGAGAAGGAAAGCGCGTGGCTGTCATCGATCGCAAAGTACATCGGCGGTTGTGCCCGAACACAGCCTGCCTGCCAAGCAAGAACATCATCCACAGTGCGAAAGTCACATCGTACGTTCTCTGAATCTGCTGCAAGATGCAGGGCGAACTTTTGCGGAAGCCTGCGCGGCACTGAAGCGCGAGCATGCTAGAAATGCCGAAATGATCGACGTGTAAAAGTATTTCCTGCAGCACGTGCGGTCTCGAGTAGCTCGGACTCCGCAAATAGGAGAATGAATGGCACAGGTATGGTTAGTCACGGGCAGTTCTCGCGGTCTGGGTCGCGCAATTGTCGAGGCCGGTCTTTTGGTGGGCAACAAGGTGTTGGCGACGGCTCGGGACATTGAGTCACAGCATGAGCTATCGGAGCGCTACGGTGAGCTGGTGAAGCCCTTCGCGCTGGATGTGACCGACGAGTCGTCGGCAGCCGGTGCGGTAAAGACAGCAATCGATGCGTTTGGCTCGCTGGACGTTGTTATCAACAACGCAGGATATGGCAATCTCTCGTCCGTCGAAGATACGCCTTTGTCGGATTTCCGCTCACAAATCGAAACGAATCTCTTCGGCACAATCATCGTGACCAAGGCAGCTCTTCCGTACTTTCGCGAAAGGAAGGCGGGCTATTTCATTCAGTTTTCCTCGATGGGGGGAAGGGTCGGTCCTCCGGGGCGCGGGCCTTATTCGGCGGCGAAATGGGGCGTCGAAGGTTTCTCCGAAGTTTTGTCGCGCGAAGTGGCACCGCTAGGCATCAAGGTCACGATCATCGAGCCGGGTGGCTTCCGCACGGACTTCGCCGGCAGTTCCACCAAGCTGAGCGAAGGGCATCCCGAATACGACTCGACTGTTGGAGCAACGGCTAGGTTTCAGCGCGACTATAACGGTAAGCAGCCCGGAGACCCGAAGAAGGCGGCTCAAGCGATCGTTCAGCTGACGCAGGAACAGAAACCCCCGTTGCGACTCTTGCTCGGCAGCGATGCGTACATCGGGGCGGAGAAGAACGACCTTGCACGATTAGAAGAAGCGAGAACCTGGAAAGAACTCAGCCTATCCACTGATTTCTAGTCGGAGCCCCCACGCCGGGAGAGACCAGTGAAACTACTCGATTCGGTCGTTGCCAGGAGGCGAACATTCCGATTCGATCCTGACTTCAACGGCCTAAGCGACGGCACTTTCCTGGACAACGCTTTTCTTGCGATCGAGTGCGAGACTTGATTCGAAGAACGGCGCCAATACCGACACAGCTTCGTCGAACTTACTTGCCGCGGTAGGTTACTCGCGGATTAATCAATCACGCACGTGAGTTGCCTCAACCTTGCTCCTCAACCTTGCTAAGAATGGCTCTTGTCTTCAGCAAGACTTTCCGCACGTTTACCGATCTTCTTAAGGACCAGTTCAATCTGTTGCAACTCTTCTGCAGAGACATCCTGGAAGGCACGTTTGATGAGTGCCGTGTGCCGGCGAAAGAGGGGGACGAACATTCGGCGTCCTTCTTCAGTCAGGGCGACTGTCCTTACCCGGCGATCCTCGCTGCACTCTACTCGGCTGACAAAGCCCTTCTTGTATAGACGATCCACCGCCACGCTGACGGATCCAGGGTTGAGGTAAACCTTCGGACCAATGGCGTTCACCGGCATCGGTCCTTTATGTAGCAGTACTTCGAGAACCCGAAAGTCAGACTCTCCCAATCCCTCTTCAAGTAGCGGCGGCAGGAGATACCGTGACATCGACTGCGAGGCCTTCAGCATGATGAGCCAGGTGTGAAGCGCTTCCGGGGGCTTTTGGCGTTCTTTCATAAAAATGTGAATCCTATGATTATATCCGACATCAGATATATCGATGTCGATATGAATTAGATCGATGAAATGAAATCAAGAAGGAGGCCACTATGGCCAGCACATCAGCTCCGGTACAAATCTCAACCACGACCTGGAACATCGACCCCGCCCACTCCATCGCAGAGTTCAAGGTCAAGCACATGATGATCGCTAATGTGAAAGGGCAATTCTCCAAAGTCTCGGGGGCTTTGTTCCTCGATGAATCTGATCTCGCGAATTCCCGCATCGAAGCCTCGATCGACGCGTCTTCTATTCATACTCGCGATGAACAGCGCGATGCCCACCTGAAGAGTGCCGATTTCTTTGATGTGGAAAAGTTTCCGACCCTGCATTTCAAATCCAAGAGCATCAACATCGTTAGGGATGGAGAGTTGGGGGTCGAAGGCGATCTGACCATCCATGGCGTTACCCGCAAGGTCCGCTTTTCGGTCGAAGGGCCCACGCCGCCAGCGAAGGATCCCTGGGGGAACACGCGGGTTGCGATCTCGGCGACCACCAAGATCAACCGAAAGGATTTCGGCTTGACCTGGAACGCTGCCCTCGAGACCGGCGGCATTCTGGTTGGTGACGAGGTGACGATCACGCTCGATGTCGAGTTCGTGAAGGCCTAGCTTCCCTCGCGGGAAACAAGGAGTGGCCAGGAGGAAAAATGACCGCGAAGCTAGAAGGCAAGATCGCGCTCGTAACGGGCGGGAGCTCGGGAATCGGACTTGCGACAGCGAAGCAGTTCATCAGCGAAGGCGCATTCGTCTACATTACGGGCCGCCGCCAGAAAGAACTCGATCGCGCGGTGGAAACGTTAGGAGTTCAGGCGAAGGGTTTTCGGGCGGACGCCTCGAAACTCGCGGACCTCGATGCGCTATATGCCCAGATACAGCAGGAGAAGGGCCGTCTTGATGTGCTCTTCGTGAACGCTGGCGCAGGATCGTTCGCGCCACTGGGTCAGATCACAGAGCAGCAGTTCGACGAAACCTTCAACACAAATGTGAAGGGAGTTCTCTTCACTGTGCAGAAGGCCCTACCGCTTATCCCCGCGGGCGGAGCGATCGTCCTGAATGCATCCATCGCCTCCGTTCAGGGTGTTCCAAGCTTCAGTGTGTACTCAGCAAGTAAAGCGGCTATACGCTCCTTTGCGCGAGGCTGGACCAACGATCTCAAGGATCGGAAGATCAGAGTCAATGTCGTAAGTCCAGGCCCGATTGATACGCCGGGGCTAAGCGGATTGGCACAAACAGAAGAACAGAAGCAGGCGCTCTATGCCCAGCTCGCCTCGAAAGTGCCACTCGGTCGAGTCGGACAACCGGAAGAGATCGCGAAAGCAGCGGTCTTTCTCGCCTCCGACGATGCAAGCTTCATCGCTGGTATTGAACTGTTCGTTGACGGTGGCACAGTTCAGGTCTGATGTTTCTGACACCGGGACAGAGGAACGGAGGAAAAAATGACAGTTGCAGAATTGATACGCCATAACTTCGATGAGATATTCATCGAGCTCGATCCGGTGAAGCGCGAAGAGATGATGCGCACTGCTTATACGGAAGATTGCGTGTGGATACACCCGGGTGGCCGCCTGGTCGGCATTCCTGCAATCAATGAATCTGCCTCGGAAATACGCAAGCGTATTCCTGAGTATCGATATGCGGTGATTGGCGATATCCGTACGATGCACAACGTTGGGATGTGTCGATGGGGAAGCGGACTTCCTGCTCAGCCCTACCGTTATACCGGTACGGATGTTCTGGAGGAGCGCGACGGCCGTGTTGCCGTGTTCTACACCTTCATTGATGACGGAACTCCGCCGATCTCGACGACGGAATGAACCCTCGCCCGAACCGAATTTATGGCTGACGCAAAGTACCGCCGTTCGACACTCGCCGGACTAGCCGTTCCGGAACAGCAGTCCGGCCTTATCCTCTCTCGTCAGCGGAGAAGTGACAATAAACAGCTTCAGCCAGTTCCCGTGTCGTCGGCAATCCGGAAATTGATTCCTGAAAATACCGTAACAGTAAACAATTTACTTGTAACTGATTGACAATACGCGACGCGGGTGGCTCCCTCCTTCGAGTGCCAGCCGGGTAGCCCACTTCCCGCACGATGCGCTCTTTCAAGGGTTGTATGAAACGCACGCGCGTGTTGCAGCGCGTCACTTCCGGAAAGTTAAGGCGCATTAACTCCTCCAGCATGATCTGGCCCAAATGGGTCACAGAGATATCTCTTCTGCGACATAACGTCGCTCAGGTTACCTGGCGCATCGCCGCGGCACGTTGCTCGTTGCAGGCGTGCACTACCTGGCGCTCTTGTTCGAGAAACGTGCCATACGTCTCCTCCTCCTATTCTCTCTTCCTCCTATTCTGTCTTTGATTGGATTAGTGAACGCAGAACGGCTTCCATTGGAGTCGTTCCTTTGATCGAGCTCGCTTCGCCACCTTCGAACTCGATCCAGCCTTCGTTGAAGCCATCCAGCATCTGTATCCGCGGTGTGGGATTCTTCATCCCTTGCGAGCGAAACAACGCCTCCCACGAGTCGCGCGGCACGATCTGCATCCTGATGTTTTTACCAAGCACTTTGGCAAAGGTCTCTGCAATCTCATTCGGCGTAATGCGCTTTGGGCCTTCGACTTCCACAACACGCGGAGGCTGACTCGGCGCCATCAAGAGTTCCGCTGCAACCCTGCCGATGTCCTCGGTTGCGATCATAGGGAAAGCTTTGTCGAGTGGTTGCAGGAAACCGGGGATGACGCCACTCTCTCGTGCTGGCGCTACATCCCAGGCGGAGTTCTCCATGAACCAGGCAGCCCTCAGAAAGCTGATCGGAAGCCCAAGACTTCCAAGAATTGTCTCCATAATGTGGAGCTGGTTCAGCAGGTTCGCTTTCTCCACATGGCCGCCGATGGTTGAAAGGCAGACCACTCTGCCGGGCTTTGCTCCGCTGAGCGCCTTTCGGATCGATTCAATTGCCTCTCGAGCCTCAGGGAACCCGGGTGTCGGGTCGAAGACGGGCGGCAACATCACAAAGACTCCCGCGACACCTTCGAAAGCTTCTGTCAGAGCGTTGATATCTTTATTTTCAGCGAGCGCCACCTCGCAGCCGCGCTCCGCCCATGCGTGTCCCTTGGCTGCATTCCGAACGATGGCGCGAACCTGCTTGCCCTGAGCGAGCAGATTCCGCGCCACAGCGCCGCCGACCTGTCCGGTGATTCCGGTGACTGCGTACATCGCTACCTCCTGGACAGTTTTTGTTACCAACAACTATCTTCGGCCCGCCCCCGGAACAACTATCCGCCTGCTCCGCACTCTCGAGAAGCATCGGAACCGAGTTCTTCTACCGAGCGTGCGATGCAGCCTCTTCGATCAGAGCTGCAACCTCCTTCGGGTGGGAGACATACACCGCGTGACTGGCGCCGGCGACCTCGACCTTGTGACTCTTGGCTTCGTGTGGCGTACCAGCGTTCGAGGTCCGGATTGATGGCTCTGTCTTTTCCCGCTACCAGCATCCAGCTTGGCTTGGTTTTCCACGCTGCCGTAGTGATAACCGCTTTGAAATTATCAGCCAGGTTGAACACTTGCGATCGCGCCATGAAAGCGGCCTGCTCGGAAGGCAGCTCGGCTGCGAAGTATTCATGAAACTGTGCTGGGTCCAGGTAAGTGAAACCGTCAGCTGTCTTCTTGATCACATTCGATTTGCTGAGATCGCTGGGAATGCGCTTCCCGTCGTCAGCCTCATTCTCTCCAGCATCCGGCATGTGTGCCGCGATGTACACCAAACCAACAACGGATGGATCTGTCCCTGCTTCGGTAATTACCGCTCCGCCATAGCTGTGGGCGACAAGAATGGTCGGCCCCTGTTGTAAAGAAAAGGACGCGCTTCGTCGCCGCCACGTCTTCTTTGAATGAGGTCTCAGGCTCCTGGACGACAGTAACGTTGTACCCGTCTTTCACCAGAATACCGTAAACGCCCTTCCAGCCGGATCCATCTGCCCATGCGCCATGAGTAAGAACAATATTTCGAACGCGATGGTTTTGGAGCTGAGCTGAGAGCGTGCAGCCGATCAATATCAGAAAAACGATCCGGAGGGACAGAGACATTCGACCTATAACTCGCATGGCTTTCACTGAATTGTCGTTCCTTTCTCCGAATTTCTCTCAGTTTCCGGATTCGTAAGACATGCACGGCGAGAGAGGCCGCCCACAATAGCTTGTTGCACCGGCGACGCCCGATGCTGTAGCGCGGTTGTAAATGCACACGCAAAGAACATCTACAAGGCCCCCTCGCCAGCTTCCATCAGGTACTCCGGCCAGTGGTGACGTAAGCTGGCGCTCAATCCAGCGGAGCGTGGAAGCGCTAATCGCCGTCGCTGCACCAGCATTGGCATTGCCCCCGGGCCTTATTGTTTTTCGCATACTTTGCTGCATGGCGGAGCTCCGGATTTAAATGCTTTCTTGAACTCGTCCAGACGATCCTGAAGAGTTGACATTGTCCTTCTCCCGCTTGTCATAACATCATTGACTTGCTATTCAGGCCCGTGGCCCCGTTCGGTTCAGGCGGGCTCGGCGTGACGATTTGGGGTGTGCCATTCCCCTCATAACAACGAACAGTAAAGGTGTGTTTGCCTGGCTGATACAGCCAGTCGTATCGCCAGATAACCCAGGTCAACTGGGATAGCGGTGTGCGTAGCTCGGCCTGCTCCCACGGACCGCCGTCTGTCTTCACTTCAACCTTCGATATTCCGCGCGCCCCGGCATGCGCGATGCCGCCAATCGGCACCAGCTTGCGGTGATTGGCACCGATCATGGTCATATCTACGGCGACCGTATCGATCACCGAGGTGGCATGCATCTGCGCCACTTTGTTCCAACCACGTTCCAACCAGTAGCCCGGTTCCCAATGATCAGTGGCTTCAATGGATTCGATCCATTTGGGCTGCTTCATGCCGTGGATGTCGGGGATATAGATTCGCAAAGGAAAGCCGTGCTCCCGCGGGAGTGGAACGCCGTCCCACGCATAGGTCAGCATGATGCGCGAATCGGCCTTGATCGCATCCAAAGAAACCACTTCATAGAACTGATCTGCCGAGCGAATCTTTAAGTGGGTGGCGCCCGGCTTGAGCCGCCAGTCCGGCAGCAATCGCTGCAGACTCACCCCTGTCCAGCGCTGCGTACCGATCAGGTCTCCGCCTACGGGATTCGAAATGCACGACAGGGTGATGAACTGATGCATTGGATCGAAGCGCTGGAGATCTTGCAGCGTGAGTGCCAGCGGTTTATCCACCAGTCCCGCAACTTTAAGCCGCCACTGATGCTCGTCGACTTTCGGTGGAATCGTGTTGATGTCGATCCGGTAATGCCGTTCCAGGGGCGTGAACTCCGGTCGTATGCCGTGCGCGGGTTGCAAACCCGAATTTGAATTGGGGAGCGGATGCGTGGCGGACCACTTCGCAGGGCCGCCGCCAGCCGACATGACCGCCTTCCGGCGCCGTGCCTCGGCCAACTCCCCCACCACTGCTCCCGCGACAGTGATCAGTGCCGCCGTGCCTCCGAGCTTAATCAGGAACCGGCGCCGATCAACGCGTTCCGCCGATGCCTCAGTGGCCGCATCCGCTGCTTTCTCAAAAGCGGCCAGCCGCTGCTCCGCGCGACCGAGAACAGCGCCCCAAACGAGAAACGCTACGAGCACCCAGGCGGCGCCTGCCGCGGGGCCTACGCTGGAGGTCTCACTCCCGTGCAATGTGATGAGCATTGCTGGAACGCCCAAAATAAATCCGAGCGCCAATCCTACGGCTACGCCATAGCTTTTGCGCAGCGTGCGAACGATTGCGAATAGGATTCCACCGCCAACGATTCCGGTGATGAGCAGACCGATTATCGCCATCGTCTGCTCCGCCAATTTGGCCGTCGCCGAAATCGGACCGAGGTGCAGCCCCCTAATCACTGTCACCATGGTTCCGATGCCGAACGCGATGACACGTCCTGGAAGCACCCGCGTCTGCCAATCAAAGATGTCGAAGGGCACGAACGGCAACACGGCCACCCGCCAGGCAAAGAAAAATGTCCCAATCAGCGCTGCCGTTAGCATCGCAGCCACCAGTAGACCGCTGCCAATTCCTGGTCGCTGCGACGTTCTCATTCTCGAGCCTCCGTTGATCTATGCCGTCGTTCGTTGGTGACTCTTCTGTCCGCTCGTTTTCTTCGATGCGTTCCGACCGTCTGACTGCTGTCCGCAGGCTGCTCGGAGACTGCTTTCTCTCGAACCGTTGCCTGGACCGTCAGAAACACCAGTACGACGGGGGTGGGGGCACGGCATGTGTACCTCGAAAGCCGTTCTTCTGGAATATTTTACGAGCCCGCGTGAGCGTCATTCCTTCTGACGACGATGATGGTCTGGTCATCCAGTTGTTCTGCGCCGTGTCGGAAACGGTCGAGAGCTGACACAAGCTGAACCCCAAATCGGTCGGCGCAGGTGTGATCGAGCGATTGCACCAGACGCATCAGCCCACTGCGGCCGAGTTCATTCCCAGCAGGATCAAGCGCTTCCGATATATCATCGCTATACAACACAAAAAGATCGCCGGGTTTGGACTTGAACACCAAAGTATCGTAGGTGCCGTCATCAAGCAGACCAAGCGGCAAGTCCAGGAGACTCCTTGGCTGTGCATCGCAATCGGCTTCGAGCCAACTCCACTCGCCTCGCACGGTGCTGTACCACAAAGGCGGAGGGTGCCCGGCGTTGCTCATGGACACAACGCCCCACCGGCCGTGCCAGCCGATCGCAACCATGGTCGCGTAGTGTTCACCTCCGAGCTCTTCTCGTACGGCCTTGCCCAGGTCCCGCATGAGTAGGACCTGTTTGATAGCGTGTAAATAACGCTGCATCATTACGCCGAGGTGCTGAGAAAACCTGGCGACTGCTTCGCCGTGCCCGCTGACATCGGCAAGCGCAATCCGTGTCACCCGGCAGCCCGGACATACTGAAACGTAGTGAACGTCACCGCCGGCCTTGCCTGCTCCGGCGGACATTGAATAAACCCATGCGGTCACACCGGGCAGTTCAAGCAGATTCGCCCTATCTCGGTTGCCAGACCAGACTTCAGCGCACGCGAGCTTCACCTTAGATGACCCCATGGCGGTAACTAATGCGCGATTGAGACCGGAATCCATAAATGTCTCCATTACTTTGGGCAGACGTTTATAGGACGCGTGACCGCGCCAGATGTTTCAAAAACAGGACTTTCATAACGCATGCAGTCACACCCAGCAGCTCTGCACCTCCTTCAGCAATACGATCTGGCCTTCTTCTGAAACAAGTACGCTAAAGCTTCCGCCCCTGGTCGCTGAGCGTCTTCGCCTCACGGCGGACGTCCGCCCATTTGATCGGCAGTTCGAGGACCGTACCCGGTTGGGTGTCTTCTTCCAAGAGTGAGAGCGCGGCCAGGATGACGCGGCGTTGCAATTCGCGGTGAAAGGGGACGCCAAAATGGTGGCCCATGGGCCATGGAACAAAAACCGAGCGTGGAACTTTGACGGCCTCGGTCACATCGCGAGCAACGGTGATGGACACGGTAGGCACGCCGCGTTCTTCAATCGCCCTTTGGATCAGTCCGACGGACTGATGGCAGATCGGTCAAGCCGGCGCGAGCAACGCGCAATCGGCGCGCTCCTCTCCGACCACCGCCTCCGCGATTCCTGCGGCCACCGTCCGCTCGAACTTTTCGGGATCCATGTTGTATCCGATGAAACTGAAAAAGTTCGGCGTCAACGAGCCGATCCGCCTTTCCTCGCAGAGTTCCTGAAGCCGCTCGATGGGGAAGATCACATTGATATCGAGGTCCGCATCGTCGTGAGGATATTTGAGCTGATGAATGATCAGGTCTTCATGCCTGGCTGTAGAGGGCACGCGCCGGAAGCGGAAGTCGCCGAACGGATGGCAGACATCAAGCGGACGGTCGGCCTTGCTATGCACGCCGCAAGAACTTATCAACGTGAGCCGCGCTTCAGCCAGCGGCTTTATCAGGTGAGCCTGCGGTACAAATCGCTCTTTGCGGATCATGGAACCGGGATAGCGTTCGTTGATCGTGTACCACAGGCCAGAGCGCAACTGTGTCCCGGTCTCTCGCGGATCGGCGGCAAGGATGGGCTTATCGGCTGCCGTCATGAATCCACCTCCCTGACTTGCGGATCAAGTAGAAATGCAGATGAAAAAACAGCAGCGCCAGAGTCGCTTCGTCCTTCTCCAGCACCTGGCTGATGAATTCGCGGTCTGGAGGGTCGTCGCGAAGCAGGATTTTTGTGGCCTCAGCCCAGGATCGGTCGATTTCTTCTTTGCCCACGGCTTCATTGCCATCGCCCAAATGCAGCCGAACGAATCGAACCAACTTCCCGAGATCGTCCTTGGCGACCGCCTCTCTCAAGTACGGAACGGACACGGAATTCTCCTTTTCAAACGCTGTTCAGGTACGCCCCAGTTTAGCTGTATGGCTCGAACTCTTCCATTACAGTTCCGAGGCGGAGACGGCACTCCAACCACTGCATGCGTGAGATGCCAGACGCCAAGAATTGTGACAAATTCAGTCTCTGGGCGACGATGCGAAGGAAGGTGTTAAACTCCGCGTGGCGACTGCCCTATGGAGAGATTCCCCATCGTTGATAAAGGAAAAAGCCTGCGAGTAGCGGTTGTGCAGGCACGGCCTGTGTGCTTCGACTTGGCTGCGACCCTCGAAAAAACCATTTCCCTGGCTCGGCAGGCAGCGCAATCCGGCGCCAAGCTTGTTTGTTTCGGGGAAGCGTGGCTCCCCGGATATCCTGCGTGGCTCGATTATTGTCCCGAAGCGGCGTTGTGGGACCATGCGCCCGTCAAGGAAGTCTTCGCCGCGCTTCGCGATAATAGCGTCACCATCGACGGTGATGAGGTTGCTGCGCTGCAGCAACTCGCCGCCGACTTGCAGATCGCTCTCGTCATCGGCGTGAATGAACGTGTCGATTTCGGTCCGGGGAATGGCACGTTGTACAACTCCCTGCTCACGATCGGCGACGGCGGGGAGTTGTTGAACCATCATCGCAAGTTGGTGCCAACCTACACCGAGCGCATGGTCTGGGGACCCGGCGATGCGCGCGGCTTACAGGCTGTCGAAGTCATCGGAGGAGTCAGGGCAGGCGGCCTGATCTGCTGGGAGCACTGGATGCCTTTGTCGCGGCAGGTGCTCCACGATTCTGGCGAGCACATTCATGTTGCAGCTTGGCCTACGGTACATGAGATGGTTCAGATCGCCAGCCGGCATTACGCGTTCGAGGGAAGATGCTTTGTGCTTGCCGTCGGCCTGATCATGCGGGCGGAAGATCTGCCCCGCCAGTTGTCGAGGACCGACGCCGTAAAGGACGACAACGCCTTCGTCGAGCGCGGCGGCAGTGCGATCATCGGGCCCGACGGGGAGTACCTCGCTGGCCCTGTGTGCGATTGCGAGACGATCCTGACCGCCGATCTCGACCTTGGTGCGATCGACCGCGAGAAAATGACTTTGGACGTGACTGGTCACTATGCGCGCCCGGACGTATTCGATCTGCAGGTGCGAAGGCCCGATTCCGGCACTGACTTGCCCCGCACACGAGCGATCACACATTGCTCAGCTCTCAGTGTTTCTGGATACTGGAGTCATGAAGATCTATTTCGGTTTTACTGTCGCCGGCAATCGGTCCGCCATCGAAACAGCGCGGCGCGTCGTTCAACTCCTCGAAGAGGCCGGCCACGAAGTGCTCACCCGACACCTAGTGGACGATAATGCCTGGGAGAAAGACCGGCTTATCACGCCTCAGGAGATATACCTCACGGATATGAAGTGGCTTGGGGAGTGTGATTTCTTCATCGCCGAGGTGTCAGGATCATCTTTCGGCATAGGTTTCGAGGCTGGTTACGTGCTCGGTTCCAGCCAAAAACGAGCGATCCTGTTCTATCGACGTGAGGTCGAGAAAAGCATCTCACTATTGATCACCGGAAACGCCCATCTGAACTGTACCCTCGTACCGTACAGCGATGCCGGAGAAGTCGAGAGCTATCTGCAAAACGCTCTTGAGACAGGCGTCGGTTGCTTGGAGGCGCCGGCACGATAGTAAGGCCCGGCGCTCGCGGTAAGCGTTCTCTTCCTCCGTGCGTATCGAAAACGATCACCACGAACGTTGCCACTTCTCATTACCTGATTCCTCGACAGAGGCACTAAAGAACAGCTCTCAGACGGACACCTTCCGCACCCGTGATCAGAACCGGATCAATAAACCGCCAGTGAACACGACATTGTGCTGCATGCTCCCGCTGATAGAGAGATTGTAGTTGGGCTGTCCGGCGTAGAAGTCACGTACCTCCAACTGGAAGCCGACTGGGGAGCGCGCACAACAGCGTCGAGATTTCCTTAATCGCGAGCTGACCAAGTTAGCCAGCGCCGCTTAACTAGACTCGGCCCTAACCAACAACATGGGAACAATAGACGGTTTCGCAGGCCAGCGCCCCAGCGTGCTCCGCGTCACATTTTCCGCACAAAGGAATCTCATTCGGCACGACGGCTTTCGGTGCGCGCAACCAAATGTGTGCATTCGTTGCCAATTTCCAAACATCACAAAGGAGTCACAATGTTTCCCGAGTTTCGCCCACGTATGTCTGTTCACAAGAAAACAGGTAATGCTCTCATGGCAAAGTCAGTGAGTGTGGCGTGTCTTCTGGCACTCACCGCATTCTCCTCGGCGGTTTTTGCGAAGACTGCCCTGGCTCAGGACACTACTGGAGCGGTTTATGTAGGAACAAACAACGCACAGGAGAACGGGCTGGTGGCCTATGGTCGCAACCCAGATGGCACCCTGGCTTACATCGGCGAGTATCAGTCTGGCGGCGCCGGAGGCCGGCTCAACACGGGTGGCCCGGTCGACACCCTGATTTCAGCTCATTCAGTGTTAAACGTCGACAATCGATTTGTTTTACAGATCAATGCCGGCTCTAACAGTGTCTCTTCATTTCGTGTAAATAAGGACTTCAGCCTGACGCTTATCGGTGTGGTTCCAAGTGATGGTTTTGGACCTGATACCATCGCCGTACGCAATGGCGTCGTCTATGTTGCGAATGTCGACGACGATGGTGTCTTCACCGGACCGGAGGACCAAGTCGGCAATCTCGTCGCTTTTACATTGAACCGCGGGTCAGGTCATCTCCAGGAGATTCCGGGATCGAAGAGACAACTTGTTGGCCGGCCCTCTGACGTGGCCATCGCGCGGAGTGGTCGCTCTCTTGTCGTATCGATTTACAATGATGGGTCCTCTGCGATATCGGGCAGCGCCGGGAAAGCTGAGATTGAAAGTTTTGGAATCCTTCGGCCAGGCTTTCTGACGCCGTCCCCGGTCTCAGCCATCGCATCCACGCAGCGAAACAATGACCAGAACCGCAACCTCCCTTCGGCGATTGGAATTGCGATTCGCGAGTCGGCCGGCCGTGAAGTGGTCGTTGTCACCGAATCCCGTGAATTCCTCGCAAATGGCCAGGCGGCTACACTTAGCCAATTCCAAACGGGATCCGTTTCAACGTTCGGTCTGGATGGCTCCGGTCTCCTTCGTCCTATATCGTTGGACGTTCCGACCAGCAGCGAAATCACAACAGGCCCAACGAACACGTCAACCAGCTCCTGCTGGACCTCCTTCGATAAGGATGGTCGAACCTTCTGGGTGGTCAGCGCCTCGTCGTCGATCATTTCCAGCTTCCGATTCAATGAAGATGGTTCCGTGGAAGAAATTGAGAGCCGAGCAGCGACTGGAGTACCAGTTAACCCGGACGCCCCCAATCCGGCAGCGGGAGCTACTGGTTTTGTGGATGTTGCTGAAACGGGAAACAGTGATTTCCTCTACGAACTGGCAAGCGGCACAGGACAAGTGGATGTTTATCAGATTAACTCGCCGGATCAGCCCTTGACGCTTCTGCAGCAGATGTCAACGGGATTGCCACAGACCGGCGGAGTTATGGGCATCGCCTATGTTCAGCCTGTTGATGGCAGGGAGAATCAGTAGAATTGTTGCAGAGTCCTACTCCCTGATGGCGGATGAATAAGACGATGGGCATACAGGCAGATGCCCATCGTCTTTCATATTGTGTTTTCGTTGCGTTTCTTATACAAGCCGCGGTTTATCGTCGCGATCGAGGCGGTTGGATTGGGCGAGACGACACGGATCATACCCAAATCCAAAACTAACTGCCCGGACATCTTTGCGGAGAAATAGGTTACCCACGGCCGATGCTCACGAGCATCACTCCGGGACGCATCACTCCGGGACTGCGGGCGGGGCAATAAAACCGGGGTGCCCGACAGATCCAGCATGGCCTGTCATTTTGGGCGACAGTGCGACGCATAGTACATAGCCGGATGTCTTCAGTCGGAAGGTTTCGAGAGCGCAGAGGATCTTTCTTTTTCGCTCGATACCATGAGGTCTGGCCTGCCATGCAGCACATTGTCAAGCGCGAGTGGCCCAGGACCTTGAAGCGCAAACATCAAAAGCGCGGCAAGATAGAGAAGATCGACTTCGTAACCAACAGGTCCGAACCCGACGCCAGATGCGGAGATGCTTACTACTCTTACTGAACTGAATCCGTAAGGCAAGTGGATAGTGATCATCGCAACTAGCAGGACGAAAGCCAATGGAATGCTCGCCCAGAACACCAAGAATCCGAGCAGTATGGCCACGCCTCCAAGAATCTCAGTGCCGATTGTTAGCCAGCCAGCCAGATGTGGCAGGGGAACGCCCAGTTGCTGCAACATGCCGGCAAATGCATCCGGACCTCGCGATAGCTTGGCGAAACCGTGTTCGATAAATCCGTAGCCGATTAGGAGGCGTACCGGAAGAGTGGCGTAACGGGTAAACTTAGATCCTTGCATGTGCTCCCTTTTCCTCGCCGTTTAACTTCCTCACCGTAATTAGCTCCATGGCGGTGCACAGCCCGGCGAAGCCACCGCCAAGAATCAAAATGTGATGTCTGTTCATCCCGCTCTTTGCTGCGTTGGCTGGGCGCCGGGCTCGATCCGCAAGTTCGCGACCACCCCAACGATCAGGCAGCTTTCTCCCGTGCCGCCGCAACCTTCGGAAAGTCCACCTCAGTTTGATTCATATTATTGAAGTAGTTGGTGAAGATGTTTAGCGCAACGTGACCGATGATCTCAACGATCTCGCCGTCGCTGAATCCAGCCTGTCGCACAGCTTCGAACTGCGCTGAAGTAATTTGGCCGCGGCTCACCACAATCTCGCGAGCGAACTTCAGCGCAGCATCAGTCCGGTCGATGCCCGTGTTCAAGGCGCGGGCCGCAACAAGCTGCTGTTCGCTTAAGCCCGCTTTCCTACCTAACGCCGTGTGGGCTGACAGACAGTATTCACACCCGTTTGCCTCTGCTACAACGATCGCGATCTGGTCGTGTAGCGTTTTGTCTAATAGACCGGTTGCCAGAGCAGTATAGGAGTGCACGTAAGCACCAAGCACAGCCGGTGAGCTTGCCAAATTGCGCATGAGATTGGGCGTCGCGCCGAACTGTGAGTAGACGGTGTCGAGAAGTTCTTTGGCTTCGCCGGTTGACTGGTCGCGATCAATTGTTTTAAGCCTCGCCATATCCGTTGTTTCCCTTTGCTGACTGAGTTGCACGACCGCGCTCGCCAAGGCGACGCTATTCGTGCTGTGCCGTGTGATTCGCCGAATACGATTTTGTTACACCGGGGCGTGGACGGTCGGTACCCAAGTCGGCGTCCGACTCTCGCAATGCGGTCTACAAAGTTATTGGTGGTAAACTTAGCCGCCAGCGAAAGCATGAGTACGTTATGGACGACGTATATGCAATCAATGTCGCCAAGACAGAGTTCCGCGAGGCTTACAACACAGGAAACTCCGAACGCCTGTTCGCTATTCTCGATAGCGACCTAATCGACTTGTCCAATGGCCGGTGCAGCGGATATGGCGAGGGCGGCAAGGCTGCCCTGCGGTCTTATCTGCAGAATCTCTTTGCAAAGTTCGACGCCCGCCTGGTTCCTGTCGTCATTGATATTACGGTCATGGGCGAAATGGCCGTGGACTACGGTTGGCATGAGTTAGTGCTGACTCCTAAGACCGGTGGCGAGCCCATCAGAACCAGAACCCGGTACGTGGATGTCTGGAAGAAGAATCAGGCCGGCGACTGGAAATTAGCGATTTTTATCGACAACGCCGATCTGCCCGACCAAACAGTTATGTCCCGTTGAGCTCGTTAGGGCTTGTTCTTACACTCGCCGCATCCCGGCATTCACCGATTGCCTTTTGAGGCGAGAATCTCAGGTTTTGCAATCTCCGGCGGCTTGCCGAACAGATCTCCCGCTTTGGCGAAGAGCGCCTTGGCGATCTCTCCGTTGAGGTGAGCATTTCGGCCGTTTTCGTCGGCAAAGGTGTCAAAGATGCCGTATTTTCCGGGCCCCATCTTGATTGCGTACCAGCTAATCGTCGCTGCCTCACGCTCAGCCAGCGGCTGCGCGGACTTCAGAAACTCTTCGACTTCCTTTTCCTTGCCCGCCTTGGCTTCGAGTTGCGCCCAAATGGCTAGTTTTCCCATTAGATTTGCCTCTTCTCGATCTGATGCACCGCGGCGCTGGGTGTGACAGGAAATCACAAGCGCAAGGCTTCCTTCGTTTCAGAGAGGAGCAACAAGGTTGAGGAAACCTGCTCGTATTGGAACTTTAGCGACTCTGACGCATCACATCGGCAGCAGGAGGAAACCCAATGTCACAGCCAACATACCTCTATGAGGGGAAAATCGAGCGTGGAGAAGGCGCCATTCGCCTGGCACAGCTTCCCGCGGAATCTGCTCCCGTGCTCTTCGGGGTCCACGGCGCGATCGCCAGGCACTATGGGCTGGACCCACAGAAGATCAAAGAACCGCGTGCGACCACGATTGACTACGTGATTGCCGCCACTGCCGCTTGACTACAGGGCACATTTGCCACCGCGCTGGCAGCGCGGAATGTCAAAACAGGCCGAGGGGTACTCAGCAGTGAAGTGCGCGGCGAGGTGGAATCCGAGGAAGGCGTCCTTGTTATTCGGCGCGTCTTCGTCCATCATCGGATCGTACTCTCAGAGGACGTTCGCGGCATAGTCGAGGAAGTGCACAGTACTTATCCGATGCGTTGTCCCCTGTATCGGACCCTACATCGCTGCATCGATATCGAGTCGTCGTTCGAGCTTGTTGCCAGTCCCGCTTCGGATTAGAGCACAGGGGCTATGCACGGGCTGCCACCTGCTTTGGAGACACAAGGCGAGCGAAGCGTGTCTCTGACAGGGCCCGTGGAAGAAAAGTGTCACATTTGCCGACTGAATGCGTCTCATGAACGGTGGCCTGCCTTAGCGGCGCAGGAAATGAACAGGTAACGATGTCTCAGTTGTCACAGCCGCGGATGCACCTTGCGGAAAGCGAACTGATCCAGCGCGTCTGCGATGGTGACCAGGATGCCTTCTACGAACTCCTGCGGCCGTATGAGCGTGCCATTTTCGTTGCTGCGCGTACGGTGCTGTATAACGATGCCGACGCGGAAGAGGCTGCGCAGGAAGCAGTTTTGAAAGCGTTCACGCATATCGGGTCGTTTCGCGGGGAAAGCAAGTTTAGTACATGGTTGATTCAGATCACCATAAACGAGTCGCGCATGAAGCTGCGCAAGCAGCACCGCCACTTGTATGAGTCGGTCGACGAGCCGCGTTCCGACGAAGAAGGCGATTATTGGCCCAAAGATTTCGCCGATTGGCGCGAGATCCCATCCGAGGCACTGGACCGCAAGGAACTGCGGCAAACGCTAGGCAAGGCCATGGACTCACTGGCGCCCAAGTACCGTCAGGTCTTGATCCTCCGCGATGTGCAGAACTTGAGCGTTGCCGAAACGGCGAAGTTGTTGGGCATCAGTGAGTCTAATGTCAGGACAAGGCTTCTGCGCGCGCGCCTGCAAATGCGCGACGCGCTTGCGCCCGGAATCGATGGAAGCTGGAGCCGTGGGCGTGAGTACGAGAAGGTGCGGCCATGGTAGCCGCCTGGACACTGAAATGATCGTCGAAATCAGCTGCGTAGAAGTGTGGCGCGAGATCTCCAATTATCTGGAAGGAGATATCGGCCCTGAGCTGCGCGCCCGAATCGAAGCGCACCTCAAAGTTTGCAAGCACTGCACCGCGGTCCACGACGGCACGCGCAATGTGGTGCGCCTGATGGGTGATGGCGTGGCATTCGAGTTTGAGGTGCCAAAGAACTTCAGCAAACGGCTGTACCGCAAGCTTCCGACCCGCCCCCATGAGCCTTAGGGGACGGATTGTGCGGCATCAACGCTATCAGGTAGGTCGGCGTTATTAATATCCTTCGTCAGTTTCTTGTTTCCGCTTGGTGAGACTTTAACTTCCGCGCCACCAACCCGCCACTCTCCCGCAACATGCATGCAGACGAGGGCTAATAGCCCGCTAACTAGGGTTCCAAGTACGGTTGTGGGTCGCGTTTGCTGAGTACTGGCTCACTTTCCGGTTACCCGAGAATTTTGGAGTTGATGAAGAGAAGGGCGTTTACGGGTACCAATAATGGCCTATTGCCCTCAATTGAAACAGAAAAGCGTGCTTTGGAACATGTGGCCGCCCCTGACGAATTCGTGGCTACGCCCACAAGGTCCACTCCGCCGGTGACTACCAAACGGGCCGACCACAAGGTGCCTCAAAGCGCTGCCTCCAGCATGTCGACAGGTCCTTGAAAACATTATGGCGAAGAGCGTGCAAATGTGGCCGCTAAAGCACGGGTGGTGGTAGCATCTGCGCTGGGGGCAGAAAAGCTCTCTCCCGCCAGGAAATGCAGACATGCGCTTCGAAATCAGACGGTTAGCTCTAGGTTGTCGAACAGTTCTGCCAATAGATGAAGCCGATTTCAAGGAAGTGCGCAACTGCCGAAATGCGCTCTTGTTGCTACTGCAAATTGAGGTCGCCTATGACGTGTTGGTTGGCAACTGGCTTCAACTGGAACAAGCGACCTGCCTTCTCGCCTTTGATAAGTTTGCGCGTGCGCGTCTGAGCCGTGCTGAGATGGAACGTGACCACACCGAACTGAACCGCCACATTGTGAACCTGCTCAGCGCTGCCCGTAGCTTTGTCGACCACACGAAGCGTCATCTGAATTCGTTCCCAGGTTGCACGCCAGCCGACAAGGCTCATTTGGAGAACGCCTTTGCGACCCAATACGACACCAATCTGAGTTATAGGGCCGCTGAATGTCTACGAAACTACACGCAGCACTGCGGTCTGCCTACTCAGGGCCTCAGCTCCAGACTGCACTGGACGGCAGAACCGGAGGCGGATAGAAAACTGGTTTCAAGCGTCTCTCCGTACCTGACGCTTGATCGGTTACGTTTCGACACGCGGTTCAACAAGCAAGTGCTGGAGGAGCTTGCAGCTGCCGCAGGCAACGAAGTGCCGGTGATGCCAATACTGCGCGAGTACGTTGGGAGCCTTTCGTCGGTCATGCAAGAAGTGCGTCGGTTGTACGGGGCGAGGCAACA
Organism: Candidatus Angelobacter sp.; assembly: GCA_036495645.1. Taxonomy (GTDB): domain Bacteria; phylum Acidobacteriota; class Terriglobia; order Terriglobales; family Acidobacteriaceae; genus Angelobacter. The sequence goes on from DASXMN010000072.1 coordinate 152,201, forward strand.
ATGTTCTGCAAATAACTTAGACTCCTGGGTGGAGCGTTTTTGTAAGACCGAATCTATGGGAGAGACCGAGGTTGTCGGAGTAGCTGCTCTGCAGCTCGCTGAAACGGGAGAACGAGTGGAGGAGATTCACCTTGGTATTGAGTTGAAAGAACGTCTGCACGCTCTGCAGAGCACAAATCGGCAGTTGATGAATCTGCACAAACTGCAAGTAATAAGCTGAGTCCCGCAACTCCCTTTTCCCGAATGCTCAATCCCCAACTGTCTGCATGGCCATTACTCGATCGATCGTTCTGGTAATGGGGTAATAAATTCCGACTCGACAAAGGCCCCCTGTATCCGAGGACTCTAGCGCTTCAAGCTCCGCCAATCGCCTTTGAATCGTGTCCATAAGAATCAGCCCTCAAATTACCCAGCACTGAATCGCATCTCTCGACGCTCATACGACGGTACCTTTCACTGCAAGGTCGCAAAGCTTGAGCTTTATCAGCCGGATCAGTTCTTCTGTGGTGACAATACCGAGCAGCTCATCCGTGGTCATTACGATTAAACGACGTTGCTCCCGTAGCGCAGCAGCTACGATAGCGTGTGCATCGGTCAAATCTGCAGCTTGGCCTGTGATTCCCAGCGTGGTGACCAAAATGCCGAAACGAAAGGCCCCGATTCCGCAAGTCACGGATTTATCTCGGGAATGCCAGCGTCCGCAGTGCCTCGATCAACGCTCGTGCTGGGATGTTCTACGGTGATCGCCGTAGCCGCATGGCCTGGGGAGTAGCTCAGCCCCGTTGATCGGCGGGAGAAGCGCCAGGTACCTGCCGGGGTTGGATTACTACGCTGATTACATTTTTTAAGTACTGCGTCCGCAACGGCTCCGAAATGAAGTTGGATGCGCTCATCACGAGGAAGATCGCAGGCAGACAGCGGCGCAGCCTTCATGCTCAGCTTGTCGGAGTGCTGTTCGCTAACAGTCGATTCTGACGTCATTTTTCCATGTTGAAAAGTGGACTGCCTATTCGCCGAGCGGAGAAAATCCTCCCAAAATTCTGGTTTCTCTGCTGCTCCGGCGGTTATTGTGATTTTAGGGGAGCGAGAAAAGGCCCGGAATGTGGGCGGTTCGCTAGAGATCAGAGAAAAATTCTCTAAGCTGCAGACTGAATGGCGGAGAGCGTGAGATTCGAACTCACGATACCCTTCCGGGTATGCCGGTTTTCAAGACCGGTGCCTTCAACCGCTCGGCCAGCTCTCCGCAATTGGCAGATTTACTTAAATTAGATTATCACTTGTGCATGACTTTGCGGGGCCGGCTGCGGGTCGTGCTGTCGGCCCCCAACAATAATTTCCAATTTCTAGCCCACGATGCCCGGTAGATGCTGTCACCCATGAGCTTCGCTTCCGCATAGGGCTTTCTTGGCGGTTTTACACTTGGCCATCCTTCACTGGGTGCGCGCACTATTCAAGTGGAAGCTTCGCATGTCTGGTCTGCATCCAACGGAAATAACAGCCAATGGGAGAGTGTGATGAGTACACAAAAAGTGGTTGAACTTCCACGCCAAACTGTTGCCAGCATAAGTCCCGTTACAGGTGAACTGCTGCGGGAGTTTGAGCAGCATTCAGATAATGCGGTTGAAAGCAAGATTACACTCGCGGCCGCCGTCTTCCGTGAATATCGCAAAATTCCGTTTGCAAAGCGGGCCGCCATGATGCGGCGAGCCGCCGAAATCCTGAAAAATGAAAAAGAGACATTTGGCCGGATCATGACCCAGGAGATGGGAAAAACGCTGAAATCCGCCATACAGGAAGCAGAGAAGAGCGCCATCGGCTGCCGGTACTACGCTGAAAATGCAGAGCGCTTTTTAGCGGACGAAGAGGCCAAAACAAATGCGACAAAGAGTTTTGTGCGCTATCAGCCAATTGGCCCTGTGCTGGCAGTGATGCCATGGAATTTTCCCTTCTGGCAGGTATTTCGATTCGCTGCCCCCGCGCTCATGGCAGGCAACGTTGGACTGCTAAAACATGCTTCCAATGTTCCCCAGTGCGCGCTGGCCATTGAGGAAATTTTCCGCCGCGCTGGTTTTCCCGAGGGTGCTTTCCAGACCCTCCTGATTGGATCAGATCGGGTTAGCAAAGTGATTTCTGACCGTCGCATCGCCGCCGTTACGCTTACAGGTAGTGTGGGCGCGGGCAGCAGTGTTGCAACTGTGGCCGGCAAGGAAATCAAGAAGACTGTTCTCGAGTTGGGCGGCAGCGATCCATTCATCGTAATGCCGAGCGCACAACTTGATCGCGCGGTGGACACGGCCGTGCAGGCCAGGGTCGTAAATAACGGACAATCTTGTATCGCGGCCAAGCGGTTTATCGTGCACCAGCAGATTGCTGGAGACTTTGAGAAAAAGTTCGTAGCGCGCATGGCATCTCTCAAAGTTGGAGATCCAATGGATGCGGAAACCGATATCGGTCCGCTTGCCACGACGGACGTACTGAAGGGGCTGGAAGAGCAGGTCAACAAAACGGTGGAAATGGGCGCACGTGTGTTGCTCGGTGGAAAACGGCTGGAACGTAAAGGCAATTTCTTTGCGCCAACCGTGCTCACTGATATTCCAGAAGGATCGCCGGCGTTTGTCGATGAGCTTTTTGGTCCAGTTGCATCTCTTTATCATGCCAAAGGCATGAAGCATGCGATTGCGATCGCCAACAACTCGGTTTTTGGGCTGGGCGCTTGTGCATGGACCAATGATCCGTCTGAGCGGGCCATGTTCATCGATGAAATTGAATCGGGCATGGCGTTTATCAACGGCATGGTCGCTTCGGATGCGCGCATTCCCTTCGGCGGAGTCAAGCACTCAGGTTATGGGCGCGAATTGAGCCATCAAGGTATCCGCGAATTCGTGAATGTGAAGTCGGTTTGCATTCAGGAATCAGAGCCGGGAAAGAGCCAGACAGAGTGAGCGGCAATCCACTCAAGTCTGACTGACCTTTTGCAATTGGCGGTCCTGCGCCATTTGAATCACTACCGGTTCCAGCCGGTCAAATGCTTCTTGCAGAATGCTGCGGGAAGTGGCAAAGCAGATGCGCACATGTCCGCTGGCTCCCGGGCCGAACCATTGAGGGGCCCCCGGGACCAGGGCGACGCGGGCCTGTTCACGCAAATGCTGGCAGAGTTTCTCTGCGTCGTCGGTGAGACTGCGGACATCAGGAAACACCACGTATGTTCCCTGTGGCTCATTCACTGTTACGCCCGGCCATTTTGCGAGACGGTCCAGCACGTAATCTCGCTGGGCTTGCAGGTGGCGAACAAATTCAGCCAGCCATTGGCGGCCATCGGTGAGCGCGGCAATCACGGCCACTTGCGACAGCACTGAAGCGCCATAAACAGTGCTTTCTGCGTCGGAGGCGGCAACAATTTCTTTCTTCCACTCTGGATCAGGGCAGATCAGGCAGCCTACACGCAGTCCAGCCAGCGCAAAATTTTTGGAGAATCCGTACACGGTCACAATATTGTTGGCAATTTCCGGCGAGATGGAAGCAAGGCTCACGTGGCGGTGCGGAGTGTACACAATATCAGACCAGATTTCATCAGACACAATACGTAAGCCGCGCGAGATTGCCCATTCCGCCACTTTTTGCTGCCACTGGCGCGAATACACCATGCCAAGCGGATTATGCGGATTGCAAAGCCACAGCATGCGCGTGCGTCTGGTGAGCCGGGAATCCATGGCAGTAATGAATTGCTCCGCCGTGGTTTCCGGATCCACCGGTACACGCACAGGCACGCCACCTGCGCGTTGTACTGTGTGGTGCAGCAGAAAATCTACTGGATCGGGAATAAGCACTTCATCGCCGCGCGATAAGCAGGCACGCGCCACAACAGCCATGCCGGAAGCTGCGCTGTCAGTCGCGAAAACTTCTTGCGAGCTGCAATCCATTTGCCGTGTGTCATGCATCCAGCCAGCCACGGCTTCACGGAATTGCGGCAGCCCTTCCGGTGGGCCGTAACTGAGCACGCCATCGCGCACATGGCGCACAAGCGCCTCCTGAATGGCAGGAGAAATGGGGAAGTCAGGATCGGCGGCCGTGAGCGGAATCACGTCGGCCGACTGTTGCGCCCAGCGCATATTGAAAGCCCGTTCACGCAGTAGGTCCAAGCGGACAGCGTTATCCGAAAATGCGCTTGGCTCAAAATGGTTCGATTCCGCAATAGGCAACAGTACGGTGCTGCCGATCTGAGGCGAAAGGAAATGCCGGGTCAACTCACGTCCTTTGTCCACATAGGGCGCGCACTGCTCACGCCGCATCGCTGAATAGCCGGCAAGAGATCCCTCCAGGCTGATGTCTGTCTGCGCTGTTGCATGCCCAAGCTTTTCTGCAAGAGCAACCGCATCTGCCATCGCAGACGTGACACCCTGGCTGGTAAAAGGGGATAGCGGATGCGCAGCATCGCCCACCAGCACCAGATTACGACGATAGAAATTGGGGATGAGATCCGTATCCAGTGGCCGCCAGAAATGTGTTCGGGAAAAATCCGTGATGCTAAGGAGATGCGGGATGGGATCCGTCCAATCACCAACCAGGTTCTTGAGGAATGCATAGCGGGCCTGCGCGGCATCTTCGCCGCTTTCAGGTGGCGAAGGAAAACGCTTCGAATCAAACTGGACGTACCAGACGACCTGCTCGGCATCTACAACCAGCGCTCCCAATGCAATGCCGCCACCTGCGGCAAAAAACTTATTGAAATTGTTTCTGGCCCATTGCGCTGTACTCACACAGTGCACCAGTCCAACAATTTCCTGCACTTGCGCATGGGGTGATGGCCAGTTGGGAAACAAAGCCTGTCTTGCTCGTGAGTGAATACCTTCAGCGCTGATATAGAGGCCGGCCTTTACGACTGCGCCGTTACTCAACTGCGCTTGTGTGACTTTCCCAGCAGAGTCAAACTCCAATTTCGCAAGTTCTGCGTCGAAAACAGGCGCGTCCTGGGCCGGTAATGCGCGCATCAGCGCACCAATCAGATCGCGACGCCGGATGCTGATCGTACCCGCAGGCAAAGGCTGCTCATAGAGGACGTGGCCATTGGAACTTCGGCAATAGTAGCGAAGGAGCGGCGATCCGCTGTTTTGCCCAAGCTTTACGCCAAAGCCTTGCAGGCAATTGATGCCCTCGGGCATCAGGATAAAGCCCATTCCCGTCTCATGGCCCTCGCGTAGCCGCTCATAAATTTTGCAGTGGTGCCCTTGCGCACGCAATGCAATTGCAGCCATTAGTCCGGCGACCCCCGCGCCAAAAATCGCGATATCCATCTACGCTCCAAAGTAGCTTGAAAAATTTTAGCGTGCCATATCTGCCCAGATGCAGAAAAGTTCTTACGGGTGGCAATCGCCGCCCAACGCGCTTCTGGTTGTGCAATCCAGCGGGTCAGCGTTGCAAAGTTTTTCCGAATTCTGGTCGAGCCAAATTATTGTGGCGAACCCATAAAGGCAGAGCTAGTATCGCGCACCTGCCTTCGTTCAGGAAACAACTGCTTGTTTCTGCTTGCTGAAGATGGCTTGCATGTTTTCCGGCGAAAAGAACTCCGGTACAGGAACAGTGTGGGCAAGCACTCCGAAGAACCTGCTGCGTTGTTCAGGATTGTCGCGCAGAGCTTCCAGAACCTGCTGCACCTCAGGCGGAGGCGGTTCCAGGGCTGCCAACTGGGTTGTTAGATCGAAATACGGCAGCTCGGCCTGATTGCGCGTCTGCTCATACGCTGCAAGAGCTTGTTCCAGTGCTTGCCGGCCGCTTAGCCCTGCGTCAATGGCCTCTGCCAGCCATTCCGCGCTGCCAAAAGCGTCAGTAATTCCGGACGCGGTGCATGGATCTTTCTGATAGCCTGCATCGCCCACCAGCGCCCAACCCGGGCCATAGGGCCTACGGACATGGCTTGGAATCGCCCCGCCAACATAGCGCGATTCTCTCTTACCTGCTTGCATGCGCTCCCACAACTCCGGCGCGTGCTCAGCAATTACTCTGCTGTGGTACTTTTCAATATTGCCGCGGACCATAGGAAGATCACGAGCGGCAAAAGCTACGCCGATGAGAGACAAATTGTCATTGGTGTTATAGGCAAAAATTACGTTGCCGGGACGCAGCCAAAGATGCCACCCGGTCATCGGCACACCGCTGAAGTAGGCATACCATGAGCCCTCCAAGGCAGGACCGGTTTTGTACTCAGGGGCTTGCACAGCCTTGGCGACTACGCTGAACATGCCGTCGGCGCCAACGGTAATACGGGCGCGTTCCGTAACCGCCGGGCTGTTCTTTTCATGTCCACGAATGCCGGCTACGCGGCCTTCTTCAAAAATTACTTCCTGCACGGAGAAGCCTTCACGCAACTCTGTCCCTGACTTTACAGCAGCGTCGACGAGAATGGGATCAAGCTTGAGACGCCGCGGCGCAAACGCTTCCGTGACTCCGCCTTCCGCTGGAACCGGTGAGCCAGTAAGCGAAAAAGCACCGTAGTCGAAATGGTTGGTGAGAATCGGCGGACAATTGGATGTTTTCAGCGCATCCAGTAGGCCCCATCGCTTCAGGCGCGCCGAACCGGTTTGATGCACGTAGTGGTTGGAGAAAGGCATGTCGCTGGGGAAAGTGCCGCGATCGAGCAGCAGAACTTTATAGCCTTTGCGCGCCAGCAAAAGGGCAGTAGGCGCTCCGGCGCAGCGCGCGCCGACAATGATGGCATCGTACATTGGTGTCTCCTGGCCTGGCGTGTTCTCGATCAACCTCCGCCAAATGTATACAGCGGGATATATAGGTTGTTGCGGAAACGGCTGGAGCGTTACCCAACTTTGGCAGAAAAAGATTAGAATTTCTAGATTTTCCTTAAAAGAGTCGCGAGTACCTGTTTTTCTTGCGCAAAGACCTGGAGAAAGTTGAATAATGAAAACAAACCTGGAAGTTATTAAAGGAATTTACGCCGGTGATGCAGAACAGATTGCCAGAAATCTCCAGTCTGCGCTGGCTTCGCATTTTGAATGGACAGAAGCCGCAGGCTTTCCGTATGCCGGAACCTACCACAGCATGGAAGAAGTAGGAAAAAATGTGTTCGCCCGGCTGGCTACGGAATGGGACGGCTATCGCGCAGAGGTGGACAAGTTTTATGACGCTGGCGACACCATCATTGTCACTGGCAGATATCTGGGGACCTACAAAAAATCCAATGGCGTGATGGATGCGGTGTTTGCGCATATCTGGAATTTTCTGGATGGCAAGATCGTGAAATACACCCAGAACGTGGATACAAAAAAGGTGTGGGATGCGATTGAGGGGAAATGAGCTGGGCTTTCCGGACGCGCTTCAAAGGTGAAATTAGTCGCGGAGTTTTTACCTCCTGCTCGTGCAGGGAAAAAGCACAAGGTCATCATCCTGTGCGACGGCATGCCTTCTATTCCCGGAAAACAGCCGTTAATGGCATTCCTGGCCGCAAAAAGCTATTGGGTCTTCTATCCTCGGTACCGGGGATCATGGGAGAGTGGCGGAAAGTTTTTACAGCAATCGCCGCACAAAGATATTCTCGATGTAATTGACGAATTACCCAAAGGAGTTCGTGAACTTGCGTTCGGTCAGCGCTTTGCTTTGAAGCCGGATGAAATCTTTGTGATTGGCGGAAGTTTTGGCGGAGCGGCTGCCATTCTGGCGTCACTGGATGTACGCGTGAAGAAAGTAATTGCCAATTGCCCGGTGGTGGATTGGAGCGTCTTGCGTGCCTCTGAAAAAGCGGAGACTTCAAACCCGAACTATGCCGCTTACATTCGAGAGGCGTTTGGCGGCGGATATCGCCTTTCAGACAGCAACTGGCGCAAGCTGCATGGCGGGAAGTTTTACAATCCAGCACATCATGCAAAAGAAATCACGCCGGCGAAAGTCATGATGTTCCATGCCAAAGACGATCCATACGTTCCATACAAGTCAGTCAAAGGCTTTGCCACTCGCACGCGCGTGAAGCTGAATTCTTTTGAACGCGGCGGCCATCTCAGCACGGAAATGATCGTGCAAAAATACTGGGTACGGATAAAGAAGTTTTTTGACTCGCCGAACTAGTGTTCAGGCTTGTGCTGGCGCATTCATGCGTCGAGACTCAAGGTAAAATTGGCTAGGTTGATCCCCTTCACACTTCCAGTGTGCCAATCAAGTCCGTAATCCGTCTCACCCGATTCTCAAAGCACCAGCGCTGCACGCCGTCTACAATCTTTTCTGTGGCACAAGGGTCCCAGAAATTCGCGGTGCCTACCTGCACAGCGGCAGCTCCGGCAAGCATGAACTCAATTACATCTTCGGCTGTGGTAATGCCGCCCATGCCAATCACCGGAATCTCCACCGTGTGGGCGGCTTCATAGACCATGCGCAATGCAATCGGCTTAATTGCCGGCCCACTCAGCCCCGCCGTTACGTTGGATATCCGCGGCTTGCGCGCTTTGGCGTCAATGGCCATGCCCACAAAAGTATTCACCAGGGACACGGCGTCAGCCCCGGCATTTTCCGCCGACTTTGCCATTGCCGCAATGCTGGTCACGTTCGGTGAAAGCTTCACAATCAGCGGACGCTTCGCCGCCGCCTTGCAACTGGCCACCAGTTCTTCCAGCAGCGCACGGTCGGTGCCAAACACCATTCCTCCGTGTGCCGTATTAGGGCATGAAACATTCAGTTCATAAGCGGCAATGCCTTCAGCTTCATTCAAAATGCGGATGGTCTCCTGGTAGTCCTCGCGCGAATAGCCAAACACGTTCGCAATCACCACCACGTTTTTCTTTGCCGCCAGCTTAGGCAGCTTCTCTTCAATAAACGCGCGCGCGCCGATGTTTTGCAGACCAATCGAGTTCAGCATCCCGGCAGCGGTTTCAAACAGGCGAGGTGGCGGGTTGCCGACCATAGGCTCCCGCGAAAGCCCTTTGGTGACAAAACCGCCCAGCTTTTCCAGCGTGACAATGTCCTCGAACTCAATGCCGTAGCCAAATGTGCCGCCTGCGGCAATCACCGGATTTTTAAAGCCGATGCCGGCAAAGCTGACGCTCAGATCGGGCTTGCGCGAGGTCGCCGCTTCCTGCGGTGGGGTGGTGGTAGCCATCTCTCTCAGTGTAACCGCTGCGCTTGTGCAGTGAAAATGACGAGAGGACTAGGCCAAAGCAAGCGCGGATGCAGAACGCCATAAAGAAAAAGAACTAGAACCGCAGGACAAGCCCGCCGCCAGCCAGGATATTGTGATGATGCAACCCACCGGAGCCGGTTGGGAGTCCGCTGAAAAAGCCGCTTCCCGGTTCTCCGCTTACAAAATCCCGTACCTCAGCGCGAAAGCCAAGCAGCGGCAGGCCTGTTTTGAAATCAAGGCCGCCGCCATACTCAAGCGCGCCTTTGTTGGAAGGAGACCCTGAATCGGCTGAATAGCGGGCCAGCCCTCCGCCTACACTTACCCATGGCGAAATAGGCGAAGCAGGCAGCACCTTCAGCCTGAAGCCGGGTGTCACAAAAATGCTGGAAAGATGGTCCACCACGGTGGAAGGCGTGCTTGAGAAAGTTATCTTCTGTGAAGGTATCCCTGCCACCGGTACTTCCAGATACAGTGCAACCAGCTTGGCGTCCAGCATGCGTAGGCCCAAGGCGCCTTCAAAGTAAATATGATGGTCAGTCTTCAATTTTGAAAGCACAGAGGGGGATGAGAATACCGATTGCTGGGAATCCGAAACGAACGACCCTCCCGCCACAACCGCTACGTCCGCCTTTTGCGCTAATGCGAACGTGGAGGCGCACAACATAACAATCAGAATAGAAAAGCGCTTCATTGAAGCTCCTTTTGATGGCATTCATTTTTATTTGGCGCTAAACGTGAGATGCAGATTCATCGGCTTGTGGAACAGAAAAACCTGGTCCGCAGCAAAGGATTAGGTGACGAAAGGTCAAGCCGACTTACGCCAGTGCGATGACATCAATCTCCACTGAAACATCTTTCGGCAGGCGGGCTACTTCCACCGTGGAACGCGCAGGCGGCGCATTCTTGCAGACTTTTCCGTATACCTCGTTCATCTGTCCAAACTCTGACATGTTCTTCAGGAAGACCGTTGTCTTCACAACTTTCTCCCAGCCGCTGCCCGCGGCTTGCAGGATTGCTGATAAATTCTGCAGCACGCGTTCGGTCTGCGCTTCAATCCCACCTTCAATCAGGTTGTTGGTGGCCGGATCAATTGCCACCTGCCCGGAGATGAAGATGAATCCATTGGCCCTGATGGCCTGGGAATATGGCCCAATTGCTTTAGGTGCGTTAGGAGTAGAAATTACATCTCGGGTGAAGCTCATCTGTGGTTCCTCCGAAAAAGATGCCGCTGATTTCCGCTGATTAATGCTGATTAATAGTGAAAAGACAAATAGATCCGCAACACTCATATCAATTCGCGCTCGTTCGCGTTGATTCGCGGCCAAAATCCTGATCTGCGCTCATCAGCGTAAATCTGCGGCGAATCACGCCTTGTTCAATCTTTGCACATCGTGAATGCCCGGAATCTTCCGCAGCCCGCCGATCACGCGCTCCAGGTGCTTCACGTCTTCAATATCGATGACAATATCAATCGTGGCCTGGCTGTCAGCGGTGCGGGCTTCAATATTGCGAATATTTGTGTTGTCGTCGGAGATCACGGCCGTGAGTTGTTTCAGCATGGCGGGCCGGTCGTCACAAAATACCGTCAATTTCACCGGATATGTGGCTTTGCCGGAAGGTGTTGCGGCTTTCACCGGCTTCGACCATTCCACGGCAATACGCCGGTCTGCTTCATACATCAGATTATTGACATTCGGGCAGCTCACAGCATGAACGGCAACGCCTTTCCCACGGGTTACATATCCAACAATCGCTTCACCGCGTATGGGATTGCAACAGCGCGCGCGATATACCAGCAAGTCGTTATAGCCCTTCACCTTGATCGCCCCGCCGTCCGCGCTTTGACCGAAGACTCGGCGGATCACCGTGCCAATCGTGCTGCTGGTCTTGGCCGGCTCTTCTGAGGGCGGCTGCTCGGATATTTGCGGAGAGAGCTTTGCCAGCACCTGCCGCGCGGAATACTTGCCGTAACCGATTCCCGCCAGCAGGTCTTGTCCGCCGCCCAGCCCGTAATCCTTGGCGATAGCGTCCATTTCCTTGTCGTTGAAATCTTTTAGCGCCAGGCGGTATTTGCGTGCCTGTTTTTCCAGTAGCTTTCTGCCGATCTCAATCGCCCGCTCGCGCTGGTGAATATTCAGCCAGTGCCGTATCTTGTTGCGCGCACGCGTGGACTTGGCAAAGCCCAGCCAGTCGCGGCTTGGATTGTGCCCCGGCTGCGTCATGATCTCCACTACATCGCCGTTGCGCAGCTTGTTCCGCAGCGGCACAATGCGCCCATTCACCTTGGCGCCCACGCACGTGTGTCCGACTTCAGTATGAATGGCATAAGCAAAATCAATTGCGCTGGCATCGCGAGGCAGGATCACCACCTTGCCCATCGGCGTGAAACAATAAACCTCTTCTGGATAGAGATCGACTTTCAGCGTGGAAAGAAATTCGTTGGGATCCTTTACGTCCTGCTGCCACTCCACCACCTGCCGCAACCATGCCAATCGCTGTTCATCTTTGGCGCTTACCGGACTGCCATCTTTATATTTCCAGTGCGCGGCAATACCTTCTTCCGCCATCTTGTGCATCTCTTCCGTCCGGATTTGCACTTCAAACTGGTGGCCATCTTCAGTAATCACCGTGGTATGAAGTGATTGATAGAGATTGGGCCGCGGCATGGCTATGAAATCTTTGATTCGCCCTGGAACCGGACGCCACATTTGGTGGATAGCACCCAGCACGGTATAACAATCCTTCACTGACTTAGTAATAATGCGCACAGCCAGCAGGTCGTAAACCTGGTCCACAGTAATGCGCTGCCGCAATAATTTCTGATGGATGCTATATAGCCGCTTGATCCGGCTTTCAACTTTGGCATCAACGCCGTTTTCAGTGAGCTTTTGTTGCAGGATCTTTACCGCTTTGGCCAGAAAACTTTCACCCGCTTTGCGGCGCTGCTCAATAGCTGTACGCACCTGGTCATACCCAATAGGATCGACATAGCGGAACGAAAGATCTTCCAATTCGCCACGCACCTTGCCCATACCAAGGCGGTGCGCCAGAGGAGCGTAAATTTCCAGCGTTTCTTTTGCGACCTGTTGCCGCCGTTCTTCCGGAAGGTGCTTCAGCGTGCGCATATTGTGCAGCCGGTCCGCCAGTTTGATCAGCACCACGCGGATGTCATCCACCATGGCCAGCACCATCTTGCGCACATTTTCCGCCTGGCGCTCTTCCCGGCTGGCCATATCGATTTTGTCAATCTTGGTAACACCCTCAACAATGTGAACGACTTGGTCGCCAAATTCGCGGCGTATGTCTTCATGCGTAACCGGCGTGTCTTCAATGGCATCATGCAGCAAACCGGCGGAGATGGCTGTTGAATCCAGCTTCATGTCCGCCAGCACCAGAGACACTTCCAGAGGATGGATCAAGTACGGCTCGCCGGAAGCACGGGTTTGCCCTTGATGATGTTGCAGAGAAAAATTGTAGGCCTTGCGGATGATTTCCAGATCGTCAGTAGGACGGTTCTCGGCAACCTTGGCCAGCAATTGCTGGAACCTGGCCGTAAGCAGCTTCAGCTCTTTTTGCGAAGCGGGCTGCGGATGTGTCGCCATATTCAATTATAGCTTGAGGCGCAAGGAGGCGTGAGCGAGGCACAGCCGAGCGGGAGTCTCCTGCCGAAATCCCGAGATCTTATCTTGAGGCATTCAGGGAAGCTCTAGTTGAGCGGGATACAGAATTAACGGTCTAAGCGGGTTTTGCGTCGGATGAAAGTTCAATTGGCAATGCATTAAGGCCTTGCTCCTCCTATGTGTTTCCCCGTCTTCAGATCCACCTCAAACGGCACTTCCCTATCCGCGATTGCGTCCCAGCCACGGCCTATCAGCTTGTCTTCGCTGATTTCGGTAATAGTCAGCCCTTCCCAGGTGAGACGTTCTGTAGTCCAGAGAATTCCTGAGCTGCCTAAAGCTGTAACGGAAGTAAAACCGGTGAAGAGCACTAAGCCTTGCTGGGTCAGTATTCGCAAATCCACCACTGGACTCTGCTCCACACGCATCCATTGCTGCGGATTTGCGGCGCTCACAACGTAAGCATAGCCGCCAACGACAATGCAGCAAGAATCAGGATCAGGAGTTGAACAAACCGCGCTTATAACTTGATCAGAATCAAAGCCCAAGGCAAAAAATCCCACCCAAGCCGGCCCTTGCTGGGGCGTGACGCGCAGATACGCGCCGCTACGGTCGCCCTCCTCCAATTCCACAGGACAGTGATACAGCTTCTCTATGGGATGGACCGGCGGAGCAGCTTCCAGCATTCTGACTTCGTAGTTGCGCGGAAAGGTAAAGTCAAAGCGGAAATGCGGTTTCATGTGAGCTCTTCAAGTAAAAGAAGCTACTGGTATCGCAATGTCTTGCCAATTTAATTAAAACAGGGGAGCGCAGGCGCCCTCGCCTGCGTCCCGCCAAATTCTTCATCGCAGCCGAGGGCGGCTGCGGTCCACATTTATCTAAGATCAATTCTCCAGCGCGGCCACAGATTCCTCCACCCGCTCGCGCACGCTCTTTACATGCACCGGCAGTTCCAACCGGCTTCCGTCTTCGATCACCGGGATCAGCTTGTTGAAGTCCGGCCCGGAATGCGAGCCGATCAGCATGATACGCACGGGATGAAACAGGTCTTTGCCCTTCGCGCCGGTTTCTGCTTTGACTTCATCCATGATGGCCTTAAAACGCTCCGGCGTCAGCGGAGATTCACTAGACGCACGCTTCGCAAATGCTCGTGCTACCGCTTTCCCTTTGTCGTTTGCGAAAGCCTCAGCATTTTCCGGCAGCGCTAGCGCCGATATAGGATCATGGTTGAAAATGATCTTCGCTTTGTCTCGTAATTGATTGAGCTGGTCAACATAAGGCGCAAGCAGATCGATCAGGGCGTTCGCCCAGCCGCTCACGCTGCCATTTACGCTGGCCGGCAGCAAATCCGCGCGTTGCAGCATCTCCGTCCCCATCTGATGAATCCGATCCGGCGGACTCTGCTTGATGTAATGCCGGTTCAGCCAGTGCAGCTTCTCGGTGTCAAACACCGCAGGCGCGGGATTTACTCGCTCCAAATCAAATTCCTTGATGAGTTCTTCTTTGGAAAATATTTCGCGATCGCCGCCGCTTGGCGCCCATCCCAGCAATGCCAGGTAATTCATCAGCGCTTCGGGCAGTATTCCCATCTCGCGGAAGTTTGCCATCGAGGTTGCGCCATGCCGCTTCGATAACCGCTCCCGATCCGGCCCAAGAATGGTTGAGAGGTGTGCGAACTCCGGCACCGGCAGCCCCAGAGCTTCGTACACCGCCACCTGCTTCGGCGTATTGGAAATATGATCGTCGCCGCGAATGACGTGCGTAATTTTCATGTCGGCATCGTCAATCACCACCACGTAGTTGTAAATTGGCATGCCGCTGGACCGGACTATAATAGGATCGCTCACCACCTCATTGGAAAATTCCACATCGCCGCGCACGATGTCATAGAAGCGAATGGGGTGCTCGGGAATTTTCAGCCGTATGGCAGCTGGCTCGCCTGAGGATCGCCGCCGCTCCACTTCAGCAGGATCTAAATTGCGGCACTTGCCGGAATAATTTGGCTGGCGCTGCTCCGCCATGGCCTGCTGCCGGTCGCGCTCCAGTTCTTCCGCGCTGCAAAAGCAGTAGTAAGCCTTTTGCTCCTTGATCAGCCGCTCCGCATAGCCGCGATATACATCCATCTTGTCGGATTGCCGATACGGCGGATAAGGGCCGCCCACGTCGGGGCCTTCGTCCCAATCAATGCCCAGCCATTTCAGGTCATCCATGAGTTGGGTTTCGTAACGGGCTTCGCTGCGCTCCAGATCGGTGTCTTCAATCCGCAAAATGAACGTGCCGCGCTTCTGCCGGGCAAAAAGCCAGTTAAAAAGTGCCGTGCGGACATTTCCGATGTGAAGCTGCCCCGTAGGTGACGGGGCAAAGCGGACGCGAACTATTTCGTTCTGAGCCATGGATATTCCATGGTAACAAAAGCAAATCGCGCTTCAACCAGCCAACGCCGTTGGACGGAAGGTCATCTGACTTAAACGACAGCAGCTCGGGATTTCCTAATCATGCCTTCCAGCGCCATCGGCCCTCTTATTCTATTTATCGCTCTTTTGCTGACCGCCGCGCATTTGCTCGGCTATCTGTTTGCCCGTCTGCGCCAGCCGCGCGTGATTGGAGAAATTCTGGCTGGCTGCATCCTGGGTCCGTTCGTATTGGGCCGCTGGGCCGCCTATACGCACTTTTTACAACTGGACATTGCCGCTTCCCAAAAGAAAGCCGCGCTTGATCTTCTCTACTATCTCGGCCTGCTGATGCTGATGTTTCTTTCCGGCGCGGAAACCAAGGCGCTCTTCCAGAAGCATGAGCGCAAGCAGATTGGCTGGCTTGCCGCCGTAGGCACCGCTCTGCCGTTCTTCATCATGCTTGGGTTGGGATCGGTGCTGCCGCTCGGCTGGTTTATGGGCGTCAAGTCCAGCCGCGCTTCATTGCTTCTAGTAATGAGTATTGCCGTCGCTGTAACTTCTATTCCGGTCATCTCGCGCATTTTTTTCGATCTTAAAATCCTGCACACACGATTTGCCCGGCTGGTGCTCGGCGTGGCCGTGCTGGAAGATATAGTTCTCTGGGCAGTTCTGGCCATCGCTACCGCAATCGCCGATTCCACCGGGCTCCCGACGCGAAAAATTGCTTTGCACATCGGCATAACGCTGGTCTATTTTGTTCTGGGCCTGGTGCTTTTTCCACGCGCCACTAAACGTGTTTCGAAATCACGATTCAATTTATTGGCCATCAACTCACCGGTCACATTCACTTTGTTGATCGCGTTTGCTTATGTTGCTGTGGCGGGATTGCTGGACGTAAATCTGGTCTTCGCGGCTTTCCTTGCTGGCTTTGCCGTATCACGCAAGCGACTGGGTGACGCCCTGGCAACGATCTCCGGCTTTTCCTTTGCTCTCTTTATTCCGGTCTATTTTGCGCTGGTGGGCTACAGCCTGATCTTTGGCAAAGTTTTTTCTGTCTCGATGCTGCTGGCGTTTCTTGCCGGAGCATGCATTTTGAAGCTTCTGGCGGTTGCGCTGGGAGCACGCCTGGCCGGCTTTCGTGGTCTGGATGTCACTAACCTTGCCGTGGCGACCAACGCCCGTGGGGGCCCAGGCATTGTGCTGGCCAGCGTGGCATTTGAAGCCGGAATTATCAGCGCGGCATTTTATACGACGCTAGTTCTTATCGCCGTGCTAACGTCGCAAGCGGCTGGAGCATGGCTGGAATTTGTGCTGCGCAAAGGTTGGCCGTTGCTCTCAGGCGATGCGCCTGCTTCAAGCGCGCCGATTGCAGAGAAGGCGCCGGAACAGTTGGTAGCGTGATCGAGAAGCATTAAGCCGTCAGCACTCAGCTAAACGCCTATTTACCGCAAAGGGCTCAGAGGACGCTAAGGCAGAAGAATTCTGAATTCCTCCTTTGCGATGTTTGCGTCCTTAGCGGTAAATCTCTCTTTGGCTGAGTTCTGAATGCTGATGGCCGAGTGCTTCCCTCAAGTGCGTCTTGCTGATCCTGTCATGCCAGCCGAGCCGGTCTTCATCCACCAGCGCCCAGGCATAGCCAAGCCCCATTGAAAAGCCTGAGAGCGCGCTGGCTGCGGCGCGGATTTGGCGCTCGAACATGATTGTTTCCATCCCCTCAAAAGTACATACCTCAAGCTGGGCCATGCGCATGCCAGGCGTGGCGCGCCGATAGGTGAGAAATATGTATTGAAAAAGCAGCCAGAAAATTCCTCCGGAGGCAAACAGGCAAACCACCGCCATACGTGATTGTGGCATCTCCTCTGCGCAACCCAGGAAAGTGAGGATGAAAGCTGTTGTGGCTGCAAAAACAATTCCTGCATCGACCACCCCGGAAAGAAAACGCTGGTTGAGCGGTGCGGGCCGGGGGATAATTTCAAGATTGGAAATGCGCGCTTCTTCCGGCTCTAGGTGGATGTCGGAAAAATTGGGCAGCAACTCCATCTGC
Source organism: Candidatus Angelobacter sp. (assembly GCA_036495645.1). Lineage (GTDB taxonomy): Bacteria > Acidobacteriota > Terriglobia > Terriglobales > Acidobacteriaceae > Angelobacter. The sequence goes on from DASXMN010000072.1 coordinate 169,370, forward strand.
TCGGCTTCAAGCGGAAATGTGACCTGCTGCGGCTGTGGAGAGCATTCTGGTTCGGGCTCGTACACCGGCTCGTAAGCTGGTTCGTACATTTCTTCACAGGCCTCTTCGGGCACTGCTTCGGACGCCTCCAGAATTCTCGGTATTTCCGGCGCTGGCTCGGCGATTTCCAACTCATCCAGCATAACTTCTTCAACCGTTGGAACGTATTCAGGCTGGGTCCTCGGAAAACGTATGACCTTGGACATTTCCTGACGGGCCGCGTTCTGCTTCAGGGGGTTCCGCTTTACCTTGTTCTGCGGAATCACGATCTCATGAAATCGCTCGGGCGGGGGCGGGATGGCACTGTATTCCTGCGGCTCCGCACCAAAGGAATATGGCTTCTCGGCGGAGAAATCCAGTTCTGGAGCATTGGGATCGGCAGGCTTGCGGCGGCGCGCCCGATGCTGCTGCACGCGCGAAACCACCTCTTGCCTCCATGCCTCGTCAACCGCCGGACGAGCGGCCGCCTGGGCGTTTCCGGGTCTACCTCCCATGGCAAGTTGCGGGAAAGGCGCAGCCTCATCGCCGGTAAAGGGTTCATGATCAGCCTGGTGGTCCACCAGTACCGAGGTGTTCCTGCGAGCATGGACGCAAGGAGACACCTTACCGCAGATAGGGCAAGTCATGGGCCGCTTCGGAGAATTTCGCCAGGAGTAGGATGCTGCCGGAGCAGGCAAGTTTTGCTTTTCTAAAACTTGCCATGATAACTTGCCAGTTCTGGCTTTCTACGGCATGCATTCCCTACACAAGTTTGTTATCACAGCAGGACTGCTTTGTCACTTGTTTCTCAGCGCGCCGCTAGTGACAAGCCAGGCGCGGGCGGAACAGTCTGCGCAAAATTCCGCATCGCCAGTGGTACAGGCTGAGCCAAGCCCGACACCCACAGCAACACCAAACCAAACCACAAAGGAACCTGCCGGCAACTGCCACTCCATCATCACCTCTCCACCGGCAGTGCACCAGGCGGCCCCGGCCGGCTCAACTCCGCAACCTGAACACGCAACCGCTGGAGCACAAGCCAATCGCAAGATAAGATTCCCCATCAGCCCGGAGCATCCGGTGATCATCGATGCTGGAGAATGCGAGAAAGCCGGGGACGTGTACACGCTGCGCGGCAATGTAGCGATTCATTTTGTGGATTACGATTTTCACGGCGATCTGGTGACCTATGATTCTGCATCCGGCGATGTCGCAGCCAAAGGCCATGTGTCTTTGGATGGAGGGCGGCGCGACATGCACATCAGCGCCACTGAAGGCACATACAACATACACTCACAGACAGGAAAGTTTTATAACGTGCATGGGTCCACTGGTGCACGTTTCAAAGGACGGAGCGTAACGCTCACTTCGTCCAGCCCTCTTTCTTTCACCGGAAAACTGGTTGAGCAGACCGGGCCAGATGAATACGTCCTTTATCACGGATCTGTAACTTCATGTGAGCTGCCGCATCCCAAGTGGACGTTCAACGCGGAGAAGATCATTGTGAAAGTGGGAAATTCAGCCCATATCCACAACAGCACTTTCCGCGTGAAGGGGGTGCCGGTCTTCTTTCTGCCCTATGCCTCACCTCCGGTGGAGAGGCTGGGACGCCAGAGCGGCTTTCTTATTCCCAATTTCGGCACCTCAAGCACCAAGGGCACCGTAATAGGTGATTCCTTCTACTGGGCCATCAACCGCAGCATGGACGCGACGCTCGGCGGCGAATTTCTCTCCAAGAGGGGATGGTCGCTACAGGAAAACTATCGCTACCGGCCCAGTGAAACTTCGTTCCTTAACCTGAATTATTTCGGCGTGCTTGATCGCGGCATCACCACTACCTCTGTTGACCAAAATGGTAAAACCATTTCTCAAACAGTAAAACAGGGCGGTGAAGACGTTAAACTCAACGCTGAAAACACGTTTTCCAACGGGGTGCGCGGCGTTGCATCCATTGACTACCTGAGTTCGTTCATCTTCCGGCTGGCATTCACTGAGAACTTTTCCCAGGCCGTGGATTCCGAGGTTAAGTCGGCCGCATTCCTTTCCAAAACCCTCGAGGGCTTCTCGTTTAATGGTTTTGTGTCGCGCTATCAAAACTTTCAGAGTAAGAATAACGATGACGTAATTACCATCCAGCACGCTCCCGGGCTTGAAGTTTCCAGCGTAGACCGCAAACTTCTTGGCTCGCCCATCTACTGGTCTTACGACGTTGACGCCGAAGGCCTGCGCCGCAGCCAGCCCAAATTCGTTACACCCGGCGTGGTCGGCCGGTTTGACGTTGACCCAGACCTGAGCCTTCCCATCCTCTATCATGGCTGGACATTCCGCCCAGAGGTTCAACTCCGCAACACGATTTACTCACAGCGAGAAACCAGTGTGATGGGTGTAGCAACTCCTATACAGGAGATGTTCAACCGGCGGACCATTGCCAGCAGCGTAGAATTGCGTCCGCCCGCGCTTAGCAAAGTCTTCGGTAAAACTGTGGCCGGCCGCAAGATCAAGCACACCATTGAGCCTCGCGTGGTGTACCGCTATACCAATGGCGTGGAAAACTTCGGTTCTGTCATCCGTTTCGACTTTAGAGACATTTTGAGCAACACGAATGAGGCCGAATTTGGGCTTTTGCAGAGGCTTTATTTGAAGAAGGAGCGCCCGGATTGCAATGACTCGTCTGGCCCCGGCGCAAATGCTCTTCCCACAACGCCCTGCGCGCCTGCAGGCGCGGATGAATTTGTGAGCTGGGAAGTCAAGATGAAGTATTTTGCCGATCCAACTTTTGGGGGAGCTGTGCTCAACGGCACCCGCAACGTCCTGGCGACCACTGCAAGCTTTACCGGCATCGCATTTATCACAGATCCACGGCGATTCTCTCCTGTTGTGTCACGGCTGCGCATGCGGACCAGCGGCAACAGCGATCTGGAATGGCAGCTCGACTATGACACCAAGAAGGGCCACATCAATTCCAGCACTCTATATGCCGGATTTCATTTCGGCGACTTCACCGTGGGAGCCAGTCATGCATATTTACAGGTTCCAGGCGAGGTTGTGAACGATCCCACCACCGGAACGGTGCTGCCGACCTGCATTCCTCACGTTTTCAACCAGCCCGCTTGCGTGCCTCCGCTATTTGACCAAGTGCGGGCGCAACTTGGATACGGCAGCCCGACTAAAAGAGGCTGGAGCGCTGCTACTAACATAGGCTTCGATCGCGAATTCAACCTGCTGCAGTATTCCGCAGCCCAGTCGTCATATAACTGGGACTGCTGCGGCCTGAGCTTTGAATACCGCCGATTCTCCCTCGGCTCCGTCCGTAATGAAAACCAATATCGCTTTGCATTCACGCTGGCGAACATTGGATCGTTTGGAAACCTCAAGCGTCAGGAACGGCTGTTCTGAGAAGCTCAACTAGAATTAAGGTCTTGCTTAGTTCCAAAGTGCTGCTCCCACAGCGTTAAGAATATTTAAGTTGCGAGTGGGAAGTGAAACGGCGGGGTTCAAGTTTGCGTCATATCTTCCAGCACATCAAAAGTACACCAAAGCAGAGCAAAAATTCGCAAGGAGAGTTTTTACCCGATGAGGAAATATTCTGTCTTCTCCGCTGTAGCATTCATTTTTCTGTTCATAGCGTCAGGCATGGCCCAGGATTACAAATCAGAATTCAGCGTTCAGGGCACAGCGAACCTGCCCAAAAACTCAACCAACATCGATATCCCGCATGATGCGACCAAGAGTGGCGGGTTTCTGATTGGATATCGTTATCACTTGAACTCCTGGTTCGCCGTGCAGGGCGACTATGGCTATACCCGTGACACGCAAAAATATTTTGATCCCTTCTTTGGCGAAACCGACATAAACACGAATATTCATCAACTCACGGGCGAAGCTGTGATCAGCGCGCCATCTCATAGCCGCGTGCGGCCCTATGCGCTGGCCGGCATTGGCGCGCTTTTCTTCCGTCCAACCAACTCGCTAAACAATAATTTTGTAGGCATCGGAAACAATACTGGCAACAATCAGACGAAACCGGCATTTCTGTATGGCGGCGGAGTGGATTTTGATCTGACCAGGTTTGTCGCGTTACGCGCGGAGTACCGGGGAATGTTTTTTAAAATCCCGGACTTCCAGCTTACTGGTTTGGCTTCAGATAATTTCACCCACTTGGCCCAGCCGTCCATTGGCCTGGTGTGGAGGTTCTAAGGTTCTTTGAAGGATTTTTGGCCAGCGTTCCTGCAATGGGGCCACTGGCCGGAAGTCCGGTTCGTCGCTACGAGAGTGGAACTAAGGTTCTGGCGAAAGAATGTTAAAACCAGAGGGAGATGCAGGGATTATTTGACTTCGGCATCATTGCTGCCTGAGAATAGGGACAAGTTCGTAGGCTGCATTTGTGCGGCAGCTACCATTTCTTAGACGGCGCGCCCGAACTCAAATATGAAGCGCGTCAGCGTTCAGGGATTTCCAAATTATGGCCAGGATCCTTTGCGTCGACGATGAACCGCATGTAGTTACCTTGAAGTGTGCCATCCTTGAGTCAGCGGGGCACACGGTGACCGCCTCCACTTCTGCCCGCGACGCCATGGAAAAACTCCAGAGCAACACCTATGACGCAGTTGTAACCGACTGGCGCCTGGGTGATGCCAATGGCCGTGCGGTGGTACAGGCCGCAAAAAATAACAGCAGCATGCCCGTGGTAGTTGTGTCCGGCTACGTGGCTGAGGCTTTTCAGGCCGCAGAGCCGCTGGCGGATCTGTATCTGGAAAAGCCTGTCAATCCCGAAGAGCTGGTCACGATTGTGAATGAGCTGCTGAAGAGCAGTGAACGCGCAACCTCGCATTAATGTGTGAATTGGTTTGTCCGAAATTATGTGCCTGCGAATTGTAGCCATGGCGCTATCTGCCGCTGCTTTAAGTCGAGCACTGTCTTATCCTTCACAAATTCTTCCCAACGATTCACGATGCCGAACCCCTGATCTTTGTCCAAGAGATGGAGCCTTAAACTGCTCTCTTGGAGGGCTTTTTCACTATTAGTTGGCAGACCCAAAGCTGCACCATTTAAAGTGCCAGACCGAAAAGCTCCACTGTCGATTACGTCAATCAGATGTGCGATACTTCTAACACCATAACGAAATGTTGTGTGTGCAATAAACCGCAATAAAGACCGCGGTATAGTCGTCAATTGGTCCCCAAAACGGTCTTTCAAAAGTGCTATGGTTACACAGACCTTATCAACGCGTCGATCACGATCCCCTGTGCGCAAATCGAAATCAGGTATGTTGATGACCCCTCCGTTAATCCGAGACAGTAAATCCACCAACTTGCCAGTTGGAGCGGATTCTTTTGAGCTGTCTCCATCCAAACCCATTTTCGCGGATTGATCCATTGCCTTCGGCAGATCTGGATTGCTGCCGGCAAGGACTATGACGGCTTTGCCTAGCCTCAAATCACGATGACCGATATGAAGTGTTCCTTCCCACAATAGAGGAAGCAACGAAGCATACCGTGATGGATCACTATCGAACTCGTCCAAAAATAGAAGTGGAAAACGATCATTAACTTTGAGATTGCGCAGTTCGTCTACAGGCTGCGCCATATCATCTGGAGACTGCATCGTAGCCATGTTGAAGGTTACTGCCTGCACTCGATCACCTTTCATAGCACCGGCCAGCTGTTTAATGAAATGAGATTTGCCTGCGCCTGGTGCTGCAAGCATCAGTGAATTAAAGGGCCTTTTTCGCGTTGCATCTCGAAGGTATGCAGTTATTTGCTGAATGAGGTTTGCGATCTCTGCACGGTGTTGATCATCCAACGTAGCATAGCCTTTTAGGAGAGACTCGCTTTCGGCAATTGCAAGCGCACAGCGGGCATCCGGTTGATTGTCAGCTTCGATGATAGCTTCTTGAATAATTTTTCGAGCTGCCTTGGGCTTCTCGCGAGGATTCAACTTTTCGAATGCACTGGCGGCACTAAATTCTTCTGATCTAATGCCAAGACTGTTCTGGAGATATTTCGAGAAGTCCATAGAGACCTTGACGGTCTGAGCTTTCTTTTGGGCTCTGCTTCGCTTTTTCGTGCGGTTTGCCATTAGTCACTCCAAGACAATTCCATGCCATAAATGTCTCGCGACATATGTGCAGCATAGTCTCGATCAATATGGCCAAGTGGTGTAGGCCGGGAAGCATATCACAATAACAAAAACAAATGACTGTTCCTAGAATAATCGCCTTTAGTGATACATTGTAGACGGTGTAGTTGCCGCAGTGAACTACAAAGTTACCCACTATCTGGTTTGCGCAGCTCGCGCAAATTGCTCCGCCCCGCATAATTGACGGGAGTTGCACTTAATCAGACTTGAGCAGCTTATCGATGTCCGCATAGTCAGTGGGTAGCTTGATTCCGCCCGTCAATGCTCCCGCCTTCAGCAGCGCCTCAACTGATTCAGGCGATCGCCTGTTTGTCCAGTAAGAATCGACGCAGGCTTTTACGGCGAGCATCAGAGGAGTTCTGCCTTTTGCATCTTGAGCGTTGATTGGTGCGCCGCGTTCAATCAGCAGCTTCACTGTTTTTGGCCATGCTTTCCACGCCGCAACATGCAGCGCCGTGCTGTTCTTCGCAATGTCGAAGTAAGGATCGCCATCATACAGCGCGTCCACTGGCACGCCCAGATCGAGCAACTGCTGCACGCCCTGGGTATTTCCGTTTCCGGCAAATTCCGCCAGCAGTATGCTCCCTTCAGCCAGAAGTTCCCTGACAGCCTGAAGTTCGCTGGACTTCGGCAGACTTGCAGCGTTGGCCAGGTGCTGAAATTGTTCAGGAAAGGCACGTGCGCCCGCCATACCGCCTCTTGCCGCGCAGACGGTTACAATCAGATGTTCCGCGTCATCGGATGGCGTCGGCATAGGAAATCCGCGGCGTGCGGACGTCCAGAGCACGTCGCTTCTGCCTCTTCGCGCTGCCATTTGAATACCTGACTTTCCATCCGCCTCGTTCTTCAGCGTGGGGTCGGCGCTATGATCAAGAAGCAAATCAATCATCTGAATTGCATTATCGCGGCGAATCGCCTGATGCAGCGCCGTGTAATGCCAGCGCGTCATCCGGTTGGGATCAGCACCGTGCTCCAGTAAGTACTTCATGCCGTCGAAATCATGCATGTCGGCTTTGCGTAGCAGCATGGTGGTAAGGCTATCGGCATTGAGTTTGCCGCTCTCCACCAGAACATGCAGTGCGCTATTGTCATGCGCCTCCGGCGAGTGATATGGCGTTTCCTCTTCATTCGGGTCTGCGCCACGCGCCAGCAGCAGGCGCGTCAACTCCGCGTGATGTGCGACTCCTGCCGCGCCATACAAAGCAGTTTCAAATTCAGGATGATCGCCGGTTGTCCAGAAGCCAGTGTTCGCGTCCACACCGGCGTCAAGCAACGCTGTGGCCGCCCGCACAAATCCGTCCGAGCGCGCTTTGTCGAGCCGCAAATATTTCGATAGGCATAGATAAACCAGCGCATCACCGCTATAAGGCTCTTCTTTTCTGGTTGCGCTTTGCGGATCAAGCGCGATAAATCTGCGGACCGCTGCATCATCGCCCAGAATGGCGGCTGTGTGAATGCTGCTTTGCGCAATCTCAGGATGCGCGGCCAGGATTGCTTCAGCGCGCTCCAGTGTCCCATGCCATATTGCCGCTTCTATAAATGTTGCTAGTGGATCTTCCCCGCTCTGCGCGGCACGCTCGCTGTTCAACAGTTCAACACGCTTTGCAAACTTCGACCAGCCTTCAAACCCGTGCTCCCGGGCGATCACCAATTGCGCATCCGCCAGCACAATTTTGGAATTTTGAAATTCATTGTCCGGAAGACTGTTGAACCCAGGATGGCTTGCTTTCATGCGGCTTACTGCTTCTGCCTCGGCTGCGCGGCAGGCTTGTAAAAGTTCTTTGGCTTGTTTCTTGTACTGCTCCAGGCTGGGACGGGCAGGTAGAGGCTTGGGTTCGGGATCCATTACGACCTTCCTTTCAAAGTTGCGCCTGGAGTCCGCCCAAATCAGGCTGAAAGAAAGTTCGCACTTTCATTTAATACGTAAGGTGGGCACGGCCCTTTCCGCGGACTGGATGCGCCCTTCAGCGCTAAAGAAGAGCGTAAAGACTTCGCTATGTGAAGTCAATCATAGGCGCGGCGTCCGCCGATCGAAAGCGAGGGATCAAGTCTGTTTTTGCAGGACCACGTGCATCGCATGCTCGGTGGAGACGTGTTCCGTGCATGCATAACCGAGCGTTGCCATGTCGATGCCAAGAAATAAGTTCTCGCCAGCGCCCATAAGAATCGGACGAAACGCGAGATGCAGTTCGTCGATGAGCTTCGCGCGGAGGTACTGCTGAATCGTGGCGACTCCGCCGCCGATCCGTACATCCTTCTCCTTTGCAGCATCCTTTGCACGTTGCAGGGCGGAGTGGATTCCATCGGCGACAAAGTGGAACGTTGTTCCGCCTTTCATTTCTATTGCCTTCCTCGGATGGTGCGTCAATACGAATGTAGGTACGTGATAAGGAGGCTCTTCACCCCACCACCCTTTCCATGACTCGTCCGGCCATGGACCGCGCACCGGTCCAAACATGTTCCGTCCTAGAATCCACGCGCCCACATTCTCCATGGCTCGGCACGCCCACTCATCATCCACACCAGTTGAGCCCCCCTCCAGCCCCTGCATCTGCTTCCATGTGCGTGTAGAGAAGAACCACTCGAATAACTCAGGGCCTCGGATTCCAAGTGGATTCTCAAGACTCTGACGCGTACCGGCAGCGTAACCATCAAGCGACACAGCAAATGCGCTAACCCGAACTTTTGACATGTGCTTCACTATAAGTGCGAACAGTACAGGCGTCAAAATCGAGTGTCCGTCCCTCGAAAACAGCTTCTTTTTTCGCTTCGATACAATCAGGGAAACCTACTCACAAAAGAAAAGCGGCCGAGAAACTTCTCGGCCGCTGAGTTCCTTAGATTGAAGCGTTACCGCGCCGGCGCAGCTGCGTTCGCCACTGATGTCGCCGCCGCTTCCGCCAGAATGCGGTGATGAATGGTAAACAGCGCAAGCTCCAGCCGGTCTGAAACGCCGATCTTGTCATACACGTTCCGCAAGTAATTCTTGATTACCTGCTCGGTGGTGCCCAGTTGGGTTGCAATTTCCTTGTTCTTGTATCCCTGAACGATCAGGGCAACAATCTTCAGTTCCTTGGCCGTCAGCCGGTCGCGGACGCGCGCCCCTACTAGGTCATTCTCCGCGGTCTCTTTGCTTTCCTGCGTGTCCTGCACCCAGGTTTCGCCCTTGCTGACCTTGCGAACGCACTGCACCAGTGATTCGCCGCTCACATTGCGGTAGATCACGCCATGCACGCCGTTGGTCAGGTAGTGCCGGGAATCCTGGCCGGTTTCAGCAATTGCCACCAGCTTGGTCTTGAATTTGCGGGCTGTTTCCACCACGATGGAAAGGCTGGGATGGGTTTCAACCCCAAAAATCATGACCGTGGCATGGAATTTTTCCAGCGCCATCATCATCTTTTCAGTGTTTTCCGCCTGTGCCACAATGCGCAAATCGTCTTCCACGGCAAGGACCTTGGCCGCGCCGGTGCGGAAAATTGCCTGGTTATCAGCCAAAATGATCTTCAGCATTACTTGGCCCCTTTACTCTTGCGGATGAACTTGTATTGATCAATCACGCAAGCCACGCCGCTCTTGGATTTCTTTTTTTTGCTGGAATTGGAATTAGCGCTGGCCGCGGCAGCCGCGCTTTCATCCTTGCGCACCACTCGTCCGGTGCAATGGACTTCCACATCGCCCGGCGTTCCCAGCACGTTGGCGGGCAAAGTGATATCAAATTCAATGTTGGAGCCGATGGCCAGATCCAGGTCGGCCATGATATAAACGCCCGCGGCGCTCATATTGCCGGTGGTGGCGCTATCGTCACCTTTCTTGCCATGGATCTTGATTGGCAGCTCCAGCGGAAATCGTTTCCCTGTTCTAGCCTCTTCTGACATTCATTCTCCTCAACGGTGCCCCAAACCCGGGGAAGGCCATTTTTAACTGTGGAAAAAGATGATGAATCAGGTTTATACCACGAAAATGCGCAGCAGAGTAGATGGTCTTCTACTTAAGCAACAAGAAAATCAGTGCAGGATGGGCACAAATAGAAATGGCTGCCAACGGAGTGCCCGGCAGCAGCCACAAACCTTCCCATCCCGGATAAAGCCCTAATCAGACGTGAAAATACCGGTCATTGAGTAACCCAGGATCAATCCCACCACAGCCAATCCCCCGGCGATGGGTCCCAAGTGGTTCCGCACGTTACGTTTAACGTCCAGCCGCTCGTGCACTGACTCGCGCAGCTCCTGCACGGAATTGTGCAACTGGCGACGCTCGTCCGCTGCGCGTTTTTCCAGTACCTCTACGGGAATTCCTTCAGTCATGCGGTCCTCGCTTCATTCTGGATCCAGACCTGGTCCTGTTTCAGCACCGTCAGGGTGCGGGTGGGGGTCAGGCTAGTGGCCTGAATTTCAGCATAGGCAAACCAGCCCGTAGCTACGCCCAGCGAAAGATAAACCGCCGTGACGATCAAGCTGGCCCATAGCCATGCGTAAGGGCTCGGCAGGAACAAGGCATGCAGCAGCGCGATCAGCGCAAAGGTAAGAGTCATAAAGCCCGCCAGCAATAGCGCGGCCGCGATGGCCACGAGAGGAAGCACCGATTTGATCCTGGCGATCTTCTCGTCAATTTCCGCCTTCAGTATGCTGATTCGCGTGGTAACAAACTGTGTGATTTCCTGTTTAGTCTCAGTCAGGATTGTGGCAATTGATTTATCAGTATGCACGGTTGGCCCTCCCGATTCGTAGTGCGACTCCCACCACAAAGCCTAAGGCGCCAGCAGCCAGCGCTGTTTCCACTGGGTAGTCACGCGCGGTCTGTTTTGCCTTGAGACGTGCCCGATAGTAATTCGTCCTTGCGTGCCGGCCAAGTTCTGCGGCCTTCTCCTGCGTTTGACGGCCTAGCTCTGCCGCTTTGTCCTGTGCAGTATGTGTGAGTTCCTGCGCTCTCAAAGATGCAACCTGGCGGATTCTTTGGCTCCTGATCAGGGCATTGTCTGAGAGCCGGATCAGGCGGTCGTAAATGGAGTGCTGCGCCAGGTTCTCCAGGTTTTCCTTTGTCTGTCTCATAATCAGAGCAATCCTGCCGGCAGCGGCTCCCAGATCTGTGGCGTGCTGCTCCAAAGCTGATCTCTCAGCGCTTTTGGAATCAAGCAGTCGGTTTGGAGGCGTTGTGGGATAAGTATCAAAATTGGGGATATCTGAGCTGCTGTGCATGCTCTCGGCCATGGTGGTTCCTCGTGTTAAATAGGATGTTGATTTTGCCCAGCGTGTTTGCAGGGATTTAGAACGATTCCAGAGCTGCTGACGAGAGCACTGGACAGAGTGGCTGAGTGGGCTGTTAAATGCCTACTCTGTAGTGTTGTTGAAAAACAAACCAGTGTTACCGGATCCAGGAAGCGAAGATTGAAGAAGCACCGAAAAGAGCCCCGTTAAAACGCGCCGCCGCCCCCTCCGCCAAACCCTCCGCCCGAAAAACCGCCTCCGCCACCGCCGCTGAATCCTGAGCGGCTGGAACTGGCTCGGGGAGCAGAGACAAACGTGGAACTGGCTGTCTGCGCCATCGAGCCCAGGCTGCTGACGAAGTAGTAGGTGCTGAAACTCGGGCTCGGCCCATAACCCTGGTACCAGGAAGGCGGATTCTGGATAATGCCTTCAAACGCCTTGGCCCATCGATGTTCGACACCGAGCGCCATGGCATATGGAAGATATTTTTCAAAGGTGTACGGAGGCATCCGCTTGAGCCGGTCTGCATCCACACGGTTCATAAATTCCTGGAAGCCTTTTATTTGTACTCGCGTGCGGGCGCCTTTCAGGCTGGTGGCCGTAAGCTGTTTGCCAATAATCATGATTACTGCCACCGCGATAAGCCCTGATACCACCGCCACTGGAACGGAACCCAGAAAATCCGCCACCCCGAATACCTGCAACGCTGCGTAAGGCAGAGCAACCATAAGGAACCCCAGTCCCAGGTAGCCAGCGGCTGAATTCGGATCAAGCGTGTACATCCCTTTGGATTTTAAAGCGCTCATAATCCCGCTTTTAATCGTTGGCAGGGCTGTGTAGAAGTGATTGCGCAAGCTGGAAAGAAGAGTTACATCACTGCCGCTGAAAACATTTTCCAGCATGGCGCGCTCATAGTCCGTGAGATCGTTCCATTGACTTCGGTCTTTTATTAAATGGAATTCATAGTCCTTGGTGCTGCTAAGAAAGCCTTTGTGCTGCGTCTCTACGATCTTCACGTAGCCACGGACCGCCAAATCGACCAGGACAGAAGTGATATCGCGTGGATCAACACTGTCATCAATCAACGTGCCGACTTCCGCCGGTCCCAGTTTTTCCGGTGGTTCGTACATCGGCGCAACAGACATGCCCGGATCGGGATCGCGGCCTTTCAGCCACCACATGGGAAACATCACTGCAAAAGCCCAAAGCGGTAAGGTGACCACGGGGTTGCTGCGGACAAATCTGAAGAACCGCGCCAGCCCGCTGGGCTGATGCAATACGCCTTTATCGATAGAAACGTCCAAAGTCAGGCCGCCGCGCATGGGCAGCACTCCAGTAGTGGCAAAGCTAGCGATTGGCCCATCAACAGAGGCAGTGGCGCGCATGGAGGACCCATAGATTCCCTCAAACGCCTGGGCCTGCAATCTGCCAGCGGCCTCAGCAGGAAAAAACACAACAGCAGAGGCCTCTTCTATGGGCACTACCCAGTCATTGCCGGTCACGTTCCAGTAAAACTCATCGTGGTCTTCAAAAAATCTTGTGCCGTTGGCAACGGAATACTCGATATTGACTGTTCGCGTGGCGTCGCTCGCGCCGGGCACATAAATTTTCAGGTGAAGAAAGCCGTTGTTGTTCTTCTTTTCATACTTGAGCTTGCTACCGTTGTCATCGGTGATTGAATCAACTTTGATAAACAACGTGTAATTTGAGCCGCCGCGGCCCAGGTAATCGATAGGAATGTCACGGTATATGCCCTGATATACCCCGGAAAAGAGGAAAGTGATTTGCTCCTGAACGCGGGCGGAGCCATCGTCATCCACATGAATGGTGCTGTCAAATTTGGAAATTCGATAGCTGCGTGCCCATGCCGGCAGCGCACAAATCAACAGCAGCGCCAGCGTGAATACTTTCCGGCTTAAGAAAGACCGGCTTCGAATGTGGGCAGAACGTCTCACCGGCTAGAATTTTACAGCCACGTTTTCCCGGTCAGCCGGAGTGTCCATTTCAAAAAACTGGCGTGTGTGAAAGCCGAACATGCCTGCAAGAATATTCGTCGGAAACGACTGCACGCGCGTGTTGAAGTCCCGCACCACGGCGTTGTAGTAACGGCGCGCATTCTGGATATTATCCTCAATGGAATTGAGCGAAGACTGGAGTCCGGTGAATTGCTCTGAGGCTTTCAGCTCAGGATAATTTTCCGCCACGGCAAACAGGCTTTTGAGCGCTCCTGAAAGCTGTCCTTCGGCCTGGGCCTTGTCTGCGGGGGTTGTGGCCTGCATGGCCTGCGAGCGGAACTTGGCAATGTTCTCAAATGTTCCCTTCTCATGCGCGGCGTAACCTTTTACAGTCTCCACCAAATTAGGAATCAGATCATGGCGGCGCTTAAGCTGCACGTCAATGTCTGACCATGCTGAATCCGCCCGCACACGCAACTGCACCAGGCTGTTGTACATTCCGGCAAGAATGAAGATCGCGCCGGCGATCAATATCCCAATCACAATGAACGGCATTTCGTTTTCCTCCGGCCAAATCCGCGAGAAATAAAGGGGTTGCGTCGGAAGGTATCACACTGAATCCGGCAGAAGCAAATTGCTGGAAGGTAATAATTAATGAGGCTCCAATATTACGGGAAACCGTAGGATTACGAACCTCTGGATATGAGAATCGATATCCTGATAAGATGCTTTCCGATGTGAAAGAACCTTTGTCTTTTGTTTCGAGCTGGTTACAAGTTTTCGGGTGTGGCATTGCTCATGCTGTTAAAAGTGCCATGCACGATTTGCTTATGACCTTAATCAATGATTTATCGGCTGTACTCCCGGCCCGTTGACTTTTTAACCCCCAGGCCCGTTCCAACTCGGGCCACAACTGTTGGAGGAAAGAATGAGAAATACGAAGTTCTGGTTTGTTTTCATCCTATGTATTAGCTTTACCACCTTCAGCCTGCTGCCCGCCGGAGCACAATCCACCATCGCGACCGGAAGCATTCAGGGCACAGTCACGGATCCGAATGGCGCTGTGGTTCCCAACGCGGTAATCACCATAACCAATAAAGCCACAGGACAGAGCAACAAGATCAACAGCGGATCATCCGGCAATTACGCTTCTGGTGCTTTGATACCGGGAGAATATGCGGTGCGGATTGAAGCCAAAGGGTTCCAAACGCAGATTTTAAATGTTCCTGTGCAGGTGGGAAATATTGCGGCCGGCAACGCCCGGCTAACTTTGGGTCAATCGACCGAAGTGGTTGAAGTTACGGGTTCCGCCGTGACTATTAATACCGAGCAGGCCACCGTTCAGGGTGTCTTGACCACAGAGCAGATTGAGAATCTGCCTATTAACGGTCGCAACTTCCTTGATCTTGCCCAACTTGAGCCGGGTGTACAGATCCAGGACGGCGGCAACTTCGATCCCACCAAAAACGGTTTCTCCTCCATTTCGTTTGGCGGACGGTTCGGCCGCACCGCGCGCATTGAAGTGGATGGCATTGACATTTCCGATGAAACGGTCGGCACCACAACACAGAATCTTCCAGCCAGCTCAATTCAGGAATTCCAGGTCAGCCAATCTTCATTGGATATGTCCACGGAACTTACTTCATCAGGCGCCGTGAACGTAGTCACACGCTCAGGCAGCAACAAGTGGCACGGTGAAGCTTTCGGCCTGTTTCGCGACCATTCTCTGGCCGCCAAAAGCGCGCCAACCGACCTCTATTTTCAGCGCAACAATTTTGGCGGTAACCTGGGCGGCCCCATCATTAAAGACAAGTTGTTTTTCTTTCTGGATGCTGAGCGCCTGAAACAAGACGCCAGTGTGCCGGTAATTAATAGTTCAACTTTTGCTGGAATCAACGGCGCCTTCACCTCGCCCTTCCGCGATACCGAGGGCATAGCCAAGCTGGATTGGCATATTTCAGACACAACGAGCATGTTCTACCGCTTCTCTTATGAGCAGAACAACAGCATCAAGGGCTTTATTCCCAACAGCTTTCAGCCCTTTGACAATGTAAATAACACTCCGGTACATGTTGTTGGTCTGAACTTCACCACCGGAAGCTTCACGCACGCGGTCCGGTTCGGCTACACCAAGTTCCGCAATGGCATTACAGATGGATCGCAGAATTCATTTAATCCTGATCCGGGAGTTAGTTTGAGTATCGGTCCCGTTGCAAGTTGTACGGCCGGCGGCGCTGATCAATTCTGCTCGGGGCCCAGTATTCTGGCTCCGCAGCAAACGTTCCAGCAGAACACTCAGATTAAGTATGACGGTAGTAAAAGCATCGGCACGCACATTCTTCGCTATGGTTTTGGCTATAACCGCATTCAGGGCGGTGGATTCGCAAAATTCTTTGCCCTGGCGCCGGTCATCAACGCTGACACAACAGGTTTAACAGCCTGCGGCCCTGGCCAATCAAATTGCATTTCAAATCTATTTGCCGGCGGAGCGGGTAATCCACTGAATTATCCGGTGCAGACCGTTATCCTTGGCAATGGCCAGGGTTTCTCCTCGGAAAAACCTGCATTCGGGTTGCCAGCTGGCGGTTTGGGGCCCGACAATCGCACCCAGTTCTACATTGGCGATCAATGGAAGATGCGGCCAAACCTTACCATCAATTACGGCGTTCGCTATGTCCATGACACAGGCCGTACTGACAGTGATCTTGGACCGATTCCCTGCTCTCAACTAGATCCTACGGCAGCAGCTAATCTGGCCACTGCAGGCACTCCGTGTACCGGGAATATCCTGGATTTATTCGGACAAGGGCTAGGCAATAAAGTCCGCGATCCGGGACACAATTTCGGCCCAACATTTGGTTTTGCCTGGGATCCATTCTCTACCGGAAAAATGGTTATACGCGGCGGCATAGGCCTCTATTACGAGAATTCTATTTTCAACAACAATCTGTTTGACCGGGCAGGACGCCTTTCTCAGGGTCTATTCAATGGCACCGGAGTTCCTTGCTCTGGGGGAACAGTAAATCCCGGGTTCTCGATGCCGGGCGGAGCCCCAATTCCATTTGATCTCACTACCCTATGCGCACAGCCTATCGGCAGTGTGTCTCCACAGTTGATTCAGTTACAGGCGGCATTCCAGGCTGCGACTTTGGCCACGGGAGCTGCCACTAATAGCAATTTCATCGGCAACTCGCTTTCCGCCAGCGGCAACCTCAACGGAATCAATATGTTTGCGCCGAACTATCAAACCCCACGTTCTGTGCAAATGAATATTGGGTTTGAGAAACAATTAGGCAAAGGCGTGGTATGGAATGCCGATTATCTTCGCAATGTCGGCACACATACCTTGCTGGGAATTGACACCAACCACGTAGGTGATGTCCGGTTCTTTAATAAAGGAGCCGCAACTACGGCAATTGCCGCGACTACGACAGCGTTTGGGTGCGGGGGCGGCACGACCTCAGCAGCAATTAACTGCGCAATAGCAGCCGGCGCTACCATTGCTGATTTTGCAAATAATGGATTAGATTCCGGCACCAACGTGTGCGGCGGCGGAGCTCAGGCTTTCGGCGCTTGTATCCACCAGGATGCTAGCGGGAATAACATCAATATAGTTCCTGCTTTTGGCGGTATAAACCCACAGCTTGGCGTTAATCAGATGCTCTTTTCCGGAGGCCGTTCGCTTTACAATGCTTTCCAAACGTCGCTGCGTGCAAACGTGCGAAATCCATTCAAAGGCGTCAAGGGCCTGAATTGGCAGGTTTCTTACGCTCTCTCCAGATATGATGGCGATGCACTGGACTCTGATTTCGTTAACACCGCTGTTGATAACAATAACCCCAACGCTTTCCTTGGCCCCAACGGCCTGGATCGTACCCACCAATTATCATTCGGCGGTACCTTCGATCTTCCCGGCTACATTCGCTTCGGCATCGTAGGTCACGTGTATAGTCCATTGCCCGTGAGTCTCACGCTGCCCGGTGGGAGCGCCGGCGGAGGCCCAGGCGGTATCTTTGTCAGCGACGTAACCGGTGATGGTTCCGGCGATGGCAGCGGGGCGTATGGTGGGACCGGCGACGTGGTGCCTGGCACCAAACTAGGCGCATACGGACGCAGCATCAAACCAGGCGATCTGACTTCATTTATCAACAACTTCAACGCAACCGTGGCCGGCGGTGCAACCCCCGCAGGTCAGGTCTTGATCAACAACGGCCTGTTTACATTGGCTCAGTTGCAGCAACTGGGTGGCGTAATTCCTACTCTGGACGTGCCCACATCTGTACAAAGCTTGGGCTGGCTGAAGACCATGGATCTCAAGCTCAGCTATCCCAGAAAGATCCACGAAAGCATGAGCCTTGAGCCTAGTGTTTCCATCTACAATGCTTTTAACCAATCCAACCTCGACGGTCCAGGAAATACGCTGAGCGGCGTTTTGAACAGCGGCCCCGGCTCGGTCAACGATTCCACAAGAACCGATCACCTCACCACGCGCATTCTTCCTGGTTCAGGAGTATTCGATCTGGGCTCGCCGCGTGTCTTGGAATTCGGCTTGAAGTTCACCTTCTAGTTGAATCTCCAATTTAGCATTTCTCGCCGCTGTGTTCGCAAGAACACAGCGGCTTTTTGCGTCCTAAAATGGGAATTATTTCCACAGAAAAGTAGCTTGTTCCAGGCTTTATGCTAGATGCCGCTATTTATTCCTGCTACTCTGCCGACCATTGATTGTAGGAATGTCATTTCAGGCACGCTTACTTTCTACCGATGCCCATTAGCAACTATAAGGATACTTTTAGAATAAAGAACTGACCCTCACACATAAAAAAGGAGTTAGACATGAAATGGAATAGGTATGGATTCGCGCTGGGTCTTGTCATATTGGTAATCTCTTTTAACTCTGCATATGCGCAGACGGTCAAAGGAACAGCAGTTATTCAAGGAGGCGAGTCAGAATTACCGCTTTGCTCAGGGCATACATGTACGGATGTATGGGGTCGCAGTTTGCTAACGCTTTCGGTAAATGGGGCATCTGTTAGCGCACTTAGCGCTCAGGGTTCCACGCCTGAAACCATGGCTGCTTCACTTTGTGCACAAATGACCAGCAGCTTCCCCATCCAATGTACGGGCACAACTAATAATGGGAATTCTGCAACTCTGGCTCTTCAAGGCAGCACAAACTTCCAAGTATCAACTTCGTGCCGCATTAGCGTCCCCGCTACCGTGCAGGGGTGCTTGTTTTTTGCCTCCCTCACCGGGTTTTTTAATCCTTCATATCAAATCTTGTCTGTATTGTATTCACCTCCCGGTGATCACAGCAGCAACGGATTTGCCGATACTACAAGCACGGGTACTACCAGTATGGTAGGAGCAAATTTTGCTCAGGGAACATCCACAACCTATAGCGCCGGGGGCGGCCTTATTGGCCAGGGCTCATTGGGGGTCACCTTCGGAGTATCCGCAACCACAGGTAACACGCAGGCATTTTCCGTTACTTATCAAAACGGCAATGGATCACAGCTCCTCTCCGTCTCCCAACCTGTGGATCATAGCCAAGACCAGTTCTTTCTCTGGCTGAATCCGCAGGTCTCGTTTACTTCCGGAACAAGTACAGCCGCAACTTTTTCCGTCGGAACTGTAAATAGCCAGCCAATGGACATTGTCAATGTCAATGCTGCTGGGCTGCAAAACCCCAGTCTAATTCCCCTGTCAGTGTTATTACCCCAGCCCATCCAGCCCGGCATAACTGTGGTCGGCCTAGCTAATATTTGCGCAAACCCCCTTCCACCTGACCAGTGCACCCAAGCCAACGCGTGTGGATGCGTTCCCAGTGACTTTGCGGCTATCTTGGCCGCTGATCCGCTCATTGGAGTTTCACAACTCACTCCACCAAGCCAGATTGATTCCAGCCGTTTTGTTTTTGTCAATTCGCAGATTTTGGAGGGGCCTGCCCAGCAAGGTGGCGGACCTGTGCTCAACAGCTTTACTGAGAGTGACTCCACCTTGCAATCGCTGACAGAGAGTGAATCGCTTGCCAGCACCACATCCTATACCAGCAGCAGTGGATTCGATATTCCGTTTCTTTTCACGCTGACTATAACCAATTCCAATTCCTTTACCCTCACCAACACAGAAAGCCAGGGAACACAGAATGGCAGCGCGCATCAGGCATCTGTAACACTGGGTTCTAGCAAAGTTGCCTGCTTTGAGCATGTGGACGTTTACGAGGACACGGCATATCACACCTTCTCGTTCGCTTTGCCCGCAGCCCCTCCAATTGAGTGCCAGTAGATCTTTAAATTTTTTGAAGCTATCTGAAATTTGACAAGGGCCGTTGTTCAATTTTGAGAGCGGCCCTTTTCTTCGAGCCGTCTAATGACATGGCAGCATTCAGCCAAACCCCAATGGAAAGTGGTACTACCCCAGCATACAATTCAAGTAATGCATATGCGATTCCCATCTCTAATCTTATTTTCATTCTTTATGGCGAGCCTCTGCTTATCCCAGGAAAGCTCCAGCCAATCCACACGCTCGGCCCAGTCCGTCGATGCACCCCGGCCTACGGCCACTCCCACTCCTGAATCCCACAAGCGGCGTTCTATCCCTGAAGTTGATGATGCCATGGCTAAAGGCCAGGAGCTGCTTTTTAAAAAGCACGACGCTCGCGCCGCCGTAGATGAATTCAAGCGCGCGGTCAAACTCGATCCCTGGTATGGACAGGCATACATGTTGCTGGGGCTGGCGCAGATGGAGCTTCAGCAATGGAGTGACGCGCAATGGGCCTTTGAAGAAGCCGCGAAAGTGGAACCGGGCAATGCCAAGGCATATCTGGGCGCCGGTTCCGCGTTGAATGAACAAAAGAATTACGCTGACGCGCAAAAGGTATTGCAGCGCAGCCTGGAGATTCGGCCCGATTCCGCGGAGGCCCACTACGAACTGGCGCGCAGTTTGTGGGGACAGGACAAGTGGCAGTTGGCTGAACCGCACGTGCGCCAGGCCATTGAACTGAACAAAGATTATGCCGGCCCGCATGCACTGATGGGGAACATCGATATCCAGCGCAATGATCCAGAAGGTGCGCTGGCGGAATTTGAAGAATGCTTGCGCCTTGATCCGGATGGCCCTCTTGCGCCTTCGCTCAAAGAAATTATCGCTCAACTTAAGAAAGCGCTGGGCAAGACCTGAAGTGTCTTTTCATCGCTGCGGATATCAGCTCCATATCTCCGTTCTATTTTGATGTGCGGCTAGGGTTTTCCTCTCAATCGCTCTTGCTGCACCTAAGGGTCGATGAACTTGAGTACCGCAGTCATCCACCTGTTCCAAGCCGCAGCTTATTTGATAATATCTCTCCACAATTCACTGACTTTCGGGGCTGATTCCCCAACGAAGCGCCATTCACTCAATGAGTTCCGCAGTTTTTCCAAAGCGACGCGAAATGCCAGGCAGGCGGGCTTTCCCAATCCTTGCGTATTTTGCAGATGACGTAGTCTCCGCCAGATATTTCGTGGGGGTGCAGCGTTTTCGCCGCATGATTTTTGAACAAGTGCTGCCCGATCATGCTGACGTGGAGCGCATTGTCCTGGTTTCCCGCGAGGATCTGGTGGAGCGGCACTACAACCAGCTTCGGGTCCCGAACAGCCGCGTTCTTGCACTATCCAATTCGAAGTTTAAAGACCCCCGAAATGACGGCGCTGTCTACGCCTATCTCCCGCAGAACGTTCCTGAATCGCTGCTGGAGCGGATGGCCGACAATGCGCTCGATCACATTCATCTGGTCCACACGCGGCATGAAATAAATCAGCGTCTGGCTGGCGCGAGCCAGGAAATTCATGAACTCAACCAGATTGGCATGGCGCTCTCTGCGGAGCATGATCCGGCAAAGCTTCTGGACCTGATCCTTACCAAGTCACGGGAATTCACCGGGAGTGACGCCGGGTCACTCTATCTTGTGGAAAATATAGAGCAACGCGAACAGCAAGGCTCACTTCTATTCTTATCAGACGAACCAGGTGCGCCGGTTCGCGAACAAGAACCGCGCGAGCAACTGCGGTTCAAGTTGGCGCAGAACAATACCGTGGCCGTGCCATTCGGCGAAGTTGCCATTCCTATCAATCAAAATTCCATCGCCGGTTACGTGGCCCAGACTGGCGAGATCGTCAATATAGAAGACGCTTACAATCTTCCCGCTGATGTGCCTTATTCCATCAACCGCAAATTTGACGAGGATTCCGGCTATCGCACCAAGTCGCTCCTGGCGGTGCCCATCCGCAATCAAAAGGAAAGGATCATTGCGGTTTTGCAGCTGATCAATGCCAAGCGCGACTTTTCCGCCCGCCTTGGTTCGCGCGATGCCGTGGAACAGCAGGTGCTTCCTTACACAGCGTGGCAGCAGGAGATTGTGCAGTCGCTCGCTGGGCAGGCTGCCGTTGCGCTGGAGAACAGCCAGTTGTATGACTCGATTCAGCGCCTGTTTGAGGGCTTTGTTCACGCGGCTGTTACCGCCATTGAGACCCGCGATCCCGCAACTTCAGGACATTCTTTTCGAGTTGCCAATCTCACGGTCGCATTGGCTGAGGCAGTGGACAGTGCGCAAAGCGGCCCGTATGCGGACATGCGTTTTTCTCGCGATCAGGTGCGGGAGCTTCGTTATGCCAGCCTCTTGCATGACTTCGGCAAGGTTGGCGTGCGTGAAGAGGTGCTGGTAAAAGCCAAGAAGCTTTATCCCGCCCAGTTGGAAGTCATCAAACAGCGCTTTGGCCTGGTGCGGCGCACGCTGGAAAATGAAAGCCTAAAATCCAGGATGGATTACCTCTTGCAGCATGGCGAGCAGCAATTTCAGGCAGCGCAAAAAGAGTTTGATTCGCGCCTTGCCGAAAAACTCCGCCAGGTTGACGAGTACGCTGAAGCCATTCTATGGGCCAATGAGCCTACAGTACTGCCGGAAGGCAATTTCGATCAACTCATGGATATCGCCAATCTTAACTATGAAGACCTGGATGGAAAAAAGCGACCCATATTGACGCAGGAAGAGGTACAGATGCTTTCCATCCGCAAAGGCTCTCTGGATGAGGAGGAGCGCATTCAGATTGAGTCTCACGTCCTTCATACCGTCAGCTTTTTACGGCAAATTCCCTGGACCAATGAGCTGCGTAATATCCCTGAGATAGCGCGGGGACACCATGAAAAGCTGAATGGCACTGGCTATCCTTACAAATTATCGGCCGCGGCAATTCCCGTCCAGACCCGGATGATGACGATCTCTGACATTTTTGATGCGCTTGCCGCCGCTGATCGCCCTTATAAGAAAGCTGTCTCTGTTGAGCGCGCTTTGGAAATCCTGGAACTATCCGTGAATGACGGAGAACTGGACCGCGGCCTGTTTGAAATTTTTCGCGATGCCAGAATTTTTGATCGCTGGAAAGTTGAGTCTCGCGCTTGCTGAGTTTCAGTCACAACCAGCAACAAATTGCAGTAAACTCACTAACGATATGAAAGAGTTTTACATTTCCGATTGCACTCGCTTTGAGAACCAGGTGGTTACCACATCATTTGTAGTTGTCTCCAAGCAAGCCAAGCCTAAAAAGAGCGGCGAACTCTATCTGGCATTGACTCTGGCGGACCGCACCGGCCATCTGGACGCCAAGATGTGGGACAACGTGGCCGACCACATCAATTGCTTTGAGCAGGATGACTTCGTCAAAATTCGCGGGCTGCTCAACAAGTTTAATGGCCGTTGGCAGCTCACTGTGCACAAAGTACGGTCCATGCAGGACTCTGAGGTGGACTTTGACGACTACCTGCCCCGTACAACGAAAGATATTGGGCAGCTATGGCAGACAGTGCGCGATTTTGTTGACAGTTTTCGCGATCCCCATCTTCAGGCTTTGTTGCGCGCCTTCATGGCCGACCCGCAGATCGAGCATGCTTATAAGAACGCGCCTGCGGCCAAGACGCTGCATCACGCTTTCATCGGAGGGCTGCTAGACCACGTGGTTTCGCTGTTTAAGTTGTGCGATTTGGCTTGCGGCAATTATCCGGAAACCATTAACCGTGACCTGCTGTTGACGGGCGCTTTTCTACACGATATCGGCAAGGTACACGAACTCACTTTCGCGCGCTCGTTTACGTACACCACGCGCGGGCAGCTTCTCGGCCATATGATCATTGAGTTGGAGATGCTGCACGAAAAAATTGCGCAGGTGCCAGGATTCCCGGTGGAATACAAAACTTTGATCGAGCACCTCATCATCAGCCATCACGGGAAATATGAGTTTGGCAGCCCCAAAATGCCCATGTTTCCAGAGGCGCTCATGCTGCATTACCTTGACGACCTTGATTCCAAAATGGAGAGCATGCGCGCGCATTTTCAGCGCGAGCCGGAAGCGGAGTGGACGACTTACAATGCCAGCCTGGCGCGCCCATTGCTCAATTCAAAAACTTTTTTGGAAAAAATACAGGCTGGAAACAGCATTGCTGCGCCGCCACAGCCCGAAATTGCTCCGGAACCCGCGGCCAAAGCTGCCGCAGCCGAAGAAAAGTAGGTTCGGCCAAACGCTATATTTTTCGAATATACAGGGGGTTTTACTTGAAAGCTATACGGATGTTATATGTTGTGGCGCTCATTGCGCTATGTTTCGTGCTGGGATGTTCCAGCAACCCGGCTACGCCGGCTTCTTCAACTGAAAGTCCCAACGCTGCAAACAACGGCAGTGCTGCCAGTGGCAACCCGAATGGGAGCAACGCAGGCACCAAAGCTGTCGCCAGCAAGCCCGTCAAGCAGAACATTACCATTCCACAAGGCACGCAGATTACTGTGCGTCTGGGTGAAACTCTTAGTTCCAAGAGCAGCAGCGCCGGTGAGGGATTTTCCGCTACTGTCGCCGAGCCGGTTGTTGTTGATGGCAGGGCGGTGATTGAAAAAGGCGCGGCCGCGCACGGGACTGTGGTTGACGCCAAAGGCATGGGCCACTTCAAAGGCGGGGCCTTGCTGGAAGTGCGCCTGAGCTCGGTGAGCATCAACGGCAGAGAGACTTCTGTGGATACCGGGATGGTTGCGCGCTCTGTAGCTGGGAAAGGAAAGCGGTCGGCTGGGTTCATCGGCGGCGGCGCTGGAGCAGGGGCCCTGATTGGCGCGCTGGCTGGAGGTGGTAAGGGAGCAGCCATCGGCGCACTAGCTGGAGCCGGTGCAGGCACGGCCGGAACTGCTTTTACCGGCAATAAAGAGATTGTCCTGCCATCTGAGACCGCTCTGAGTTTCAAACTGAAACAGCCTGTAGAAGTGCGCGAGTAAGCTCGACAGGCTCATTGTGGACATTGCACGCAAATGGGGAGGCCGCATGGCATCCCCCATTTGTTTTGCTTCTCAGTTCGCGGATCGTTTTCTCATTTGTTTAGCGATATCGACTTCACCTCCGGAATCTGTGCCAGTTGTTTTAGCCTGGCGGGCGCAATCACTCCAATCAATTGCTTTGAACCTGATCCACTAACGATTTTGAATCCTGCCATGGCCAATTTATGTTCCAGATCATTGCTTGATTGCATGAGCTCGAGATTTACCTTGAGCGATGCGGGAATCCCTTTGCAGCTTTTTAATGCCGTGCTCACGCCGCGAGACACCGCACACCGGTACATGCTCAGCAGTTCAGGGCTCATTTTCGCTTCTGCCCGCTCGTCCTTCTTGAGTGGGACAGTTTGTCCCAAACCATTTACGCTGGATGTCTCGACTGTTTGAGACTGTGTCGTTACATCCACATTTGAATTTGGGAAGTAGCCGGAAGTTGGAGGTGGTGGTGCGGTCGGCATTGATTGAATTCTGTAGGTTCCAGCCGCAAACCCGCTGCCATAGGCCGATCCCGCTTTTGCAGAATACTGCTCATTACTTGATAGTCCTCCCGGCACTGCCAGCGGGGAAACTCCTTTGGGCAACTCTACCGGAACTTCAATTTGCACCGGCTTGCCGTCGCTGACCACCGTGCGCTCTTCCACCGCGACAAATGACGTGTACTGCGTAGCCAGGCTGTGCTCCAGCCCAATCTGGATGATTTCTGCCTTGTGTGCAGAATTGCCGGTCTGAATGCCGTTCCAGTCCTGCGACATCAGGTCTTCAACTTTATGCCGTGCCCAGATTTTCTCCAGCGCAGCGTTGTTAGCATCGGCAGCAGAAAAGTCCACCGGAATGGTGCGGCTGTAATCACCTGTACCCTGATATCCCTTGATCGTAATCTTGCCCGTAGGAGCGCCGGTGTATCGGCCCGTAAGAATAATCGGCTTGGCTGAAAACAGGTCGCGGACTTCCTTTGGATATACATCGGTTACGGGCAGCCCGTTCCAGTCGATGGAAATATTGGTCAACACAGGTGAGTGCACCCGCTCGTAAAAACGATCGGCGGCAGCCTGGGCTTCACCCGGAGCGGTCACAAACTCCACATCACCATGGCCTTCTTCCGCCATCTTGGTCAGCAGAAAACGGTTGACCGCCGTACCGATTCCGAAAGAAAACACGCGCGCGTCCGTATGCTTTTTAATTTCCGCAATAATATCCGCATCATTGCCAACATAGCCATCTGTCATGAAGCAGACCACGCGAATGGGATCTGCTTCTACTGGCTTGTCTGCGCCTGCGTCATCGCCTAGCGCGGTGCGGATGGCCTGCATCATCTCTGTTCCGCCGCTGCCATAAGCTCCAGCCAAAACAGTCTTTGCCTGTGCCACATTTTCAGGTGTAGCCGGCACCGGTTCAGGAAAGAGGACCCTGGTCGCGCCGGAAAAGGTGATCAGGTTAAAAGTTTCATCCTTGCGCAGATTATCGAGCGCCCGCTGGATGGTCTTCTTGGCCATCTCCAGAGGAAAGCCCCACATGGAACCTGAGGTATCAAGCACAAAAATAAGCTGCCGCGGAACCAGCGCCTTTTCCTGCGGCCTATTGGGTGGCTGGAGAATCAGTGTGAAATATCCACCTGATTTATCGGCATGCGCCAGCACCGCGTCGCTAATGCCGATGCCAGCAATTTTATATTTGAGGATGAAATCTTTGTCCGGCAGCACGGCGCCATCGGCCAGCTTGACGTGATATGAGTCAGCGCCGGTCCGGTCGGCAAATATTTTGTGCGATGTAGATTCCACATCACCCACCGGAACGCCGGCTGCTAGATTTACCTCCATCGATACATCATGCCCAGCCGTTGCATTGCCGGTGTGAATGCCCGCTACTGGAGGGCTGATGCGCGAAGCGTCCGGAACCTGGTCACTATTCGGCATGGCGCCATGGTCGCCCGCCCCCGTGGGATTTCCAGGAATATAGCGCGGGCCGACCACCAGCGGAAACGCAAATTCATAGACGCCTGCCTCGTACTTCAGCAGCTCAATCACAGAGAGTTTGATCTGTACCTTTCCGCCCGAGGGGATGTTGGTAACAGACTGTGTAAATATATTGGGGCGCTCCTGATCCAGCAGCGCGGCAGTGTGGCCGGAGTTTCGCGCTTCCTCATAAATCTTGCGCGCTTCATCGCGTTCCTTGATCACGGCCCGGATTTCACGCCCGCCCACTGTCATGGTCATGCCGTCCACGGCACTGTCATGCGGAAGAGGAAAGACGTAGATGGCTTCTACGGCATCCGGCAGAACATTTTCAAATTCCTGGGTGACTTCAACACGCGCAACAAAGCCGCTGATCTCAGTTTTGATGCCAGTATGTTTAAGTGGGACAAAGCCTGCCGGTTTGCCGTCTTTGCCGATGATTTGTAGCTGGCTGCTGCCTTGCGGCTGCCCGGCTGATGCATTCTGGGGGTTCAGGACGATGAGTACATAGAGCAAACACAAAGCCACCATTGTGGCCAGCGTTAAACGGACTTTCATAGCACTTACTCCTGCATTCTTGCAGGAGAACGGTGCAATCCAGAGTTCTTGCAGGCTTTTTTCCTGCCGCTTGCACGAAACTTATCGCTTTAACGATCCTAATTTCAGTATCGCGGCACGCAGCCGGGTATGTTTCAGGAGCAGTTGCTGATAGCGTTGTTCTGTCCGACGGGCCTTTGCAGCAATAATTGAGAGCAGGGCCGCTTTGTCTTCCGATGTCCAACTGCGGAGCCCAGGGGCCAGTCTCAAAACCATAGCAAAGTCAGCAAAGGTAGTTTGCTTTTTAGCTTTGATCTGGTGTGGATCGATATCAAGAAAGCGAGCAAGCTGCGCCATTGCAGCCTTACGCATGGCCTCGGCATTACCGCCAAAGTCCCTTGCCATCCGCCGTTGCAAAGCGAATCCGATGTTGCGCGTAGAGAAGTTGTCCCACGCGCCGCGTGCGGCCCCAGGGAGTTCATAGACCACATGGGCCTTGCTCAATCGGCGAAGTGTGCGCGCAGACGTGCGATATTGTGGATTAGCCTGCACCTTCTTTTCTTCTGCTTGAGCCAGCTTCTCCAATTCAGGATGCATGGATCGAAATCCCATTTTGCGGTAAAACCAGAATGCTCCTGATTGAATCGCTTCTTCATTGCCGTCGCCAATCTGATACGGATAAACCGAAATGGCATTCACGCCATGCAGTTGCCGCAGCAGTCGCAATGTCTGTGCATAGATCCATGCAGTTTCACCATCGCGATAGGCCGGAAAAGTATTAAACCCGATTTCTGTCCAATCAAAAAGAGAGATGCACTCCACATAATTGATAGGCACGCCGTTCTTCACGGTGAATCCGGCAAGATAAGCGCGCAGGGGAAGGCGCTTCTCCGGCGGCAATCCCCAGAAATAAATCTCCACACCGCGCCCGGGATTCGCCTGTACTACCCATGTTGAATCTGCATTGCTGGTGCCATAAAGTTCGCGGTAGCGAACTCCTGTTGCTTCCTTCACCAAATCGAGCATCTTCTCTGCCTGCCGCTGCGGCAGGGCTTTTACCCCTACCCGTGGCTTGGCAAACTCTTCCGCCAGTGACACCTCTCGGCGCTGGAGGAGCGGCGCACGATGAAAATAAAGCTCCCGCACCGGTTTGCGCGACAACGTGCGTGAAGCCTGGGAGCCGCTCATGTCCCACCGAACCATCATCTCTAGTGAATCGTAGAGCGCGCCTTTTTCCTTTTCATCCAACGGCAGCCGCTGAAACTGCTGGATGAGCCACGGCAGCTCGTCTTGTTTCCCGCGAGCCTGTTTGAGCCAATCAAGGTAAGGAACATTTGCTTCAGTGAGCGAATCTTCTTCCATCAGCGGGAAGAAACGCGGCCAGATTACGGCGCGCTGCGTTTCCCGCTCATAATCGTCCCATTGAATCGAGATGGCTTTGGGATAATGTTCTACCAGCCAGCAGACCATGGGATAGCTGAATGTAGCTTCGACGACCGTCCCTGCAATGCCCACCACTTCTTCGGGTGTAAAGTCATCGGCGTCTCCACCAGCCGCGAGCGCCGCCTTGATCTTGGCTTCAAACTTCCCCAGTAAATTGTCCGCCAAGCGCAATACGGCAGGGCCGGGCGGAAACGCACGGAAAAATAAGAGCAGGTCATGGAAGCGAATCAAAGACTTCGCGTCGTTGCCGAAAGGAGCGCGCCCAGCCGCGAAAAGAAGCCGGACGATCTCCTGTTCTGGAATGGCGCCGATCTGTGTCCTGGCCTTTTCGATCCTGGGCAGCATCGCGGCTAATGTTGTTTTGGGCATGATATGGGGTGTGCGGACGGGGTAATCATACAGTTAGCTCGCGTTGACGCAAAAATGGAGTTGATGATCACTAGCGGGTTCAGGATCAGAGCAGGTAATCTCCGCGATAAACCAGCCGTCCCTCGATCAGGCGTGCCTCTTTGGTCAGAGCATGCACTTTGGGCGGCTTTTCATCCATGATGTGCAAAACAGTGTGCCCTCGGCCCACCAGATAATCTGAAACCAGCATGCGATGGCAGCGGAAATAAAGCTGTTCCGCGCACATAATGGCAGCGTTGGTTTTCTCTGCGTGTTCCAACAGCCGCGCAATGGCCTGATGAAACTTATCGGACAGCATGTAATCGGCGTAATTGCGGAATGAAGGGTTCCTCAAAGCGATATTCGGCGACTCTTCCGGCGGCATCTGGTTTCCTCGTCTTCCACCCAGATCTTTTTCCCATAAATAATCAGAGCCGATTTCCGGCAGCCACAGCTCCAGATTTTCACGATTGAAATGCGGATAGCGCCGCGACATGGGAAAGGCGCGGATATCGACCAGCAGGCGGATATCATGGGCCTGCAGCACGCGCGAGAAATCGGCCAGGTCGCGGGTTGAGTGCCCAATGGTGAAGATGGTGGCCACGGATCGATTTTATTGGATGCAAGCACTTTGCTACGTCGTGACCATTACAATGGCAGACTATGCATCCACTGCTGCTTGAGACAGCCCATAGGCCCATCCCGATGCCCACCGGCCCCTGGATTATGAAGCAAAATTGGCATGATCTACTCTTTGCGCATTGGCCGATATTGCCAGAAAAGCTTCGTTCACTGGTTCCGCAGCAGTTGGAACTGGATCTGCTTGAGGGCAGCGCGTGGATAGCCGTTACACCGTTCTGGATGAGTGGCATTCGAGGCCGTTTTTTGCCCCCTCTGCCGTTTTTCTATAAGTTCTGCGAGCTGAATGTGCGAACCTATGTTCGTTATCAGGGAATACCAGGAGTTTATTTTTTCAGCCTGGACGCGGCCAGCATGCCTGCGGTCCTGGGCGCCCGCGCAACATACAAGCTGCCATACCTTCACGCGGCCATGTTGATCCGCTCGACTGGAGAGTCATTTGAATACACCAGCAGCCGATTGGAAATGCCACGTCCGGCAAATTTTCAGGCGCATTACCGGCCCGTGTCTGCACCGCGCATCCGCGAAAAAAGCTCACTCGAATATTTCCTGACTGAGCGCTACTGTCTGTACGCAGTCAATCAAAACCGCGTTTTGCGGGCCTATATTCATCATGCGCCCTGGCAATTGCAGAACGCCGAGGCTGACTTTGATGTGAACACCATGGCCCAGGCTGCTGGAATCGACCTGCCCGCGGCAAAGCCCTTGCTGCATTTTTCCAGAAATCTGGAAGTGCTGGTATGGTGGCCGGAAAGTTTGTAGCCATTGCGCAAGAACTGTAGCGCCTTGGCACAAAGACTGAGCCACAATTTACGCCTCCAAAAAGAATGAACTCTGCATTCATCGTCTATGCGAACGTTGAATATGCAGAGTTCATTCCCTCAGATCGTTAAGAATCTATATCGTGGCGTTCGGTTTTGCCATGCCCAAAAGAATCTGGAACAGCAATAGCCAGCGCTTCAGGTTTACCGTGATCAGGAAGTTTTCTTTTGCATGCCCTTTACCGTTCTTACCAAGTTGAGTTGCAAATTCCGGATGCGTAAGCAGGTAACGTATCTGATAAGCGCAGCCCTCCACTGAATGCACCAGCACACCCGTGAGCTTATGGATGATCTGAGTGGGAATACCGCCCACGGCCCCGGCCACCACCGGCTTTTCTTTCCATAGGCCTTCCGTCACGGTAAGACCAAAGCCTTCTTTCAGTGATTTCTGCACAATCACCGTGGAGGCGCGCTGCAGCGCGTTAATTTCCAGCGCTGACCATGGCGGCAGGTTGAGAATGATCACATCAGGATCGTCGCCTGCAGCATCCATCACCTCCTGGAGCACCACGGCGCCTTCCGGATCGTCCGTGGCGCCGCCTCCGGCAAGCACCAACTGGCAATCAACATATTTCTTCACCAGCTTGTATGCCTCAATCACGCCCACAGGGTCTTTAAGCCGGTCAAAGCGCGAGATCTGCGTGATGACAGGCCGCGAGCGGTCAATGCCAAAATCATCGCAAACCTTGTCAATATATTCTTCAGGAAGCTCCTTGTTCTTCTCTGAGAGTGGATCTATCGATGGATAAAAGAGATACTGCGGGCTGGAGAGCTGACGCGTAAATGCCGGCGCGGAAAAAATTGTGGCATCGTACTGCTCCACCATTGGCTTCAGGAAGTCCCAGACTCCCGAATGAGGATTAGAAAGATCGATATGGCAGCGCCATATCCATTTGCCCCTGTTCTGTGACTTGGAGCGGATCAATCCGGCTGGCTGCGGATCATGAATCACGAACAGGTCCTCGGCGAACTCCATGCGCTGCCGGTTCTGTTCGTTATAGGACATAAAAATGTCCCTGATCTGCTGGGTCAGGTTGTAATCACCGCCGTGAAGAGCATTGTGGAACCCCTTTGTGACTTCATAGAAATCATTGCCGCCGGTAATCACATCCCATCGGGTAGGAATTTCCAGTTCGTTCATCAGGGGAATCAGGCGATTCAGGATTTCGGCAACTCCGCCGCCCACCGCGGTTGAGTTGACCATCTTGACGGTCTTACCGCGAAGATGGCGCGCCAGAAAGCGGATTTCATCGAGTTCAGGCTTCCCGATAATGGATTCATAATCTTCAAACCGTGGAGGGGCTGGCGGTGGCGGCTGTTCCGTACTGATGCGCGGGTGCTTGCGCCGCTCAATGAAATGCGCAGGCAGGTCCGTCTGCCGGAATCGACGCTCCTTAATTCCTGGAGGCGCAACGGAAGCTTGTGCTTCCTGCTTTACCGGGTTCTCCCGGGAGAGTTCATTCTCTTTCAACTCTGCCGCAGATTTTACGGACTTTTCAGCATTTATGCTTTTTTCTTCAATCGCCGTCTTGCGCTCCGAATTTTTGTCCTTCATCGAGTGCTCTCCACCATTCCACTTTGCCAATGCATGCCGGGTCCAACCCGATCAGGCGCGGCTGATTTCTGCTTCAATAATTCTTAAAATGTTGCGTCGGACCCCCTCCAGCGTGGAGGTGTAAATGTCAATGCGGTTGAGCCTGTCCGCAGCCTGCGCCAGATCTAATTCCTGCTCCAGCCACACGGAGAAATCATTATTGTTAAGCTTTATGCGGAGCCGCGCGTCAATGAAGTGGTAATAGATTGCATGGATGCTCACTTTCCGCAGGCCGTCGGCAAACTCTTCAAGGTTCCGGGCAACATAGGGCGTGGGCACCACGACTAAATCGGAAGCCATCAGGTAAAAAGGTTCCATTGCGAGGCGTGAAGCTGCCCGCGGGTTTTTTTGCAAATATTCCTCAATGATGTGAAGGATCCGCTCCCGCAAAGTGGCGATGGAGGTGAACTCCCGCACGTCAATCGACGCCAGGCGCTCCGCCAGTTCAACTTCATTACACGCAGCAAAGGCCCAATGAGAAAAGTCATTGGAAAACCCTTCCTTGATGAAATGGTGCTCTTCCAAGGTCTGGAATGTGTGTTGAAAAATGGAAGACTCGGGGCATGAGCGTAAAGCTTCCAGAAGTTCTTGCAAATTCGAAGCTTTTTCCCGGCCAATTCTTAGCAGGTGAGAAGCGGAATTGAAATAAAACGGCGAGCGTGCCCAGCGTGAACGAGTTGTGGGCATCAGGGGTGCTGTAGCCATCAGGGACTCCCTTGCATCGGGCCGACGCCCGATATTGTTGTTCCTTGTAAATTTGTAAGATGCCGGTGTTCCGAGTGCTGTTGCGTCAATGATGCGCTTTAGATTCCGCAGCTTTAATGGTGGCGCATTCCGGAAGTTGGCGGCGCAAACAGGAATGAAAAGCCGATTCCGATCAGCAACATCCAACCCAGATTGGCGCGAGCGGATTCATTGGCCACCTGGATTGATCCAATGGGGCCGAATAGAAAGCTGGCAAAGATCACTGCAGCCAGCAGAGTCCCCAGAATTCCCGCCCGAGCGCCAAGCAGAGCGGCGATCAGCAGCAGGACAGCTGTGAAAATCAATGGAACCAGATTCTTCCATGTGTGGCCATCGGCCGCGGCGCTCAACCCGACTGCTGCCAACACACAAATGAGCCCGCCAACGGCGGCGTCCATTAGTGGGGCAGTCCACAATTTGTCGGTTGCTGTTTTGACTGCCCTTTTGGTGATTAAATTTGTTAGCTGCATTTGAACAATTGGCCTAAAAATATGATGACAAAAGACAGGGTTGATGTGGGGAAAATTCGAGAGCTGATTGAAAAGTTTTCACTGATAAAGACCGGATTACAAGCACCGTAGCTCGATCAAGCAATGTTTGTGCCGGTATCAGTTTTGTTGAATATGAGTTTTAGAATCCAGCATCAACTCTGGATTTGGCTGGCCAGGCTGCATCTTATACATTTAAGGTTTGGCCGGGCCCCTACAATAAAATTCATGCTCCATGCATACTGCTGATCCATTTCTTTTTCAGCTTTTTTTTATCTTCGTGTGGGCCAAACTCTTTGGCGAAGCCTTTGAGCGAATCCACCTTCCAGCCGTGCTGGGCGAGATATTGGCTGGAGTATTGTTAGGCCCTTATGGCGCACGTCTGGTTGTTCCAACAGACGCGATCTACGCCATCGCCGGAATAGGCGCTATTTTTCTTTTATTTACCGTGGGTCTGGAAACACAGCCAAAAGACCTCATCAGCGTGGGCCGCACTTCACTGTATGTTGCCATGGCCGGAGTTGCGGCGCCTTTTATCTTTGGCATGTCTTACATGCTGCTGCGTCATCATTCCACGCATGAAGCGGTTTTTGTAGCGGCAGCAATGGTGGCCACCAGCGTCGGTATCACGGCGCGGGTTCTTGGCGACATGAATTTACTGCAAACGGTATCCGCCAGGATCGTCCTGGGCGCAGCCGTGTTTGACGACGTCCTGGGCATGATTGTGCTTGCCGTGGTTGTCGGACTGGTTTCATCCACCGGGCTGGAGTGGGCACAACTTCTGATAACGGCGATTGAAGCCATTGGTTTTGCCTTGCTCATGATGTTTTACGCGCCGCGTGTTGTAAAGCGCATGGAACCCGGAATGGAGCGGATGTCCACGCAAGATGCTCCGCTGATCATTGCGCTGGCCATTTGCCTGGGGCTTTCATACGCGGCAGTAAAGATTGGCATGGCAGCGATCATCGGAGCATTTTTTGCCGGGCTGGCATTTGCAGAGTACTCACCGCGCTGGAATCTGCGCTCGCGTGTCTTTTCCATTAACGAATTTCTGGCGCCGTTTTTCTTCTTCAGTATGGGCGCTCGCATGAATATGGCGGTTTTCGATAGCAAGCTGCTGGTTTCGGCAATTGTGATTTCGCTGCTCGCGATTCTTTCCAAATTGGTTGGCTGCGGCCTTCCGGTGCTGCATTCCGGCTGGAGAACGGCGTTCAAAGTGGGCATTGGGATGGTCCCCCGCGGAGAAGTTGGATTGATTGTGGCTCTGGTAGGGCTCCAGATGAACATTGTTTCCGAATCAGCCTACGCTCTGGTTATTTTTATGACCGGCATCACCACAATGGTGGCCCCACCACTCATGAAACTGGCTTTTCGCGACGAGGTTACAGTGGAACCGGCATTGGCCGAGCGAAGAAGCACAGCCATGTAATTCTCTCCCCGGCGATGGCTAAAAATAGTGCGCCAACTTCGCTCCGTGTGATGGCCCTCACAGTTGTTCGGCAGAGCAACCGTCTCAAGCCGGTAATCGCATATAATTCGCAGTTAACTTTTTTGCCAGGAGAACAAATAATGCCGGGCGTTACAGGGCGAGTCGCGCTGGTTACGGGAGCATCGCAAGGGATTGGCCGCGCCTGTGCGCTGGCATTGGCGGAAGGCGGCGCGCTCATTGCGCTGGCCGCTCGTAATGAGGAAAAGCTCTCCTCGGTTGCCAAAGAAATTGAAAACAAAGGGGGACAAGCAGCCACTTTCCGCATGGACGTCAGCAATGAAGAAGATGTAAAGAGAGCTGTGAAAGCGGCCATCGAACGCTTTGGAAAAATCGAAATTCTGGTCAATAATGCCGGGGTCACCAGAGACACGCTCCTGATGCGCATGAAAAAAGAAGACTGGGACAACGTTATTCAAACGAACTTGAGCGGCGCATTCTTCACCACCCAAGCCGTGATTGGGTCCATGCTCAAACCGCGCTGGGGCAGGATTATTAACGTCACGAGCGTTTTTGGGCAGACTGGGCAGGCGGGACAGGCGAACTATTCGGCATCAAAGGCTGGTTTAATTGGTTTTACCATGGCTATGGCGCGGGAAGTGGCCTCGCGCAGCATTACTGTGAATGCGGTTGCCCCGGG
The DNA here is from genome assembly GCA_036495645.1 of Candidatus Angelobacter sp. GTDB lineage: Bacteria > Acidobacteriota > Terriglobia > Terriglobales > Acidobacteriaceae > Angelobacter. The sequence continues at coordinate 204,754 of DASXMN010000072.1, forward strand.
ATACATTGATACGGCCATGACGGAAGGGCTTTCCGCGGACCTGAAATCCAAAGTGAATGAAGCAATTCCGCTGGGCCGCGCGGGAACTGACATGGAAGTGGCCCATGCCGTGCGCTTTCTGGCCTCAGAAGAGGCGGCCTATATCACCGGGCATGTGCTCAAGGTGAATGGCGGAATGTTAATGGGCTGACCCCCTGAGCTGCTGTAATGCTAAACATCTTACAGGCCACATCGGCAGAGCACGTCTGTACGGCGCGCGACCTCATTACTGAATATGCCACTTGGCTGGAATTTAATCTCTGCTTTCAGGGATTTGAAGTAGAAATGCAAGCTCTTCCGGGAAAATATTCGCCTCCATCCGGACGCCTGCTGCTTGCATTTTGGCATGACCGGCCCGCAGGCGTGATTGCTTTGCGCCCTTTGCAGGATGCTGGTATATGCGAAATGAAGCGGCTTTACGTGCGGCCCGAGTTCCGTGGACATGGAATTGGCCGCATTCTGGCGGAGCAGATCATCCGCGAAGCCGCTGCGATCAGATATTCGCGGATGAGATTGGACACTATCCCCGGCAAAATGGATTCGGCTATTTCCATGTACCGCGAATTGGGGTTTGTGGAAACTGCTCCTTATTACAATTCCGCCGTTGAACAGACCTTGTTTTTTGAGTTGGCATTAAAGCCAGGTCCGGCAGCAGGCAAGCCGCTGGTTAGTTGACCGGAATCGCGAACAATTCTCATTTATGCCTTTTGGCCATCTGATATCTAAATGGTAAATATGTGGTTTTCAGGGCAAATGGCGGAAAAGAGCCATTTGTGCCGCGAATAGAATAGCGGAACTGCCAATAAGCGCCAGCTACAAAGAATGTGCTTGCACAAAGTTGCTTATCTGGTTACTATCCAAACACCCCCGGGAGCATTACACAAAGGCTCGCTCCAGCATGAATATAGGCGAAACGATCAGGACTTATCGGCTGCAAAAGGGCATGTCACAGGGTGACATTGAAAAGCGTACCGGACTTTTGCGCTGCTATCTTTCACGCGTTGAAAATGGCCATACCATTCCATCACTGGACACTCTCTCCAAGATTGCCGGCGCAATGGAATTGCCCCTGGGCCAGTTTTTTGCCGACCATCTTTCCAATGGCAACACCAGGAGCCTTCCTGCACTTACTGAAGACGAAGTGCGGTTTCTTACCCAGATTCGGCGTTACTCCATGAGCCTGAATGACAGTGACCGCAAACTGGTGCTGGCAATGGTAAAAAAGATGGCGGCCGGGTCGGGCAAATAGCCGCATTGCGCCCGTGCGCCCAGACAAAATCCGCAAACTACCTCAATACGCCAGCAGCACTCTGAGGTCCCTCACGTTGTTGCCGGTCGGGCCTGTCTGAATGGTATCGCCCAGCTTCTGAAATAAAGGAAACGAATCGAAGCCGTTGAAGTGTGCAGCCGGATCCAAGCCCATTGCCTGCGCGCGATCCAGCGTGGCGCCGTCAGAAATGGCGCCTGCTGCCGGGCTGGTACCGTCAATGCCATCGGTTCCTGCGCTCAGGACAGCAATATTTTCGCCAGCAATCTTCTGCGCGCAATAAAGGGCAAAGTGCTGGTTGCGTCCGCCTGTTCCTGCATTTTGAGGCACTTTTACCGTGACCTCACCGCCGGAAATGATGCAGGCTTTGGCTACGCCGCGCCGCATCATGCGCAGCTTATCCAACAGGTAATCTGCCGCGCGGGCATAGTCCCAGTCATCACAACTGTGGTCAATTTCCACCGCAAACCCATGCTTTGCGGCCGCCGCAGCGGCAGCTTTCTCCGCAGTCTCATTGGAGAGAATTTTCCACCAGCGCGAGCGCACAAACGCCGCATCATCTTGTTTAGGTGTTTCATCCAGAGCGCGGCGCTCAAATAATTCGCGCACGGATAGGGGAAAATCCGGCAGCATGCTGTGCTCATGCACAATGCGATAGCAATCTTCTACGGTGCTGGAATCTGGCATGGTGGGGCCGGAGGAAAGCGAATCCAGCGCATTCTCCGGAACGTCAGAGACCAGGATCGAGACCTGCTGTGCGCCATTGGCTGCCTGGGCCATGCGTCCGCCCTTGACCGCCGAGAGATGCTTGCGCACCGCATTGATCTGCGAGATCGGAGCGCCTGAATTTACCAGTGCTTTATAAGTTGCAACCAGGTCCGGGAGGGAGATTTCCGCGTCAACCGGCTTCTCGACGGCCGCCGAGCCACCGCCGCTGATCAGAAAAATGGCCAATGCCTGCGGGTTCAGGGAACCAAGTGTTTTCAAGATTGCTTCCGCGCCCCGCACCGACTCCGCGTTGGGCTGCGGGTGTCCGCCGGCAAAATAACGATAGCCGGAAAGCTGGTATGAGTGCGGGTTCGGATCTACGACGATTCCTTCTAAAGTGGTCCCAACCTGGCGGGCAAGAATTTCCGCCATGCGGTGGGCCGCCTTGCCGAAAGAAATACAAGTGACGCGGCTGTAAGAGCCCAGATTGAAGAGGTCGTCACAAACACGCAACACGCCGTGCTGGTAGTGCACGTGGCGGTCAAACGCTTTTTCAATGCTTGCTTCAGATAATGCCTGAAGAAAGATCTCCCGTGCGGCGGCACGCATGCTGTGGGCAACTGACATCAGCTCGCTTCCGCCTGCCTGCCCGGCTTAAAGAGCTTTGAAACCCAATCATGGATAGCTGCCTGCATTTCCACCAAGTGGCCTTCAAAAAAATGATCGCCACCTTCGACGATAACCATTTCTTTAGGTTCCGATGCAGCATCGAAAACGCTTTTCAGGCTTTCCGGCGAACCATACTGGTCGCGCGAGCCGCTGACGAACAGCTTGGGACGATGGCACTCTTTGAGAAATGAATAGGTGTACGCCCGGCCTTCCGCCCCGACCGGCGTTCCCAGTGAAATCAGCCCGACAGAGTGTGAATCTGAGCAGGCAACCTGCAGTCCAGTAGCGGCGCCAAATGAAAATCCGCAAAAGATAATCGGCAGATGAAATCCGGCATCAAGCCAATTGAGGGCTGCTTTTACATCTTCCTGCTCACCCTGGCCGCGATCATGCTCACCCTCGCTCATGCCTGCGCCGCGAAAATTGAATCGGAGCACAGGAAATCCGAAGCCGCTCAGGGTTTTCATGGCGTGGTACACCACTTTGTTGTGCATCGTCCCGCCAAACAAAGGATGCGGATGACAGACCAGCGCGGCATGGGTCGCGCCCTGCTCGCCTTCATTCAGCAGTGCTTCCAGCCGCCCAGCCGGACCGTCCAGGAAAAAGGATTTGATTCCGTTTGCCACAATTCTTTTTACCACAGAGGGCGCACTTATTTTGCCCAAATTCCAGGCTAAACAAAAGACTCTGTAGGTGAAGCTTGATTTATCCTGTGATATCAAGACTTATGGATCCAATCAAATTAACTCGCAGGCTCATCGATATTGAATCCATCTCCGGCAATGAAGGCGCAGTAGGAGCAGAGCTTTATGACGAGCTTTGCCGGCTGGGTTATACGGCGCACAAAATGCCGGTGGCGCATGAAAGATTTAATGTGGTCGCTACCGTGGATGAGCGCCGGCCAGAGATTGTTTTCTCCACGCACATGGATACGGTGCCGCCGTTCATTCCATCATCGGAAGATCATGACAATGTTTACGGACGCGGCTCGTGCGACGCCAAAGGCATTATCGCCGCGCAAATTGCCGCCTGCCAACGTTTGCGCAAGGAAGACGTTGCCATGGGAATGCTGTTTCTGGTGGGCGAAGAGCGCGACAGCCTGGGCGCCAAAGTCGCCAATGAGAGTCCAATGGGCTGCCGCTTTCTCATCAATGGCGAGCCAACCGAAAACAAGATTGCCACAGCTTCCAAGGGAGCATTTCGAGTCCAGGTGACAGCGCAGGGAAAGATGGCGCATTCTGCCTATCCGGAACTGGGCGAATCAGCGATTGAAAAGCTGCTCATTGCACTGGGGCGCTTGCAGAAAATGGAATTACCGGTCAACCCGGAAGTTGGCCCGTGCACATTGAACATCGGCCTGATTGAAGGCGGACGCGCACCGAATGTTATTCCGGACCATGCACGGGCGCAACTACTCTACCGCCTCGTGGGTCCGTCGGATGGCCTGCGGCAACAAATCACAGAGCAGGTAACTGGGCTGGCTGAGGCAGAGTTTGTACTGGAAATTCCCTTCATGAAGCTGCGCACAGTTCCGGGAGTGGAGAGCATGGTAGCAAAATTCACCACTGACATTCCGGCTTTAAACAAATGGGGAACGCCCGTGCTGCTTGGGCCGGGATCGATTCACGTGGCCCACACAGAGCGCGAGTACATTTCCAAGAAACAACTGCATGAAGCTGTGGACTTATATTGTTCCGTCGCGCGGCAGTTGTTAGCAACTGATTCTATTTCAAGGTAAACGCAGCGGGCGTTCCATCCATTGCACGTCCCAGTAGCGGCCGAATTTATAGCCAACTTCGCTAAAGATACCGACGGGCCTGAATCCGAAGAACTCATGCAGCCTTGCCGACCCAGCATTTGGGAGCGTGTATCCGCCAACGATGCGATGAACATTTTCATCAGTAAGCGCGTCAAAGAGCGCCGCGTATAACTTTCTTCCAATACCTTTACCCATGGCTTCCGGTGCGGTGTAGATCGTTGTTTCCACTGTGGTGTCATACGCAGGCTTGGGACGGAAGCGCATGCTGCCGGCATAGCCCACAACTTTTCCATCTTCTTCGGCTACCACCAAACGATGCCTGCCTGTTGTGGCAAACTGCCCGAACCATTCCATGCGGCGCTCCACAGTGTACGGCTCAAGATCAAATGTGACCGGCGTGTGAATGACATAGTGGTTATAGATTTCTGTCAGGCGGGGAACGTCCGCATGAGTTGCCGCGCGAGTGGTCACAGGCATGGATTGAGTCCTTACCAAATCTATTCCGACTTTATTGCTCTCAAGCTCTTCAACCTTGATTACAAAGTAGCGGGCCGAAAACCTGTCACAAACAGGAAGGCGGATTCGCATATAAATTCACACAGGCAGAGACTCGGCTCCTGTGCTGGTGCGCGCGGCGATCATGGGCAGGCGAGCAGCGCCAATCAATCCTGCATCGCTGCCGAGCAGAGCGCGTGTAATTACGGTGGAGCGGGCAGAACCATCCTGGAGATTCGCTGCGGATACGGTTGCGGAAGGCATATTTCCCGCCGGCGCAGTAGCGCGATATACAAAAGAATTTTTGCGAACAGTTTCTATGATGGTGGGAGCAAAAGCGTCCCAGGCGCTGGAGACTCCGCCACCTACAACATACATAGGCAGGTTAAAAATATTGACCAGATCGGCAATGACAATCCCCAGCGCATAACCGACGCGATGGAAAATTTCTTGCGCAGGCGCATCTCCCTTCATCGCCATGTCAAAGACCAACTTGGAGCTGAACTCCGGGTTGTCCTTCATTGCGTGGGCCAACTGCGGCGCCTTGCCGGTTGCCACAGCTTCAGCGGCCATGCGCTTCACTGCCGTGGCTGAGGCGTACTGTTCCAGGCATCCACGGCTGCCGCAATTGCAGGGGTGACCCTCGGGCACCACATTCACGTGGCCAATCTCGCCCGCCATGCCGGTCATCCCCTGCCAGATTTTTTTCTGCAACACCACTCCTCCACCCACACCAGTGCCAAGCGTCAGCATGCACATGTCATCCACGTTCGCGCCTGCTCCCAGCCATTTCTCACCCAAAGCTGCCGCATTGGCGTCATTTTCCAGCACGACCGTGGTTTTAAGACGGCGCTCAATCTCATCGCGCACGGGATAGTTGTCCCAGCCCGGAAGGTTGGGCGATTCACGCAGCATGCCCGTCTGCATTTCAATTATCCCTGGTACGCCGATTCCAATACCCGCAAGCTCTCCAGCGCCACTCAGGCGGGAAACGATCTGCTGGATCGCAGCGCACATTTCATCAATGACCACATCGCGGCCTCGCGCGACCTCAGTGCTGGTGGTGATTTTCTCCAGGGTCTTGCCATTGCTGTCTACCGCAGCAATGCGTAGGTTAGTGCCGCCGAGATCAACACTGATTGCGAATGTCGTCATGTAAGTTCTTGCTCCCAATGCGGAGATGATACCTGTTTCAGCTTAATAGCTGCGTGCGACGATTGCGAGTTCCCGCTTCCGCTTTATTTGAACAATCGCGGGGAAGGGATTATCGTTTCCGGCATGCAAATTAAGGGGAAAGTAGTTGTGGTAACCGGCGGCGCCAATGGAATTGGCCGGGCACTCTGCCTGAGGTTTGCCAAGGAAGGCGCGCGCCTGGTGGCTGTATCTGACATTGACGAAGATAACGGCTTTAAAGTGGTTCAGGAAATTGAAGAGGGCCGCGGCGCGTTTTTTGCCTGCAACATCGCGGAAGAAGGCCAGGTCAAATTTCTGGTGGATACGGTCACGTCCGTGGCGGGCCGGATAGATATTTTTTGCTCGAACGCCGGAATTGCCGTGGCTGGCGGTCCAGAAGCATCAGACCAGGATTGGAAGCGCAGTTGGGAAATCAATATGATGGCGCACGTTTATGCTGCGCGGGCGGTCTTACCGCAGATGCTGGCGCGCAAGCAAGGTTATCTGCTGCAGACAGTATCCGCTGCCGGGTTGCTGACCTCCCTTGGCTCCGCGCCTTACGCTGTCACCAAGCATGCTGCGCTCGGCTTTGCTGAATGGCTGGCAATTACCTATGGCGAGCAGGGGATACGTGTTTCCGCGCTCTGCCCGCAAGGCGTGCTTACCAACATGCTGAAAGCGGACCATCCCGGCACCAGGATGCTGCTTGAAGGCGCGATTGAACCCGAGCAGGTAGCGGATGACGTGATGAAAGCCATTGCCGAGGAAAGATTCATGGTCCTGCCGCATCCTGAAGCCGGCAAATATTTTCAGAACAAGGCCAATGATTACGAGCGATGGATCAAAGGGATGCAAAAGCTGCAGAGGAATATAGAGACGAAGCAGTGAAATGGCTTCTGCAGTCAGCGCAGAACCCACGCCTCCTCTACGCCACTGCGCCAGCGGATTCATTCTTTAATTTCTCTGCCTGATAATGCGTAACCAGCGCATCCAAAACCGGTTGGAGTTTGCCGTCGATCACATCAGAGAGCTGATGCAGAGTTAGCCCGATGCGATGGTCAGTCATGCGGTTCTGGGGAAAATTGTAGGTACGGATCTTTTCGCTGCGATCGCCGCTGCCCACCTGCGCCTTGCGTTCTTTAGCCAGCGCCTGCTGCTGCCGTTCCATTTCTTGTTCATAAAGACGGGCGCGGAGCACGCGCATGCCTTTTTCCCGGTTCTTGATCTGCGATTTTTCGTCCTGGCAGCTTACGACTGTATTTGTCGGCAGGTGAGTGATACGCACGGCGGAATATGTGGTGTTCACTGACTGCCCGCCTGGGCCGGAGGAACAGAAAGTATCGATGCGCAGGTCTTTGGCTTCGATCTTGATATCAACGTCTTCGGCTTCCGGCAGCACAGCGACTGTTACAGCCGAGGTATGCACGCGGCCTTGCTGCTCGGTGGCCGGGACACGCTGCACGCGATGGACGCCGCTCTCATATTTCAGGCGCGAATAGACGCCTTTGCCTTCAATGATGGCAATGACTTCTTTCAAGCCGCCAACGCCTGATTCCGACGTAGAAAGCACTTCCACCTTCCAGCGCTGGGCTTCAGCGTAACGGCTGTACATGCGGAACATCTCAGCAGCAAAGAGCGTGGCTTCATCGCCACCGGTCCCGGCGCGAATTTCAAGCACCACGTTCTTTTCGTCGTTGGGGTCTTTGGGTACCAGCAGCATTTTTAGGTCATTTTCAACCTGAGTGAGCCGCTCGCCTAGCTTTGCCAGTTCTTCCTGCGCGTAGGCTCGGAGCTCAGCGTCGGATTCTTCGGCTACCATGGCTTTACTTTCTTCAATTCCACGCGTCAGGTCTTTGTATTCGCGATACTTCTCGACGATCTCCGCAACCTCGCTATGGGCCTTGGCAGTCTTCTGGTAGCGGGACGAATCGCCAATTACCTCTGGGGAGGAGAGCGCCCTGGTGAGTTCGTCGTATTTAGTTTCAATTTGGTTTAATCGTTCAAACATTCGAATACCTTCATTTCTAAAAGCTGGGGACCACTTACATTATTGCGATTATCTGACCGGTTCGAGAATCTCAACGTAGAGACGTAGCATGCTACGTCTCTACAGCCGGCTTACTATCATGCCGCAACGCCTGTAGCCCGTCCCGTCTTCTCTACAAAAGCCAGCCACGCGGTTGCGCACGTACGGGCATTTTCCACCAGCGGCATGTGGCCGGAATTGGGGACTACCAACACTTCTGAGTTCTTTATGCCCTGCCGGAAAAGCTCGGCGCTCGAAACGTGCAGAACGCGGTCCTGATCACCCCAGAGAATTAACGCAGGAGCATCAATCCGAGAGAGCCTCTCCACCAGCGGCGGATCATTGCTCTGCATCTCGTCAAATATCAGCCTGGATTTAGCAGAGTTCCGGATAGCATGATTGGCCATATACCGTAACACTGCTTTTGGAGCATAAGGCCGTTGGAAAATACGTTGTTCAGCAGCCGCTCAAATTCTGGAAGAGAAGAAGCTACCAGCCAGTTGTCGCCTTGAGCAACGGACCGGGCAAGCTGGCTGGGCTCCGGTTCAACCATGCCGTGAGGCGCGATCAGCCCCAGCGTGATCACCTCATCCGGATAGCGCGCAGCATACGCCGAAGCAATAAAGCCGCCCATGGAGTGGCCGACGAGGTGCACGCGTCCTAGCTTGAGCTGCAAAAGAAACTGGTGCAGCCGCTCTATCTGGGCCGTGTATCCATACGATGCGGCCTGCAATCTTGTGCTTGCGCCCCATCCCGGCAGATCAGGAGCTATGACGTGATACCGCCTGGTGAGCTGTGCGGCAAACCGGTTCCAGCTATCCGCCGAAGCGCCGAACCCATGGATCAGTACCACGGTATGACCCCGGCCACCTTCAGAATAGACAACGCGATGGTCGCCCACCTGAACGGTGCGACGCTTCAATCCTGAACTGAATCGTTCCAGTCCAATGAGCATGGTGGCTAAATTTGCCATGGATATTTTCTCCATTCTGAAGTGTAGAGAATGTCGATTTTCGGGAATGCAGCCAGGCTGGAATGCCGCAGACTGCAAACATGATGAGGCAAACAAGAATATGCGGCGGACGCCGCTAGAGCTTTGTTTCTATCGCGTTGTTCAACATCGTTTTTTGGCTCATGATCTTACCCTATTTATTGCTCGCTCCGCGTACTGTTCGGCACGCCGCTGGCTTCGCTACTAGGCAATCACTAACTCGCCACCATTCTTTTTTTCCAGTTCCATCGCCAGATCAAGGGCTTTGATGGCGCATTCCACTTGCCCGTCAGTAGGAGGCTGGGTGGTGATGCGCTGGAGCCACAACCCCGGCTTGGTGAGCAGCGCGAAGAATGACTTTCCGTGCTTGGCGGAGAAGCGGATCATTTCGTAAGAAACCGAAGCGATCACCGGCAGGAACGCCACACGCAGCGCAAACTTGGCCCAGAATCCCTGGACCGGAAAAGCGGCATAAACGAAGATCGAAAGCAGCATGATCGTCATCAGGAAGCTGGTGCCGCAGCGCGGGTGATAAGTGGAATATTTTTGCGCGTCGGCAATGGACGGCATACCTTGATCTTCAAAGGCGAATACTGTTTTGTGTTCAGCGCCGTGGTAACGATAGACGCGCTTGATGTCAGACCACAAAGAAATTCCCCATATAAAGAGCAGGAACAGCGCAATACGGATCAGTCCATCGACCAGAGTAAAAGCAAAATTATTGTTCAGGGCATGCCAGCGCGCTTTTATTCCTGTGGCCGCAGCCAGAGGAACAAACTTATACATGAATATGAAAAAGCCGATCGACAAAACCATGCTGCCGATCATGGCCCAGCTTCCAATTTCCGGCTTCTTCTCGCCCTCTTCTTTGGCAATCTCTTCCAAACCCACATTCAGTGAAAACTTTGACGCCACAAAGCCCAGGCGCATGGCCTGTCCCAGTGTTGCCAAGCCACGGACAAAAGGCCATCCCATCCATTTGTGCTTTTCTGAGGGCCGCTGCAGGGTCTCACTGTGCGTGGTGATCTCGCCGGTGGGCTTGCGGATGGCAATACCCCAGGCGTGCGGGGAGCGCATCATCACGCCTTCCATGACGGCCTGACCGCCAACCAGGGTTTCTTCCCCGCTCTCAAGGGCGGGAAGCAGTTGCAAAGCAGCAAGAAAACGCAGGAGTGGGCGCCAGTATCTCATTGGTTTATTAGATGATCAACAAGCAGCCAACGCTCCAGGTGTGGAGCAAGGGCTGAAAGTGCTGTCTAAACAGCATTTTAAGGGAATATAGGGAAAAAGGACAGAAACAAATCACAGTTGCTATCCTGCTATTGATGCAGGCATTTGCCCAGACTGCGGACGCAGTGGCGGCCACCACCAAGAAGCTGGAAAAGGTCCGACTGGTGGCGGAATACTTGCGCTCACGTCCCGTGGACGAGGCAGCCCAGGCAGCGGTTTTCTTTTCTGGCCGAGCTTTCCCTGCATGGGAAGAGCGGACATTGCAGGTCGGTGGAACTCTACTGTGGCGAGCGGTGGGTGAAATATCCGGTAAAGGAGAAGTTGCGCTGACGGCGGCTTATCGGCGGCATGGCGACCTTGGGGCCGCAACGCAGGATGTTCTGGAAAAGAAGTCTCCAACCAAAAGTTCGCTCACAATCGCCGAGGTCGCCGAGGTTTTCAATGAACTGGCGCGCACGTCAGGATCGGCCCAAAAGCTCAGCCTGCTTCAGGCGCTCTTGCGCCGCGCCACAGCCGTGGAAGCGAAATACATAATCAAGATTATCAGCGGCGACCTGCGCATAGGGTTGCGCGAGAGCCTGGTGGAAGAAGCCATTGCCAAGGCTTTCGACGAGAAAGTGAAAGACGTTCAGCGCGCCAACATGCTGCTGGGTGACATTCGTGACGCATTACGGCTGGCTTCGGAGCACAAACTTGATCAGGCGCGGATGCGGCTTTTCTACCCCATCGGTTTCATGCTGGCCAGCCCGGCTCAGGACGCGCAGGAAGCGCTCTCTTATTTTTCCAGTGCGACAGTTGAAGACAAATATGACGGCATACGGGCGCAGGCCCACATTGGGGGAAAAGAAGATCCACGGGTGCGTCTATTCTCCCGGACGCTGGATGAAATCAGCGCATCTTTTCCGGAATTGCCTCCAGCGCTGCGGGCTTTTCCCGATCCGGTGATCCTTGACGGAGAGATTCTGGCCTGGAGTCCGGACACGGCGCAGGCGCTGCCCTTTTCTGAATTGCAAAAGCGCCTGGGCCGTAAAACTGTGTCCGAAGAAATGCGGTGGATGGTTCCCGTTGTTTACATGGCCTTCGACGTTCTATATGCCGGAGGAGAACTGCTGATTGAAAAGCCTTTGGAAGCGAGAAGAAAAGTCCTGGAACAAGCGTTTGCTTCGGTGGCGAAGGACGGCTTTGCAGTGGAATACGATACAGCAACAGAAAATGCTCAGGGCCAACTGGTTTTTGAGCCGGCGATCGGTACCCGTAGCGGTAATCCACGGGTGATCTTAGCCCCGGCGCTCACGGCAAAATCCCCGGAACATCTGGAAGAGATCTTCACGGCGGCGCGACAGCGCGGCAATGAAGGCTTGATGATCAAAGACATAAACTCTGCTTACACGCCGGGACGACGCGGCAAGGCATGGCTAAAGCTGAAAAAAGAGCTGGCCACGCTGGATGTGGTGGTGACGGCTGTTGAGTGGGGGCATGGAAAGCGCAACAAGGTCCTGAGCGACTACACGTTTGCAGTTCGCGATGGCGAGCAGCTGTTGAATGTCGGCAAGGCCTATTCCGGGCTGACCGACGCCGAAATTGCCGAGATGACGGAGTGGTTCAAAGCCCACACACTGGAAGACCAGGGTTTCCGGCGCACCGTGGAGCCGAAAGTTGTGCTGGAAGTGGCCTTTAACAACATGATGCGCTCAAGCCGGCATGAGAGCGGGTATGCGCTGCGATTCCCCCGCATTTTGCGAATCCGCACGGATAAATCCGTTGAAGAGATTGATACGCTGGAAACGGTGAAAGAAATCTTTGCGCGACAGGGAGCAAACAGCTCCAGCGGGAAAGAAAGTTAACGTCTGCTCTTGATGGCCGCGGGGCGGCCGTCTGTGCTGATAGGGATCACGCAGCCATGGGCAATTTCACAATTGACGTTCTCAAACTGTATGGTGGTATGGCTGATGTGATACTCCGCTGTTAGAAGCTCTTTCACGCCGCGAAGAATAATTTCGCTTTCAGACATGGTGATGTCATCGATCCGGATGTGGCAGGAAAGAGCGCGACTGTCTGAACCAATACTCCAGACATGGACATCATGCACATCCCTGACCCCGGGAACCGCCGTCAGGCTGGCCACAATGTGCTCAGGCGAAAGCCCCTGCGGGACACCTTCCAGAAGAATATTCAGGGTTTCCCGGACAATTCCGAACGATGACCAGAGTATGAGGCAGGAGATCCCGACAGAAAGTGCAGGATCGATCCAGGTGCGTCCTGTCCAGAGAATGATCCAGCCGCCGACAATCACGGCGGCGGTGGAAAGCGTGTCGCCAAGCTGATGGACAAAAGCGCTGCGGATATTTACATCGTGAGCGGCGCGAAACAGCACCCAGGAAATAGCGCCATTCATAAGAACGCCGATGATTGCCACCCAGATCATAATTCCCGGATGCACCTTTACCGGGTTCCGCATGCGCTGGAACGCTTCATAAAAGATGTAAAAGGCGATGACTACCAGCGTGAGGGCATTCACAAAGGCAGCCAGCACACCGGCGCGATGGTAACCAAAAGTCTTGGTGGCGCTGGGCGGACGTGTCTGGATATAGACGGCGACCCAGGAGAGCAGCAGTGCAAGCAGGTCCGTGACATTGTGGCCTGCCTCAGAAAGCAATGCCAGGCTGTGTGCCCGTATCCCGGCAAATAGGGTGATCAGCACATACGCAAAAGTGGCCGCAAGCGAATAGCGAAGCGCTCTGGCGCTTAACGGGGCGTGCGGGTGGGGGTGCGTATGAGACATCAATGAGAGTTTACGCCGAATATGGATTCGATTCGAGTCTGCTATTGCATCTAATCTATAAAGTGAGAAACCGGATGCCTTCTTTGGTGCGTCAATTCCCATTATGAAGCATTCAACTGACATGCTGTTTCTTGGGTTCGCGCCATTCTTGTTCAACGATGCCCATCAAATCCAGCATTATTAACGGGTTGGTGACACATTAGTAATCATGGAAATCACATTCAGGATGGCCCAGTACTTGCTAATTTGAAGAGTGAGTTTGTGTGTCTGTCTGTGCCGCATTCGGTCGAGAAAAGGAGCAATTTTATGCGAATCCCGCTTCACGTGATCGGTTTTGGATTTGTGTTGGCAGTAACAGCATCTGTGGCGCAGTCAACACCCCAAACGCAGACGCCTCCCGTAAGCCCCACCACGCCGGCCCATGGGGTGGGCGATGGCGCGCAAAGCAAGGCTGGAACTCCGGTTCCCTCCACCACAACTCCACCTTCTACAACAGGCGGGGTAGCGGGCGCGGCAAGCTCAAGCGCACCGCAAGCCGCAGAGCCGGCCAGCGCAAACGGTGGCGTGAGCGCCATGACCGATTCTGATCTGGAGAGCCAGATTCAAACTGCCCTGAGCAAGGAACCTACGTTAACGGGCGATAGTCCGCACGTCAGCGTTTCCGGTGACACTATCGATCTTGCCGGCACAGTAGGTACGAACAAAGAAAAAGTAACGGCCACCAGGATCGTTCAGTCCTATGCCGGAAGCAAGAAGCTGGTGAATCACCTGACAGTGGGTGGCAAAACTGATAGAACTTCACAAAAGCCACCGCCGGTAGATACAGACAGTGACCGGCAACCGGCGACTACGAATCCTGCGAACAACCCGGAACCCAACAAGGGCTCGGCCAAGCCGCCGCAATTCTAATACCTAAAGAGCTTAAAGATGCTTGTACGGAAATGCCGTTTGACTTGGGAGGGAGTTTTCTTCCTCCCTTTTCTCTTTCTCGGCACGTACGGTGGAAGCTTTTGCTGCTGATCTATAGATTGCTCCTTCCAGACGAAGAAGCAGCTCCTTAGTGTTAAGTCCTCCACCGTAACCCGTGAGCGTGCCACTTGCGCCCAAGACGCGATGACACGGCACAATGATGGCCAGAGGATTGTCATGGTTCGCCTGGCCTACAGCACGGAATGCCTTAGGCCGGCCAATTTCCCGAGCAACTTCCGCGTAGGAACGGGTTTCTCCATAAGGGATACGAAGCAGCGCTTCCCAGCAGTCTTTTTGAAATGAAGTGCCAATGAGATCCAGTTTGCAAGTGAAATGACGCAATTCTCCACGAAAGTATGAAGAGATCTGCTCTTCATAGGGACAAAGATGCTCACGCGATTCGATCCAAACTTCACCTTTGGCTGGCGGCGGGAGCTTTCCTTTATAAAACTGTACACAACGCAATCCGGCCTCAGTAGCTGCAAGCAACAGAGGCCCTACCGGAGACTCGACGCGAGAGAAACAAATGATGGTTTCATTCATCTTGCGAGAATTCTAACAGTAAACATTTGTGGCAATAAAAATTCCAGCAGGTGCTCTGACCTTACAACACGGGACGGATGGTTCACATCTATTCCAACACTGCTGCCTTAATTGAGGGTAGCCGTATTTCAAATTTTTTTTTGTGCTGCAAATTTATAAAGGTTTTGTTCTGGCTGGGTGCAACAAGCACGGATGCGCATGAATTTCAGGCCAGAGGGTTTCACGGGCTCCGCAGTACGTAGTCGCTTTTAGGCCTCGTTACTTGCAGTTTGGTTTTCCCTCTCTCTGATTTCTTCAATGCCTCTCGCGCAATACCTACCGGACAATGGCAGGAAGGGATCATGGACATTCGCGGGTTGCTGCTGGTCAATTCACAAGACATCGGCGAGACGGACCAGTCGCCCACCACCGAATCGCTCACAGGAATTCTGGACGTTGCAGGAAAAAGCGCGCTCCAGCGCATGGCTGAGCGGTTACAGCAATGTGGTATATCGCAAGTCAGCGCGGTGGTTGAGACCACATCTTCTTTTATGGGCGCCAGCAACTATGGCCTTCCTTCAGACATCGCTTGTGTCACTGCTCCTCGAGACCGCTTCTGGCGGGCAGCTGAAACTGCGTTCAATGAAATAGCGCAGAATGGCGCTGAACTGGTGGTGCTGGTCCGCCTTGGCGCATATGCAGAGGCTGACTTTGAAAAGCTGGTGCAGTTTCATCTTGATCGCCAGTGCCGGGTCAGCCAAATGGCCGCAGACTCACAGCGGCTGGAGATTTTCTGCATTAGTGCCTCGCGGCGCAACGATGCTGCGTCACTCTTCCGTACTCAATTGGCGCACTGCCGCATCGAGTGTCCGCTCCTGCAACATGACGGCTACTTAAACCAGCTTGCCGGCCCCCGCGACTTGCGGCAATTTGCCATTGACATCCTTACGCGTCACGCGCAAACCTGCCCGGCAGGAAAAGAAATAAAACCCGGTGTCTGGCTTGCACCTGGCGGAATGGTTGAAAAAGGCGCGCGCATCCTGGCGCCTGCATTTATCGGCTCATTAGCGCGCATTCGAACAGGCGCTGTGATTACCCGCTGCAGTTCCGTCGAGCGGCATGCGGAAGTCGATTGCGGAACGGTCGTGGAAAACTCCACCGTGCTGCCATTTTCTTACGTCGGGGCCGGGCTTGACCTGGAACATTCTGTTGCCGGTTTTGGCCGCATTGTTAATCTCCGGCGCGATGTTACAGTTGAGATTGCCGATCCAAAATTGATCGCCCTTGTGGCCGCATCGTCAGGAAAACGCCTGCTGAGTTCCGCCGCCGAGGTGCTGACTTATTTACCGCGCGCGGCATGGCAGGGCATGTTTGCCAGCACAAAAACACAGGAAGCCGACCTGAGTTCCAGTCTGCGCCAGACATCGCCGGTGCTGGGCAATGCCGCCGGATTTGAAACCTCTGCGTGTGACACCGAGGCTTCCCACAAATTCCCCAACATGGTTGTAGCGAGGAGATATGGACATCAATAGCAGACCAGTCGTCGTGAAGAGAATGCCGGAGCGCTTGAACTCGCGCACTTCAAAAGAATTTCTGCGCGACGTGCGGCCATTTCTCTCCGCCGACCGTCCGCAACTGGTCTTTGATCTGTCACTGGTTGCGCAGATCGACGCTGCCGGTGTGGAAATGCTGCTGCGCTGCATGTCTGAAGCCCACAAGCGCGATGGCGACGTAAAGCTGGCGTCACTCTCAGACCAGGCCGCAGTAGTGCTGGAACTCACTCGCACGGAGCGTCTATTTGAAATCTATGATACTTCCACCGAGGCAGCGCGCAGCTTCAGCGGTTTCCTGCCCAACTCCATGCGGCAACAGCTTCTGCACAACAAGCGTGCCTCACAACCTGTCGCAGCTTAGAGATCACGCGTGATGCCACAATCAGAGAGCGTTATCACTCTCACATCAGCCGATGCGCCTGCCGCGACTACGGTGACGCGCACGCAACAAAACGCCAGCGCCACGGTCCTGAGCGGCAGTGTCATCATGCTTGTGGCCATGATGCTGGTGAATGTTTTTAACTTCGCCTACAACATGGTGATGGCCCGGATGCTCGGGCCCGGGGCATTCGGCAACATCAATGCCGCAGTCACGCTGCTCCTGCTGGCGTCCTGCATCAGCCTGGCCTTTCAACTGGTCTGCGCCAAATTTGTGGCCAAGAACTCGGACGACTCCGGCAAAGCTGCCATTGTTCACAATTTGCTTCGCAAGGCATGGATCGTAAGCCTTGCTCTAGGAGCAATACTCTTCATCGCACAGAAGCCTGTGGCTTCCTATTTAAATGTCCCCAGCCCATGGATTATCGGGCTTCTCGCGATTGGTATCGCCGCCTATGCTCCTTTGGGAGTAAAGAGAGGCGCGATGCAGGGTGTCTGCGCTTTTCCACGCCTGGGCACAAATTTTGTTCTTGAGGCACTTGTCCGCTTTTTCGTGGGAGCGGGCCTGGTGGTTGCCGGCTACGGCGTCTTAGGCGCAGTTGGCGCAATTTCCGCCGCGGTCATTGCAGCCTGTTTTGTCCCGCGACTTCCGTTGCAACTGCGTATAAAAGCCGGCAGCGTTGAAACACCTTCCTACGCCGAAGCGGTGCAGGCGATTGTATTTTTCATTGGCCAGGTCATCATCAACAACATCGATATTTTGCTGGTCAAACACTTTTTCCCTTCCGATCCAGCAGGCATATATGCCGCCATTTCTCAAATCGGACGCCTTCTTTATTTCGCTTCCTGGTTCGGCGTGGTCAACGCAATGTTTCCAGTAGCGGCCGCCGCTGCTCCGGAGCAGAAAAAAGCCCACGGTATCGGCCTGCCATTGCTGCTGGTGCTTGGGCTTTCACTTGTGTTTATCGCCGCCGCCGCACTCTTTCCGCACTTGATCATGTCTGTAATCTTTGGGTCACGATTTATTCAAATCGGCTGGCTGCTGGCGCTGTATGCGGCCGCGACCGGGTTGTATTCGCTCAGTGTCGTGTTTATTGCATTCGAGATGTCGCGCCGTATTGCCAATACTGGCTGGCTGCAATTGATGTTCAGCGGTGCGTTGGTGGCGGGCATTGGTCTTTTCCATGGTTCTTTGCGGGAGGTCATCATGGTGCGGATCATCCTGATGGCCGTGATGCTGGTTGTGGTTGCGTTGCCGTTCCTCCGCCGTCATAACGAGGCGGAAGTACTCGAGGCTGTATGAAGAAGCTGCGCCGACTTACAGAACCCGAAGTCATTGCCGAATTCCTTCGCGGGGAATTCTTCCATAAAGAATACGATGCTGACCGCGACAAGTTTGCTTCGATTGTCCAAAATCCCGACCTGGCCAATGAAGCCGAGAACGAAATTCGCCGCGTGCTGCTCTTCCGCCGCCGCGACACCATGTGGTGGGAGCTGCCCGAAGACAGGCAATGGTGGGAAATCGAGTTTGCCCCGGAAGATGTGGAAATGGTCAGCGTTTTTCCCCGCGCGCACTGGAGAAAAATCGCTGCCGGCAACTTCAAGGCTCTGGACGTGGCGGCGCGCATTCGCCAACTCAAAGATTCCGAACCGAGCGCGTTTATTGCCAAGATCTCAGACATTTGCGGCAAATTACTCACCGATCTTCCAAAAGGAATGATCATTCTGCTGGGACTCGACGAAAATCACCGCGTAACACTTTTAGAAGGAAACCATAGGTTTATCGCCTCCTTACTGGCTGGAGGACCGGACCAGCTTAAAAATGCGCGCATGGTGGCCGTTTTCTCCCCCCAGATGGAAAAGTGCTGTTGGTATAAAACCAACCTGTTTACCCTCTCCCGGTGCCTTAAAAACCGCATCAAACATTATTGGGACAGAGACACTGATTTGGCCACGCTGATGGCCACTGGAACCCGAGACGAACCGTTCAACGGCTTCGCCGGCAGTGCCGGTCCAGTAAAGTCCAAATAAGTTCGTAAAACCAGAAGTTCCCCCGAGGTTTTTATGACAAAGCAACACCGAATAATGACTATCCTGAGCACCTTGCTGGTCGCCGGCCTGTGTTCCGCGCCTCTGTACGCGCAGCAGACTAATCCTTCGACGCCACAGCAGCCGCCAGAAACATCCCAGCAGCCGCAACAGCCCGCGACTGCGCAGCCCGGCGTTGGGCAGCAAGGCGTTGGGCAAGAAAACCAGACTGCTCCAGGCAATCAGACAACTGCGCCAGCCACGCAGGCCAAGCCTTCAGGGCAGAATCAGCCGCAGCAGACAACAAATCCGAGCGGCACCAGCGTAAATCCGTCGCAGGCGCCATTGCAGCCGGTCACCACTTATCCTGATGCTTCAGGTAACCAGCAGGACCAGCAGCCAAATGCTCAACCCCAGACAACGACCATTCCGGAAGCGCCGCAGCCCAAGAAACCCAGTGAGCCAGTCGGCGCTGCGACGGCAGAGAGCGTTCCAACTGCGGGCGGTGCCGCGGCCAAACCGGCTGGTGTGGCTATTGCTCCAGCCAAGCAGCACCAGACACGGTCATTGCTGATCAAGATTGGGGCCGTGGTGGCCGCTGGAGCAGCGCTTGGAACGGTCTATGCCCTGAGCCACGGAACATCATCCACGCCTCCTGGAACCGGACTTGCCGGTGCTACCGGCAGATAGTTTGTAACGTTAAGCGGGGATTTAACACAATCCATACAGACGGGCCGAACCAAAATGACTAACTCTGCTTCAACTACACCGCTGCTCATCTCCTTCTCTGGCGTGGATGGCTCAGGTAAGTCAACGCAAATTGAGAGCTTGCGCTCCGCTCTTCACGCCGCTGGACTCAAAACCACTCTGCTGGCCTTTTGGGACAACGTGGTGGTTGGCGTGAAATACCGCGAAGGCTTTGTCCACAAGGTTTATAAGAGCGAGCGTGGCATTGGAGCGCCGGGAAAACCGGTGAACCGCCGTGACAAAAATGTTCGTGGATGGCACTTGACTCTCGCCCGCCATTTTCTCTATCTGCTTGACGCCATGCACCTGCGCAGCGTGGTGGCCCGCGCTAAAAGAAGCGGCGCGGACGTTGTAATTCTTGATCGCTACATCTATGACGAGCTTTCCAACCTGAACCTCTCAAACCCGCTCAGCCGCGCCTTCGTAAAGTTTGTCCACGGCTTTGTGCCTCGTCCCGATGTCGCTTACCTGCTCGACGCTGATCCGGTTGCCGCATATGCCCGCAAACCCGAATATCCAGTGGAGTTCATGAAGAAGTGCCGGCGCGTTTACTTTGAACTTGCCAGCCTTCTCGGGACCATGACTGTTATCCCAGCGCTTGCTCTGCCGGAAGCCAAGTATGCTGTTCTCCGTGCTGCCGAAAGAGAATTGGCAGCTCAGGGGCGTTCGAAAGACCTGGTTTCAGGAAGTTTGTCAGCGGCATAGAATCTTACTTTTGTGCGGCCCGTGCCAGCAGGATTTTCGCTACATTGCGGCTGCCCATGTTTGTCGCCCATTGCAGCGGCGTCATACTCCAACTGTCTTCAGCGTTGATATCCGCCCCTGCGGAAATCAGCAACTCCGCGATCTCTGCATGATTTTTCTCAGCGGCCCAGTGTAACGGTGTTTTGTTGTGAGCGCCTTTGGCGTTTGCCAGGGTGGAATCGGCCTCTAGAAGCTGCGAACTCGTCCGGCATCTCCGCGTTCAGCGGCTTGCAGCATCTCTTCAGGATCAACCAGGTAGCAAACCCTACTTTCCAAAGTTGTCCTCCATACCGAAGAAAGCGGCGGCAGGACTTACCGCTTCTTCTCCACCACAACCGGCTGGATCTGGTCCAGCGGAATAAAATCTGTGGGATAAACTCCCGTGTAGCACGACGAACAATACGTTGTCTTCTCGCCTTCAGCGCACGCGGCCCGCAATCCTTCCAGCGACAAATACGCCAGTGAATCCGCGCCAATATAGTCGCGAATCTCAGCCACCGATTTGTTTGACGCAATAAGCTGGCCCTTTGACGGTGTATCCACGCCGTAAAAACATGGTGAGATCGTTGGCGGGCAGGAAATGCGCACGTGGACCTCTTTTGCGCCCGCGTCACGTACCATGCGCACAATTTTTCGGCTGGTGGTGCCGCGCACAATCGAATCATCCACCAGGATCACCCGCTTCCCCGCCAGCAGGCTGCGGATGGGATTCAGCTTCAGCTTTACGCCAAAATCGCGCACACGCTGTTCCGGCTCAATAAATGTCCGCCCAACATAATGGTTGCGGATCAATCCAAAGCGAAATGGCAGCGTTGATTCAGAAGAATATCCCAGCGCGGCAGCCACGCCAGAATCAGGGACCGGCACAACCAGGTCAGCCTCAACCGGCGATTCGATTGCCAACCGCCTGCCCATGGCCTCGCGGCTGGCTTGCACAGACCGCCCAAACACCACGCTGTCTGGCCTGGAAAAATAAACATGCTCAAAAATACACGCGGACTGCTTCATCTCCGCGGCAAAGAAGCGGCTGAAAGTCCCTTCCGGCCCCACCACCACCATCTCGCCGGGTTTCACGTCGCGCTCATAAACGGCGCCAATCAGATCAAACGCGCAGGTTTCAGAAGCGAAAACAACTGTATCCCCAATCGGGCCTCCGCCGGGAATCCTTCCCATGGAAAGCGGCCGGAAGCCGCGCGGATCGCGGATGGCAAACACGCGGTCGCGGGTCATCATCACCAGTGAAAATGCGCCTTCAATCCGGCGCAGCGCGTCGCATACCGCCTCAGGCAGCGTCTGTTCCTTGGACTGCGCAATCAGGTGCACGATCACTTCTGTGTCGCTGGTGGTCTGGAAAATCGATCCTTGTGCCTCCAGCCGGGCCCGGATCTCATTCGCGTTTACCAGGTTTCCATTGTGCGCCAGCGCAATCATGCCCTTATTGCAATCCACCATGATGGGCTGCGCATTCAGCACGGCAGAATCGCCGGACGTGGAATATCTGGTATGGCCAATCGCCAGGGTCCCCGGCAATTTGCTCAGCGCGGCTTCAGTAAAGATGTCCGCCACCTGCCCCATGGATTTGTGAATGTAAAGACGCTCGCCATCTGACGACACTACCCCGGCCGACTCCTGCCCGCGATGCTGCAACTGGTGCAGCCCCAGGTACGCCATGGTGGAGGCTTCACGGTGATTATGGACCGCCATCACGCCGCATTCGTCTTTAAACTTGTCAAAAGCCATGTGTAGATTTTCGCTCCCAACCCCGGTTCGTCTTCCCATGCCGTGCCCGAATCTAAAGGCTTTACGGTGTTTCCTCTTCGTGCAAATGCTAAAAAGAGCAGCTATTTTGTTGTCATTCTGGTAACTCTTTCGCCTCAAACCCCACCCGGGGGTAGGCTTTTATTGCAAACAAAGGGCTAACTGCCATTCGACCGGCCGGTGACTGGACTGTCGAGCTTCCTTTTTAGCCTCGCTTCGACCCCCAATCGCGTTGAATCTTTTCGCCCCCGGCTAACTCTCAATTTTACTCTTTAGTTAATACTTCCGGGCCGTTCGACAGCGTTAATCAAACCGATAATTCAACCAAGGATGTTTAAACCATAAATTCATTGAAACGTTTATCCACAGAAGTGTTTTTCTTCGCGTTCCTTCGTGTCTTTTGTGGTTTACAGGTTTACTACAATCAGTGTAGCCGGGTACCAACCGCCAATCAATTACGAACTTGATCATCTTGACAAAAGCACACCACGGAATCGCTCCTTTTTCGTGCCATGTCATTCACCACAAGGAACGTTTGGGACATCGCCAAGCTAAAAGCTAAGAGCCAAGAGCTGTTTCTTTTCAACTCTTCTGCAAAATCTCCGGCACAAGATGTTCCGGCGCGTCGGCGTGCAGTGCCCTTTCCAAAGCCGTATCCCAGACCTGCCGCAGATCAGACACCCTGGCTGAAACCGCCGTTTTGCCGTCGATCCGGATCACCAGCTTTTCCGGGACGGTCTGCCCAATCCGCTCAGCCTTGATGCCAAATTTTCTGGATATCTGTTGGATGATCTCGGCCTTTTGCGGGTCGCAACTTATCACCACCCGGCTGGCAGCTTCTCCAAACAAAACCGCCTCCGTGAAGATCCCATTGGAGTTAAGGTCGATCTCCGCTCCAGTGTAAGGCGTGGCCGCGTCGCTCCGCGATCTCACAAAACTGGCCTCTGCCAGAGCTAGCGCCAAGCCTCCATCAGAGCAGTCATGCGCCGACTCAATAGCGTGCCCATGGATCAGTTCACGCAGGCACTTCTGCAACGCAAATTCCTGTTTCAGGTCCAGCGCCGGAGGCACTCCCCATATCTGCCCCACAACTTCTTTGGCATACTCTGACGATCCAAACTCCGCTTCCGCGTGGCTGTTTTGCGTAGCGGCTTCCGTGCCGCTCAACAGAAACACATCGCGGTCGGGCTGGCGGAAGTGGAAGGTCATGGCATCCGCCACGTTCTCCAGCGTGCCCACAATTCCGATCACCGGCGTGGGATAAATGCCCTCGCCCAGCGTCTCGTTATACAGGCTCACATTGCCGCCAGTAATCGGCGTTTCCAGCGCGGTGCAAGCCTCGGTCAGTCCATCAATTACTTGAGAGAACTGCCACATGATCTGCGGCTTCTCCGGATTGCCAAAATTCAGGCAATTCGTGGCCGCTACCGGCGTTGCCCCCGTGCATGACACGTTTCGCGCCGACTCGGCCACTGCATGCATTGCGCCCAGCTTGGGATCAAGCCAGCACCACCGTCCATTGCCGTCCAGCGCCATGGCCAAAGCACGTTTCGAGCCTTTGATCCGTATCAGCCCGGCGTCCGCGCCCGGCCCTTCCACGGTATTCGATTGCACCATGGAGTCGTACTGCTCAAATATCCAGCGCTTGGAGCAGATGTTTGCCGCGGCCAGCAGCCGCTTCAGATTTTCCGTAAAATCAGTTGCCGTGCTCCACTGGACCTTGTTTGGCTTTTTGCGTTCAACCGGCGCGCTCCACGCCTCCATCGACCGGTGATACAGCGGAGCATCATCGGTCAGCGCCGTATTTGGAATGTCCGCCACCAGCTTTCCGTGCTCCAGCACGCGCAAACGGCTGCCGCTGGTGACCTTGCCCACAATCACGCCGTCCAGCCCCCATTTTTCAAAGACCTTCAATACTTCCTGTTCCCGTCCGCTCTCCGCTACCAGCAGCATGCGCTCCTGCGATTCGCTGAGCATAATCTCGTAAGCGTTCATGCCGGTCTCGCGCTGCGGGACGAGGTCCAATTCAATCTCAATACCAACGCCGCCGCGCGCGCCCATCTCGCACGTAGAGCAGGTCAGCCCCGCTGCGCCCATATCCTGGATTCCCACCACAGCCCCGGTGTGCATGGCTTCAACACACGCTTCCAGCAGCAACTTTTCCAGAAACGGGTCGCCCACCTGCACGTTCGGACGCTTCTGCTCTGAGCCTTCGCTGAACTCTTCACTTGCCATGGTCGCCCCGTGTATGCCGTCGCGACCGGTCTTTGCGCCCACGTAAATTACCGGGTTCCCCTCGCCCGCTGCCTTGGCATAAAAGATCTGGTCACGCCGCACCAGTCCCAACGCAAACGCGTTGACCAGCGGATTGCCGGAATAGCACGGTTCAAACTTGGTTTCGCCGCCCAGGTTCGGCACGCCAAAACAATTTCCATACGACGCAATCCCGCTGACCACGCCTTCCAGAATCGAGTGATTTTTATGCACCGTCGCCTGATCAATGCCCGCGCGCTTGTCATCACTCTTGCCGGTGCTGCCGGTTGCTTTTGCAATCGGCCCAAACCGTAGTGAATCCATCACCGCGAACGGCCGCGCGCCCATGGTAAAAATGTCGCGCAGAATTCCGCCGACACCCGTTGCCGCGCCCTGAAACGGCTCAATAAAAGAAGGATGGTTGTGCGACTCAATCTTGAACGCGCAGGCCCAGCCGTCGCCAATGTCGATAATACCGGCATTTTCTCCCGGCCCCTGGAGCACCATTTTGCTGCGCGTGGGCAGCCGCTTCAAATGCACGCGCGACGACTTGTACGAGCAGTGCTCGCTCCACATCACGCTGAAAATCCCCAACTCCGTCAGCGACGGCTCACGCCCCAGCGACGCCTTGATCCGTTCATATTCCTCCGGCGTAATGCCGTGCTCTTTGATTACTTCTGGGGTGATAGCGGAAGCGTGTGTTGTGGGCATGGGGATACTCTATTTTCGCATGGAGAGCGCCCAGCCGCGAGCCGGATGTCGACTTACGTCCCAGCTTTTCTCCAAGCCAATGCAGCTTTCAGAAAGCGCAAAGCGTCGGAGACGCCCTGATCGGAATCACCGGTCACGGTGAATGACATGAGAAGTCCATTAACTAAGGTCAGTTGCACGCTTTGAACCAGATGCTGGCCATGGATGGTCGAGGTAGCTCGAAAGCCAGCGAATGGGTGGGTGGCGTCCCCGAGGAGAAATGGTTCTTCGGATTCAGTCAAATCCGTTGCCAACGCCAGTTGGCGAATTGTGACCTTTTTCATGCTCTCATTCAACTGCCTGAGGTCTTTGGGAGCTTCCGGCGGCATTGGCACGACCGACAAAGCAATATTCTGGCCGCCGTTGTCTCCAACCCATAAAACGCGATAGGGCGAGGACACCTGTCCCTCAGGGTTCACGAACCGGCGACCTGTGTCTTCGTCGCGGGCCATCCGTTCCGCGGTCAACGGTTGCCACTGGTTCAGAGTAATCCGAAAGTGAAGGGCATCGTTGACATAGGCATTGTTCCGGACCGTCCCGCGCTGCTCCGGCGTGAGCGGCGGCGGACCATCAGGGTGAGAGGCTTCGCCGTGATTAGTTCTTGCTGCGGTAGCCTTGCGCGCAACGGCAGCACGCTCGGCCAGTGACATCTGTGACGGATCGGTTGTTTGTTGTGTCCCAGAGTTGACTTGAGGCTGGGCGGCCTGTCCACTCAGGACAAACACGCATGTGAGAAAGATGGTCAGCATGGAGCGAATGTAGCAGACGAGCCTTGGGAAAAGGAGTTACTGAAGGAATACGACCGAAAGATGCATGCATTTCTCGCAAAGAAATGACTTGCTGGTTCGCCTCTGCAGGGACAATTGACGCTGGCGCTGTCTCAGAGTTCTTCCTTACACTGTTGAGGATGAAATCCATCATCATCGGCACCGCCGGACACATCGACCACGGCAAGACCGCCCTGGTCAAAGCGCTGACCGGCATTGACGCCGACCGTCTGGAAGAAGAAAAACGCCGTGGCATCACCATTGATCTTGGCTTTGCCCACCTGGAACTGGCTGCTCCCAGCGGAGAAAAACTCCGACTAGGTTTCATAGACGTTCCCGGCCATGAGCGTTTCGTCCGCAACATGCTTGCCGGAGTCGGCGGAATTGATCTTGTTCTGCTTGTCATCGCCGCCGATGAATCCATCAAGCCGCAGACCCGCGAGCACTTTGAAATTTGCCGGCTGCTCTCCATTCCGCGCGGCATCACCGTAATTACCAAGGCCGATCTGGTGGACGAAGACACGCTCGGCGTCGTTCGCATGGAGATTGAAGATTTCGTCAAAGGATCATTTCTCGACGTTGGCCGCTCGCCGGTAGTGGCTGTAAGCGCGCTCAAGGGGACCGGGCTTGACGAACTAAAGCGCGAGATCGTGCGACTGGCCGCTGAAGTCCCCGCCCGCGATACGGAAGCGCTCTTCCGCTTGCCAATTGACCGCGTATTTACGATGAAAGGTTTTGGGGCTGTGGTGACCGGGACGCTCATCGCCGGCAAAGTAAAAAAAGAAGAGGAAGTGGAGATCTTTCCCGCACGCAAGCGTGCGCGCGTGCGCGGCGTTCAGGTGCACGGCAGCACAGCCGATCAGGCGATTGCCGGCCAGCGCACCGCCCTCAACCTGGCTGGAGTAGAGCTTGAGGAACTTGCCCGCGGGATGACGCTGGCTGCGCCCGGCGCCTTCGAACCCACGCAGAAATTTGAAGTCCAGATTTCTCTGCTCAAAGATGCCAAGCCGCTCAAGAATCGCGCTCGCGTCCACTTCCATGCCTTTGCCTCCGAAACCATTGCTGAAGTCGCGCTACATGGCGTAAATGAAATCAGGCCGGGAAAGACTGCGTTTGCGCAGCTTCGCACCGCTGAACCGCTGTTGCTGCTCCCCGGAGACCGCGCCATCCTGCGGCAATTCTCGCCTGTCATCACCATCGGCGGCGCTGTTGTGCTGGACGCTTTTCCGTTGCCACGGCAAAAGCAGGAAGCGCGGCAAAACTTCTTACAGATCGTTTCTTCAGGAACCCGGCAGGAAGCGTTGCTGGCCAGAATTGCCCGTCGCGGACATGAAGGCTTGTCGCTGGCCGCCGCAGTCCGTGAGGCTGGCTTGAAGCAATCGGTCTTGCAGCCGGCCATCGCCGCACTTGTGCAGCAAAAACAAATTATTCAGGTAGCGGAATTCCTGCTGTCCAGTGAGGCCGTTCAGAAGACCCGGGAAAAACTTATCGCCGTGCTGGAAGGTTTTCACAAAACCAATCCCCTCGTCGGAGGTATCAGCAAAGAAGAGCTGCGCGAAAAGCTGAATCTACACCAGACCGTAATGGAAGCCATTCTGGCGCAGCTTGCGCGGGACAAAAAAACTGAAGTAGTTGGCGAACAGGTGCGGCTCGCCGGACGCGGGGTGGAACTGAAAGACGAAGAAGCCAAAGCCAAGCAGCAGATTGAAAAAGCTTTTGCCGATGCAGGCCTGAAAGTTCCTCTCATGAAAGAAGTGCTGGACAAACTTCCCGTCGATAAAACACGCGCCCAGAAGCTGGTCACGCTCCTGCTGCGTGACCGCGTGCTGATCAAACTGGCTGACGATCTCGTCTTTCACCAATCTGCCTTGCTCGCTCTCCGCCAAGTTATGGCGGCGCAAAAAACCAAAACACAAAAGATCGACGTACCTACCTTCAAAGACCTGATCGGCGTCACCCGAAAATATGCCATTCCACTGCTCGAATACCTTGACCAGCAGCGCATTACCCGGCGCGTTGGTGACGAGCGCATAATTCTGTGACCGTGAAATTCAGAACAGCGAAGCAACTATCAAGGCACACTCTTTAGTAGCCAGGCCGCAAAGCTGCAAATTCGCGCAGCCTGTCTATTCAGGCGGCTGAAGGTTTTCTTTGGCGGGATTCTCCGCATACCATTTCTTTCAATTTGAGGGCGTTCTGCGCCGCGTATCCGGCTTGATCGTTGTCGAAGTAAACATAGATCGCTTTCAGCTCTTTGGCCCATGCTTCAATGCGCTTCGCCCACTCGCGCAACTGAGCGTCGCCATAACTGCCCTGATACTTCCCCGCCGCGGGACCATGGAGCCGGACATAAGCGAAGTCGGCGGTGACTTCCAGCGGCGAATGATATCCCGCCAGTTCATAAATACAAAAAGCCGCGTTGTACCGGCGCAAGATGCGGTTTACTTCTGGCGTGATCCAGCTTGTTTCGCGGAACTCAAAGGTGTAGCGACGCTGCCGCGGCAGGATTTCCAGCAGCGCTTCCAGCCGTTCACAATTCACTTTCCAGTGTGGCGGCAGTTGAAAGAGCATGGGCCCAAGTTTTTTGCCGAGGTGCTCCGCGCGCGGCAGGATGTTGTCCAATGCGTTTTCCGGATCTTTGAGTTTTTTGTTGTGCGTGATGAAGCGGCTGGCTTTTACGGCGAACACAAAATTTTTGGGAGTAGCATCGCGCCAGGACTCGAACGCGGCAATCGTCGGCAGCCGATAGAAACTATTGTTCAACTCCAGCGTATCGAAGTGCTGCACATAGTAATCCAGCATCTTTGCAGCGGGCGTTTTAGGGGGATAGAACGTTCCTACCCAATGCTTGTAATGGTAGCCAGAAGTGCCGATGCGGATGTCACTCGCCATGCTATGAATGCGATGTGCCTGCTGAAAAGAATGTTGCAGGGACGAAATGCATTTGTGATTGCATAGTCTTCATCTTCGGGCTGGCTGTGCGCCTCACTTGGACACAAAAGTGGAATTCTTCTGCCAAAGTATGCGCTCATACGTGCCCAGCCAGCAGCAGCTCTCCTCTGAAATGATTGGCATGGGAGTTGCTCCTGTTTTGTGTACCCCTGGACTTAAAATCGAACGGAGAAAGTCCTATATGAAAAAAGCACTTTTAAGTCTTACGAGTTTTCTTCTCTCAATATCCTCTTTACAACTCAGGGCAGATTCAGTCCTGACGACGATCAATATAGGCAGCGGGAGCACCGCAATTGCGGCAAATGCCCGGACAAATAAACTTTATGTTGCTGCCGGCCAGGCCGTCGTAGTGATAAATGGTAAAACCCAACAGGTCATGGCGAGAATCAACATTGCCGGGGGCGGAGTGAATTTTGTAGCGGTGGATATATTGACGGACCGCATTTATGCCAGTTCCTGCAATTCAGGCACGTGCAATATCGTGGTGATCAATGGAAGAACGAACAACGTGATTACCGAGATCCCTGTAACAACCGGCAGCCTGGTTGGTATCCAGGGTCTAGCGGTAAATCCTGTGACTAACCGGATTTACGCCAGTGACGCGGATAATCAGGAACTCATCGTAATCAATGGCGGAACGAATACCGTTATCACCAACGTGATTGTTCCTTCGCAGCCCGGCGGCATCAGCGTGAATCCCCAGACCGACCGCATTTATGTTGCCGGCTCTGGTTTCCCCGGCTTGGTGATGGTTTTTGATGGAGATACCAACGCGCTGGTCGCCAGCATTCCGGAAGATTTTGGCGTAGCTAATACAGCCGTGAATTTCGTGCTGAATCGCGCCTACGCTACCGACCAAGATAAGGTCATTGTGGTTGACGGAGCCACCAACCAGGAAATAACGCGCGTCCCGGCAGGACCATTTGCCAACGGCGTGGACGTGAACCTATTGAACAACAAAGTGTATGTCACAAACTCCAGCGGCGGAAGTGTAACCATCATCAATGGCAACACCAACCAGGTCTTGCAAACACTGCCGGTTCCAGCCGTTTTCCCTGATGGAGTCGCTGTAGATCTGGCAAATGGCCTTACCTACGTTACAGACGCTGATTCTAACAATGTGATTGTGCTGAAACCGTAAATAATTTTGTCCTCCCGACATTATAAAGGAGCA
>DASXMN010000073.1:0-9061 GCA_036495645.1 Candidatus Angelobacter sp.
CTACAACAGCAGCAAAGAAAACGTACGGATGTCCCACAACCTGCGCGGTACTGCTGGCGAACCGGCTAAACCAGAAATTGATACCGCCGGTCTTTCTGACCTGCTCATGCGCTTCAACATAGGGTATGCGGTAATCAGCGGGCATATCTACAAGATTGGATGAAAGTTGCTGCCCCAGAGTTTGTGCAGTCAGGCAAGAAAAATATCTTTTTCACCGGCCAGCTTGCGAGTCTCGTCCGGAGCACGGGCCGGAGTGTCCTGGCAGGCGGGAGCCGGTTCATCTTCAAAAGGGGGTGCGGAAGCGAATAGCGCATCCAACGACTCCAGCCACAGCGTTTGTGCCTCAAACACACGACCGAAATTGCGCGCCACCTGTTGTGCCAGCTCTTCAAGAGAAGGAACCTTACGGTCACGGCTGAGAAAGCTATTCGCCATCTCCATTTCCAGTGATGTCACTGGTTTATCTGAAATGCCGCAAGGAATGATCATCTTGAAATAATCAAGGTCGGTGCTGACGTTCAGCGCGAACCCGTGGGAAGTGACCGCACGCGAAATATGAACACCAATAGCAGCGATCTTTCCCGGAACATCGTCTTGGGTCCAGACGCCGGTGAGGCCTGGGACGCGCTCCGTGACCACGCCCAGATCGCCGCAGATGCGGATCAGCACTTCCTCCAATTTGCGGACAAAATCTACAGCGCCAATACGCGGTTCAAAGGCACGCAAGTCGAAAATAGGATAGCCAACGAGTTGGCCGGGGCCATGAAAAGTAACATCACCGCCGCGATCAGTTTCATGCAGTTCGATGCCATTGTCCGAAAGAAATTCACGCGATGCGACAATGTTCTGCGCTCCGGCATTCCTGCCCAGCGTGATCACCGGAGGATGCTCCAGCAGGAGCAGCGTGTGGCTGATGCGCTTGTCTTTCACCAACCGGACGAGCGTCTGCTGCAAATCTAGCGCGGTTGAATAATCCACGCGGCCAAGGTAGAGGACGTTGATGACACGTAGGTCCACAAATTCATTTTAACCACTGATGACACTGATGAACACGGATCAGAATTGCAAGCCAGCGTTCATACCCGAAAATCAGCGGCCTAGAAATCAGCTGGCAATGCGTTCTTCATCACTCATGTCGTCCATGTAAAGCGCCGGATCGCGCTCGAATTTGTGCAGGCACTCAATGGAGCAGAAATAAAGCGTCTCAGAATGATGGTCGTGGCTGGCTGCGGCGTCAGCTATGCTGATTTCCATTTTGCAGACAGGATCGATAGGCATGGCAGGATACCTCCTAATTGCTTTGATACCGCAGAGACAGGGAACGTTTCCCGAGGCAGCTAGCAATTGGCAGATAGCAATTGGTCCAGCTAAAGCCGGGATTGGCTTTCTTGTGAGGTTCCGGATCCGTAAAGCCCTACAGGTAGCAACAAATTAGCCGCGAGTTCACGCGAATAAAACGAATTGGAACTGAGAAATAACTACGCGAATTGTTTCCTTTTTAATGGAAGGCAGACGTATCCGTGCAAGATGAAACGACAACTACTTGCCCATCGACTCGCATCGGCATTGCGTGTAACGCGAAAGACCGTCCTGGCCATAGGGTTCCCTCACCCGCTCTTCAAGCCATCATCAGGTGATGGACCCGCTCCTGTTCGCGGGTTCGGGATTACAGAGAAATCTTACGCGTTAATCGCCTCGCCTTCCACGGCGCTGAAGGCGTCGAGCATGCCTTCTGAAACCGTGGGATGCGCGTGGATGGTAAACATCATGTCTTCAACCGTGGCTTCCAGTTCAAGAGCGGTCACGGCTTCCGCAACCAGCTCTGTTGCAATGGGGCCAATGATGTGGACGCCCAGGATCTCGCCGTATTTCGCATCGGCCACAACCTTGATAAAGCCTTCATGGTTATTGATGATGGTGGCCTTGGAGTTGGCGGTAAACGGGAACTTGCCGACCTTTACCTGATGTCCGGCTTCTTTGGCTTTAGCTTCAGTCAGGCCCACGCTGCCGATCTGCGGCTCACAGTAAGTGCATCCGGGAATGTGATTTTTGTTCACCGGTTTGGCGGGCTTGCCAGCGATGCGGGTCACGGCGACAATTCCTTCCATTGCGCCGGCATGGGCAAGCTGCGGCAGCCCGGCAACGATGTCCCCGATGGCGTAAATGCCTTTTTCGCCGGTCTCCATCCATTCATTGGTGTGAACAAAGCCGCGTTCAACTTTGATGTTGGGCGTCTTTTCCAGGCCGATGCCCTCTGTATTTGGGCCGCGGCCCACGGCAACCAGAACTTTTTCCGCTTCCAATTTCTGCGTGGCTTCACCGTGTGGAGTAAAGCTTACAGAGACGCCGTCTTTTGTCTTCTCAACTTTTTCAACCTTGGTATTGACGAAGCAGTTGATGCCTTTTTTCTTGAATGACCGTAGCAGCTCTTTGCTGACTTCCTCATCTTCAACGGGTACCAGGCGCGGCAACATTTCAATGACTGTAACTTCCGCACCAAACGAGCGGTAAATGGACGCAAATTCCACGCCGACGGCGCCGGAGCCGATGATGACCATCGATTTGGGAATGGCAGACAGGCTGAGCACTTCAATGTTGGTGAGGATGCGGTCGTCAGCTTTCAGGCCGGGCAGCATGCGGGCATAAGAGCCGGTGGCCAGAATAATGTTTTTGGCCTGGATTTGAGTGGCGCCTTTGCCGCCCTCTACCTGAACGGTGTGCACGCCACTTTTTGCCGGACCGGTGAGACGGGCAAAGCCGAGCACGCGGTCAACCTTGTTCTTGCGCACCAAGAAATCGAGCCCCTTGGTGTGCTTGGCAACGATCTTGTTCTTACGGTCCTGGATGTTTTTCCAGTTCAGCTTGCCCTCGCCCAGGCCGTCAATGCCATAGACTTCGGCATCTTTGAGGTGGTCATAGATTTCGGCGTTGAAAAGCAGGGCTTTAGTAGGGATGCAGCCCACGTGCAGGCAGGTGCCGCCGAGCTTGTCTTCTTTCTCAATAAGACAGGTTTTGAGTCCAAGCTGGCCGGCGCGGAAGGCGGCGGTATATCCGCCGGGGCCACCGCCGATGATGGCAACGTCATAAATAGTCTCTGGCACAGTAGCGCTCCCTATAGTCGGAAAATCGTGAGAAGGCAAACAGGTGATTGTAAATCAGCCATCCGCAAATCGGCACCCACAGCTCTCGCGCGCAGCTCACGATTTACCACTTCATTAGACAAACCAAGCACCCATTAGGATTCGTCTAACCTTTATCGCTTCCGACAAGCTCCAACCGGTCAGAGTCTCAAATAGTCAGCCGGTTTGGAGCAGCGCAGGTGAGACGCAGATTGGCTGCAAGGCCGGATGCGGAGATTCTGTTACCGGAATGGGGGAACTATGGTTGTACTCTGGTGGATTATCGTTGGCCTGATTGCAGGCTGGGCGACAGGAAAAATCATGCGTGGCTCAGGTTATGGCGTGATTGGAGACATAGTGCTGGGAATTGTGGGCGCGCTCATTGGCGGCTGGATCATGCGCGCCCTTGGCGGCACTGGCCAGGGCGGGATGATCTATACCATCCTGATCGCGATTTTGGGTGCAGTGGTGCTCACCATGATTGTTCGCGCGATTACAGGACGGCGTCCCAGCAGCGGGAGTGGAGGGATGCGGAGAGCAGCTTAGGGCAAAAAGTGCTGGGAGTGCCGCGGCCGCAACGCTTGCGAGATCGCGGAATCAGCCCAGTAAACGGGAGCGGCGGGATACAGAAAGCAGCTTAGGCCATTTGCAGATCAGCCCAGTAAACGAGCCGCTTCTTTGGCAAAATACGTGAGGATTAACTGAGCGCCTGCGCGGCGGATGGACGTGAGTGACTCGATAATTACCCGGTCGCGGTCCAGCCAGCCGTTGGCGATGGCGGCTTGCAGCATGGAGTACTCACCGGAGACCTGATAGGCCGCGATAGGCAGATCAAAGCGGCGGCGCGCTTCGCTGATCACGTCGAGATAGGGCATGGCAGGCTTGACCATGATCATGTCCGCGCCTTCTTTGATGTCGAGAGAAATTTCGCGCATGGCTTCGCGGATGTTTGCGCCGTCCATCTGGTAAGAGCGGCGGTCACCGAACTGCGGAGCGGAGTCAGCGGCTTCGCGGAATGGGCCGTAAAATCCTGAGGCGAATTTGGCCGCATAAGAAAGGATAGGCGTATTGATGAAGCCAGCTTGGTCGAGCGCTTTGCGGATTGCGCCGACGCGCCCGTCCATCATATCGCTCGGGGCAATAATATCCATGCCGGCCTTGGCTTGAGAAACAGCGGTTTTGGCCAGGATCTCCAGGCTCTCGTCGTTGAGGATTTCATATTCAACTTCGGCTGCTGTCTGCGTTGCAACGGCGCTCCGTCCGTTGCCGGTGCCGCGCCTTGCCGACCCGGCATTTCCCCCCGCCGGAGTTTTCTTTTGCACAAACCCGCAGTGTCCGTGCGACATATATTCGCAAAGACAGACGTCCCCGACGACAACCAGGTCGCGCACTTCGCGCTTGATAGCCCGTGTGGCGCGCTGCACGATTCCATCGTCCGCCCAGGCGCCAGTAGCGACTTCATTTTTTTTCTCCGGCAAGCCGAACAGGATAATTCCGCCCACGCCCAGGCTCTTGGCTTCACGCGCCTCTTTCACCGCCTCATCCACAGAGATGTTGGCCACGCCCGGCATGGAACTGATCTCCTTGCGCACGCCCTCACCCGGACAGACAAACAGCGGATAAATAAAGCTAGTCGGCGTAAGACGGGTCTCGCGCACCAGTGACCGCAAAGAGTCGGTCTGGCGCATACGGCGCATGCGGGTGACGGGAAAGGACATTTAGTCAGAGTTTACCAGCATTTCTGCATGGTTAAAGCGGGTTTTTGCCTAAGTCCTGCTTTCCCCTGAAGGCATGCTTCGCGGTACCATCATATCTGCATGGCCCCCACTCCGCTCCAGTATTCTTCCGCCCGCGTTCTGGAATTCGATCACTTTCGTGACGTTCTGGGCGCATACGTCAGCTCGCCGCTGGGCAAGGCGCGGGTAGCGCAACTGGAGCCCATGGCTGACCGCGACTGGATCAACCGTCAGCAGCAGCTGGCGGACGAGTCGCGCCGCTTTTACTCCGCCGGCGGACGCTTCGAATTCACCAGCCTCTTTGATGCCCACAACCTGCTGGCCAAGGCGCGCATTCCCGGAGCAACGCTCGAAATCGAGCAGATCCGCGACCTCGTTCTGCTGGTGGATAAAGCTTCTGAGTGGCGGGAGATGGCGCTGCATCCGCCGGACGCCGTTAAGCCGCACTGGATCGGCATGCTGGAACTCACCCAGCAGATTGCCGACTTCACCCTGCTGCTGCGCCACTTTCGCAACAAGATCCAGCCGGATGGCACGCTCGATGATCGCGCTTCGGCTGAGCTTACGCGCATACGCCGCGAAGTTGAAAAGCAGAAGCGCACGATACAGGAATCACTGCGCGGCTATCTGCGGCGGCTGGCGGAAGGCGGCGCGGTGCAGGACGAGCTGGTCACCATCCGTGGTGAGCGCTTTGTGATTCCGGTAAAGACCGAGCAGCGCAAGCGCGTGAATGGCGTGGTGCACGGCGCGAGCAGCAGCGGGCAGACCATGTTCATTGAGCCGCTGGAAACCATTGAGCAGAACAATGACCTGGTGCGTCTGCTGGAAGAAGAGCAGGCTGAAGTCCGGCGCATTTTGCAGGAGATGACTGAGCGCCTGGGCGAACACAGTGAGGCCATCGCCACGGCCACCGATGTGATGGCTGAAGTGGAGTTGCAAATCGGCAAAGCGCGTTTTGCCGTGGACTATGATTGCGTCCGCCCGGAGCTGACGAGTTCTGAACTGACTGAAGCCTTCACTGAGCTGCGCGCGGCTCGGCATCCGCTGCTGGAGCGTAACCTCAAAGCTAAAGGCGGCAAGGTCGTCCCACTCACCCTGGAGATGGACTCAGCCCATCGCCAGTTGATTATCAGCGGGCCTAACACGGGCGGCAAAACCGTGGGCCTCAAAACTCTGGGACTGCTGGCGCTCATGGCGCAGGCCGGCGTTCCCGTGCCAGCCACCACGGCGCGGCTGCCGGTATTTGACGCCGTGCTGGCCGATATTGGCGACTACCAGTCGATTGAGCAGAACCTTTCCACTTTCTCCGCGCATGTCACCAACATTGATTTCATCTCGCGCACCGCAACCGCGCATTCGCTGGTCCTGCTGGACGAACTGGGCTCGGCCACCGATGCGGAAGAAGGCGCGGCGCTGGCCGTGGCCATTGCAGACCATTTTCGCCGCAGCGGCGCGCTCAGCGTGATCTCCACGCATCACACGTCGCTCAAGGTCTATGCCGCCAACACTCCGGGCGTGCTCAACGCGGCTGTGGGCTTTGATGAAAACACTTTGCAGCCCACGTATGAGCTGCGCGTCGGCGTGCCGGGAGCATCGGCGGGCATCAACATTGCGCAGCGGCTCGGACTGAATCGGCAAATTACAGATGCAGCGCGTGAACGCCTGACCACGCAGACGCAGGACGTCAGCAAATTTCTGGACAAGCTGCACTCTGAGCTTCGCGATCTTGAACGCGAGCGCGCAGCGGCACAGAAGCGCGAACAGGATCTGGGCCGCGAGCTGAAGCGGCTGGAGGCCGAAGGCCAGCAGGAGCAGCGGCAGCGCACGCGCGAATATGAGCGCAAGATGGAATCACTGCTGAAAGATTTTGAGTACCAGGCGCGAGAGGCCATCAGCGCCGTGCAGGACCGCGCCGCCGCGCAAAAGCTCACCAAACAGGCGGAGCAGCGTATCGCCAAGCTGCGCCGGGAATTTAAAGAGCAATTTGACGCCGGCGTGGTGGCGCACAAAACCGGCGCAGACCAGGGCGATCCGAATGCGCGTCCGCATGAGGTCAAGCACGTCTCTGAGGGTGATACCGTCAAGCTCAAGTCCATGGGCCGCACCGCCGTGGTCAAGCGCAAGGTGGACGAAAACACCTTTGAGGTTGAGATCGGCAACATGAAAATGAAGATTCCGCGGCATGACGTTGCTGAAGTCTTTTCTTCGGGTGGATCAGGGGGCGGCGCCGGAGCTGGCAGAGGCGCGGTGAATCCGGTGGCGGCGGCCCGCGCGCGCGGAATTTCCGTCACGCTGAAAGAAGATTCCAACGCGCCCACGGAGCTCAACGTGATTGGCCGCAACGTGGATGAGGCCACCAGCGAGGTGGAAAAGTTTATCGACCGGGCATTCCTGGCGGGCTTGTCGCGCGTGCGGATCGTCCACGGCAGCGGTATGGGCATTCTCCGTAAGGCGCTGCGCCAGTACCTGCAAAAGCATCCTCACGTGGCCACTGTTGCCGAACCACAACAGAATGAGGGTGGCGCGGGTGCAACTGTGGTGGAGTTGCGGGAGTAACGAAAAGCAATATTTCAGCACGGAGGCACGGAGACGCGGAGAAGAATCGGAAAGGCAAAATCCAACTACTGGTTAACACGGATTGACACTCAGTCGTGTCCTGCGACGTTACAAGTGTCAGGGCACGAATTTATTCGTGCCGTACGCATTCTTAAGAAATTGGGCTTCAGCCCCTGCATTTTTCTTTTCATTTGCGAAATTCTTTTGATGCGCTCCGCTGCGCTGTGTCCCAGTCCCAAAACCGGGTTTGCTGGGGGCAGCTGCGCGCGAGCCTCCACCCCACCACGCGAAGGGCGTGTTGGGGACCCCGGGCCTGCGGCGCAAGGAAGGTTATTTGTGCGCGCCGTTACGGCGGACTGAAGTCGTGCCCTGACACTTGTGTGGTAAGAAGTTTTTGCTTCCCCGATCACGCTATTTTTTCTACTCCCTTCGCGTCCTTTGCGGTTAAAGCTCTTGCTTTTCACTTTTTGGGAATTTCGGCGATTTTGGCAATCTCTCTTCTCAGCTCAATCACCTCCAGATGTTTCGGACATTCCTTCCAATTATGCTTCCAGCACACAATCCCGTCGCAACCATCAATCCTATGCCCGTGGCGCAGAAAATTTCGGCTTTCAAATTCAAACTCAAGCTTCATCCGCTGTAGCTGTCCGCGCACCACCTCCCTAAGCGCCTCGCAGTCGGGGAACGCCGTCTGGAACCGCAGCACGCTAAATCCGAGTTGCCGCGCCACCAGGCCAAACGCAAATACCACGCCCAGTTCATTCAGCGGCTCGTGGACCATCTCCGGCAAATTCATCACGGGGCCATAAAGCGGACGGTCCTGAAAGATATCTTGCTTGCGCGTGCGCCCGTGTGAGGCGCGTATTTTTACCACGCTGCCTTTGTCCAAATGCGCGCGAATCATTCCCAGCACGTCCTCCCACTTGCCCTGGATCTTTTGCTTCCTGGCAAAACGCAGGAAGGCGGCAGGCACGCTGGTCCAGTTGCCGTAGCGGGTGTGGAACGGCATATCGCTGAAGCCACCTCGGCTTTCGTACTCCGTCATTGTAGGAAGCTTTCCCAGCGCGCGAGCGACTCTGGCCCAGTCCAGCAGCACCGTTGATTCCCGTTGCCGAAACCCCGACCCGGAAGGTCGTAGCCCGGCTTTTTCCAGCGCCCCTTTTAGTCCGCCAAAATGTTTGCGCAGCGCATCATCTGAAACGCGCGCGGTCAGGCGTAGCTCCCGGCGGCTTGGGTTGCGTTTAAGTTTTCTTGCACACGAACGGATGGCTTTGAGGATTTCTTCTTTCGACATGATTTTTCTCTCGGAAAGGATTTAAGGAATTTCTGGAAAAACTTGGAAGGTCGAAATTGTTTAGGGCAAAACAAAAGCCACCGTTTCGGGTGGCTGATGGTTCATCAAATATTGGAGCGGTTTATCTAGGTCGCCAATTTAGCTTGCGATCTTCTTCGTGTGCCTTCGTGTCCTTTGCGGTAAAGGTTTTGCTAAAGGCCAATGGCTAAGTACTAATAGCCGATTTTAGACACACCTATAGCGTCCAAATTGAAGGCGAGAAAAAACAGAAGCTACGGCTAACTTGCGGGTAGCCAACGGCTTATGCTTGATGGCGTCCTTCTGGTTGCAGGCCTTTGATCTCGCCCAGCAAACCG
>DASXMN010000074.1:0-3047 GCA_036495645.1 Candidatus Angelobacter sp.
CTCCTTCTGCCAGAATCACCTGCAGAGGTAATGCCATGCCCGGCAGACAGACAAAATCGGTGCGCAATACCTCATAGCGGCGCACCAGCCTCTCCACCGCCGCGCGCAATCGCGGCACATCCAACGTCCCTTCCAGGCTCAGCACACACTGGCTCGGTTGCACCCTGCTTTCTCTCTGTGCCTGCCATACCTGCTTCTGCTGGGCGGAAAGGTAGAATCCCTGCACCGTCGCTGTTGCCATCGTTCCTACTCCTTCGGTCTTTGAACTGTATGGAATCAAGAGTTAAGGAGAGTCACTGTGAATGTAGTATGAGAACGAATACCCTTCACAATTCCCCCAAAAGCTATGCTCGAGTCTGATTTTTTTCGCCTGCCGATTATTCTGCAGAGTGCCTCATTCTTTAGACAGGGCGCACAACGTTCACTTACTGGCCGGACCAGATTCCGGATTGGTGTACATCTCAGCCATCGCTACAAGGGTCCGCCGTTCACCTGAAAAAGGGTCTCTGCCATGTGACGCGAGAACATTGTCGACGAGGAGCATGTCGCCTTCGCGCCAGGGGAAACGCACAGCAGCGTTTGAGTACGTGCTGCGGATCTTTTCCAGCGTTTCATCAGGAATGCGCGATCCATCCCCATAAAAAGCGTTGCGCGGCAGCTCATCGTCTCGAAATTCATTGAGCAGCGACTGACGGACCGCCGGCTCCAGATTGGAGATATGGAATAGATGAGCGTGATTGAACCAAACCACATCACCGGTTTCCGGATGCTTCATGACAACCTGGCGCACCTGGCGTGTTCTTAAACGATTATTGGACCGCCATTCATATTCAATGCCGGTTTCTTCACAGTACTTCTCCACAACTTTCCGCTCTTCCGTCTGGAACACGACACTCCAGGGCATGTCCGCTCCTTCTCCGAAATTGCGGACATACATAACTTTCTTTTTCAAAAATTCATCTCGCACTCGCGCGTCAATCAGGGGAAATACTTTGCGATCGTCGGCCACCGGCGTACATCCGCCCTCCCGCGCTGCGCAAGCGCAATAGAACCAGATTTTCAAGGGCCAGACATGGGAATACGCCATTTCATGGTGAAGCGGAATGCTCTGGTCTGCGGGATACTCGGTGGAGGTATACACGCGGTCATCCACTTCATGGCGCTCAGCCGCGCGTTCTGTATATTTCAGTAGCTCTGGTGATAAGGCGGCCGCACACTTGCGGAAGTCGGCGGCAGACCCGACAGAAAAGTTGCGAAACAAAATTGCGCCATGCGTCCGCAATTGTTCACGCACAAACTCCCGCTGGCCAAAGATCCATCCTGCGATGTCCAATTCCGGCATTTTGGGCTGCATCACTAACGGAAACCTGCTGCTCGGCTCTAAGGAAGTCAGAGTGACCATTTCCGCCGTATTAACGGTTATCTCATGGCGCCGCGTTGATGGTCCTAACGGAAGGGCCGTTCTTTGTTTTGCAATTTGCATAAGACTCCTTCATCAATTTGGAAACAAATATTTTCGATCTGAAGATGTCGATTGAGTTACGGCTGATCTATCAAGATGTTGGCCAGGAGCGGCCTCTCGCGCGAACAACTATCACAGCAATGGAGGCCCTCATCATTTCGCCTGAGGTGAATTGAAAACTTGCAGTAAAGCCACGAGTCGAACAGCTAGTCTTTTACCACCCATGGATTTTCAGCCAGGGAGCCAGGACGCTTTACCGCCGTCGAGTTTCGGCCACGCGCATGGTTGGGCCATAGCCACTACCACTTTGCGCTGTCCTGCAAATGGCGCCCGGCCATGGGCAGTCAACACATTGTCCAGAACAAGAACATCGCCAGCCTGCCAGCGGAATGAGGTCAGCTCTGCCAGATACGCGCGGCGCATTTCCTCCATAATTTCGGGCTCTATCGGCGAGCCATCGCCATAATAAGTATTGTTGGGAAGATCCTTTTCGGAAAAAGCTTCCAGGACTTGCTTCCGAATATCAAGCTCCAGCGTCGAGACATGGAAAAATGTCATGTGATTGAACCATGCTTCGCCTGACGGATGGTATGCCACCACTGGCCGCCGCTGCCGGGTTTGGAGTCTTCCATGCGAGCGCCATTCGAAATCGATAAAGCCATTGCGACAGTGCTTTTCCACTGCGAAAGGATCATTCGTTTGAAATGCTTCCTGCCATGAAAGCCCAAGTCCATCACCAAAATTACGAACATACAGATAGCCCTGCTGCTCGAACCGCGCGCGCACCTCGGGACGGACCCTTTTCAGTATCCGGCGGGTGTCGGCAATCGGGGTTTCGCCTCCCTGTGCCGCCTCCGTCATGCAGAAGAATGCAATTCGCATGGGAAACGTGTAGTTATAGGATTGTTCTGTATGCGGGAAAATAGAACGCTCAGGCGGATAGTCCGTAGAGGTGAATACATTTCCTTTTACCTGACTCCGAGGCGACGACCGTTCCTTGTACTCCAGCAGCGGCCCACACCACGCCTGGATGAAAGTTTCAAATTGTTCAACTGCCTTTAGTTTGAAGTTGCGAAAGAGAATCGCACCGGACATGGCAAGGGTGGTATCCAAAAACGCTCCATGGGAAGCTGCCCATGAAGAAAGATCCAGTCCCTTTAGACTTGGCTCAAGGACTACGGGCAACCAGCACTCATCAAGGCTGCCAATGGAAACCAGTTCCGGAGATGTTTTGACAGCATTTCTTTTTTTCGAAAACGAAATACCAGGATTAATAGGATGCGCCATCGTTGTCCCCTTCATCGACTGCTTTTAAGTTCAGCCTGGACCGGACCGCGCTTGAGCGAGATAAAACTAACGCGCGAAGCGATGGCGGCTGCCTGCTTTTTGTCCAGGGCTTTTGGTTTTGCCGTATGTTCCAGGACCGCGGCCAATTCACTGATGTGGGCCGAGGGACGTTCGGCAATCTGTTGCAGAAGGGCCGAGTAGTCCAACTGCAAACGCTCGATTTCCTGTGGCTGATAGCGGCTGGTGTCATAGCGCCAGCAGGCGCTCCAGCCACCGGCATGCGGCGCCACCCGCAATA
>DASXMN010000075.1:0-280368 GCA_036495645.1 Candidatus Angelobacter sp.
CGTGGGAACAGCGAGCGTCCCAAGCTGTTCGCCGTTAGTCTTGAGGTTGTCCAGAAAGATGGGAGATGTAATGCCAAAGCTGCCGTCAGGCCCGTCATTATTGAATACCGTAGGATACGTTCCGTCTGCGACTGCTATACCGCATTTTACTTTTACAGAAGTTGTGCCTCCAGCAAGAAGTGGGAGCGTGACCGTGCGGGCAACACAGCCCGGAGGCAATGTCTGGCCCACGGTAATGAGGGAAGGACTGCCGGCATAGACGCTGCGGCTCAACACCAGCGTGCCTTTTTTAAATTCAAAATGTCCAGAGGGACCGCGATTGTCTCCGTCATTGGATTGTGCCGACATGGATGCGGCAGCCAAAGCCAGCGCGGCGAATATGAGGGTTCTCTTCACGAATGTGGCCCTCCTCGGGCCCGGCCAAACCATAGCAGCCGGATCCAGGGCTTTGGTTACGCGATTGTTAAAATTTGGAGGACTTGCGATTCTTTACGTTTAGGGCGACAGGTAAAGACGCTTCGGATAGTTTCAGCCGCCGACCATCAGATTTGTATGATCTTCAGATTGCAAGATCTTCATTTCGCGTGGTCATAGCGCAAGTGAGCCCTGATCAACGGTGATGTTTAGTTGAATGATGGCTGTTAAACCAATTCAATCCCACCTGAAACTGCACTGTGTTGATTCCGGGGTTCGGTACTGTCAGGCCGGCATTGGAAATATGTTCATAGCGGACGCCAGCGGTAAACGCCCGGCGTTGGTTATTGAAAAATTGAAAGCCGAGCATAGCATGGGTGAGGAAGTTCACATGCGAGGTGTTCAGTGGTACAGCATGGTTGCTGAAAAGCACGCCGCCGCCTAGCTCCAGATACGGCACGGCGCGCGGGGAATGGGTGAAGTTCCACTTTAAGTTCACCGGATTAAACGCAGCAGAATAAGCATTCTTGGCCGGTGCAGGTTGCACCAGATAGTAGAGGGGGATCAGGTCGGCGGACCATTCAAAATTTCCACGTAGGAAGCCGCCGAAATGATCTCCGGTAAGCACCTTGCCCACTCGCAAGCCCGCGTCAACGGCTTTTGTATCTTTCGTGCCGCCAGGAACGCTAAATCCTCCTGCGGCCCAAACGCCAAGGTCCCAGGGTTTGCCGTCAAGAGGCTTGGAGGATTCTTGTGCACTGGCAGAAACAGAGATCGCCGCAAGAAGCAAAATCAATATTCCACCACGGAGACACGGAGACATGGAGAGCAGCAACTGCCGAAGGGGCTTGGGCCACATTGAATTTTCTCCCTGGAAGGCCAGAAGAGAGTATCAGGTCACAGC
Organism: Candidatus Angelobacter sp.; assembly: GCA_036495645.1. Lineage (GTDB taxonomy): Bacteria > Acidobacteriota > Terriglobia > Terriglobales > Acidobacteriaceae > Angelobacter. Next base: position 1,319 of record DASXMN010000075.1, read on the forward strand.
CAAAAACCAAACAACTCAACCACCGACAGACAGCCCGTCTCACTTCCATGATGGTAACGTAGAATTATCCGCATTTGTTTAATTGATTGCCCTGGAGTTGTGCCGATGCGCGGTTGGCAAAAACCATCACTATGTCTTGCAGTGTGGATCGCTTTCTTTTCTTTATTCAGCTCGTTGGCTTTTTCTCAGGCCCCGGAAGGCATTCCCCGTGAACTGGCCCGGCAGCGCGCCCAGCAGATCAAAGATGTCCGTTACCAGCTCAGTTACAACCTTAGTCCTAAAGCCAACTTTATCCCCGGCCATGAAGAGCTGCACTTCGTTCAGAATGCCGACGAGCACGGCGGACTTCCAACATCGTGGGAATGGCTGGATTTTCGCGAAGGCTCTATTAGCATGTTGATGGTGAACGGGCACGCTGCTCCGCCGACCATTCAAAATGGTCACGTTGAGCTGCCGGCGGACTTCCTTAAACTGGGAGAAAACGTTGTTGCAATCGACTTCACCGCGCCGGTCGCTCCAGCCGGCAAGGCCATCACGCGCTTTGAAGATAAAGACGATGGCAGCGAATATCTCTACACGCTCTTTGTGCCCATGGATGCGGAAATGGCGTTTCCATGTTTCGATCAGCCGGATTTGAAAGCAAAGTTCAGGCTCACGGTGGATTCTCCGGTGGAGTGGACGGTAATTTCAAACACTGCCGGTACAGTTACAGGAGCCTTGTTTGGGGGAAGCGGTGTTAAACGGACGGTCTTCGGCGAAACAAACCCCATCAGCACATATCTGTTCGCCTTCGCAGCGGGGCCATTCCGAAAGGTGCATGAGACGCCGGGGCTGCCCGGCCTTTACGTGCGCAAGTCGAAACTGGAAAAAGCTCAAGCCGAGGCAGAAGCAGTCCAGCAGATTACGGCTGACGGCATCAAGTATCTCTCGGATTATTTTGCCCAGCCGTTTCCCTTCCCTAAGTACGACATGGTGATGATTCCGGGTTTCGCGTATGGCGGCATGGAGCATGCTGGTGCAACGTTTCTGCGCGAAGAATCAATTCTCTTTCGCACCGCGCCCACGCACAGTGACCGGCTGAACCGCGACATCCTGCTGCTGCATGAACTTACGCACCAGTGGTTCGGCGATCTGGTGACCATGCGCTGGTTTGACGATCTGTGGCTCAAGGAAGGCTTTGCACAGTACATGGCATATCACGCGCTGAATGCGCTCAAACCGGATGAGAACGTATGGAAGCGTTTCTATCAGGCGATCAAGCCCGCGGCTTATGCCATTGACTCGACCCTGGGCACAACGCCGATTTATCAGGACATTCCCAATCTTAAAGATGCAAAGTCAGCCTATGGCGCAATTGTTTATTCCAAAGCGCCGGGAGTGATTAAACAGCTTGCCTTCGTTGTCGGCGAAGACCAGTTCCGGGACGGGCTACGGCTTTATTTGAAGGAACATGTCTATGCCAACGCCGAGTGGAACGATCTGGTGAAGGCTTTGGAGCGCGTCTCAAAGAAACCGCTGACAGAATGGGCGGACGCATGGATTAAGCGACGTGGCATGCCGCAAGTGGACGTGCATTGGACGTGCGACGACAAAAAGCGGATCGATCACTTTTCTCTGGAGCAACATAACGTACTTGGGGAAGGCGGCACATGGCCCATAGCCATGGCCTTGGGCTTTCATGCAGGCGGCGAGGCGATGATCCGTCAGGTGCAGTTGAACTCCGCCGAAATGGAATTGCCTGCTGTAGTAGGGTCAGCTTGTCCGACATACGTTTTCGCGAATGAGTCTGATTACGCCTATGGGCGCTTTCTTCTAGATCCGGTCAGCCGCAAAGCAGTTATGCAGGATATTGGCGGCATGAAAGATGTTTTTGAGCGCACTCTGCTTTGGGGATCGCTCTGGGATTCCGTCCGCGAAGCGGAGATGGACCCGCGCGAATACATTGATCTGGCTTTGCGGCTTCTGCCGGACGAAAAAGACGAGTCGCTGGCGCAAAACATCATCGGCCACACGATCACTGCCCTGCACCGTTATGTAAGTCCGGAAGTGCGCGGCGAACTTGTACCAAAGGTGGAGACTCTTGCCGCCGATCAGATGCTCCATTCCCCTTCACAAGACATGCGGATCACATGGTTTCGCGCATTGCGCGGCGTGGCTGAAACTGCGAAAGCTCGAGGACAGCTCAAAGATATGCTGAGCGGCAAGTTGCAGGTCCCCGGAGTGGAGCTGCGCCCGCTGGATCGATGGAACATGGTGGCTACACTGGTTGCGCTCAATGATCCTGAAGCAGAAGCGGTGCTTGCGGCAGAAGAGAAACGCGATCCTTCGGGCGACGGTAAAAAGTACGCCTATATGGCTATGGCGGCGCGCCCAGACGAGAAGACAAAAAAACAATATTTTGACGAATACCTGCATGATGCGGCCCGGCCTGAGGACTGGATTGAACTCAGCCTGGGCAGTTTCAACTGGTGGAACCAGTCGGCATTGACTTTCCCCTTTCTTGGCCCGTCGCTGGATGCTCTGCCGCAGGTGAAGCGCGAGCGGAAAATCTTCTTTATGCTGGCATGGCTGAATGCCTTCATTGGCGGACAACAATCCGCTGCGGCGCAGAAGCAGGTGCATGAGTATCTGCAAACCGCGTCTCTGGATAAAGACCTGAAACTAAAGCTGCTTGAAGTTGTGGATGAACTCGACCGGACAGTGAAGATAAGGGAGAAGTACGGAAAAGAGAGCAACGCGACTCGATAAATCGCGCCAAATAAAAGCGAAGCGCGCGGCCGAAAGCAGAGACCAGCCGCGCGCCACTCTCTTACGCTGCCCGGCTGTAAATGTCTGAACCTTGCTGTTTTACCACCTTGTTGTAAACACCCATGATCAGGATGGACGGCGCCCACTGTCCGACGAACATGGCCCAATCGTTCTTGCCCAGGGTTTTCAGGATGGCAGAGGCCACCATGGCGCCGATTGCAGCGCCAAGATAACCGGCGGAAGGAATTTTAGAGGTTTGGGATTCAATGCTCGAAGTAAACTGGTCTTCACGCTGTCCGGGAACGCCAGCGCTGCTGGAAAATGGCATAGTGCAGATACTCCTTTAAGATTAGTTTTTGTTGTTCTGAAAAAAATGAGATGAGGCGATAAGAGCGGTAGATGTAACGCCAGAGCTCGAATTCCAGCAGACGCCTTGCAATTTGCGGGCTGGATCATGCAGCAAACGAAATTAAGGTATTTTGGAATTTCGGCAAACTTACCCAGTGTAAACTTATGTCTTTTTCCACATTTCAGATACCCAGAGCAGAAACAACAGATGTATAATTTCAGTGAATGCTGAAGTATTCGATCGTAGTCCCTTTTCATAACGAGCAGGAGAGCGTGACTGCCCTCTATGACCGTCTAAAGGCGGTGATGGAAGCGACAGGAGACACTTTCGAATTGGTGTTTGTGGATGACGGCAGCATTGATCGCACATACAAGCTGTTGCGTGAGATTGTGACCATTGACAGCCGCGTGGTGGTGGTCAAGCTGCGGCGCAATTTCGGGCAGACCTCGGCACTGGCGGCGGGATTCGCCCATGCGCAAGGCGAGTTTGTAATCGCAATGGATGGCGACCTGCAGCACGATCCAGACGATATCCCAAAATTTCTGGAGATGCTGGAACAGGGCTATGACCTTGTAAGCGGCTGGCGCAAAGAACGCGTTGATAACTTTGTTATGCGACGGATTCCGTCGCGCATCGCCAACTGGGCTATGTCAAAGTTGAGCGGCGTGGATATCCACGACTTCGGTACCACGTATAAGGCGTATCGCCGCGAGATCATTCAGCAGCTTCCGTTATATGGCGAACTACACCGCTTTATTCCCGCACTGGCATCGTGGTATGGCGCTTCCATTTGCGAGATTCCCATCAAAAACATTGTGCGTCCCAAGGGCAATTCGCATTACGGTATTTCACGCACCTTCCGCGTCTTCTTTGACCTGATTACCATCCGCTTCCTTTTGAAATATATGTACCGGCCGCTCCACCTGTTCGGCACGGTAGGCATGCTTTCACTGCTGGGCGGAATGGGCGTGGCTTTCTGGCTGATGCTTTCCAAGCTGGTCTGGCATCTAAGCGTGATGGGAGAGCATGGGCCGCTGCTGATCTCTGCCGCAGTGCTGATTGTATTCGGTGGACAGATGCTGGCCCTGGGTCTGCTGGGCGATCTCCAGGTGCGCAATTTCCAGGAACCGCAACGCCGCGTGCCTTACACTGTGGCGCACGTATTGCGATCGCAAAGCCAGGAACAAGCGGTCAACGAATAACGGTTTTAAAGAGCACAAAAATAAAAAATGAGCACAGTTACCACGCCAACAGAACTGCGGCTGGCCAAGCGTATGGCCCGCCTGGGTACCGAAACCGCATTTGAAACGCTGGCCAAAGCGCGCGCTCTGGAGGCGCAGGGCAGAAGCATTATTCACCTTGAGATCGGCGAACCGGATTTTGATACGCCAAGCAATGTGATTGATGCCGGCATTGACGCCATCCACAAAGGCTATACACATTACACGCCTTCCGCCGGATTGCCTGCCTTGCGTGAAACCGTGGCCGAAGAAGTCACACGCACCCATGGCGTGAAAGTAACTCCGGAAGAAGTGGTGATTGTACCCGGCGGCAAGCCGACCATCTATTTCACTTTTACCGCGCTGGTGGAAGAAGGCAATGAGGTCATCTATCCAAACCCCGGGTTCCCTATTTATGAGTCGCTGATCAATTTCACCGGGGCCACACCTGTACCGTTACAGATGCGGGAGGGTAAAGATTTCCGGCTAGATCCAAACGAACTGGCAGACCTGATCACGGACCGCACCAAGCTGATTGTTTTAAACTCGCCGCACAATCCTACCGGCAGCGTGGTTACTGAGCAGGACGTAAAAGACATTGCCGCGGCCATTGGCGACCGCGACATCATGGTGCTCTCCGACGAAATTTACAGCCGGCTGATTTTTGAAGGGCAGCACCATTCACTCATGTCGCTGCCCGGCTGGAAAGATCGCGTGATAATGCTGGATGGCTGGTCAAAAACCTATGCAATGACCGGCTGGCGGCTTGGCTATGGCGTAATGCGCAAAGATCTGGCAGCCCATTTTGGGCGGCTGATGACGAATGTGAACTCATGCAGCGCCGGGTTTACCCAGGTTGCAGGCATGGAAGCGCTCAAGGGCGATCAGGCGTCGGTGGATCACATGCGCGACCAGTTCAACGCGCGGCGCGACAAGTTTATTGGCGGCTTGAACGATATTCCGGGTTTCAGCTGCCGCTTGCCACACGGCGCTTTCTATGCATTCCCTAATGTGAAGAAGACTGGCTGGACATCAAAAAATCTGGCCGAAGCAATGCTAAACCAGGCTGGCGTGGCGTGCCTTTCCGGCACGGCTTTTGGCAAGTTCGGTGAGGGCTATCTGCGCTTCAGCATCGCCAACTCGATGGAGAACCTAGACGAAGCATTGAACCGCATCGGCAACTGGGCCAGCAAGAACCTTTAGCCGGGGAATATCGCCGCAGATTTGCAGATCAAAAGAATTAGCCGCGAATTTTCGCGAATGAACACGAATCTTTTTTTAATTCGTAAGATTCGCGTGATTCGCGGCTGATTTTTGCTGGCTAAGTTTGCTTCTATTTAGATTCCCGCTTTGTCCGTTCAAATCATTTTCGGATTTTCCAACTCCGGTTTCCACTTAGACTTTGTTCTGTTGTTCAAATTCGCATTCATTCGCGCAATTCGCGGCTGATTTTTGCCTTCTCTGCGTTCATCTGCGAAAATCAGCGGGCAATAGATTTCTATGTCCAAGAATAAATACAAGGTTTATGCCACCTGCCACATCGGCGAGGCCGCCGAGAATCTGCTGCGCGAAAAGGGTTATGAGCTGGAAATCTATCCTGGCCCGGAAGCGCCTCCCAAAAATCTGATCATTGAAAAAGTTGCGAGTGGAATAGATGGGCTGATCACCACGTTGCGCGATGCCATCGACGCAGAAGTCTTTGAAGCCGGCAAAGGGACACTCAAAGTGGTATCACAGCTTGCCGTGGGCTTTGACAATATCAACCGTGCCGACGCGAACAACTACAAAGTCCCATTCACGAATACGGCTGAGGTCCTGAACGATGCCACCGCGGAGTTTACGTTTCTGATGATGGGTGTGCTGGCTCGGCGCATGTGGGACAGCGAGAAAATGGTGCGCGGACAGACCTGGGGCGCATGGCATCCGTTTCTGCCTTTTCTGGGAGATGAAATTTCAGGCAAGACCATTGCCGTGATCGGCACCGGGCGGATTGGGCTGGCGCTGATCAAAAAATGCCTGGGCTTTGATATGAATGTGCTGTGCTATGACCCGGTATACCAGAACCACAGGTTTGCCGCCGACGTGCAGGAGGTGATGGACCTTCGGCATAAGCTCGGCATGGTAAAGACGAAAAACTGGATCAAGTATGTTGGGTTGGAACACGCGTTGGGTCAGGCAGACTATGTAAGCCTGCATGTCCCGCTGGTACGCGATGGAGATTTACCGACCTATCATTTGATAAACGAGCGCACGCTGAAGCTGATGCGCAAAGATGCTTATCTGATCAATGCTTCGCGCGGCCCTGTGGTGGACGAGCAGGCGCTGGCAAGAGCGCTGAAAGAACGCTGGATTGCCGGAGCCGCACTGGATGTCTTCGAAAAAGAGCCCCTGCCCGCTGATTCGCCGCTGCTCGACCCAGAAATTGAAGATCGCTGCCGGCTCTTCCATCACTTTGCCAGCGGCAGCCGCATTACCAGGCTTTCTACGGATCCGGAAAAAGGCATGGCAGGCCGCTGCGTGCAAGGACTGATGGACGTTCTGGAAAAAAATTATGGTGGCGACATAACGCGGATGCCGTACGTGGTAAATAAAGAAGCGTGGATGGGATCAGGCGTTCATGGAGAAGGAATTTAGCGCTGCAATAGATTAAGAAGAAAATGGGACAGCGCTTATGCTGCCCCACCAACTTTCCAATTCTCAATTTACATGCCAGACGATTTACGCTTAGCTCCCTTTACGTCGAGCTCATTCACAACTTGTTGGACATTAGGAACGCTGGCCGCAAGTTTTTCCGCCTGCGCGCGCAGACCAGGAGAATCGACATCACCTTTCAGTGTGAGCACGCCATTTTTGGCGTCAAAGCGGATATGCTGCTTCTCCAGCCGATTGGCGATGATCACAGCCTTAAAATCCTTTTCTATCGCATCATCAACATTGGTATCGATTTTCTTCGCGGAGCTTTCCACGCCTTCAGGCCGGACGCCAATCTCATTGGAAACCACATAACCAGAAGCGGCATCCTTCGCCAACTCTTCAGCACGCGACTTATCTTCCTGGGTCTTTACGTCGCCGGTGAGCGTTACCAATTCTTTGTCATGGTTCACGTCGATTTTCAGGTCTTTATAGCCGGCATTGTTCAGGGCCTTGGCGACCTGATCTTTCACGTCAGGAGTGCTGGCTTTTTCAGAAGTGCATCCAATTGCCAGGGAAAGCAGCAACGCTGCCAGTGTTGCCAATATTGTTTTTTCACGCATAAGAGTCTCCTCGTCGGTTGAACCCAGAGGTTCTGAGCGTTAGATGCTGGCGGTTACGTAGAGGAGGGCTGCGCCTTCCCTACTGCCGTTCTGATCTGCTGTTTACTGGGTAATGACCGGCGCCGCGATCATGGAGCGGAAAATCTTAGCGCCATCGGCTGAGCCAAGCAGCAACTCACTGCAACGGTCAGGATGCGGCATCATTCCCAAAACATTGCCGCCTTCATTGCAAATGCCGGCAATATTATCCAGTGAGCCATTTGGATTGGCTTCTGCCGTGATCTTTCCTTCCGGAGTGGAGTAACGGAAAACGATGCGGTTCTGGCGCTTCAGAGTTTCCAGCGTCTGCGCGTCGCAATAATAATTCCCTTCCATGTGGCCGATAGGAATCCTGAGCACTTCACCTTGTTTACAAGAGTTGGTGAAAGGAGTGTCAGCATTTTCCACGCGCAAATCGACGAATTTGCAGATGTACTTTAATCCAGCATTGCGCATGAGCGCGCCAGGCAGAAGGCCGGCTTCACACAGGATCTGGAACCCATTGCAGATGCCGATGACCAGACCTCCGGAAGCCGCGAACTTAGCCACTTGCTGCATGATGGGCGCGAATTTTGCGATGGCGCCGGTGCGCAGATAGTCGCCGTAGGCAAAGCCGCCCGGCACAATGATGGCATCGCATTTTTCCAGATCGTGCGACTCATGCCACAACATGGTTGCCTGCTGGCCGGTGGCCGTGATGGCTGCGTTGTAGCTATCCTGATCGCAATTGGAGCCGGGAAAAATGATGACGCCAAATTTCATAATTTTATTTTAACCGATTTATTTACCACAGAGAGCACAGAGGAACACAGAGAAGCTGCGAAGATTGATGCCGGGCATAGTAAAAAAGGACTTTGCCTGCATCGAAGCCTAGATCGTGATGCGAAGAAAAGCGATTCACCCTCTTGTTCCGTAGAGCAACTCCGTGATCCTCTGTGTCCTCTGTGGTAAATATGGATTTCCGCTCCCACGTCCGCACCACCGGCAACGCGCTCAAGAACTGGTTTATCGCCCAGTGCTATGACTCTCTGGCCGTAGCGCTTCTCTGGCTTGTGGGATTGCTCCTCATTGGCATTCCCTGGGCGCCGCTGTGGGCCGTTCTTGGCGGCGTGCTGCAATTCATTCCCAACTTCGGCGTATTGCTCTCGCTTATTGGACCAGCGCTGCTGGGCGCGCTCAACCATGATCATATGCGCTTCTTTTATGTGCTGATCCTGTTTGCCGTTATCATGGTCACTGACGGCCTGTTCCTTCAGCCATACTTGATGAAGCGCACAGCCAAAGTTCCGTTCTGGGCGGCATTGTTTGCGCCGATTATTCTCGGCATTATCATTCCCTTTTGGGGAGTGCTGCTGGCGCCTCCGTTGCTCGCCGTGATTTATGCGTTCCGACGCAAAAACGACATCGCGCCGGATCAGCCTCGTCCCGAGCTGCGGTAGCCACGTCTGCGTTTGCGCGCTGGAGGCGTCCTGGATAGAAAACCTTTCAGCGCCATAAACGCCCAGAAAGACAGATTGGCAAGCATGTAAAAGCAAAGCGGGAACTCCGCAGCAACGTACCCATGATGCTTCTGGTTAAGCTCTGCAATGGCTGTCGCAAAGTAGAGCAAAGTGACGAGCATCCAGTACGCCAGAATCGCGCACAAGCAAATCCACTGGCCAGTGCTGAAAACCGCCTTTCCTGACGCGATGTTCCGGTAGAACCTGCCTTCATTCAGCACCGTGTCAGGAAACACAATGTTCCGCTGCCGATTGCGTATGTCGCGCTCCCAATCCTGTAAGCTCATGGCGGCAAATAATATAATAGCCGTGCTATAATCTACTTTGTTTTTCTGCGCTTACCGGCGCATGCCGCCTCTCCTGTTGGCAGCGTAAATCTTTGATTCTTTGAGGTTACCCACATGTCTGGCCACTCAAAATGGGCCACAATCAAGCACAAAAAGGGCGCGCTGGACGCCAAGCGCGGCAAAATTTTCACCCGTCTGATTAAGGAAATCACCATGGCCGCCAAGAGTGGCGGAGGTGACGTGGAAGGCAATCCGCGCCTGCGCACGGCCGTGGCTGCCGCCAAGGCGGAAAACATGCCTGCCGACAACATCAAGCGCGCTATCCAGCGCGGCACCGGCGAACTTGAAGGCGTGAACTATGAAGAGATCACCTTTGAAGGCTATGGTCCCGGCGGCGTGGCGCTGCTGGTGGAAGTAACCACGGACAATCGCAACCGCACGGTCAGCGATATCCGCCATGCCTTTACCAAAGGCGGCGGAAACATGGGTGAAGCCGGTTCAGTCTCCTGGATGTTCCAGAAAAAAGGTTCCATTGTTGTTCCCAAGGCCAAAGCCAAGGAAGATGACCTGATGAACATCGTGCTGGACCAGGGCGGCGACGACCTCAACGACGATGGCGATAACTGGGAAATCACCACTCCGCCCAACGCCTTTGAGGCCGTTCTGGAAGCCGTCAAGAAATCCGGCGCTCCAGTGGCGCACTCTGAAGTCGGCATGATTCCCTCGACGTACGTAAAGCTGGAAGGCGCAGCCGCCAACCAGATGATCCGCCTGTTGGAAACCCTGGAAGACCAGGACGACGTGCAGAACGTGTATTCAAATTTCGATGTCGATCAGGAACAGTTAGAAGAAGTGGCTGGATAATTTCAGCCTCTCAATTCGAGTCAGTTCACAGCCCACTGTAAAACGGTGGGTAATCGTCAAAACGGTTGATCCGGTGAACCGTTTCAGCGATACGCTAAATTTTCAAAGATCTTTCTTTCCTGCCGCCTGGGCGGCCATTTCCAGGATGCGCGGTCTAAAATCGCCGCGCCTCAAACCATCATCGTTTTCGCCGATGCAGGAATTATGTTTCTGTCGGCTCCCATCCTTCTTCAAAGTCCACCCGACCAACGTTGCTTAACGCCAGTTGCAGGTAATATCCCAGCAGGCCTGCTTGTTTCTGGTCCAACCTGCCATCTACCACCGCCTGCGCTCCTTTCGCGATGGCCGCCTGTATGGCATTGGCATCTCCCAGGCTCGGCAGCTTGATCTTCTCCGGACGCGCATCTTCCAGCATCAGGTGCATGTGGCAATACTTCTTCCCGCGCACCCGCGGGGCGCGGCACTCTCGTCCATCGGGTTTTTCAAACCGGCATCGCGGCGCACTGTTGGCGCGTTGAATCGTGCTCTTCATTTTGTTGAAGATTTTCTGGTTGATTGCGTCACATTCCAGCGCTTTCTGCTCCAACTGCGGGTTCTTTGCCACGTAATCCCGATACTCCGCAAAGCACTCTCCCAGCTTCTTCAGCAACTGCCCTGCCTCCGTTCGCCTCCATTCCTGCCTCTCGCGCTCCTTCATGCGCTCATTATGTTCCGTCAAACGCCGCGCATCCCGCTGCTGCATGATGGCGTAACGGTCCTCAAGTGACCGCGCTTTCTCCCATAAAGCTTGCTCTTCTTCGTCCATTCCTAGCGAATTCTCGCCCTGTTTGAACTCAAAACCATCCTGGGGCGCATAATCATTCCGCATCCGATCCATAAAATCTCTCCTTGCTTAATGCCGCACTGCGCTAACAATCCGCCTCAATCACCGGCTAATGTTCCGAATCTGCGCAAATCCGAGTCAATCCGAGTCAATCCGCGTTCAATCCGCTTTTAATTCGTGGTAAGTTTTGCTCTTCAAATTACCCACTTACCAAATTACCCATTTACTAAATGCCTTTGTTCCTTCGTGCCCTTTGCGGTGAAATCCTGCCTGCTTCCCTCAAATCCGCGTTCAATCCGCGGTAGTTTGCTCTTCAAATTACCCAATTACCAAACTACTCATTTACTAAATGCTTTGTTCCTTCGCGTCCGTCGCGGTGAATCCTACTGCAAATCCCTTAGTGGCCCCCACCGGGGGGTCGGCGTTTTGTTGCAAACAACGCTCTTATTCCATTCGACCGAACGGTCACCGAACGGTCGAGGCTCTTTTTCTGCCTCATTTCGGTCTCGAATTACGCTTGTTCCTTACCGTTTCTTGCCGTTGCTTTCAACTGGGCCATTTCTGCGGCTTCTGCCCGGAAATTCAATTACACCGCAGTGAAAACATAGCGTATTTCTGCCGTCGAATCAATTGCGAATTAGTACATCTTGACAAGTCCTTCGGGATGAACACATCACTTTTTTCTGTGACCCTCTGCCTGCACCGGCTGAGTGCCGTGAACGATTCCTGCGCTTCTACGCAAGATAATTGATATACAAGACTAGCTTCTCGTCATACAATCACTGCCATTCCAAACCTTTTTCAAGAGGTACTATGAACGTCCAGAAAAGACTGCTCGCGTTGTGTCTGTGTTTGTGTATCCCTGCGGCGGTTTATGCCCAGGGCAACAACTTTGACAAGGTCCGCTACAACGGCGGAAGCATTTCAACCAAGGTTAAGCCAGACGAGTGGGGGAACAAGCTCAACGTTACCTCTGAGGCGATCATTCTGACATTGAAAGACGGGCAGTCCGTCTCGATCGATCCCAAGAACGTTACTTCGCTCAGCTATGGGCAAGAGGCACACCGCAGGGTTGGCACCGCGATAGGTCTGGCGGTGTTTTCATTGGGTATTGGAGCGTTGAGTGCGCTGCACAAGACCAAATTGCATTACATCGGCATCAATTTCTCCGATAAAGACGGTAAGAAGCAGGGCGTACTGCTGCAAGGGGACAAGAGCAATTTCCGGGCAATCCTGGTTGCGTTGCAGGGAGTCACTGGCGTTCCGATCTCCGTCGGCGATAAGGACAGAAACGAGATTCCTGCGGGAGTGAATACACAGGTAGCGAAAAGTACAGACGAGCAAACGAAAGAACCAGCAAAGCCAGCAACTGAAGCCACAAGCGCGGCTGCGGCGGCTCCGGAAGGGGCGTCAAACGTGACTGCCGATGAAGCTGAGGCGCTGATTGCCTTGGTTTCTACACCAGAAGGGGCCGAAATCACCGTGGATGACGCATTTTTAGGGAATGCTCCCGCCAAACTCAAGCTGAAGCCGGGAAAGCACACCTTCAAGGTGACAATGGCCGGGTATAAGGACTGGTCGCGGGAAATGACCGTGCTGTCTGGGTCTGAGGTGAATCTCACGGCGACGCTGGAAAAGGCTAACTAGGAGCTTCACGCATCGGCTTGCGGACGTCGCTTCTTCTGGCACCAGCGCTAAAAGCGCCTTTACCCTAACAAGTTTCACGCGGCCTTAAGCCATCGGCGGCTTGGCAATCCGAGTCCCGCCAGGGACGAAAGATAATAGCCCGGTACGTCGCCGAGGCGCACTTTGCGCTGAGGCGTAAGTGCCGGGTAGCTTAAGAAGAAGTTCCTTCCGCTCTGCCGAAGGCCCGCGCGCAGCGGAGCGGAGCGCTTGAATGTTCGCGTGACAATTTGGCAATTTTCCGGGCCAGTATGAAAGGGCGAAGGGCAAAGAAGTGGGAGCCATTCCGTTAGCTCCTTTTCGGTTTTCGCTTCGCGTTTCTTGAGGGCTTTAAAGTCTTTTCTTCAAATAGTCTGTGGACCTTCACGTTGTCCCACAAAATCACACCATCATTTTCGCGAGTAACAGCCCTTATATCGCCATCATGGGAAATGACAAAGCCGATACTCGATGGATGTAGCTGGCAAAATCTCATCATCGAACGATGCCTAGTTCCAAAATGATTGGGATCAATCTCTTTTTTTGTCGATTTATATCGTTGCGCCTCCGTTGCCAAAAAAACTTTGCCAAGTTTATTGTGGCATGTGATCTCAGTTCCAAACCCAGTTACTGTAAGATCCGGACGCATCAGGATTAGACCATCTACCAGCGAGAGAGAGGAGATGAACCGGATGCACCCGGTCAATTCCATTTGAGCATCTTCGATGTCATGCTCAACAATCACTTGATCTAGGTGGAGATTTATGGGCATCGTTTTCCGTGGAGTTTCGATATATTCCTCGTGTATGAGATCCCACGTGTTTCGGTTCGTGATTCTTAACTGGGCAAGGTTCTGAAGGGCCGTCGACAAACGTGTGTACTCGATTCTGTATTTGATATTCAGATCGTCGGATTGTCCGCTGAGAAGAATGGCGCCGCCATGCCGATAACGTTGAATGTTGATCAACAATCTACACAGGGTATCCAGCCACTCATCTCGCAAAGAGATGTCCCAAAAAGGAAATTGGCGATACGCCTTGCGACCCACTTTTGCGATAGCTCGGCTGCGGAAGCTCTCGATGTGCCGTGACAACCGCCTCGCGAGGGGGCCAGCCCAAAGGACATCGTTGGGTTCCCGCACAAGTACATTTTGCACAAGCCTTGCCATCATTGAGAAAGCGCGGTAAACGATTATGTCTGCGATACCCTGCGATACCGCCTGAAAGAGTCCCGGTTCTGATGGCCCTCCGCCCGATTCTCTAACCACAAATGTATTAAAGTGTACGGTCTGGTCGATAAAGCCCCAGATTGAGACCTTTCCTTCGCTGTCTGCATACACAGCAAGGGATGAAGACCACGGATCAACCCCTCGGCACAGCTTGGCCAAGTTGCCTACCGTGAAAGGAAGTGGCACCGCTAGTTTTATGTATTTCCAGCGATGCGCCAGGATTCTCGGAGGAGGTGAGGGATCAGGGTCATTTGGATCCAAGTACACGACGCGGCATTGTAAGGTTGATCCTTCTTCCGTTTTTAGGCTGGTGAAACATTACCTCGAACAATTTAACGAGGATGGGTAGCTCAGGAGGGCTCAACTTCAAGTCGCTCAATTTGCGGTGAACGATGATTGCAAGGTCCGAGGGATACGATTCGGTTGCCATTTAGTAATAAACTAAAAGAAGAAACTTAGAATACTACAATTTCAGATTAATGCAGCGGGGATCAGTTCAGCAGTCCGGCTGAAGCTGGACTCCCTACAATTGTGAATGCATTTCCTGCCGTTGAAATGGCGGGCTACTATCATCTGTTCCGCGTTGCAGGACTGAACCGTTTCACTTTCCCTGCCCATGAAACGTCCCCGGATCGCCATCGCCCACACGATCTCCCGCCAGCGGAAAGCCCGGTGACTCCAGCTTCATCGCCGAAGCGTGGTCGGTCTGCATAAGAAACGACACATGCGCTTCCGGCGAAGATCGTAAGGCAAAGCTGCCGTCCTCTTGTTTCAGTAGACGCTCGGGGGCTTCACCCAGCGACTGGATCATCAGCCTGCCATTTTCTTCGAACACGCGATACGTCCGCCGATATTGCGCGAATGAATCATGCAAATTGGCCGAGACCCGGTCCAGCTTGAGAACAAACGTCCCAGCAAGCTGTTTGCGCTCGGCGTCAGAGACAGGTTTGTCTCCCAGCGTGCGATCTACGGCTGGCTTGGGAGCGGGCAGCGGCGGCAGCCTAAGGATCGCGCGACCAAGAGCGCGGGTGATGGCATAAGCGTTCTGCCCTTCAGTATTGGTCAGCACCACGATGGTGAGATTGTCTTCGGGGAAGTCATAGAGGCTGCCGCTGTAGCCCAGCAGCGATCCATGCTGGCCGATGCGGCGATGGTCGTCTTCATGGTTCAGGATCATGGCAAACCCGTACTGCGCTTTGGGGTCCTGCGCCGACATCTGCGCCGCCGCGCCTTCAGCGGTGGTCATAAGCTTGAACGTCTCTGGCTTGACCAGGTTCTTGTCTTTGATCGCCCGCCACAGCTGCAGCAGATCGCCCACGGTGCTGCAAAATCGCAGATCGGAGTTATACGCCATGTCGTCTTCGTTGGCCGGAACGTAGCTCGCGCCGAAGCGCCGGTACGCATGGCTGAGACCGTGCACGAGCGTGAAATCGTCACAATACGTAGTGGACTTCACGCCAGCGGGCTTAAAGATGTTCTGCTGCACATAGTCAGCGAAGCTCTGGCCGGTGACGCGCTCCACAATGGTGACCAATAGTTGAAAGCCGGAGATGGACCAGTCCCACTTTTTGCCCGGCTCATTGACCCAGTTCTTGCCGGCGTAAAGCGCCATTACTTCGTCCAGCGCTTTGGGCTGGCGGCTGGTGGCCTCAATGGGATCGCCCAGATAGTGATAATCCACAATGCCGGAAGTATGGTTGAGCAGTTGCCGAATAGTTACATGATGGCCTTGCAGCGGAAATTCAGGAATGAATTTGGAAATGTCATCATCCAGCGAGAGCTTGCCGCGCTCTACCTGCTGCATCACCGCGATTCCGGTGAACGGCAGCATGGGGCCGACCACATGATAGACAGTCTCGTCTTTTGTGGCTGCTTCCAGTCCCAGGTCGGCAAAGCCGTATCCCTTGTGCAGCAGAATACGGTCGCCGCGCGCCACCAGCACTGAAGCCCCGACCACATGCTCCTGCGCAATGACTTGTTTGACGATGGCATCAAGATCGGCGGCATTGGTGCCCTGTTGAGCGTTGGCGGCGGAACAGAAAAGTGAAAGAGCGAGCGTGAGAATCACTGGCGTGCGCATGGCCTGCGATTATAGCGGGAAAATATAAGGACGGATTGCTCCGCCCTAAATTGAAAACCTGAAACCTTACCACGAATGAACACGATCACACTGATCAGTAAAATCAAACCTCTACCACAGAGGACACAAAGGAACACGGAGGAAGGAAAAACTAAAAACTTATCGCGGATCAAAACGGATAACACTGATCAGGAAAATCGGTGCGGAAATCATTCCAGGGAAGATTCTTAGCAGCAAGCATCGGCGGCCATCGGCTGGGCGCCATGTGGAATTGCCTATCCCATTGTCCCGTCATAAGTAATCGGAAGCGCCAGGACTGCTTCGCATCCAGTGCGGTCATTGCGGTTGGCGAGTTGCAGCACGCCGCCGTGGGCTTCAGCAATCTGGCGGCTCAGGGTCAGACCAATGCCGCTGCCGCCGTGCTTGGTGGTGAAGAACGGCACAAAAAGATTGTCACTGTTCAGCAGGCCGGGGCCCTGGTCGCGGACAAAGACTTCAACGCTGCGCGCGTTCACGCGCCAGCCCACCTCTACGGAGCCAGGATGCTTGAGCACGGGATCAAGCGATGCATCGACGGCGTTGCGGATCAGGTTGATGAGCACCTGCTCAATCTGGTCAGCGTCAGCTTCAATGGTGGCGGCTGGGCCGTTCACCGTGGTCACATGCAGACGCCGCTCCAGCGACGCTGCGCGATGCACCAGCGGGCCAATGTCGATGCGGGTGCGCGTGGGCGCCGGCATTCGCGCCAGCCGCGTGTAAGCCTGCATGAATCGATTGAGCGATTCAACCCGGTTTTCAATTACGCGCAGGCCCTGCTGCATGTCCTGCGCAACATCTTCAGGCAGCGCGGCGCGTTCCGTGAGCGAGCCCAGCGTACCGGCAATCGACTTGATGGGCGCCAACGAATTGTTTAGCTCATGCCCCATCACGCGGATGAGCCGTTGCCACGCCTGGCGCTCTTCTTCACGCAGTGCGCGGCTGAGGTCAGAGACGATGAGCAACTGGTGTGGCACGCCGTTCTCGCGGAATTCCGTATGGTTGATGGCCCAGCGTCCGTGCTTGCCTGGGAAGGTCATCTGCACGGTCTGCGGGCCGGGGGACTGGAGAAATTCCTGCAAGCCGAGTTCGTCGGCGGTGAGGCCGAGCATGCGTGGCGCGATGCGTCCCATAAGCTGCTCGCCCGCACGATTGACGATGCGCAGCCGCTGTTGCTGATCAAAGGTAAAGACCGCAACATCAATTTCCATCATTACTTTTTTCAGCAGCGCCGTGGCCTCAAGCGCGCTGATTTTCTGTTGCTGCAGCCGGATTGCCAGAGAGTTGATTTCGAAGATCAGGTCGGCGAGCGAGTCTTCCCTGCCGCCACCGCGCAGTCGAAAAGAAAAATCTTCTTCGCGGATGGCTGCCACCATGTTGGAAAGCGTCTGCATGGGGCGGATGACCTGGCCATGCAGCATCGAGCTGCCGATCATCCAGGCCACAACGATGAAAAGAGTGACCGTCCACTTGAGTTCAATGGAATGATTGCCCAGCCAGAGAAAAAGTTCAGCTACAACCGCGCCAGGCAAACTAATCAGGAGAGTCATAAGCAGGATGCGAGTGTCAAAATTCAGTTTGATCCGGGTGGTGGGCTTCACGGCGAAGCGGGCGGGATTTTGGGATTTCGGATCAGACGCCATACTTTTGCATACGACGATAAAGAGCGCTTCGGCTCAATCCGAGCGCGTCCGCCGCATGGCTGATATTACCTGAATGGCGCGCCAGGGCTTTCTTGATCAGCAGATTTTCAACTTCTTCCAGGCTCAAATCTTCAATCTTGGCGGAGCCCGCGCGCTCACTCTCCAGGCCGAGATCGGCAGGCTGAATCTGCTCCGCGGTACACATCAGGACAGCGCGCTCCGTGGCGTGATCCAGTTCCCGGACGTTGCCTGGCCAGGGATGGTCCATCATCTTCTGCAATGCCGATGGATCAAAACTTTTCACCGGCTTGCGATACCGCTGTGCATACATCTTAAGAAAATGCGCAGCCAGCAGCGGGATATCTTCTTTGCGTTCGCGCAGCGGAGGAATGGGCAGCTCAACCGTATTCAGCCGAAACAACAGATCTGAGCGGAATCTTCCTTCCGCACTCTCCAGCTTCAGATCAGCGTTAGTGGCAGAAATCACGCGGACATCGACTTTATGCGTCTTGGACGAACCCACGCGCTCCATCTCGCCGGTTTCCAGCACACGCAGCAGCTTGGCTTGCTGCTTAAGCGGGACGTTAGCAATTTCGTCCAGGAAAAGCGTGCCGCGGTCCGCCAACTCAAAACGCCCGACTCGATCAGCCCTAGCGTCAGTAAACGCGCCCTTCACGTGTCCAAAGAGTTCGCTTTCGAATGTGCCTTCCGGCAGTCCGCCGGTGTTGACCGTAATCATGGGCCTTCCGCTGCGGGAAGAAAGCGCGTGCAGCGTCTGCGCCACAACTTCTTTTCCCGTGCCGTGCGCGCCGGTGACAAGTACGTTGGCATCGCTCGGGCCGATGCGGCTCAGCAGTGTCAGCAGCGGCTCCATGGCTTTTGATTCCGCAATGAATACCGGACGGTTCTGCGCCCGCAGCAAACTGTTTTCCGCTTCCAGCCGCTCCGCGCGGCGCATCGTGCGGTATAAATCCACTTGCGTGCGAATAATGCTGAGCAGCCGATGGTTGTCCCACGGCTTCTGGATAAAATCGCGTGCGCCGCGCCGCATGGCTTCCACTGCCAGTTCAACACTGCCCCAGGCCGTCATCACAATAATAGGCAGTTTGCTGTCCGACTGCTGCACCCGCGAAAGCAGATCAATCCCTTCCTGCCCTGAGGTGGTATCGCGCTGGTAGTTCAGGTCCATCAGCATGATATCGAATTCATTGGTCTGCACCGCTTCCAGAGCTGCGCCCGGAGTGCTGACAGTCTCGGTCGCGTAGCCTTCTGCTTTCAACAGCAGCCGCAGGGCCTCGCGAATGTCAGCCTGATCGTCCGCAATTAGAATGCGGACGGGCTCAGACTTGATCGCTGAAATGCTCACGAATTCCTGCGCTCTGCTCGAGATCAAAATTCTCCTGCTTTCAATTCCCTCTTGCTAATCGTCGCAGCTCAGACTGTGGCACTGCTCGGCGCCACCGCCGAATCTTCCACAATCCACCCATCTTTCAGTTGGATGATCCGATTACCAAACGCAGCGTTCGCCTCAGAGTGCGTCACCTGAATAATGGTAGTTCCCTGCTGGTTCAATTTGCGGAACAGCTCCATGATCTCCTTAGCCTGGCCGGAGTGGAGATTGCCCGTGGGCTCGTCGGCCAGAATCAATTTTGGATTTCCGGCAACCGCGCGGGCCACGCCCACCAACTGCTGCTGTCCACCGGAAAGCTGGTTCGGATACAAATCTTTTTTGCCGACGATCTGGAACCTATCCAGAATGTCCGCCACCATGGAAGCTCGCTGTGCCCGCGGAATATCGCGGTACGAAAGCGGCACGTCAATGTTTTCTGCCACCGTGAGATTATCCAGCAGGTGATAGCTCTGGAACACAAAGCCGACAAACCGGCGATTCAGCTCAGCCCGCTTCTTGCGATCAAGTTTGTGTACCAACTGCTCGGCAAACATATATTCGCCCGCCCAGCCATCGTCAAGCATGCCGACAATGCTCAACAGCGTCGTCTTGCCCGCGCCGGAAGGGCCCATGATGGTGACGAACTCGCCTTCTTTTATATCGATGTTGATGCGCCGCAGCAGCCACACCGTCCCGGCGGGGCTTTTAATGGTCTTTTCTATGTTCCTTAGTTGAATCATGTTTCCTTTGTAAAAGCTTGTTGGTTAAATCATTCCATCACTTTCCAGCACATAGATAATGTCAACGATTTGGAAAATAAGTAATTAGTAAATGGGTAAATTCAAACCCGATATTCCTTGAATGCAAATCAAAACTGGATTATCCGGAGATCCCAAAAATTACCCAATTACCAATTTACCCAATTACCAACTGTCTCCATTTTCTCATTCATAGCGCAAAGCTACCATCGGATCCACTTTGGCGGCGCGGCGCGCTGGAACATAGCAAGCCAGCGCGGCCACTGCACCCAGCAGCAGCGCGATCACAATGAATGTTATGGGATCATGGCGTCCTACGCCATATAACACGTTGGGCAGCAGGTTTGTCAGCCCCAAAGCCAGTGGCACGCCGATTATTAACCCAATCGCGATCAGCTTCATCCCTTCACGCAATACCACGCTGAGTATATTCTTCTGGTCTGCTCCAAGCGCTAAACGAATACCGATCTCCCGCGTCCGCTGGTTCACCCAATAGGAAAGCACGCCGTAGATGCCGATCGCGGCCAGCGCCAGTGCCAGCACGGCAAATGTTGTGATCAGGAACATCAGACTTTTGTCCGCAATCATAGATTGCGAAATCAACTGGTCCATTGTTGTCATGCTGGTGATGGGCTGGTTTCCATCCATTTTGGCCACCACACTTCTCAGTTGCTGGGCAGCCAGTGCAGTATTACCTTTGCTGCGAATGACCAGATAGCGTTGCGTGATGGGCACGTGGTACCGCTGATGCTGATTAAAAGGAACAAGGAGTTCTCCCTGAATCCACTCTCCGCCGTAATGCCGAACATCGTTTACCACTCCCACTATTGTGAACCACGGATTTTCCGGATTTGCCAAATCACGGGCTTTCCCCAGGCGCACTCGCTTGCCAATGGGGTCCTGATCATGCAGCCAGACATGCACAAATGATCTGCTGACCAGCGCTACCGGCTCGCTTGCGTCATTGTCCGAATGGGTAAAGTTTCGCCCCTGGACCAGTGGAATTTTCATGGTGCTTAGATAGTCGGGAGTGATGTAGTGAAGCCGCGTGTAGTTAATTTCGCCTGGCACTGGATACGGATCGCCATCTACCAGGAAGCCATAGCCCCAGTCTTCGCCGGAAAACTCTAAAGGCCTCGTCACAGCAGCAGATTCAACTCCGGGCACACCATGAAGTTTCTCGACCAGCGTATCGAAGAACGCATCCAGTTCGGGCTGAGTCTTGTACTTGTTCAGAGATAGATGGATACCGGCAGTGAGCAGGCCATGATTGTTGAATCCGGTTTCAACCCGGGCCAACGTAATAAAACTGCGCACCAGCAACCCAGCGCCAACTAAAAGCACAAGTGAAAGCGCCAATTCAACCACTACCAGCACATTCTTTACCCGCTGGCGGCCGGAGCTGATTGCTTTGTGGGCTTCTGTCTGTAATGCTCCGCGGAAACGGGAAATGTGCAGGGCTGGGATTAGTCCAAAACCCACTCCAGTGAGCATTGATACAAGAAAAGTGAAAGCCACCATTGTCGGATTGAGATGGATCTGTTCCGTGCGGATAAAGTCTGCTCGTGCAACCCACAACAGCGCGCGAACCCCAGCCGATGCCACCAGCAATCCCAGTATCCCGCCACACAATGCCAGCAGAATGCTTTCAGTGAGCATTTGACGGAACAGGCGTGTGCGCGAAGCTCCCAGTGAAAGGCGAATCGCCATCTCACTTTGCCGCGCGCTTGCCTTTGCTAGCAACAGATTTGCCACATTAGCGCACGCGATCAGCAAAACCAAAGCCACTGCGGAGACCAGAATCATAATCCACTCTCTCTCGCCTCCAATCGTCTCTTCACTCAGAGATGTAGCTTGGCCCTGCTGCAGATAATCAATGTCTGGGTAAGCTTTGGCCAGGCGGGCTGAGATCAGGTCTAAATCAGATTGTGCTTGCGCCAGCGTAACCCCGGGCTTGAGACGTGCAATAGCATAAATACCGCCGTGCTTGGCACGATCCAATTTCTCAGGCGTATTGGCGGTCAATCCAATGGGTACAAAGATTTGCGGATCATCTTCAAACAGAAACTTGAAATTGGCCGGCATCACGCCTACAACTGTGTAGCTGCCGTCATCCAGGCGTAGGTTTGTGCCGACCACATTTTGCTCTCCGCCAAGGTGCTGTTGCCAGAATCTGTAGCTCACTATCGCAACTGGAGTCACCCCAGGCTTGTCTTCTGCCGGTAAAAAATCACGCCCAAGCGCTGGCTTCACTCCCAGCGTTTGGAAAAAACCTTCTGAGATATAGCTGCTTGGTATCAGCTCTGCTTCACCACGGCCGGTCAGCACAAACGAAACAGACTGCGTGGCGGCTATATGTTCAAAAACGTGGTTCTGTTCCCGCCAATCGACAAAGTTAGGATAGCCAATGCTGGAGCCTCGATTTCCTTCGTTCAGGTAAATCAGCCGGTCTGGCTCAGGATACGGCAGCGGTTGCAGCAGCACCGCGTTGACCACGGTAAAGATCGCTGAATTTGCTCCAATGCCCAGCGCCAGTGTAAGCACGGCTACAAGAGTGAAACCCGGATTTCTCCGCAGCATGCGCAGACCATAGCGAACGTCTTGAAATAAAGTTCCCATACCTTTTCATTCGTAACGCAATGCAACCATCGGGTCCACTTTCGTTGCCCGGCGGGCGGGAATAAAGCTCGCCAGCAGCGCAATGCCAAGCAAAATAGTAATCACTATCGCCATTGATACCGGATCAGTGCGGCTGAGGCCAAACAGCATTGAGGCAAACAACCGGCTGCTGAGCAACGCGGCTGGAACTCCAAAAATCACGCCAATCAAAACCAGCTTGCCTGCTTCCTGCAAAATCATCGTCAGCACGCTGCTGCGCCGTGCTCCCAGCGCCATGCGTACGCCAATCTCGCGCGTGCGTCCGGCCACTGAGTAAGAGAGAATTCCATACAAGCCAATCGCAGCCAGCAAGAGCGCCAGGCCGGCAAAGACGCTGGAGAGCCGTGCGATGAGCACCTGATCGCTGATGGAGTGTTCTGTCAGTTCATTCAGGGCTACGACGCTGTAAATGGGAACGTTTGCGTCATAGTTTTTAAACTCTTTGCGTACCGCCTCCGCCACGGCGGTGGGATTACCCACGGTCCGAACTAAAAATTTAAGGCCGGGAATCGTTCCCAGTGCCTGCGAAACAGGAAGATAGAAGCGGCGCTGCACAGTGCCTTTCAGTTTGTGATCGCGGGCATCGCGAGCTACTCCTATAATTTCCACTGCCCCTTTCGAGTCGGGATCGTCAATTGTAAATTTTCTCCCAATGGGATTGGCTTTGCCGAAATAGAAACGCGCCATCGACTCATTGATTACCGCAACCTTGGGCGATGTCTCGGTATCTTGAAGCCCAATATCACGGCCCAGCAGCATCGGAATTCCTACCGCGCTGAAATAGTTGGGTGCAACTTCGTCGAAGGCTGCCTGAGCATCGGCGTCGGATTTAGCTGTGTAGCCTTCTACCTTAATGCCGTCGTTGGACTCGCTTCCGCTGAACAGGCCATTCTTTGAGCTGGTTACGGCCCGTACCCCCGGCAACTTTGATATTTCAGCAGCGAGTTCATTGGCAAAGCTGGCGATTTTCTCTTTGCTGTAGCCCGCGGCCAGCGGGTCTGCGGCCACCAACAATAGATGTTCGCGATTGTACCCAAGGTCAATGTTGCGAATATTTTGCAGGCTGCGTACCAGTAGTCCGGCAATGAACAATACCAGTAGAGACAGAGCCACCTGGCCTGTCACCAGCATCTTGCCCACGTTCCATCTCGCATGAGCGTTGTTTCCGTTTTGTGAACCGGTTTTCAGTGTTGGCGCTACGGCCACGCGTCGCGAACGCAGGGCCGGGATCAGGCCGAATAATATTCCTGTCAGGACGCATACGCCCGCTGTGAACAAAAATACCCGCAGATCAGGCGAGGCTTCCAGGTCCTTATTACCGCTCAACTTCAACAGTGCCCGCGTACCCCAAAGCGCAATCAGCAATCCCAGTGTTCCTCCGGCAAATGCCAGAAAAACACTTTCAGTCAGGAGTTGCCGGATCACGCGGCCGGGCGCTGCTCCAATCGCCGCCCTGATGGCGAATTCTTTCTGCCGGGACGATGCTCTGGCCAGCAGCAAGTTGGCGACGTTCACGCACGCAATCACCAGCACCAGCCCGACAATTAGCATCAGCAAAATCAGAGGCCGCTGGAAATCACCGCGTAAATCGGAAAAACCGCCTCCGCCGGTGCTCACCTCAACTTTGGCATTTTTCAGGCTTTCCAGATCGTCTTTGGTAAGTTTTCCGCTCAGCGGCCCGTTTACCAATTGCTGCTTCACCAGATTCACATTCGCAGCCGCCTGCTGCACACTCACGCCCGGCTTAAGTCTGCCAATAAGGTGCAGCCATGAAGCGTTATAGCTTTCTAGGAATTTCCGTCCAGGAACGAGCTTCTCTTGCATTGTCACCGGGACCCAGAGGTCTTGCATGTCGCCCACCGTGTCGCCATAGAAGCCAGGCGGGGCCACGCCGATAACGACAAACGGGTAGTTATCAATCCGTAGGGTCTGGCCAACAATATTTGGGGTTTCGCCTAATTTGCTTTTCCAGAAGCTATAACTCAACACTGCCACTGGATGGGCATTTACGCCGGAATCGTCCTCAGGCGTGATCACCCGGCCGTAAAGCGCATTCACCCCCAACACGGAGAAGTAGTTGCCGCTCACCAATACGCCGGTCAAATTCCCGGAAATCTCGCCCGCTGAATCGCCTGTCACATGCAGACTGTGCGCCTCGCCTGAAGCCAGTATCCCGCTGAACACATCATTGCCGTCGCGCAGGTCGCGATAGAGCGGATAAGAAAATGTGTCGACAGTCGGATCGCCTATATGGCGGCCATGAACGTCCCCTGGGTCGCCCACCACCACCAGTTCGGCCGGCGCCTTCACCGGCAGCATCTTCAGCATCACGGCATTAATCAGGCTGAAAATTGCAGTGTTTGCGCCTATGCCCAGCGCAAGCGTTAATACGGCTACGACGGTAAACGCAGGGCTTTTGCGCAACATGCGCATGGCGTATTGAAGGTCTTGAAATAAGGTTCCCATAAATTAATCCCAATAATTCAATGATCGGAGAGTAGAAAGGAAGGCAGCCTCAAGCGGCGCAGCCGCCCTGCAATCCAGTTGCATTTTCACCGTGCTTGCGGTCCTGAATGCAAATGAAGGGGGGCAAACCTTGTGCCCTGTTCCCTTGCATCCGCAGTGGAGGAAGGCTCAGATCTCGCTGCCTGTCGCGCCTGTATCATGCAGAGCGCCCAGCGCCCAGGCGGCATTTTTGCGTGCTTCGGCCTGTGGTGAGGTCTTCAGGATATGAATCAACGGTTCAATTGAGGGGTGCCCGATATTGACCAATGCGGCCGCCACCTCTTCCCCCAAGGTCATCTTGTCCAAAGGACGTTGCCGATACTGCTTGGGATCGACCTCCGTCGCATCGCCCAGAAATTCCAATAGTTGGTCAACTGCGCTGGCGGCGGCTGACCGCTGCTGGCCCAGCCAGTATGCGGCTGCCGCTTTCTGTTGCGGCTTCCCGTCCTTAAGCAATGAGATATGGCGTGCTATGGCATCGGTTTCTCCGCCACTGGAGGAAGTCGTGCTGCGTCTGGGAGCGAAACCAGCTAGGACAAATACCATGATTCCTAAGCAGAGGGTAAAACTTGCTTTTCTTAGTTCACGCATACCGACTCCTAGTTCAGAGGCAGTGGCGCCGATCGCCGAAGGACTGCTCATTTTCCGTTGCCGGATATCACCCGGTCAGAAAATCGCACTTTTTGTGCCGAAATGACATTCCATGTAAATCACTGAAAATACTAGCACTATTTGTTTATTGTTGTGCACATTCCGTGGGGTCAGGTGTTCGCTAACGCAAAGGGCTGTTCGGAAACGAACACCGGACTTGCTAAGAACGCATGAAACCAGAAATCTTTCCTGCGAATTTGAACCGGCCTTGCCGCCCCCGCATTTGACAATGCATTTTGTGCCCTTCCAGCAAATGTGCCAACAAATGTACTATTTCTCTCTTTACGAGATGTCATTCCGCAGGCGTTAGTGAGACCCGGCCGAACCCATATAAAGTTGCTAAAGGAACAACGCCATCCGTCCGATAAGTATCAGACTGGAAGGAATATATATGCGCATGTACATTTGTACGTTCCCCCGCATGCGGACCCTCGCTGTTTTGTGTGCCGCATTTACATTTTGCCTGCCGCTGTCCGCGCAGAAAGCGCGGACGAATAGCAGCGCGGCACAGGCCCAGTTGCACATCAATGTGATTGTTGTTCCAACCGTGGCCCCGCCACGCCATCGCGAACGTCATGACCGGGACGATTCGGTTGTTTATGACCTGTCTCCGCGAGATGAACAATTCTCTGTGATGGAAGAAGTCCGGCCAATGCGCGTGGAACTCCAGGGCAAAGGCGTGCAGCAGCAGCCGGTCCAGCTTACGACTGTGGTTGTCAGGTAGGCTTACTGCGGTTTTTGCGCATCCACCAAATACGGCGTCAATTCCGGATTGCTGATCACAATCGTCGCTCCCTGCACCTGAATGGGCTCTGGCGGCATTTTCACCTGGCCTGCCGGCATATTCATGCCCGCCGGAAGCTCTTTTACCGGAACCAGCGTTACAGTCAAATCGCCCGCTGGCAGATCGCGCAACAGGAAGTTCCCGTTCTCATCTGTTTTGGCAACGCCGAATCCCGCTGTGATCTGAACGCCTGCCATCGGCACCAGGTTGAAATCGCCTCCCGTTGCGACGCCGGTTGTTCCCTGAGCCTGTCCGCGACCCGCCTGGCTTACCCTGCCTCCCGCTTGGCCGCCGCGCTGGCTACGCACTGGGCCGGCAGGCATGCCGCTGATTTTTAGCTTTCCCGGATCGGCTGGCTGGGCAGCAGGCTCGGCCAGAACTTTCACGAAGACCCGTCCGGCAATGGAGCGCAGTGCGCGGGCCGGAATGTTCCGTACCGTGGTTGAAACCGGCGTTACATGCAGGGTGAAACTATCTTGCGCCACGGAGTAGTTCGCGGGCAGCGTGCCTGCGTCGACCCTGATCATGTAATCGCCCGGAGCCACATCATCAATCTCAAAATCACCGTTGTCCTGGGCAACAATCGTGCGGCTGCGTACGCCATCATCCAGCATCAGGTGAACGCCCGCCAGCCCTTTCGAGTCCGGCTGCGGCGTGCCTTCAAACCGTACGTCATTGAATACGCTTCCTGTAACGCGGGCAAAATCAACAACGCCAAAATCCACCACGCCAATTCGTTGCCGGATCAAATCCACTGACGCCTGGTTCTTAGTCGTCATCCGCACCGGCCCGGCAAACTGCGTCAGCGGAAGAGAAACGCTATGCTCGCCCTGGCTGACATCAGTGAATTTATAGCGGCCCTGCTCATCTGTTTCAGTGATCTCGCCATCATCCAACCGTACTCGCAGCCCCACCAGCCCTTGTTCGCCAAAGTTAAACGTACCATTCACGTTGTTATCTCGGAAAACGCGCCCTTCAACGATCCTTCCTGCATGCCGCGTTGGGACCAACGCTCCCGGCATTGCGCTAAAGCGTTTCGTAAAACCGAAATACATCAGCGTGGTGCGTTGAATCGTGTTGGCGTCGTTCCCCAACACCCAGATATTGGTCATCCCGGAGTTGAGTTCCAATGACGGGCGCATCTGGTACAGCAATGAATAACCAACAAAGGGCGTCCATGAATCCGTTTTTCCGGTTGATGCACGTGCAAATGAAAAATTCGGATTGAAACTTAGCTTCTTTCCCATGCGCAACTGTGCCGATGCAGAAACTGACGTGCTAACTGGCACCTGTGCATCCAGCAGCGCCTTGACTTCAGGCGGCAGGTTGTTTGAGTTCACGAAAGAAATCGGATCTTGCAGGTACAACGTTTGCAGCGCGGGTGAAAGCAGCTCCAACTCAGATCCAAGCTTACGCACCAGCGATGGGTTGCGCCGGTCCTCTTCAACCCCCACCATCATGCTGCCGCCCTTGATCAGGAATGAAACTGTATCGCGAAGAGCGAATTCATCTTCAGAGCTGATTTGCAGCGGGTCCTGCACTGATCCAACCGTAAACTGCGCGGCATTTGACACGCGCGGCGTGATCTGGCGGCGCCAGTTGGTGTCAAACCGGTTGCCATTGGTGGACTGGTTGGAAAATCCGCCATCGTTGTGGCTGAACGTGTAGTTGAAATTCAGGTCATTACGCGGATCAACGCGCCATGAAAATGACGGGCTCAGATAATCCGAGCTGCCCGCATGAAGAATATTGCCAAATGCTTGCGTAATGCTGTGCTGGTAGTACACCGATTCGGTGAAGTGATCGCTTGAACTCAGCGTCACGCCGGCCTTGGCCGACGTGGTGCCGGAAAACAATGACTGCACGCGGTTCAGCGGAAAAAGCAGAGAAGATGATCCCCCAGCGGCAAAAAATGTCAGATGATGACCGACATAGTTGATCTCCCCGCGCCCCATTCCGCCATGTGTGCTCGCGCCGCCAGTGCCCTGGATCGTCCACTTGTCGCTCGGATGAAAGCTGAAGCCGCCAGTCTGCATCCAGTCTTCCTGCCGGCCACCCGTGGGATTCAGGAAGTCCACGGGAGAGTTGATATAGCTGGTAGTGGCGAAAAGGCTTACCTTGTCAGACTGTTTGCGGTTGAAGGAAAACCCGCCAATATCGCGCGTGGAACCCAGTGTGAGGAAGTAGAAAGGAATTGTAGACCCGCCAAAGAACATGAACTGATTGTCGCCACGCCGCAGCGTCAGGCCCGCGCCTCGAAGTTCCACTGAATCAGAATAAGTAAATGGATTGATATAGCGTTGTGTGCCGTTATCTGTCAGGCTCACGACGCTGTCCAGAAAACTCACGTCCATCCCAGGGCTGCGATACGCAATGTTTCCGTGCCGGATATTGAAAGCATGGCCGCCCTGAATGTCATTGTCTTCCACTTCCGTGTTGACGAATAAACGGCCCTCCGCGCCTGCGGGCTGAGCCCAGGTGAAGTCATTCACCACGGCGGTCGTGGTCTGGCCTCCGCCATTGGAAATTTGCGCGCTCGATCCAAAACTTCCCTGCGCCATTTCACCCTGGGGTCGAAGCGATGAAGGCGGCACCGTAATGGGAGGGCGACCCACCACTCGAACGCGAATGCTGACCGGCTTGTCATGCAGGTAGCCAAGCAAAACCGTTTCGCCGCGCGCGAGCCCAAAAATTTGCAAGCCGTCATTCACCACTTCTACGCGTGCAATGTCCTGGTCCAGCACAACAATATTTGAGAGCTGCGGCAGAGTCACAGTGCGAGACCACTGCCAGTAAACTTCCACCAGTGACGGGACGCCGTTTGCGTCCATTGTTTGTGCCGAGGCGAGAACAGGCGCGATCAGCCCGGTCAAGCTGCCAAGCAGAGTGACAATCGCGATAATATGCCGTTGCAACTTCAAAGTCTCAATACCTACTGCGCGCCTGCGCTGAACGCAATCTGCTGTGTCTCAATGTGGTCTTCGCCGTATGCCACGGTCAGCACGGCGGTGTAATCGCCCGGCGGAAGTTTGCCTGCCCACTCCACATGCATGGAATTTTTCTGTCCGGGAAGAAAACGCTTCTCAATGCTTTCAGCTTTTGCCACCAGCTTGCGTCCGGCATCCAGCACTGCCACGCGCGCTACCGGGAAAATATGGGTGTTGCTGCCATTTGAGAGATCAAAATCCACGCTGAGCCCATGCGTATCCGCGGGCGGTGTGACCTTCACATTGCTTAATTCAATCTTGTATTCTTCTGTACTTTCCGCGCGCAGCAGCACCAGGCAGCCAATGCGCATGCTGGTAAAAACTCCTTTGCCGTCATCCTTGGGAAAAGATAGCTGGGGTTTCGACTGCACAAAAAGCACCGCGTAATATCCGCCCTTTGCATCAGAGGGTGGCGTTACGATGGCCTTCATCTTCTGTGTGCCGTGTGCGCCAACTTCAAAATGATCGGGCACAAACTGAATCCAGTTGGCGGCGGAGCGCGGCGAGGTGCCGGGTGATGGAAATACTTTCTCGTTTTTCTCGTCGTACCAGAAATCGGTAATCTCAACGTGCATGTCCACCGGCGTTTCGCCGGAATTTACGGTGGAAAGATCAAACTCGAAAGGAACGCCGGGCTTAAACTTCTCCACCACTTGCGCTGGAGCCAGTCCCAATGACTGCGCCTGTGCGTGGCCCGCCAGGGCAGCAAGATAGAACAGCCCGCACAGCAGGCAGCATAAAACTTTGTGGCTTTGATTTATCGTCATCAGGGCACCGTCAACGTAAATGTCAATGTGGCGGAATCGCTTCCGGTAAAGGCCGTCGCTCCATTGGCATTGGAGACAAACAGTCCGAGAAACCGCGTGATCGAGCTGCGATTCGCGGCGGCATTGGTTATTTGGGTAGCGGTGCCTGCTGTCAGTCCGATATTCGTATAAGGGCCGGGACTGCTGGCTGCATCGCGCAAAACCAAAATTGTGGGGTGAGCAAAGTTGGAGCTGACGAAAGTCTTGACTGTAGCCGCAGTTGACGTGAAATCCGTAAATACCGGCTGAATCAGATAAGGCGTGGAATAGATCACTCCACCCGCGGCAGCAACGGTGGTGAGACCCGCGCCCGGTCCAAATCCCAAACCATTTACTCTGCCAAAGTTCATGGCAAAATCTGCCGCTGGCGTGATCGTCAGTCCGCCGGTAGCGGTAGCCAGTGTGAGGCTGACAGCGTTTTGAACGGTTTCACCCTGCGGCGTGTCCAACCTGACTTCAACGTTCGCAATTGGTTTTCGGTTGGTTGTGTCGGTCAGGGTAAACGTAATGCGTGCCGTATCCAAACCAGTGAAAGCAGCAGCTCCATCATTATCTGGAAGGAATATCCCAATTCCGGCTGTGACGGTTTGATTACTAATGCCCGGAGAAGGGACAACGGTGGTTGGCGCGCCGGCGATAGTCGAGATGGCCGAATAGCTGCCGGACGAGGTGCAGCTTGAATTGCTCGGGCAACTTTCCAGCACCAATGCCGCCGGATGCGTGAAATTGGAGCTCACAACTGCTGTAACGCTGCCCAGATGAGGGTTCGGCAACCCGGTCACCGTAAGGTGATATTGCGTGAAATAGAGTGCTCCATTGCTGAGAGGGATTACTGTAACTCCGGCAGATGGAGTCCCAATGCCCAAAGCGTTCATGGCGCCGAACTGGCTGGAATAAGTGCTTCCGCCGCCGCCAATCGTGAATGTGATGCCGCCTGGCGCAGCGGAAAGTGCAAGCGTACCGTTCTGAGCGATTGCTCGTTGCACCGGCAACATTACTGCCAGAAAAAGAACGATGAGAGAGAGCCATAAACTTCCATGCGACGCACCACACACCTTCCCGCCGGACTTGACGACGGGGAGGTGTGTGCGTCGAAGGTCTTCATGGTCTCGAACTCTCATCATCCCTAATTACAGGACAGGGCAACAGCAGCGCTTCAGAGCGCGATTACTGGACTGTCAGAGTAAAGGTGACCGTGGCGGATTTCGCGCCTTGCGTGCCCGCGCCGTTCGCCGGACTTACGGACACACCGATAAAGCGTGTCTGAGCAACGCCGTTTGTGGCATTGGTCACGATGGTGTCTGCGGTTGCAGTGCTGACCGGAGTGAATGAAGCAGCGCCGGTCGGTACTGTGCTGGAGTTGGCGCTGTCACGCACAACCTGGATGTTGTTGGGTGCGCCGAAGTCGGTTGTGACCTGCGCGGTGATTGTGTTGGTGGTGACTGTCTGGCTGGTAAATACGGGGTTTAGGTTGTAATCCGACCAGTAAATTGCGTTGGTAACTCCCGGAGTGGTTGGGGCAAATTTGTCGCAGTTTCCATTGTTGATGCCCAATGCATCGACGGTGCCAAAGTTCATGGTGAAATCCGGCGTTCCGCCTGTTGGTGTAACAGGGCAATGCGTGACTGCTGCTGTGCCGGTGCTGAGTGTCAACTGCACGGCGCTCTGAATCGTGGCTGAGATTTGCAGCGTCGGCGACACTGTGTTCGTGTTGACCGCTGTAGTGGCGGCGAATGCTGCTGTTGAAAGCGCCATCATCCCCAGGGCAAAAATAGTAAAGCGTTTTTTCATTTTGGTCCTTCTCCTCGCGCTCGAATCACCGCCGGAACTGCCAAATACACGGCTATCGCCCGACGTACTCGCCCATTGTTAAAGGATTCTTATACTGTGACAACAGTACTTCAGTAATCCACGGCTATATTTGGGGAGAATCCGGATCAACGATTTCACAAGATCTGATTTAAGGACGAAAGTTGGTGACATTTGTACTCAACGGAAAATGGCATTAACAAGTGATGTTTTCACCTTAGCTACTGCTGGCGATAAAGCAGAGACACAATGCTGGGGTTGCCCGTTATTACCCCAAAAATCTGCACCGATATCGGCCCTCTTTAGGCAGAAGTCTGCGCACCGCTACCTGCCCGCCTTCAAACACCACTGATTGTTCCCGCATCACATAGGTATGAAGAATGCTGGCTCACGGTAGAAGGAGAGACTCAATGAAAAAGATGCTGTCTTTGTTGTTTGCCGCAGTAATATGCTTCGGCACTGCTGGAGTGGCGCAGGAATCCGGCGCTGCGCAAAACGCCACTGGCCCTCAGCGCCAGCAGGACCGGATCACGCGAGAGGTGCGGCACGAATTGGTAATGCTGCCGCAGCTCACTATTTTCGATAATCTGCAGTACAAGGTCGATGGCGGCAAAGTGACCCTGATGGGAGAGGTGCGCAACCCCGTTCTGAAAGATGAGGCGCAGAGCGCAGTGAAACATATTGAAGGTGTGGAGCAGGTGGACAACCGCATAGATGTGCTGCCCCCTTCCCCCAATGACGATCATATCCGCCTGGCCGTGGCTCATGCGCTGTTCGGGCAGGATTCCCCGCTCTTCCGCTACTCGATGGGAGCGCTGCCGCCCATCCATATCATTGTCAAGAACGGCCACGTCACACTGGAAGGCGTAGTGAATAGCCAGGCTGACAAAGATCTGGCTAACCTGAAAGCCAGTAGCGTTCCTGGAGTGTTTTCAGTCGACAACCATCTGGTAGTACAGAAGAGCTGAAGAATGTGGAAGCCCCGGCCATGACGGCCGAAGGAATAAAAGTATTTTAGAGGGCCGCGCTTTAGCGTCCGAAATGTGCAAGTTCAGGCGCTGAAGCGCATTTCCTCAATATACGTTTTCGGGCTCTGAAGGCCCCCGCTTTCACATAAGCGCATTATTCCGTAGAGACATAGCATCTACGTCTCTACAAAAGAAGTTTATTTCCGCGCGATTTTTCCGGAGATCAGGCAGGAAGCCCCCCGCGCGTCATCGGAAGCGCGCAGGTTGCTTGTATTGTCGGAACAATAGGCCCTGCCCCGCCCTGCAAGCGGTTCAGCCGTTACGCGAAACATTCTTGCTGGCTTGTGCTCACAGCCGCTCAGAGTGAATTTGTAACCGTTATAGGAACCGCTGGCGAACTCCGCGTCCATGAACTTATACATTCCATCTTCGTCCATGCCTCTGCCCACATTCACCAGGTCTGCCAGCGAGCAGCTATAACCAATGCCCGGATGGTTTTGAGCATAGATGTTTTCCGCCATGCCAATCATGCGCACCGCGCGCAAAGGCGTCATCTTGGGCCGATCATCCACAACTACGGATACAGGAGAATTCGTATCGTTATTTCCTCCCATCGCTGCGTTCAGTGCGGGAGTCCACCATGATTTCTCCAGGATGCGTGGATCACCGACTGGCAGCGTGGCAATTACACTTACCTCGTTCAAGCGCCAGATCGCTTCCTGTTTCTTAAAATTCAGGATAAAGCGTGTACTCGCCGGAGTTTGCTGCTCCACCCCATTCCGTACCAAATGGATAGATAACCCCATAATGGCTTCGCTGCCGTGAGTCTCTTCATTGTCGAGCTGAACTTCATACCGCTCATGCTCTTGAGGATTGTTGAAAGAAAAAAGGATGGGTCCAATATCGAAAGCCTGGAACTTATTGCTTCCGGGAGCCTGCGCGCCAATCAAAATCTGAATAGGGCTGGGCGCGTTATCGACGGAGCCTTTCATTAAATTCTGGAGCCGGTTCTGCAGCTCTACGGTGAGATGTTTTTTGAAAGATGCCTCGCCTCCTGACATCATTTCGATAATGGCCTTGCGCGGCGACTGGTCCGTAATCGTGGCGCCTTGTCCCAGGGAAATCCCCGCAAGCACAGCCACCAGGGTGATCGCCAGCCGGAATTTACGGTCGAACATTTTGCGCCGTCTCCTGGACTTCTAATGGCGCAAGCTTAGCCATTTCAGGCGCTGGTTACAACCGGAAACCGTTGGACACAAGTAACTTTGGGGCAAAACGGAGATGTGCTTCTGGCGCTGTTTTTCGGAGAATTAAGCCTTTGCTAAGAGCTCTATTAAGATCGAAAGCAGTAGAAAGCCTGGCGGTCGCCTTACGCGGCGGTGCTGCCACCTTTTTCAGAAAGAGCAGAAACCGGCTTTGGCTCTGAGATATTCATGCGCGTGCCACAAACCGCGCAGTAAACCCATCCGGCATGCTCCACCACAGAGGGGACTGTCCTGAATTTACGCAAACACTTGGGACATTGGACGTCAACGATATGAACCAACTGGAAACCCTGATCTAGAGATTTGAGATATTCATAGCCTACCAACGTATTCACCTGCCTGACAACAGTCTGTGCCTTGGAATTCTGTGAAGTTTTATTTTGTAACGCCATTACTGGCGACTACCCGCGCAACCGCCAGCATGGCAATCGCCTGGGCGGAGCTGTCATGGAGCTTCTGTGCCCGGGTTAAGGCATTCAATGAATCCACCTGGGCCGCTGCTTCACTGATTTCCTGCACCACGGATGCGGCATCGACTTCAGGCGTACGCGCGTCCCAGACTTCGTCGGCTGCGCTAAAGGCCATATCAAAATATTTGCCTGCTTGCTGCTTGTTCCCGCCGGTTCCTGCGGCGAATCCGTGCGCTGCTGCTTCACGTGCCCGCTGTGTTGGGGGCAGTTCACGAAGCCGTTCGGTCTGGTCTGTTCCACGTTCTTCCATGGCTGCCAAAACAGAGACGCCCTCAACCGGAGGCCGTTCAATTTCACGCTCCTGGCCGGCATTCTGCACGGTCGTATTGGCTACCACGTCCGATTGCAGAGCTTTCTCATAGCCTTCTTCGCCCAGAGACTGCTTCATGGCATCCGTTGTAATACGAATGGCGAGGGTGCGTAGCGACGAGTCGTCCAGCTTTCCCAGCCATGTGAGAAGCTGCAGGCCAGACTTGCTGGCAACATCCTTGTCCACCGCGCCGGAATTTTGCGAGTACATCGCGGCCAGGTTCTCCGCCTCAGAAACGTTTTCGGCGGGATCTGGAAGCGCGTCAAACATTTTTGCAAAATGCTGTTGTGACCAGGCTGACCCTTCGCCCTGTGCCGCCATGGCGGCCATCAGCGCGCGTGAAGCAACCACGCGTTTCTCCAATGCCGCATCCAGCTTCCGTGAGACCGGGTCGAGCGTCTGTTTTGGACAAGCGGTAATCGCCCCGATAAGGGATTGCTCGGCGCGCAAAACAGCGCTCACCGGCAGGTTATCGACAAAATCCAGCGCTGCAGCGCAATCCACCTGGCCGCTCGACATCATGGAAATAGCCGGCTTCTGCCCCAGACGCACCAGCTCTGTTTCTATCCGGGCGCCCTCATGCCAGAAACCCTTGGCCATCTTCTTATCAATGGGTAACACCACGTCAGCAGCCGTGGAAAGAACACGTAGTCTGTCCTGTTGGTCGGATTCCGGTAGCGCAACCGCCATGCGCACCGTGTCTATCACAAACTTCTGCTCGCGCGTAAGCTTGGGGGCCCTTGGCGCAACAGTCCGGGCCTTCGCGGGACTTTTTATGTCTTTTTGCTGGACTGTTCCAGCTTGCTGAGTCGTTCCAGTTTGCTGGGCCAGCCCGGCCAATGAAAGCCCCAAAACCATGATCGCGGACAGATACCGATGTGGGTTACGCAATGCTCCAACACTCCAATTTAAACTTGAGCCACCCGTTGGGTGGCACTCTTGTGAGGGTATAGAAGCATCAACTCTGCATCAATGCCTCAGAGGGAAGTTCACAGAACTTTTCAGGTGGGGAATTAGTTGTGGGTTAAGGCTGCCTTAATTCCAAGGTGCATATCGCTCGGGTAAAACTCTCATCCGTCAAGACAGTTCGACTGAAGCCGTTTCAGCGGCGCGTAATTCCGCCACAATCTCAGCAGCGGCCTCCCGCGCCAGGTTTCCTTTGTCAGGGGGGAATGAAATCGCGCCCACACGGGCGTGTCCACCACCGCCGTAACGTTCGCAGATCTTGGCCAGGTTGACCATATTTTCCCGGTCAGTCCAGGGATTGGAGCCGACCGACACCTTTACCCGGAAGCTGCTGCTGCTTAAACCCACGCTATACACCGACTCCGGGTGTAAATAATAAGGAATGAACTTGTTATAGCCTTCAAGATCGTGATCGCTGATATCGAAATAGATGGTGCCCTGCCGAGACTCCGATCTCTGGCGCAATATCTCAATCGACTTACGATGCCGTTCCATCAGCGGCGGTACAACGGCAGCAACAAAAGGCTCTTCAAGCACCTGAGCCAGCGGCTCGCTCACCATATATGGAATGAGCTTAGGAAGAAAATCGGGATCATTCGTGGATTCAACGGCCATGGTGAGCTTCATGGCAGGCTCGGCCATCTCCACGGCTTCCTGTGGGCTGGTAAACTGAGCACCGTCAATAATATCTGCCCAGTGAATCAGTTCCGCCACCGGCCGGGGATCGAAACCGAATTTCTGCTCTGCTATTTTCGCCAGAAACTTAGTGCAGGACTTGAACTCTGGATCGTAAAACTTTTGCTTCTTGTCCCCATTGCGATAGTGTTCAGCATCCTGCGGCGTAAGGAAAGCGCTCAGGTGGTGATCAAACCACCAGGTAATTTTGGGCGAGGCCGAATATTTGAAGTCGACAATGGCATTCTCGTCCCCATCGAAATCTTCTTCATTGAAAAGCGCCCCGGCACGATGCACCAAACCGCTGAATTGAAAGTCCACATCGGAGCGGATACGCTCCCGATAAAAACGGGAAAACAAGGCCGCTGAAGCCGTTCCGTCAAAACATTTGCCGTGAAAAAAGACCCTGACTTTCAAAAGACCTTTCTCTGCTCTCTTAAATTGGCGCGTTTAGTAAAGCTACTAGAAATGACATCCCTTAAGGGTAATGTCAAGGACACGAATTCAGCCGGGCCTTCATTGCGCTGGTCTTTCACCTGAGATCGCCCGCTATTTCGGGCCAAAATGATTTGCTTTGACGCCAGAACCGCTCATTTATAGATGGAAAGCTGCTCAGCCGGTTTCTGCAGTTTGATGGTCATTTCCAGGGAAGGCTGATCCACGCTGATGTCTTGCCCGTAAGTTTTAAACCCCGGCGCAATCACCTGAATACGCACTTTCCCATAGGGGAGACTGGTTGCTTCCGCCTTGCCATCATCGTGGGTCTTGAGTTCCAAGCCTTCCTGCTTCTGTTTTCCATGGTTGTCTATCAGGTGAAGTACAACTTCGGCATTTTTCACCGGCTTGCCGTTTGAATCCCTTATTACGGTTAGATTTACTGACCCAGTCTTTTGATCACCAGAGGGCTTCTTTGGTCCGGCAAACGCCGCCGGAGACATGAGCAAGATCAGCAATCCGGCAAATAGGGGACGTTGGATATTCATGATTGGTCTTATTTTACAGGCAATCCCGTCCACCTGCCCGGAAACTCCTTTTTGCGGTCTTGTGGTGGCCCGCACGTCAGTCCTGAAAACGAAGAGTCCAATGGACTTTGGTCACTGCCAGGGATCCGGTCTTAATTGACACTCGGTTCTGTCCAGAGTACGTTTGAACTTCCCTCCTAAGAAGGCAGCCTATTGCATGGCTGTTTGTGACAAGTTTTTGCATTTGCCACTCCTCCGGCAGATAGCGGGCCTCAAGGCAAACATTACCGTTTCCAAGCACAGTGAATCTTTCCGCTGAGGTGGAATACTGTTTTAAACCAATGACTTAGCTTCAGCTCTAGAGTTACTGATGCCTTTGGCCCGATACAGAAGCTGGAACGACTTTGGTAAGTTGCCGGGCGGCAGCCGGTGAACTACAACACTAGCATCCACCCACAGCTAAACGGGTGTGAATGGAGAGCTTGATGAATCGCAGCCATATCTGGCAGAACAGAGGGGAACGCCAACAAAGCAAGTCCGCTCGCGGGTTTTCTTTGATCGAATTGGCTTTCGTTGTGATGATCGTACTCATCATGACTGCCATGGCGATTCCGCTGGTAAACAATGTCACCAGTTATTTCCGGCTTCGTGGCGCAATCTCCTCGGTTACCGGAGCAATACAAGCCACGCGCTATCAAGCAATTTTTCAGGGCTGTCCCTATCAACTTGTATTTCTTGCAGCCGCTAATACTTATCAAATTCAGAATCAATGCCCCGCAGGTGGGCCGGTGGGCCCTGCGGTCGGGGCTTTCGTAAATGTTTGTACTCCGCCTTTAGTGAACTGCCCTGTCCCGCTGTCCGGCTCTGGCATTCCGGTGACGTTGAACGCTGACATTACTTTGACCTTCAGTCCTGGGGGGAGAGTGACATCCGCTACGGCCCCGATGAGCATGGTTCTAACTTATGGCGGAAAACCGCCGGAGACGATAACGGTATCCACTTATGGAAACATCAATGTCAATCCCTAAAAAAAGCAAGCAAACAGGCTTTGCGTTAATCGAGGTCATGTTTGCCATTGTCATTCTGGCATTTGGTCTGCTCGCGTTGGCAGCGCTATTAGCACAATTGAGCGGCAGCACGACGACATCCCGCTATTTAGGCTCTGAAGTCATGCTGGCATCGGAGAAGTTGGAAGACCTGAATCAACTTGATTACAAGACATACAAAGCGGGTGCAACATCGCCTCTGCTGGCCGCCGGTGGCAGCTTGACGGCAAACAAAGCCGGCTACTTTGATCAAGTCCAGATTTCCAGCCGCAGTGGAATGATGAATGATCCAACGGGACCCGCACAGGCGGCGAATGACTTCATCACATTTCAACGGCGCTGGGTAATTGAAACAGACACGCCGTCAGCGGGAGTGCAACGGATCACGGTAATCGTAATTCCGCAGACTGGAACTCCAGTGGAAAGGGCTGAAACCTTTCAAACAAGTACGGTACGTGCGTGCGATGTGAATGCTGGGTGCTAAACGCTTCAATAACAAAATTGAATGGCATGGTGTGGCTATGAGCAATCCGCTTAAAGTTTCGAACAGAATGTCCCGGAAGCTAAGGTCGCCAAAATCGGTTCACGGCTTCTCGCTGATTGAATTAATGGTTGCCATGGGAGTGTTCCTTATTGTGGGCGGTGCAGCTATCTCCCTGGTACGGAGACACATGCCTCTGTTCAACACGGCGCAGAACCAGACCCAGATGAATATGGCCCTTCGCAATGCCGTGGCGCAACTGCAAATGGAAGTGGTGAATGCCGGCACAGGGTTTTCTGGCGTGGGCGCGGTAGCATTTTCACCTTTTGGCGCTACCATCAGCAAAGCTGCCAATCCTGCCTGCAGAGCTACGGCGACGTACGGACCAACGTGCTTTGATTCCTTCAAACTGCTTCAGGTTGATTCGACTCTGCCGATCCTGACACCGTCGGCTGATATTGCGGCAAAAACCGGCGTTGACACCTCCATAGACGCTGTAATGTTTTTAACCATCCCTGGGAACCCGGCGGCCGCAACACCTGCTCAATACGCTGCATGGGCGGCCAGCCTCACCAAGGGCTCGGAATTGTTGTTCGTCCAGGGCGGCACAGAAGCTCCTAATTTGGCGGGACAGCCAGCCATAGCGATCGTTGTACTCACGGCAGATGCTGTACCTATCGGAAACTCAGTTCAACTCACATTTGCAGGGGCTCCTACCACCGCAGGTGGCACTCCTATAGCAGGTAGTGATCCACTGAATATCTACGACGCTGCAGAAAATGCGAGATTCACGAACAGTTTTACCTCCCCTGGCGTGGATTATGTGGTCAGGCTGGTGGCCGGAACAACTTATTCCATTGACGCCAGCAATCCTAACAACCCGAAGATGATCAGGACAGATGTGGCAGGCAACCAGGATGTTATTGCCGAACAGATCATTGGCTTTACAGTGGGCGCATGGAGCAGCAATATCACGTCTGGACCGCTCACTGTTGGGGCTCCAACGGTTCCCGTATCTGGATATACCGTCAATCCAAACGATTACAACAAGGACTGGACTTCAATCCGGTCATTGCAAGTTCAGATAGTCGCGCGAGCCACCCCAAACAGCGACAATCCAGGTACGTTTCAAAACGCTTACGATTTGGGCCCCTATCAAGTACAAGGTATGTCCGTGGTGATCAATCCACGGAACCTGAACACGAATTAAGGAGGCAATATGCGACGTGAGAACAGCAAATCTTTGGAGAGGCGCCGAGCCAGGCATGATGAGCGCGGGGTAGCCTTAATCACCACGCTGCTGCTCCTGATGCTTTTAACTGGGCTTACCCTCGCCATGGCGTGGTCGTCCAGGTCTGACATGCTGGTGAACGGCTACTACAGAAATTTCCGTGGCTCCTTTTATGCTGCGGATTCTGGTATCAACGTGATGCGCCAGGCCATGATTCCCCTGTTCCTGAAAGGCGGAGCAATGTATCCCACGAAGTTCGCAGTGGGTACTAATCCACTTCCTTCTCCGGCGACGGAAACAGCAGTGATGGCTCTGATCAATGGGACCTATGGCAGCAAGTCGGTCACCGGAAATGGTACTGGCCCTGCTGCAGCTTCATGGCCCGGCCAATACAATGGCACCTTGAGTTTCAGTTTGCGTAGCTGCACAACGGATGTGCCAGCCACGCCGGCTTTGTGTAATCCGTTTCCGGCAAAAGCAAAGACGGTCAACTACACTTACGCTTATACGATTACTTCTGTTGGCACCTCCAAAGGTACGGAAAAGACAACACTGGTCGACTCTGGACTGATTACGTTCACAGCCACAATCCCGACGCCAGCTAAACTCAGTTTTGCCGGTTATGGCATGTTTATTGACCAGTACAACCTTTGTGACGGAACCACTCTGGTTCCCGGTACCATTACGGGCCCAGTTTTCACGAACGGATCATGGAACTTTGGAACAGGCAATTACACCTTTACTGATCCGCTGGGTCAGGCAGGGCCCACAATGGGCACTTCGGCGTGTCCAAAAGGTGTTACGACGCCTCCCGCCAACGTGACTGCCCAGCAGGGAGTCGCATTAGGTCAGGCGAAAGTCCAACTGCCACAGAATAGCTTCAATCAGGAGAGCGCAGTGCTCGATGGCAAAGGCGCCAATCCCGACGGCAGCGCCCGTCCGCAGCCTACACAAAGCCAGTTGAGCAATGCACTGCGAAACATAAGCAATACGCCGTATCCAAGCAGCGGCTTGGTTCCTCCTGGCGTATATCTGCCCTACACGCCCGCCACCAAGGGCAGCCCGGCCACATTCAACGGCGGTGGAATCATGATAAGCGGAAACGCATCGGTTGTTCTGACTCCAGCCGCGAATGGTACCGGCCAGACTTATAAAATTACCCAGGGATCAACAACCACGACGATAACAATTGATCCAGCCTCGAATACGACCGTTATGTCATCGGGCAACACCAACCTGACGATCTCCGGCGTACCTCATCAATTTGATCCTACCGCCGGCACAGACCTGGGCTATGACACTCTGCTCTACGTAGATGGAAGTATTACGTCGTTAGCAGGACCGGGACCGGGAAAACCTGCTATTCAGGACAGCACAGCCTTAACCATCACGGCAGCGAGCAATGTGACGATTACGGGCGACATTCTCTATAAGAGCGAACCAGTCTATGGGGCACCCAGCAACCCGGCAAGTGCCCAACATCCGGTTGACAGCCTGACAGGAAACGATACCGGCCAGGCGTTGGGAATTTTTACTGCCAGTGGCGATATCCAGATGAACGTCCCGACTAACTCCAACTTGGAAATCGACGCTTCGCTGGCAACCGTTTCTGCAGGCGGAACAGGCGGCCTCATCAATGTTGGCGGCACGATTGGAACCCTTACCATTGTAGGCGGCCGTATTCAGAACGACATTAAGAACATCGGCGCCAACCAGCGCAACGTTCTCTTCGATAAGCGATTCGCCAGTGGCTTTGCGCCACCGTGGTTCCCTTCTACGGGAATCGCGCAAGGTACCACCGGCGCCAGCTTGAACCAGCCCGTCGTCACGCGGTTGCAATGGCTCAACAGAAACTCTTACTTCTAACTCTGTGTGTTATCAAGACTAAAGGCGGCCTTCGGGCCGCCATCTAACGTGGGTGGCAATTGATTTGGATCTTACTCTTGGCTAAACGCCTATCACCTTTACCAGTTCGGCAACCGAATCCGCGCTCTTCTGCAATGCTGCTTGCTCGTCGGTCGTCAATTTGATTTCAATGATCTGCTCCAGTCCGTTCGAACCGAGCTTGCATGGCACGCCGACAAAAAGTCCGTTGATGCCATATTCGCCCTCAAGATGGACGGCGCAGGGCAGGATCTTTTTCTTGTCCTTAAGAATGGCTTCCACCATCTCCGTGGCCGCCGCAGAAGGAGCGTAATAGGCGCTGCCTGTTTTCAGGTATTTCACGATTTCCGCTCCGCCATCGCGTGTACGCTGGACAATCGCATCCAGCCGGTCTTTGGGAATCAGCTCCGTGATCGGAATTCCGGCCACCGTGGAATAGCGCGCCAGCGGGACCATGGTATCGCCATGGCCGCCGAGTACGAATGCCGTTACATTCTCCACACTTACGTTTAGTTCCTGCGCGATGAAGGTACGAAAGCGCGCTGAATCCAGGATGCCGGCCATGCCGAGCACGCGGTTACGGGAGAACTTGCTTAACTTGAACGCGGCCTGGGCCATCGCATCCAGCGGGTTGGATACTACCACCAGGATGCAGTTCGGCGAGTTGGCCACAACCTTGGCAATCACGTCCTGCATGATTTTGTAATTGGTATTGAGCAGGTCGTCGCGGCTCATGCCCGGCTTGCGCGCGATTCCGGCGGTGATTACAACAATGTCAGAATTTGCGGTGTCCGCGTAATCATTTGTGCCAAAGACAAATGAATCTCGTTTTTCAATGGGCATGGCTTCCAAAAGGTCCAGCCCCTTGCCCTGAGGGATGCCCTCAAGCACGTCAATCAACACAACGTTGGCCAGTTCTTTTGAGGCTACCCAGTGG
Source organism: Candidatus Angelobacter sp. (assembly GCA_036495645.1). Lineage (GTDB taxonomy): Bacteria > Acidobacteriota > Terriglobia > Terriglobales > Acidobacteriaceae > Angelobacter. The sequence continues at coordinate 44,594 of DASXMN010000075.1, forward strand.
GCAGCCGTCGCGCCCACGTTTCCGCCACCTACAATTGTTACTTTTTTACGCATTAAGAGTTCCTTCCTATATTTTTAAGGCGTGAAAGCTCTCATTCTAGCTTTCTTCATGTATTGCGCAGATCCAAGTAGCAGATGTGGATATGCGCTTCATTTCTCACACGCACAGCAATGCTCACAGCCGCCACAGTTTTTACATCGTAGCCTGGACGCGGTACCACATTTTGCGCAGTTCACTGTTTGCTTTGCTCCTACAACTGATGGGATCAGCTTCCATCGAGAATACGCCGAATAACAATCTTATTCAGCGCAGGATCCACTCCTGTTCCGCTTTCCTGAGAAGATTGGCGTACCTGCCTTGAGGCCAGCAACTCATCCCTGATTTCTTTCAGGACCGTGTAGATTTTAAACGGCCGCATTTGGGCAAGAAAAAACAGTACCGCGAGAACCAGGGCCACAAACCACACCAACAACATTAAAGGACTTTCCATGAATCCCTGATCTCCTCGATTTGCTCCGGCTATACCGTTGTTTTCTTGCGCCGGTCCACCATGTTTTCCAGTATGTGTCCGGCAAATTCACTGGTCTTCACCTTGGTTGAGCCCGGCATAAGGCGCTCAAAATCATAGGTGACGAATTTCTGCTGGATCGTTGCTTCCAGAGATGTCTCAATCATCCGCGCCGCTTCTGGCCATCCCATGTAATCAAGCATCATTACACCGGAAAGAATGACTGATCCGGGATTGATGACATCTTTGTCTGCGTATTTGGGAGCGGTGCCATGCGTTGCCTCAAACACAGCGTGTTGGTCGCCGACATTGGCCCCAGGAGCAATTCCCAGCCCGCCAACCTGGGCCGCACAAGCGTCAGAGATATAGTCGCCATTGAGGTTTGGTGTGGCCAGAATGTCATATTCTGCGGGACGAATGATGACCTGCTGGAAAATCGAATCAGCTATGCGGTCATTGACCATGATTTTCTTTTTCCACGCTCCGCTGCCATGTGACTTGCCGATTGAATCAAGCACATTCTTTACTTCCGTGTAGAGTTCCTGCTTAAAGCTCTCCGGGGCAAAATCCATTCCCGGCTCAATCATCGCGGCGTTCTGCTCCACGCTTAGGTTGGGATTCTTATCTTTGTTGTCGAGTATCCAGCTTTCACGCTCGGTCACAATCTCATCGCGGAATTCGTCGCGAGCCACTTCATAGCCCCACTCACGGAATGCGCCTTCAGTAAATTTCTGAATATTGCCTTTATGCACCAGGGTTACGGAACGGCGCTTATTTTTGACTGCATGTTGAATGGCCATACGGACCAGACGCTTGGTGCCGGTAATGGAAATTGGCTTAATGCCGACCCCGGAATCTTCGCGGATGCGCTTCTTGGTTCCGGCAAGCATGGTGTTGTTCAGGAAATCCAGCAGCTTCTTGACTTCAGCGGTGCCTTGTTTCCACTCGATGCCGGCATAAACGTCTTCAGTGTTTTCACGGAAGATGATCACGTTGAGCTGGTCAGGATGCTTTACTGGCGAAGGGACGCCCTGGTAATAACGCACCGGACGAATGCAGGCGTAAAGCTCCATGATCTGCCGCAAGGCGACGTTAAGAGAGCGAATGCCGCCCCCAACAGGCGTGGTGAGCGGGCCTTTAATGGAGACATGCAGATCCCGTGCGGCATCAACCGATCCTTCAGGAAGCCAGTTTTTGAATTTGGTATAAGCCTTTTCGCCGGCAAAAATTTCATACCAATGGATTTTGCGCTTGCCACCGTAGGCTTTTTCCACAGCGCCATCAAAAACGCGTACTGAAGCGGCCCAGATGTCGCGGCCCGTACCATCGCCTTCAATGTAAGGAATAATGGGATTGTCCGGCACCTGCAACTTACCGCCGCTAAAAGTAATGGGGCTGCCTTCCTTCGGCAGCGCAACCCCGTTATAAGATGACGCCATGCTTCCTCCCCGAAATACATTCACAATGCAAACTTCTTACGTTACCATCGGCAGCGGAGATGGCGCAAACGCTGTGGCCAAGGTTAGAGTGTCCGCCGGTCTCTTCTAAAATTCCGCGAAAGTGAGTGACTTTGAATGCGCTGCAAACATGCCTTATTGGTCCTGCTTCTCTGTTCATTTTTTGCCGTCGCGGCGCACGCCGCTGAGACTCCTTATCTCTACAAGGTGAGCCTTGTGCAGGCAGCGCCGGGAAAGCTGCTGGACGTTATAGACCTTTACAAAGCGCGGGCGGCAGAGCTGAAACAGGCAGGCGACGAAGCCCCGCTGTGGATGCGCCACAGCCAGGGAGACCATTGGGACCTGATGGTTCTATTCCCTCTTGGCAGCTACGCTGAGTATTACAAGCCAGACAGGATTGGCAAACGCAAACAGGCAGGCCAGGCGAAGCTTGATGACAAACTCAAAGAAGACATTGCATGGCAGGAAGACCTGTTTGTCTATGGACCAGCCCTGGACGATCTGCGAAAGGCGTTTGCGAATGGCGCGTTCTTTCATGTGGAGATGTTTGTGGCGCTGCCGGGTAAGTTTGCCGATTTGTATAAAGAACGCGAGATGGAAAATGCCTACTCAAAAGCCCTGAAGGAGCCGGAGAACTTTATTTTTGTGCGTGATCAGGGAGCAGCCTGGGACATCTTTACCATCGGCGTCTATCGCGATTTAAAGCACTACGCCGAAAGTGCTGACGTTCCCGCAAAAGATCAGGAAGCAGCGGCAAAGGCCGCCGGCTTTGACGCTCCCAGCCAGATAGGCCCATATCTTCGCCGGTTCATCCGTGAGCACCATGACACGCTGGCAGTAGCGATTAAATAGAGCGACATCGGAAAAGAGAGCAGGCCTGAATTCGGCAGTGAATCGGCCGCAGCGCTTGCAGCTAAAGCCCGAATAGCTCCCTGAGCCGCTTGGTTTGGGCGCGGCTGACGGGAATCTCAGTCTGTTTGCGGTCGTCCATGCGAAGCTGGTACGAGCTCTTAAACCAAGGCACTACTTCTTTGATTCGGTTGATGTTGACCACAAAAGAGCGGTGTGCGCGCCAGAATGATTCCGCATCCAGTACTTCAAGTAATTCTTCAAGTGTGCGGCAATTGGACTGGCCTTCTAAATTCGTAGCCACAACGCTGATAATGCCGTCTTCAATGGAGGCAAAGCAAACATCTTTCTGGTCGACGAGCAGCAGCCTTCCAGCGCTGCGCAGGAGAACTTTATTCTGTGGACGCTGCGACTCAAGCAGTTTGACCAGGGTATCCAGTTTCTCCGTCCCAGTAGCTGTTCCCTGGACCTTTTTGCGCACTTTCTCAATTGCCTGGGAAACTCGTTTTTTATCGAATGGTTTAAGGATGTAATCTACTGCGTTGACTTCAAATGCTTTAACTGCATATTGATCAAACGCAGTCGCAAATACAATCTGGGGCAGCGGGACTTTCTTATCAATAAGTTTTTTCAGGACCCCAAATCCATCAAGTCCGGGCATCTGCACATCGAGGAATAATATGTCTGGAGAGAGCTCCTTGATAAGACTCACGGCCTCCAACCCGTTGTGGCCCTGCGCGACAACACTTACGTCCTCCACGGACTTGAGGAGGTAACTTAGTTCATCGCGCGCCAGTTGTTCATCATCCACAATCACAACGGAAAGAGGCACAGTTTGTTCTCCGATGTTCAGTATAGAAGGTCATCCAGACGAGCTCAATATGCAAGCGCCAAGTTCCGGCATTGGACTGGAGTATTTAATATTTTGTTCTGACAGTTGTCTCACATCAGCAAGCTAGCTGCTTCTTTCCACAATAAAATCCGGAATTGAAAGCAGAGCGCGCTTGATCTCTGAGTCGGGGAATGTGCAGATGGCCTTGCGCGCCGTTTCGGCGTGCCTAGCGGCCGCGTCATAGGCGTAGGGAATAGAGCCGTAGAGGTTTAAAATCTCCAGAATCTGTTCGTGCTTCACGCTAACGAAGGCGCGCTCTTCCAGCACGGTCTCAACCAGTTTGCGCTCCGCTGGCGTACAGTGTTGCAGCGCGTGAATCACCGCCATCGTCACCTTGCCTTCTCGCAGATCGCTGGCGACCGGTTTGCCCAGAACTTCTTCTGAAGCCGTGAGATCAAGGACATCATCCACGATCTGGAAGGCCAGGCCAAGATTGCGCCCATATTCACCCAGGCGCATTTCCTGTTCTTCAGTCGCATTACCTATGATCGTGCCCAGCCGCGTGGAAACGGAAAAAAGGCACGCTGTTTTGCGGAAGATCAAGTCAAAATGCTCGTCCAGGGAAATGCACTTCCCCAGCTTTTCCATCTGGAGCAGTTCGCCCTCAACCATTTGCTGGGTCAAGTCAATCAATACGTCCAGCACGCGGAAGTTGCGTTCCTGCACCGCGACTTTAAAGGCCTGCATATAAAGCCAGTCACCGGCAAGCACGCATTTTGAATTGCCCCACTGAGTGTTTGCCGCCGGACGGCCTCGGCGCGTTTTCGCCTCGTCAATAATATCGTCATGGACCAAGGTGGCAGTATGCAGCATTTCAACAATCGCCCCCAGCTTGATGGCGCTTTTTTCCTGGTGCGGAAAGAGCTTGGCTGAGAGCAGCAGCAATACCGGGCGTATACGCTTGCCGCCGCCAGCGCGGAGATGTTCACCAATATCGGTAATCGCACGGACGGTTGAAACCGTATCGCGCCCGAACTCCCGCTCAATTGCAGCAAGATCATCCCGCAGCAGCTCGAAAACTTCTTTGGCAGTGGTTGTGGCCGGTGAACTCAAGGTGTCCTTAAGATCAACTTCAAGAAATCAGTTCCTGTAATTCGTAAACTGCATATCAATACCAAAGTCATGGCCTTTCAGAAGCGCAATAATTTCCTGCAAGGCGTCACGGTCTTTGCCGCTCACTCGAACGGTATCACCCTGGATGGATGCCTGGACTTTTTTCTTTGAGTCCTTGATGACCTTCACGATCTCCCGCGCCTTCTCGATCGGAATTCCCTGCTGCATGGTGATTTTCTGGCGCACGCTGGAGCCCGCCGCCGGTTCCACCACGCCATAATTGAGCGCTTTGATTGGCACCCCACGTTTTACCAGCTTGCTCTGGAGAATATCGGTTACAGCCTTAAGCTTGTACTCGTCGGCCGAGGAGAGCACCATGGCCTCTTTGCCCTCAAGCTGAATGTCAGATTTTGAGTCTTTTAAGTCGAACCGCGTGTGGATCTCCTTGAGCGCGTTCTGGATTGCATTGGAGACCTCTTGCAGGTCCACCTTGCTTACGATGTCAAATGAGTTGTCCGCTGCCATGTCTTTAATAGCTTACTAAGAGTTGCGATTCCGTGCACGTTTTACCGTACTCACTCTTTTCCAGCAGCGGTGAGACCAGCTCAGACTGCGTGAAAATGCCATAATTGAACTGAGGTGATTGTGTCCGCGGCCCCAGATTTTCCACTTGTGCGCGAACTGGTGCTGGCGCATAGCTGGAACCCAATTGCGTACCAGATCCTGAATCCGGGAATCCAACACTGGTTCACCTCCCAAAAAGATGCGGTCATTGGTTACGTAACCTGCAACCGGATTCGAGTCGTCGCTGGTGCTCCTGTATGCAGTCCTGGCAGGACGGCCCAGGTAGTGGAAGAATTTGAGTCGGAAGCAACGCGCAGCCGGGAGCGCGTCTGTTACTTTCATGTGGGACCTCGCTTCACTGGAGTGGTAAAAGATTCCGTTCAACACTCCATTGCGGCCATAGGCGCGCTTCCCTACTGGAACCCCCTGGGATGGCCGGCGATTGTGAAATCTCACTCCTCGCTGCGCTATCAAATCTCGCGGGCGCGGAACAAGCGCATCACGGCCACGGAGATGCCGGCGCACATTGCCGCTGAATCCCTGGATTTACGCGAGATCCGCCGCCAGTGGCTGAGCCGCAAGCACCTGCCGCCACTGCATTTCCTGATTGAGCCGGACATATTCGGAGAGTTAAGCGACCGCCGGCTGTTTGTGGCGAGGCGCAATGACAAAGTTATTGGTTACCTGATGTGCTCGCCCATGCCAAATCGCGATGGATGGCTGTTTGAGCAATGGGCGCACAGTGCTGGGGCCCCGCTGGGCACCAGTGAATTTCTAGTCCATGCTGCCATGTCAGCATTTGCCCAGGAAAATTGCCGCGAAGTGACCATGGGGCTGGTGCCGCTTTCAGAACGCGTGCTGGAACTGGGCGTACCTGGCCCGCTCTGGCTGCGATCTTTGTTTCGTTTTATGCGCCTTACGGCGAATCCTCTTTATAACTTCAAAGGGCTGGAACACTACAAATACAAATTTCGCCCAGATTACTCTGAACCTGTCTATGCCGTGGTGAATGACAAGAATTTCCACCTTGTAAATGTCTTTGCCATTGCCCGGGCTTTTGCCGGAAGCCCGCTACAGATGTTCGCCTGGCAGACACTCAAAAGATTATTCCAACAGGTTGCGGCCTGAGGGAGCAAAGACACGCCAAAGCCAGTTGCAGCCTCATTCGGTACACTCCGATTTGGTTACGGACACCCGTGACCGCTGATTTCCGCAGATTTTCGGAGATAGCAAGACAATCAGCAAGCCGTAGCGGGGCTACCTTGCAAAAGCATCAAACAGCGGCTATGCGCCGGCCACTTAAGGTTTTTATCCGAACCAGATGATCACACTGCCCGCATTCTGGGCGGCTGGCCAGCAGAAAGCATGGCGCCCGGGAATAAGAACTCCAGCTTGTTACCTAGGTACTCTTGTTGATATTCGCCGCGCCTGCGATGATGACTGTGCATTAACAATCTGGCTGGTGGTTTCGGGGGAAAACACACGGTCAGATAGCTCTTAAACAGGCCTCGGTTAAAACCGAGGCCTGGTGGTTTTTACGGCATGTTCAGCAGGATCCGCCCCAAAATGACTAACCGCACAAGTTGGTTCGCCACCCTGCTACATGTTCCCTTCATCCGCCGACGGCCCGTAAATCGAGGGTACAGCAATGTCATTCAGCCGCAGATAAACGCCCACTTGAGCGCGGTGGTGAATCGTATGATTCAGAAGGAAGCTGCGCACCACGGCAACCCGCGGCAGAGTGAAGACGGTATTGGGGCCAGCGGATAGGGTCCAGGGCTTCATGAAATAAGCATCAGTCGCATCTGCAATGGACTTGCGGGCCGACGCAGTATTCTTGTCGAAGGCCGCCAGAACTTCAGCACGCGACTTAAACTCAGCATTGCGTGGCGCAGTGCTCACATCAAAGCTGTCCTGACTGAAAATGGCTTCCGCCCAGTTATTGATAGTGGCCAGATGAGTAGCCAATCCGCCTAAAGTCGCTGATTTTGTGTGTGGCTTGAAACTGAACTTGTCCTCGGGAATGCGCTCCAGAGATTTGCGCGTGTTTGCCATCTCATGGTCGAACTCAGGCAGAATTGCCTGACTTAAATTCTTGCTGCCCTGAGGGAATGTTTGCGGCTGTGCAGCCATGACTCCTCCTTAAAGAAATGATCGGATGATTGTACGCATTTCAGGAATGAAATTTGTCGCTGATCCAGTCTTTTGTTACGTCAACGGCTCCATAAGGTGGTTCTTTTTCCGCGGCATACACATCACCAAGCCAGTCGTATACTCTCGCCAAATCTCTAAGCGCAAACCCCAGCGAAATCGACTTTACGGAATACAAAGGTTAAGCAGAAATGTTGATTCTAAAATGTTTAAGAAACTTTAATCAGAATCTCGGTCTCTTTTAATGGGTTAAGGTCATTCTCTCTTTGAGAGCTGACACCGTTCTTCCGGGCTGTGCAGGTCGATTGATGGCGATCCCATGCCATCCGCCCTCGACTTGCATTAAGGGTTCAGGAGGAATACGGGGCAATAAGTTTCCATCGAAAAACAAAGGAAACTGGGCACTGGTTGTCAGCGCTTCCGCGCCACGGGCTTACCCCCTGGCTAATTGCAGGCTAACTTAAGGAGCGCAGTCAATGAGCCGTAAACAACAGGATGGATTTTTCCTGTCCGAGAACTCTTCTAAAGCACGTCTTCGCGAGGCCGAGAACGCCCGCAAAAATCGTGCAGAGATTGTTAAAGCATATTCCCAGGGTCAGGTTTCCCGTCGCGATTTGATCAAGTGGGGCTTAATCACAACTGGTGGCGCACTCGCCCCCATTCATGGTCTTAACCCATTCGTCACCAGCGCCTTTGCTGCAAGTTCATTAAATGGTCCCACGGGCGCACCACCCAGCCCTGGACTGAACGGGTTGGCATTTACCCAGCCCATGCTTCGATTTGAAGTGCTGGACCGCAATCCAATGTCTGCGGCTGGTCCGGCGCCGACCGCACTTTCCAATCAGACGCCCATCGCCATGGATCCCGCATTAGGCGGTGGCTTTGGTCCTATGGAAGGCCGCCCGCCGGGACAAGACTGGGCACACCAGCGGTTTGATGAATTCGCACCGCAGGTTTTCATTGAAGCTACACAGGAAGGCGCCAAGATCAATACCAAGAATGGCCAGAGCATTCATCCCAAGTTCCACCCCAACCTTCCCGATCAGGGTCCGTTGGCACTGTGGACTTTCAATGGAACCATTCCTCCCAAGTTGGCAATTGGACGCTACGGCGAGCCGATTATTTTCCGTCATCACAACCTGCTTCCCGCTGATGTAACGAAAAATGGTGGTTTCGGTCGCCACACGATTACTACCCACGAACACAATGGACACCACGGCGCAGAGAATGACGGCTTTACCGGCGCATTCTTCTTCCCCGGACAGTTCTACGATTATCACTGGCCCATCATCCTGGCTGGACATGACAGCATCAACGTTGACGCGACCGATCCCCGTGCCGGCAGCCCGACCGATGCAGGCGGAATCAACAAAGTCCCCGGTGACTGGCATGAAACCATGAGCACTCACTGGTTCCACGATCACATGTTCAGCTTCACTTCGCAAAACGTGTACAAGGGCAACGCTGCCATGTTCAACATCTACAGCGCGCTTGATCGCGGCAATGAAGAACTGAATGACGGCGTAAACCTGCGCCTGCCCAGCGGCTCTTCAAAATCGTGGGGCAACCTGGATTATGACGTCAACCTGATGCTGGCTGACAAGGCATGGGACGCAAACGGACAGCTCTACTTCGATATCTTCCAGCTTGATGGATTTATCGGCGACGTGATGACCGTGAACCTGTGCTACAAACCGTTCTTTGAAGTGGAGCGCCGCAAGTATCGCTTCCGCATCCTGAACGCCAGCGTTTCGCGTTTCTTTAAGCTTGCACTGAGTGACGCATCACCGATGATCCAGATTGCCAATGATGGCAACCTGCTGCCACAACCTGTGACGCTTACTCAGCTTGACGAACAAGGCATTGCAGAACGTTATGACATCGTCATCGACTTCTCTCGCTATAACCTTGGCGACAAAGTCTGGATGGTAAACCTGTGCGAACACACAGACGGCAAGAAGCCTGCGGCAGATCGCACGATTGCTGATGCGCTTGCCGGCAAATCATCCGACCCCTGTGTTGGTAAGATCCTGGAATTCCGCATCACCGCAAACCCGGCGAAGCCCGATCTCAGCCAGGTGCCTGCGCAGATGATCCCCAACCCCGATCTCTCAAACATTCCAGTGGTTCGCGAACGCACGTTTGAGTTCGGCAGCGGAGCGAAGAGCCTTACCGATCCAACCGATCAGGATCCATGGGGCGTTAAAACAGATGGTGGAACCATGCTCCAGGCTGACTACGGCCGGGTTGCCGCGGCGCCTACACCGGGCACGCGTGAAATCTGGACGCTCAAGAATGCCGGCGGAGGCTGGGACCATCCGGTTCACATCCACTTTGAAGAAGGCCAGATTCTTGCCCGCAACGGCAGCGCAGCCAATGTGCCCGCGTGGGAAAAAGGCCGCAAGGACGTATATCGCTTGCGTCCGAGTGGAAGCGTAACTCTCACCATGCAATTCCGCGAATTTTACGGAATGTTTATGGAGCACTGCCACAACACCGTGCATGAAGATCACGCCATGCTGGTTCGTTGGGAACTGGACCGCGGCCTGGTTCCGATGCCGACCCCGATTCCAACACCGCAGGGAGTGGGCTACATTGCATCAACCACACTGCCAACAGCGTTTAGCAGCCAGCCCGGCACTGCTTCAGGTACACGCGGCGGATCGAGCTCCGGCAGCGGTAGCAGTTCCAGCAGCGTAAGCGGGAAGGGTGGCAGCGGCGGCGGCGGTTCGGATGCTGGCATCTCCGGCGGCGGCTCTGGCAAGGGCGGCAGCAGTTCCGGTTCTGGTGGCGGTTCCGGCTCTGGCCGCGGCGGCAGTGGCTCCGGCTCTGGTGGCGGCTCCGGCTCTGGTGGCGGCTCAGGCTCTGGTGGCGGCTCAGGCTCTGGCAGGGGCGGCAGCGGTTCCGGGGGCGGCAGAGGAAGATAACTAAACCTGATAGCGGCGGGACATTCACCGGGGAATGCCCGCCGTTATTTCAACATTTAAGTCAAAAAAATCAAAAGGGATCAGATACCATGCGACGGAATGGTTGGGCCATCTTGGCAGTTGCGGCCGCGTTTGTTCTTTCGGCGGCAGCCTATGTAACGATCGGTGTCACACCTGCCTTAGCCGATAACTCTTATTGGGGCGCAAATTACTTTCCCAATGTGCCTCTCATCACGCAGGATGGAAAGACCATCCATTTTTATGACGACATGCTGAAAGGCAAAATCGTCCTTATCAATTTCATCTACACCGAATGCGGCGAAACCTGCCCGCTTGAAACCGCCAAATTGGCCCAGGTTTATAAACTGGTTGGCGATCGCATGGGCAAGGATATTTTCTTTTACTCCATTACAGTTGACTCTAAACATGACACGCCTGCCGTGCTCAAGGCCTATGCGAAGAAATTCCACACCGGCCCCGGCTGGTACTTCCTGACCGGTAAAAAAGAAGACATTGATACAATTCGCAAGAAAATCGGCATGGCCGGACGCCTGGATGAAGACCCTCTCACCGGACACACCAGCAGTTTAACTTTGGGCAACGAACCACAGGGCCAATGGATGCAGGACAGTTCTTTTGACGATCCGCATTTCATTGCCACGATTGTCGATAACTGGCTTACCCCGGGCTATAGAAAAGCCAGCAATAGTTATGAGGACGTGCCGAAAGTTGACGAATCAACGGGCGGTGAAGGCCCGTCGATGTTCCGCACGCGTTGCGCGGCCTGCCACACCATTGGCGGTGGCGATGGCGTGGGACCGGACCTGCTCGGCGTGACCACAGCTCATGGCCGCGACTGGGTTGCCAAATACATTCTTGCGCCGGACAAGGCATTGGCGGCAAAGGATCCGATCGCCATGGCCCTGTTCAAAAAATACAACAAGATCAAGATGCCAAATCTTCACCTGACCCCGGTCGATGTAAAGACTTTGCTCGACTATTTCGATAAACAGACAGCGTCCGCCGCGCAGGCCGGTGACTCATCCGCGGACAGTACAGGCGCGATGAAGCCCGAGCCGGTATCCACCAAAACCAGCCAGGCGCCAGGCAGAAACTGATTGCCGGTCAGGCTGGGAGTGGGCCGCCCGATGCTTGCATGCGTCGGGCGGTATTTCTGAGAGCACTTAGCAATTGGCCTTTAGCGATTAGCTTGATTTTTGGAAGATCGCAGCAGGATGAATCACCAACGATTCGCATTTCCAAGTATCTTCCCACTTCCTGATCGTCTCCTTTGGATGAATTGGTAAAAGCTACGAGTCAAGGCTAAAGGCTAATTGCTAATGGCTAATTGCTAATGGCTAATTGCTAAGTGCTTCCCTGTTACAATCCCCATTCATGTTTAGTCGGCCTCCCGGATTCACATACAAAAGTGATGAGCTTCATTGCGACGGTCTCGCCATCAACAAGCTCGCAAAAAAGTTTGGGACGCCCCTATATCTCTACTCCGCCACGGCCATCCGCGAGCGCTATCGCGTGCTGGAAGCGGCGTTTCACCATGTACGCCACACACTCTGCTATTCGGTCAAGGCCAATTCCAATCTCAGCATCCTTCGTCTGCTGGCTGGAATGGGAGCGGGCTTTGATATTGTTTCCGGCGGTGAACTGGAGCGGGTTCGTCGCGCAAATAAGAAGGCGCTGAGCAAAGTTGTCTTTTCCGGTGTGGGTAAAACTGCCGATGAACTGCGCCTGGCCCTCCGCAGCGGCATCTTGCTTTTTAATGTGGAAAGTGAGGGTGAGCTTGAGCTGCTGGCCTCATGTGCGGCCGAGCTGCGCAAAGTCGCGGACATTGCTCTACGCGTCAACCCAGACGTGCCGGCGGAAACGCATCCGTATATCTCCACCGGTCTGCGGGAGCACAAATTCGGCATTACAATCGCCAGTGCCCGCGACCTTTGCCGCCGCGCCGCTGCACACAAATACCTGCGGGTTTCAGGTGTAAGCCTGCACATTGGCTCGCAGATCGGAGATGTTGCGCCTTTTCATCTAGCTATGGAACGGGCGGTCGATCTGGCCCTACAACTTCTTGCCGACGGACACAAAATCCGCTTCATAGACGCGGGTGGCGGACTTGGCATCTCATACAACAGCTCTGCTCCTATTGACTTTACTGATCTGGCGCATCGATATGAGGAAGCCATTACTGAGCCGCTGCTAAGGATGAGGAAGCCAGTGCCACACCTCCTTCTGGAACCCGGCCGTTTTATCATCGCTCCCGCCGGAGCGCTGGTCACGCGTGTGCTTTATCTCAAGCGCAATGGCAATAAGCGTTTTACCATCGTTGATGCCGCGATGAATGATCTTATCCGCCCGTCGCTCTATCAGGCTCGGCATGAGATTACACCGGTGAATCTGGTCAAAGGCCGCATCGAGAAAGTGCAATCTGATGTGGCCGGTCCCATCTGTGAAAGTGGAGACTTCCTTGCCCGCGATGCCATGCTGCCACCACTTGAAGGTGGCGAAAATCTCTGCGTGCTTGATGCCGGAGCTTACGGGATGTCGTTTGCGTCCAACTATAATTCACGTCCGCGTGCGGCTGAAGTATTGGTGGACGGTACCCGCGCTCGCCTTATTCGCCGCCGTGAGACCATGAAAGACCTGCTGCAACAGGAGGCTGCCTGCTTATGACCGATCTGAAGGCCCTCGCGTATGAATTTCTGCATGAAGCCCAGCATTCGCTCAGGGGCGATGGTTACCTGAACCCCACGGCTGTCGTTATTACACCTGAAGAGAATCTGATCTTCGACATCGAATTTGAAACGGAAGAAGAACGTGACGAGATTTACTCTGAGATGATGGAAGTGGCCGAGCAGAAAAATGCCGGCGCCATCATTACTGTCAATGATGTCTATTCTGATGATTCTGGTACGCCTGTCCGTTTGCAAGGCCACGGCTGGGGCGCGCTTGCCGATTCGACCACGGAAGCGATCCAGATTACTGTTTCCGGCGGCGGCTTTGAAACCTGGAGTTTGGTCTGTCCCTACTTCCGCCGTGAGGACCGGATCGTGTTTCATCCGGCCAATGAAACCCGCAATCCCGGCGGTGAAGTTGAGTTGCTGGGGGACTGGACCGGTAAGGCCGGGGCAGCGTGAAAGTTGGCCCGTAGCTCTTAGTTCTTAGTTCTTGGCCTTGTGTGATAGCAGTTGGCATTCGCGTCTAATGACTGCTTTCATTAAACCCGGATTCACCTTCAATCTGCTAACAATCCCTTTGCTGCAATGATTGTGTTTCGGTTATCGATCAGAACGGGATTTGTAAATCCGAATGCCTTGATGCTGGCTGCTATTTGATGGCGCGTCTTCTGCGGCCTTGCGGGAAACGTTTCCGCTAGCCGTATAAATCAATTTAATGGAGGTATAAGCCGTCGGAGGTTCCTTGGCCCGCTCCGCCTCTGCCCGCACATTGACTCTGGTAAATGGCTCACGCTTCTTTCGCAGAATGCTGACCACATCAGTAGCGGTGCAGGCGCACAAGCCGATCAAAACCAGTTCCATTGGACCCGCGGCGGTATTCCGCTCACGGTCGGAGTCAACCACAATGGCGTGGCCGCTGCTGGCGTTCGCCACAAAGCGTTCGCCGTCCGTCCAGGTTACCTGCGCTTCAACCATACTTATTGCCTCCGCCGGGAAACTTTATCACACGGTACCGCAGTCATTGCAGCGGGCTATCTCACCTTCGACTCTGCTGAGAAATACGTGTCTATATAGAGCTCGACGCCGAAATTCCCGAGCTGTTTCAGGAGGGGCACTGAAAGATTAGGACCGCCATCAAAACTGGAGGAGAAATGACCACACCACAAAGTTACTTGAAACGTCTTCTGATAATGCCTTATAGCGTCCCGTCGATGCTGAAATGCCGCAAGCAATGCTAGTAATCCCTCATCGAGCGAAGACCACAAAATACTTATTTTGGGGAGCGCCGAAAACTCCCACATTGATTTGTCCCAGAATGAATCATGTGAACGAGGTTGCCCAGCGATACGCACTTGAGTGGGGGGAGGCCGAGCTTCGCGGTAACTTTCGCAGGATCCAGATTTGTGTCACTTATTCTCAGTACCACTGAATATTCATGATGTTGTTATTATTGCAGCGTTGACCCTGCAAATTTAGCTTGAATCGTGGCCATTAGGGCGCTTACTAACGTGCTACCGCAATCAGCCGCAGTGCATCGAGGTTATAGGGCGATCCCATCATGTCTCCAAACAATTGGACTTGTTTGAACCCGCAACTCAACAGGCGGTCTTTAAGTTCACGGCCGGAATAGACTGTGTGCTCGAAGCAGACACTGCGCGTATGACTATCTTTCACGAGCGTCCATTCCAAATGTATGCGGGTCCAATCGTCGCGGACCTGAGGCCGTTGAAAAATCAGCGAGCCATCCGCCAGTTCTGTACACATGGTATCTTTCCAGACTCGCGCCAGGCGCTCTTTTCCCAGGGTCTCAATCACCAGCACTCCGTTTTCTTTCAGGCTCTGGTGAATATTCCGCAGCACCTTGAGGTTCTCCTGCTCATCTTTAAAATATCCAAATGACGTAAAAAGATTGCAGGCCAGATCAAATGCTTGCGGACGAATGAAGCTCCGCATATCCTGCTCAACCAATTCAATTGCAATCCCGGAATTCGATGCGTGCTCGCGGGCACGATCTAATAGAAAGCCCGACCGATCAACTCCTGTGACCTGAAATCCGCGTCTTGCAAACTCGACAGCATGGCGTCCCGGGCCGCAACACAGATCAAGCAAGCTGCCGCCAGTGCATTGCGTCAATGCCATGATCCGGCTCACCTCGTCCGGGGCAGCCGAAAACCGCTCGGCAGAGAACATAAAGGGATAAAAATCCCGCCAGAAGTCTTCGTTTTCAAACCATTCCATAGAACAAAGTTTAACCCGGATAACTGAAAGCAAAGCTATACGTCTCACGTAGCAGGACGCGTTTGCTTTCTGACCAAAAAAATAAATGGAACGATTTGTCCAATTCGAGCAATGTAAAAAGACGCGAATTTTCAATAGATTCGTGTTCATTCGCGAAATTCGCGGCTCACATTTATCTGCGATTATCGGTCTGCGGTTCAGGATGAATGAGCACCTTGAACAACTCCGGCGCGGCCTGCTTGAAGCGGATTTCCAATTCCGTTGACACATCATGCACGCGCGATAACGGCAATTCATCGGACATGGTGCAATGGCATGACATGTACACTCTTCCGCGTACACGCTTGATTTCTATATCGTGCAGGTCCACTACTTCGGGAAATTCCTGGATCACCGGCCTGAGTTTCTGTTCCAGCACGGCATCACGCACAACGGTGTTGCCGGCCTCAATCGTTGAAGGCTCGCTTTCGATATGGGTAAGAATGCTGGATATTTCCGGGATCTCGCCGCGAATTTCGCCCTCTAAAACAGTAACCACGTCATGCGCGTCTTTCAGGCTTAAATTTTCGTCGAGTTCCAGATGCTGTTCCACGTGCAGCCGTCCGCCCAGGTCCTGTACGCTCACATCGTGCACGCTAAAGTTGTTGCGCGAAGCCACGGCGCGGATGCGGTCAAAAATATTTTCCCGGCCGGTTTCGCGCGGAATGGAATGAATGACTACATCGGCCTCCGGCAGGATTGCCTGGACTGCGCGCGTAATCTCACCCACCACCTGTCCGGAGCGCTGGAAAGTGACATTGCGCTCCAAGCCTACAGTAAGGTCGGCAAAGTATCGGTTGCCGGCGCGGCGGATGCGGGCCCGCTCCACCTCAATTACACCATTAATTTTCAGGGCCGCGTCCATGATGCGGCTACGATAGCCCACGGGAGCAGCGTCCAGCAGAGCATCAATGGTACGGCGGGCCAGCCGCGAACTCACATAGACGATTACGCCAGATACCATCAAGGCAGCCACGGGATCAGACTTTGTCAGCCATGCTATCTTCCAATGTGAGCCGGCCCACACCAGCGCCAGGCCCAGCGCCACAACGCCGCTGGAAAAAACATCGGTGCTGAAGTGGAGAGCGTCAGCTTCGAGAGCCTGGCTATCGTATTTATCGGCGATCTTCTGTAATCTGCGCGAACGCCACCAGTCCACCCCCATCGAAAGAAACATCACGGCAAAAGCCGCCAGTGAAGGCTCAATATGCACGCTGTGATGTCCGCTCAAACGCCGCACGGCTTCCCACACAATCCAGACGCAGGTCAGCAGCAGCAACCCGGTTTCAATGAAAGCGGAAAAGTTTTCTACCTTGCCGTGTCCATACTGGTGCTCTGCGTCTGCCGGCTTGTCTGAGACGCGCACGGAAAGCAGCGTAACGAAAGCGGCAATCAGGTCCAGTCCGGAATGTGCCGCCTCAGAGAGAATGCCCAGGCTGCGCGTGGTGACTCCGACGATCAACTTGAGGAAGGTGATCGCCAGGGCAGCCAGCAGAGAATTCAGCGCAACGTTGCGCTTTTCTCTCTGCATGCTTTCCAGCACAGGACTGAGTTCAGACGTGGACACTAAGCCATTGTCTCAAGGTTTTGCTTCCACTGCATCAGTAACCATTCGCGGCCCGTGTTTATGTGCCTACCGTATACTAGGAAGTTGCCGCTGACCGCCTTTTCACGGTGAAAGGACTTGATTGATGACACGCAGGTTGATCGTTTGCTTTTTCTTGGCAGTTACGGCGCTGGCCCAAACACCCCAAAGCGCCCCCAAAAAGCAGGCGCCCGCTTCGCCATCCGCAACACCGGCTCCTCAGGCAACCCCTCCCTCTCTGCTAAAACGGGACGAAAAGCCGGCCGATGTAGCCCCGGATCAGCCTGTAATCACGGTCCGCGGACTCTGCCCTGCGGAAACCAAGCCGGCGACGGAAAAAGCTGTGCCCTCGGCAAACCAATGCGCCATGACGGTAACCAAGGCCCAATTTGACAATTTGCTGCAGTCGTTTAATTCGAACAATCAGCCAATCCCACCGGCGGCAAAACGCAAACTCGCCGAATCGTATGTCGAAATTCTCATCCTTGCCGAAGCTGCGAAAGCAGCAGGCGTGGAAAACAGCCCCACATTTGCGGAGGTAATGCGCGTTTTGCGGCTCAAGACACTGGCTGATCTGTACAGGACCCAGCTTGCGGAAGAGTATCGAAATCCGTCGCAACAGGAAATTGAAGCCTATTACCAGGCGAACCAGCAGAAATTTGAAAACGTGAAGCTCACGCGCATTTATATTCCCAGGAATGATCCTGACCCTCAGGCCACGCCTGAGCAAAAACAGGATTACCAGAAGAAAATTCAGGGCGTGGTGGATGACATTGCAGCGCGGGCCGGCAAAGGTGAGGCCATGGACAAACTGCAAAAAGAGGCCTACAGCACCCTGGGCATAAAATCAGCGCCTCCGAACACTGACATGAGTGTGGCGCGCCGTGGCATGTTTCCGCCCAAGCTGGAGCAGGATATTTTTTCCCACAAAGCCGGCGAGGTGTTTCGCTCGGATGATGGCAATGGCTATGTGGTCTACCGCGTGGAAAGCCGGCAGACAAGTCCGATTGAGAGTGTCCACGACGAAATCGTGCGCGACATGCTCCGCCAGAAATTGGAGGAAAAAACCAAGGAGCTTAACGCGCCAATCCATACCGAGCTTAACGAGAATTATTTTGGTCCGCCCCCGGCCAATGGTCCCGCGATGCCACCCGCACCCCCCAAATAATCACCGATGGCTTTGCGAAATATTGTGAGTGGCGCCTTTGTGTGCCCGGTACACGCATTCGAAAGATCGAGCACCAACGGAGCGAGCCGGGGACGTTCGGGTACTAATTCTTTATGTTACGATGACGTGATTCTTCCTCTGTTTCGACATGGCCCAGAAACCCACAGTGCTAATCACCGGAATCTCAGGCAATCTGGGCTTGCGTCTGCTCAAGCAACTGCCGGATTTCCAGATCATCGGCGCAGATATCCGTGATCCCGAAGACTCTTCTTCCCTCGAGCGCTTTGAAAAGATTGACCTGGCAGAAGAGCGCTCTTGCGATCAACTATTGGAATTGACGCGGATTTACCGTCCTGAAAGCATCGTGCATCTGGCATTTGTGCTTGATCCGCTGCGCACGGGCGTGGTTGACAAAAAGCGGATGTGGCAAATGAACGTCGCCGGAACCAGCCGTGTGACGGAAGCAATTGCCGAGCACAATCGCATGCTGGGCGGCATCGATAAATTTGTCTTTCCTAGCAGCGCATTGGTCTATGGGCCAGAGCTGTCCAAGCCCGCCACGGAAGAAGCGCCGCTACGTGCCCAGAGTTTGCCTTACGCGCTGCATCAGCAGGAAGCTGACCGTACTGTGCAGGCTCGCTCCAAGAGCATGAAATGCAAGACATACATTTTGCGTCCGCATGTATATGCCGGGGCCACGGTGCAGAACTATCAGCTAGGCGTGCTGCGCGGCATTCCCGGAGGCAAAGGCCGCCTGGGTGAACGCCTTCGCCGCCAGAACAAGCGCCTGCCGCTGTGGCTGCCTTCACGCGGCGACTACCTGGAACATAAATTCCAGTTTATCCATGTGGATGACGTCGCCCGGCTGATCGCTCATATCCTGCGCCGCAAGCTTGCCGACCCCAAACTCACCGTTCTCAACGTAGCCGGGCGCGGTGACCCGCTGGAACTGCGCCGGTGCATTGACATCGCCAAAATCGAAGTCCAGCGCGTGCCGGCAAAAACGATCTGCAAACAAGCTCTGCGTGTGCTCTGGGACCTCGGTGTCTCTGATATTCCGCCGGAAGCAATGCCCTATCTTCTTGGCTCCAGCACCATGGACACTGCCCGCCTCAGGGTCTTTCTGGGTGAGCACTACCGCTCTGTGATCGAACATACCTGTGAAGAGGCGCTGGCAGATAGCTTCACGAACATGCCACAGGCAAGTTCAGCAGCGAAGCCCTAAACGTCCAGAATCGTGCGTAGAGACAGAGCATTGCCACGTCTCTACAAATTAGGTTATTGGCCGCTGCGGCGTGGGGCAGCAACCTGGCTCGCAATGCGCCAGCACCGGCGAAGTCTGGGCATGCAGAAACATATCGCGAACCATGCTGATCAATTTGGGATGAGCGCCTGCCGTCCCAGCGCGGACCATTTTCAATCCAATCTCATCACACAGAGCACGGGCTTCTGTATCTAGATCATAGAGCACTTCCATATGGTCAGAAATAAATCCAATCGGGCAGACAATCACGCGGCGAATGCCGGCAGCGTGCTGGGTTCGCAAATACTCACAAATATCAGGCGCAAGCCAGGGCTGCGTTGGCGGGCCGCTGCGGCTCTGATAAACCAGCGCCCAATTATCCATGTCACAGACGGCAGCCACGGCGGCACTCGCCTCTTTCAGTTGCCGGACATACGGAGAGGCATCCGCCATGCTCATGGGAATACTATGTGCGGTGAAGATCAACTGCTCGCTCTGGGGCAGTTCAGCCATGGCGGCGCGTACCCGGTCCGCCATCGCTTCAATGAATTTCGGACGGTCGCAGAAGTTCGGCAGCTTTTCGATCATCAGATCTTCCACGCCTGCAACTTGCTGAGCTTTGGCAATGTCCTCGCGATACTGGCGGCAGCCTGAGTACGATCCAAATGCCGAAGTCACCAGCGCCGCTGCCCGATGAATTCCATCCGCCTGCATTTGCTTCAGCGTATCTGCCAGAAACGGATGCCAGTTGCGGTTCCCCCAATAAACTGGGATCTCCAAGCCATGTTTTTTGAACTCCTGCTTGAGCGCTGAGATCAGTTCAAGATTTTGCTCATTGATGGGGCTGCGTCCGCCAAAGTGATGGTAGTGCTCTGCCACTTCCAGCATCCGCTGCCGCGGAACATTCTTTCCACGCAGAACGTTTTCCAGAAATGGCATAACGTCTCCATGCTTTTCCGGGCCGCCGAAAGAAACAACCAGCAACGCATCAAATGAATTCATGGGTGGCACGATTTTAAATCATGCGTGGCCCTGAACTTACTGCGGCGGTTAGAGTCGCCGTGCATCGGAACGTTCAGCTATTGAATGAATCAGTGGCCAGAGATTATCCGTTCAGCACAACTTTGGGTTGGAAGAGTGTCCCTGCCACGCGACGCGCAATAGCCAATAGTTCTCTTTGTCCGGCAAACACCCTCACAATGGACGCTTTGCTGAATTCTGGCAGGTTTACAGCGCCTCCATGACGTATTCTGGCAGCGCTCTCCGGCGATGCCACCACTGCCGGAAACTCCGGCAAAACCAGTCGTGGATGGAGAAACAGCTCTTCAAAATTGTTAGCCGCTTTAGCTTGCTCCAACTGCTCCAGGCTGTAGGCCTCTTCGATCGTAAACTCACGTACGGCGGTACGCTTGAGCTGGGAAAGGTGCGCGCCTGCCTCCAGCTTCTTACCCAGATCGTGCGCCAGAGAGCGGAGATAGGTTCCGGGGCTGACCAACGCTTGAAACCGAACAGTCTTGCCATCACAGGAAATGAATTCAAGTTCTTTGACTTCAACCTGTTTGGGGTTGAGCTGCACTGGCTGTCCTTTGCGCGCCAGTCGATGGGCTGGTATGCCGGCAATCTTCTTGGCAGAGAATGGGGGCGGGTATTGAGAAATCTCTCCAATGAATTCAACAGCGGCGGCGCGCACCTGATCCAATGAAAGATTGACCGGTTGTTCGGGACCCGTGGGCTGGCCTTCTGCATCGTAGGTGTCAGTGGCCCAGCCAAAGCGGATTGCGCCTTCATACCGCTTGTCGGCTTCGTTATAAAACTGCGCCAACCGGGTGAAACGGCCCAGTACAAGAGGCAGGACGCCGGTTGCCATGGGATCAAGCGTGCCAAGGTGGCCGATGGATTTTTCGCCGGTGATGCGGCGCACCCACGCCACCACGTCATGCGAGGTCATTCCTGCCGGCTTGTCGATAATCAGGACCGCGTCCACTTGAGTAACTCCCGGTTATCAAGCATGATACTGAAGAAGCTGCCATCGCATGATACCCATCCGAGACGACGCGCCCCGATCGACAACGCCGTTTATCAATTATTTCCTGATCATACTGAATATTGCGATTTTCTTTTTTGAGTGGTCATTGCAGCTTTCCGGGGGACCACGCGCCAGAGCCGACTTCGAGATGCAATTTGCGTTTGTTCCAGAGCATTTTGCAGCCTGGATGAAAGGATACCTTCCCGCAGCGGTGGCCTTTGTGCCCTTTCTGAGTTCTATGTTCCTTCACGCTTCATGGCCGCACGTCCTGTTAAACATGTGGGGGCTGGCGATCTTCGGCGACAACGTGGAAGACCGGATAGGCCATTTTGGCTATCTCGTGTTTTATATCGTGTGTGGCCTGGCAGCTGCGGTAACGCATCTGCTCTTTAATTTCTATTCACCGGTGCCGACTGTGGGCGCAAGCGGGGCAATTGCCGGAGTGATGGGCGCATATCTGGTGCTTTATCCGCGAGCGCGAGTGCTTACCTGGTGGGGGTTTTTTGTGTTCTGGCTTCCAGCCTGGCTGGTGCTGGGGTACTGGTTGATCATCAATCTTCTCAGCGGCGCAGCTTCCGCGCTGACCGTTTCTAGGGGGCCGGTGGGGGGTGTAGCGTTTTGGGCCCACGTGGGTGGGTTTGTCTGCGGAGCATTGCTGATCCAGCTTATGCCTACGCGGAAAAACGTTTACGCATTTGAAGATTATTGATCTATGGATCGGCGTATTCATTGGGCAGAGCTGAAGTTTAAAGCACCCCAGCCGCCGGACCGATCCTGATTTCTTCAATCGCGGCGTTTGCGGGAACAGAAACGGCATGAAGAACGGTCTGGGCAACCGTTTCTGCTGAGATCATCTTTTCCCTCGGCGCGTCTGCCCAGAACTGCCCCCAGATGTCGGTATCAGTCGCGCCGGGCAGGAGCGCCAGCACCCGGATTCCACGTTTACGCAGGTCCTCGCGCAAAGCGAGCGTAAATCCCATAGCGCCGAATTTGGATGCGTTATATGCGGACATACCAGCAAACGGCGTTACTGCGGCAACCGAAAGATTATTCACAATGGTTCCACCGGCGTCCATAAACGGCAACGCGGCGCGTGTAAAGAGAAACATGCCGGTCAAATTGGTGTCGATGACCTCTTTCCATGTTTCGAGAGATAGTTGTTCAACAGGTGCAAGCGCGTGGGCCACTCCAGCATTGTTGATGAGCACGTCAAGTCTCGGGTGCGCTTTGCGAACTGCCTGAAAAAGCTTTTCTACTGAGTCCGGATCGCGTATGTCGCACGCAATGGCCGTGACCGCGCCGCCCTGTACTGTGATCTCTGACGCAGCTTGCTGAAGCCGTTTGGTGTCCCGTCCGGTGATGATTACGGAATAGCCGCTGGCCGCGAACACACGGGCCATCGCCAGACCGATGCCGCGACTGCCGCCGGTGACAAGCGCGACTTTGCTCTGATCAGTCTGGCCAGATGGCATCAGAACGAATTTCCATTTTTGCCGTTGCGAATCAGCGAAAGAAACTCCTCGCGAGTTTTATCAGAGCTGCGAAAGCTCCCCAGCATATGCGAGGTCACCGCCGAGGAATGCTGCTTTTCCACACCGCGCATCATCACGCACAGATGGCGCGCCTCAATTACTACACCCACGCCTTGCGGCTGAATAGCATTCTGAATGGTTTCCGCAATTTGCACCGTCAAACGTTCCTGTACCTGCAAACGACGGGCAAAGATATCGACCAGCCTAGGAATTTTGCTCAACCCCAGCACCTTGCCGTTGGGAATATAAGCCACGTGAACTTTGCCGAAGAATGGCAGCAGATGGTGCTCGCACAGGCTGAACATCTCGATATCTTTGACGATAACCATCTCGTCATAGGAAACGTCAAAGAGAGCGCCCTGAAGGACCTTGTCGGCATCTTGTTGATAGCCTTTGGTCAGATATTCCAGCGACTTCTGCATGCGCTCCGGCGTACGGACAAGACCATCGCGGGTGGGGTCCTCTCCCAGGCGCAGCAGCACTTCACGCAACAACTCCTGCGTGCTGGCCCCTGATAGCGCGGAAAGCTCATCAATTTTTTTCACAGCAGCTCCTGATTTCACCACAAATCTCCTAGTAGCGGATTTCCCTTCCTCCGGCATATTCAAAGAAATTGAGCATAGTCTCTTCGATTCGCACTTTATCCACCTGCGCGTGACGGAAGTCGCGTTGCAAGACGGTAAAAACCTCCACACAGAGGTTCTCGGTGGTGGGCACGATTCCCTGAAATTCCGCTAATGTATTGAGGTTCTGGTGGCCAAAACGTTCCAGAATTTTTTCGTGCACAAAAGAATCCAGGTCGGCCAGATTGCAGACCATCCCGGTGCGGGGATCAACGTGGCCCGCCACAGTAACTTCAACGCAATAATTGTGGCCGTGGCCGTGTGGATTGTTGCACTTCCCATAGGCAGCCTGATTCTCAGCGACGGACAGCTTATCGCTGTGTAACCGGTGCGAAGCCGAGAACAGGTAGCGCCTTGTCAAATAGGCCTTCATGCTTCTCCGTAAAAATCCACAAAAAGGTCTGGTGTTTCATAGACGCGGACCCGATGCAGCTCCGCCAGATTGAGCTTAGGCTGAAGGCGCCGCCAAATGTTGATGGCAAGATTTTCCGTCGTAGGAATCTGGTCCTTGAAGTCTGCAACTTCCTTGTTCAGGAAACGATGATCCATGGCATCGATCACCTCGCGATTCATAATTTCCTTTAACTCCTTCAGATCAACCACAAAGCCGGAACGCTGGTCCACCTTTCCTTTAACCGTAACTTCCAGGGTGTAATTGTGCCCATGTCCATGCGGATTATTGCACTTGCCAAAAATGCGCTGGTTTTCCTCCGGGGTAAATTCCGGATTGTGGTAATAATGCGACGCTGAAAATTCTGCTTTCCTGGTGAGATAGACCATGTGAATCAGTTGGTTAACTAAAGATTGCCCTTTCGAATAGATGAACCGGATGCTGCTTTGGGTGCGGATTGTGAGTACTTCCTTCCTTTCCATGTTAACTCGCCGCGTATATTGGAATGGATGTACGACCGGATCAAAAGTGACACAAAAAGAGGTAACCCTATGAAAGATAATAGGTTAGCTTTCCACGGAAAATGAGCACGGCGGATTCGGAGAATGAAACGAATGTAAAAAAGCGTGCCTAAAACGATCAGAACGAGCCCGTTGCGCAGATCATGCCAAGAGAGGGCCAATCCTAAAAAAAAGAAAAGTCCTCCGGTCAGGAACTCAATGCTGCGCATGGCCGCAAGTCGCAGCGGATGCAAGAAAAGTAAAGCAAGATTTTTTGTCCAGCCTTCCCACATTGCTCTAAAGGTGCGATACATTCTGGTGCGCACCCTGCCCGCTCCGTGGCCGAACCAGATTTTGTGGTTGGAAGCTTTAACTAATCTTGCTAACTCTACGTCTTCCAATAGCTTATCTGCTACAGCACAATGGCCTCCCAGGGCTTCATACACTTCCCTCCGGACAAGGATGTATTGGCCGTTCGCGGCCACTGTAGCATCGCGGGGATCATTTACTCTTTCGGTTGGATAAGTCCGCGTAAGTTCCGCAAAAACTACCGGCATAACGGCAAGTTCCCACCATGTCACAGTTTCCTGCTCAGGAGAATATGACAATAGATCGACTTGGCGCTGCTCAGCCTCACGAACGGAAGCAGCCAGAGATCCCGGATAGTGGACGGTATCCGCATCGGTAAAAAGCAGCCATTTGGCAGCGCTGCCCCGGGAGCCGCAGATCAACGCATTACACTTTCCCATAACGCCAGGCGGTGGCTCCGTCGCACCAACTACTCGGACTGATAAGAAAGACTCGGCGATGGCGCGCGTCCTGTCACTGGAACTGTCGTCCACCACGGTAACTCGAAAGGAGATTCCCTGCTGGGAAAGCAGCGACTCCAGGCACCGGGCAATACAATCCTCTTCATTCCGGGCCGGAATAATGACGTCAACGGTTACTTCCGCTACTTCTCCGTGGGTTGATTCCATGTGAATCGGGTTATTATAAGGGGGTGAAATCCATACGAATCGCAGGTTTGGCCTTAATGGCGCTCATTTTAGCGGGAGCCCAGGGCTGCAATGACCAGCCGCGGCTGCGGATGATTGGCCTGCCAGCACCTGATTTCACTGTACAGGACTCAGACCACACGGTGAGACTCAATGATTTAAAGGGCAAAACCGTGATCCTGAATTTTTGGACCAGTTGGTGCGAGCCGTGCAAAGAAGAGATGCCATCATTGGCGCAGCTTCAAAAGCAGATGGCCCCTAAAATCACCGTGCTGGGCGTGAGCACGGATGATAGTCCCGACGCATACCATAGCTTTCTGAAGCAATACAACATCGATTTTTTGACCGTGAATGATCCTGCAAAGCAAAGCAGCGATCTTTACGGCACCACCGGACAGCCGGAAACGTTCATCATCGATTCATCTGGTGTGGTCCGGCGCAAGTTCATCGGCCCGGAGAATTGGACAAGTCCGGAAATTGTGGAGTATTTGGAGAAGTTGTAATTCTTCTCCCGAATTCCGCAGGGCGGGGTGAGGGGATTGCTATTTTGCAAGAACCACTTCAGGGTTCATCACAATTTTTCACTTGTTATCTATTGGACATAGGGACCTCTCGCTTCGCTTCAAGACTTCAGGGAAATGAAACCTCGAAATGCGATAGCTATTTATCCGCCACAGCCTTCTTTGTAGGCAGAAAACTCTTCTTCACCTTAGCCACTATCACATAATTAGGATCGACCATTTCATTCAGGTGAATCTCTCCGACCTTTGAGAGCAGCTCATAAGCATCCATCTCTGAGAGACCATAGTCGGTGTGAATCCAACCAACCAGCTCAGTAAAGGCGATGCGCAACGCGTCGTCGAGCGGGCGGTATGCGCCAACGGTCATTATGTATTCATCATTTTCAAAGCGCGGCCAACTGATCTTCTGGCCTTTAATAACGTGGACCTGCACGCGTCCGCGAAGCGGGACTTCAACCGCGGTGCCGGCAATTTCTCCGTCGCCCATGGCGGCATGACCATCACCCAGGAAGAGCATTGCTCCCGGGACATTCACCGGGAAATAGACCGTGTTGCCGACGCTGGCTTCCGGCGAATCCATATTGCCGCCAAAAGCTTCAGGCACCACGGAGCTGCGGGCCTCTCCGCCTGCAGGTGCGACCCCAATACAGCCAAAAAAAGGATGCAATGGAAATTTAACGGTGTATTTGGAATCAAGCGCCTGAAAAGTTGCGGTGTTTGTGGCATGGTCAATGGGATAAAACCAAATCTTCTCTTTGATTGGCGCATTCAGCATAGGCGTGTAATTAGTGGAGTTGATCGCGCCAAAGCCAGGCGCCAGCGCGCCGATTCCCTGATTGCTATCAACCTTGATTTCCAGAAATTTCACCGCCAGCGTATCGCCGGGTTCCGCGCCGTCAATATAAAACGGCCCGGTGAGAGGATTGTCACCGGGGGCCATGCTCAGTGTGTCGCCGGGCTTTTTGATAGCGTTGCCGAAACAATCGACCGTATTGGTTTCAAGAATGTTGCCGGACTTGAGATGCGCCACAGGGCTGTAAGACGCTGCATATGTGTATTTCAGCTCGCTCGGCTTAAGTTCATAGCGGACAACTTTGCCCTCTTCAGAGTTAGAGTTCTGAGCCAGCGCAGCAGCGGAGAGCAGAAGTACAGCCAAAACAGTTTTCATCGCAGGAATCCTCGGGCAGGATTATAGATGCGGTCTAACCATTTCAGCCATGGGGCATAGGGGAGGCTGCTTTAAGAGAACGAATGACTCGAAATGAGTTTGAATCTGTCTTGTTTTCCACCTCGGTTCGTGTTACAAAACCTTTTACGCCGATGCGCATCTCCAACTAACCAGCGGTTCTGTTGCTCGCGCGATTGGTTCCTCCGCGCGCGGATGACCCCTGCAACTTTGCTTTCTGCCGCCTTGCGCGGACTTATTGGAGATTCGCTTGAGTTCAACTGTTCCCGCTCCCGTTCCTTCCCGGGCCGCCCGATGGTTTGCGCTAATCAAAGAAGCCATTCGCGGCTCCAAACAGGACTTCACCGCGATCTCAATTAATCGCGCCATCGTGCTGCTGGCGGTTCCCATGGTGCTGGAAATGGCCATGGAATCCCTCTTTGGTATCGTGGATATCTTTTTCGTCGCGCACCTTGGCGCAGATGCAACAGCCACAGTGGGAATCACCGAGGGCATGCTGGTGCTGGTGATGGCGGTGGCGTTTGGACTGAGCATGGGAACCACGGCTGTGGTCGCGCGCCGCGTAGGCGAGCATGATCGTAACGGCGCGGCAGAAGCGGCAGTCCAATCCATTCTGATCGGCCTCGGCTTTGCGCTCCTGATCTTTGCCGTTGCGTTTCCCTTTGCGCCCAGGTTGCTCCAGTGGATGGGAGCGGGACCGGGCATTCTGCGCGCTGGCTCTCTTTACGCGCGAATCATGCTGAGTAGCTCCGGAATCATCCTGCTGCTGTTCCTTATCAACGCGGTTTTCCGCGGAGCCGGGGACGCAGCCATTGCGATGCGCGTTCTCTGGCTGGCTAATTTCATCAACTTGTGTCTCGATCCCTGTCTGATCAGGGGTCTTGGGCCGTTCCCGAGGCTTGGCGTCACAGGCGCCGCGGTCTCCACGAGCATAGGACGAAGTATAGGAATTGCCTTCCAGCTCTACATGCTCAGTAAAGGCAGCGCGCACCTGGAAATTTTGGAAAAACATATTCGTGTGAAGTTAAAGTTGATGTGGAACATCTTTCAGGTTGCCGGAACAGGCATTTTGCAACTTCTGGTTCCGATGGCTGGCTGGCTGGTGATGGTACGCATGATTCAATCCTTCGGCAGTCAAGCCACTGCCGGATACACCGTGGCCATCCGCATTGTGATCTTCTCGACCCTTCCCTCCTGGGGCCTTGGATCGGCGGCGGCAACGCTGGTAGGACAGAACCTGGGGGCCAAGCAGCCAGGACGCGCCGAGCAATCGGTATGGCGTGCCAGCTTCTTTAACGCTGCATTTCTGGCGGTGGTATCAGCACTGTTCCTGATCTTTGCACCGCAGTTGGTGGGCATCTTCAGCAATGACCCGGAGGTGGTCCGGTATGGCGCAAGCTGCCTGCGGATTATCAGCTGCTGCTACGTTCTTTGGGCGTATGGCGAGGTAATCGTGCAGGCTTTCAATGGCGCAGGCGATACATGGACGCCTACATGGATCAATTTTCTTGTGTATTGGGTTGTGCAGCTCCCGCTTGCATTCATTTTGAGTATCAAATTGCACGTTGGCCCGGACGGCGCATACTATGCGATTCTCACCGCTGAAATCCTGCTCTCAGTAATCAGCATCTACGTCTTCAGGAAAGGCAAGTGGAAGCTGAAAGTAGTGTAAGTGCGGAATTTTTTAATAGAGCAGCGATCGTCATTACACTCAGAGCCCAGAGGCAAACTGAGCTTATAGATTTACATTTCGCAGCCGCAATGCATTCGCAATCACTGAGACCGAACTAAAGCTCATGGCCGCAGCAGCGAATACCGGTTGCAGCAGCAATCCAATAAAAGGATACAGAACGCCGGCGGCAATAGGCACGCCGAGCAGGTTATAGATGAAAGCAAAGAAAAGGTTCTGGCGGATGTTGCTCATGGTGGCGCGGCTGAGATTGCGTGCCCGCATCAGGGCGCGTAAATCACCTTTGATGAGAGTAATGTCGCCGCTCTCCATGGCCACGTCAGTGCCCGTCCCCATGGCGATACCCACATTGGCCAGGGCCAGCGCAGGAGCGTCATTCACTCCGTCCCCAGCCATGGCAACAATGCGTCCTTCACCCTGAAGCCTCTTTACGATCTCAGTCTTTTTTCCTGGCAATACCTCGGCTTCAAACTCTGTGATGCCCAGTTCTCTGGCGATGGCTTCTGCTGTGACGCGATTATCGCCAGTCAGCATGACTAGACGGAGACCGCTGGCTTTTAGCGATGCAATCGCTTCGCGGGCGGAGTTCTTGATTGGATCGGCAACGGCGATCAGGCCCGCGGCTTTTCCATCAATCGCGGCCAGCATTACGGTTTGGCCCTGCTGGCGGAGCTGTTCAGCCTGGTCAAAAAGATTTTCTGCGCCAATGCGATGTGCGGCCAAGAGCGCGGCATTTCCGACCAACACCTTCCGGTCATCGATGATGCCGGCTATACCTTTTCCCGTAACAGATTCAAAGTTTGCCGCCGCGCTGAGCTTGAGTCCACGTTCCTCGGCGGCTTTCACCATTGCTGAAGCCAGCGGATGTTCGCTGGAGCGTTCCAGCGAGGCTACCAGGCGCAGCAATTCGTCTTTTTGAATGCCACCGATGGAAATCACTTGCCTGAGTCGCGGCTTCCCTTCCGTCAGAGTGCCGGTTTTGTCGAGCACCAGCGTGTCCACTTTTTCCATGACTTCCAGTGCTTCGGCGTTCCGGACCAGCACGCCTGCATGTGCGCCGCGCCCTGTCCCGACCATCACAGCCATCGGCGTCGCCAAACCCAAAGCGCATGGGCAGGCAATAATGAGCACTGCTACTGCGTTCACAAGAGCGTAAGCAAAACGCGGCTCAGGGCCCCAAATCGCCCACGTAATAAAAGTCAGCACAGCTACAAGGAGAACCGCCGGCACGAAATAACCGGAAACTTTGTCTGCCAGTGATTGAATCGGAGCGCGGCTGCGCTGTGCCTCGGCAACCATGCGGACAATCTGCGCCAGCAAAGTTTCTGATCCTAACTTTTCCGCCCGTAGGATGAATGATCCGGTCTGGTTAACCGTTCCACCTACCACTTTGGCGTCTTTGGCTTTTTCCACCGGCATGGATTCGCCTGTAATCATGGATTCGTCAACCGCGCTGTTCCCTTCTTCCACGGTGCCATCGACTGGAATGCGATCACCGGGACGGACGCGCAGCCGGTCGCCGCGATGGACTTGATCTAAGGGAATTTCTTCGTCCGATCCATCTGCGCGGAGGCGATGCGCTGTTTTAGGGCTGAGATCGAGCAGCGCCTTGATAGCCGAGCTGGTCTGGCGTCGTGCGCGCAGTTCCAATACCTGCCCTAACAAAACGAGCGTAACAATGATGGCTGCGGATTCGTAATACACTTCTGGCCGTCCGCCGTGGCCAAGGAACGATGCAGGAAAAATGCCCGGAGCGACGGTTGCAATAACGCTGAACAAATACGCCGTGCCGGTACCCATGGCAATCAGCGTGAACATATTCAGGTGCCGATTGACGAGCGATGCCCAGCCACGCTGAAAGAATGGCGCGCCTCCCCACAGAACGACGGGAGTGGCCAGAGCAAATTGCAGCCATTCCATCCAGCCGGCAGGCAGATTGTGCAAAGGGCTGCCCGCTGCCATGCCGCCCATGGAGAGCGCAAGCAGCGGCAAGCTAAGTGCAACCCCGGCCCAGAAACGTCGCGTCATGCTGCGCAGCTCAGAATCGTCTTCCGAATGAACCCCGGCGGCTACACGCGGCTCAAGTGCCATACCGCAGATCGGACAAGTGCCCGGCGCGTTGCGCACAATCTCCGGATGCATGGGACACGTGTATTCGACCGTTTCTGGCTCCAGCGCCATGCCGCATTTAGGGCAGGCTCCCGCTTTGGCTTCCCGAACTTCCGGGTCCATGGGGCAAACGTAAGTGACTGTTCCCTTTCCCGATGAAGATTCCCGCTGCTGGGTCGAAGGGGTGTGTTGGGGCTGGGGCACGGATTCGGCCGGAATGATTCCGCCGATCTGTACCATCTGGGATTTTGGCGGCTTGGGAGCGAGGTATTTTTCTGGATCGGCGTTGAAGCGCTGGACGCAGCCAGGGCTGCAAAAATAATAAGTATGGGCTTTGTATTCTGACGAACCACGCGCCCGTGCTGGATCAACATCCATGTTGCAGACAGGATCTTTGACTGTCGTTTTACCTGTAGATGGTTTTTCGAAAGCCGGCTGTTTGGGGTTCATTGTCTTCGGGTCTTCGGTCTTTGCGTTCTAGCGAGCATGGCGGTAAAAAAGTTCTGTCAGTTCATCATAGGTGCGCTGCGCCTGCTTGGCATCGCCAGAGCGGAGCGCCTCAGTGGCACAGTGCTGTAAATGGTCTTTCATCAAAGCGCGCTCCACAGCGCGCAACGACTCATGTATTGCGGACATCTGCACCAAAACGTCAGGGCAGTAACGGTCTTCTTCAATCATTTTTTGCACGCCTCTAACCTGCCCTTCAATCCTGCGAAGCCGCAACACTAAATTATGGCGGGCATTCTCTTCTCGCGGCATGGCCCGATGAGCTTCTTTGTGCGCAGACTTCCTGTGCGATACGGCTTTCATTAGTTGATTATACCCCCACGGGGTATACGCAGCAAGACCGAATGGCCGTTTTTGGTCTATATTGGGAGAGTCAACTCACAACGTTGCTGCGAAACGTCGTGTTTACAAATTCCAGAATCTTGAGGAAATTTAATGACTTTGCTGGACGTAGTTTTCAAATATGGCATGCCGCCCGGAGAAAAAGAGATGGGAGCGCTAAACAATGCGCGTGAGGTCTATGGCGTCCGCAAAATTATCTTCAATGAGAAAGAACGTACGATTCGCGTGGAATATGATGCTTCGCGGCTGAATGATGGCGAGATTGCCGGAATTCTGCGGCGTGCGGGCATTGATCTGCGCGAAAAAGTGCAACTCGTCTGAAAAAGTTCTTGGGAAGACTGCGCTGCCAAAGCGAACGCTGCCTTCCCAAGATAATCCATTCGGCTGCCGACGCCGAATTCCGCTGAACTTCTAGGCTGCTTTCTCCGCTTCCACGTTGATGTTTTGCGCAAGCTGTGTAAGCTTCTCGTCGGTTGCGCTTTCTTCGTCCAGAGTTTTCTGCAGCAGATTGACAAAGTTGGAATGCCCGAGCAGTTCGGCGTAAGTGCGGACACATCCATAGCCCGCTATTTCATAGTGTTCCACATGTTGCGCGGCGCCAATCAACCCTGCATCCATCACTTCAGGCTCCGCATCTTCTTCCATAAACTCTTTGCCGTCGGCGATAATGCCTTCCATTCCTTTGCACTTTTTGCCCCGTGGGCTGGCTTCCAATTCCTGGAAAATCTTGTCCAGACGCTCCACATGCCCCTGCGTCTCTTTCAGATGTTGCTCAAAGCCGCTCTTCAGTTCCTTTGACGTGGCTTTTTTGATCATCTTCGGCAGCGCCTTGAGGATCTGGTTTTCAGCGGAGTAAAGGTCTTTCAGTTCGTCGATAAAAAGGTCTTTCAAGGATTCCATTTCCATTTTATGTGCCTCCCCTTGTTAAGTTTTGGTTTTTCTGCGCGCTATCAGCGTAAAGCTTTAAAGAATCCAAACAGCTCAGCGCACATTGGCATTCATTTGTGGCTCTATTTGGATGAACATCAGCGGCGCTTAAACAAATTTGATGGAAGAATATGCCCGCGTTATGTCTGGATTTCGGCGGCAGCTCTCGAATTTGAGAGCGGCGGGATTTTTAGCGTGAACAACAACCAAAGATGCATCAAACAGAAGAAATGAAGGCACAGACTCTGCCGATGGCTGTATCCAGTAAGCCAGCGGCAACTTACAAAAAAATCGCATGGATCGTTCTGGCGGCGGTCATTATTGGCTTAGCCGTTCTCGGAGGCTTGCTTGCGGCCAACTGGCCATTTACACGTGCCGCCATGACTCAAAGATTGGAGCAAGCTTCATCGGCAAAAGTGGAAATGCGAGGCTTTCGCAGCACGTATTTCCCTTATCCTGGCTGCATTGCTGAGGGCGTGGTGTTTCGTAAATCCGCTCGGGGTGCTTCGCAGACGCAGCAATCACAGCCGCTCATCACTATTCAGCGCCTGACCATCCAAAGCACATACCCTGGCCTTTTCAGCACCCCCAAGCGGATCAGAAAGTTGATTGCTGATGGACTGCGTATCGATATTCCTCCGGGAGGTACTACGCTGAGTTCGAGTGGGGGCTCAAACAAGGATGAAGTGGTCATCGGAGAACTACTTGCCGATAATGCTGTTCTTGCGCTGGATTCCGCCAGCTCTCAGCAGAAGCTCACCTTCCCAATCCATCACATACGTTTCCTCAACATCAGCGCTCACGGTACCATTCCATTTCAAGTTTCTCTACAACTTCCCATGCCCAGAGGAGAAGTTGAATCCAGCGGCTGGATTGGCCCCTGGAAAGATGCTCAGGGAGTAGTGCGAAGCACGCCAATATCAGGTGGGTACACATTGAAGCAAGCCGACTTGGGAATTTTTTCTGCCGTGCGCGGTAAGGTTTCCTCCCGCGGAGAGTTTTCCGGGACTCTTGAGCGATTGAATGTCTCCGGCAGTACTGAATCTCCAGACTTTGAAGTCACTGACAGTGGGCATAGCTTTCACTTAAGTACCCAGTTTCGCGGAGTCGTGGATCTCAAAACGGGCGATGTGGTCCTGCCTTCCCTGAACGCAAACTTTGGCAAAACGCATCTCGTCAGCGCACTTACAGTTTCTGGTAAACCGAAAACAGTGGAACTCAATGTGACACAAGGCAAGGGACAGATACAGGACCTCGTGCTCCTCATTTCGCACGGGAAATCTGCGATTGTAGGGCCTATTTCTTTCCATACCAAGGTTGTGCTTCCGCCAGAGCGGCGTCCCTTTAAGGAACGTGTGCGGCTTATGGGAGATTTCAACATTGATCCGGCCAGTTTCCCCTCTCCCAACACTCAGAAAGGTGTTGATCAGCTCAGCGAACGCGCCCAGGGTGAAAAAGACAAAAACAAAGATTTTGACGCGGATGACGATACCTCAGGTTTTGAAAAGATAATTAGCAACCTGAAGGGGCAGGTTTTGCTGAAGGATGGCATGGCCACTTTTCCGGATATTACATTTGCTGTCCCCGGCGCCAAGGCTCTGGGGCATGGGAATTACAGTCTCATTACGAAGCAGGTCAATTTCCATGGAACCATGCGAATGCAAGCCACTGTGTCTCAGGCCACGACCGGCGCCAAATCAGTTTTTCTCAAAGTCCTTGATCCGTTCTTCAAGAAAAAACATGCAGGTTCTGAAATAAAAGTTGCTATGACGGGCACTTACGACCATACACATTTCAGTGCAGGATTGAAATAAGGACAACAGCGCGCCTACCGCTCACATTACGCTTGGCGCGTCGATTCCCATCAGTTCCAGACTTTGAATCAATGCACGGCGCACGACTGCGGCGGTGGTCAGGAGGAAGCGCTTGCGCGCTTCATCAGTTTCGGTAAGGATGTGGTGCTTGTGGTAGAAGTTATTGAATTGTTGGGCCAGTTGAAATGCGTACTTTGCGGCATAGGCAGGCTCGGTGGTTGCGATGCACTGCTCCACAATGCTGGAAAGCTGCCCGGCGCGGAGCCATAGTTCCCATAGCTCATCGTCTTCTTTTAGGAACCGCAAATCGGTGTGGCCAGCCAGAATTTCTTCGGCACTTAAATCAGCTTTGCGGAAAATATTTGTTGCCCGCACAATGGCGTATTGCGTGTAGGGGCCTGTCTCGCCTTCAAAGCTGAGGGCCTCTTTAAAGTCGAAGGCGATCACTGAATTCTTCGTGAACTTCAGCATGAAGTAACGCAGAGCGCCGATAGCAATTTGTGACGCAATGCCGCGCCGCTCTTGCTCATCCATTTCCGGATGCCGCGAGTCAACTTCCTTCTGCGCGGCAGCGATCAGCGAATCGAGCAGGTCGTCGGCTTTCACTCCGAAACCTTTGCGCCCGGAAACTTCAATATAGGCCCGCTTCTGGTCTTCTTCTGAAACTTCATAGCCCAGGTCCATGGCGCAGCGTGGCGTGAGCGCCACCATCTCATAGGAAAAGTGGTGGTAGTTCTCCGCCTGCTCGATATAGCCAAGTCCACGAATAGCTTCAATTACGTTGTTCTGCGGGTCAGCCTGGCGGGAATCAATTACGTTGTAAATAGTATTCACGCTACCAAAATGCGGATGATCAGGCTCCCCGGATTCGGCAGAGATCCATACTAGGCGGCCATCGGGATAGCGATAAAATCGCTGGTAGCCGAAATCGCGCCCGAGCAGTCCAAATTTCCAAAGATGATAAGCAATGTCTTTGCCGACGTAGGTTACGGTGTTGTTGGAGCGGACAATCACCTTCGCGTCTTCATCCGGCCCCGATTTGGTTTCAGGAGCGTCATTGCCTTCGGCAGCGGGTTGCCGTTTAGCGTTTTGCGAAGAAGAAGCCCGCTTCATCACCCAGCAGCCTTTATTCTTGCCCTCTGTTTCAAAATAGAGGACGCCTTTTTGCTTCATCTGCTCAAAGGCAAGCTCCCAGAAATGCAGATGCAGGATCTCGCTTTCCTGCGGCAGGAAGTCATATTCAATGCCGAGCCGCTGCATGGTCTCAAGATGGCGGCGAATAATGGCATTTGAAATTATTGTGCCGATTTCGGCAGGCTCATTGCCGCCCTGCTCAATGTTATGCAGGGTTTGCAGCCGAAGCTTCAAGTTTTCCTTGCCCTCTTCATACCACTGCGAAACCCGCGCATAAAGGTCCCAGCAATAGTAGTCAAACGGCTTACCAGTACTGCCGTTCGCTATAAGAGCTTCAATCTCGCTCTTCCCTTTTTTCTCCAGATAAAGAAATCCCACCACAACATCCGCCACTTGGACGCCGGTGTTGTCAATATAGTTCTGCACATCCACCTTTGCGCCAGCAGCTTGCAGCAGACGAACGAATGTATCGCCAAGGATGGAATTCCGGAGATGGCCTATATGAGCCGCTTTGTTTGGATTGATACTGGTGTGCTCTACCAGAATTTTTTTTCCGGTCGCCGAACCTTGATGCTTTGACCTTTCCGAAAGCAGCAGCCGCGCCGCTTCTTCACGATTCAGCTTTGCGTTGATGTATCCAGCACCGGCGACCTCAAATTTGTCAAACCCTGGGACCGGTCCCAGTCCGGCCACAATCTCTTCCGCAATTTTGCGGGGAGCTTTACGCAGTTTTTTGGCCAATTCAAAACTTAGCGGCAGAGCATATTCGCCCAAACCTACGTTCGGCGGCTGGTCCACCACAATGCGGGGCAATTCAACGTCATATTGCCTCTTCAACAGATCGTGAAAGCGCTGGATAAGCTGCTGCTGTAATTCCAGATACAAGTGTTTGCCTTTGTTTGAGTGTTTAGAGACTGGAGCTTGCTTCAAGCCGTAAGTTGCTGACGAAAAAGGCGATTATACCAAACTAACTGTTAGTTCTCCGTTTGACGGCATCGCTCGCCGAACCTATGATGGAAGTTCCCGCTGATTGCCGGCGAGGGTCGCCGCGAAATCAGGTTATCTTCGATCACACAATACTTCTTGCACGTTTGCTGGTGTGGGCGAAGGGCGGAATTTAGCAGAATTAGAGCAGCAAGACTTAAGAACCTCCTGTGTTTTCATGCGTATTGCCTACCTAGAGTGCTTTTCCGGCATCAGCGGCGACATGTTTCTTGGCGCCCTGATTGACGCTGGAGTTCCGCCTGAACTCCTTACCAGGACAGTTGGAGCCCTGGGCGTGGACGCGCGGCTGGAAATCTCTCGGGTGGACCGCAGCGGTATCAGCGCCACCAAGGTAGATGTGATCGCCGCAGGTGAAAAAGAGCTGCCGCGGGAAGAGTTCTGGGAAAAAGCACTCAGCAATCAACAGTCCGCACTCAACCCCGCGCACTCGCATGATCACGAACGGGAACCCGCCCATGAGCATCGCCACGAATCCCATCGCCACGACCATGAGCACTCACATAGCTATGGCACAGCCCATTCC
Organism: Candidatus Angelobacter sp.; assembly: GCA_036495645.1. Classification (GTDB taxonomy): domain Bacteria; phylum Acidobacteriota; class Terriglobia; order Terriglobales; family Acidobacteriaceae; genus Angelobacter. Next base: position 81,783 of record DASXMN010000075.1, read on the forward strand.
CGTGAGCACACGCACGAACCCGAGCAGCATTCTGGCCACAGTCACACGCATCGCAGCCTAAAAGAAATCCGGCAGATCATCTCCCAAGCGGCCATTAACCAGTCGGCTAAAGACCGTGCCATCAAGATTTTTGAAGCGCTCGGCGCGGCGGAAGCTAAGGTCCATAATTCTGATATCGAAAAAATCCACTTCCATGAAGTCGGCGCGATTGACGCCATCGTCGATATTGTCTGCGCCTCAGTGGGTTCAGAAGCGCTTGGTGTGGATGAATGGATTTGCTCTCCGCTCAATGTGGGCGGTGGGACAGTAGTCTGCGCCCACGGCACATTTCCGATTCCTGCACCTGCCACACTGGAGCTGCTGAAGAAAGCTCCGGTCTATTCAGGTGAAATCCAAAAAGAACTGGTCACGCCAACCGGTGCGGCCATCGTAAGCGTTCTGGCCTCGCGTTTCTCACAGTTCCCTGCAATGAAGGCAGAAAAAGTTGCTTACGGAGCAGGTACCAGGAATTTCAAGAACTTCCCGAACGTCGTACGCCTAACTGTGGGTGAAACGGCTGCGCAGCATGAATCACCATTCCCAGTGGAAGAGATTACCGTGCTGGAAGCTAATATTGACGATATGTCACCTCAGGTCTTTGGCTATGTGATGGAACAGGCTCTGGCCAGTGGCGCATTGGACGCATTTGGAATCCCGGTGCAGATGAAAAAAAGCCGTCCGGGAATGCTGCTGACCGTTCTTTGCCGAACGGAAGACAGCCAGCGGCTGACCAAACTGATTTTGGCGGAAACCACCACGCTGGGCGTGCGCATCCGGCGTGAGACCAGGGCAGCCCTGGCGCGACGCCACATGAGCGTGAACACAAAATGGGGTGAGGTTCGCATGAAGCTGGCCAACCTGAATGGCAGTATCAGCAACTACGCTCCTGAGTATGAAGATTGCAGCCGTATCGCTAAAGAGCAGAAAGTGCCGTTAAAAACCGTGATGCAGGAAGCCATTAAAGTTTATCTGGAAGTAACCAATGGATAAGGGCCGCAAGAAGTTTTACATTACAACGCCCATTTATTACGTAAACGCGCGTCCGCATATTGGGCACGCGTACACCACGCTGGTGTGCGACGCCATTGCCCGCCGCAAGCGCATGCTGGGCTTTGACACATACTTTCTTACTGGAACGGACGAGCACGGCCAGAAAATTGAGCGCTCCGCCACGGCCGCCGGCATGACGCCCAAGCAATTCGCCGATGAAGTCTCGGGGTTGTTCCGCGCCTTGTTTGAGAAGATGAACATCTCAAACGATGATTTCATACGCACCACTGACCCGCGCCACAAGGCTGGAGCGCAGGAATTGTTTCGCCGTTTGCAGGAAAACGGGCACATTTACAAAGGCACCTATACCGGCCAGTACTGTGTTTTTGACGAGCTTTACGTCGATGTTGTGGGCGCGGGCGCTCCCTGCCCCGAGTGCGGCCGCCCGACTGAAACCGTGAGCGAAGAGAACTATTACTTTAAGCTTTCTGCTTTTGCCGATCAGTTGTTGGCGCACTATCAGCAGAATCCGGAGTTCATCCGGCCCGATACTCGTCGCAATGAAGTGATCGCCTTCGTTAAAAGTGGGCTGCGCGATCTCTCCATCAGCCGCAGCACGTTTAAGTGGGGCATCCCTGTTCCCGGCGATCCGAAGCACGTGATGTATGTGTGGCTGGATGCGCTGAGCAACTACTGCACCGCCATTGGCCTGGGATCGAAGGATGAAGCCGAGCAGAAAAAATTTGAGCATTATTGGCCGGCTGACGTTCACATGATCGGCAAGGAGATTATCCGCTTCCACTGTGTCTATTGGCCTGCTTTCCTGATGGCTGCGGGGCTGGCGCTGCCAAAATCCGTGGTTGCCCATGGCTGGTTGCTGTTTGAAGAGAGCAAAATGTCAAAATCCCGCGGCAACATTGTGCGCGCGGAAACAGTAATTGACGTGATGGGCAATGATCCGTTGCGTTACTTCCTGTTGCGGGAAGTCGTGTTTGGGCACGATGGCTCTTTCAGCTTTGATGCTTTAGTACAGCGCTACAACTCTGATCTAGCGAATGATCTGGGAAATCTTTCAAGTCGCACTTTAACTATGATCAACCGTTACTTTAACGGCTCTGTGCCTTATCCTTCACCAACTGTAGCGCGGAGGGCCACAGATGATGTGATCAAGGAACACGCTCTCGCCGTAATTCGGGAGTTCGGCCAGTTGTTCGATGACTTCCAGTTTTCCCGTGCACTGGAATCGGCATGGTCGCTCATCGGCGCGGTCAACAAGTATCTGGTGGATGAAGAGCCATGGATCGTTGCCGAGAAAGAAGGCGAGGAGAACAAGGCACGCCTGGCAACAATCCTTTATACGGCAGCTGAAGCGCTCCGTATTGTCACGGCGCTGGCGCATCCGGTGCTGCCGGAATCAACAACTAAAATCTGGAGCCAGCTTGGACTGGGTGAGATCAGCAAGTTCAACCTGGCCGAACTGAAGTGGGCCCAATTGCCGCTAGGCGGAAAAATTGGCAAGGTGGAACCGGTCTTCCCACGCGCCGATAAGACTTCAATCGAGAGGATGCAACAGATGGAACAGGAGCGGGCGGCACAGGCTGCCTCCATCGCAACATCAGCAAGCCCTGCGGCTACACCAGCAGGCGAAGGCGCTCAGGCAGGCCAGCCAGCAACACAAGCCGCGCACGGTCCAACCGATTCGGCACCGGCTGCTAAAGCTGCTCCGCCAGTAACCGCGCCACCTCAGAGCGACGGGAGGATTTCCATTGACGATTTCATGAAAGTGGAGCTGCGCGTTGGCCAGGTGAAAGCGGCAGAAAAAGTAAAAGGCGCAGACAAGCTGCTTCGCCTGGAAGTGGACATAGGCACGGAAGTCCGCCAGCTTGTTGCCGGAATTGCCCTGGCCTACAAACCGGAAGATTTGATTGGGCGCAAAGTGGTGATCGTGGCCAATCTTCAGCCCCGCAAGCTGCGTGGACTGGAATCCAACGGCATGATTGTTGCCGCATCTGTCGGCGAAGATGGCAAGCCGGTGCTGGCAGGCTTTCTGGAAGACGTGCCTGTAGGCGCGAAGCTTAAATAACCGCGAACGTGTACATCGATTCCCACGCTCATCTTGAAGGCAACAAATTCGATTCCGATCGTGCAGAGATGCTTACCCGCGCCCGTGAAGCCGGGCTGGAGCGCATTCTCGCCATCGGCAGCGGAACTGGCCCGGGCACATACGATTGCGCGCTGAGGCTTGCTGAGCAGCATGACTGGATCTTTGCCAGCACAGGACTGCATCCGCACGAAGCCAGCGTCGCCACGGAAGCCGATTATGAAGAGATGGCCCAGCTTGCAAGACATCCCAAGCTGATTGCATGGGGCGAAATCGGACTGGACTATTTTTACGATCATTCCCCGCGCGACGTACAGAAAGAAGTCTTTCGCCGGCAAATGGAACTGGCGCAGACCGCAAAGCTGCCGATCATTATCCATTGCCGTCCCAGCAATAACAGCGAGAACGCCTGGGACGATACGCTGCAAATGCTGCGCGATCATTGGGCGGCCCGTGGTCTGCCCGGCATCCTGCATTGCTTCACCGGCGAATGGAAGCACGCACAAGCGGCACTTGATTTTGACTTTTACATTTCTTTTGCCGGCAATGTGAGCTTCCCCAAGGCGCAAAACATCCGAGATGCCGCGCAGCAGGCCCCGCTTGATCGCATGTTGATTGAAACCGATTCGCCTTATCTGGCGCCTGTACCGCATCGGGGTAAACGCAATGAACCGGGTTTTGTGGTGAATACGGCCGAGGCTATTGGGCAATTACGAGGGATGAGCAAAGAAGAGATTGGCCAGCAAACGGCTCAGAATTTTTACCAGCTTTTTCCCCAAACTCGCTAGCAAAGCTCCATGTCTGGGAACTATGCATATTGTTTGCAATATCAATTTCGTGCCATCTTATGCAGATGCGATGAAGAAAACGACCTTCCATAACTGAATCCTATGGAACCTATATAAAATTTTGCTTAGATGAGAAAGTCTAATTTTGTTCCAACTCTGCTTTAATCCTGGGAGCGCATTCTTGCTCTCGTTCGGCGGATTACTTTAGTCACATTTGACTTGTGGAATCATCCATAGGTTCAGGCTATGTCACTCAAAGTTCCCGCTCCGGGCAATCAGGCTACGCGGGCTGGTTGTAAAGGGCGCTTACGAGTGGTCAGGATACGTGTGCGAATGCGGGGATAGAAGTTCCTCTGTCGTTCGGCGTGTTTGATCGACCCCTTCTGTTTTCTTCCCATCAACAATCTCAGCTGCCATGTAGCAAGTTGATACAGGGCTGGTTTTTCGCGCCGCAAATCAACATTGCGGAAGCGAGAGGAGAAGCTCGCCCAAAACCATCGGGTGAGCCAAGGACGGGAAAGGCGGACAAAGCCATGAAACATTTGCGGGAAACGGAACTTGGGCAGCAAACCATAGCAAGACGAATGGTCGAATGGGCAGAACCTGCCACCTTGCACGTGCAGGTTCCCACGTTAACCGACTACCTTGCAGGATTCGTCCGTGCGGCAGCTCAGACGCTTTCACCTTCGGCTGGGCGCGAATTCTTCCGTGAACTGGATGCCAATGACCGCGTGCTGTCCCGGCTTGGTTGGGCGCTGCTGCTGGTTATTCCTGTATTCGCAACGCTGGCGTTGATTGCTCCAGCATCGGTTGCTGGGGCAGCGACGAGCGTAAATCCCTGGATCAAGCCGATCAAGTTTTCCATATCTTTCTCGACTTTTGCTTTCACCGTCAGCCTGCTCCTGATGGCATTACAGATACCGAAGTGGCAGCTCACGCTGGCTCGTAGGGCGATTGCCATCAGCGTTGCCCTGGAAATTTTGAGCCTGGGCGCGCAGGCATGGCGCAGTGGTCATCCACTGGTCGGCCATCCCCTGCTGGACAGCTCCCTTGCCCACATTACGAACAGCATGGTGATGGTCAATACCGCCATCGTTTGCTGGATACTGGCGCTGTTCTGCATCAATCATGTGCGGAGGGAGATGGTAGATGGCCCGATGGTTTCGGCAATCCGCTACAGCCTGGTGATTTTCCTGGCCGGCAATGCCATTGGCGGATACATGCTGGCCCGAGGCTCGCACACGGTTGGGTTTCGCGACGGTGGTCCCGGCCTTCCCTTTTTGAACTGGAGCACCATTGGGGGAGACCTGCGCATTGCCCACTTTATCGCTATACACGCAATTCAAATTGTGCCTTTGTTCGCCTACATGCTGGCTCAGATGGCCCCCATTCCGGCGATCAAGCATCGGCGAATGGCAATTACTGGATTGGCAATCGCAGTGAGCACCGCTGTGGGAGCTACATTTGTTCAGGCAGCGCTGGGACGGCCTTTGATCCCCTGGATCCACTAGACTCCACGGGGAGAAACTCAGCTTTATTAAGGCATCGATTCGGCAATACCTCGCACCCGGTCCTCACAAGTAATCGACGTTACGCAGCCACCAAGAGTTACGCAATGACTAAGGCGATCTCATCCAACGGTTGCGCGATTGATCTTCTTTCCCCAACATGTTATAAAATCGAGTTTTACTGGACTGGCCAAAAGCGGAAAGTAGGATTTCTGCAGGGGCCAGCCAATGATTCCAACGCGGCCAAGCCTCAAACCACTTGTTCTTGATGTGGAAGCGCGTTTCGGGAATTGCCAGTAAAGCGCAGTGAATTGACTAAAGTCCACATTTACTTAGATTTCTTGGAGGATTTACATATGCACACCTGGCTCGCAACGGGCCTGATGGGCCGCGTAATCCGCTCGCGCCGCCTGGCGCTGGTGGCCGTGTTGGCCGTTTTAACATTCGCCCTTCCCGTGGCATTTGCTCAGCAAGGGCAGGCCGCACTACCAACTTCGCAGGTGGCTGCCGCCGTGAACCCGCAAACTGGCGCCGCGACCCAGGAGACCGCTCCTGCAACACCCGTGTCGGAAGCCGCCGGAGAGGCCAATCTCAAGCTGCCGGACATGACAAAAGTTACCTTCTTGAACGGCATCAGCGGCTATAGTCTGCTCAAATTCGGGCTCATATTCTGCGCCCTTGGCGGACTCTTTGGACTGACCATCTACATGCAGTTGAAAAACGCGCCAGTCCATCGCGCCATGAAAGAGATTTCCGAGCTGATCTATGAAACCTGCAAAACCTACCTGGTTACGCAGGGTAAATTCATTCTGATCCTGGAAGCATTCATCGCGGTTGTGATTGTTCTTTACTTTGGCGTCCTGCAGCACAACGACGCGTCCAGGGTCGTGATCATTCTGCTGTTCAGCCTGGTGGGAATTGCCGGCAGTTATGGCGTGGCATGGTTTGGCATCCGCGTGAACACATTTGCCAATTCGCGTACGGCATTTGCCGGCCTTCGTGGAAAGCCATATCCGATTTACGCCATCCCATTGAAGGCCGGCATGAGCATTGGCATGATGCTTATCAGCGTCGAATTGCTGATCATGCTTTGCATCCTGCTGTTTATTCCTCGCGAGCTGGCAGGCGCCTGCTTTATCGGCTTCGCGATTGGTGAATCGCTGGGCGCAGCCGCCCTGCGTATTGCCGGAGGCATCTTCACCAAGATTGCCGATATCGGCTCCGATCTGATGAAGATTGTCTTCAAAATTAAGGAAGACGATGCCCGCAATCCTGGCGTAATCGCCGACTGCACCGGTGACAATGCAGGCGACTCCGTTGGCCCCAGCGCTGATGGCTTTGAGACGTATGGCGTGACCGGCGTGGCCCTGATCACTTTCATTCTCCTGGGCGTCCATGATCCCCGGGTACAGGTCCAACTTCTGGTCTGGATCTTTGTCATGCGCATCATGATGCTGGTATCGAGCGCGGTTTCTTATTTTGCGAATGAGGCTTTCGCCAAGGCAAAGTACGGCACCTCTGACGTAATGAACTTTGAAGCGCCGCTGACCTCGCTGGTTTGGCTCACTTCAATTGTTTCGATTGTCCTTACATTTGTCGTTTCCAAGATGATTATTCCCGAGCTGGGTGGAAACGATACTCTGTGGTGGAAGCTTGCCGCCATCATTTCCTGCGGCACTCTTGCCGGCGCTATCATCCCTGAACTGGTCAAAGTGTTTACCTCAACGAGTTCAGCTCACGTGAAGGAAGTGGTTACGTCGTCGGAGGAAGGGGGGGCATCGCTGAACATTCTTTCCGGCCTGGTCGCCGGCAACTTCTCCGCTTATTGGTTGGGAATCAGCATCGTCGCCCTGATGGCAATCGGTTTTTACATCAGTAACTACGGCCTTGGTGTGATGTATCACGGAGCCCCGCTCATGCTGGCGCCCGCCGTCTTTGCCTTTGGGCTGGTTGCCTTCGGCTTCCTCGGCATGGGACCGGTAACCATTGCCGTGGATTCGTACGGCCCGGTTACTGACAACGCCCAGTCAGTCTATGAGCTGTCCTTGATTGAACACGTGCCCAATGTCGCTGCCGAAGTAAAAAGAGAGCACGGCTTTGACCTGAACTTTGATCGCGCCAAGCATCTTCTGGAAGAAAACGACGGCGCCGGCAACACCTTTAAGGCCACTGCCAAGCCAGTGTTGATCGGGACCGCCGTAGTGGGCGCGACCACCATGATTTTCGCCATTATGATGTCCCTAACAGACGGGCTTACCCGGCACACGGACAAACTATCACTGCTGCATGCGCCATTTGTTCTTGGCCTGATCACCGGTGGCGCAATTATCTATTGGTTTACCGGCGCTTCCACGCAGGCGGTGACCACGGGCGCATACCGCGCAGTGGAATTCATTAAGAAGAACATCAAACTTGAAGGCATAGAGAAAGCGTCTGTTGAAGACAGCAAGAAAGTCGTGGAGATCTGCACCAAGTATGCGCAGAAGGGAATGTTTAACATCTTTCTGACTGTGTTCTTCGCCACGCTGGCTTTTGCCTTCATTGAGCCGTTTTTCTTTATCGGCTACCTGATTTCTATTGCAGTGTTTGGTCTCTACCAGGCCATCTTCATGGCGAATGCCGGCGGGGCCTGGGACAATGCCAAGAAAATCGTGGAAGTGGAGCTGAAGATGAAAGGCACTCCGCTGCACGACGCTACGGTAGTAGGAGACACAGTGGGTGATCCGTTTAAGGACACATCTTCCGTGGCGCTGAATCCGATTATCAAATTCACCACGCTTTTCGGCCTTTTGGCCGTGGAGCTGGCAGTGAAGATGACGGCGGAGAACGGCAGCATGCTCACGACGGTCCTGGCTGCTGTGTTCTTCCTGGTGTCAGTGGTCTTTGTGTTGCGGTCTTTCTATGCCATGCGAATCGGAACGGAAAAAGATTCCCGTGCCGCCAAGGCCGCAGCCTGAAGCGATTCTCAGCAATAAAAAAGCCCGCCGGTGAATCGGGGGGCTTTTTTATCGTCCGGTTTAGTGCGGGAAATGGTTGGGAACCGGCGTTGGGACAGGATTTTCGATTGGCGGGCCAATGGCATCCTTCATTTTGTCTTTTACTTTCTTGGCCAATTTTTCGACCTCGTCGGCTTTGCGAACCACATCGAGCGACAACAAGTTTTCATTCGTCTTGTCCACGGCTGCTTTCAGTTCCGTAGCAAGCTGGAAAAGCTTGTCCGTATCATCCCGAATGTCCTGCTGTCTTTTCTTGTTGGCTTCGCGCATCATGCGATCCTGCATTTCTTTTTGTGATGGGTCCTGACGTCTTTCAAACTGTGGGGCCGAAGCAGGCGCGACAGGGGCCATGAAAACGATCCCGCAGAGCATGAGAGCAATACCGCTGAATAAAATTATTTTTTTAGACACAAAGACCTCTTTCAGGGTTTATGACTTAGCCTGATTATAAAAGTTATCGGATGGACCCTGTGATCCAGGCGTATGCATATAGTCAACGCCAGAAAACCGTCCAGAATGCCCTCGGCTATAATCCACAATTGACGGCATGAAAGAACAATTTGGAAATATCTGGCGAGACTGGCACGACTACCTGGTGAAATGGACGCGCGATAGCGCCCCTAAGCTCCTGGAAATTCTGGTCCTGGCGTTTATTTTAGTGCGCCTTTTGGGGCTGCTCACGCGCAAGCTGGTTGCTCTCAGTGAGAAGCATTCCGCTCACGGCACAGTACGCACGCAACAGGTGCGTACAATTACCGGCGTCGTTCACAGCGTGGGCGTCTTCCTAATCATTTTTCTTACTGGCATGTTCGTGCTGAAAGAGGGCTTCCGCATTGATATTGAGCCTCTGCTTGCCAGCGCGGGAATTGCCGGGCTGGCCATTGGTTTTGGCGCACAGACGCTGGTCAAAGATGTGATCAATGGCTTCTTCATCCTGGTGGAAAACCAGTTTGAAGTTGGCGATACCATTCGCGCTGCGGGCGTGAGCGGAGCCGTGGAAGAAATCACCATGCGCCGAACCACGCTGCGTGACGGCGACGGCACCCTGCACATTGTCCCCAACGGAAGCATACAGATTGTCAGCAACATGACGCGCGATTGGTCGCAGGTAATGTTGCACGTTGCCGCTGATTACAGCGAAAACAGTGACCGGGTAGTTGAGCTGCTACAAGAAACAGCGAAAGAGTTCTATAACGATCCTGCCTTTAAGAATGATCTGGTTGCCGAACCGCAGGTCCCCGGAATCGAACGGGTGCGAGGGAACGAAGTGGATTACCTGATGCTGGTGAAAGTCCGCCCCGGAAAGCAATACAGTGTTGCCCGGGAATTGCGCCGCCGCATCAAAGTTTGCTTTGAGAAGAACAAGATCAAGGCGGGCGCGCCCACACAGGTTTATATCGGCCAACTGCCCGCCGGGGACAAGGCATAGGGAGAAAGCGAATGGATCTTGGACTGAAAGGCCGTGGCGTGATTGTAGCTGCGTCCAGCCAGGGTATTGGGCTGGCCGCAGCGGAAGCGTTTGCCCGTGAAGGCGCCCAGGTTGCCATGTGCGCTCGCACAGAAAAGACCCTGCTTGAGGCCGCAGACCAGGTTCGGAGCCAGAACGGAGCTGAAGTTTACGCTGAGCCTCTGGACGTGACTGATGCTGTTGCCGTGCAGCGGTTTATTGAACAGGTGGCAAAGCGTTTTGGCAGAATTGATGTTTGCGTCGCCAACGCCGGAGGGCCGCCGGCAAAAAACTTTCTATCCGTTTCCGCTGACGAATGGCGCAAAGCCGTGGACCTGAACCTGATGAGCACGGTGTATCTGGCAAAGTCTGTCATTCCTTACATGCAGCGCCATCGCTGGGGACGCATTATTACCATCACCTCAATCTCAGTAAAGCAGCCCATAGCTGACCTTGTCCTTTCCAACTCAGTCCGAGCAGCCGTTGTCGGCTTGGTAAAGAGCTTGTCCAACGAGTTTGGCAAAGATGGAATACTAGTGAACAATGTAGCTCCCGGCTACACCGCCACAGAGCGCCTTCAGGAATTGGCGCAGGTGCGCGCGCTGGCTGCCGGCAGCTCTCCCCAGCAAATGTGCGATGCATGGGCAGCGGAAACTCCGGTCAAACGTCTGGGGGACCCCAAAGAAATTGCTGACGTTATCGTTTGGCTGGCCTCAGAACGCGCTTCTTATGTAACCGGCCAAACCCTTCTAGCTGATGGCGGGATTTATCGTGGACTATAGTGCATGTATCTGCTGCATTTTTTCCAATAATGCCATTTTTTGGCATTCAAAAATGAGCCGTTCAGACCTGAAATATTGACATCTAAGATGGCCCGCAAAAGCATCTTAATCACCGAATGGCAGTCCTGGCTATCCTTCTCATTGCGGTTGTTGTGTTCAGCCTAACGTGGTATTCCCTCTCTCTGCGGCGCAAGCGTCACAAAGCAAAGGAAGTCCTGCGGTGGATTCAGTCATCTTTGGCTGGACGCGGTCATGTGGTCGGGATTTCCTGGATCACTCCCTCTTGTTTCCGTGTTCCATTGCGTCTTACGTGCGGTGTGTTTGACCGAGCCTGGATGCTGGTGGAACTGTACACCCCGCAGACGCCGGTGCAGTGGCTGTTCCATAAGCTCAGGGGCTGTCGCGAAGTAGTTATTTTTCAAGCTGATCTGGATTATGCTCCCACTTTCTCATTACAAATGCGAAATTTTCGCTGGTTTGCCCGTAGTAATCGGAAAAAAGATCCCATCACCCGGCCAGGATGGCAGTTTGAGCACCTTCAGCCTGTAATGATCAGCACCCGCCACGATAGCCAGCAGGAAATCGCCAATGCCATGACGTCGCTCAACAAGGGTGACAATAGCGACTTTCTGGAAGTAAGTTTCCAGCGCATCTCACCGCATTTTTCTGCGACACTTCCCCTGGAAGCTCTGGCGCCTGGCGCCCCAACCCGCAGCTATATGCTGGATGCAATGAGAGATCTGGCTACAAACTCCTCGGCTTCGTTATTCTAGAAAACCGCTAAAGAGCTTGGCTTGTGGCTGCATTCTTCTTCTGCTCTTGTGCAGCGCCACTCGGCGCGTGGTCGGCCGAGCGGCTTTGCGTTCGCATAGAAAAACCGCTCTGAAGCTGGCTTCGTGCTGAATTATTCTGCGGCTTGGTGCAACACCACTCGGCGCTTCAGTTACGGTTAGGAATCACCTAGCCAACCTATTTCGAAAAAAAGAACAACAGAACAGTGAGGTCACGAAGGTGAGAAAACTTGAGATTGCTTTTTGGTGTATGGAGAAAGATTGCCGTCAGCAAGACAATACAGCAAAAAAAGAGATTGACCGCTCAACTTTAGCGGGACTGTATTCCTGACGGCGATAATAGAACAGCAAATCCGTCGATTGCTTTGAATCTTAGCAAATTTCAGCAGTGCTCAATCCAAATCGTGTGTGAAAATCCAGCAACTCTGTTCCACTTTGGCATCAATCATCGGCACCTGTAACAAGGCCTAAGAAGATGAATACGGTCCGGTTACTTTGCCGGCTTGGCTGCGATTAAACCGCACACGCCTGAATCGGGGAAGTTGGGCTGGTTGAAGACACACGCGCACCCCAGAATGTTGGGGCAAGGTGTTTTCTTGCCGCAGAAACCGCGGCAGGTTGTCTGGGCCGTAACAGTCTGGCTCAATTGGTGCGCGGAAACCGTTCCCGCGCAGAGAACAGCCGTTACGATGGTCGCGAAAAATATCTTTTTGCCCATAATAAACTCCTTTAAGTTACAAGCCGGCATGGTTGCCGGAAGGTGATGCGGCCGTCTTGCTGCCGCCCGTACGCTGTTTCAGGTCGACCAAAGCGGAGTCAGTCATTACCCCTGTCCAAACCTTTTCCACTTTTCCAGCAGGATCAAGCAGAATGGTCTGTGGCGTCAGTTGAAAACGGTAATTCAACATCACCCGCGGTTCTACCTTCTCAAAGACCGGCAAGCCGACGAGCTGGTGCTGCTGAAGAAAAGGAGCCGTTGAGGTTGAGGTCACATCCACGCCCACTGGACGGACTACGGAGCGGTTAAGCGATGAAATCACCTGCTCCCACTTTGGCCAGTTCTGGTCACAGAAAGGGCATGTTGGAGAAAAAACCAATACCAGGACTTTCCGCTGATCTTTCCCGTAGAGCACCTCGACTGCCTTCCCATCAGGATCAAAGCCCTGCAAGTCGGGCATCTGCGTACCTGCAGCAAGTTCCAGTGTGGGTGGGGGTTGTGAGAGCTGCGCTTTCAGTTGCCGGTTTTGATGCACCAGGGCGATATTTGCCGCCAGTAACACGACGCAACAGGCTGAGATCGTGACACTCCATTTCATGTTCTGTTTCCTTGCGGAACAAATCAGAAGACGGTTACCCGTCGAATGCATTTTGGATGTTAGCAAAGTTTCAACTTAATCCGAGCGAATGAGAGTGGGAAATCGAGCAGCCCTGTTCCAATTTGGCACGACGCGCCCGGAGCATCCGAGGGCATTAAGCGGTCGGTCACTCTTTGCCGCGCTATACCAGCGACTGGCCTGCTACTTGTGCGTGGCATGTGAAAAATATCCGCATGCGTGGCATTCGAAAACGCGGCCCTGCCACGACAGCCGCGTTGCCAGGTGACGTACGCACTTTAGGACAGCGTCTAATTCGTTCGGCCCTGTCCTTCCGGCGCGCAGATTACACAAGTATTACAATCCGTCCGCGCCATGGCTGATAGGCTTGAATCAAAGGAAAAGGCAGCACGAGCCAACAAGGAGAAAATATACTCGTGAATTTTTTCAAGCGTGACAGGACGTTTCGAGAGCCGATCGGCAAACTCACCACTTTTTTTATGGTCGTATTCCACATAGGCGCAGTGGCCGCGCTTTTCATGTTTACATGGAAGGCGTTTTTTATCTCCATGTTCCTGTGGTGGATTGCCGGCAGCCTGGGAATTGGTATCGCGTACCACCGTTTGCTCACGCATCGTGGTTTTAAGACCTATAAATGGATGGAATATTTCCTGACCTTCTGTGCCACGCTGGCGCTGGAAGGCGGACCATTTTTCTGGGTGGCAACGCATCGCGTGCATCACCAGAATACTGACGTGGAAGGCGATCCGCATTCGCCCCGCGATGGCGGTTTCTGGTCGCACATGGGATGGATCATAACTGGCCGTACACTGCACAACCACTCTGCCGCGCTGCTTCCCTATATTCCCGATCTACGCAAAGACAAGTTCCATACCTTCATCAGCAAGTGGCACTGGGTCCCTATTACTGTATTGGGCGTAGTGCTTCTGGCGGTGGGCGGCTGGTCTGTCCTGCTCTGGGGCATTTTCTTCCGCACCGTGATGGGATTGCACTTTACCTGGCTGGTAAACTCGGCCACCCACATGTGGGGATCTCAGCGTTTTCTGACCGGGGACACCTCCAAAAACAGCTTTTGGGTCGCCCTGCTTACCTTCGGGGAAGGCTGGCATAATAACCACCATGCGCACCCGCAGGCGGCACGCCACGGCTTGGCATGGTATGAAATTGACCTGAACTGGTACGGAATTTGCGTCCTGCGCGCAATGGGCCTGATTTGGGATGTGAAAGCTCCCAAACTCAAGGAAGCCGTAAAAATCAAGCCGGCAAAAGTGCCGTTAGAGCAGTTCTCGCCCGCCGCTTCCGGCGACGACTAGTAAATCGGTTATTGGTACTTGGTATTTGGCCTTGCTCTGAACGAGCAGGGTCAAGCCAAGTACCGCTTACTAAATACCTACCTCAAGCGAGTGCTTCCTTCTTCCTGATAGGCCGCTTCCTTTACAATTTCTTCAGCCGCCATGCGCATCAGAAGCAGCGCCAGGACAATCGCATTTTTTATTACGCTGGGCTCCTGCCTGGTGGGGCTGGCGATTTATCTCAACATCGTATGGCTGGTGCACAACTGGCGCAATGTGGTGCCGCTGGTTCTGGGCATCATCTTCTTCGGTATGATTATTGCCGGGCTTGTCCTCTACACGATTTTTCTGGTGCGAGAGATACGCAGAAGCGAACAGCAGGACAGCTTTCTCAACGCGGTCACCCATGAACTCAAAACGCCGATCACGTCCATCCGGCTTTATCTGCAAACGCTGGAACGGCGCACGCTGAATGACGACCAGCGGCGCGATTTTTATCGCCTGATGCTGGATGACACAGATCGCCTTCTTGGCACGGTGGAACAGGTATTGCGCGCGGGAGAAATCCGCCAGCGCCGCTCGCGCCGGCACTGGCAGGATGTGGACTTCACCGCCATCATTGAAGAAAGCCTGGAACTGGCGCGATTGCGGCATGGCCTGACGCAGGAAGCACTGCATTTTGGGACTGCGCCGCCAGGCCAGATTACGCTTCTTGGCAATCCCGACGAACTTAGGACAGCGGTTGCGAACCTGATTGAGAATGCCGTGAAATACTCCGGCCCGCAGCCTTCAATCGTTGTAGACGTGACAACACCGAACATTGATACAGTCCTTTTGCGCGTGCGCGATAATGGAGTCGGTATTCCTCCCAACGAACTTAAACGCATATTCAAACGCTTCTATCGCGTGCAGAGCCGCGCCTCGGGACAGGTGAAAGGCACCGGCCTGGGTCTTTTTATTGTGCGCTCTATCGCGCGCCGTCACGGAGGTGAAGCCTTTGCCGAAAGCGATGGTGAAGGCCACGGCAGCACATTCACGCTTCGCCTGCCGCGGGTGTATCACGTATGAGCCGCATTCTGGTGGTGGAGGATGAATCGCACATCGCTCAGGGACTGCGCTTCAACCTTGAAGCTGAAGGCTACTCCGTGGAAATTACCGGTGATGGCGAGGAGGCCCTGCATCGGCTTGGTCCCGGCCGTGAGCCCTTTGACCTGGTGCTGCTGGATGTAATGCTGCCTGGTAAAGACGGTTTTGCCGTAGCCCGCGAACTTCGCGAAAAACAGAACTTTATTCCCATTCTCATGCTCACCGCGCGCAGCCGCCCAGAAGACGTGCTTCACGGGTTTGAATCCGGCGCGGATGACTATCTGAACAAACCTTTCAATCTGGATATTCTTGTGGCCCGGGTCGGCGGCTTATTACGCCGGAAACGCTGGCTGCAAACTGCTTCTGAGGCTCCGCCCCTTTCTCTTGACGAGTTCAGCTTTGCCGGAAAGACCGTCGATTTCGAAAGGTTGCAACTGCACAATAACGGACAGATATTCCAACTCACTGTCATGGAAATGGAACTGCTCCGTTACCTGATTCGCAATAGTGGCCGTCCGGTTTCGCGCAAGGAAATCCTGGAGCGCGTCTGGGACCTGAAGGAAGATACAGACACGCGGGCCATTGATAACTTTATCGTCCGCCTGCGCCGCTATATAGAGACGGACCCCACAAAGCCGCAGCATCTTCTCACCGTGCGCGGGCTGGGATATCAGTTTGTGGCCGAACCGGGGTAAGATCGCGCGCAAAAATAAGCTTCCATCCACCACATTCCCAATTTGAAATTCCCAATTTGGGCTTTCCTGAATACCGTTTTGGGATTTCTAAGATTATTTTTCTTTCAACCTTAATCCTTCTGGTGCAGATTCAGCTCACAATGTGAGTTGCTGATCGTGGGCTTGTTCTGTCCTCGATTGGTTTCTGCAAAGAAAGCGCGCCACTAACTCACACACAAACGGCACACACTTCTGCACCCAAAACCTAATTGAGCAGAAATGAAAGGAAGAAAGTATGAAAGTTCCAATCATCCATGGCGCTTCACAACATTCCCTTCTCCGAGCTTTGTCGTGTTGCCTGCTGGCAGCGGCAGTGCTATTTTCATTCAACCTAAAAACCGCACGAGCGCAAAACCCTCTTATAGGAGTCTCCGATCCCGGCGTGCGTCCCGGACCGCAACCCATTAACGGAGCAGGTAACCCGATTTTCGGGCTTCCCAACGATCAGGCCACTTTCTGGTTTGACGGGCAGGCTTTTTTTGAGCAAACCGCTTCTGTAAAAGGCACGCTGAGCGGCGAACCACTGCTGGGACTGGGTCCCGCATTTAACGGCAACAGCTGTCTTCTCTGCCACTCGCAGCCGGCGATCGGGGGCAGCAGCCCAACGCCGAATCCGCAGAGAGGCATTGCTAATCTTGACGGTGCAAGCAACCAGATCCCGACCTTCCTGACGCCAGACAAGTCAGCGCTGGAAGTGCGTTTTGTGCGCAACCCTGACGGCACTCCCGATGGCGGCGTGCATGATCTGTTTACCATTACCGGCCGCACCGATGCGCCGGCGAACTGCGCCCTGAAACAGCCAGACTTCGCTACCCAGCTCCAAAATGGCAACATCATTTTCCGCATTCCCATTCCCACCTTCGGTGAAGGCTTTGTGGAGAACGCATCAGAAGACATGCTGCAAGACAACCTGGCTGCCCTGAAGTCGGTGAAGAGCGCTGCAGGGATTGCGGGCCGCTTCAATACCAGCGGCAATGACGGCACCATCACCAAGTTTGGCTGGAAAGCTCAGAACAAATCCATGCTGATGTTCTCCGGCGAAGCCTCCAACGTGGAGATGGGCATCACCAACGAGCTCTTCACCAATGAGAGGACAAACGGCGGATGCGCCAACAACCCAACTCCTGAAGACAACACGCACGTCATCATCCCCAACGGTGGCAATGCGGGCAATGATGCGAGCCAGATTTCTTCTCTGATCGAAAACTTCACCATCTTCATGCGGCTCAATGCGCCCGCCCAACCTTGTGATTTCTTTACCAGCCAAACTACTTGCAAGGCACTCGGGGCCTCAGCCCTGCGCGGCCAGGCGTTGTTCGGCACAGTGGTTCCATCCGTATCGGGCGGCACTGCCAACACGGGCATCGGCTGCGTGTTGTGCCATACCGATTCGCTGCACACGGCCAAGTCCAACCTAGCTCCCCTGAACCAGGTTGAATTCCACCCGTTCTCAGACTTCGCGCTCCATCATATGGGTCCGGGGCTGGCGGACGGCATCAGCCAGGGTCAGGCTGGAGGCGACGAATTTCGCACCGCGCCGCTGTGGGGCGTGGGCCAGCGAATTTTCTTCCTACACAACGGCAGCACCAGTGACATCGTAGCCGCCATTGAATTGCATGCAGGCAATTGCGCTGCAGGACAGGTTTGCTCTGAGGCTACCCAGGTCATCGACACTTTCAACCATCTGCAATCGAGCGACCAGCAGGCTATTGTGAACTTCTTGCGCTCGCTCTAAAACGTTTGTCTCGTTAAAACTTCTTCCTACACCGGCCGGACCTTCACAACGAAGGCACGGCCGGTGTCGCCAGCTCCCGGCGCCAGCGATGAACGTCTGCTATCGCTACGAGTAGCTAATCGCTAAAACTGCCAGTGGTCAGTCTTGCTTGCGCGAGTGGGCGCGACATGGCAAGCTAATAACTCATTCTTGCCAACTTTAGAACAATCGACGACAGAAACTGCTTTTGCCAGCGGTATCCCAGCAGGCGTACTGGACGTGTTGATTGTCGGGGCAGGATTCTCCGGACTGGGGATGGCCGTCAAGCTGTTGCAGGAGGGCAGCAGAGCATTTCTGGTGATTGAGAAAGCCGATGACATAGGCGGTACATGGTATGCAAACCAGTACCCGGGATGCGCCTGCGATATTCCTTCTCATCTGTATTCATTTTCTTTTGACCGCAATCCGGACTGGAGCCGCATGTATTCCGGGCGCGATGAGATACAGAACTATCTGAAATCCTGCGCGCAGCGGTTTGGCCTGAATCCCTATATCCGCGTAAATACACGGATGAAGGAAGCTGTGTGGGATGAAGCAACATCTCTCTGGCGTATTACAACCTCCGACGGCAACCTGATACGCACACGGGGCCTGGTTTCCGCCGTGGGCGCTCTACATGTCCCCAAATTTCCTGACATTCCCGGAATGGAGAAATTTGCGGGGCCGGCGTTTCACTCTACATGGTGGGACCACAATGTGCCGCTCGAAGGTAAGCGCGTGGCCGTGATTGGCACCGGCGCCAGCGCAATCCAGTTTGTTCCGGAGATCGCGCCAAAAGTAGCAAAGCTTTCAGTGTTCCAGCGGACACCTCCATGGATTATTCCAAAAACGAACTTTGCCATTCCAGAACCATGGAGAAAAGGATTCCGCCGCGTGCCGGGACTGGGATGGCTCTTCCGAACTGCGCTATTTTGGCTGTATGAAATTCGCGTGTGGGGATTTCTGGGAAAAATACAAGCTCTACGTAAGTTCGGAAATAAAATGGCGCTCAACCATCTGGCAGCACAGGTTCCTGACCCTGAATTTCGTAGGCGGCTCACACCGGATTATCAGTTCGGCTGCAAGCGCGTCCTCATCTCAAATGATTTTTATCCTGCGCTTCAACGCCGGAATGTCGAGTTCGTCACCGACGGGATTCGTGAGATTCGCGAGCACAGCATCATTACTCAAGATGGCACAGAGCGTCCGATAGATGTACTGATTTATGCCACAGGTTTCCGCGTTACTGAGCCATTGCATGACACACGCGTAATAGGCCGCAGCGGAGTTGACATCCATCAGGCATGGAAAGACCGCATTAGCGCGTACCTGGGTGTGACCGTCAGCGGCTTTCCGAACTTCTTTATCCTGCTTGGTCCCAACACCGGCCTGGGACACAACTCCGTGGTCCTGATGAGTGAAGCCCAGATCGGCTACGTCATGGACTGTCTCCGTTTGATGCGCAAGCGCAAGAGCAAAGTGATGGAGGTCAAGGCTGCTACACAAGAGCGCTTTGTTAATGAGTTGCGAAAGCGGCTGGCAGGAACCGTGTGGGAAGCGGGTGGCTGCCGTAGCTGGTATCAAGATGCCAAAACCGGCGAAAGCCCCGTGATCTGGCCGGGATCGGTGGTCGATTATATGCGGAGAACACGCAAGGCGGTGGAGCAGGATTACGTGTTGAGCAATGGCGCGACGAAATCAGCGGCAGCTAAGCAAGGTGGATAGTTAGAAGAATTATCCCTTCGATTT
The DNA here is from genome assembly GCA_036495645.1 of Candidatus Angelobacter sp. Lineage (GTDB taxonomy): Bacteria > Acidobacteriota > Terriglobia > Terriglobales > Acidobacteriaceae > Angelobacter. Next base: position 101,173 of record DASXMN010000075.1, read on the forward strand.
CAGTCTCAATCCTTCGCGTTCAACAGCATGATGTCGCAACGCAATCCAGATCGTCTCAATAGGCTCAAACATTTTCCGACGCTCCGCAACCGAGCCTAATGCGGCCGGAACGTCTTGCCTGTCTCAAGCAGGGTCTTCAATCGTGAAAGGATTCGCGGCCATCCGTCCGCATTCTGAGCATACGCCGGACCGTCCTCTGCCCACTCATCGTTCGTTACCACAACTTTCACAGCCTCCGTCTCTGGAGTCAGTTCCACCTTCACTCTCGACATTACTGCTCCCTCGCCCATGCCGAACTTGTACTCCAGCAGCTTCGGCGCTTCCGCCCGCAGCACTTGTCCCGTCACGTACCGCATCGGCTTCCCGTCCTTGCCCGGCCCTGACCAAGTCATTGCCCCGCCAGGTTTCAGGTCCACCTCAAAATCCGCACCCATGAAGATTTTCTGGTTCGCCTCCTTGGAAACAAACCCATCCCAAACCTTTTCCAGCGGGGCGGCAATGTAGTATGTAAAAATCAGCGGTGGCTTCGCCATATCGTTCCTCCATGCTCTGTTCGAGATCAACCTAGCGTTCATTCACCGTCATTCCTTGGACATCACTCATGATGCTTCTCTATGCGGATAGCCGAATGTCGAGCGCCCGCTAGCTCTTCCCTTTTAACCTCAACCCCGCGCGTTCTTCCAGCAGCATGATGGTCGCTGCATAGTCCAGATCGTCGTGGCCGTCTTTGCTGGCTTCCTCGTAGATTTCATCGATCTTCGTCAAGCCGGGAAGTTCCACGCCGTTCTCTTTCGCTGCATCCAGCATTAAGTGCATATCTTTGTGCATCAGCTTCAGAGGAAAATTGGGTGTGAAATCCTGGTTGAGGATAAACGGTTTTTTGTATTCAGCCACGCCGGAGCGGATCATGGACGCTTCAATCAGCTCAAACATCTTTTCCGGCGCAACGCCCAGTTTTTTGGCCAAGGTCAAGCTTTCGCACAGGCCTTCATAAATAAAGACAATATTCATGTTCTGGGCCAATTTTGCGGAAAGGCCTTTGCCGTTGTCGCCCATGTGGATGACTTTTTTTCCCATCGCGCGAAGCAGCGGCTCAACGCGCTCAATGTTGTGGGGCGCGCCGCCGATCATAAAAATAAGCTGGCCATTTTCGGCGCCCGTCTTCGAGCCAGTGACTGGCGCGTCGAGAAACTCACAGCCCTTTTCCTGCAAGCTTTCCATGAAGAGCAGGCTGGCGGAAGGCGAGATGGTGCTGGAATCAACCACAACAGTCCCGCTGGTCAGACCTTCAATGGCGCCTCCGGGACCGAACAGCACAGCCTGCACTGCCTTTGTGTCAGAGACGCAGACCCATACGGCATCTTTGTCTTTGGCAGCTTCAGCAGGTGTGACTGCGGTTGTGGCCCCTTCCACTTCGCGGGGCGTGCGGTTCCAAACTGTGACCTCATGACCGGCTTTGACCAGGTTGGCGGCCATGGGCCGTCCCATGATTCCAAGACCTAAAAAGGCTACGCGCATGGTAGGCATTAAAATTGGTCAAGGCAGAGCGCGTCAAGTGCGATTGCATTCTGTTCACCGCAAAGGACGCGAAGTGCGCAAAGGAAAAGCAGAATTAGACCTCTTCTTTACTTTGCAGCCTTTGCGGTGAAGTTTTACTGACTGCTGATTGCGGAAGGCTGATTGCTGTTTCTCGGTGATACAATTTCAAGTTTCCTCGAATCTTTCACAAGGATCTGCCCGATGTCCCAGACTACCATCCAGATTGCACCGCCGCCCCAGCCGCTGGTGGCACTTACTGACGACGAAAATTTATTTCGTGACAATGTGCGCCAGTTTGCCGACCAGGCTCTCCGTCCTAAAGTACGCGAAATGGACGAAAAAGGCATTTTTGAACGCGAGTTGATTGATCAGTTCTTTAATCTCGGGTTGATGGGAATTGAAGTACCGGAGCAATACGGCGGCGCAGGCGGAAGTTTTTTTGAAGCAATTCTGGCAGTCGAGGAAATCTCGCGGGTGGATGCTTCCGCCGGCGTGATTGTTGACGTGCAAAACACGCTGGTAAACAACGCGCTTTTGCGCTGGACTACGGAAGAACAGAAGCGCCGCTATCTGCCAAAAATGACCAGCAATACGGTAGGCGCATATGCCTTGAGCGAAGCCGCGTCAGGCTCTGATGCATTTGCCATGCAGACAAGGGCAGAACTTAAGAGCAGTGAGTACGTGATCAATGGCCGCAAGCTCTGGATCACCAACAGCAAAGAGGCCGGAGTTTTCATCCTGTTTGCGACCCTCGATCCTGCGGCGGGATACAAAGGCATTACTGCGTTTATCGTGGAAAAAGGGTTCCCCGGATTCACCGTGGGGAAGAAAGAAGACAAGCTGGGAATTCGTGCCTCAAGCACGTGCGAATTGATCCTGGAAGACTGCCGCGTGCCTAAAGAAAATGTTCTTGGCGAGGTAGGCAAAGGTTACAAGATCGCCATTGAAACGCTGAACGAAGGACGCATCGGCATTGGCGCGCAGATGCTGGGACTTGCGCGTGGAGCGTGGGAGAGCGCGCTCAAATATTCCCAGGAACGCAAGCAGTTCGGCAAGAGCATCTCTGACTTCCAGGGCATCCAGTTCCAACTGGCGCAGATGGCCACTGAAATTGAGGCCGTGAAGATGATGGTGTATAACGCGGCCCGCATGAAAGATGCAGGAATGAGTTTTGTGAAAGAAGCGGCCATGACCAAGTTGTTCGCCTCGCAAGTGGCTGAGCGCGTTGCGTCACTGGCAGTGGAAATTTATGGCGGCTATGGGTTCACCAAGGATTATCCCGTGGAGAAGTATTATCGTGACGCCAAAATCGGGAAGATCTATGAAGGCACCTCCAATATGCAGTTGCAAACCATTGCCAAGATGCTGCTGGGAGGGAAATAGTTTCACATTGTTCCGAGCACATCGCAAGATAAAGCTAATATAATCAGCATCTTGCCAAGGGTAACCTTATCCGTAAGGTAGCGCCTGATTGTTTCTGAAGATTAAGGTGGTTTAAACTACTGGGAATTCCAGCTTGCTCACCCCCATTTGCAGGACAAATCGAAATCGATAAGGGCAGGAGTTAACGTTGGGCCAGGATTCCCAGAAGGAACTGAAAGACCTTAAAACCGTTCACACCTTTTATCTTGGGCTGCTTGAAAAAAACCTGGGACATGGTGTGCCTGTTCCTGCTGAAATCAAAAATTTCAGCGACCCGCCTGCGAACGTTGACGAACTTAACCATAATTTCAAGCTGTGGCTTGACTTGGTAGATTTGGCGCTCACGCCACCATTGATCCGCGATGCCCTGAAAACGACACCCGGATTTGATGTTGCGCACGCCCTTCTGCGTTACTTCATCGGCAAAGCGTCGCAAAGGTCCGGCGACCGTGATAAGACCGACTGCATCATCACCTATCTTTTCCGCAACCCTGCACACGATGAAATCAAAGTGGCATGGCAGAGACCGGAAGTAGATAGCTCTTACGCGTTTATCTCGCAATCCGCGCTGGCATTTGAGGCTGAGCTGTACCGCGCGTTAGAAGACATTCCCACTGTACCGATGCCATCGGAACACGTTGCTCTGCTGCAAGAATTCGAATATCTCTACCAGGAGTTGGAAGAGTTCCGGCATTTTGACCAGATTATCGATTCCGGAATTGTGCAGCGCGTGCGCGAACTTAAGCAATCCCTGAGCAAGTCCTTCTACCATCCTGATTCGCTGGCCATCCTGGCGGTCTGGAATGATATTTTTGGGCGGAAATTTGACGAGCTCTTCCATGATGCCGCAGCCCAGATCAAGACATTTGCTGAAGGCGTGCAGAAAGAAGGAGGCAGTATCCTCTCGCGCGTGGAAGGCGATATTACCGTTAAAAATCTCAGCGAGGTGGAAACTGAGCAAATCCTTGCCGAAGACTATCAGGTGGCGCAGGACGAATTCCGCAAGGTATCAAAATACAAAAAAGCAGTGGACAGTAAGCGCCCGGTAAGGATGGCAGCACCGCGATCGCCGTCTACGTCAGCTCCGTCTGCCCCACCGCAGCCGCGTCCCAGCATCCCATCGTCTCCATCAACTGTGTCTTTAACGAATGTGCCATCTTTCCCACCGCCCGCTGCAGCCAGGCAGCCGGGAGTTTCTTCGCAGACTCTTAACGCAGACGTTCTGGCCGTGGCTCCGTCGCAGGCGGTACAAAACGCAGTACAGGAAGGCAAGATACATAGCGCGCGGCAAGCGATCAGAGAACACGTTCGCAGTTCTAACCCAAAACTGGCCAACATCTTCCCTGTTAAAAATTCCAAGATCATACTCTCGCCCGCGGAAGTGGAGGTTTTTAAAGCGGACTACCAGGGCGAGAAGAGTTTCCGAGCGGACTATGCCACCATCATGATGACGATTGTGGCTTACCTTTCGCGCATGGTAGTAGAGGTGGATGAATATAACCAGAAAGCGAACTCGGCATATCTATGGAAGCCGCACGCGGACGCGCTGGGGTATCTGGTGAGCACTCTGGAACGGCTCAGTATGGAAGCCGAACAGGTAATGGCTGTGGCCCGCGCTCGCGGACTTGCGGAAAAGGCCGCCGGTCTCTCCACGTCTCTTGAGAAACTGCGCGAATATGCGAAAACAGTGTCACAGACATTGCAGTCAAGCAAGCACAGTCCGCAAGCCTAAACATATTTCTTTTAGTTAAGAGATAAGATCTGCGTCAGTTATCTTTGATTATTATTTTCTTCAATGTTGTACTTCATTCCGGAGTAAGGCTCAGTTTTTGAAGTTTGATGAGCGCCAGAAGATGAAGTTCGTTTCTTCCGCGAAACAGACTTCTTCATACCCAAAGCAATGTCCGCGAGTTCGAGAAAGCGGCTGCTGTTGGGAGCGCCGCCCGGCCGGTTCTCCCATGCGCGTTCGCCGGCAGGCCCCTTCAGGCTATAGCGGGGAGCTATCCAAAGGTCCTTGGAAACCTCGGATTGTTTATCTAATTTTTTAGGCATGAGTGCTGCTCAATTATGCCATTTTAAATGGCTTTTTCAACTGCCAAAATGAGGGGTTTCGCCAAATCTATGGCCATTCGCACATTACTACTGAACTAAGATTTACGCACGCAATCGGGCGGCCCGCATCCACCCGAGATTCCGTCCAAATGGAACGGAAGAAGATTGCATCAATTGCGCAGCCAAAGTTCGCTCCAGCAGAGATTCAGAAAAAAGCAGCTAGAAACCGACCACTACCGCAACGGAAATGCTTTAAGCCGCGCTAACGGAACAGTGCCTCTCAATGCGATGCAAGTGTCTGCACCCGTTCAGCAAGTTCCTGAGGAATATCCGCCAACGCTTCCAGCCACGAATCGGCATCTTCAAGAACTTTGCCGCTGGAGACGGTATACAGTTCCAGCAGTTTCGCCCCAGGGCAGGACTCGCGGATGAAACGAGCAATGTGTCGCTTGGTCTTGGCGGAAGTTGTTTGGCCAATAACGGCGACTTCAAAGCTGTGCTGTTTGCACACTAAGGCAAGGGCAGTTTCATCCAGCGCAGCCACTACAATGTGCCCCGCGCGCTCCAGAATAAGCTGCCTTGTCCGAACAAGAGACGGTTCGACGCCAGTACAAAGAACCAGCGCCATACGGGAAATCCTTTCCAATTGATAAGTTGAGGGGACCCGGTTATCTTAACACGCTGGCTTTAAAAGGCAATGGTAAAAGAATTAGTTAAGCATAGGTTCTTTGCTTAAATCAGGCCCATTTTTGCACTTTTGTTAAGTATTCATTTATTGGCCGTAAGCATTTGATTTTAAAGTTGGTATGTTGATGAAGTGGCTGAAGACGTGCCGGACATCCCAATAAATGCCGACTGGCTTTTGCGCTGTTGTGCGCCAATAGCTTCACCCAATATTGAGCGACAAAACCTTAGGCCCTGCCATGGCAGGGCCTCAAGTTAAATATCCAAGTTCTTAATTTGTTTCATAGCAGCCGCGGAACTTATCTTCGGAATGCTTCCGCAAAGATTATGGCTACTTACATGCGGCGCCTATGCCGATGCTGGATAAAGCGAGACAGAGGTCCGCGCGGCCGTGGCCCATCTGCTGTACGGAGACTCCGCGCGAAACCGCGTTGGCAACATCGCCTGGCTTGTACGTAGGACGGCCTTGCAGGACGAGGGCCGCTTCGCCAGCCACCATTGGAGTGCTGAATGAAGTTCCCCATCCGGCTGCGTAGTTTCCGCCTGGATAGGTAGTAATCACGCCCTCACCCGGCGCCGCAACGAAAACCGCGTTGGTGCCGAAATTGGTAAAGCTGCTCTTGATATCAGAGTTGTCAGTTGATCCCACTCCGATCACGCTGTTATATGCGGCGGGAAAGACCAGCGTCTTCTGGCCGTCATTCCCAGACGCCGCCACTACCACTACGTTCTTGCTAAGCGCATATTGAATGGCATCTTGCAGGGCGGGCGAACTTTGGCCGATCTCAAAGCTCATGCTGATTATGTTTGCGCCGTGGTCGGCAGCGAAATAAATGGCGCGCAGGATATTGAACAGATCAGAGCTGCCATCGCCCGCGAAGGCTTTTAATGGCATGATGGCCGCGCCGGGAGCAATCAGATGGACCAGACCAGCGGTCATAGTCCCGTGGCCAAATGCATGCGGCGGCCCGTCAAGAATACTGGTGCTTGACTGGCTTAGAATCGCAACCGTGGAGCTGTTCAACTGCACCAGATTCTGGCCGTCAAGGATGCTGGTAGAAGACTGCGTTAAGGCAGCAGCCATTGCGGGTGGAATATCCGTCAATTCCGAGGGACTCGGATCGTTGGTGATGAAGTTATATCCAGGCACCAGGTTTCCAGCCAATGCCGGGTGGTTCGGATCGACGCCTGTGTCAATGATCGCAACAGTCGCGCCCGCACCCGTGAGCCTGGTGGAAGTTTGCGCGTCCTGGTTGCGCAACAAAGAAGTTGCAGGCTGCTGCACGTAATTGCTGGCCACATCAGAACCGAAATAATTCACTATGGTGCGTCCCGGCAGGCCATCCAGAATTGACGTTGAAGATTGCGTCAGATTTGCAATGGCGGCGCCGGAGAGCTCTGGAACCACCAACACATGGTTCGGCTCGAAGCTTTGAACGTCAGCATCAGCGGCTGTATTGGGATCGGGAGAAAATGAAGAAACCAGGAAAACGCCGTGGCTGGAAAGCTGCTGAACCTGAGTGAGCCCGTGCCGGCCACATACATCCTGCGCTTTATCTGGGGCAGTTACCAGAACAAAACTCTGCTGCGCCACCAGCGGTAGGCTGGCAAACAGAAGCAAGCCGGAAATCATTTTAGCAAGCACCCTGAACACATTGCTCATGGCTATATTTCGTTTGTCCCTCTTCACACCGAATCCGTACGGCTGAGAGGCTCCCTTCAGGTAATCCGTCGAACTTGAAAAGAGTATAGCCAGAGTACCTGGAGGCGGTGGAGAGATTTTTCATGAGGCGGGATGATAGAGCAAGATACAGCGAAAAATGGACGAATAAATAACCCGCTTCCGCGATAGTGTAAGATGCTGATTTTAAAATGGGTTACATCCATTTATGAGTAAGTACTGGATATTTTTTATGTGTGGATCAGAAGTGCAAAGAGCTTTAAAAAAGTGTTCAAAAAAGAACAGAAAAAATTAGACTTGCTAATAAATTTGGGGTGTCACAGAAGGTGATTTGCGCTGAAGATTAGAGAATCAAAATTTATCGAGCTAGCGGCCTGAACCCGCGTTGCCGTTGTTCCCCACCACATTCATGAGCGACTGGTACAGATCAATGCGGCCATAGCCCATGTCATTGATCTGTCTTGTCTTTGAAAGCGCATTTGTAACGTCGCCCGGCTTGCTGGCAGGGCGTGCCTGCAACACGAGAGCCGCAGCGCCTGCCACCATTGGTGCACTGAAGGAAGTGCCCCATCCTGCCGCATAGCTGGCACTAGGAAAGGTAGTTACAACGCCTTCACCCGGAGCGGCAAAAGTGACAACGCCGGAACCAAAATTTGAAAAAGAGCTACGAAGATCGTTATTGGTGCTGGAGCCAATGCCCTGCACGCCGTTGTAGCTGGCGGGATAGACCAGCGTTTTAATGCCATCGTTGCCGGCCGAGGCAATCATGATGACATTTTTACTCAGAGCGTACTGCACAGCAGCTTGTAACCCGGGGGAGGGCTCGCCAAGGCTGAAACTCATACTGACCACGTTGGCGCCGTTGTCGGCTGCGTAATAGATGGCGCGAATAATGTCAGACAGGTTCGAGGAACCATCGGCGCGAAAGGCTTTCAACGGCATAATTTTGGCCGTAGGAGCGACAAGATGGACGATTCCAGCCGTCATTGTTCCGTGGCCAAATTCTGCCAGAGTGCTGTCAAGAATCGAGGTGCTGGACTGGTCCAGGATTGACGTGCTCGATTGGTTCAAGATGGCCATGGCAGAACTGTTCAATTGCAGGGTGTTCTGCGCATCCAGAATGCTGGTGGAACTCTGCTGAAGCTGAGCGGCAATCGCGGAAGGCAGATCCGCCAACTCAGAGAAACCGGGAATATCGCGGGTAAAGTCAAAGCCTGGAACCAGAACGCTGGTTAAAGCGGGATGAGAGGGGTCCGCTCCAGTATCGATAATGGCCACAACCCCGCTACCTGTAAGATGGGTTGCATTACGTGCATCGTCCAAACGAATGATGCTGGTGGCGGTCTGCGTAGTGTAATTGCTGGGAACCGTGCTACCGAAAAACGAAACCAGGGTCCGCCCCGGCAGTGCATCGAGAATACTGGTGCTGGACTGCGTAAGCGTGGGTTGCGTTAGGCTGGATAGCTCCGGCAACGTAGCGCGCTGTTCCGGCTCAAAACTTCCGACCAGAACGTCCGACTCAACTTCTGTTTCAACGCCGGAAACATTCGCGGACGGCGATGTAACCAGCATGACGCAGTTCGTGCCGTCGAAAAGCTCTTTCACCACCGTGAGGCCGTGGCTATTAACCACGCTCTGCACATTGCTGGGGGACACGGTTAGGATGTAAGTGTTCTGCGCCGTAAGCGGCAGAGCAAACACTAGTCCTATTAAGATGAGTAGACTGATTTTCCTCATGGTAAATGTCCCAAATAAATTGCTGGTAGATTTCACAACTGTGGTGTCTTGCCCAACTGCACTTCCAGTTCCTGGCCTCTGCTCTCCAGTGGCACCAGCAAGCGCAGATCGCTTTCCGGGACGTACTCCAACTGGAACTCACCAAAAGTGTTGCTGATGGAGCGGGTTACTTCACGCTTACCGGCAACAAGAATTACGGGTAAATTGGCGAGTATTTCATCCGGTGTTTTCTGGTTGGCAATCTGGCCGACCAACACCATACTGGCAGATCCTTTTTCATGCTCAAAACGCAAATCCACAGAGTAGTCGCCGGCATGGAAAAGAACCTGGCGATTGATCTGGTGTGTTCCGCGCACCCCTACAGGCTGGGGATCATTCAAACTGTCATAAACCAGGCTGGCCCATAGGCGCTGCAACGTGGAGCGGCGTGGCGTTTTTGCCAAGCCAATCATGGCCTTTACCTGCTGCTCAACCGCCCGGGGCACCTGATAGGTAGCCTCTCGCGAGCAAACCATGGCAAATTTTTGCAATAAGCCCCTGATCTTCTCGCACTTCGCGCATCCACCTTCCAGATGGGCGAGCATGCGTGCATGTTGCTCACGGGGGACTGCGCTTCTAACGTAGTCAGCCCACTCAGTAATATCGAAATGGCGTACGGCTTCAGTCATAGAGGACTTTTCTTCGTCTCATTTCAAGTAAGGGGAACACGGCTTCCGGGTCCATGTTCCCCTTTTAGCAGTCGACGGATGAGCCTGCTTCTAGTCATAAGAGTGCCATCCCGGGTCAAAAATATAGGCTGGGTAAGATTTTTTATATTCATGAGATTTTTCCCACCAGGGCAAAAGCCGCCCAATAATAGGGATGGCGATGCCGTTGCTTCAGTTTGATCACTGCGTTTCGTAGAGCTTTCGCTTTGTTTGCTGAATTCTTATAACCTTCGTAGAAGTCCCGCATGAATTCCGCCGTGCTTTCATCATGCACTTCCCAAAGACTTACCATCAAGGTTTGGGCGCCGGCATATAACAACCCTCGAACCAAGCCAATCAGCTCGTCGCCTCCAATCACCACATTCATGCCCGTACCACAGCCGCTCAACGTCACCAGCTCGGCATCAAACTGTAGCTGATACAAATCAAACAAGCTTAACAGCGAATTGCCAAGCCGGATCGAGGAAAACATGGGGTTGTCCTGACGGAAATAACCATGCGTAGCAATGTGGATGTACCTGCTCTTTGGGCCATAAGCCCGCAATTGTTCCTCAGTCGCTTCCGCACCCATGAAAACTCTAGCATTACTCATGGCGGAAGCAACAAAATGGGCCTCTTCCGCGATAAATGGTGCGCGGGCGTCCGGCACAGCAAGGACCAAAGTGTCACCGTCGCCTGCCGGTAGCGATTTTTCCTGGCAGACGGCGAAGATGCTGCTGCTGGGTGCATACGAAATCGAGAAATCGTCAATCAGATAGCGCTTTCCGTCAGAAAGCGCATGGAATGGCAGGTAATGCAGGAAAGCATGCGGGACAATAATCAGGTGTTCGGCCGTAAGCTGGTCGCGTATAGGAGCGATCAGCAGGGAATAAAGCTCCTCCAGGTGCGCTTGGGTAGCCTGCAGGAGCGCTTTTTCCAACGGTTGGATATAGTCCGCGCCCAGCCGGAACTTGGCGAGTTGCAACTGCAAAAGGCGGAGCTTTTCGCGCACGCCGTTCACATCGCCTAACGCGATAATCTTGAACTGTGTGGCTGAAACCAGACACACATAAAACCGATCACGCGCCGTGTAGTACTCCAACAGCAGCGTGTTCTCCGGAAGTATTTTTTGCAGCTCCTCTACTGATACGGTCTTGGCGCTTTGCAGACTGGCGAATTCCCGGTCCACGCTCTGCACCTGCGAAAATGCTTTGACCAGCGCGTCTTCATACCGGCGGCTGAGCACCCGCAATTGCTGGATACGGCCATTTGAGCTGCCTTCCGGATTCAATTCTTCAATTTCGATCTGGTGATAGGCCCAGTTCAGCTTCTGGCGCAGATCGCGGAACTGCCCCATAGCGGGCGAAAGCTCCTGCGGCTCACCGCGAGTGGCAATGGACGAAGTGCGAAAAGCAATCAGATCGGCGAGGCTGCGTGATTTGGCCTGCTCGATATAGCTAAATGCTTCCCGTTGTGCGCGCACGCCAAAACTCACAGCCAGTGACGTAACCACCAGGCCCTCATAGACCGCCAGCTTATTTTTAAGGAACGCAATCTTCAATTCTTCTTTGCCAAGATGGCTGCGCAAGCCTTCCAGCTTTTTGAATGCCTGCTCATATGCCTGGCGTGCAAGCTCTGTATTGCCGCTGGCTTCCTCCGCCTGTCCCAGCATGAAGTAGGCCTGGTAAGTGGCGGGAGAATCAATATGCGTAAGGCGTGAAAGTGCCGCGCTACAGTAACGGCGCGCCTCTTCCGGATCGGAGCCGCGAAGCTCAAGCGCCGCCAGCAGCAGTTCACACAGAGCTGCTTTCGATGGCAATACCGAGCTGCTGAAATAACCCAACGCGATTACGGCCAGGTCTTCCGCTTGATCATTTTCTCCGGCTTCGTACAATACCAACGCCTTGTATAGATCAATTAAAGGAGGCCAGAGCGGATTGCCTTCTTTCACAAAAAGAGCGCGCGCGCGGTTAAAAGCCTCGATTGCGTTCTTGTGCCGGCCCTGCTGGCTTATGGCAATGGCGGAGAAGGTAGCCGCCTTAGCTGCTTCATAACTCATTCCCAACTCGGTAAAAGCAGCAAAGGCATCCAACGCCAGCTCCGTACCGCCTTCCGTCAGGTTCAATTCAAGATAGATTTCTGATTCATCCAGATCACAAAGGGCCTGGTGGTAGCGGTCGCCAAGCTCCGTACAAAGGGTACGCGTCTGGTCATAGAGTTCAATGGCGCGCAGGTATTCGCCGCGCAGGTAGTGGAGATAAGCCACGTTGTAATCAGCTTCCGCCACCAGTAGTGAAAATCCGTGTTCCAGGCAATGCTGGCGGGCCAGCAGGTAGGTTTCTTCCGCGCGATCAAAATCATTCAGGCTGTAATAGCAGACAGCAAGGTTCCGGAGCACGGCAGCGATATCCAGAGGTTCGCCATATTCCAGAAACTCCCCATAGGCCTTTTCATAGACCTCCACGGCCTCCTGAAAGCGGTCCTGCCGGAAGTAGATGTTGGCAATATTGCTGTTCAGGCGCGAGAGCCGGAGGCGGTCCTTATGTTGATGAAAAATGCTGCGCGCCTCTTCGCCCAGTCGGAAGGCCCGCTCATACTGGCCGTCATAAATAAGGCTTTGCAGGGCGCCGCTGATGGTGCGCGCATAATCCAGGTCATAGCCAGTCTGCTGGAAAATCGTCAGCGCTTTTTCATATTCCTTGATCGCTTTTTGGTATTTCCCGGTCAGGTAAAGGACGTGACCCACCGCGCGGGCGCTCTGGGCCAAAGCATAAGGATCATCTATCTCTTCTGCGATCCAGGTGGCAGCCTGGGCCATACGGTCAGCTTTCTGTAAATCGACCCGGGCAAAGATGACTACCGCGTTATAGAGAGATTCCACCGCGCCCTTGCTGCACTTATCTTTTTGCGCGGAAAGAAAGCTGCGCCGCGATTCTTCCTCCGGAATAGCGGCGAGGTCAATGATCCATTGCTCGACCCCGAAATTCGGCTCGTGGACCATTCTAGAATCCCAATTCCAACAAAATCTTCTGGAGCCGGTTGAGACAGCGGCCGCGGATAAAACCTATGGATCCGGTAGCCAGACCGAGCCTCTGCGCAACCTCGTTGTAAGGCACCGGGGGGTGTTCATAAAACAGCAGCTTCACCAGTTGAGCGCAGCGTGGGGTCAGTTTCTCAATAGCGTCGCGAACAGCCTGCTCCTCCTGGACTTCCTGCAGCACCATGGGAGCGGCCGCAATTTCTTCCGCCAGTTCCTGTTCCATGGCATCGAGTTCAACGTCGCCCTTTTGCTGCTTCTTCCAATGAAAACATTTGTGCGTTGCGACCGTAATCAGCCATGAACGCAGTGATTCGATCTTCCGCAGCTTGGAAAGATTGGTGAAAAGGTCAATGGAGACATTCTGGAAAATGTCACCGGCATCATCCGGGCTGAAGCCATACTTCACCGGAACGGAATAGATCAGGCGCTTATACTTGTCGATGAGCGTGTTCCATGCACGCTCGTCGCCGCTCAAGCACTCCTGAACCAGCCGCTCGTCTTCAGCCGTTGCTAAGTCCCGGATTGTGGGCAAAGTCAGTTCGTTGGCGTTATCTTCCATTCAATCGTTTCCGGTCATTGCTTTCCGGCGGGGGTGTGCCAATAAAGTTCTTCTGCGTTCCAAAAAGTATACTGTTCAATGATGGCTGGATGGAAATTACCAAGGTCTTCTCGCGCCCCCACCAATATGTTCGGACTGGCCAGATAGATCATGGGGAGCTGCTGTGCGAGTACCTCCTGCACCCGATCGTAGATCCTTTTCCTTTGCTGATAATTGATTGTGACCAGTTGCTTTTGCATAAGCTGGTCGAGCTCCGCTTCCCATGGCGTAGCCGGCGTCTTTTCCCCCAGGTGCCAGAAATGGCTTTGCGCGTTAGACATCAGGATGTTCATGTCCGGCGTGGGGTCGGCATCGCCGCTCACCAGTCCCATGACGATAGCTTCATAATCATGGGAGTTCAGAACGCGGTCATTGGCAGATCGGGCCTCCATCGGCACCACATGGGCCATAATTCCGACTTTTTTCAAATCATCCTGAATCAACGTGGCGATCTGGCCGCGCTGGGTGTTGCTGGAACCCACAATAATGCTGAATTCCACCGGCTGGCCGCTTGAATCCACCAGGGTATTGTCAGGCTTCCATGAGAAGCCCGCAGCTTTGAGGAGCTCGCGGGCATGGGTCACCGAGAGCACTGGAGCGGGAATGAATGCGTCGAACCATGCTTTGTTTCCGGGGCTCACGTGCGTGGCCAGGGCCGCGGCCCGGTTTCGATAAACCAAACGCACAATGCCGGCCCGATCAATGGCCGAAGAAACGGCCTGACGGAAGCGGACGTCCTGAAACCATTTTTGTTTACGCGCGATCTCAGGCAGCCGTCCAGCCGTATCGTCATTCAGGTTAAACATTAGGAAGTTGTATTCCAGCCCTGGACCGGCGTCATACACCTTGAAGTGCCGCGCCTTCTGTTCCGGCTCCAGCGCCACAAAGTTGTCAGCGCTCAATCCGCTAATGATCTGTGAATCGCCTGCCTCAAAGCGTATTACTTGTGCGTCCTGCGTGGGGACCACCAGGAACGTCAACTCGTCGAGATAGGGGAGCTTTTGCCCTTTGCTGTCAATCTTCCAGTAATAAGGATTGCGCTCCAGTACGATCCTGTCGCCGGGGACCACCTGCTTCAGGCGAAACGCTCCCAGACCTGCGATTTTTGCGGGCGGAGTGCTCAACGTCCATGCCTGGCCAATTTTCCCTTCCTGGTAATCCTTCTCTAGCAGGTGCCGAGGCAAAATGGCCAAGCCGTCAAAGACGCGCTCAGCCGCTGAATAAGGCTCAGGAAAAATAAAGCGGACCGTGTAGGCATCCAGCTTTTCCACTTTAGTTGGCTTGCCGGAAATAATCAGCAAATCGCGCTGCGGAGATTGCACCTGTTCATCGAGATAAACCTTAAAAGAGAAAAGCACGTCATCCGCATCAAAAGGCTCGCCATCTGAAAAGCGCAGGCCGCGGCGCAGCTTCAACGTGAATTGCGTACCGTCTTTTGAAACGCTCCATGATTTTGCCAGCGCCGGCTCGGTTTTCTGCGTGGCGCGATTAATGTGAATCAAGTCCGCCTGAATGCGAGCGTTCACGCCAAAGGAATTCTGGTCAATGGCCAGGGCGGGATTAAATGTCCTGGGCTCAGAACGCTGGGCAATCACCAGATTTCCGCCTCGGTTGCCCGGTTCCGAAGTAGTGCGCAACAGGTCTTCCTGCGCAAAGGCGTGCATTCCGAGCAACAGCATTGCCGCCGCACAATACAAGAGCTGCCAAGGGACAACAAACGGCTTTCCGCATTGGGCTAAATATTTGATTTCGTCCGCTCCTGTAGCGTTTCCGCCAATGAGTGATAAGCCAGAAATACCGGTACCGGCGCGAGGCCGGGCAACAGCATCCACCAGTACGAAACCAATACGTTATATTGCTGCGCATTTGCCAGCATGTTGCCCCAACTGGGAAACGGCTCGCCAATACCCAGCCCTAGAAAAGACAGAATGACTTCGGCAAGAATGAACTGTGGAATCAAGACAGCCATCTGCGTGAGCAGAACGCGAAAAGTCAGCGGCATAAGGTGCCGTCGCAGAAGATAAGCGTTGGACGCTCCAAAGCCCCGAGCCGCCAATACAAAATTGCGCTCACGGGCGCTCAGTATTACGCCGCGCACCAAGCGCGCAGGGCGTCCCCAACCCACCAGGCCGATTACCGACACAACCAGCAGAAACGCCGTTACCGGGCTGATCTGTAATGGCAAAAAGGCCCGCACGGCGATCAACAAATAGAACCACGGGACAGTGATAAAGATCTCAGCCACCCGCATAGCGACGTCATCTACGCGCCCGCCATACATCCCTGCAATTCCGCCGAGCAGTAAGCCTGTGACCACAGAAAAAGCCGCCGCCATAAAACCAGCAAAGAGCGAAACCTGCCCACCATAGAGAAGACGCGAAAAGAGGTCACGGCCAAATCCGTCTGTGCCGATCATGAACAGACTGGCCGGCGACTGCACGCCAAAGAAGTGGCGCGTGGAATGAAAAAATCCCAAAATGCTGTATTCGTCTCCCCGCACAAAGAATTCGATTTGGGCCGGTTGAGAACAATCTTGCTGATACTCATTTAGATTATTCTCGGCTGGTTTGGTGACATAAACAAAGGCGCGTAGGTGAAATTTTCCGGCACAGTCAATGAAATGAATTTTTGTGGGCGGAGCATAAGCGTGCTCGCGGTCCTGCGTCTCATAATTGTAGGGCGCAATAAATCCGGCAAGAACGATAGCGACATGGATGGCCAGCAAAAACCATATTGCCCCGGTGATCTTGAATGGGACCGAACCGCCGACGCCAGCCTTTTCAGGGCTGCGAGCGTCCTTTGAGGAGCTACGCCCCTCGCGAATGCTTCGCGCATTACGGCGCTCAGAATCGCTCAACCCAACCCAGGTCAGCGTCATGCCTGCCTCCTGATCCTGGGATCAAAGGCATAAAGCAAAATATCGCCCAGCAGATTGCCTGCAATCAGAAAAACCGTTGACAGCATGACCGCGCCAATCACAACAAAGAGATCGCGCGCCAAAATGGCTTCTAACAGAAGCGGACCCATGCCCGGCCAGCCCATTACAACTTCAATTAAAAGAGAAACACTGAGCAAGACTGCCACAGACAATCCAAACAGCGAGATCAACGGATTGGCTGCGGCAGGCAATGCGTAGCCGAAAAGCAGTTTGAGCCGAGGCAGTCCGTGGCCTTCAGCCGCGCGCATATAGGATGATTCCAACACCTCGCCTACGCTGGCGCGGACATGGCGCAAAATGATGGCCAATGAACCGAGCACGAGCGCCGCTACCGGCAGCAACATGTGCCAGCCCAGGTCGCGCAGCCATGCCCACATACTCTGGTCCTGAGCGCCGACGGAGGTCATGCCCCCAACAGGAAACATTCCTGTCTTCAACGCAATCAAAAGTGCCAGCAGCGCGATGAGAACATCTGGCAGCGCCAGTAAAGTTGAAGTTCCGCCGGAAAAGAAACGGTCAACCCAGCTTCCCTTCCTTCCCGCCACCAGCACGCCCAGCGGGACCGCGATCAACCATGAAATGATGAGCGCCGGCACACTCAACAAAAGCGTATTGCGCGCACGCGGCCACAACAGGGTTGCAGCCGGAGTGTCATAGGCGAACGAGTAGCCAAAATCGCCTTTGGCGGAGGATTTGATCCATCGCCAGTAACGCACCGGCAAAGGCTGATCCAGGCCATACTGTGCGCGGATTTGCGTTACTGTCTCCGGCGAGATTTGTGGATTCAGCCTCATTTCGCTCAGGAAGTCGCCGGGCGCGGCCTGAAAAAGCAAGAACAACAGAATTGAGACGCCGAATAGCAGCAGCAGTCCATGTCTGGCGCGGCGGGCAAGATAGCGGATCATACCGCGGCCTCCACGCCGGGAGCGTGCAGGCGCTCGCTGGCATCCAAAAGTGCGCGCGTGGCTGGATGAACGCTCTGGCCAAGCTTTGTTGGGACAGTCCGCTCCACAATCCGTCCGGCATCCATTACCAGAACTTCCTGCGCAAATAAGGAAATGAAATTAAGATCGTGCGAAATGTACAGATAGGTAAGCCCATGTCTCGCTTGCAGATTGATGAGCAGCCGCACCATCTGCGACTGAAGAGGCATGTCCAGCCCCGAGAGCGCTTCGTCCATGATGAGCAATTTGGGTTCGGCGGCCAATGCTCGCGCCAGAGCGAGGCGTTGCCGCTGACCGCCGCTAAATTCTCCTGCAAGACGCGATGCCCACTCCGGATCAAGCCCGACCTCTTCCATCAACTCCAGCGCCCACTCAGTGCGCTCCGCCTCACTTTTCCAATGTGCGATTTCCAATGGTTCGGCCACAATCTGCCGCGCGGTGAAGCTTGGGTTGAGCGAGGTTGCGGCATCCTGAAAGATCATCTGCACCGCATGGCGCGAATTACCATTTTTGGTTGGCCGCTGCTTCCCTGTCTGCGCCTTCCCTTGCAGCAAAATTTCGCCAGAATCCTGCGTCTCAAATCCGGCGATGCAGCGCGCCAGAGTTGACTTCCCTGACCCGGAGCGCCCGATCACCGCTAACGTGGAACCTGCATTCAATTCCAGGTCGACGCCCTCGAGCGACTGAACAACAAACTTCCGGCGTGACAACATTCTCTGCTGGATAAATTTTTTGCTAAGACCATGGACCGCCAGCAGCACTGGATTGCCATTGGTGCTGCTCTGGGGCGACGAAGCAAAAAGACTCTTTTCCGGGAACAAAATGCTTTGCACATATTCATCAGGGCTATCTTGCAACTTAACCAGATCGCCGCGTGCATACACTTCCCCATCGCGCATGATCAGAATATTTTCGGTCAACGACGCGAGCACTCCACAGTTATGCGTGATAAAGAGCATGGCAAGCCCGAGATCGCGCTTCAGTCGTGCCAGCAATTCCAGAATGTCTGCCTGTGTGGCCACATCCAGAGCGCTCAAAGGCTCGTCCGCAATGAGCAGCTTTGGCCGGCATATCAAGGCCTGAGCAATAGCCACGCGCTGCCTCTGACCTCCGCTCAGCTCGTGCGGGTAAGCGCGCATGATGCGCGCAGGATCAGTAAACCCGACCTGGCGGAGTATTTCATCGCAGAGCGCGGCCACTGCTTCACGGTTAAGATAGCGATGTGCTGCCAACACGTCGGCAAGCTGCCGGCCGAGCGGCAACACGGGGTTGAGCGCCAGCGCCGGCTCCTGAGATATCAACGCCACTTCCGCACCGCGTATTTCTCTTAATTGTGCCGGGGATACATCTGCGAGGCTTCTGCCGCGATATTCTACTGTTCCTGAAGCCACCCGCGCATTCCCGGGCAGCAGCTGTAAAAGCGCCAGCGCAAGCGAGCTCTTGCCCGAACCGGATTCTCCCAGTACGCCCACGCTTTCTCCTTCGCCAATCTCAAGATCAACGTTGTGCAATGCGCGTACCACGGCTCCGCTGGCAGCGTCATATTCCACGCTGAATCCAGAAACCCGCAGCAGGGGACCGAGTTTTAACAGGCCCAGGTTGCCGGAAGTCAATCTGGCGTGCTCACTCTCTTCAATTAGTAAGTCTTAAGTCAACCATTATGCAGCATGAGTTGGATTGCTGAAATCGACTGTTTACCCGTGGCATCGATCCAGCACCGCGAGGCTTCCCCTCTGCGCGCTAAGGGCCAACCCCAACCATCCGCATAGCAGGAAAAGCCTGACCGAATAGTCTGGCAAGCCACTTGATAACGAACAAGTTACCTTGGTTTGGAAATCCCTGTTCAAGCACGAATTGGCCTTTGGCAAAGAGGGTCCATTGTCCGAATAGAAGTAATGGATATGTCCTATGGTTATGCCTTAATCCCCTAATCTCAGGCTTTTGACGTAATCCAAAGCTACCCGCTCACTTGTACATTGCCTCAAGCCGCTTCAGACCAAAACAAAATTTTCCAAGGAGGGATGCCTTGCAGCCCTGGCGAATCATTCAGTCTTGTTCGTTGATTCTCATCCTGACTTTTGCGGTAGTCTCTTGTGGCGGAAACACTGCTTCTTCTTCCACAACAACCAGCGCCCTGCCTGCGCCTAATCCGGCTGCAAGCCCGACGCCCGGGCCTTCACCGGTTCCATCTCCATCTCCATCTCCCTCTCCGACTCCAGTTGTCCCGACCAACGTAACCGTAATCGACCACATTGAAGAATCGCCGTGGCTGACCTGCGGCAATTGCGGCAACAATGGAGCCGCCGGCCCGACTGCCGCGTACTCTGACACTCTGGGCATTGCGGCGCCAAGCGAAGACGGCTCTGCCACGCAGTTCAGCCTTGCGGCGTCAGTTCCTTTTACTAACGCATACTTTTACCAGAGGCACACGCCGATCAGCACGCAAATTGCCGCGCTTACGTATGAGTTTGATCTGTATATTCCGGCCGGCTCTGAAAACCTGCCGCAGGCAGTTGAGTTTGAGTGCCAGCAAGTCGTGGATGGATGGGTTTATAACTTCAGTTGGCAGGCGCTCTATACAGGCAATATCTGGCGCATCTTTGATTACGGCCTGAAACGCTGGGACGCAACCGGAATTGCCCTTACCCGTTTTACGCCGGGCACCTGGCACCACATTCTGGCCGAATACCACAATGACACGGTTGCACACACCGTGATTCATGACGCGCTGACTGTGGATGGAGTTCGCGTTCCGGTGAACATCACGCACAACGCGTTTTTCTCAGGCGCGGTCAACAACCAATTTATCAATGCGATCCAATTGGACAGTAACAGTGCCGCCGCACCCTATAGCGTTTACGTGGACAAAATGAGGATCACGTATCAATAAGAGCCAGCTTCACTCATAGTGCAGGGCAGCCATGCAACTTTGGGTGCCCTGCGCGCTCAACTGCGCCCTCAAAAAAGATAGTCGTCAGACTAGCTGTACGCCGGCGCTGCGCACGTGCACTGGCATGCTTTCCGTTTATGTTTCTATGCGGTCGCGCAAAATCAACTTGGAACGCGGCCTGATTGTGGTCTTTGCTGCGGTTCCCGTAAAATCTGGAGCGCATGGCCACTACTACCGTTGCTGCTGCCTCACCCCGCCGAAGCGTTTTAGGAACAATCCTAAAGATTATTCTCTGGATTCTGCTGCTGATAATTATCGCCGGATTGCTGGCATTCCTATGGTTTTACAAGGGAGCGCGCTCTTCCCTGGCGCAGCTTGACGGCACAATCAGCGTGGCCGGATTGCAGTCGCCGGTTTCTGTGGTGCGCGATGGCCATGGCGTTCCTCACATTACGGCTGCGAAGCTGGAAGACCTCTTTTTCGCGCAGGGGTATGTTACTGCCCAGGACCGCTTGTGGCAGATGGACCTGACGCGTCGCGCAGTAGCTGGTGAGATGGCGGAAATTTTTCCTGCCTCAAGCGCCCCTCAGAAGCCAGTTTCGCGCTCCACGGCTGCCGTGCGTCCGCGCCAGACCTGGGTGGATTATGACAAGCAGCAGCGCACCATGCGGCTGCGCGTGATCTCAGAGCGGGTTACGCAGCAATTGCCGGCGCGCGATCGCGCTTTCTTTGACGCCTATACCAAAGGTGTGAATGCTTTCCTCGAGCAGCACCAGGACAAACTGCCGATGGAATTCCGGATTCTTGGCTATAAGCCACGGCCATGGTCGACAACCGATTCGCTCATGGTTGGAATTGGCATGAGCCAACTGCTTAATCCACAATATGAGACCGAATACTGGCGGGAAAAAATTGGCGCAAAACTCTCGCCGGAGCTGATGGCCGATTTGTATCCACCGGATTCCTGGCGTGACCATCCGCCCGCCAGTGAAGCAGGAGACAGCGCAAACCAAATCCTTCCCGACGAAACCGCGCCCACACGGAAAGCTCCAACAGCTTCGCCATCTAAGAAAATCAGCCACGCTGCACATGCGTACGCTCCGCTGCGGCATTCTTCTCCTACGAACGATTCCTGCGAAGCGTGCCTGCCAGGATCGAATAATTGGGTAATCTCCGGAGCACATACGGTTTCAGGCAAGCCGCTGCTTTCAAATGACATGCATTTGCCGCATCGCGTCCCCGGCGTGTGGTATGAAGTGCAGCTCCACTCGGGCGACTTCAACGTTGAAGGCTTTTCCCTGCCCGGCCTGCCGTTCATCAGCGTGGGACATAACCAGCGCATCGCGTGGGGATTTACCAATCTAAATCCTGACGTGCAGGACCTGTTCATCGAAAACTTCAACGCCGCGGGTGAATACCAGACACCTACCGGATGGCAGAAGCCCGAAATCGATCATCAGGTAATTCACGTGAAAGGCAAGCCGGATGTAGCGTTTGACGTGGTGGTAACGCGGCATGGGCCGATCATTACGGATTTTTTGCCGGGAGAGACCCGCAAGATAGCTTTAGGATGGCTGGTGTATGATCCGCACGCTGTCAGCGTGCCGCTTTTTGATCTCGACTCCGCGCAAAATTGGGAGCAGTTCCGTAAAGCTCTTTCGGTCTTCGCGACCCCCTCGCAGAACGTGGTCTATGCAGATATCGACGGCAACATTGGCTATCAGCCGATGGGCTTTGTACCAATTCGCGCTTCGGGTGATGGTACCGTGCCGGTGAACGGCGCGGACGGCAAACATGACTGGATCGGTTATGTTCCCTTTGACAAATTGCCCAGCCTGTACAATCCGCCTTCCGGCATCATCGCCACTGCAAATTCCAAGATCACGCCGAATGGCTATCCTTACCAACTCGCTACCCAGTGGTTCCCGCCTTATCGCGTAGATCGTATCTACAAGGTGCTGAAGTCAGACAAAAAGTTTTCCCCCTCAGACATGCTGGCGCTCCAGACTGACATCACGTCAGAATACGACCGTTTTTTTGCCGACAAATTTGTTTACGCCATTGATCACAGCGCAAAAGCTACGGACCGGACGCGCAAAGCTGCCGATATAATGCGCGGTTGGGATGGACGCATGCTCGCTGACTCTGTAGCGCCAACTATTGAGGTGCGGACCCGCCGATACCTATGGGAGATGCTGCTGGAACCCAAGTTGGGCAATGACGCGGATAACTACGAATGGTCAGAGGCAGCCGTGGCACTGGAGAACATTGTGCAGAACCAGCCTGCGCGCTGGCTGCCGCCAGGCTATGGCAACTTTAATGACCTGCTGACCGCCGCAGTAGGTAAAGCGTTGAAAGACGCGCCCGCCGACCTGAAAACATGGAAGTACGGCGAAGTTTATCCGGTGTCGATCAGCCATCCCGTATTCGGCGGCCTTCCGATTCTGCATGGACATATGAATGTCGCGGGGCCGGGCACGCGGCCGCAATCCGGTGGAGGCTATACAGTAAAGCAGGTTGGCCGCGGCTTTGGTCCGTCCGAGCGCATGACTGTAGACTTCTCCAATCTGGATGCGTCAACTTTCAACATTGTTCTGGGCGAATCCGGGCAGCCCTTCAGCCCGCATTACATGGACCACTGGGACGCGTGGTACAACAACAAGACATTTTCATTGGCA
The DNA here is from genome assembly GCA_036495645.1 of Candidatus Angelobacter sp. Lineage (GTDB taxonomy): Bacteria > Acidobacteriota > Terriglobia > Terriglobales > Acidobacteriaceae > Angelobacter. The sequence goes on from DASXMN010000075.1 coordinate 124,062, forward strand.
TTCAGCGATGCGGGTATTCAGGCGACAAAACAGCATGAGTTGAGGTTGGAGCCGAAGTAGATAGAGAGTTGAAGCGCAGGCACCCCTCGTCTGCGGATTCTTCAGTACCCGGTCACGTTCGATGTCGGCGATTACACATCCCCCCACCGTTCAATCCCGAAAATATAGACCTAGCCGATTCAACCCCGGGGTTGACCTTCCGATCCCCCGATCACCCGACTTGATGGCCTCCCCCTCCCTGGGTCATCCCATATTGGCGTAGACTTCAGAGCGGTCATCCCAAGGTCATCCCAGATTGGCGTGAGTTTGAGCGACCTACCCCATTTGGCGTAGAGTTGCCATTGCCCAGATTCGGCAGAGGGTCACAAAACAATTTCAACAGCTATATGCTTGGAACTCTGACCTGGTAGTTTCTAAACTTTCAAAGAGCTTGCACACGATAGTGCTGCCAGAGAATAGCGCACTCGCATCAACAAGTCCATGAGGAAAAAGGCCATCTTGACAAAAGCAAGCATGACCGGGTGCTCGTTTTTGAATAGCCCGCATCCGCCGGGTCATTCACGATTTTCCACAACAATATATGTCTCCATCCAGGTTAATACCTAGAGATAATAAACTACTTAAGAAATGGCTTCTAAATATTGTTTTATTGTACTCACCTTAAATACATGCTAGATTGCTCGGGCTAAATATCTGAACAATTAAACATCATCTACTTTAACATATCCTATCTCAGAGACTGGAACTGTCCGACTATGAAGAAAGCATCATTGTTTTTTGCATTTGTATCAATGTTGGTTATTTCTTCCCTAAGCAGTTTCGCTCAACAGCTAGTCATCAATTCACTGGTTCCCTCTTCTGGAGCTATCGGAGATCAGGTCACAATTACAGGGTCGGGATTCAGGGATACACAGGCCCCGCAGTCCGTTGGCTTTAATGGGATTATTGCCCCAGTAGTTAGCTGGAGCGACACGATAATTGTAGTAATGGTTCCAACAGGTGTTCCACTCGGAGATGCTTCGGTTTCGGTTAAAGGCCCGCGTGGTTTCGGGTTCAGCAACGCAGTAACTTTCTCTGTGAAGCCTGGGGTGGGTCAGCTATCGCCTTCCGTAGGGCCGGTCGGGGCTCCTGTGACGGTTGCAGGCACAAACTTTGGGGATAGCCAGGGCAGTAGCACAATTACCCTCGGGGGTGTCAGCTTAACGCCATCGCAATGGACCGATCCACAAATCAGCGTTACCGTGCCTGCTGGTTTTCCTGCGGGTTCGGCAGAGTTGGTGGTCACCGTCAACGGCCTCTCCAGCGCTCCACAGCCTCTCCTGGTCATTCCCGTCATCATTTCGGATTCGCCTGCCGAAGCCTCAGTGGGAACTCCAGCAACATTGACCGGTTCAAGCTTTGGTGGCCAGCAGGGGCAGAGCACGTTAACCTTTAATGGCGTACCGGCGATACCTTCAGCATGGAGTGACACAAGTATTACCGCGCCGGTTCCCGTGGGTGCAACCACTGGACCGCTGGTCGTCACTGTCAACGGATTGGCCACAAATGGTCTGCCTTTTAACGTACAACCAAAAATTACTTCTCTCGGGCCAGCCTCAGGAGCTGTAAATTCGCTGGTTACAATTACCGGAACCACATTTGGCCAAACACAGGGTTTCGGCAGTGTCACGTTCAATGGCCTAAATGCAGTTGTCCAAAGTTGGAGCGATTCGGCCATCAGCGTATTTGTGCCGCCAAATGCTACAACAGGCAATATAGTGGTCACGACCGGAATCTTGTTGACAAGCAATGGCGTAAATTTTGCTGTTATCAATCCTCTGGCTGTCGGCCCAGGAATTCAACTTTCGATCAGCGATACGCCCTTGCAGATTAATCTGACTTCTCCTCAAGTGCTTGATTGGATCCATTGGGGACGTGTCTCCACCACTGTACCTGACCGCAAAGATGGAATTGCGCCTTTAATTAGCGATTTCACTGCTTTAAGCGGCTCCCAGGCCACCACTTCTTCTGGAAACATTGCTTTTTCCTGGACTGATGGCAATCATCCAGCGCAGGTCTCCGAAGCGACCGAGGATATAAAAACTTTCACCACCGGTGGCGGATTTCTCATCACTGTTCCTGCTGATACTACGGTCAAGACGCTTAATCTCTATGCTGAAGTAATTGCTGGACAGGGTATTTTGCATGCTTCATTGAGTGACGGTAGCGCGGCAGACATCAATGACCAAACGGTCGTCGATTCAGACATAGGCAACAAAGTTTATTCCGTTGACTTCCGCGCAGCCTCTGCTGGGCAAACACTTACTGTCTCATTTTCCGGAACGGCCTCCACATCTGGGGTTGGGTTGCAGGCCGCAACGCTTACACCTCATCTGCCAACGGTCATGATTGGCGCGCCGGCTACAGCCCAGCAGTTCGTGGCTCCAGGTAGCATTCCCGTCAATATAAGCGCCGACCAGTTTGGCAGCTCCATATCAGACGTCAAAGCCACCGGCAGTGAAGGCACTGTGCTGGACAATGCCGGTTCCCCGCTGAATTCGAACTTGGGACCACTGGCCGGCGGCCATTACTCAGTTACGGGAACTGCTATTGATACAACCGGATTGATTGGGACTTCAACTCCGGTTGAATTTGACGTTATTGGGCAGGGCGGGACACTTTCTATTGATGAAGTCCCTCCATCATCTCCAATCGATCTGGATACCGAGGGAAGTGGGGATTGGATACTATGGGGATCAGGCAGCGGTAATATTTATGCACGAAAGTCAGGTGTTGGGCCACTCATTTCTAATTACAAGCCGATCGGTAATCACCCGATTACCTCTTTGTTGGGAGCCCACAATTTGTGCTTTTCGGGTGATCAGCAAAGCTATTGCACTGACGAGGTAACAGTTCATGGCCAGGGAAATGGCTTTGAAATCACTGTGGCAGCAGATACGACACCGCGTACACTTCAGCTCTATGTCGGCCGGCTGTCGGCAGACGGGCTTGTAACGGCCTTCCTGAGCGATGGCAGCGCACCAGTGGCTACCGAGGTTGGAGGTGTCGGGCCGCCTGAGAGCAGCACTACCCTTTACACAATTAACTTCAGCGCTGCTTCTGCCGGTCAGACACTAACCGTTAGGTTTACTCTCAATTCGGACCAGGGCAATGGCCAAATCTCGCTCATCGGGGCCGCTGTAAATGGCAATTCGGTTGCCCCTCTTGGGCCAGCCCCGCAGATTACTGCCATCAGCCCCAATTCGGCACCCGCTAACACTAAGGTAACCATCGCTGGATCCAATTTCGGGGCTACCCAAGGCACAGGTGGTGTCTACTTTGGAGAGTTGAACGCACAAATTGTGAACTGGTCAGATACGAGCCTTGATGCCATGGTTCCAGCAGGTCTTGGAGATGGAAGTTCGGCCCAGGTCGTAGTGATTACGCCAAATGGTACCAGCAATCCAGTGAGCTTTCATGTTGCTGCGTTTCAGGTTTACCCGCCAAGCCTGAGCATTGTTGTGGGCCAATCAGGCTTGGTAACACCTAAAGATTCAAGCCACAACGTGGTTTCCGGGCTAAATTGGTTCACTACTGATCCGTCCATCGTAAGCGTTTCAGCGGACGATCCTGCCATCATCACGGGATTAGCCCCCGGCATTGCTACAGTTTACGCAGGGGACGTACCCTTCCAGGTCACCGTTTACGCAGGCGCGTCGCTTCCTCCCGGAACCGCTCTGTGGTCCGTGCCGCTCAGTCCAGGGGCCACCCAGATAACGAGTGTGGTTCCGGCAGTGCCGGGCGACAGCGGGGCTGACGTTTTGGCGTTGGATGATGCGAGAAACCTATCTGCTTACTCGAGCGATGGCGAACTCTTATGGACGCAGCCTGTTCCTGTATGTCTTGGCGCGGCTCTTCCTAACTGTGCTTTCACCAAAGTCTTCCCGGACTTCTCCGGCAATATTTTCATTTCCCAGATTAGCGATATATTTCGCACAACCAAAATGGATAACAGCATTAGTCCACCCAAGTTGTTGACTTTCTCACATCTCACCCAGACCATCAGCAAATTGAATATCCAGACAGGGCAGCTGACAGACTTTTATACTTTTCAGGGCGCGGATGAAGGAAACGGCAGCGGCAACTTTGTCGACAGTCCTTCGGACAGAGCGATTCCCAGCCCTGCGGGAGTTTTGTTTATTCAAGATGTTCCGAAAGTGACGGTGTTCGATCCAGCAACGGCTCAACCCATAGTCACCATTGATCTGGAGAGGACTACATTTGCCAATGGGGCGCCGGATCAGGATCCGGTGTCGGGGCAGATGATCGTAGCCGGGGATTGAAACGCGTATGTACCCTACATTTATACAACTCAGGACGATGCCATGAGCCTTTGCACCATTTGGTTTTTTGGCCCACAGATACCGCCTGTGGCTCCAGAGGACAGGTCAACAACTGCAATGCTCCATACGCCACAAATTGTAAATAATGTAATGGTCCTGCGAGTCTCCCCGGATGGAAGCTTTGCTAAAATTCGTTTGAACAGTTTTACTCAGAATGAATCATGCGTGAATGATGATCCGGGGCCCCCATATCCTAGTAACCCCTTTCGCCTGTCTGGGAGCGGATATCCGCCACCATCCCCGTTTCCGTTTGCGCCGCCGCGTTACAACTTACCAATTATTACCAACGCCGATCAGGGCGTAGCTGTAATCTGGCCACAACCCGATGATACGCAACTGATGAACTTGATTTCCAATGATTCCGTGAGTCCACCAATCAACGTTCCATCGAGCTTTCAGCCAGTGCTTCAGCGTGAAGATGGCAGTTACATCGGGACAGACGCAGACAAGAACCTGCTAGCTATCGCATTGGATGGAACGTCGCTTTGGTCAACCAAAATCAATCCTGATGCAAACGGCAACGGCACGCCCGTGCACCCGCTCTATGCCACCGCAGATGGCGGAACGATTGTCACTTCAACGGATGATCTGGGAAACGGCGACAAGCTGCTCGGCACGCTATTTACTCTCGATCCGAGCGGAAATGTGACTGGACAGACCCAGGATCTTGGAGTGCGTCCATCCTGGACCGGCGAATCATATTCCCCCTCCGGAGCGTCGCTTACAAGCGTCTATGTTCCGTTAGTTTATATAGCAGGAGCAAGTTTCTGGCCACAGTCGGAGGGAAATCCCTCTGGAACTGGTACTGCGATCGTGCAGTGTCCATGTTTACTTCAAACTGCTGGCTCAGCGCAGGGCTTTCTTCCTCTTCGCCGTCGGCCAGCATACCAAGCACGTGTGAGAAATGTAAGCTTCGTGGCACTCCAGTCTCCTGCTGTGGACAACAAGAAATACATTCTTTTGCCCGGAGATCCCGGCCTCAATACAATTGACGCTCAAGGTCACCCTCACAATCACAGCGTTGGTAACCTCTTTAACTTGGCTGCCCAAACCAAAGCCAGAGACTTGGCAAATGCTGGTGCGGTTAACGTCGTAACCAATAGAGTTTCATCTTTCGACGACTTCAGCAACGCTTTGACGACCAATGGGCTGATTGATGGCGAAATTATGTACTTTGGCCACGCGGGAGTAGATGGGGAAGGTCGCTCCGCTCTATTTCCGGGTCAGACAGCGGGGATTCAGACCAACATCACAAGCGTAAATATCGGCAGCTTGTCCAATGCGCACTTGGGTCGAAATGTCACGATCACCTTAAATGCGTGTCATGCTGGTTACGGCGGTGCACGGTCAGTTGCAAATCAAATCGCGTTGAAATTAAACCGGACGGTCTTCGCCTACCCCGTCGATATGTACTTCAGCTCCGACCCTACGCCTCGTCGGTTTAATCCCAAAACGATGATTGCTCCAGGTGGGGTACCTACGTATATGGTTCCGAACGCTGACGGCATGCAACCAACGCAGTTTCCTCTAAAATAAGAAATAAATAAGGTGCAACATGCAGACACATTCAGTGATTTCTAGAATAATAAACTTTGGAATGTTCATAGTCCTTGCGAACAGTCTTCTTTTCCCAGTGAACTCACCAAAGGATGTTCTGGAACATTTCTGCGAACTAGATGCCAACGGTGCCCAAATAGATGAAGGCCGACGATCAGAACTGGCGGGCTTGTTTACTCAGTCCGCCGCATCGGCTCCGGAAGACGCGATTGTAATCAAAGATTTTGTGATACTTGGATCGACAAAAGTTGCAGGCGAGATTGACTTCGAGGTTGAATACATCTATCTCGGTCGCCTTAATGTCGCGACTGCGCGTTACTCACGATTGCCAGCCACTTATCCGCCGGGGCCAGTTAAGGTGCGAGTTCATTATCAATTGGTGCCCAACATGGGAGGCCCAAAAAACAATCTAAAGAGCGAGGGATCAGCGCACCCGGAACCTGCTGAATGGAGAATCAAAGGTACGCCCCCTATACCACACATCACTGTTCAAGCCGCTCTCCAGTATGTCACAAGGCTACGAAATAATTCTAGCAGCGCAACCATAAAAAACAATGGTGCCCATGCAATAGTAGCCCTTAATCGCTTGCAATAACTGCAATAGATTTGGAAGACTCAACCTCCAATCCTGGTGCAGCAGGCACTTTTGCACCCACGCTGATTACAGCGTTAGTAACCTCTCACTTGGCTGCCAAACCAAAGCCAGAGACTTGGCAAATGCTGGCGTGGCTAACGCCGTAACCAGCTGAGCTTCATCTTTCGGACGATTTCAGCAACGCTCTGACGACCAATGGGCTGATTGATGCGGAGATATGTACTTTGGGCGCGCAGGATTATTATTAGAAAACGTTATCTTTTACGGATCGATCTGCACTACATCAATTGCTTTCCCAACAACATCAATCTGGGTGACCCCGGGGGCAAGAGTGTCAGTGGTCGTATCAAAGATATCGAGTTCCCCGCCCTCTACGATGTAGATCACGTTGCGCTTGGAAATAGGTTGGAAGCCGGTGACATCAAAGTTCTGGCGGAATGATGACTCCTGAGGGAAAGTTGTACTGGACGTGCCAGTGTTAAAGATCGTCAGGCAGCCGCGAACGGAATTAGCGGCTGTGCCAGGATCGACAGTACATCCCGCGGCGCCGATATAAAGACGGTTGTTTGCAAAGGACATCTTTTCATGATCGCCGTCCGTGATTGGGATGGTAGCCCCTACTGTGAGCGCCGCTGTATTAATGACGCTTAATGCGCCGCAGCGGGAAAGCGGGCATGAAGCGCCGGGGCCAGTGGCGGGGGCAGTTCCGGCAACGTACAAATTCGTTCCATTGAGAAGTCCCACCGTGGCGCCTGGAACACTAATAGGTGCGCTAAAACCAGGTGTAGCCGCGCTGAAATCAACAGAAACCACACTTGCGGCAGTGCCACCGCATTCCGCGCCGCAGTTCAGGACAAAAGCCTGAGTCTCACTGGTCCCAAAAACTGCCGTAAACGGCTGGTCAAGGTGAGCGGCATCGGTAATGGTCTGGACGTTGCCGCTGGCAGTATCCACAACAAAAAACGTGTTGGTGTTAGGCGGTACTTGCGATTGCGGATCGGGAAAAACGAGCAGCTTGGTGCCGTTGGGACTCATGGCCAGACGGCGGGCATTGCCGATACGAATAACGGGGTTGGCGATTCCGTTGGAAGTATTTACGGATTGGACGAAACCAAAGTTGCGCTGGGCAGTCCAGGCATTTTTTCCGTCAGGCGAGAGAGCAAGATCAAAGGGCTGGTCACCGACAGGAGCGACAAAGGTCACAGCCTCCTGAGTGTTGTCAATGATCGTGATCTGGCTGGCTGCGCTGGCCATGACAACCGTAATGCCATTGGCCGTAAGCATTTTTGTGGGCGAGGCCGCTGCTAAAGTCTTGGTTGAGAAAACATCCTTTTTCGCGTCTAAGAGGTTAACTGTGGCGGTCGACAAATTCGATAGCAATACCCGCTTGCTCAAGCCTGTGGGAGGAGTTTGGCCAGGAGTGCTGCTGGAAGAACCGCCGCAACCAGCGATTGCGAGGACTAATATTGCAAACCAAAACCGCGAAGAATCACATTTTCGCTGCATTATTTATTAAACCGTTTCCTCTATAAGCCGCGCTGAATGCTGTTGAAACCGCGATTATAACAGAGCCCCTGACCTGATATTGATGAAGGCCCTTGAAGACTTTGCCCACAAATTCAGCGCGCAGGGATATTCCTTGATGCCATAGAACGCTCCATGGAGCGCTCTATGCAGTAAATCTTGCCACTCCATGCTGCTCCGTGGCGGAAGTAAGGCGGGCTGCTGTATTCTGTGATTGCAATGGCTCTTGACTTGTTAACCCGGCTGAAACAACGTCCCGTTTTGTGTGACGGCGCTATGGGCACTTTGCTCTATGCCAAAGGTGTGTTCATCAACAAATGCTATGACGAACTGAACCTGACTCAGCCAGACTTGATACGCAATATTCATCAGGAATACCTGAGTTCTGGAGCTGAAGTTTTTGAAACCAACACTTTCGGCGGCAACTCTTTCCGTTTGGGCCGCCACGGTTTAGCCGACAAGATTGGAGAGATCAATTGTCGAGGAGCGGAACTGGCGCGTGAAGCCGCGGACGCATTCAATCTAAAGAAAGCTGGCAATGTCCTTGTGGCGGGATCAGTGGGGCCGCTGGGATTGCGGATTGAGCCGTTGGGCAAGATCTCGCGGGAGGAAGCGCGCGCGTCATTTCGCGAACAGATGATCGCCCTGGTTGAAGGCGGCGTTGATCTGCTCATGCTTGAAACTTTTGGATACCTGGAGGAGCTGCACCAGGCAATCCTGGCCGCGCATGAGGTCGCGCCCGATAAGCAACTTGTTGCGCAGGTCACCATTGACGAAGACGGCAACTGCCTGGATGGAGCAAGTCCGGAAACCTTTACGTCAAAACTTAATGATTGGGGCGTGGACGTAATTGGCTGTAATTGCAGCGTCGGTCCAGTGGCCATGCTTGAGGCCATTGAACGCATTCGACGCCTCACAGACAAGCCGCTGGCTGCGCAACCCAATGCAGGAATTCCCCGCAGCATTGAAGGACGCAACATTTATCTTTGCTCACCTGAATACATGGCCAGTTATGCCCGCAAGTTTGTCAATGCCGGCGTAAGCCTGGTGGGCGGATGCTGCGGAACAACTCCGGAGCACATTAAGGCCATGAATGCCGCATTGCGCATGGCGGATGCTAAAGGCAAGACCGGAGGCTTTCGGGTAATTACTGAAACCAAGCGTGAATCCAGTATTACTCCGCCGCCACTGGCGCAACGTTCCAACCTGGGCAAAAAGCTGGCTACCGGAGAATTTGTCACGCTGGTGGAAATTGTCCCGCCCAAGGGAGTGGACTTTCGCAAAGAAGTGGAAGGGGCCAAGTTTCTTAAATCCAAAGGAATTGACGCCATCAATATCCCTGATAGCCCTCGGGCTTCCGCCCGTATGAGCAACATGGCGCTATGTCTTCTGGTGCAACAGCAGGCGGGGATTGAAACAGTTCTCCACTTTACCTGCCGCGATCGCAACGTTCTGAGCATGCAGTCTGAGTTGCTGGGCGCTTACACCACGGGATTGCATAACCTGATCTGCATTACTGGCGATCCGCCGAAGCTGGGCAACTATCCGGACGCAACGGCGGTTTTTGATGTGGATGCAATCGGCCTGGTAAACATCGTGCGCAACTTGAACCATGGTCTGGATGTTGGTGGAAATCCAATAGGTTCCGGCACAAAGTTTTTAATCGGCGTGGGCGCAAATCCGGGCATTGTGAATGTTGACGAGGAGGTTCGGCGCTTCGAATACAAGGTCGAAGCAGGCGCTGACTATGCCGTTACGCAGCCTGTCTTTGATATTGCGCTGCTGGAACAGTTTCTGCGGCGTGTAGATCACCATCGCATTCCAGTATTGGCAGGAATCTGGCCGCTGACGAGTGTGCGTAACGCTGAGTTCATGAAGAACGAGCTGCGTGTCTCCGTGCCTGATTCGATCATCGCGCGTATGGCAGGCGCACCCAATGCCGATGCTGCGCGGGCTGAAGGTATTCTGATTGCCAGGGAAATGCTCCAGCAGGTCCGCGGCTTGGTTCAGGGTGCGCAGGTTGCGGCGCCCCTTGGACGCTATAGTTCCGCAGTTGATGTTCTGGACGGGATCAGCGGCTCAGCTACAGCAGCAGGCTAAAGTTAAACTTTAATTTCTGCCCTGAACTTAATGTGTATAGCACCTTAGCAGCCGATGATGAAATGAAATCACGCTGCCAGATTGTTGTATTTCCTAAGAAAGTACCAATGAACGCTTTTCATTTTTTATTCGCATTTGTGGAAAAATAATGAGAGCGGAATCCGGTTGCCGGGATAGAATACCCCGAGATGGAGTTTCGGCTCTGTGCCCAAATTTGAAGATTGCCTTCAACGTCTGGAACAAATTGTCGACGAGTTGGAAAAAGGTAACGTACCGCTCGAACAGGCATTGAAGCTCTTTGAAGAGGGGCTGAAGCTTTCGTCCTCCTGCCGCAAGGAACTGGAAGACGCAGAGGGCAAAGTCGAAATCCTTCTACGGCAAAACGGAAAACTACAGCCTGAGCCCTATGAAGCTGCCACTGAACGGGCCCAGCAGTCAGTCAAGAAATAATCCCCCGCAGCCTGCGGTCGGCGCCGCAGCCTTGAACATTCAGCGGAAGCAGCCTACGTTGTTTTCGCTTCACTTGGATGACGAGGAATGTTTCATGAAACCGCTCAGCGTAATTGTCGCTCAAAGTAATACGAAAACTGCGGAAATGCTGGCGAAGGCGCTGTATAACCATTTCCGTGTAGTGCATCTGGCCGGTGATCTGAATGAGCTGCGTCAAGCCATTCCAAAACACCGCGCTGATGTGGCGATCCTGGACCTTGAACTGGCTGCTCTCAGCGAAGTGCAACAGCTCAAGCAAGAATTTACAGCTACCACAATTGTCTGCACACACCGTCTTGCCGATGAAACCATGTGGATGGATGCGCTTGCTGCCGGCGCTGTGGATTGTTGTTACTCCTCTGACGTACGCGCCATTGTTTTGGCTGCCAGCCATACCAAACCGTTTGCTCACGCGCACGCAGCCTGAAGAAATCTGTGTACCCTCCTCCGTCCGGGGAGCGCCGAGAAGCGCTCCCCTTATTTTTGCTTAGTTATCGGCTCACGAATGCTGTGATTTTTTGGCCAAGCAGCTCAACTGATTGAGCATTGCTGTTCAAAATCTCAATGCCGAGTGGGATGATCTCAATGTTTTATACTTGAGTGTTCATGCTCAAAGAGATCCTTACGCAAGGCCAGCGCACCATTGACGCGACGCTGGAAAAGCTTCTGCCTCCAGCCACGCAACGGCCGGATTCTATACATCAGGCGATGCGGCATAGCGTGTTTGCCGGCGGCAAACGCCTGCGTCCCATTTTATCCATGGAAGCCGCGCGCATGATTGCCGGCCGTCTGCCGGAAGGCGTGGAAGAATTAGGCAGCGCTCTGGAGATGCTACATACCTATTCGCTTATTCATGATGATCTGCCGGCGCTTGATAATGACGATTTGCGACGCGGCAAGCCGACCTGCCATGTCGTGTTTGGAGAAGCCTTGGCCATCCTGGCCGGCGATGCTCTGCAAACGCAAGCCTATGAGGTCTTGGCAAAATTGAAATGTCCGGCGGAAGCGCGGGTGAAAATCATTGAAGAAATTGCACGAGGAACGGGCACCGTGGATGGGATGATCGGTGGGCAGGTCAAAGACCTGGAAGCGGAGCATCAGCGCCCCGACGCGGCAACTCTGGAATATATTCATCGTTCCAAGACCGGAGCGCTTATCACTTCCAGTCTGGTGAGTGGAGGTATGTATGCCAACGGCTCTCTGGCAGAAATCCAGCGCTTACGTGATTTTGGCCGGGCAATTGGTTTGGCATTTCAAATCGTGGATGACGTGCTTGACGTAACCCAGTCTTCCGAACAATTAGGTAAGACCGCCGGGAAAGACACGGCATCAGAAAAAGCGACGTATCCTTCCCTTTTTGGGATTGAAGAATCAGTGCGTCGCGCCGATGCCCTTGTAGCCGCGGGATGTAATGCACTCGATTCTTTTGCTCAACGCGCACAAACCCTAAAGGATCTGGCCCATTTCCTGATCCAACGCAAGAATTAGTCGTATCTAACTCAACAAGGGGTAAAGAAAAGTGCTTCAAACCCGATGCACTGACATGTTAGTATTCCCTCGCATATTTGTCCCTTAGAGCATGTGCAAGAATTTCACCCTACACCGGCGGCACGCGCCGCCGCATTATGTCTGAATTCAACCAATCCGCTTTGTATTGCTGTACGTACTTCAAAGGACGCTTGCTGAGAGCGGCTTAGGACGCTGCTGTGCAAGTCCGAATGTGCTCTCGGCAGACACATTAAAAATTTGGAAGGGAGATCTACAATGACGAAGTCTGTTCGTTTACTGCTTATGGGTGCGGCATTAACAGGATTTATGGCCGGCCAGAATGCCTTTGCGCAAACTGACACCAAGAGCGACGACACCAAGAAAGCCGACTCCGGCAAAAAGTCCACAAAAAAAGCTAAGGTAGAAAAACACGCCTGCAAAGGCCAGAATTCCTGCAAAGGTAATGGCGGCTGCGGAGCGACCAAAGGCAAGAATGATTGCAAGGGCCAGGGTGGCTGCTCAACGGATCCCAAGCACCCAATGCCCAAAGAGGGCGACAGCAAATAGCCCACGGCGCCTCTCTATTGAAGAGGGCTGGTGGCGCAACCGCTGGTCCTCTGTTTAAATCTTTTGTGACATCTTTCCCGAATTATCTTCTTTGTTATGCCTGCAAATCGCTTTAACGGATATAAAGATTACGGCGTCGGCATTGGGCTGCGCATTCCTCACTATAGACACATCTTTGCCAAGAAACCGGTCGTGGACTGGTTCGAAATCATCTCCGAAAATTTTATGGTGGATGGCGGCCGCCAGCTCCAGGTGCTGGACCAGATCCTTGAGCGTTATCGGGTGGTGCAGCATGGCGTTTCCATGTACTTTGGCTCTGCTGAGCCGTTGAACCGTGAGCACATGCGTCGCTTAAAAACACTGGTCCGGCGCACCAATACACCCTGGCTCACCGACCATCTTTGCTGGGGTAGTGTGGACGGCCGCTACTCGCATGATCTGCTTCCCATGCCATACACGTTTGAAGCGGCGAAGCGCACTGCACAAAAGGTCCGTGAAGCGCGTGATTTCCTGGAAGTGCCTATAGCCGTGGAAAACGTGAGCAGTTATGCCGAATACCACGTCTCCGAGATGACGGAATGGGAATTCTTGAATGAAGTGGTAGAGGACGCAGACTGCGGCATCCTGCTCGACGTCAATAATATTTACGTTTCATCTCGCAATCATAATTTCGATCCGTTTGAATACCTGCGGAGCGTTCCTGCCGAACGCGTAGCGCAGATCCATATCGCCGGGCATTCCAATTTCGAGAAATACATCCTGGACACTCACGATCATCCGGTGCTGGATCCTGTGTGGCAGCTTTATGCCAAGGCCATAGAAATGGCCGGACCAACGGCAACGCTGTTGGAGTGGGATGACCAGATTCCGACTTTTGAAGAAGTCCATAGTGAAGCGCTTAAAGCAAAGAAGTATGTACCGAACAATGCGGCGGTGGCCTCATGAACCCGGGTCACATGAATTTAGAACAGCTTCAGCGGGCAGTGTTTGACGTGGTGCGGCAGCCGCTCACGGACGACGAGCGCATGCGTGAACGTACGCTGGATGGCCGGTCCACCAAAGAGATTGCCGAGCAGATCATTAAGCCAAATGACCGGCTGACTTCAGTAGAGCGCCTGGAAATCTACAACCGTGTTTACTGGTTCCGCATTCTCTCTTCCCTGGCCGATGATTTCCCAGGACTTCGCGGCGTAATCGGGCAGGAGAAATTTGATCAGGTCCTGCTAGGCTACCTGACGGAAATGCCATCCGTTTCTTTTACCTTGCGCGACCTTGGTTCGCGCCTGGAAGCATGGCTGCGTGCACATCCCGAGTTGATTGCCGCAAACGAACGCATGGCGCTGGATATGGTTCGCCTGGAATGGGCGGATATTGAAGCCTTTGACGCCGCTGAATATCCCACGCTCAGCCAGCCGGAACTGGCCAGCCTGGGTGAAGATCCCGTATTTCATCTGCAACCATATCTTCAACTGCTCGACCTGGCCTATCCCGTGGACGAACTTCTCTTGAAAGTCCGTGAAACAGAAGGGCCGGAAACGGACATCTCCAGCAATGTGGTCATGATGGAGCACCCAGCCACTCCCAGAAAGACTCAGCAACTCCCAAAGACAAAGAAAGTTTTTCTGGCTGTCCATCGACAGGAAAACAGTGTCTATTTCAAGCGGCTGAAGCCTGAAGGCTTTGCTTTGTTGCGCGCATTGCAGCAGGGCCAACCGCTCTCACAGGCAATCGAAACATCGGTAGACTGGTCCGGGAAAAAACTTGAGCGGGTGATGGAACAACTGCATGATTGGTTCGCCAACTGGTCGCAGTTGGGCTGGTTCTGCCGGCCCATGAAAGATGGATCCTGAAATGATCGCTAAAATCCAAGCTCTTTACAGGATGTTCCTCAAAGTTGCTAACTCACTGCAGTCGCCCGTCCTGCTTCTTGTTCGCCTGGACTTTGGATACCAATTCTTTGAGAGTGGTTGGGCACATCTCCACAGCATGCCCAAATTCATTGAGTTCATAACCAGCCTGGGCATTCCCGCACCAACGTTGAATGCATACTTTGTTGCGTTACTGGAAACAGTAGGCGGTATTCTGCTCGCATTGGGCCTGGGTTCACGCCTGATTTCTCTATTACTCGCCGGGGATATGTTTGTTGCGTTCATAACAGCCGATTCGGAAGCCATAAAAACTATCTTCTCTGATCCCGACAAGTTCTTTAACGCTGCTCCACACACGCTCCTGTTTATCTCATTAATTATTCTCGCGTTCGGTCCTGGCAAATTGGCGTTAGACACCCTGATTGCCTCTTACTTCCAGAAGCGTGACAAATCCTCTCCATCCGTCTCTGCTGCGGCCATCTGAAACAAGTGTTAGTCTTGGGTTCATGGAAGTTCGCCGGTGCAACAAGCTGCTGTTAGTGGTAGCGTTCGCAGCATTTCCCCTCCAACTTTTTTGCGCGCAAGATAATGCGCCAGTCACTGCGGTTTTAAAGGTTTCCGGAGCCTCCATCGACGTAACGCTGCCTGATGGCGCTATGAAGCTGTCCCGGGACGAATTGCTTGGCTGGGTGAAAGCTTCCGCGGCTGCGGTCGCCAACTATTACGGCCACTTCCCTGTTCCACATCTCACGCTAAAGATCCGTAGCAGCAGCGGTTCTGGCATCCGCCACGGGGTTACTTATCCCAAAGATGGCGGCCTCATTCTGATCAGCGTGGGGAATGAGGCCGATGTTGCGGCGACTAAAGACGACTGGGTGCTGGTCCACGAAATGATCCATCTCGCGTTTCCCTCTATGCCGGACGACCAGCACTGGATTGAAGAAGGGATTTCCACCTACGTTGAACCGGTCGCAAGGGCGCGTACTGGCGGCATGACAGCCGCTGAGGTCTGGCGGGCATTTGTTATAGATATGCCCAAGGGCGAACCTGGTGATGGCGATCAGGGGCTCGACAAAACCCATACCTGGGGACGGACTTACTGGGGCGGAGCGATGTTCTGCCTCGCCGCAGATGTGCGCATCCGAGAACGCACGAAGGACCATAAAGGGCTTGAAGATGCCCTGCGCGGTATCAATAATTCGGGCGGCAACATCACCGAAGACTGGGATATTGAAAAAGCTCTTGCCATTGGTGATAAGGCAACGGGAACAACGGTGTTGCGCGATCTCTACAAAGAAATGCGCGACAAGCCTGCCCCCATGGACATGGACCAGCTCTGGAAAAAACTTGGTATCGCATTGAAAGATGGCACTGTTATCTTTAATGATAAAGCGCCGGAAGCAAGCATTCGCAAAGCCATTACCTCGCCGTCCCACTCCTCTGTTCCGTCACTGCACTAGAAGCAAGCTTCGCGAAAAAAGAGGCGCTCACTGGGAGCGCCTCGCTAACAAGGAGAAAGGCACGATAGCTGATGCCATTCTTAGTAATGAAATTTGTACCGTAGCTGCACGCTCACCATTCGAGGATCGCTAACATGCGAACCGCCGAAGGTGTTGCTGAGGTCAATGAAGTAGCGTTTGTCGGCAATATTGGTGGCGGTGAGCTTGGCTGACCAGTTCTCCCCGAAGGAGTGCCCAAAGGACAGGTCAACTGTTGCATAGCTGGGGAGATGGCCGGGGCCGTTGCCATCCAAAAAGCCTGAACCAGCGGTCACATTGCCTGAGAGCCAGCTTTTGTAAGGCAGAATGGCGCTGAAGCCAGTGCTCAACGTGTGCCGCTGATCGTGGTCAAGAAAGAAGAACCCGTCCGCAGGCGGTGAAAAATCTGTGAGCCCGCCGGTAACGGCTCCCGATCCCTCAACCGATTGGTGCGAATAAACCAGATGGAGATCGATTTTCTTGAACAGTTTCGGGGAGCGCACAGTAGCTTCATAGCCCAGAATACGCACGCTTTGAATGGTAAGGGGAAGGAAGAGATTGGAGTTGCCCAGAGCGTCATGATCAAAGAAGTTATGTGCGCCAGTACGGAAGTGATCGAAATCGAGCGTCCAGCCGCGCACCGGAATCGTCAGGCCAATATCGTGCTGTTCGTCGCGTTCACCCCGCAACGGCAGAAATCCCTGGTCTGGCGAGACGCCGAGCACATCTTGCGAAATGGTATCCAAAGGTGGCGCCTGATAATAACGGCTATAAGCGCCGTGGAGCACCCAGTTCAAATGTGGAATCTGGATGGCGGCTCCCAACCGAGGACTGCTGGCCGTCTCCGAAACCAGCCCGGCAAAATGCGTAAAACGGATGCCAGCATTCAATGAAAGCCATGAGGACACTTTGTACTGGTCCTGGACCCAGAAGGCCTCAAGATCGCCGCTGACTTTTTGCCTCGGCGGATGCGCTGAAACCAAATCGCCGGTGTCATTTGTTCCGTCCAGGCCAAAGAGCGTGTTGTCATGCTGGCCAAAGCCATAGAAACCGACGCTGGCATTGTGCCGGCCTTTAACTATGTTGACCGATG
Source organism: Candidatus Angelobacter sp. (assembly GCA_036495645.1). Classification (GTDB taxonomy): domain Bacteria; phylum Acidobacteriota; class Terriglobia; order Terriglobales; family Acidobacteriaceae; genus Angelobacter. The sequence continues at coordinate 141,203 of DASXMN010000075.1, forward strand.
CCTGCCCGCCCAGATATGACGATGCACGGTTATCGGTTGTCACCAGCCGCTGGTCAGCTGCGCCGAGCCCCTCAAAAGCCGCACGATTAAAGTGATAGGAAGGCGAGATTGTAAGCAGCACGCCTTGACCGAACGTGTGGACCCAGGAGAAGCTTCCAAAGATGTCCTGCTCCCGCTCACGATCGCGTATGCCTGCAGCTTGCTGATCGGGATCATTTGGGACCTGGAAGAAATCTGCACGTGCAGAGCCGACAAAGCGAAGTTGATCTTGGGGCGTAGCGTTCAAGATCAAAGATGTAAACGCTCCCCCGCCATCCGCCTGATTATGCAGGTTATCTGTGGTCGGCGTCTCTAAGCCATGGTCGGTACGGTTTCCATTAATGCTTACATAGTAGGCCGAGCGGTCATTATGGTCGCCAAAGCTCAACTGATTGTCAGTTGTATTGAGGTTGCCGTAACTGGTGACAAGTTCACCCTGGCGCGAACGTTCAAAGCCGGAGCGCGTCACTACATTGAAAACACCGTAAGTCCTGTCACCAGACTCAGCGGAGAAGCTGCCGCGCTGCACTTCCATGTAGTCAACATCTTTGGGATCAAATTGCGGGCCGACATTCGTTGCAATGTTGGTATTAGGGACAGGAACGCCGTCAATGGCCCATGTCACCTGATGTCCGCCGCGCACGTGAAGCTGGTCATGCACCATGGAAGCGCCAGGAACATAATCCGTGATCATAGACATGGAATTGGTGCGGTCCGCGCCGGGCGTTTGCGCGATATCACTGCGGCTTACCAGCGCCTCAGGTGTTGATGACGAAGGGTTCACCAGCTCAGGGGCGCCGGAAACCTGCACGGTTTCCTGGCGCTGCGACACAGTCAATGCAAAATGCAGCTCCTGCACGTTGCCGGATGTTACTGTCACGGACTGTTGCGCCGCACTGAACCCGGTCGAGGCAATCGTGATGTCATATTCACCCACGGGTACGTTGAGCACCGTGGCGATTCCGTCTTCATTGGTAGTTCCGGAAGTCTTGAAGGCAGAGGTGCGGCTCTGCACTTCCACAGTTGCGCCCTGCACCGGCCTGTGCTGTGGATCGTGCACAATGGCCTTGATGGTCCCGAAAACCGACGCAAATGACCACGTTGAAATAAGAATTGCAATAATGCTTGTAATAAGAATTGCTGTACGTTTCACGGCTCACCCTTCTCCCGGGCTTCTGAGGGAATAGCGTTCTGTCGGCTTCTATTCCTTTTGGATGAATTCAACCTGAGATGCCTGTTGGTAAGTTTGTCCCACACAGGAAGGCTACGGACAATCATCGATCTAACCCTGCTAATTGCGATGCGCAATCAGGGGCTGAATCTTTCAACAGTTCTCAGGAAATTGATTAAGAGTTATCAGGCCAGGGGAGGGCCGCGATCAGTGTGTGAGGAAAAACCAGCGACTGTAAACGTTATAGAGCTAAAGCGGAAATTATGAACTGTAACTGCCAGCGGAGGAACAAGACAATCCGCGGAGACTGCTGCGCCATTGCTCGGATGTCCCGGCGTGCAGCAATCCATTGGACACTGAGCGTTGTCTTCACCCGCAGAGAAGGCAGAGTTTGATTTCGTGGGTGCGGCGTCATGGTGATGCTGGTGCATCGTCCGGTCACAATGAGGCGCAGCGCCAGCGTGGCATGAAACCGCTTTCCCCGTTCCCGTACAAGCCGCCGCCATAACCGGCGAAAGCATGGAGGAAAGCAGAGCTACAACTGTCGTGATGGACAAAAACCGCCGCATGATACGAGCCGACTATACCCCGCTTTTCCGCTCAAACGCAATGGGTTCTATCTCAAAAGAGCATTAAATTGGTTAATCTTTAGTGGCGGGAACACTACATATCTTTAGATCGCCATGCTCTCAAACAGTTACAGCCTTTCTTTTTGTCAGATAGAAATACACGGCTGGCGTAACGACCAAAGAGAGCACCATGGAAACCAGAATGCCGCCGATTACAGCAATGGCCAGCGGTTGCAGCATTTCCGAGCCCGCGCCGAGAGCGAAAGCCAAAGGCAGCATGCCTGCCATGGTCGCAAGCGCTGTCATAAAGATGGGACGCAACCGGCGGCGTCCGGCCTGGACCATGGCTTCTTCCGGCTCAAAGCCGGCATGCGCGAATTTCTGGTCAGCATCCAGCAGCAGAATGCCATTCTTGGCCACGATACCGATGACCATAATCATCCCCATCAACGATGCCAGGTTGACAGTCTTGCCAGTGACCAGCAAAGCCAGGAAGACACCGGCAATCGATAGCAGGGCCGAACTCAGGATAGCTACCGGAGCGGAGAAATTGCGGAACTCAAAAAGCAGAACGGTAAAGACCAGCACTATTGCCAGCACCAGCACCACAGCCATGTCATGAAAATCTTTTTGCTGCTGCGCATACAGACCACCATAGGTAACGCGAATGGAAGAAGGCAAATGCAATCCTGCAACAACTTTCTGTACCTTCGCTACGCCGCTTCCAAGGCTCACGCCTTCCAGCCGGGCCGTGACCTCCACCAGGCGTTGCAGGTTTTCACGCGTGATCTCTGTCTGTCCGGGAAGTTCATTGATCTGTGCCAGCGCGCCCAGCGTAGCTGTTCTTCCTGACGAGCTGACCAGCAACGTATTGCTCATGGCATCAAGCGATGCGCGGTTCTGATCCGGAAAGCGCACGCGAATGTTATAAGCGCGATTGTTGGCAATCAGCGGATTGGCTGCCGTAGCGCCCTGCAAAACTGCTGTGGCGTCCGTGGAAACTTCTTCCGCTGTGAATCCGGCCTTGGCCGCGACAGTGGAGTTCACCTTGAACTCCGTGGCCGGACCACTCATGGTATTTTCAATGCCATTCTTCAGATCGACTACGCCCTGAATTTTTTCAATGGCATCGGCAACACGCGGCGCTTGTTCCTCAAGAAGCTTGGAGTCCTCAGAAAATAGTTTGATGACCACAGGTTCCGGCGCGCCAGTAAGATCGCCGATCATGTCCTGCAAGAGCTGTTTCAAATCAACATCTACGGCAGGTTCTTCCTTTTTGATGGTGGCGCGAACGTCGGCCATGATGTCATCGATGGCGCGGCTTCTTTTAGCTTTCAACTTTACCGATATGTCTCCCGTGTTGGCTTCTGTCACTGCTGCCAATCCCAACTGGATGCCGGTGCGGCGTGACGTGCTCTCAACCTCCGGCGTTTCACGCAGGATCTGCTCGATGTGAGAAATCATGCGGTCCGTTTCCTGGAGCGATGTACCCGGAGGCGTGAGGTAATCGACAATAAAGCCGCCTTCATCCATCTCAGGAAGCAGGTCAGACCCGAGCACGAAAAAGCAGCCTACGGAGATTGCGATAAGCACAACAGCGCCAACTGCGAGCCAGCGCGGATGCTCCAGGGCGCGACGCAGCCAGCGTTCGTAGAAATCAACCACCTTCCTGAAGAAGCCCTTCATGGAAGCTTCTTCAGCGGCCATGAGATTACGAATCTCCTGATCGACGTCACCATTTTCGACTGCTGCTGGCGGGGCCGCGCTCTTGCGGCGCAGCAGGAAAATACTGAGGGTCGGCGTCCAGGTTAGCGCCAGCACTAATGATGTGAGCAAAGCTGCGCACATGGTTACGGCCAGGGCGCGGAAGAACGCTCCATTTACGCCGGTCATGGAGATCAGGGGCAGAAAGACTACGATCGGGGTAAGGGTTGAGCCAATCAGAGGAACAGTAATCTCAGACAACGCGCTTTGAATGGCTTCAATTCTTCCCTGCCCTGCATCGCGATGCAGCACTATATTTTCCACCACCACAATGGCATCGTCAATCACCAGCCCAACAGCCGCCGCCAGTCCGCCCAGCGTCATCAGGTTAAAGCTCTGTCCCAAAAGCTTGAGCGCAATGAAGGTCACAAAAATCGTGACTGGGATGACCAAGCCAGCTACCAGAGAACTGCCCCAATCGTGCAGAAATACAATCAAAACAATCGCGGAGAGAATTAATCCCAAAAAAATAGCATCACGCACGCTCTTGATGGAATCCTGCACGATTCCTGACTGGTCATAAAACGGCGTGAGATGGATGCCCGGCGGGAGCCCGCTGCGGATGCGGTCAATTTCCGCATGGACTTCATTGGCGACCGCTACTGTGTTGCTATCCGGCTGGCGATTGATGTTCAGCAGGACCGCAGGTTTTCCGTCCGCGCGCACAATGGTATAAATCGGCTTGACTGACTCCTGCACTGACGCGACATTGCCAATGCGGACTGGTATGCCGGCCTGCGTGGTTTTAATAACAATGTTCGCCAGTTCATCGGCATTGCGTGCCTGTCCGTTAACCAAGCCCAGGACCAATTGGTGATTGCGCTCAAACAAGCCGGGTGAGTCGACAAGATTGGTAGCTTTCACGGCATTCAAAATATCGGTTACTGTGGCCGACGCCGCCAAAAGCCGGGCGGGACTTGGAGTGATTTGAAATTCCGGCTCCTGGCCACCCTGCACGACCACAGTGGCTACACCGGTCATGCGGTTCAAGCGCGGAGCAATGTCATAGGTGGCCATCTCCCACAGGCGAGTTTGCGGGACCGAATCTGAAGTCAGACTGTAGCCAATAATGGGAAACGATGCGAACGTGAGCCGATGGCTCTCAATTTTGGCGGTCGGGGGCAGTTCCGTCGCTACCGTGGCCAGCGCCGAATCCACTAGCTGGAGCGTCTGAAACATGTCCACCTGCCAATTGAATGACAGGTCGATCTCGGCAGAGCCACGGCTGGTGATAGAGCGGACTAGCTCAAGTCCCTGCACGCTGTTTACAGCCTGTTCCACTGGCCGGGTAATTGTGACCATCATCTGGTCAATCGGCATCACGCCGTTATCAATGCCAATCACGATGCGGGGAAAATCGGTGGAAGGAAATACTGCAACCGGGATATTGAACGCCTGGTAAACGCCCACCAGCGCAATCACGATGATCAAAAATATGACTGAGCTGGAATTATTCGCGAACCAATTACGGCGAGGTTCTGCGGGTTTCGTGTCTACGTGATTTGTGACCTTCGATTCGTCCGCCATCTGGCCTAATCCTTTGAGCCGCTGTTCTTCTTGCCATTGGCTTGCGAAGGCGCATTCTTTTCATTGGTACCGGCAGCCGGTTTGGCTTTGCCGGCGCTTGCCGCCGCGGGTTTGTTTTTGTCTGTTGCGGGAGTATTGGTGTTCGCGGCACCGGCACCCGGCTTGGCTTTTTCGTCGGCGCTATTGCCTTCTTTATTGTCATCGCCCTTATCTTTGGCGTCACCTTCTTCAGCAGACGGGCTCTCCGGCTTTTCAATTTTGACTTTGGTTTTGTCGGGTAAACCGTAAGCGCCCTGCGTCACAACCACCTCTCCAGGCTTGAGGCCGGAAACGATCTGGACTTGCTCGCCGTTCTGAATACCGATCTTCACATCACGACTGCTGGCCTGGCTCTGCCCATCAACCACCATGACCTGTGCCGCATCCGCTTTTGCGTTCAGGAGTGCTGCGGAAGGGACCACAAGCGCATCTTTAATGGTTTGCGCGGTGATGGCAATCTGGGCAGTGGTGCCGGGACGCAACTGCTGCTCTGGGTTTGCCGCCTGCACCCAGACTTCAACGGTTGTGCTGTTCGGATCGAGGGCCGGGCTGATAAGTGAAACCTTGCCATTGATAGTTTTTTCCAGTCCGGCAAGTGAAATAACTGCGGCATCACCTTTGCGCAACACAAGCGCATCACTTTGCGGAATGTGCGCCTTGGCGATTACCTGGGAGATGTCCATCACGGTGAGCAGCGGCGCAGCCGTGGAAGCCATTTCTCCGGGATAGAGCGGGCGGTCGGTAATGAAGCCGCTAATTGGACTGCGCACTTCGGAATAACTAAGCTGCGCCTCAGAGGTCAGCAGCTTTCCCTTAGCCGACGTGAGCTGCCCGTTGGCCGTTTTAATAGCGCCCTGCTTACCTACAGCGTTCAGTCCGTCAAGATGCTTCTTGGCGATGTTGTAAGCGCTGCGGGCCTGAGCCAGTGACACGGCCGCCGCGTCAAGGTCTTTGCGCGGCAGCGCACCCTGCTTAAACAAATCTTCACGGCTGGAATAAAGCTTTTGCTGTGCGTCCAACTCCTGCTGTGCTGTCTGAACATCCAGCTCGGCTTTTGCGTTCTCTTCCGGCAGAGTTGCGCCCAGACTGGTACTATAAGCCGCCTCCGCCTGCTCGTAAGCCCCTTTATTGTCCAGCGCGGCGGCGGAGAGATCACGATTTTCCAGTGTAGCCAGCAGTTGCCCCTGCCGCACTTTCTGTCCGCGAACCACATAGAATTTTCTTACTGGCGCGCTGATCTTGGGAGTAATCGCCGACTGCAAAATGGGGAAAATGATGCCTTCAGTGTTTACAACACGGGAAATATCGGCCGTAGCCGCCGAAGCAGCCTGGACACTGACTTCCGGCGCCTCTTCTTTTTCCCCCTTGCTGCACCCGGAGGCCACTAGAAAAAAAGCCAGCAGGATTGGGACAAGAATCCTCAGCCGGACAACCGCACGTTTGTGTCTATCCATAAGGACTGAAATCACATTGTACCTGTTAGGGTTTGCAGATTTGCCACTGCGGTGCGCGCGCGGACGGCACCATCACTAAAGGCGTTGCGGGCCTGGGTAAGCGTATTCTGCGCGTCCACAACTTCCAGCACTGTCGATTCCCCGCCCTGGTAGCGCAAAAGGGTCAAGCGAAGGCTCTCGGCCGCCAGATCCGCTGAATTTTTCAGTAGCTCCAGTTCCTCGCGCGCGGCTTGAGCTTCGGCATACATTTCGCGCATGTCCGCCTGCAATTTGCGCTGCGCCATTGAAAGTTCCCTCTGCGCCTGTTTTTGCCTGAGATTAGCCTGCACAACTTTGCTGTGCGTGGCTCCCCAGTTCCATACAGGGATGTTCAGGGTGGCTGTGACCGCGTAACCAAGGTTGCGGGTACCGTCCGGTTCGTGTACGGCAAAGTGTGCCGCATCAATGCCATAAAAATAATCAAGCGTAAGGGTAGGAAAATATGCGCTCTGCGCCGAGGAAACTTCGAATCGGGCCGCTTGAAAGCTGGCAGTCGAGGCGCGGACATCCGGGTTCCTGCTTTGGGCCGCCTTTACAAATTCTTCAAAGCTCGCCAACGGCGGAGCGAGTTGTGCGTCATCGACCAAAGTGAAATTGAGATTAAAGTCGGGAAAAAGGATGACCGCCAGATCCAGACGGGCTTTGTCCATCGCTAGTTGGGCTTCTCGCAGGTCGCGTTGGCGATCATTGAACTGTATCTGCGCCTTAATCACATCAGCATGCGCCACTTCCCCGCCATTTTCCAGCTTTTTACTCAATACCAGAAACTGTTGCGCTTCATTCGCGGCCTGCTGCACATTCGCGTATTTGCGCTGGGCAGCAATCAGTCCGTAATAACCCTGGACCACGGTTACTACCAGCCCACGCTTAGCTACCTCCGCTTTCGCGCGCGCCACCGCCTCAAGCGCCCGGGCCTTGCGATAATCGGCGTAATTCCCGTATCCAACCACCTGATGAAGATTTCCCTGGCTGACATATTCATGCACGGTATTATTCGCGATGAAAACGCCACTGACCGTACCATTCGGTTCTGTGTAAATGAACTGAGTATTGTAATTGACGCTGGGCAGCAGGTTGGCGCGGGCCTGCACCTTGTCCTCATGCGCAATTCCCTGATCGGTAAGTGCAGCCTGGAATTGAATGTTGTTGCTGCGCGCCCGCGTCAAAGCATCTTGCAGCGTTAGCGTGAGCGGCGCCTGGCCGGAGCTTGCGGGCTGCACATCTTGAGCGAAGCCCTGAACCGACATAAAAAGCAGACAGAATGAGAGCACATATCTATTGGTCAGTTTCATGATGAACAAAGCTGCCTCCTGCGAATCGGCAATAGTATACGTTTCAACAGCCTGCTAGAGATCTCGGGCCTTCGCGAAAATGTCAGTACAAATGAGCTAATGCGCTCCTCCTGCGGTAAAATCAGGTGTGGCTTTGAGGCACATGGGCATTGGTACGATGGTTCGGTTGGCAGGCAGAGTTGCCGCATCGATAGCGATAATGGCGCTATTGTTGCAGGCTTCATGCACAATCGGGCTTCCATCTGGGTTTACAACGGCCATAGTTCCTATGGCTTCCGGCTGCCATGAATCTGCGCCTGTTCCTCCAAATGCTCCCGCTTCCGGACACCAGTGTTGCAGTGGCCAGCATTCTCCCGTGGCCCTTCTGAGTTTATCGATAAGTTCTCCGCCGCTTGACGTGGTAAACGTACGACATATTTCCATGCTTGAATCCACGGGCTCTTCCCGCCGTTTTGCTGAGGTCGCCGTCCTCTCCTTCAGACCCCCTGGACCATTCGCGCTTCGTATCTGATTTTCTGGCGAACATTCTCACATTCAGGTGAATTGCAGGGCAGTTACCTTGCACAAAATTGCCATAAATAGAACGCGCGAAAGGTCCTATGCAAACACGATTTTTATTTGTCTTATTTCTTCTCTTTTATTTAGAAACTTCAGCTTTTTCCCAGGAAACGGAAGCTCTGCGCCAACACCACAGTACCGAGCAGAAGCCAGAAGCAGAGATGGGCGATATGCCGGGAATGCACGACCTAGCCCATCATCAGCCAGCTACGTTTATTGACGAGATCCTGCATCACGACACTGCTGGCACATCGGCGCAGCCGAATTCAACTGCCGAGCCTATGATCATGCGCGGCAAAGGCAAATGGATGTTCATGTTCCATGGCGTGGCGTTCTTAAATGCAATACAACAGAGCGGCCCGCGGGGATACGACAAAGTCTTTTCTACTAATTGGTTCATGCCAATGGCGCAGCGGGAAATCGGAAACGGCCAACTCACGCTGCGCACCATGCTCAGCCTGGAGCCTGCAACCGTGACCCAGCGTTTTTACCCACTGCTCTTCCAACAGGGAGAAACGGCATTTGGACGCCCCATTAATGATGGGCAGCATCCGCATGACTTTGTCATGGAATTGGCGGCGCTGTATGACCTACGGCTCGGGCGCAATGGATTGCTTTCATTCTATGCCGCGCCGGTAGGCGATCCGGCAATGGGTCCCAGCGCTTACCCGCACCGCGCATCGGCTTCGGAAGATCCAGTGGCAACGCTCGGCCATCATCTTGAGGACTCCACGCACATCGCCGATGACGTTGTGACTACGGGGCTGATTTACAAAAAAGCTCGCGTAGAATTCTCAGGATTTCATGGACGCGAGCCCGACGAGTTTCGCTGGGACATCGACTCCGGTGCGGTTGACTCCTGGTCAACTCGGCTCACCGTACAGCCGGGACAAAACTGGAGCGGGCAATATTCCTTCGCTCATCTCACCAGTCCGGAAGAATTGCATGCGACGGAAGACATACAGCGCATGACTGCTTCCATCAGCTACAACCGCGCACTTTCAGCAGGAAGTTGGGCATCCACATTGGTTTGGGGCCGAAACCACGTGCTCCAGACCGGATTGATTACAAATGGCTATCTGGCAGAGTCAACGCTACAATTTGCGCAGCGCAACCGCATTTGGGGAAGAGTAGAAAACGTGGACCGCACCAATGAACTGCTGCTGGGCAAACAGCTAGAACCTTCTGGGTTCGATGAAAATTTTCTCGCCCGCATTCAGGCTTACACAGTTGGTTATGACCACGAGTTCCCGCTCATTCCTATGTTATCCACCGCGTTTGGCGGCCAGGTAACCTTCTATGGCAAACCTGGTTTTCTAACCCCGATTTACGGCCAGCATCCTGCCGGAGCTATATTGTTTGTACGCGTGCGCCCCAGAGGCGACGCGCACATCCATTAAGAGGCAACTATGAAAACATCACGCCGCACTTTTATTCTGGGGACCTCTGCCGCAGCCACTTCCACTCTCATCACACCTCTCTCGGCTTTTGCAACGCAGAAAACTCAGAAGAAAGCTCCTGCAAAAAAAGCAGAGGAGGAAGAGGACGTTTCCACAAATGAAGACCTGATGCGAGAACATGGCGTGCTGAACCGCGTTCTGCTGATTTATGACGAGACCATGCGCCGTATTCAGGCCAATGAAAAGTTTGATCCCACGGTGGTCACCAAATCCGCCGGCATCATTAAGAGTTTTATTGAGGACTATCACGAAAAACTGGAAGAGGACCATATTTTTCCGCGCTTTGAACAGGCAGGCAAACTGGTGGAGTTGACGGTGAACCTGCGCGCCCAGCATGCCATGGGACGCCGCGTGACGGAGCAGATCGTGGCCACCGCTAAAAGCGGAGACAATCAGACGCTTAACACTTTACTGGCAGCTTTCAATCGCATGTATCGGCCGCATGAAGCGCGAGAAGACACCGTGCTGTTCCCAGCACTGCATAAGCTGGTGAGCAAGCACGAGTATGACGCCATGGGCGAACAGTTTGAAGGCATTGAACGCAAGACCTTTGGCGGCGACGGCTTTGATATGGCGGTAGCACAGGTGACCGAACTGGAAAAGCAATTCGGCATTTATGACATTTCGCAGTTCACACCATCACTTCCGCAGAGTAAATGACGGCCGCACTGCTCTTCTTTGCCGCAATCCTGGCTGGGGCGATTGCCGCTCTGGCAGGCTTCGGGATCGGCAGCCTGCTTACGCCGTTGCTCGCGCTGAGCGTGGGAACAAAGGAAGCTGTGGTCGCGGTGTCTATCCCTCATCTGGTCGCGACGGCACTGCGATTCTGGAAGCTGCGCCACCTCATTGATCGGCAGGTACTCAAGCATTTTGGTATCGCAAGCGCAGCCGGCGGCTTGCTAGGCGCACTGCTAGGTTCGCGCTTCAGTAGCCCGATTCTGGCCTATATCCTGGGTGGACTGCTGGTGTTTGCTGGATTGACAGGGCTCACAGGCGTCTCCAAAAAGATGCGTTTCGGCAAGAAAATCGCGTGGCTGGGCGGAGCAGTATCCGGGCTGCTTGGCGGACTTGTAGGCAATCAGGGAGGAATTCGCTCCGCGGCACTACTGGGCTTTAACCTTGAAGCCAAGACATTCGTTGCAACTGCAACTGCGATCGCTTTAATCGTGGATGGAGCACGCATGCCGATTTATTTTTTTAGCAGTCCAGAAACGGTCCAGCGGCTGGCGGTGTGGATCGCTGCTATGGTAGCAGGCGCGGTGATTGGCACGCTGGCTGGCGGGAAAGTACTTGCGCGCATCCCGGAGACTTACTTTCGGAGTCTTGTGGGAGTGCTTGTTCTGGCCTTGGGAATCATGATGCTTTATGGCGCTGCAAAATGATTTTTAGCCTGTTCGCGTTGTTATGAATACAATTGATAGTCGGTAGCAGGTATCGGCAAAAAAGAAGGAGCTGTTATGTTCGCGAAGTTCCATTATTTTTTACTGGCTGTTCTTCTCTCATCCATCCCAGTCTCATCCACCCCAGCATGGACCCAGAGCGCTAACCCAAACAAACCTCCAGCAAATGTGGATTGGAAAGATACAGACGCCGCCATGGGGCGTCCCGGGCAGGACCAGCCCGACGGCACTCACAAGTATGCCCTGCCGCGAAAGGATTTGAATGTCACACTGAATGGAGTTCAGATCAAGGCCGGTCTCGCGCTGGGATCATGGGTAGCATTCAAACCCACTTCTAAGGGCGGCTCCGTGGTGATGGGCGACCTAGTCCTCACCGAAGATGAAGTAACTCCAGTCATGGAGGAACTGCAAGCAGGCGGCATAGAAATCACGGCCCTTCACAACCATCTGATTGGCGAATCGCCGCATGTAATGTATATGCACATCCACGGCATGGGGAACCCAGCAAGCCTGGGTAAGGCCATCCATTCGGCAATCGCAAAGACCAAAACACCCGAAGCTGCTCCATCTGCCGCCGCGCCAGAGCTTGATATTGATACCAAGCAAATTGATGTAATCCTGGGACACAGCGGAAAGAACAATGGAGGCATTTATCAGATTGGCGTGCCACGCGCCGAACACATTACGGAAGCCGGAATGGTTATTCCTAACTCCATGGGAGTGGCTACCGCGCTCAACTTTCAACCGACCGGCGGGGGCAAAGCGGCAATCACTGGGGACTTTGTTTTGCTGGGCAAAGAAGTCAATCCGGTAATCAAAGCGCTTCGCGAAAATGGCATTGCTGTAACTGCACTGCACACTCACATGCTGGAGGAACAACCAAGACTATTTTTCATGCATTTTTGGGCAAATGATGATGCATTGAAACTGGCAAAGGGGTTGCGTGCAGCGCTGGACCAAACAAACTCAGCGAAGAAATAAGCTCTGGGTCGCCTGCGTGGCCATAGCAAATAGTTTCGAAAATGAAAGAACGATCCTCATACTTTCCCGGCGAGCAGCTGGTCTATACTTTCTCTGCGTGCAAAGCGAATCCATCCTTAGCAAGAAGCCGCCTGAACCCGATATACGTTTTCCCTATGGCCAGGACCCAAACCAGTTTGTGGAGGTTCGCGTGCCAGCCGGAAAAGGCCCTCATCCTATCGTATTCTTTATTCACGGCGGCTACTGGCGGGCCAAATACGACCTTACCTACACGGGCCATCTTTGCGACGCTTTGAAGAAAACCGGCATTGCCACCTGGAACGTGGAATACCGGCGCGTAGGTAATCCCGGCGGGGGCTGGCCTGGGACCTTCGAGGACATTCGCAGCGCTTATCGCGTTTTGCGCGAACATAAAGATGATTCCCTCGCCAAACTTGACCTCAAAAAACTTTGCGTTGCCGGGCACTCCGCAGGCGGCCACCTGGCTGTCTGCCTCGCTGCATTTGAGGCTTCTGTTACGCGCGTGCTCTCGCTTGCCGGAGTGCTCGACCTGCGTCGCGCATGGGAATTGCACCTGAGTAATGATGCGGCAGCAGAATTTCTGGGTGGTTCGCCCACTCAGGTGCCCGATCATTACCGCGAAGCTTCACCGATGGAACGCGCCATTCCGCACACTACGCAAAAGCTTATTCACGGTACCTCGGATGATGCTGTCCCATACGAAATCAGCCAGAACTACGCCGCAAAAAAGAAGCAAACCGGCGAACACGTTGAATTGATAACTCTTAGCGGCACGGGACATTTTGAGATTGTCGATCCTGGTTCCAGTGTTTGGAAACAGGTGGAAAATACGTTCATCTCTCTAATCCGGACCTGATCTGAATTGGTGTCAAGGTGCTACCGGCCAAAGGGTGATCTTCGGCAGTGCAAGGCGGGGCAGGCCATAATGTCAGCCTCGTCCAGAGACGCCATTGATTTCCTTTAAAAACCTTAATTTAGAGAAAAGGCACAAGCCTGAGAATGGACCCAATAGAGTGAACAACAGTAACTCAATTCTGATTTGACGGCTGCGCATCTTTGCATAGATACTGAACATACAATAATCCCAAGTAGCTGGTAATTGCGGGATTTGTTTTGCTTGGAGAAAAGCAAGAAACATGCAAATCTCTGTAATCGGTTCGGGCTATGTTGGTTTGGTTGCAGCAACATGTTTAGCGGAGTTGGGCCATAACGTTTTGTGCGTTGACAGCGACCCAGCGAAAATTGCCGCATTAAATGCCGGCGAAACATTGATCCACGAGGATTGCTTACAAGAACTGTTGAGCCGTCATCGGGGCACCAGGCTAACCTTCTCAAATTCCATTGAAGCCGCCAGTGAGGCGCTGGCTATTTTTATTGCTGTGGGCACTCCCTCCGCAGAGGATGGGTCAGTAGATCTTTCCTGCGTGGAAGCGGTCGCTCGCTCGCTGGCCGGATCGATGAATGATTATAAAGTCATCGTAGAAAAAAGCACCGTGCCGGTTTATACCAGCGAATGGATACAGGATGCGCTCGCGTCCAAAGGCCGTCCGCGGAAAGATTTCGACGTCGTCTCAAATCCGGAGTTTCTCCGTGAAGGCACGGCGGTCACCGATTTTTTATATCCTGACAGGATTGTCGTTGGCGCAAGCACCAAACGCGCTGCCGGGATCATGCGTGAAATCTATGCGCCCCTGATCGATGGTTCATACGCTCAGCTTTCCAGCGCCGTTCCCAAGCCGGAACGCGCGCGCCTTGTACCCATGTATATTGAGACTTCGCCGCGCAGCGCCGAATTAATCAAGCACTCTTCCAATGCTTTTCTGGCGTTGAAAATCTCCTTTATTAATGCTGTCGCAAGTTTCTGCGAATCAGTAGGCGCCAATATAGAAGAAGTTTGCAAAGGCATTGGTAGTGACAGCCGTATTGGCCCAGACTTTCTGCGCGCCGGTATCGGCTACGGCGGCTCGTGTTTCCCCAAGGATGTTGCCGCATTTCGCGCCGTGACGCGGGATTTCGGATTTGAATTCCCATTGCTGGACGAAATCAAGCGAATCAATGAGGAGCAACGCACCCGGTTCATTCGTAAGGTCCGCGAAGCCTTACGAACCGTAAAAGGAAAACGCCTGGTGGTGCTTGGGCTGGCCTTTAAGGACGGCACTGACGACATTCGTGAATCACCTGCAATCAAGGTGATTGAGCGACTGCTGGAAGAGAAATGCCACATTACAGCTTTTGATCCCGCCGCTATGGATCGCGCCCGGCAAATGCTCGGCAACAGAATCAGCTATGCGGCAGACGCTTACGCCGCGGCTGAAGGCGCAGATGCCTTGCTGGTACTGACGGAATGGAAGGAATTTGCCGGCCTGGATCTTGGCCGCATTAAGCGCCTTCTGCGTTCTCCTATTGTGCTGGACGGCCGCAATGTGTTCTCCCAGACCGAAATGGCAGAGGCCGGTCTTAGTTATTACAGTATTGGGCGTCCTGCGCTGGAAGCGTCTCAGGCGATGCTGAAAAAAGGGCACATCGCAAGATAAGAAACATCACAGATGAAGCTTCCATACGGCTTTCCTGGCCAAGATTAAAGCGAAGCTTATCCTTATTCAATCCTGTTAGCGTGATGTTTAGTTGCAAACTTCCGGCGTTCTTAAAATGAGCTGATTGAAATCCATTCCTTTTATAAGCGTCTTCCCAGAACGTTTTAGGTGTAAAGCTGGAGTTGATGCACATCTGAAATTGCTCTTTGCGGATTCCACGTACAGTTTGAGGCTATTTCCGCCTTTTACATATAAAGGTGAATATATATAGGTAAGCTCGCCCGGCTCCAGATTCAGTTAGCTGTGCAAAGCCATCACAGGAACTGTTTCCCCTATGGTTGCGAACGAGACAACAACTGCATGATAAATATAGCCCCTGAACCATATTCAGCCCCTAGGGCACGTTCGACCACTAGCCAGTAAATATTAAGACCATTGCAAGGATTTGCATTGGTACATGACCTTTCGTATTAGTTTCTCCCATTTTTCAGACTGCCGATAAACGACTTTCCACTCACCGAAGCAACACTAAGCTGCTGACATAGATAGGTTTACCAAGGCTTTGCCGCCAATTGAGCCATTTAAAACTTATTAAAAGATTTAATACACGGCCAATGAAACCTTAATCCCTAGGTACAAAAATACGCCTTGCCATTCACTCCGGACAGGACTGTATCGAGCCGGCGGTCACTGGGCGATTTAGGAGAAAAACGATGAAACCGTCTTCCGGGACCTTTTGGTTCCTGCGTGTTTTTGTATGGGTTGTTGCAATCGTTTTTGCAGTCGGATACTACGGCCATGTTCGGGCGCAGAGCGGTACGGGGTCGGTAATAGTCCCTCTGCGGCCCCTCGCGCCATTATCGAGCGTCCCCATCCCTCCGGTTTTCGGCATGGACGGTATTGTTGCCGACAAAACCGCAGCCATTGAACTGGGAAAAGCACTCTTTTGGGACATGCAGGCTGGCAGCGATGACATTCAAGCATGTGCAAGCTGCCATTTTAATGCCGGCGCAGATAGCCGCGTTAATAACGAAGTAAATCCTGGCCAGGCAGGCGGAGACACCACCTTCCAGTTGGGCGTTCCGATGAATAACGGAAAAGGCCCGAATTATCACTACAGCGCGGGCACCGCTGGCGCCGGCTTTGGCGGCTACCATGACGGCGATTTCCCATTCCGCAAGCATGCGGACGTAAACGATCCGTTCAGCGTGGTTTCTGACGTTAATGATGCCTCCGGCTCACAGGGCGTTCCATCGCTGAAAATGGGCAAAATTGTTGTGCCTCAAAGCGAGTCTCAAAAGGAGTCTCAACGCCAGCTGGCGAACTCGGTTGCTCACCAGGTAAGTAACGAAGGCTTGAGGTACGGGAGCGGAATCACCGTAGGCGAAAACAGCAAGAATGGGTCTCTTCAGTCTGGAAACGGTAAAATCTCCGGTCCTTCCGTTGGTGCTGGTGGAAATAGCGGCAAATCGAATGGTAATGGGGGCGGCCCAAATTCTGGGGACGACAACACCAACAGCGTGGAAATGGACACAGTTGTTGCTGACCCGGTCTTCTCCTATCCTGATCCGTCCGACCCAACCAAACTGATCAATACCCGCAGGACAACGCCGCGCAATACACCCAGCGCCGTGGATGCAGTTTTTAATTTCCGCAACTTCTGGGATGGACGCGCGCAGAACGTTTGCAATGGCGCCAATCCATTTGGTACCCGCGACAAGCAGAACCATCTCCTGGTAGTGGACCCGATCGACGGCAAGCTGGGCCCGACACAGGTAAACATGGTGAATTCAGCGCTGTGCTCGCAATCTCTGGGTCCAATTCTAAGCAGCACCGAGATGTCTGCAGATGGCCGCAACTTCCCCCAGGTAGGCAAAAAGCTTCTGGCCAGGGTGCCATTGGCAAAACAAGTCATTGACCCCACTGATAGCGTGTTGGGACCGTTTTCAAGGTCACCCAACAAAGGATTGAAAACCACCTATTCCGCATTGATCCAACAGGCGTTTCAGCCGGAGTGGTGGCAGTTCAAACAGCACATTTGTGCAAACCCGGATGGCAGCACAGCTGGGACGGTGGATCCAAGCAAATTCGAGACTTGTTCTACAGGCACCACCGATTACAGCCTAATGGAATTCAACTTCTCGCTTTTCTGGGGCGTAGCTATCCAGATGTACGAAAGCACGCTGGTGGCTGACCAGACTCCTTTTGATAAATACCTGGAGCAACAGCAGAATTACACGTTGATTGGCGACAATCAGAAGAGCCTGTACACCATTCAGTTGAAGCCCGGCATCACGCCGTACACCGTTTCAATCATTGGATTGAATCCCACCCTGGATGCCAGTGATCAGGACATGTACGCATTTGACGACGGCCAGGGCGCCATTCGGGGCGTTGGAGTCGACAGCGGTTTCATCGATTATGCCAGCGGCACAATAACCGTCACGTTTGGAGACCCGCCGGTTTCCGAGGTGCCAGTCCAGATCAATTATTCAGTTGGCGCCGTTCCTATGACGCCCGGACAGCTTCGCGGACTCAATCTCTTCCAGACCAAAGCTGGCTGCATTGTCTGCCATGGTGGTCCCGAGCTTTCCAACGCCGCCGTTGGGACCGTCTCCGGCTTCCCGGTGGAACGGATGATCATGGAAGACGACAGTGCGCGCGTCTATGACACGGGTTTCTACCACATTGGAGTTCGGCCTACGGCAGAAGATGCCGGCCTTGCCGGAACAGATCCGGTAGCCGGGCTTCCACTCTCACAGGCTGAGCTTTTCCGTGAACACGTTTGCGACGGTGGATACGAAACAGTGATTGTCCCCGGACGGCGTGGAGATGGCATAGCTCCTTCACCGATGAATTGCAATGACGATATAGCCCGTGGCGGCTTCTTCAAGGCGCCGCAACTGCGCAATGTCGCTCTGACCGCCCCTTATTTCCACAATGGCAGTCAGTTGACGCTGGAGCAGGTGGTGGAGTTCTACAACCGAGGTGGCGATTTCAACACTGTGGAAGAAGTCAAATTCATGGACCCGGATATCGAGCTGCTCGGTCTTACGCTGCAGGAAAAAACCGACCTTGTGGACTTCCTGCGCAATGGTTTGACTGATCCACGCACCGTGGCGCAGGCCGCTCCGTTTGACCATCCGCAGTTGTTTGCTCCGAACGGTCATCCTCAGGGTACCAATGGCTATCCGGTGCAACCTGACCCGCTGCATCCAGGGCAGGCAACAAATCAGTTCATCGAAATACCGGCGGTCGGAGCCAAAGGTGGCAAACCGCTTCCTACTTTCCTCGAGAACCTGCTGGGAGGGCAATAATGTCCGGCCCCCACAGGCTAGTTTCTGCAACCCGGCCAGCAAGCAGCCAATGGCTAGACCGTGGACAGAACAATCGAGCGCAGTTATCAGCAAGGCAGAGCAGTACAAGCACAATGCAGTACGACGGAAGGAGCTTCAAAATGCGGGGATTTGAGCAACTATTCAAACGATTCAAAGTGGCGGGAGTTGTACTGCTGCTGCTGATCATAGGGCTGGGTGATCGTGCATTGGCCCAAGGCCTTAATCCAATTCCGTGGCCGACGCCGGCTGCGATCCCGGCGCCCACGCCGATCCAACCACCACGTGAAGGAAACGAGCCAACAGGCTTTGACATCACCGGTTTCATCCAGTATGCCTCCCTGGACAGTACTCCAGGACTGTGCAACCACGACGACAATCCACTCCCGACGCCGGACAACCCCCCACTGCCGGCGCAGTGCAAGGTTACGGGCGGCTGGATTGAACTCAACAACAACCTGATCCGTATTCCACAAAGCACCGTCGTGGTCTTCCCTAACACACTCCTGACGTGGGAAGAAGCATTCGAGCTGAACCCGAACACGCACAAGAACGACCCGATTCTCCAAACCGGTTTGGCAATGGCTGACACAGTGCGCTTTCCGGGCACCTATCAGGGCCACGTGCAGGGCAATATCGTCAATGGTCAATACATTGCCGGTCTGGTTTTTATTTTTCAGGACCCGGCGAACTTCACGCAAGGCTACATTGAAAGTCTCGATTATGCCAACGGCGTAATGGTCGTCAATGGCATGAGGGTTCAGCTCAATGATCCCCCTGTTATTGGGGGTATCACCATCCAAAATCCAGACGGCTCGTCGGTCAATATTCCTAAGGGCCGCTATAGCGCCGGACAATCGGCTGATCAGCGCTTCGCCGTTGACCAGAATAACCCTACCGTGACTTCCGAAACCGGCTATCCGATGTGTATCCCATCCATGGCTCCCGGTACTTTTAGCAGCCAACTGGGTGTTGTGGGCACTCCTGATCCTAGTATTCCGGGAGCGACGGACGATCCGCAGTGCCCGGAAGTGAACCGGCCTCGCGATCCGCTAACGGGTGTGTTAATCCCAATTTTCACCATGAACCAGGCCGGCGATCCTCCAAGCGCGGAGAATCTGTTTCCGCAAGATCCTCTCGTGGAAATGCCATTCGAGGTGGGCGATTTCGTCAACATCATCGGAACACTCGAAATGGATGCGGCTGGCCCGTTCATCACAGCAACTGATGTCCAGGCGTTGACTGTTGCCGCTTACACATCGCCTGGCACTGATCCAGCCTACATTCGCGAAGACGTAGTCATCCAGGGCACCGGCGGCGTGCCGAACCCATTCTTCCCGCAAGAAGCCGGCGTACGCACCCGCGTGGAAGGCTTTACCACTGACGTAGGACGCCAGGTTGATGTTTCGGCAATCGACCAGGATTGCAACGGCAATCTTACTTTCCGCGAGCCCGCATGGACTTCAAACTTCCCGGTTGAGCCGGGGCCTCCGGGAATCGGCGTGAAAGGGCGCTGGCGCATGCGCTTCCCGCAGGGCGGCAATTTCCTGCCTGCCGTGCAGAACGTTGGCGCGCGCATCAGCGGCAGCGTTCCGGGCAAGAACAAGAACGGCCTCACCTACTCCGAATATCAGTTACCCAGCAGCGAATTCATCTTCCCTGAAAATCTGGTACCTGGTAGCCGTCAACCTAAATCCAACTTTGCAGACATTCTCTTCCTCGACAATGGCATGGGCCAGTTGCCGATGGTAAGCGATGTTTTTGACAGCAGCTTCATACAACTAGGCGGGCCGTCGGGGTTCTTCCCAAATCAGATTATGGGTCAGTTGACTCCGTTCCCTGATAATACGCTGCCTCCATTGACCTGCCAGCCCGGCGCAATTCTCTCGCTTGCTGTGCCGAAGTTCACTTCAACTCCAAACCCGCCGTTTGCTGGAATCACAGTCACGCTTGATGGCACATCCAGCATTCCATCCACCGGGCCGTTCCAATGGGCTCAGATCATTAACCCCGGCGATCCGATCATCACAATCAGCAACCCCACTGGCGCGACTCCCACTTTCGTGGCGCCCACAGTGGCTGGAGCACAAAACCTGACCTTCTCCCTGGTTGTGGGTGGACAGGGCAGCGGAGTTCCAACGTCTGTTGTCGCGACGTTGGGCGTTCCGATCGTTCCGGTCCCGACGAATCCAATCGTTACGGCAACTGCAACTGGCCCGAATCCTGCTGTCGTGCTTCCTGGCGGACCGCCAGTTACAAGTCCGACAGTGACCGGGACCACCATCACGGTTGCCGGCGGCGTATCAGTAACGCTGAACGCGTCAAGTGTCGATCCCGCCAGCATAGCAACGCCAGACGTAACTTTCACGTGGTTGTCCTCTGGTCCCGCATTGTCATCGACCACCGGCGCCAGCGTGAGCTTCACAACTCCGACTGTACCGGCGCTCACACCTGCGCAAACGTTCACCTTCATCGTGACCGGAACCAGCGCAGCCACCGGTTTAACAGGCACAGCAACAGTAACCGTTATTGTTCAGCCAGTGGCTGACCAAATCGTCATCAGCAACATCGTTTATCGCCGGGTCAAAGGCCGCCTGATCGTGAACGTAAGCGACTTTACGCCAGGCGTCACACTCACTTGCACGCTGGACATCATCAACCCCGCCACCGGACTTCAGTGGCAAGGCGTGATGGGACCAATCATCCCATTCGCTCAGGGCGTGTTCTCGATCCGCTTCAGCAACATTCCGCCGCCGAACCAAGTAACGATTACTTCGGACGCTGGTGGTTTTGCTCAGAGCGGCATCACCTTCCTGAGGTAATTAAACCTGAAACTGCCGGGCTTCGGCCCGGCAGCCTCAATAGCAGAAGAAAAAAACCCGCATCATGCTCGATGAAGCGGGATAGCAAGAAGCAGTTTTAATCCGAAAAGAGGAACCAAAAATGAACTCGAACCTTATGCGGGCTCCAGGCAAGGAGATGGCTTCATGTTCAGATAAGAACATCTTGCTGCCCCGTCGCTCATTGAAGCGCACACTGTTGCTGGCTCTGGTTACCGTAATGTGCGTGGCCAGTGCTTTTGCCGGTCCAGGCGTGCAAGTCGGAAACCAGAATATGTTTCGCCCCAGTGGTATGGTGAAAGTTACAGTGCCTAACCCGGTGGCCGGCGGAGCACCTTTGACTGACTGGTGGGTGGCTGATGAAGCGTCAGGCTTCTGCCGCCTTGACAAGACAGGTCCAGCCACTGCACCATCAAACGGAATTCTGAACCTCAACACCTGCTATCTCCCGGGAACGTTTGCTCCAGTGGACTATCAGGTTGAAACGAGTGGCGTCGTTACCAACAGCGCGGGCCTTCCTTCCACCGGATATGTTTTCGTCGCTGGCATTAAAGGAGTCACGCGGCTTGAGTTCATTCCCGATCCAAATGATCCAACCCACACTCGTACTGCAATCAACCCAGCAACTCTGGTCGTGATTTTCGACAGCACGGCTTCAGTGTTCGCCAACGGCTTGTCCGTGAATGGCCCTCGCTTTATCCGTGATGCCCGGCTTGGCCCCGATGGCAAACTCTACATTTGTTTCCAGGGCAACGGTGATATCTGGCGCGTCCGGAACCCTCTGTCCCCGACCTTTACACCCGCCGGAAACTCAGTGGAACGCGTGGGGACCTCTGATAACGGCAGGACTCTGCTTAGTCTTGCCTGGGTAGGCCATGATTTGTGGGCGTCACAAGCCGGCTTTTTGAACCGCATTCAAAACGCCGACCTGTGCAACTACACCATGCCAGCCTGCCAGGCAATGCTGGAGTTTGGCAAACTGCAAACGCAGCAGGGCTTGATCTCTGACCAGTTTGTCTCCTCCGTTCCCGACGGCCGCTGGCTATATTGGGGCAATGGCAACCGCGTGATTCGTTATGACACGTTCAGCGCCGACAACATGGAGATATGGAACCAGAGCGGCTTTGTTTGCTCCGTTACTACAGTCGATACATCGAAAACACCATGCCCGATCAGCGTGGATCAGTTCGGCCGGCCGCTACCCGAAGAATATAGTTTGATCTTCGGCATGAACTGGATACAAACGAAGACACCAACCCAGCTCAGCGCGCCTAATTTTGATGGAACCTTCTCATCCGTGGAAGACATGACCGTCACCACCGATCCGATCATTGAAGCTCCACCTCCGGCGGTGGCTGGAACTCTGCCCAAAACCGGCAAAGCCTGGCTATATTCGGCCTCGCCTTCGCTCACACCGGAATCGTGTCAGACCTCCCCTCCATTTAATCCGCCACCATGCGTGAATAGCCAAAACGGTAGCGATGCTCCTCCGGTCAGTGCTCCATCTCATGATGCAGCGCGGCGCGCAATCCTGCTGCTTGCCGGCGTAACCCATCCACGCGGTCTTATCTGGCTGCAGAACAACTGGTGGATCTCTGAAGAAGACAATGGCTTCTGCCGCATTAATCAGAACCCAATCACAGGCGCAGCGTTCCTGAGCAACTGCTTCCAGCCGGCCGGCTTTATCCCCGGACAGCCTGCAGCAGATGCTCCTGATGTTTTCGGGAACCAGAATGTTTATGTGCCTGATGCCTCGGCCCCCGGCCGCGGTGTCGTTCGCTTGAAATTTAATGCGGCGTTAAACACCGTTTCTCAAACCGCCCTGCTGAATTCAGGTAAATCTACAGCAGCCGCTGTGGCTCTTCCAACCGGTCCGTTTAATGACGGCGCCCTTTACATCGGTTATTACGACACAAACGTCATCAACAAAATCCAGAAGCCGGCAACCGCTCCTACTTCTCCGATTTTCGTTGCAGGTACGTTCAACGGAGTTGGGATTCTGAGCATGGCCTTCATGGGCAATAACCTGATGCTGGCTGAGCTTGGCCCGGTAGGGACCGGCGCCGGTGGTCAGCTTATTAAGGGCGGTCAGGTAACACAGATTGTCTCAGCGTCGCCAAGCGTCAGCAAAGGCAACGCAACGCTGGTCAATAAGCCAATCTCCAGATTGCAGAGCCCTGATCCGCAGCAGCAAAACAGCACCCAGGTCTTTGCCAACCCGGCCGCTTTTGCCGTAGGCCCGGTAGGTGATCGCGAAAGGTGCCTGCCTCCTTTGGGCGTGAAGCTTTCAGCCAGCGTTCCGGCCGATCCTGGAACTGCTCCCGGACTTTTCCTGGGCGGTCTCGGATTGTCAGCGACTGACGCGGTAAGAAGCAACAGCCTGGCACAGCCGCCGGAGGTTGATCAGTACGGCTCAATCTGCACCACCATGGTCGATTGGGTTGCACAAGCTTCCTTAGATCCGTCGTTGTCCTTCAACGCTCCACTGGGGCCGGTAACTGCGCTGGCCTTTGACAGCCAGACCAATTCCCAGGCCAATCTGGCGATTGCGGATGATCCTGGATTGGTTATGGCTCCCGTGACTCAGCAGACAAGCAAGATCGTTCCGCCGTCCACGGGGCTTCATGGCCAGGGGCACGTTTACATCGTTCCGTAATCTCCTAAATCGTCCTTCACCCCTAACCGATTCATTCAACCCAGGGCTGGCGAAAGATCGCCAGCCTTTTTTCTTTGCCGGCCGCAACCCGCGATTCTTCAATCTCCATCCTGTCCGTTCAATGAAATCAGCCGGCCTCTGAGGTAAACTTTGCTCATGCGATCCCAACTTCTTGCGGTGATTTGTTTATTGGCTATTTCAGCTTCCGGCAAAGACCAGCCCGGCGTCATGGTGGTTTCTCACAATGACATCAAAGGACCGATCATTGGAAATGCGCACACTGAGGACTTGAAGATTTTTGCCGACGGGCGCGTGTCTTATCGAGAAGAGGGCAATGACCGCAAGAAAGCCGCTTTCAGCGCAAAACTCACTCCGCAAAAGCTCCACAAGTTGACAGCCCTGCTCAACAGCAAAGAGATCATCGCAGTTCCAGCCGAGATCGGGTCTCAGATCCGGGTTGTTGACTTCGACTGGGAGAAGCAACTGGAAATCCACCGCGGCGGCTCGCGGCAAACCATTGCCATCAAGAATTTCTATCCTCTATTGAATTCGCAGAAGCCAGCCTATCCAAAAGCATTGATCGAACTGGAATGCATGCTTCAGGAGGTCCAGCGCCGCGCCGCAAAACGTCCTGCACCACGGGATGATGCAGACTGGTGCCCGCTGGCTTTGGGACAGCGCTAAGGCACTCCCATGCTGGGTTTTCCCGACCCTTGCTTTCATATGTCCAGTCCAAAATTTTCTCTTCGTGCGGTTGACCCAAACCTATGATATTTACAGGGCTCCTCGATACTTTAGAGTTTTTAATATGACCTTAAGAGATACTTAATACCTCTTTCCTACTCTGCTTCTATCTAGAAGTACGAGCTATTAGGGTTAGCTGAACCTTCCGGACTTAGCCCTTCACATCACGTTTGTTTTTTTAGTGGACGAAAGAAAGAAACATTTCTTCGCCCTTTTGACATCTTGCTGCGCATTTTTCCTGACAGTTTGTATCTCCTGTCCAGGGGCGTCGCGGCCGGATATTAGTCTGCAAATCGATGATGGGCAGGCTGCTTTACACGCTGGCAGGAGCAAGGCAGCAACAATCTTAAGAACTTTAATCCATCTCCAAGATGCCCTTAATCCCTGCAGTATTAAGTGTGAAAACGCAAGTATCGCAGTACGAAGTATCAGGATAAGAGGAAGGCTTCCTCCGGGCTCTCATCCAAAAAGCTTTTTTTCATTTGTCTCAAATTTTCTGCTTGCTTCGCGTCTTCGCGGAGCCAATGGAGGAGTCCATGATTTCAGCGCGCATATCCCTGCGAATTTTAACGGTTGCATTGCTCACGCTTGGGTTGAGCGCTTTTGCCGTGAGTGCCAGTGATTTCACCGGCACGTACACGCTGGGCGCTCCCGCCGCCTCAGGCAAAGACGTGCAGATCACGATCATGCTGACCGTGGTCAACAACACTTCCTCCAACATCAGCAATGCCACCCTCGCTCTGCATGAGCCGAGGGCAGGCCGCATTATTTACGGAAGTCTTTCAGGTCTTTCCCTTGCGGCCGGGGCCGGCACACAGGTCAACGGTTCATTCCGCGTTCCCCAGGCTCTGTATGACTCCTGGCAAAAAGGCAGCAGTCCAGCCATGAGCATTACCTACAACGATGCCAATGGTGATCCCGTTCAGACGTTCATTCAGTTCTAAGTAAAACCCCTTTGGAGGCAACAAAATGCGCGCCCAAATTTCCATGCGAATCAATACAGGAACAACACCATCCAGACTGATCTGGCTTGCAGCCGCGTTGCTGATGGTGATGGCATTCCTGTCTCCTCTGGGGGCGCAGGCCCAAGGGAATTACGTCTATGTGAATAATCAGGCGGCGGCAAATACCGTCTCTGCTTATTCTGTTTCCGCCACCGGTTCCCTGGCGCAAGTGAGCGGCTCGCCATTTGCCACTGGCGGAGTGGGCGCCAATGTGGTTTGTTACGGCCTCAACAGAATCACGCTCAGCAACAAACTTTTATTTGTGGCGAACACTGGTGACCGGACCATCACGTCATTCCAGATCGCTCCCGCAACCGGAATACTTACCCGCGTTGCCGGCTCGCCCTCCCCCACCGTGCTCACGCTGGATACCTGCCAGGGCATCTCGCTGGCGGCAACACCGGATGGCAATTTCCTGTTTGCATCAAGCAATGGCCAGATTGAAACTTTCGCTATCGGCGCCGGCGGGACGTTGACTCCGTTACTGGACGGTGCGGGCAACCCTATTCTTACGCCGAACTGCTGCTCGCCCAATGCCGGCATGGTGGTTTCTCCCAATGGCCAGTTTCTGGCAGTTTCCAATGAAACCAGCGTCTCCATGTTCGTAATCACTTCAGGCGCATTGGCGCCAGTAGCTGGTTCGCCTTTTCCCAAGACTGGTTCGGGAAGCCTTTCAGGACTTGATTTCAGTTGCGCCGCAGACCGCCTCTACGCCGGTGAAGCCACAGGAAGCCCCGCGCTGGCAGACGCATGGACAGTGGATAACAGCGTGAATACTGCCACATCGGGTGTTCTTACGCCGGTGCCGGGAACGCCGTTTACCTCTTCTGGCAATGACTCCAACCTGGTCCTTTATAGTCCGGACAACACGCTGCTCTTTCAAAGCAACCAGTTCACCAACAGCCTGAATTCTTTCATGGTGAATGCCAATGGAAGTCTGACGAACGTTGGCAGGTTCGGGTCCACCACGCAAGTCCATACGCCCGCTGGAATGGCCACTGATGCCACCGGCACATTCCTCTATGTGGCCGATGATAATTTTGGAGTTGCAGTTTTCCGGATCGGCAATGGCGGAGTATTGGCGTCACTGAGCGATCTTGCGATTAACCGCCCGGGTGAAATTCAGGACCTGGTGGCGTATCCTCCGCGGGACTGCACCAGCGCTGATCTTGTGCTGAGCATGACGCCAGTTCCGGCAACCGCACAGGCAGGCGTGCCGATCGCATACAACCTGACCATCACCAATAAAGGACCGTCCGTTTCATCAGCGGTTGTAGCAGATACATTCCCACCGACGTTGACCGCAGGCGGCTCCGCGCCCATCGTGAATCCAGCCGGTGCAAAGCGCACAAACACCGTCTCCGGATCCACGGTCACATCGAACGTGACGGTTACAACCACGGTGCCTCACCAGTTCTTCCCCAACGAAACCGTGACAGTCAGTTCAGTGCCGCCGCCCACCACGCCTAACCCGATTCAGTCAGGCTTCTTCCTGAACGATCCTGCATTTAACGGCGTTTTCCCGATCATATCTACCACTTCAAACACCTTCACTTATACGCAAACAATTCCACTTTCACAGTTCCCGAAACCTACGTTGACGATTGTTGCGTCCAACGGCGCACAGCGTATCCTCAATACCGTAACCATTACGACAACGCAGCCATTCCAGCTCCCCGTTGGTACGCCTACGACATTTACGATTGCCAACGTGGCCAATTCAAGTTTCAACGGAACATTTACGGTCGCGTCTCAGCCTTCAGCCACCACCTTTACGTACGCCCAGACAGGAGCAGACGCAGTCAGCGGCGGCGGAACGGCCGCAGAGCCTAACTATGTGCCGCCAACTGATCAGGCGGGCGGCGGAAGCGCCAGCAATGCTGCCTGTCTTGTTACAAGCGGCATAGGCACGTGCAGTTCCGCGAACTTCGCCCCGCACCCGGTCATTGTCGCCGGCACGGGAGCCAACCGGTCCGCTAATGTGGTCACGATCACCACGACCGTTCCTCATCAGATTTTTGCGGGCCAGTCCGCTACCATCAGCGGCGTGACCAACACGACATTTAACGGAACGTTTGTGGTGGCTTCAGTTCCCTCGCCCACCACATTCACCTATAAGCAGACTGCCGCAAATGCGATCAGCGGAGGAGGCAGCATCAGCGTGCCGGCGACGCCGGCGCAGTTAATTACATTCCCGGGACTGGCAAGCGGTGAAACCCGCACGGCCCTTCTCAGCGCAACCACAAAAGGCACTCTGACTACCGGGACAATCGTCAACAACACCGCAAATATCACGAACAAGTCCACGCTTGATCCCAATCCGGCGGACAATTCAGCCACAGCGACAGTAACCATTGGCACGCAGGCCGGCACAACGCTGACTGTACCCACCGCAACGGGACCATACGGCGGGAATGCGACCGTGACTGCCACATTGAAAGACAGCAGCGGCGCACCGGTCCCCAATGAAACAATTGGCTTCAACTTCAACCAGAACAACAGCAATTACAACGCCGTCACCAATGCCGCCGGCGTTGCGACAGCTTCAGTTCCGCTGGGCTTCACCACTATTGGCACGCATGCGGCAGCTTTCACCGTGACCTTCGGCGGAGATGCCAGCTTCAGCGCCAGCAGCGCCCAGGGCGATTTGATCGTCACCAAGGCGCAGCTTACAGTCACACCCGACGATCAATCCAGGCTGTATGGCGATCCTAATCCGCCGCTAACGTACACCATCACGGGTTTCGTCAATAGCGATCCGCCCTCTGTAGTAAGCGGAACAGCAGATTGCTCTACCACCGCTACGCCGGCGAGCCCAGTGGGCGCTTATCCCATTACCTGCACTGTGGGAACCCTGGCGGCACAGAATTATGACTTCATATTCGTGACTAGCACTCTCACGGTAAATCCCGCGCCTCTGACGGTGACGGTGAATAACGCCAGCCGCGCTTACGGCGATCCTAATCCGGCATTCACCGGAACCATTACCGGCCTGAAGAATGGCGACGTTATCACTGCGAATTACAGCACAACCGCAACGCCTCTCAGCCCGGTTGGAACGTATCCGATTACCGCAACGCTTGTTGATCCAAACGGCGTGGTGGGGAATTACATTGTCACCATCAATAATGGTGTTCTTACAGTTACGCCCGCTGCGCTTGTAGTAACAGCGAACAATGCGGCGCGGCTCTATGGCGATCCGAATCCGCCATTCAGCGGCACCATCGCCGGAATCAAGAACGGCGATAACATCACGGCGATCTATACCACGCCTGCCACGCCGCTTAGCCCAGTAGGGACATATCCAATCATTCCCACGGTGACGGATAACGGCACGGGCGCGCTGAGCAACTATATTGTGACGGCCAATAACGGTTCGCTCGTTGTGAGCCAGGCTCCGTTGACAGTAACTGCCGCCAACGCGAGCCGGCCCTACGGCCAGCCCAACCCGGTCTTTACCGGCACGATTGCCGGAATCAAGAACAACGACAACATTACGGCGACTTACAGCACCACGGCCACCGCGACGAGTCCCGCAGGAACCTATCCAATTGTGCCTGCGGTTTCTGATAATGGCACCGGCGTCCTGGCAAATTACACTGTGACCATCAACAACGGGACGTTGACGGTTACGCAGGCGGTTCTCACCGTGACTGCGGCCAACGCAAGCATGGTTTACGGCGATCCGGTCCCGCCGCTCTCTGGCACCATCGCGGGAATCGTGAACGGTGACAACATCACGGCGACCTTCAGCACGGTTGCCACTTCGGCCAGCCCAGTGGGAACTTACGCCATTGTGCCCACGCTGTCTGACAACGGCACCGGCGCCCTGGCAAATTACAGTCTGGTCATTAACAACGGAGTCCTGACGATCACCCCGGCGCCCCTGGCGGTGACTGCGGCCAATGCCAGCATGATCTATGGCGACCCGCTTCCAGCGCTGACCGGCGCAATCATCGGCATCAAGAACGGCGACAACATTACGGCCACCTTCGGGACTACGGCAACTTCAGCGAGCCCGGTAGGAACGTATCCAATCGTGCCCACGCTGCTTGATCCCACGAACAAGCTGGGCAACTACACGGTCATTTCCAACAACGGCGTACTGACGATCAATCCCGCGCCCTTGTCGGTGACTGCAGGCAATGCCAGCCGCCTGTTTGGCACTCCCAACCCGCCACTAAGCGGAATCATCGCCGGAATCAAGAATGGTGACAACATTACTGCCACCTACGCCACTACGGCGGTCGCAACCAGCCCGGTGGGTAGCTATCCGATTACTCCGACACTGGTCGATCCGGCCGGCAAGCTCGGCAACTACACTGTCACTTCCACCAATGGAACTCTGACGGTGAACGCCGCCCCCACGGCCAACTTTGTCTTCGTGAATAACCAAGCTGCCAGCGGCAACAGCATCTCCGGCTACTCCGTGGCCGTGGATGGCACGCTGACCTCGCTGGCCAGCTCACCCACACTCACCGGAGGCCTGGGCGCGAACGCGGCTTGCTCTTCAGTGAATCGCCTGGTCCTGAGCGCTGGAAACAACCTGCTGTTCGTCTCTAACGGTGGCGACCAGACTATCAGCGCCTTCCAGATCGATCCTACGAGTGGCGCGTTGACTGCGGTTGCAGGCTCACCCTTTGCTTCCGGCCTCACGCTCGACGCGTGCTCAGGAATTTCTCTGAGCGCAACTCCTGACGGTCGCTTCCTGATGGCATCAAGCAACGGCCAAATCAAGACCTTCAGCATCGGCGCGGGTGGGGTGTTGACCTCGCTCTCGACCGCTGCGAACTCAGTTACGCCGAACGCCAGCATGAAGATCTCCGCCAACGGCCAGTTCCTGGCGGTCTCGAACAAGACCAGCGTTTCGGTGTATGCCATCAACGGTGATGGTTCGCTGACCGCGGTTGCAGGCTCACCGTTTGCTGAGACCGGAACAGCATCGCTCGCTGGCTTGGATTTCAGCTCCACCAGCGGCCTGCTCTTCGGCACTGAGGCCAGCACGACTGCGGCTTTCGCCGATGCATGGACAGTGGGCACGAATGGTGCGCTTGCTGCTATCGCAGGCAGCCCGTTCAGCACCACGGCGATTAACTCCAACGTCGTCCTGCTCAGCCCGAATGATGCGTTCCTGTTCGCCAGCAACAGCGGCAGCGCGAGCGTCAGCAGCTTCAGCGTGGCAGGTGGCAGTTTGACCAGCCTCGGCAGCTTTGGCAGCTCAGCTTCACTCCATGCTCCTGTGGGCATGGCGACGGACCGCTCCGGCAGCTTGCTGTATGTCGCGGACGATGCCTTCGGCGTCGCGGTTTTCAGAGTTGACGGCGCAGGTTCGCTGGCTCAACTCGGCGATGTCGCAATCGCGGGAGCAGGCCAAGTGCAAGACCTGGTTGCTTATCCGCCACGTATGGCCAGCAATGCCGATCTGAGCGTTACGGTTTCAGCTTCGTCGCCCAATGTGGTGGCCGGCCAAAACGTGACTTACACCATCACCGTAACCAACAACGGAGCTGATCCGGCGGCTGCTACTGTGACTGACAGCCTGCCTTCGGGCTTCTCGGTGGTTTCCTGCACAGCAACGGGCAACGGCACCTGCAGCGGCAACTCCGGAGCGGCGAGCTTCTACCTGCTCCAGAGCGGCGAATCGCAGACGGCGACCCTGGTCGCATCCACCAGCCTGTCAATTGCTGACGGCACAGTTGCGACCAACACCGTGAGCATTAGCAACAGCTCCGCGGTTGATCCAAATGCCGCAAACAACTCGGCCAGCGTCGCTGTGACGGTTGCCCAGCCCGCGATCACCACGTTGACTGTAGCGCCAGCAAGCGGCACCTATGGCGGAAGCACGACGCTTTCCGCAACCCTGACTATTCCAGCCGGTCCTCTGGCCGGCAAGACGGTCAGCTTCTCATTGAATGGCACTTCCATCGGCAGCGCCGTGACGGATGCCACTGGACTTGCTTCAGTTCCGGCCAGCCTGGTTGGCATCGCGGCAGGATCGTATCCCGCAGGCGTAACCGCCAGCTTTGCCGGCGATCCGAACAACAAGGCCTCCAATGGCAGCGCCGCCCTGACGGTGAATCCGGCAGTGCTGACTGTAACCGCCGCCAATGCGACCCGGTTGTATGGCGACCCGAACCCGACCTTCACGTTTAGCTTCTCCGGCTTCGTGAATGGCGAGACCGCGGCCGTCTTGACTGGAAGTCCGAGCTGCACCACTACAGCCACTGCGGCCAGCCCTGCGGGAACGTACCCGATCTCATGCACTGCTGGCACGCTCACAGCGGCAAACTACACGTTTAGCTTCGTCGGGGCAACACTGACGGTTACTCCGGCTCCATTGACGGTGACCGCGGATAATGTCAGCCGCGTCTACGGCGATCCCAACCCAGTCTTCACCGGCACTATTACCGGCATAAAGAACGGCGACAACATCACGGCTGTTTATGCAACTACGGCCACGGCAGCCAGCCCGGCGGGAACGTATGCCATCACGCCAGGACTGGTTGACCCGAACAACAAGCTGAGCAACTACACCGTAACTTCAAATGTCGGAACGCTCACCGTAACTCCGGCGCCCTTGACCGTAACTGCGGCCAGTGCGACGAAGGTGTTTGGCAATGCAAACCCGCCGTTCAGCGGAACCATCACGGGCATTAAGAACGGTGACAACATCACAGCTACCTATGCCAGCGCGGCCACCGCGAACAGCCCTGTGGGAACGTACCCAATCGTGCCCACCCTGGTTGATCCCACAAACAAACTGGGCAACTACACTGTCACCATCAACAATGGAACGCTGACAGTGACCTCGGCAGTGCTGACCGTAACTGCGAACAATGCCAGCCGTCTGTACGGCGATCCCAACCCCGTCTTTACCGGCACGATTACGGGAATCCAGAACGGCGACAACATCACAGCCAGCTTTGGCAGCCCCGCTGATCCGACCAGCCCCGTGGGAACGTATCCAATTATTCCCACACTGTCTGACAATGGCACCGGCGCACTGGCGAACTACACAATAGTCTCCAACAATGGCGTGCTTACGGTGAATCAAGCGCCCTTGACGGTGACGGTGGCCAGCGTAAGCAGGCTTTATGGCGATGCTAACCCGGCATTCAGCGCGGCAATTGTCGGAATTAAAAACGGCGATGCGATCACGGCTGCTGTGAGCACCACAGCCGATCCGACCAGCCCGGTGGGAACTTATCCCATCGTGGCTACTCTGGTTGATCCGACGAACAAGCTGAGCAATTACTCGGTCACGATTAACAACGGCACTCTTACCATTACACCCGCGCCGCTCAGCGTGACTGCTGCAAGCGAGAGCCGCCTCTTCGGCACGCCTAACCCGCCGCTCACCGGAATCATCAGCGGCGTCAAGAATGGCGACCCGATCAGCGCAACCTACTCCACCACGGCAGTTGCTACCAGCCCGGTTGGAACCTATCCCATCACAGCTACGCTGGCTGATCCTGCCGGCAAGCTGGGGAATTACACCGTAACATCCACTGACGGCACGCTCACGATCAACAGCGCGCCCACAGCGAACTTTGTCTTCGTGAATAACCAAGCTGCCAGCGGCAACAGCATCGCCGGCTACTCCGTGGCCGTGGATGGCACGCTGACCTCGCTTGCCAGCTCACCCACACTTACCGGTGGCCTGGGCGCGAACGCAGCTTGCTCTTCAGTCAATCGCCTGGCCCTGAGCGCTGGAAACAACCTGCTGTTCGTCTCCAACGGCGGCGACCAGACCATCAGCGCCTTCCAGATCGATCCTACGAGTGGCGCGTTGACTCCGGCGGCAGGCTCCCCCTTTGCTTCCGGCCTAACGCTGGATGCGTGCTCAGGAATTTCTCTGAGCGCAACTCCTGACGGCCGCTTCCTGATGGCATCCAGCAACGGCCAAATCAAGACCTTCAGCATCGGCGCGGGTGGGGTGTTGACCTCACTCTCGACCGCTGCGAACTCTGTTACGCCGAACGCCAGCATGAAGATCTCCGCCAACGGACAGTTCCTGGCGGTTTCCAACAAGACCAGCGTTTCGGTGTATGCCATCAACGGCGATGGCTCGCTGACGCCAGTTGCCGGTTCACCGTTTGCTGAGACTGGAACCGGATCGCTCGCTGGTCTGGACTTCAGCTCCACCAGCGGCCTGCTCTTTGGCGCTGAGGCCAGCACGACTGCTGCCTTTGCGGATGCATGGACAGTGGGCACGAATGGAGCGCTTGCTGCTTTCGCAGGCAGCCCGTTCAGCACCACAGCAATTAACTCCAACGTAGTCCTGCTCAGCCCGAATGATGCATTCCTGTTCGCCAGCAACAGCGGCAGCGCGAGCGTCAGCAGCTTCAGCGTGGCAGGTGGCAGTTTGACCAGCCTCGGCAGCTTTGGCAGCGCAGCTTCACTCCATGCTCCTGTGGGCATGGCGACGGACCGCTCCGGCAGCCTGCTCTATGTCGCGGACGATGCGTTTGGCGTCGCGGTGTTCAGAGTTGACGGCGCAGGTTCACTGGCACAGCTCGGCGATGTCGCAATCGCGGGAGCAGGCCAGGTGCAAGACCTGGTTGCTTATCCGCCGCGCATGGCCAGCAATGCCGATCTGAGCGTCGCGGTTTCAGCCTCATCGCCTAACGTGCTTGGCGGCGAGAACGTGACCTATACCATTACTGTAACCAACAACGGAGCTGATCCAGCGGCGGCCACTGTTACTGACAGCCTGCCTTCAGGCTTCTCCATAGTTTCCTGCACGGCGACGGGGAACGGCGCCTGCATCGGCAACTCTGCGGCGGCGAACTTCTATCTGCTCCAGAGCGGCGAATCGCAAACCGTAACCATCGTGGCCCAGGCCGGCCTGTCAATTCCTGACGGCACCACGACCACCAACACTGTTAGCATCAGCAACAGCTCGGCGGTTGATCCGAACAATGCAAACAACTCGGCCAACGCAAATGTAACGGTAGCCCAGGCTGCCGCCACAACCTTGGCTGTGGCACCGGCAAGCGCAACTTATAGCGCCAGCAGCGTTGTGCTCTCAGCAACGCTCAGCAGCTCGCGCGGTCCGGTGGCGGGTAGGACAGTCAGCTTTACGCTGAACGGCTCGCCTGTTACCAGCGCAGTGACTGACGCCACTGGTCTGGCTTCAGTTTCCGCCAGCCTGACTGGCTTGGGTGCAGGATCTTATCCTGTGGCCGCCAGCTTCGCCGGTGATCCTAACAACACCGCCGCTTCAGGCAGCTCAACCCTGACAATCAACCCGGCGGTATTGACTGTGACGGCAACGGATGCGTCCAGTATCTACGGCGACCCGAATCCAACCTTTGCCTTCACCATCACCGGCTTTGTGAATGGTGATACCTCTGCTGTGCTGAACGGAAGCCCGAGCTGCACCAGCGTGGATCCGACGAGCGCAGTGGGAACCTACCCAATCACCTGCGCGGTCGGGACGCTCTCTGCTGCTAACTACAGCTTCAGCTTTGTTAACGGCACTCTCACCATCACGCCCGCGGCGCTGACCGTGACTGCGAACAATGCCAGCAGCGTTTACGGTGATCCGAACCCAGCCTTTACCGGCACGATCACTGGAATCAAGAATGGCGACAACATCACCGCGACCTACAGCACCACGGCCACAGCCGCCAGCGCAGTAGGGACCTACCCGATTACTTCGGCGCTGGTTGATCCTACGTCGAAGCTGGGGAACTATACGGTAACTTCGAACAGCGCTACGCTGACGATTACGCCAGCGCCGCTGTCAGTTGTCGCCGCAAACGCCTCGCGTTTCTACGGCGACCCGAATCCGACGTTCACTGGCACGATTACCGGAATCAAGAACGGCGACAACATCACCGCAACTTATTCCAGCGTGGCTGATCCGACGAGCGCTCCGGGAACGTATCCAATCGTCCCCGCGCTGGTTGATTCAACCACCAAGCTGGGCAACTACACGGTAACCTCAACCAACGGAGTGCTTACTGTAAACGCCGCTCCGCTGGTTGTAACCGCTGCAAATGCCAGCCGTCTGTATGGTGATCCGAATCCGGCATTCACCGGTACCATCAGCGGCGTGAAGAACGGCGACACGTTTGGTCTGAGCTTCTCCACCGTTGCGACTGCAACCAGCCCGGTAGGAACGTATCCCATAGTTCCGGCGCTGTCTGATCCGAATAACAAGCTCTCCAACTACTCGGTAACACTGAACAATGGCACGTTGACGATCAGCCCTGCTCCGCTGACAGTCACCGCAGCCAATGCCAGCCGTCCTTACGGTAGTGCAAACCCGGCGTTCACCGGGACCATTACCGGCATCAAGAACGGCGACAACATTACTGCGACGTATGCCAGCGCAACTGACGCAACCACCAATGTTGGAAATTATCCAATCGTTCCCACTCTGGTGGATCCAACGGCGAAGCTCGGCAACTACACTGTCACACCGACAAACGGCACTCTCACGATCACTCAAGTGCCGCTGACTGTGACGGCCAATAATGCGAGCCGCGTATATGGCGATCCGAATCCAGCCTTCACGGGTACCATCACCGGGTTGGTCAATGGTGACAACATCACCTTCGGCGCCACCAGCGCAGATCCAACGGCCGCGGTGGGAACTTATCCGATAGTTCCTGCCCTGGTTGATCCAAACGGCAAGCTGGTTAACTACACCCTGACCTCGAACAATGGCACGTTGACGGTAACGCCGGCGCCGTTGTCAGTCACGGCAGCGAACGCGAGCCGCCAGTACGGTGATCCGAATCCTGCCTTCACCGGCACGATCACGGGCGTGAAGAACGGCGATAACATCACCGCAACTTACAGCAGTGCAGCAACGGCCACCAGCGCTCCTGGAACGTATCCAATCGTTCCCGCTCTGGTTGACCCGACTAATAAGCTGAGCAATTACACAGTTACCCCGACGAACGGCACTCTGACTGTCACGCCTGCAGTGCTGATCGTTTCCGCCGCCAACGCCAGCATGGTTTACGGTGATCCGGTTCCTGCACTCAGCGGAACAATTACCGGAATCAAGAATGGCGACAACATCACCGCGAGTTACAGCACAACGGCAACCTCAACCAGCGCGCCCGGAACTTATCCAATCACTACCGCAGTTTCGGATAACGGCACCGGAGCTCTGGCCAACTACACGCTGACTGTCAACAATGCGACTCTGACCATCAGCCCGGCACCGCTGGTTGTAACTGCAACGAGCGTCGGTCGCCTCTATGGTGATCCGAATCCGGCATTCACTGGCACGATCAGCGGCTTGAAGAATGGCGACAACATCGGAGCTACGTTCTCCGCTGCTGCCGATCCAACCAGTCCGGTCGGAACTTATGCAATCATTCCGACTTTGTCTGATCCGGCCAGCAGGCTAAGCAACTATTCTCTCACCGTTAACAATGGCGTTCTTACTGTGGCTCCAGCGCCGCTGAGCGTCGTCGCGGCCAGTGCAAGCCGCGTGTATGGCGATCCTAACCCGGCATTCACCGGCACGTTGACTGGCGTGAAGAACGGCGACAACATCACGGCGAGCTTCTCCAGCGCCGCGACGGCAGCCAGTTCAGTTGGAACCTATCCTATCGTTGCAACACTGTCGGATCCGGCGGGTAAGCTGTCCAATTACTCGGTCAACTCAACCAATGGCACGTTAACGGTAACTCCTGCTCCATTGACTGCGGCTGCAACCAGCACCTCCCGCGTCTATGGGCATGCCAACCCGAGTTTCAGTGGAACCATCAGCGGCTTGAAGAACAATGACCAGATCAGCGCTACGTTCTCCAGCCCTGCCGATCTCACCAGCGCGGTGGGAACTTACCCGATCCTTCCAACCTTTACTGATCCGGCTGGAAAGCTCGGTAACTATACCGTCAATGCCACGGGTACGCTCACAGTGACCCCAGCGCCGCTGTCGGTGACCATAGTCGATGCATCTCGCTTGTACGGCGATCCAAATCCTGTCTTCACTGGCTCTATCAATGGAATTCGCAACAATGACAACATCACTTTGGCGCCGACCACGACTGCGACCCCGACCAGCCCTGTAGGGACTTATGCCATCGTGGCAGGCTTCAACGACCCGGACGGCAAGATAGGCAACTACGCAGTCACATCGAATACTGCGACGCTTACCGTCACCCCCGCGCCATTGACCATCCAGGCCAATAACGCAACGGCGCCGGTCGGCGGACCGTTCCCGACCTTCACCGGAACGATTACGGGGCTGAAAAACAATGACGTGATCACCGCCTCGTACAGCACCACAGCGACCACTGCCAGTCCTGCTGGAACGTATCCGATTACTCCCAGCCCGGACCCCAACCCCTTGAACAGCAACTACAACATCACGCTGGTCAATGGCACGCTGACGTTGCAGTAAACAATGATTCCCAGGCTGGCGGAATTCGCGCTCCGCCAGCCTGGATCATGTCACGCAAGAAATTTTCCGCAACGGGCGAAAGGTGTTTTGAAGTTGCGCCTAGTCGACTGGTTTTTGTGAAGTGATGGGGATCAGCTTCACCAGTGCGTAAAAAAGCTGCTCAAAGCCAGGAGATTAAAAAGTTTAATACTTCTCCAATGTCGGTCTAATTGGTAGAGCTTAAAACTAAGGAACTAATTGGCGAACTTTCGCCTGTTTTAGGGTCACAGTCTGCTCTTCCGGAGTTGTAATCGTGGCCCGGCGAAGGACGAGAAAGATCGCATTCCGAAGCTGTTATGCCAGAACGCGCGGCGGGAATGTTATTTGCACGGATGATACCTTGCCACAAAAAAAAGCAAGGAAGATCCCGGGGCTGAAGTCCTGGGACAGAAGGCGAAAAAATAATGAGCTCCTCCACACGGACTACAACTGCCGCAGGCAGAAACTGCGCTCGGGTATCTTCCGTTCGCAACTTGTTCTGCTTCGTTTCGATTCTTATGCTCGCAATTGTTACAGCGAGCGCCCAAACCAACGTCACCCCGGCGACAACCACAATTCAATATCTTGGTGTTCCGAACCCGCAGAACAACACGGCTGCCGCAGTCACTGCTCCGTTGGGCGGCATCATTCTGAACGGCATCAGTCCGGTCAACCCGTTTGATACGGTCACCAAACAATTTTTCTGTGTGGAAAACAGTACGCCCTGCATTCCGGAGCGCCACCTATGGGTGGATGACGCTACTTCAGGCATCTGCCGCATCGATCCGGACCTCGATTCGCCCGGGCCGTACGCCATCAACCTGCAAACTTGTCCCTTCAAAATTAATGGCACGTCAATTACGGGCGGGCCGATGTCTTTTGATCCCACGCCGCATTATCTTGATCCTAATAATCCTAAGATAGCCACAAACTATCTCTATTTCGCCGATGAGCAGAGGGCCTCTGAGGGAATTGTCCGCATTGGCTATCTGGCTACAGGTGATAGCGGCCATGGATCTCTGAATTTTGACAGCATCTTTATCATGGGCGGCAGCACCACCGGCTCCCGCTTTGGCGGTGGCACCACGGGCTGCCCATTCCCGGGCAATCCTGGAGTTCCCCATTCCACTGTTCTTGACCCTCTGGGCAACCTGTGGGTCGGCTTCAAAAAGAACGGCACGATACTTCGCTTCACCCAGCCGGGCACCGCAGATGCCACCGGTTTTGGCACTTGCGATCAGTTCATTGTTACCGTCGCTACGATCAACACGAAATCAAACGGCCTCGCCTTTATTGGCCATGATCTCTGGGGAGCGGACGGCACTTCGCCGTTCTTCATTAAGAACGCGGACACAACTTGCATGGTTCCTCCACACGGGATTTGCGTCGGCCCTCCCGCCAATCCTGCCGACATAGTTTACGTGCTGGGGGCCGCTCCGGTGGGTGCTGCCGCGGTTGCCACGATGAGCGACCAGTATTACCCGGCTACCAATGGCAATAACGTTTATTTTGCTCTTCAACAGGCAGCTGCGGTGCCACCAGCGCCACAAGTTATCCCGGATAATGTCGCGTGGCTGGGTAATGCTTCTGCCGCTGATGCAACCATGGCCAATACAACGCTCGACGTCACGTTCATGGGGACGTTCTCTCCATTGAGCGGTCCAAACCCTGCAATCGCTGCCCTCAGTGGCGTGGCTGTTGATCCTACCGATCTCGCCAACATCGTGGCCTATAGCACGGATGATTACAGCACCTTCGGCACATTGGCACAGGGTATGTGGTTTCAGAGCTGCATGGGAACTCCACCAGCATTACAGCCCGCGGATGGGTTTACGCCCCTGAACTGCCCAACTCCTGTCGCAACAACGCGTCCGGGTGCTCCCATGAACGTGGTAGCGGTGGCTGGCAACAATTCTGCGACTGTGAGCTGGAACCCGGCCCAGGTGAATCAGCCGGTTACCAGCTATACGATCATTAACAGCTCCGCATCAAACGGCATCACGGTTCCGACTCAGACTACTTCACCGGGCGTCCCGCCGACATTACCTTTTTCTTCCAATTTCCCAGCGACTTCAACCACCTTTACCGGCTTGGTAAATAACATCACCTATACGTTTACCGTAATCGCCAACAACGCCAAAGGGCCCAGCGATCCGTCCGTCAGCAATCCGGTTACGCCGCCCGGCATTTCTCTCCCCGGAACTCCAACGATTTTGAACGTAATCCCGGGAGACGCTCAGGCTGTCGTCAACTTCACCGTTGTCGCGCCTCCTACTGGCGGCCCAATCACCGGCTACACCGCGACAGCGAATCCTGGAGGAATCACGGTTTCGGTGCCGCCGCCTGCATCTGGCTTAAACAGCGGTTCCATCCTCGTGGCTGGTTTGGCCAATGGCACCACGTACTCTTTCACGGTGCATGCGACGAATGCCAGAGGCAACGGTCCTGAATCCACTCCGCCAGTCTCGGCAACACCTTCAAGCGCATTTGTCCCTGCTCTGACGGTGAAAGTGGGTGGGCCTGCTTCTGTTTCGACCACGCCGACTCAGGCAACATACACAATTACCGTGACAAACCCGATTACCGGCTCACAGGCATTCCCGGCGAATGTATCTGTGACTCACACTTTGTCGCCCATTCCCGCCGTCATCTCGACAGCAGCGCGAGACGGAGTGAAAGGCATTTCGACAATCACGACCACGACTTCCCATGGGATGAACATTGGCCAAACAGTGACCATCGCCGGCGTCGCCGATACCTCATTCAATGGCACGTTCAACATCCTGGATGTTCCTAACACTACGACGTTTACTTACACTCAGGCAGGCGTTGCGAGCAACAGCAATTCCGGCACAGTTACAGGGTTGCCGCTGTCCAACATCGTTCTCGCCCAAACCAGCCAGGGTACTTGCACTGCCGGCGGCGCGGGAGTGATCACGATCACTTGCAACCAGGGACTTCTGGCGGCGGGCGCGACCTCAACCATGACAGTCATCGTGCAGATTCAGAACCAGGCCATCCGCAACTCGGTGGTCGTAAGTGGCACTGACTCCGCCGGGACTGCTTTGGCGAATGTAAATGGCAGCCAGATCACGACTGTTCCGTTGCCAGCCACCTCAACCGTTTCGGCTCCGGTTGGAATCACTGGTAACGTCCAGAATCCAACACCGAACACCACGCCCCCACAGGCTGGAAACATCACGTGGACGGTGAGCAACGTTTCAACCACTCCCACTCCAAACGTTGTCTTCACGATCTTCGTGCCGGCAGCCTTGACCATTAACACTCCCACACCAACTCCAACCTTCGATAATGGCGGAACAGGTTCCTGCACGACAGCTTCGGCAGTACCCGGAGGCAACCAGATCGTTTGCAGTACCTCGCCTACCACGAGTCTGGGCGGAGCAAGGAAAAACGGAGCTAAGCCGCCATCTACCATGACGGTGATCATCAACGTAGCTCCGAATGCGGCGGCAGTAAAGGGTGTGCCACTGCATCCCACCGGAAGCGTTACTTTCGGCCCCGGGGGTATCGACACACTGCCAAGCTCCCTGAGCTTGACCATCACACCCAAATAACCCTCACAAGACTGCCGAGGTGTAAAACACCTCGGCAGCTAATGTGCAGGCCATCATTTCAAAAGGCGGGTCAATAACTGACCCGCCTTTCTTTTTCGCAATAGATGGAATCACCTTACCTGTTGCCGCGGAAATCTCAGCTTATCGCATTGATATTATGGTTTCTTTTTCTGCGGCGCCGCTTTGGTGGGAGTGTGGGCAGGCATGGCGCCTTTCATCGGAACAGCAGGTCCCACACCACAGACGTGCAGCGTGGCCACTGGCGCAGCCGCGGCTTCCTCAATCGTGACAACAAACAGCCGATCATATTCATTATCGGCAATAGGCGGCACGGAACCTGCTTTCAACCGGCTAATAATAAAAGGCACCGTGTCGCTATGCCCTACCACAAAAATGTTTCCTCCCCCGGCATAAAGCAGGTCCTTGATGAGCGCGTTGGGATCTTTTGCCGGAAGAATGGTTGGCGTAATTTTCAATTCCTTGGCCAAAGGCGCGGCTGTTTGTTGCGTGCGCTTCACATCTGTGACATAGATCTGCTTAATGCCTGCATCTTTAAGCGTATTTGCCAGGCACTCAGCCCGCTTTTCACCTTCAGGGCTCAGCAATGCGTCAGCGGCAGAAGATGCCTTTTCAGCATGGCGGACAATAAAAATAGTTCGAACGTTCTGTTGGGCTGTTGCCAATTGGCAAAGGAGTAGCATGGGAAAAATAACACGGATAAATATTTTCATGGCTCTGGTCTTTTTACCTCCAAGATGCTTCTCTCAATTTTGTACCACCTTTCCGTGACTCGCAATCGAGGAAAATCAATGGGCGCATACAGGATAGGCAGCTTCACGTTTGCCGAAAGCAACAAGCGCATCAGGTGATCGCCTTAACGGCCATTTACGGGCAAAGTGTTGGCTGAAAGAAGAGAGACATCATGGTAAAATACCGCATTCTCCCCCAAACTTTTTTGCTTATTGCATTGAGGAAGGTCTCGTCCATGATTCGAACTCTTCTCGTTTTAGTCTTGGCAGGAGCATACGCGCTTGCCCAGACCGGAAATACGTCTGCCGGCCAGTCAACGTCTAACGTTCACGGCGCACAAGTGCCCGCTCCTCCCATGCCCCAGCAATTTGTTGCCGGCCCGGAGAGTGTGGCCCCAGACGCCACGGTGGTTGTATTTCATGGCGTTTGTCCCAATGACGTTGCTGCCGCATCCGGCTCCTGCACCACCACGATCACCAAGAAAGAGTTCAACTCGATCCTTGACGGCATGAATCTTGCAACCCAACTTTCCACGCCTGCTGCCATGCGCAATTTTGCGGAAACATATATGCAACTGTTGGCTCTGGCCAGTGCCGCTGAAAAAGCCGGCGTCGATAAAGATCCGAGATTCGAGCAG
This sequence comes from Candidatus Angelobacter sp., assembly GCA_036495645.1. Taxonomy (GTDB): domain Bacteria; phylum Acidobacteriota; class Terriglobia; order Terriglobales; family Acidobacteriaceae; genus Angelobacter. The sequence continues at coordinate 183,986 of DASXMN010000075.1, forward strand.
TTGATGAGAGTTGCGCGGATGCGCGCCCTGGCGGACACCTACCGTCACACCCTGGACGAAAAGTACAGCAATCCCCCGGCGGAAGAAATCCAGGCATATTACCAGCAAAATGCGGCAAAATATGAAGCGCTCAAGGTGGAACGCATCATTATTCCCAATGCCAATTCCAGCCGCACGCCGGCAGCGCGCGCGGAGTTTGATAAGAAGTTCCACCAGCTTGCAGATGACATCCATGAGCGGGCGGCCAGAGGCGAGGAAACACAGAAACTTCAAGACGAGGCATACAAAGCCCTGGCCCTCCCATCTCCGCCAAAAACAGATCTTGGCATGAAGCGCATGGGGAGTCTTCCGGCTGGAATTGAAAGGGACCTCTCTGCTCTTAGGCCCGGCGAAGTCACCAAACTTGAATCAGAAATGTCAGGATTGAATATTTACAAGCTGCGCAGCCGCGACACGATTCCACTTGAGTTCGTTAAAGCGGAGATCATTCACGATCTGCGCCAGAAAAACATTGAAGCTGCCATGAAGGCGATATCAGGATCAGTGCATGCCGACTTTAACGATCAATTTTTTGGAACACAGGGTGTAAAGGGCGGGCCAATTCTGCGCCCGATGCAACCCGGCGACCAGTTCCCTAAAGGCGTCACACCGGCCACGCCCATGGGCAGGTAGTTCCACCACACCCAAATAGATGAGCGATCTAGTCTCCTAATTGAGGGCTTCGGCTAAAAGCCGGCCCTTATTCTTTTACCGCTTTATCGGTGATTTCCAGACCGCGATCGATAATGGCGAAGGCCTCCCGCAATTGCATTTCTGTGATGCAGAGTGGAGGGTTTGTATAAAAACTGTTCCACCGCACCAGCGTGAACAGCCCTTCCTGGCGGAAAAACCGGCCCAGGGCCGTCATCTCTTCCGATGAGCCATTGAAAGGCGCCATAGGCTCGAGCGTCCTACGATTGCGAACCAGTTCGATAGCGCCAAAAAGCCCAATTGAGCGGACCGCTCCCACCGATGGATGGCGGGCCTGCAGATCAGCGTGAAGCTGTTTCATAATCGCGCCCATTTTTCTTGTGTTCTCAATCAGGTGGTCATCTTCATAAACTTTGATTGTGGCCAGCGCTGCCGCGCAACCTACAGGATGGCTGTTGTATGTAAGCCCTCCGTAAAAAACTTTGTCCTGAAAATGCTGAGCGATGTGGTGGCGCATTCCAACAGCGCCCAGAGGAACATAACTGCTGGTCAGCCCTTTCGCCATGCACATCAGGTCCGGCTCGACGTTCCAATGATCAACGGCGAACCATTCACCGGTCCGGCCAAGTCCACTCATCACTTCGTCCGCAATCATGAGGATGCCGTACTTGGTGCAGAGAGCGCGCACGCCTTGCAAATAGCCATCTGGCGGGACAAGGATGCCGTTGGTGCCTGTGACCGTCTCCAGAATGAAAGCAGCAATGGTCTGCGGGCCTTCCAGTTGAATAATTTCTTCGATCATCGCCAGCGAAGACTCGGCTGATTCCCATCCGCGCTCAATACCGTGATAAGGATCCAACACGCGCACCACGCCCGGAATCCCAGGTTCCGCCGCCCAGCGACGCGGATCGCCCGTAAGAGTAATGCTGCCCCCGGTGGCGCCGTGATAGGAGCGGTAACGAGCCATGATCTTGTGGCGGCCGGTAAACATGCGGGCAATCTTCACCGCATTCTCAACTGCCTCTGATCCGCCGTTGGTAAAGAAGAAGGTATCAATATCACCCGGCGTAATCTGGGCCAGCTTCTCTCCTAAACGCGCTCTGGCTTCGGTGACCAGGAAGGGCGAGACATACGGAACTGCGGAGAGCTGTTCCGTAATTGCCTCAATCACGCGTGGATCCCCATGTCCAATGTTGACGCTCATCAACTGGCTATTGAAATCAATAAAGCGCTTGCCTTCCGGCGTCCAAAAATAGATGCCTTTGGCTCGCGCCACCGGAATAGGATCTATTTTGGATTGGGCTGACCACTCAAACAACGTATGTTTCTTCGCGAGAGCAATCATTTCTTCGCCAGTCATCACCACAGCTTCTTGAACATTCGCCATATCACTTCTCCTGCCTGTCGAACTAAAATGTTACCACCACCCTGCCACGAGCATCGATTCGGCTTTCCCATTTAGGAACGGCTGAACACTGTTCCCAGCTCAACATCTTTGTTCCCGCTTTCGACGTGCTATAGTCTTGCTTGCGAGGGAACTATATGCCAGAAGAGACTGAAGATAAGACAATCTATAAAGTTGTGCTCAATCACGAAGAGCAATATTCCATCTGGCCGGCCCATCGGGAAAACGCGTTGGGCTGGAAAGATGCAGGCAAGTCAGGGACGAAAGAAGAGTGCCTCGCTTATATCAAAGAGGTCTGGACTGACATGCGTCCGCTGAGCCTCAGGAAAAAAATGGAAGAGCAGCAGAAGACGCAGTAGCTCCTGCTGCTCGCGTGGATGGCCCCTGATTGCATTTAATGCAATTGAGCTTGCGTTAACTTCAGGCGGCGGCCACCACTTTCTGGAGCAAGTCCAGAGTTACCTGATTCAGCCGCACCGGATCAGCAATGTCAGATCCTTCCGCCACCAGCGATAACTCAAACAGCAGATCAATCGAGCTGTCCAGAAGCGGGTCTTCATGATTCGCTTTATATCGTTCAAAGAGCTGTGTGATCAGCGGATGCTCTGGATTCAGCTCCATGATGCGCCTCTGTTTGGGACCGCCGCCTTTTCCCTTTTGCAACAAGCGCTCCAGTTGCGGGCTGTACTCGTGCTCCTCTGTGACCAGGCAAGCTGGAGATCCCACCAATCGCGTTGACAGGCGGATCTGTTTAACGTGTGCATCCAGTTTCTTCTGGCAAGTTTGAAGAAAATCGGCATATTCCTCTTCTTTTTTCTTGAGCTGCTCTTCCGTCTGCTTTTTTTCTTCTTCCGTTCCCAGATTGATTTTTCCTTTGGTGACGGATTTCAGCCGCTTGCCTTCAAATTCATGCAGGTGCTGGACAAGCAATTCGTCAACGGGATCACTCAGATAAAGCACTTCATAGTTTTTTTGCCGGGGCAGTTCAAGATGTGGGGAGTTTTCAATGACTTTGCGTGACTCGCCGGTCAGATACAGGATTTCATTCTGCTCCGGCTTCATTCTCTCCAGGTACCCTTTCAAGGTTGTCAGCTCTTTGGGATCGTGCGACGATTCAAACAACAGAAGAGGGAGAAGCTTTTCCTTGTTTTCATAGTCTGAACTCACTCCTTCTTTCAGTGCTCTTCCGAACTGCGCCCAAACCTTCTGGTACATCTCCGCATTTTTCTCCTGCATTTCCGCCAATGCATCCAGGACTTTGCGCGTAAGCCATTTTCGGATCTGCGTAATGTGGCGGTCCTGCTGGAGTCTCTGCCGGGAAATATTCAGCGGCAGGTCGCTGGAATCGACGACCCCTTTGATAAAACGAAGATATCTGGGGAGCAGGTCCTCGCATTTGTCCATCACCATTACCCGCTTGGCATAAAGCCGCAGCCCTGTTTCCGTCCCGTGGTAAAAAAGATCGTCTGGCGCCCGGGATGGAATAAAGAGCAGCGCCTCATATTCGAATGCGCCTTCAGCCTTGAGCTGTAGCACTTTAAGCGGATCGATCCAATCATTCGCCAGGTGTTTATAGAAATCGTTATAGTCGGCATCGCTCACTTCGGAACGCAGGCGCGTCCAGATTGGCTTCATCGAATTCAGCGTCTTGGTTTCAATCTTGATTTCGCCCGAAGGAGTTTCGTCCTCCTCGCCGGGTTCCTGGGCTGGGCCTTCATAAATGATGGGATAGGCGATGAAGTCAGAGTACTTGTGGACAATCAGTGACAGCGTCCAACGGTTGGTATAATCCTCGTCGCCGTTTTCAGTGTCAATCTCCTTAAGATGGAGAGTGATATCGGTCCCACAGCTTGCTTTTTCCGCCGGCTCCAGGGTGTAAACGCCGTCACCTGTGGATTCCCACTGCATAGCGGTGGCCTCGCCGGCGCGCCGGCTGACAATGGTGACCTTATCAGCCACCATGAAGGCAGAATAAAATCCGACACCGAACTGGCCAATCAATTCTCCAAATGCCGATTGCGACTGCGACTCCTGCAGGCGCTTGCGTAATTCCTGCGTTCCTGATCGCGCAATCGTGCCGATATTATTCATCAAGTCCTCACGGCTCATTCCAATTCCCGTGTCGCTGATCGTCAGGATCCTTGCGCCGGGTTGCGGCTTGAGCCGGATTTCATATTTGTGTCCATCGGGGACAAGGTCAGGCTTCGTCAGTGCTTCAAAACGGAGTCTATCCAGAGCGTCAGACGCGTTTGAAATCAGCTCGCGCAAAAATATTTCTCTCTTTGTATAGAGAGAGTGGACCATTAGATGCAAAAGCTGTGTGGTTTCAGCCTGGAATTGAAAAGATTCAACGGTAGATGTAGCCATGTCTTTCTCCTGGAACGTTGTCTGATCTTAAGACGTAGTTAGTATACTTCTGAGACCGCCCAGTGGGCACCCCCATCTGGCAAGAAGCTGCGTTCCGAATACGATTCCCTGCTTGAGCGCGGCCCCTCTCATCCCCCGCAGACCAGCCGACCCTTCGCGCTAGGGAGAATATGGATATCCAGAATGTCTGGAGGGACAGTTTGACAACTCACCATCCGGATAGGCACACTAAGGGATTCGCCCCAGATGTGCGTTTGCCCAGAGCGTTTAAAAAACAACTTAGTGAACCGTCCCATGACAAACCGGGTCTCTTACACGCTGGAATCAACGTTGGAAAGCGTTAATCAGGCTGAGCAAAAAGCCTCTGAAGTAGCTGCCACGGCAGGGTTCCCGGAAGACGAGCAATACCAGGTGGCCATGGCGGTTCGTGAAGCGGCGGTAAACGCAGTCCTGCACGGCAATGCCTATGATCCGGGCAAGAGATTCATGGTGGCCTATGAAACCACTGGGGAAGCGCTGGTGATCACCATCACTGACCAGGGCAAGGGACTGGACCCTGAATCCCTGCCTGATCCGCTGGCGCCGGAGAACCTGATGAAAGGCTCAGGGCGAGGAATTTTTCTGATTCGTGCTTTCATGGACGAAGTGAAGATACGCAACACGAACCCAGGAACGGAAATCACACTTATCAAGCATACAGGCCGCAGTGCGGCGAATGCCAAGGAGGAATCACAGTGAACATGAAAGCAAGCAACCGGCAAGTGGATGGCATCAACATTGTGGACATGAGCGGCCGCATTACGTTGGGCGAAGGCAGCGTTGTATTACGTGACACCATTCGCGACCTGGTGGGCAAAGGACAGAAAAACATTCTGCTCAACCTGGGTGACGTCACGTATATCGACAGCTCCGGCATCGGCGAACTGGTCAGCGCGTTTACAGCAGTGCGCCGTGAAGGCGGCGAACTCAAATTGCTCAAGCTGACCAAGAAAGTCCATGACCTGCTGCAGATCACCAAGCTCTACACCGTTTTTGATATTAAAGACGACGAAGCGGCTGCAATTAAATCTTTCAGCAAGTAAATGGCTCTGCGGCAGGCGAGTTTCTCTCGCCTGCCAGAGGTACCCCCATGCCCAGAATTTCACGTATTGATCGCGCATCTGCCTCGCCGGAGGTGGCCGAGGTTTACGACCACTTCATGAAAACGCGCGGCAACATTCCCAACATGTTCCGCACGGCGGCCCATCGGCCGGAGATCATGCGCACCATGGTGGCCCACTTCCGCGCCGTAATGGAAACGGGAACGGTTCCGGCGAAGCTGAAAGAGCTGGTGATCGTCCGCACTACGCAAATCAATCGTTGCGAGTATTGACTGGCTTCCCACACCGTCTTGGCAAGACGGCATGGCTGGACAGACGAGCAGATCAACGACCTGGCTAACTTCAAAAACCGCGCTGACTTCACGGAAAAAGAGAAAACCGCGCTGCGCCTGGCAGAGCGCGTGACCAATGACGCGCACAGTGTTGACGATCAGCTCTGGAGCGAGTTGCGCCGGCACTTTGATGAAGGCGAGATTATTGAACTGCTGGCAGCTATCGGCCTGTTCAACTATTTCAACCGCTTTAATGACGCTTTGCAGATGGAGCCGACGAAGTAAAGTTTTGACCCCGAGCGCAGAGAGGGGCCCCTATAGTGAGCGAGATCTTCACGAGAACACGTATCAATTCCTGCTTCAGTTTTTAGCCGGATATTCAATCAGCATCTAAGCGGTAGAGATCTCTCGCTCCGCTCGAGATGTTAACGTACAGTGATCTTGTCCTTGATTTTGTCAAACTCTTCCGGAGAAACCACGCCTTTCGTCCCGATTTCGTCCACCGTATGATAAGGGCGATTCTTGATGATGCGATCAGCAGTCTCCTCGTCCACGCCGGGCAGGGTTTGCAGCTTGACCTTGGAAGCTGAATTCACGTTTACAGCCGCATCCGGCGTTGCCATGCCTTGCTTCACGCCTTCCGCAACGGCCTTGGTTTGTTTCGCCGCTTCTTTTGCATCTTTCTTTAGCTCAACCGCGGCTACCTTGCTTCCCTCTTTGATCTTTTCCGTGGCTTGGGCAGCCTGCTGCTTGGTTTTTTCGGTGTCCTGCTGGCTGCATCCGGACACCAGGAGCAAAGAAGAAAGAAGAGCGGCAGAAGCCATCAATTTTATAGGTACACGCTTCACAAATACCCCATTAAGAACAGAACCAACAGAATGATCACGACCAGGCCCAATCCGCTCACAGGGCGATAACCCCAGTTGCGGCTGTGCGGCCACGCAGGCACTGCGCCAATCAGCATCAGCACCAAAATAATAATCAAAATTGTAACCATAGGCCTCCGAGCATACTTACACTTGGATTGTGAGCGGCTGGGGGGAGTTGCTAACGAGAGCAATTAGCACTTAGCAATTAGCCTTTAGCTCAGCTAAAGCCGGAACGATGCGGCGCGGCGGAACCCAAGAGAAAGCTGGCCAATTGCTATGAACAAAAAATCAGCCGGGAAATGAATGTCCCCGGCTGTCTTGAATTAATTTAGGAGAGTTTCAGGCACTGCGGCGCGGACGAATGCTTAATTCGCGCATCTGCGTCATCAGGCTGGAGCGCTGCATGGAATCCAGCTTGTCCAGATGCTGCACTATTTCCGAGATGAAGCCATCATGCATCAGGTCGGCAATGTCATCCTCCAATGTGCGGCTGGAGCCCTTCAGCAGGTCGGCCATGGAGACTTCCAGCGCTGTGGCCAGCCGCTGCAGCGATGAAAGAGTCGGCATGGCTTTTTCATTTTCGATCTTTGACACATAGGTGCGCGGCACCTGCATGCGCAGAGCAAGCTGACGCTGGCTCAGTCCAGACTTTTGCCGTAGCATACGGATGGATGACGCCACCTGAAGATGGGAACGGTGGCCGTTTGTGGGCGGCTCAACCGCGGCCTGAACTTCGAGAATCGGCTCAGGTTCGTCCTCATCCAGCGAGGTGCGGCATTTCCTACAAAGATTGTTGTTGGTCCGGAATTGGACGAGATGACAATGATCGCAACGTACCACTTCCCGGGAATCAACCGGCGCCAATGCTGTAGCCATGGATAGTTTCGGAGTGCCAGAGCAGGCAGTTTCTCCAAAAACCTTTACTGCTGGGAGCCCCTAACTGACGTAGTCTCAAGCATCAACTCACAATTGTCAATAGGAAAATTAGGTAAAAACCTGAAATAGTGGTAAAACTCAGGTGAATAAATAGAGAAAACAGGTATAAAACGCGGAAAAGGGATAAACGATGACGATGGACGTGACCAATCTTGATAGAAACCAGGCTTGGAGCCTGCTTTGCGAATATACCCAGTCAGAAAGCCTCCGCAAGCACATGCTGGCGGTGGAAGCGTGCATGCGTGCCTATGCGCGCAAGTTCGGCGAGGACGAAAACAAATGGGGCATCACCGGCCTGCTGCATGACTTTGATTATGAAAAATATCCCACGCCTGCGGAGCATCCGTTTGTGGGCAACAAGATTTTGGAGGAGCGCGGCTATCCTGAGGACGTGCGGCGGGCGATCCTCTCCCATGCCGACTACAGCGGCGTAAAGCGCGAAAGCCAGATGGAAAAAGCGCTCTATGCGTGCGACGAGGTTTCCGGGTTCATCACGGCGTCAGCGCTGGTGAAGCCGAATAAATCACTGGCAGAAGTGGAAGCGAAGTCCGTCCGGAAGAAAATGAAGGATAAAGCATTTGCCCGGAGCGTGAATCGCGATGACATTATCAACGGCGCGGCTGATCTGGGCATCGATCTGGAAGAGCACATTGCGTTCTGCATTGAAGCGATGAAAGGAATTGCGGGAGAGTTGGGGCTGGCGGGGATGTGATTTTATCCCGAGCGACGCGAGGGAACCCTCTAGCTACGTACATTCACCAGGAGAGGTGGCAAAAAGTTGATCGTTTACTGCCTGAAGAAGTGGATTGATAGAGCCTGTTATGACGAAGGCGGTATCGAAATTCTTTGCTCTTCCCCGGCAGTAGGGAATCGGGTCAAATAAGAAAACGTCAGTCGTCAAAATTTTCCGTGTCCATCTGCCATAAAAGTCCCGTGAGAGGCTTTTCCGAAAATTCCCGTATCCGTTCTATCTGATGTGATACCTCTCTTGCTAAAATTGCGGGTCATGTACGCTCTGCTCGCATATTTTCTCGGCATTCTAAGTGCCGGAAAAATTCAAGATCGCAAACACGCCCGGCACGTTTATAAGCCCACAGAACAACACTGCTGCAATAACGAAAGCGTCATTCCAGCGCGCATTCAAATCAGCTTTTCTGACGAAGAGAAAAAAGAGACTCGAGCCTACCAAGAACAGCAGTATGCCTTGCAGAAGTCTCTTAAGAGAGCAGCGTGGCTTACATTCTGGGCAGTTTTTATTTATGCTGCAATCACTCTAGCGCTCTGGTGCGTCAATAAGAAAGCCGCCGATGCTGCAAAGAGCGCCGCTGATACTGCCCGCGACACTCTGATTTATAGTCAGAGGCCTTGGGTTCATCCCTCCAGCCCAGTAAGGCTGACTCAGCCAATAGTTATTGGGCCAAATAGAATTGCCGTGTCCGGGACAATGACCATAAAGAACTACGGCCCCTCTCCAGCCCTTTACGTCATTTCCAGCTTGGACATTGTAACTGACATAAAAGACTTCAAAACTCGCGCCGATAATGCATGCAACCTGATTGAACGCCTTACGAAAGAAAACGAATTTGCTCGAGACACTTTTGGGCCGCCAATATTTCCACAAGAAGTCATGGCTCAGCCATTCGAAATTAGTGACGACACGCCGCATCCCAATCTCACCGTGCTCTACTTTGCCGGATGCATCATTTATCGCGATCAGTTTGGTAAGTCTCTACACCACACAAGATTTTGTGTCGAAACACCCAGACTCGCCAAGGATTTCACGATGGCGGATATTCTTGCGAATTGCAACATAGGACAAGCAGCCGATTAACCCTGCCGCAGCACACGCGCTTAAGAAATCGCGCGTTCGCTCACGGCCATTGGGATGACGGTTGTTCTGAATGGACGCTAGTGAGGCCGAATCGGAGAATCACACATCCCGACACCCGGCGTTGCGCCGGGTGTCTCCTTTTATCGTGCATGCCCTGATACGAAGCGATAGCAATATTTTCCGGTAACTTTGACGATAGCACTGATGATGAATCGGGCGAGAAAACTAAATTCCTTTTTGGGAATTGAGAAGTGCGGCAGAGCTGCTTTTTGCTTGATGGAGTTCCTTGATCTGAATGAAGATGATTTCTGCGCGCTGATGCGATCTCGATCGCACGCTGGACGCTTCAGTCGCGCGGAATGAACGAACAGAAAGGATACTCATGTTAACGAAAAGAACAGTAGGTTTGGCGGTCCGGCTTTGCATTTGTGCAGCAATGTTGGTTCTTATCCCGGCGCATCCGGCGCCCGCGTCGGCCAGCACTGGGACGAATTCTTTTTGTCCTCCGGAAAGCCCAATCCCCTGGTTCTGTCCCGCACCACTCAGCAATCAGTAAACATTCATTAAATCCCATCCTTTCGCCATAGTGCGAAAGGATGGGCAAAATGGCCCGGTGTTTTTCGCGGTTGTCTTCCGCAGCACCATCGGCAGGGTGGCCGCTCACTCCCTGTTCTTCATGCTCATTAAGATGGTGCAAGCGCAAAGGTTCCTCCCGCCTACTCACGCGTTTAAGAAATCGCGCGTTCGCTGACGGCCATCGGGATGAGACTTTTTGAGTAAGAGGTTATCGAAACCAGAACGGTTAGCCTTGTGCTAGGCAGTGCTCTGTGAGCTAAGCTCCCGCGCCTTCAGAGCTAGCCCTCGCGCCACTGAAGTGAACTCATTGCCGGCGCGAATGCGCTTTGAGCCAAAACGGGTTTCAAAAATCCGCCTCACGGCCGGCACGAACGAAGAACCACCCGTCAGGAATACCCTATCAACGTCTTTGGGCTTGATCGACGACGACTGAAGAAGCGAATCGACGCAGGCGGCAATCATCTCAAGCTCTTCAGCAATCCATTTTTCAAAGGAAGCACGCTCGACTATCGCGGAGAGATCAAGGAACGGGTCGGCAAAGCGGAATGTGGATACCGTGTTGGCGGACAGATCAGACTTGGTTTTCTGCACAGACTGGTGGAGGTGGTATCCAAGGTCTTCCCTAATCAGGTGCAGCAAAGCGGCGATCTTCTCCGGCTCCAGCGCTTGCGCATGAACGCTTTTCAGCATATCCATGACATCTTTCGTCCTCAGAAGCGAGAGATGATGCCAGCGCTCTAGCTTGGCATAGACCCAACCCGGGACCGGCAATACCTTCTCCATGGACCGTATGCTGCTTCCTGCACCCAGAGCGGGCGACACAAGATGCTTAATGATTTTTGCGTCAAACGCATCTCCGGCAATGCCAAGACCTGAGTTGCCCAGCAGGCTATCTGACGGTCTGCCGCGCTGGCGGATGGACGGGCCGACGCGGACCAGAGAAAAATCGCTGGTGCCGCCGCCGAAGTCGCCAATGAGAATAAGTTCGTCATGGTCAAGCGTGGATTCGTAATAGTGGGCGGCAGCGACTGGCTCAAGTTCAAACTCCACAGATTCGTATCCGGCGAGTTGAAAGGCCGACCTGAGGCGGCCTTCAGCGTATTGGTCATCGGCGTCCGTTTCTGCGCCAACAAAATGCACAGGCCGGCCAACGACGGCAGAGCGAATGGGCGCACCAAATTGAAGCTCGGCTTTTTCGCGGAGATCGCGCAGGATGCGAGCGATCAGATCTTCAAGCGTAACTCGGCGCCCAAAGACATCCGTGCCGCTCAAGGTGCGGCTGCTGAGAAAAGACTTGAGCGACTGTATGAGCCGTCCTTTGGGTTCTGCGGCAAGATACCGCTCAATACCTTCAGGGCCTGTCCACGATTTGGCGACTTTAGTCCCGCGTTCCCGCATCTGCTCAAGATAGAGGAGCGAGCGGTAGGCATCGGTCATGCCACCCATTTGCGGAAATTGCGCAAGCTCCACCTCACCCGAAGGAAAAGCACGGGCAATTGAGCTATTTGTGGTACCAAAATCAACACCTATAGAGCCAAGATCCATTTTTCCAGTGTAGAGCACTCGATCTACGCGCGGTTTTCTGCTCTGATTTTACTTGACTTAAAAGCGAACAAATGGTAAAAGTAATGGATTGGACATCTGATGGAATGTAGTTCTCTGGATGGTGGTCTTTGACAATATGGCTTTTGGCTATTAGCTGTTAGCTTTTGGCCAGAAAGAGCAACACCGTGACCAGAAAAGAGCAACACCCGTTCACCTGATCAGGCAAATAGCAGATGGACGGATTTAGCCCGATTCAACCCCGAAACAAGGCAGAAAAGAGGCCTCGACCGTTCGGTGACCGTTCGGTCGAATGGAACAAAGGTTTTGTTTGCAACAAAACGTCTACCCCCCGGTGGGGGTGAATAGGGATTTACCTTAGGGCTCAATCACAAAGGACACGAAGGAACACAAAGTAGCCCCCTTCGTGGATGAAGCAAATGAGGTGACGCATAAAATGTTACGCACAGAAGGCATGGGTTAGCACTGCGATTGCTATGGATTCAGGTATGAAATCGGACGAACAAGGGCACCGCAGGCTATTTACGACCAGCTATTTATCGTCCGGTGGTCAGCACTACTTTTCCCGTGGACTTGCGCTGCCGCAGCAGTTCCATTGCGGAGGTCACGTCCTTGAGGTCAAAGTGTTGCGACACATACGGCTTGAGCTTGCCTTCTTCAAACCAGCGCAGCAGTTTGACGTATGAATCGCGCAGAAGCTCAGGCTTACGCGCCTGGTAAGAGCCCCAATAGAAGCCGATGACGTCAATGTTTTTGACCAGCAGGATATTGGCAGGGGCCTGGGGGATGCGTCCAGAGGCGAAGCCGATAATAATGACACGGCCGCCCCAGGCGATGGCGCGCAGGCTGGCATCAAATGCGTCGCCGCCGACGGGATCATAGACTACGTCAGTGCCGCGACCTCCAGTGATGGCCTTTACGCGCTCACGAATGTCTTCGCGCGAATAGTCGATGAGATGGTCCGCGCCGTGCTGCTGCGCAAGAGCCAGTTTTTCCGGGCCATTGGCGCAGGCAATCACCGTTGCGCCGAGAGCTTTGCCAATTTCAACGGCGGTAAGACCAACGCCTCCGGCTGCGCCGAAAACCAGCAGCCATTCGCCGGACTTGAGATGGGCGCGCCATTCAAACGCTCCGTACGACGTGCCATAAGTTACAGGAAAGCCCGCGGCGGTGATGAAGTCCATTGCGGCGGGAATTTTGTAAACGCGGTTGGCGTCAGCAATAACTTCTTCCGCGTACGCGCCGGTGCCGGTAAGAGCCATTACACGATCGCCTGCGCGGAAATCGGTAACGCCTGCGCCAACTTCAGTCACGGTGCCGGAAACTTCCATGCCGGGAATAAAAGGAAACGGAGGCTTCTCCTGGTATTGGCCAGAGATGAGCAGCAAGTCGGCAAAGTTGATGCCGATGGCATGCACGGCGATCCGCACCGCGCCAGCTTTGATTGCAGGCGAAGAAACATTTTCAACGACCAGCTTTTCCGGTCCACCCCATTCTTTGCAAAGCACGGCGCGCATGTCGATCTCCTTATTATGGCGAAGCGTGATTGTAATTCACTTGCAGGCTTCGGTGGATTTTGCGCGGCTGGTTCAGTTCCCGCACGCAGCTATCAGTTTTGCGGCAGCCCGCCATTTACCAACCGGACGGAAAGTTTGATGGTTGCAATAGTCTTGCCGTCAGAAGTGGCAATGCATTCGATTTCTTGCGGTCCTTTGGTTTCAGCTTTGGGTGAATCGAGCAGCACTTGCCAATAATAGTCCGATTGCGGATCAAGAGTGAGGCTGCCTGCTCCGCTCTGCGTAGTCCAGCCATCCGGCAGCTTTGCTGTAATGGCAATAGTTTTTGCAGCGTCGGTATGGTTGTGCAGTTCCAGCGGAAGCATCAGCGTTGCGCCGCGCTTAATGGCGATCTCTGGTTGGCTGGCCTTCGGCAATTTGGTAATTCCATGAGCACGACGAAACTTTTCATAGAAGCCCCACGGGCCGCCCAGTTCTACAGAAAGCGCCGGTGGATGCTCATACGGCTCTCTTGTGACTGGAACAAATGCAATTCGCGCCGGCGTGATACCTTCAAAAACGTCGCCGGTAACCCTGCCAGGCACAAGCGACTTGCCCAGAGTAAAGCTTCCCTCTCCGCCCCAGTTTTTCTCCTGCTCCGCAACCTGCTTTTCGTCCATCTGTTTCAGGCCCTCAATATAGTGGCGATATTGCGTGAGATGGTACTTGAAGGTCTCCATGGCCGTGCGCCAGTACGGGATCTTCAGCGCGGAAGAAATGCCATTTGTCTGGTAAGTTGGGCCAGTGCCCTTGAAGATGTCATCCGCTGCGTCGGGAATGTAGTAGAGCTTTTTTGCCTGCCAGGGTTGCAAACCATCCAGCAGAGTTTCATTCACCTTTGTCGGGCCGGCAAGCTGCGCCGGAAAAACGGCCGGATCGCCTGCCGTGTCGAACGCTTCAGTGGCCAGCACGCCGGCCGCTTGATGGTCGCCATGGTTTTCGCCAAAGAAAAATCCCGGCAGCAACGTAAGGATCACTTCAGGGCGCGTCAGCCTCACCATCCTGACCAGTTCTTCTTCCACCACGCCTTGCCGCCAGTTTGCCAGCGACTCCAGAACGTTCTGGCTGGGTGTATCGCGTCCGCTCAGGAACCACACATTCGTGATTCCCACGCTATTGAGCGCATGCCGCAACTCCATCTCACGCACGGCGCCCAGCGACTTGGCCCGCTCAGGCCCCATGTTGTTATGGCCGGCTTCGCCATGCGTTGTGTAGATCACAGCAACGCGCTTGTGCTGATCGATCAATTGCGTCAAATAGGAAATTGCCCCGGTCTCGTCATCCGGATGCGCAACAACCAGCAGAAGGTCAACTTTGAGGCGATCATCCGGCTTGAGCAGAGGCGGCGTGGGCGTAGGAGTTTGTGCTGCTGCAGTGATGGCAATTGCCGCCAGCACGGTTATCAGGCGAAGAATTCTCATCGAGCTTCCTTCCGGGGAGCGGGAGTGATCTATCGCAGAGTAAATTCCACGCTGTACGGATTCAAATTTTATGGAACTTGAGACAGTGAATATCGCCAGCTTATCATTCATGTCGCAACGCGATTATGGGGTCCACGCGCGTTGCGCGTCGCGCTGGCACATAACTTGCAATGAGTGCAGCAAGGCATAGCAGGCCCGCAGCGCCGGTAAAAGTGATAGCGTCTGTCGGCTTCACATTAAAAAGCAGGTTAGCCACAACTCGATTCATCGCACAAGCCAGCACCAACCCTGCTGCCACTCCAAACATGACAATCTTAAAGCTGCTGGTCAGAAACAGACCGAGGACGTGATTTCGATGAGCGCCCAGGGCCATGCGCACGCCGATCTCTTGCGTTCGTTGCGAGACGGCATATGACATTACTCCGTAAACGCCTACCATCGCCAGAAGCAGTGCCAGCGCGGCGAACAGCCCGACCAGAAGCGTGTACAGTCGCGGCTGCGCCACAGCATTATCCATCTGCTGAGTCAGTGTTCTGTGCCCAACCGGCTGCTCAGGGTCAATCTCGGCCACCGCGCGGCGGATAGTGGGAACCAGCGCGGTTGGATCGCCTTTTGTCCGCACCAGTACATACATATAGCTCATCGTGCTCTGCTGGTAGTTGGTAAAGATCTCCGGATCAGGTTCATCTGTGATATCGAATTGGCGGCTGCTACCCACTACGCCGACCACTGTGTATGGCTGCTCACCTTGCGACTGTATAAATAACTCCTGACCCACGGGATTGGATTTGGCAAAAAACCGCTTTGCTGCCACATCATTCAGAACTGCCACTCGAGGTGATTGCTCTGCATCATTGTCAGAAAACCAGCGGCCTCCTTTCAGCGGGATTCCCATGGTGTTGAAGTAACCAGGACTCACCACGTTGATCACCGCCGCCATCAATTTGCCGTCCGGCCCAGTCGGATGGCCTTGAACTGTGAATGGAGAGAAGGAGCTATTGCCCTGCAGCGGTAGTGAGGTAATTCCGCCTGAAGCTTCAACTCCGGGTAGGCCGTTAAGACGTTCCAGCAAAGTGCGAAAAAAATTAACCCGTTGATAGTTTTCGGGATACTTATAAGTCGGCAGCACGAGCAATGTATTCACCAGAACACGATCGCTGCGAAATCCGGGGTCCACCTGGAGCATGCTGACAAAACTCCGCATCAGCAGCCCCGCGCCGACTAACGATACAAGAGATAATGCGATCTCCCCGACAATCAAACCATTTTGAAATAGCCGCTGGCTGCGCGTGCCCTTCGCGCCACGAGTGCTTTCGCGCAAGCCTTGCACCGGGTTGGCTCTTGCTCCTTGCCATGCCGGAACGGCGCCAAACAAAATTCCGCATAAGACTGACAGCGCCAGGGTAAACAACAGAACGTGGCCATCTATCGTAATCGCATCCTGCGAAAGGTTGAATTGAGGTAGAAAACGCAGCAGAAACTTCAATCCTGCAAACGCCGTCAAAATTCCAAGCGCCCCTCCCAGAAATCCCAGCAGAACGCTCTCGGTCAAAAACTGCCGCAACAGCCGGCCGCGTGTCGCGCCCAGAGATGAGCGCAATGCCATCTCATGTTGCCGTCCAAGAAAACGCACGGAAAGTAGGCTGGCAATATTTACGCACGCAATCAGCAGCACCATTACCACAGCGCCAAAAAGCACCATGATCAAGCTGCGCGCTCCGCCGGCAAACGCCTCATGTAAATCCTGAATCCGAACACCCACTCCGGCATTAGTGTCCGGATAATCATGCTCCAGACGGCTGGATACAGCTTGCATGTCTGCTCTGGCCTGCTCGAGCGACACTCCATCCTTCAAGCGCGCAACCACCTGCAACTGGTAATTCGATCGATTCACCAGGTCAGCGTTTGTAAAGGCCAGAGGTTTCCAGACCTCCAGACCCTGAAAAGGAAATTGAAAAGATTTGGGCAGCACTCCAACAATAGTGAACCGCTGGCCATTCATCGTAACCACTTTGCTCAGGACATCGCTTTCGCCGCCGAACTGCCGCTGCCACAGAGTTTCACTGATCAAAATCACATCATCATGACCGGGCTGGTTTTCTGCTTCTTCAAAGCCACGGCCCATCATGGTTTGCTGCCCCAGCAGTGATAGCAGGTTCGGGGAAATCGCGGCTCCGTTGATCCTGATTGCTCCGGTATTGCCGGTAAAGTTGAACGATACAGACTGTGTGGCGGCCATGGCGCTGAACGCGGTGCTCTGACGTTGCCAGTCAGCAAAGTTTGCCGGCGAAACCGCTGTCAGCGGCAGTCCGCGCCGGGGATTGCTCTCCAAAATAGAAACCAGCCGTTCCGGTCGATCATACGGAAGCGGCCGGATCAACACCGCGTTGACGATGCTGAAAATGGCGGTGTTCGCGCCGATACCCAGCGCCAATGTAATCACCGCGACTGCCGCAAACCCTGGCGCTCGCAGCATCGTACGGAATGCATAACGGACATCCTGGCCAACGCTGGTCATGGTTGTTCCCCCCTAAGCCCCCAAAAGAAAGACTGACCGGAAAAAACTCGGTTAGCCGCCTATAAAAATTTAACTGCATAGATATGAATAGCAAGGCCACGCGACGACGGATTGCCAAAGGCTAAAAGCCAAAAGCTAAGAGCCAGCGGTTATCCGCCAATCCTCACCACCAGCTTCCCTCTTGTATGGCCGGTTTCGCTTAACCGATGCGCTTCAGCAATTTGTTCCAGAGCAAAAACTTTTTCCACGACGGGCCGAATCTTGCCTGCCTCAATCAACGTGGTGATCTTTTCCAATTCGCCGCCGCGCGGCTTGGCCTGGATTAGAAGCAATCGTTTTGCTCCAGGCAATCCCCGCAACATGCCGCCTGCTATTCCGGCAATTGCAGTCGAGAAAAACTTCAACTTCCCTGCGGAGTTTTCCGGGATCGGCACCGCCAAAGTTACGAGCTTTCCGCCGAACTTGAGCGCCCGTATAGAAGCTGCCCACACGCTTTTACCCACGGCATCCAATACCAGATCGAACTTCGGCCGGACTTGGTCAACCCGATCGCGTCCATAGTCAATTGCCAGATCAGCGCCCAATTCGCGCAGCAGATCCTGGTTGCGCGCGCTGGCTGTCGCGGCGACAAATGCCCCAAATGCCCTGGCAATCTGGATTGCCATCACGCCTACGCCGCCCGCTCCGGCATGGACCAGCACTCGCTGGCCCTGCTTCAGCTTGCCTTGCTTGAGCAGCGCCTGCCATGCCGTAAGTGCAGCCAAGGGAATGCTCGCGGATTCCTGGTGGCTGAGGTTGGACGGTTTCTTTGCCAATGTCTTTTCCGGCGCAACTGCAAATTCCGCGTATGCGCCTCGATACGTCTTGGCCACGTAGCCATCTTTGAATCCGTAAACTTCGTCGCCGGGCTTAAACAAAGTCACTGCCGGGCCAACTTCAGTCACCACGCCGGAAAGATCGCAGCCCCAGATCACGGGAAAAATCACTGGACGCACTGCGTCCAGCAGCCCTCGCCGCAGCTTCCAATCAATTGGATTCACGCTGCTGGCATGAACCTGCACCAGTACTCCATTCGGCCCGACGCGTGGCACAGGTACGTCATTGTCGAGTGTGAGGATCTCAGGGCCGCCGTATTGTTCTGCGATAATGGCCTTCATATGCTCATTCTAAATAGCCTGAGAAAATAATTGCGAAAACCGGGCAATCGGGTAAATTAAAGCTCCAAAAGCTCTTGCAGTTTTGGCAATTGCGGCGATTTTGGCAATTCCGACAATCTCATTTAGCAACTCATACTAGACTAGAAACCATACCTATGGATTTCGATCAGTTGGAAGCTTTTCTCGAAGTCGCCCGCCACACCAGTTTCTCCCGCGCGGCGGAGAAGCGCTTTCGTACGCAGCCGGCCATCTCGTCTCAAATTCGCGCCCTGGAAGAAGAGGTTGGCGCCCGTCTGTTTGACCGCAGTGGCGGCAAGGTGGCCCTCACCGCTGCGGGCAAGCTCTTCCAGCAATATGCCGAGCAGACTCTGGAAGCCCGCAAAACTATGCTGGTCACCGTAGCGGAAATGGAGCGCGTCCCTCGTGGTGAAATCGTGGTGGGCGCAAATGAAGGCACATGCCTCCACATCCTGCCTGAAGTTTTTGCGGAATTTAAAAAGCTTTATCCCAACGTGGGCGTGCAGATCAGCCGCCTGGAACGCGCCAAGATCATGGAATCGATCATCGATAATTCTGTTGATTTTGGCGTGGTCTCCGCGCCGGTGGATGACAAGCGCCTGACCGTCGTGAATATTCATCGCGACGAATTGGTGATCATCGCGCCACCCGGACACTCTCTCAGCCGCATGGAGCAGGCTGGAATCGCCGATGTCGTTTCGTTTCCCCTGCTACTCCCCAAACTGGGCCGCACACGGGACGCTCTGGTAAACCTTTTCGAAGAACGGCATCTCAAGCCTAAAATTGCCATGGAGCTCGATTCCAGTGAGCTGCTCAAGCGGTTCGTGGCCGCCGATGTTGGTATAGGCTTTATCGCCCGCTCCAATGTCCTGGAAGATGTAAAGGCCGGCGTTCTGGCGGCAATTCCACTGGCTGATGCTTCCATCCGGCGCGATCTTGCACTGGTATTTCGCAAAGACAAGGCGCTGAGCCGCGCAGCGCTGGCATTCATAGAAATCGCCGTAAAGATTAAGCAAGGCTCATTAGCCACAGGCGCTCCGCTAAGCGTCCGCTAGCCGCTCAGGCAAACTGGCTATCCTCCGCGAGACGTGCTCCAGGCTGCACCATTTACGGTGCATAGCGCAAAATTTTGAATCAGCCATATTTTTTTTCTTGGCTCGCTGAAAAATTTCACGGAATTTTCTGCGTTCGACTGTCTGCGTGTGTTATTTTTTTCATTCACCTAAAAAAAGGATTTTTGGAGGCAAGCAAATTGGGTTTAAACATGGTGCCGAAGCGCATCTTCCTGACAAATGGGGTTGGAAAGCACAGAGAAAGACTCACTTCCTTTGAGCTGGCCCTCAGAGATGCGGGAATTGCGGCACAGAACCTGGTCAGGGTCTCCTCCATTTTCCCTCCGCACTGCAAGTTGATTTCGCGTAAAGAGGGGGTCAAGTACCTCCATCCCGGCGAAGTTACATTTGCCGTGGTCGCGGAAAACTCCACTCGTGAGCCGCATCGCCTCACCGCCGCCAGCATTGGTCTGGCCATGCCCGCTGACCGCAGCACCTACGGTTATTTGAGCGAACATCATTCTTTCGGTGAAGCCGATGACGTGGCCGGCGAATATGCTGAAGAACTGGCCGCGGAGATGCTCGCCACCACGCTCAATGTGGAATTCAACCCAGACACATCCTGGGACGAGAAAAAAGAGATTTACCGCATTTCCAACAAGATCGTGCGCACCACCAACATCACCCAGAGCGGCGTGGGAGATAAACGCGGCCTCTGGACAACGGTGATTGCGTCGGCGATTTTGATCTTCGAATAGCCGACAGCCACATCAACAAAGAATTCTGCTGCTCACTTCTACCCGCGCCGCCAGTCAAAAGAACTGGCTTCCGGGCACAATCAGGAGAGTGAGCTATGCGGCATACCTCAGGCCCTTGTTTGATCCTGTTAATAGTGCTGTTGGCGTTAACCGCTGGCGCAACCGCCCAAATTCCCGATAAATTCACCAACCTCCAGGTCTTACCCAAAGAAACTCCAAAGGCTGACTTGGTCGGCATCATGCGTAATTACGCGGGTGATCTGGGCGTGCGCTGTGGCTTTTGCCACGTCGGAGGCGACCCCAACACCCTGCAGGGCGTGAACTTTGCTTCAGATGAAAACGAAAAAAAGAAGACAGCCCGGCTGATGATCCGAATGATGCAATCTATCAACCATGATCACCTATCCAGGCTGGACAAAAAACCATCGCCCCAGGTCACTTGCGTGACCTGTCATCGGCGCAATAGTGATCCTCGGCCCATAGAAGCCGTTCTTGCCGAATCCATCAACAAAGATGGTTCCGGAGCTGCCGTTGCCCTCTATCGCAAGCTCAAGACAGAAAATTACGGCAACGGCAAATATGACTTCAGTGACATTCCCCTGAATCGACTGGGCGAATCACTCTTGGACTCTGACAAGACCAGGGAAGCCACTGCGGTCCTGGAACTTGATGCTGAACTGAATCCCGACTCCGCTTGGGGACGCTATTTGCTGGGTGTTGCCCACACAACCGGCGGCGACAAAGAAAAAGCTCGAGTCGATTTTCAAAAAGCATTGCAATTGAATCCAAAAAATTCCATGGCCAAGAAACGCCTGGACGAGCTTGACGCTCCTGGCAAATAAAAACGGGTAACCTCGTCCCATCTGCGGGGTTGCACATCAGACCGGCTTACCCTGCTTTGGGCTGCTTCGTGTGGCCCGCAAAAGGCGCAGGAGTGGCCCGTGGCAGGCCCGGACCGTGATCTGCATCTGAATACTGAAGTTGGATTGGAGCGGTGCTCTGGTTGTTTGTGAGCTTCACTTCCTTGAACACTTCCGTCAGGGGATTGGCCTCTGAAACCGGAAAGTCTCCGCACTCTTCTCCCTGCGAAGAAGTCCAGCCAAGAAATTTGATTGCACTCGGGCTGTTCCCTGCGTTGATTGCGTCCTCAACGTCCGGATCAGTACGAGCTTCGTTGAGTTCATGATAAAAAGTCGCCACTACATTCTTCCACGATTGATCGAAGACAGGAATGCCGTTCGTGGTCCCATCGGCAAGCTGCTCGGAAAACACGCCTACTGCATAGTAGATGGTCTGGGCAGTCGAGCCGGTGCCCACGTGAATTGATCCATGGTAGCCGCCGAGCCCGTGTTTTGAATCTTCTTCATCCTCGTGTGGGACCAAAGAAGCCAAAGTCTTTGTACCGCCTTTCTCATCATGAGCAGACTCAACTTTGGCGGCAATTGCGCCGCTGGTGGGCGCAGGATCGGTGGTAAGTACCGTGCCCGGCGGCAACATGAAGTTCAACACCGTCGAGTCGAAATTGATGCCGTTCACCGTACCTGCCTGAAAAAGACGGCGCACCAGATTTTCAACGTCTCCCTGGGAGACAGTACTGGGTTTCGGTCCTGCAAGCACGTGCGATCCATTGAACGTGCTGGTAATTTTCCCGGAAGCATAGTACTGGGAGATCACATTGTTCAGGTTCTTGTCGGACATGGCAGCCAAAAGATTGTTATTGATGGACTGGATATCGTTCGGGCTCCATGCGGATGCTCCGCCGACATAAAAATTCACAAAAATCAAATCCGAAATCGTCTTGCCCCCATGAAAGATCAGATCGTGCTTGGGGGTAGATGGCAAACCCGGCGCCCGCACCGTCGGCATTGACACGCGGGAACGAATGCTCTTTTCGGCCTTGCTGCCTTTAGCTACAAAAACGCGCATTGGCCTGACGTACTCACCCTGCTTTTCGGATGGCATGGTTTTTCCTCCTGAACAGCGGAAACTAGCCGCCTGCTATAGCAAACATATTATTGCAGCGAATCCTTTGCTGCTCCTCAATTTTGCTTAGCTTTGGGATAGTTCTTAGCCCGGTGCTACGGCGCGTGCAAGCCTGATCTCATCGCGTTCTGGACTAAGATTGTTTGGACTTAAACCCTGTCTTTTTGTATCCCTTGCCCAGCCTTTCAAACATCGCGGCGCACATGATCGGCAAGCCAACGGTGGCGTCGATAAACACCTCGCCAAAGCGCCCACCTTCGGCTGGTGGAACAAACTTGCCCCAGGAAATTGCCTCTGAATAAGGCGAGCCTGAAAGTCCTCCCCAATACACCGGCTCCGGGCAAATCCGGACCCCATAGTGATATCGCTTGAGTGGGACATCTTCTCCGGCGCGGCGAACGCGCAATTCGCAATACGGCCCAAACTGCTGCGCCCAGTTCCGCGGCACGCCCCCGCCGATGGTTAAAATTCCCAGTTTCTTCTGCTGTAACAATGTCTCGGCAAAATAATTCAGATCAAGGAATGGATCGTACCGCAATTGCGGCTTGCCTTCCCGCGCTCGCATACGATTATTCAGTGCCACATCCAGACCCATTTCAGAATCGGTAAATGCCGGCACAAATACCGGAACATTTTTCTGATATGCCGACTTCAAAATTCCCCGCCCTTTGGCATGATTTTTAAGGTGCTCTCCGATGGCCCGATTCAGCTTCCACGAGCACATGATCTGTTGCGGGTCCCACTTGCCCAGAACTTCTTCCATTACCAATTCCACATGGTCAAGGTTCTGCTCCGGCTCCAGCGTGTCATAGACGCGGTTGTATCCCGCCTCATACAACTCAACGTCATTCATTTTCGGATCGTAGCGATAGTGGTTGCAGCCGGTGGCCTCCACCAGCCCGTGCGCCATCAGCGCGCCGGTTGAGACCACAGCATTGACCAGTCCTTTATCAATCAGATCGCAGATAATCAGGCCCTGCTTCGCGACGGTCATTGCCCCGGCCAGCGTCATCACCACAAAACAATCTTTGTCCCGCGCCATGGCTTCCAGCACATCCACAGCTTCCCCTAGCTGCCGTCCAGTAAATGCCGTGTCGGCCATGCCTCGGAGCAGGTCACTGATGCCTTTGGCCTTGGAAAGATCCAGTGGAAAAACCGGGGAGAGCTTGTCCTGCACCGGATCGTGCAATTTGCGGTCAATGCCTGTGCCTTCCTGCTTCTTGCTCAATGCTTCACCTCAAATGGTTGGACGTGGTCGGGCAAACTTAGAAAAGTAAACGCTCAAGAGCGCAGAGTCAAACCTGAGAACGTTTGATATGCTTAAAACGAAGTTTGAGAATTGCAGGATTGCCAAAATTGACCAATTGAAAATCACCGCCAGGAACAAACGGTTTTCAATTTCGGCGATTTTGGCAATTTTCTGAGAAATGATGCCCAATCCCGAAACCTTTACTGTCGGCCTCATCCAGATGCACTGCTCACCCGACCCTGACGATAACATTCGCCGGGCGGTTGAGAAAGTGCGCTCCGCCGCCAAACAGGGCGCGCAAATGGTGTGCCTGCCGGAACTTTTTCGTACGCAATATTTCTGTCAGCGAGAAGACGCTGCGCTGTTTGACCTGGCTGAACCGGTCCCCGGCCCGACTACCGAAGCGCTTTCTGCCGTAGCGCGTGAAACCAAGACTGCCGTGGTGGTATCTGTCTTTGAGCGCCGCGCGCGCGGCCTTTACCACAATACAGCAGTCATTCTTGACGCAGACGGCAGCACCCGGGGCATCTATCGCAAGATGCACATTCCCGACGACCCTCTTTATTATGAAAAGTTTTATTTCACTCCCGGCGATCTCGGGTTCAAGGCTTTTGATACCGAATACGGACGCATGGGCGCGCTGGTCTGCTGGGACCAGTGGTATCCGGAGGGTGCGCGCCTGACCGCATTGCAGGGCGCGAATATTCTCTTCTATCCCACCGCTATCGGCTGGCATCCGGACGAGAAGGCTGAGTTTGGCGCCACACAACACGACGCATGGCGCACCATCCAGCGAGCTCACGCCATCGCGAATGGCGTCTTTGTTGCGGTTGTCAATCGCGTCGGCCATGAACATGGCGATATCCTCGGCAACCGCGCCCAGGGCAAGGGCCTGGAATTCTGGGGCGGATCGTTTCTTTGCGATCCGTTTGGGCGAGTCATCGTTGAAGCATCGCACGACAAAGAAGAAATTCTGATCGGCCAGTGCGACCTCAAGCATTTGGAAGATGTCCGCCGCAACTGGCCGTTCCTCCGCGACCGCCGCATTGAAAGCTATGGTGGCATTATGCACAGGTTTCTGGACTAACTTGACAACCTGAGATTATCCGAGACATGCCTACTCTAACAAAAATGATTGGGAGAACGCCGACGGCTCAGATCTGTCATCCTGAGCGAAGCGCCTCGAAAATCTTTCCGAAAGACTCCGATAGGCGCGAAGTCGAAGGACCCCGAGAGTATCTCAATCTAAGAAAACGCTTCAAGGCGTTCTCTAGAGAATTCCCTTTTGCGGTATATGCTATCGAAGCATCCCCGGGATGTTTCGATTCGCACTCGCTAGCGTTCGCGCTCACTCAACATGACAGGCGTGAAGAGTTTGAATAAGCAAACATCGGTATTGGCAGATGAATCGCCCACGCCTCGCTCTCTCGGCTACCGCATGCCCGCCGAATGGGAAGCTCACGCGGCGACATGGCTGGCGTGGCCGCACAATCGCTCAGACTGGCCGGGCAAATTTGACGCCATCCCCTGGGTCTTTGCCGATATTATCCGCCATCTAGCCCGCGTGGAAGATGTAAACCTGATCGTTGCCTCTGCGCGGGAGAAACAAACAGCTCGAGAAATTCTGAAGCGAAGCCACGTGGAGATGAAGCGCGTGAAGTTCCATCTTTGGCCTACCAACCGCATCTGGACCCGCGATTCCGGCCCGATCTTTATCAGGAACAATCAGTCCATTGCCATCACCAACTGGCGATTCAATGCGTGGGCCAAGTACCACGACTGGAAGCATGACAACCAGCTTCCCTATCGCGTTAGCAAAAAGTTTAAGCTGAAACAATTTGTTCCTGAAATTGTAAGCAAGCGCAAGCCGCATCATGTGGTCCTGGAAGGCGGCAGCATTGACGTGAATGGCCAGGGGCTCATGCTGAGCACGGAAGAATGCCATTTCAGCAAAGTGCAGCAACGCAATCCGTCGCTCTCACAGCGCGATCTGGAACAAGTCTTCGCGGATTATTTGGGGATTGAAAAAGTAATATGGCTTGGGTGCGGCATTAAGGGCGACGACACACACGGCCACGTCGATGATATTTCGCGCTTCGTGGCCGCAGACACGGTACTCACGGCCATCGAGCACAGCCGCAGTGACGCCAATTATGAGCCACTTCAGAAAAACCTGCGCCGCCTGCGTGCCGCCACTGATCTTCAAGGCCGCAAGCTGCAAATTGTGGAACTGCCTCTTCCCCGCCCTGTGATCTTCCGCGGACAGCGTTTACCCGCAAGCTATGCCAACTTCTATATTGCTAATGGTCTGGTGCTGGCGCCGACTTTCAATGATCCCAATGATCGTGTCGCACTCAACATCCTTGCCGACGTATTTCCCAAGCGGGAAATCGTGGGTATACACTGCGGTGATTTCATCTGGGGCCTGGGCGCCATCCATTGCATGACACAACAGCAACCAGCGCTAATCTGAGAGCTGCATTGAACGTCGGATTTGTTATCAGTGTTTCCAGCCAAACGCAAAACTGCCCATATGCAAGCATACGGGCAGCCTTATTTCTTTCTGGTAAATGTTATTTCCGTTTGCGGCTGAAGAAACCGGCAGCTATAGAACCGAATCCCAGCAGGCCAAGCAGCGGCAGCGGAGAAGCGGTCTGGGGCAGTTTCTGGCCAGCACTTGCGTTCTGATCGGCAGAAGCAGTATTGTCAGCGGCCGCAGGAGTCTTATCTGCAGTGGTAGCACTCTGGTCAGCGGCAGATGGAGTCTTATCAGCAGTGGTAGCGCTCTGGTCAGCGGCGCTGGCGCTGCTGGCAGGGGCTGCACTCTGGTCAGTTCCGGTCGTGCTGCTGGCAGGAGGATTCTGGGCTGTCGTGGTGCTGGAAGCAGCGGCGCTTTGATCAGTGCTGCTGGGCGTCTGCGCCGGAGGATTTACCGGAGCGCTGGCGCTCTGAGAAGCTGCACCGGCGGGGCTGCTGGTGGTAGCGGCTGGAGCGTTCGCGTTGTTTGCATCCGTCGCAGAAGTCGTGCTGCCGGCAGCGGAAGCATTGGAACCGCTCGGAGGATTTTCCGGAGAGGTTGCGCTCTGCGGTGATCCACCGGTCGGGCTGGTGGTGGAACCGGAGGGGCTGGAGCTTGCACTTGTAGCCGGAGTCGTGCTGCTGGCAGAAGACGGGCTTGCTGCACTCTGGTCAGCGGAGCTAGTTGGGGCCGTGGCGCTGGAAGCGCTGGCAGTTGAACTCGGGCTGGTAGCCTGAGAATTGGAAGCTGCTGCGTCGGATGCGGAACTACCCGTAGCCGCGCCGGTGCTTGAAGCCTGACTGCTGGTGCAAGAGTCGGAGATCATGTTGACCGAGCTGACTTGCAATGAACCATCACTGTTGCGTGATCCCTGGATCTGGACCTGATGTCCGTCGTGGGGCTTCAACATGGAGCTGTCACCCTGCAGGTTGACGCTCTGGCCATTATCAGCGGCAAGAACCCAGTTTCCGCCGGACTGCTTCAGGCAGCCGCGCATCGAGGACGACTGATCGCTCGTGCTGGTGGCCGTGGAATTGGTCTGGTCGGTCGTTGAGGGAGAGGTGGATGGACTGGTTGTCGATGGCTGCTGGCTTGGCTGCTGGTCCGGTGTCGAACCCGCACTGCCCGTCTGCGCAAATGCCATTCCTGTAGTCAGCATCAGCGCCAAAATAAATTTCTTGTTCATGTCGTTGCTCCTTCGTTATCTGTGCCCGTCGGGGCTTGTTGCGAGTTTTCCCGCCAACGTCCACTGAGGTAAGGACGCCGATGGTTGGTTAGAGACTAGTAACCTCTCTCGGGTTGACTCGAAATAAAACATAAGCAGAGTTGCTGCTCATGTAGAATTTTTCAGAGCGCAACCATTGAGACCTTTTCTATGACTGAAACGCAGAAAAGCGCTTCTACCATGCATTCCGGAGAAGATGCGGCATGGATGGAGACCGCCCTGGAGCAGGCAGCTCTGGCCGCTGCCGCCGGTGAAGTGCCTGTTGGCGCTTTAGTAATCAAGGATGGAGAGATCATTGGACGCGGCCACAATCGCAACCTGCTGGATAACGATCCCACTGCGCATGCAGAAATTGTGGCTTTGCGCCAGGCTGCGGCGCGTGTTGGAAATCACCGCTTGCCCGGCTGCGTGATGGTCGCTACCATTGAACCTTGTTCTATGTGCGCCGGCGCACTTGTCCACGCGCGCATTGCGCGGTTGGTTTACGGCGCCAGCGACCCCAAAGCCGGAGCTAATGGTTCAGTGCTTCAGGTAATCAATCATCCCAGCCTGAATCACCAGATGGAAGTCACCAGCGGCGTATTATCTGGTAAATGCTCAGAGATTTTACGGGAGTTTTTTCGCCGGAGGAGACAGCAAGCCACCTGCTAACCGTCAGGCCTCTTTGCAGTCAAAAAACTTATGTCTGTCAATCCGTTCAAATCTCTGCCACAGGACCTGCGTTACGGAATTCGCGTGCTGGTAAAGGCCCCAGCTTTCTCCCTGATCGCTATTTTGACGTTGGCCCTTGGCATTGGCGCCAATACTGCAATCTTCTCTGTTGTGAATGGAGTGCTGCTCAATCCTTTACCCTTTCATGAGCCTGGTCAGCTCGTTTCCATGTTTCAGGAAATCCCGAATTTTAAGAATGGGTCCATTTCATATCCAAACTTTGTGGATTGGCGCCGCATGAATACCACGTTTGAGCGTATGGCTGCCTATCGTTCGACTGGCTTTAATCTTTCTGGAAACGGCGAACCTGAACGGCTACGTGGCGAAATGATCTCTGCCGGTTTTTTTGAGATTTTGGGCGTGAACCCGCTGATGGGCCGCACCTTTAATACAGACGATGATCGGCTCGGCGCAAGCCCTACCGTATTGATCACTGAAGGGCTTTGGAAGCGAAAATATGGCAGCCGCAAAGACATTCTTGGCCAGCGCATGGTGCTGGACGATGTTGGACGAACCATTATTGGTGTGGTCCCTTCCAGCTTCCATCTGCGCATCCAGAATTTCCAGCGGGGAGAATCGCTGATTGACGTCTATGTTCCAGTCGGCGAATTTAAGGAACCCAAATTCTACGCGGAACGGGGCGCTGGCTGGGGACTGGATGGCATTGGCCGGCTAAAACCCGGCGTGACTCTTGATCAGGCGCGAGAAGACATGCTGCGTGTTTCGCGCGACCTGGCCGCCGCTTACCCAGATATTGATTCCGACAAGAAAGCCAACATTATTTCCCTTAAAGATGAAATGGTTGGCGATATGGGCCCTATTCTCCTGGTCCTTCTGGGCGCGGTCGGCTTTGTGCTTCTTATATCCTGCGTCAATGTGGCAAATCTGCTTCTGGCACGCTCCACCTCGCGGCAGCAGGAGTTTGCCATCCGCATTGCTCTGGGCGCGGGACATCAACGTGTGATTCGCCAATTATTGACGGAGAGCCTTCTTCTGGCCCTTATTGGCGGAGCTTTGGGATTACTTGTGGCGAAATTTGGCACTGCGGCAGCCTTGGCGGCAGTGCCCCGGACTCTTCCACGCGCGGAAGATATCGGCCTTGATACCCGTGTGCTTCTGTTCACCTTTGTTTTATCCATTCTTGCCGGCATAGTCTTTGGGCTGGCCCCAGCATGGAAGGCCACCCGCAGCAGCCTGGGTGGGACGTTAAATGAAAGCGGCCGCGGCGTGGCGGGTAGGCGCGGCGGCGCGCAGAGTGCATTTGTGGTGGGTGAGATGGCCATGGCCTTGGTACTCCTGATTGGCGCTGGCCTGATGATCCGCACGTTGTTTCATCTCTGGGGCCTTGATCCTGGTTTCAATGCAAAAAACGTTCAGACCTTCGAGCTTTCCGGTCCATCCTCTTATAAGACGCAGCCAGCGGATGCAATCCGAGCGGCTTACCGCCAGGTCCATGACAAACTCGCGTCAGTCCCGGGAGTTGAAGCCGTGTCATTCAGTGAAGGCGCGCATCCCATGGGAAGCGATGATGAAGAGTATTTCTGGTTCATTGGCAAACCCATGCCCACGCACCAGAGTGATCTGGCCATGACGCTGGAATATGTTGTGGAACCGGACTATCTGAAAGTGATGCAGATTCCGTTGAAACGCGGACGCTTCTTTACCGCTGCGGACAACGAACATGCGCCAGCCGTAGTTGTGATTGATGAAACCCTGGCAGAAAAATATTTCCCTGATCGCGATCCCATCGGCCAATACCTGAACTTCAACACGAACCCTTCTGATCCAGACAAAGTTCCCAATCCACAGATCATAGGAATTGTGGGCCATGTGAATCAGTGGGGGCTGGATAGTGACGGGCCCACCGCGCTTCATGCGGAGATATACCTCCCCATGGCGCAGACTCCTGATAAAGAGCTGCAACGCGGCGGGTTGGGCGGCGACGTGTTTATCCGCCAGCGATCCACCGGATCAGCGAACATGGCAACGCTCCGCAGCCGCATGGTCGAATTCAACTCTGAATTGATCCTCCACAATCCTGAAGACATGGAAAAGAGCGTTGCCGACTCTATTTCCAGCAAGCGCTTTACCATGACGCTGCTTGGGGTCTTTGCTTTTCTGGCGCTGTTGCTGGCCAGCATCGGCATCTATGGGGTTCTCTCCTATATGGTGGGACAGCGCACCAAAGAAATTGGAGTCCGCATGGCCCTGGGCGCTCAAAAATTCGACGTGCTGCGCATGGTCATGAGAGATGGCGCGAGGATGACCATCATAGGAGTCATTCTGGGTCTTATTGGCGCGTTAGCTCTGACGCGGCTAATGCGTACCATGCTGTACGGCGTAAGGCCGACAGACCCGCTGACTTTTGTTTCTGTCGCGGCATTGCTTTGTATTATCGCCATGCTCGCCTGCTACGTGCCTGCCCGACGGGCAATGCGTGTTGACCCTATCGAGGCCCTGCGGCACCAATAGTACATGGCTGCTAACGGACGCCATAAGACACTGCCGTTTTACAGTTCGGCGGGCTTGATCCAGCGCGAGTTTGCGCTCCTCAATAAGTAGCTCCTGATAAAATGTCAGCAGACCACTACTTTTCACGACGCGGAGAGGTGCGTGAGTGGTTGAAACGATCCGCCTCGAAAGCGGACATACCTTAACGGGTATCGGGGGTTCAAATCCCTCCCTCTCCGCCAGCTAGTCTGCAGGTCAGAGAATCGTTCTCTGATTCCCTCCGAAAAGGCCGATTCCGGGCTTTCTCTCGATCTGAGCAGGCACAAAATGGCAATGGTTCCCTGGAAGAAGCTTGAAATCTGGCTGTTTTCTCTACTGGGCTAGTAAGCAGTCCCTTTTTAAAAAACACGAAAAATCATTAAAAAGCCGGTTTGCCGAAAAGGTATTAGGGTTCGAATCCATTCCGGTCAAAGGGTTGAAATACCAATCAAAGATGAAGCAGGCGGCGCGTCTCTACGAGAACCGGACAATCTACCGCTTGGGGCGTCTAAAGAATCCAACCCACTCCGTATTACGAGCATTTTGTCTGGTCATCGCGCTTACCAGTTCCAGGAATCTCGCCCCAGATCATCAGCCATGTGGTTAAAGTCTTCTGGAGTTTTTGCAACCAGCACGTGGTGCTCCCAGGCAACGATATGACCTGCTGAAACAGCAACTGGATCACGGACTTCCCTTGCGACAGGCTGTGAGGACGCGGCCTCCCTGATGTTCACGATAAAGGTTTGCACCTGGGTGGTAGTGCCCACAGCAACCGTTACCCGAACCGGGAACGATCCTGCTTTTGTTTCGGAAGATGCAGTTATTAAGACAGTATTGTCACCAATTCGGCCGTCCGCTATCTGAACAGACATGCCATCGGGAAGCGTGAAAAATCAATACTATGCCGATGTAGCAGCGAGTTTGCAACAGGTCACGGAAGTTCAGCCCGCAGCAGGAGATAGCGGAGGCGATCTGACATGCTCATACACGTGAACCATACACCCACGCACACACCGAAAGCGAATAGCCGCTCGTTGGTTTAAGTTCCCCAAGTCACTGCCATCCACAGGTCCCCCATGGAGTTATCATCAAAGTAGAGCGTCAGCGGCGGATTGGCGCCGGTGATTGCAGCCGGCAAGGCAATCTTGTTCAAGCTGCCGTCGAGCAGGTTCCCCATCAGCGGATTCTTGGCCAAGGAGTCGCTGTTTCCAGTCATGTCAGCCTTGTCATTCATATTGACCGTCGTGTTTTTGTCATTGGTGACCATTTCTGCAAAGAACTCCAGGCCCTTGATCTTGATCGGTTTGGGCGCTTGACCCGCGACTGGCGCTTGCGACCAGAACGGATACAACTCGGGAACGAAGGTCAACTGCAGTTCGGCGCCCGCGCCCGCCTTCGGCTTTGCATTCTGAAATTTCGCCCACTGCGACGGAAATTC
Source organism: Candidatus Angelobacter sp. (assembly GCA_036495645.1). Taxonomy (GTDB): domain Bacteria; phylum Acidobacteriota; class Terriglobia; order Terriglobales; family Acidobacteriaceae; genus Angelobacter. The sequence goes on from DASXMN010000075.1 coordinate 215,689, forward strand.
ATGACGAATCGAGAACAAGCAGGTGGAACCGATGGTTTGCGCCTTGCTGATCAACGACTGCAAATTGCTAACAGCCGCAGCCTTCTGCATCTGGCCGCCTTCTCGCGCGGTGTAGCGAATGTGCAAGACCACATCGGTGATGGTGTCGAAGTCAAATTGAGGCACGTCGGAAGGCAGCGTTAGCTGCCATTGGCTGCCGATGCCGCCGCAATATTCGAAAGGCAGATAGCGTTCGTCTTTCCAATTGGTTTCAAACAATCCGCTGTCGGATTGCGCCGAACTGGTAACGATCGACTGGATGGTGCCGTAATAATCGTCGAAACGCGGGTCATCCGAACCCTGGCGGGAGTACTTGTTATTGTAGAGCCCGGTCTTGATGCGGATGCTGCTCTTCTGAAGCGTCAGCGTGCAGTTTACGCTGGTGTATGGGCCGGCGACACAAGGAAGAGTCAAGGCAACGCTCCTGATCCGCCGGAAGTAATGGCCTGGCCCGTCAAGATCGAATGCTTCTTCCGGCAGCGTGAAGGTACAGCTTCCGGTCGTACGCAACTGCAGCAGCGCCAACGGGTCGACCTGCAACAGGCTCAGATGCTTGGTGAGTTCGTATTCGCGCTGGTTGAGATCATGGTAGGCCATCTCCATGGTCTTGAGATCAAACATTAACTTTTCACCCGCCAGCAGGCCCTCGCTGCCATCCAGATAGTTGTATTGAACGTAGGTAAGCGACGCGTCGCCCAATTCGTTCTGCAAAGCCCGCTCAGCTTTCTTCGCTGTTTCGAACGCAAGTTGGAAAGCATTGTTGTAAAGAGCTTTCACTTCACGCTTCATGAAGTTGTAGAAGCCGATGGTCGTTTCCTTCGTCTGAGATCCGTTGACATCGTTGCCTGAGAGGAAATCAACGATCTGTTGCGCTTGGTCCATCTGCACCAGATGATTGTCGTATTCCTTCTTGGCGATGGCTTCACGAATTTGCGCTCCACGAATTTGCTTGAGAACCTGATTGAGTTCGGCTTTCGCGGAGTTGCTCTGAAACGTCCACTCCAACTCGCGGCGGGAGTAGGAGCCAATTTTGCCGGCCTTGCTCGCCTCGTAGGAATACTGTTCTCCGGCGAACCTAGCAACCGAAGACAGGCTTGACATCAAGGAATGCAGGTGTTGCCCGCCAAAATCGACTGTGAGACCGCATCCCATCGGCTCTGCCTGGGCCTTGAACTGCGGGATTATGGCGAGGACTGCACCAGTCGCATCGGAAGCGCTGGCGATAAGTTGGTAGTCATGAGCTGTGCCAAGTTTGTCTAGCTCCTCGACTTCATTGTTCGTCAGAGTCTTAACTTCGCCGTCACTGACTGACGTAGAATCCTGGGAAAGATCGGGCGTGATGGCATCCAGCGTCATCTGCGGCTCGCCCGTCATGTCGGACTGAGTGAAATTGAAATTTTCGAGACCCGGCAAGTCCAGGTCGCTGAGATCAGGAATACCGCTTTGAATCTGCGAGTCGGTGCGCCCCAGCAACTTCTGATAGTAGGAGTAGCGTTGTACTGCTGTTGCCAGAGTCAGTTGCAGCGCCTGAGTAGACTTTTGCGCATCCTGCCATTGCGAATATTTCACCATCTGCGACAGGCCGAGGATGTTGTTTTCGTGCTGCGCGCGCAGCAGCGAGAGAGACTCGTTGTCTTGCTTCTCCATGCAGGAGAGCAGGTTCGCACCCAGCGACTTTACTTCCTGAACAATTTCCGTCGCTTTTGCCATTAGAACCTGGAAGCGCACCAGCGGCAGCGGCTGGTTCAACCCGTTCACGACCGAGCTGACATCGAGTCCGGAAGCCGCGGCCCGCACCAGCAGCGCGGGATCGATGGGAGGATCGTAGAGAGGAAGTCGTTGGAAGACGCCTTGCAAGTTCAGGCTGTTGTGAATCTTGAACAAGCGGTCGGCAACGGTGTCCCAATAGGCGAGAAGCTGATCGTTTTGCGGAATGCAGAAATAGAGCGTCTGCCCGATGCTGGCTAAAATTTGCGTTCCCGCGGCGGCCGAAGCAGATGCGCCGGAATTAATGAGGTCGAAAGGCATGTCGACTTCCATGTCGACGAGAGCATTGCCGAAGGGATCGAGCTTCCCGCGAAGCTGGTTGTAGGTGAGGGTGGTGACGGAACCGACTGGCGGCACAGGCTGCGGTTTCGTGCCGAGGATGTTGGCCGCCATGATGTAGAGTTGTGTGGCTTCATTGATCGTTTCGATGGTATAGGCGCGAAACAGCGAATCTCCCCAGGCGATGAGATTGTCGAGATAAGCCATTACGGTCTTCAGCATAAGTGCCGTTGGTCGGAACTGCGCTACCGCCCAAGGCTGGAATGGATTCTGCATCCATTCCGCGATGCTCTGCACGGTCTCGTTCTGTAGCTTGACGTCTTGTCCCGTAGAAAGGTTGACGAGGATTTGCTCGATCATCTGCACGTCGGTGTACTGAAAGGGCTGAACCTTCCAGAAGCGCTGGGGCGTGGGTCCCGGGCTGTTGTCGGTGGGATTGAAGATGTAGTGGAACCAGTTCTGTGCGTCTTGATATTGCCCGTTTTCACTCAGATGAACCGCGATGAGCAGCGGCGCATGGAAAAAGAGTTCCCAGTTATAGATCGAATAGGCGCCATTGTAAGTGAAGTCGATATTCTTGACGGGAAGCGGAGAAGTGACATAACTGGTGGGGTCATAATGCGAGTTATCAAAGATAGGTTCGTAGAAGAATGGCTGGGGAATTCCGCTGCGAATAGAAACGCTTGTGTTGTTGGGCAGATTGATCCATGAGCCGTCGTTGGTGAGAACGGCAGAAGAAGCGCCGTTGGGAAGCGTCGCAATCGTATAATCAGGGATGATGTTGTCGGTGCCAATAATTTGAATTCCGCTGGCGGAGAGGACAGGAATCTCTCCGGGAAGGGAAAAGGTCAAGTCGGCCGCGAGCTTGGTGATGCCACCTTTCGCATTGGCTACGACAGTCCCGGCGGGAACTTTTATTTGCGCGCCATCCGGCAAGGTGAGCGGAGTTCCAGCAGGCAAAGAGATGGAAGCGCCGCCGCTTGGGCGCGTGGCGGTTACAGTAGCCGTGAGCGTGGCGCGCGTGCTGCCGGACTGAACCGCCAGAGGGGAAGGAGTTTGGGAAGGGTTCGGCTGCGGCATGTAGAGCGTGTCAGAGTCCTGCAATTCGTCGACGCCGCCCTCATTCAATCTTTGAATCAATGAAAGCTGGCCCGCGGAGACATTCGGCAGAGCCGCGCGATTTCCACCGACATAGGGGTGAAAATGCGGGAACATTTGATACGTCAAGCTCCGCTGGCGGATGGTGATGTAAGGCGGGAACAGTTTCCAACCGCCGGCAGACGTATAAGTCTGGTAGGCTCGTGCCGTGTCGACTAAGTTGTGAAAGCTTCCATTAGTTGGCGCCATAATCCGTCCCCCTTTAGAGTTTCGCGTCGCTGCTAATAAGGTTGTTAAGGCTTTCCTGCTGGCCGTTGGTGCGGGCGGCCCGGACTTTTGCCACGTCAAGCCCTTGCAGGCCCACAATATTTATCTCACCGGTTTGGCGAGAGATGCTTCCCAACAAGGAACCAACAGAGGCCAGACTCTTTGCGGCGTCGAGGTCTGCCACCGTGACGCCTCCGCTCTTGCCGATCAAAGACGTGCCGAAGGTCAACGCAGTTGTGGGCGCAGTGAGCCAGTCGGTGGCATTCTGCATGGGAAAGACCGAATAAACCGGGTCGCCTGCTTCCACGGGCGCCGGACCTGGCACCGGAACCTGCGAAACGATGGGAATGTTGTTAAAGATTGCTGGGTCGGACCAATCCTGTGTAGGGATTCCAGGCGAGATGGCCCAACCCTCCCATTCGTCGATTGTCTGCTCGGTCAGAGTTGGCTGAACAAAGAAAGTAACTTCGTCAGCAAAGTTGGTAGCGGTAGCATTCGAGTTACCAGTGTCTTTGTAAAAGAATGGGCTGACCAGAGATCCGACTTGGTTATAGAGAGGCTCGGTCGGGTCGAGAAATGGCGCGGGCACAACCTGGTTGGAGCAAGGCAACAAGGAAAAACTATTGATCTTTTCCAGAATGCCTTCGGAATCGGCGGTACCAGAGCCGTTACTCTGGACGTCGGTTTGAAAAGACACACCCAGACTGGAACTGCCGTCGTAGAACGTTGCATCGACCACTTGCGCACTGTACGGATTTGGAGGCGCTGCCTGCCAATAAGCCGTGCTGAAATCGGGCGAGCAATTCTTGCTGGTGACGCGGAAGGCGTAACCTCCGCCGCCGATTCTTACTTGACGAACAGGAATGGCTCCTGCGTGCTGGACAGACAGCGCACGCGAGGTGATGACCAATGTGTCTACGGCAGCTGGATGTAAGAGACCAAAGTCGGGCGGACCATAGATGGTCGGGAAGTCAAGGTGGATGCGGAGTGCGCCTTCGTTACCACTTTGATCCAATTCCTTCGACACGTGAATATAGACTCGTGACGGATCGAAGTCATCTTTCACCATTACTGCGGCAGTCGAGTTCGGGTCGCTGGAGATGCGATTCGTCCATTTGTTCTGGAAATACTCAGACCAGTGCAACTGCACTTTTACGTATGGAACTGCCCTGGCAGAATTGATGGCCCCGACTAGGTTGTCGAAGGAGAGGCTGGTCACGTTACCTAGGCCGCTGCTCTGAGGCGGCGGCGTCTGCTGTTGCATGATGAATGTGACCCAGAAGATGTTCAGCCGACCCTTCCAGATCGCCAAAACGATGTGATTGCTTTCGATATCGGGAGTCACTGCGATCCATGGCGACCAGATGCCAGTCGAGTAAGTGCGATAAAAGTACTTATGCGGATGGCCGTAAGTACGCCCGAGAACGTGCAAGGTGCTTTGGGTGGCAAAGTTCATGTCCTGATCGAGATACGTGGCAACGATATCCAGGCGAGCGCGCAGATCCAGCCCTTTGAGGTAGTCGTAGAAAGCGTCCTCAGCGAGATCCTTTGTGACATTCCCCTGCAAAAGTGTGCTTTGCAATTGCTGGAATAAGTCGGTCTGATTCAGACGTAACTCTGGAATAAGATAGTCCTCCGGCTGGAGGAAAATTTCCCGCGCCGCATCCCAAACGCGATAGCGCTTCATCCATGCCCAAACCTCAGCATCGATAGCGTTCGGAGAGATATTGAGCACCGGCTTGGCATTGCCATTTTCGAGATTAAGCAGACAGCGTTGGACGAAGGTTTGCAGCGACGACATGGCGAGACGGAGGCGCGAGGTCTGGACGACAGGCTCCATACCGGGGTCGACGAGGAAATACTCGAAGAGCTGGCTGCTGTTATCGAGGGGCATCGTCTGGACGAGATAAGCGACGAGAGCGTCGCGCTTTTTTTGGCGAAGCTTGTCGAAGACGGATTGGGCCACGGGCAGCCAGTTCGCCTCGGTGTACTGCGCTTTGACCGAATTCTTGAAGTTCGCGGCGATGAGATCGGGCGAAGGCGGTGCTGTGGAAACGATAATTGTAGAAGCGGTGAGCGAGGCCACGGGAATTCCGGCGATTTGCAGTAACTGCAAAGCCTGCCAGATACGGCGAATCCCTTTGTTGTTGGCGAAGTCACCGATGGCCTGGACTTGGCGATCGGCGCCGACGATTTGATCTTGAATCAGGCCAAAGTATTCGCCGATGGCGCGCACGGAAGCGGAGTCACGGCGGGTGAGGTTGGCAAGAGCCGTCCACGGGGTGGCGGAGTTGTTGTTGGAGTCCGGGAAAGACGCGGCTTCGGTGAAGACTTCGCCGACACCGTTAAATACGTCGATGAGGCCATCACCGCCGCCGACGGGGCCTTTGCGCAGATCGGCATAATCGGCAAGAGCGAGGAACTGCGAGAACAGCGAGATGGCATTGGCGGCAGAGTCATCGCTGGGCTGGGTGGGCAAGGAACTCAAGCGGAGATTGTTGAAATCGGAGGAGTTGGCCACGAGATAGTTGATCTCGCGATTGTCGAGGCCGGTAACCTGAAGAATCTGCAGAACTTTGGCGAGCAGAGTCTTGGCGCGGGTAAACGCGATCATGGATTGCGCGGGATAGATGGCGATCTGGCTCAACGGGCCCTTGCCGATGTTTTCGCCTTGAATCAGAAGCTTGGCGCCGTGACTACCGAGGGCCACGAAATCAACGGCGAAGTGATAGAGCACTCCACCTTTGAGCTGTACGAATTGGCTGACTTCGGTGGGAGCAGCGGCTGCCGGGGTGGGCGCGATGATGGGGTTGGCAAGGAGCGCAGCCGGATCGGGAGCATCCAGTTCGAGCGATGCGGCGGCGCCGGCGGCACCAAGTTCGGCGAAGAAACGATAAGGGCCATCGGTGGGAACCTGGAGATAGCCTTCGAAATGAGCCTTGACCGTGCCGGCTGTGTTGTTGCTGGGATCGGAGGTATCGACCGTCGCGGCAGTGCCGCTGGTCAAAACGTTGCCAGAGCCATCGTAATAAGTGGCACTGACTCCGGTTTGGCCAAGGGAAAGGAACGTGGCGAGCAGAGATTTTCCGGGATTGCTGGGATCGCTGAGCAGAGCAGCATCAGCGATGAGAGTGCCAACTAGCGCAGAGTCGGCCGCAAGATTTGTGGAAAGGGTTTGCAGAATAAGCTGCTGCGAAAGCTTTTGGCCGAGCACAGGAAGGAATGCGGTGACAAGCTGTGCTTTCGCTTGTTTTTGCTGGGCGGTGATGTCAAGTGCGATGAACGGCGCGGCATATTGGTCCAGGTCTCCAGCTGCGACAGTAACAAGATTAGTGGCCAACGTCTGGTACAGGCTAGCTGCTTGAGTTTGGATCGCGGTCAAGAGTCCGGGAAGAACCGGAGACGAGACCAGCGCCGCCAGCTTCGATTGCATGGAACTGGTGAGCACGCCGTGACAGGTGAGGGTCTGATTGCCCGCACTGTAGCTGAATTCGAGCTGTGGCACGAGATCGGTAATTGTCAGATTTGCCTGCGCCTGGGAGAGAGCCGTAAAGAAAGCGCCGACGTCGATGGCAGCCGCGGCCAGTTGCGTAGCCTGGAATGTCTGAACATTCGTCCACATCGCAAGCAGGCTGCCGACGAGCTGGTTATAGGCGGGCAACGTCTGACTCTGGATGTCGTTCAATAGAGGTGTGAGATCGGCCGCGTTGCCGGTCGCGGCGAGAAGCGCCGACTTCCGCGAGTCAGTTAGTACTCCGCGATAGCCGACCCACTGCAGTTTGTCAGCCTGGTCATAACTGAGGGTGATCGCAGGATCGGTCTCGACGAGCGGCGCTGCTGGGATCGCAGCGGCTACACCGGTTTTGACCGCCTCGTACTGCACCATGCTGGCCCAGAGGCCGAGCAGAGCGGCGAGGCCGTTGGCCAGCGAGCCTTGCGCGACTTTCTGTATCGAATCGAGAATGCTGTTGATGGAGCCGTTCAGGGTTTCCAGCTGCGCTTTCTTCCAATCGGTGAGGTATCCGGGATAAGTAATAGTTTCGACGCTGAAGACATTGTCAAAGCTGAAAGTAAGCTCAGGCTCGTTGGCGAACGCGGTGATGTCGACTGCGGCTGCGACCGTTGCTTGGCCGGAGTATGTCTGTGAGTTGGTCAACAAACTGAACAGCGGTTTCAAAACAGAGCTGGGGACCAGGGTGGAGAGAATCTGATCGATGAGGCTCTCGGCTAGGCTGGCGAGATTCTCGGGAATGGCGCACTGAGTTTGAATCTGTTCGAGTCCTGTGGCGAGCGATTGCATCAGCGTCATCAGGGCATTCGGATCGGACTGGTACTTTCCCACCGGGTCGAACTGTTGGCGCAACAGGTATTTCAGGTCTTCGACGGCGAAGCCGCTGTTTTGGACGGCCGCTACTTCCTTCACGAAAAGCAGCGTCTGGTTGAAGAGAACGTCGTCAGCCAGAGTCGAGATGGCGTTGCCGGATAAGGCCTTGAAAGGATCCAGGCTAGTGGGCGGCGATGGGGGAACGCTGGAGCAAGCCATCGCTTTGAGAGCAATCATGTCCTTGACGGGAATTTGCAGGCATTTCGCGAGAGTACTGTAGCGATAGCAGATGGAGAGATTGGTGAGCGTGAAGCTCGGTGCACTGATGGTCTGACCGCCTTGCACATAGGAAACCATCGTGACCACGGGGCCGGCGTCGGCGAAGATGGCGGCGATTTCGTCGGCGGTGAGGCCGAGCACGCCCTGCACGGAGGATTGGTGACTAGAGAATATGGTGAGCGGTGGAGCGGGCGGAGCGGGTGCGCCAAAGTCAGCGAGGGCTGTAGGGAAAATTCCATCGGGATCATCGAAGGCCCAGTCGTTATTGAGGACGCTCGGCGTGAGAAAGAGTTGTGCATAGAGTGAATTGCCGCCCTGCACTGGCAGGTTGCTCCAGAAAGGAAGGAGAGCGTTGCGGCCGAGAGCGGGCGTGAGGCGCGTGTTCAGATCGTCGAGATGAGCGAGATATACGAGCGCAGTTTTCCATGCTGCGCTAAAAGCCGCATCGAATGACGCATCGCCCCAGGCCGGCAACGTTGCCGGGAAGAACAGTTGCAGGGCACGGTCGACCTCATCCAAGGTCCAGCCAAGCTTCTTCCACAGGCGAACGAAAAGATTGAATTTGACGAAGTCGAGCGGCGTAGCCGCAGTCTTGTTATCGGCATACTGCAAAGTGGTTGTGCCGAAGTTGCAGCCGCTGCTGGGAACGGCGAGAACCAATACGCCGGCCGAGTAGTTCGCTGGCAGAGTGTTCTTTATCCAGACCTTCGCATCAAAGCTGGTGGAACTGTTTTGAGCCTTATATTGGTTGGTGATCTTTAGCAGTGAGGCTTCGAAGGCAGTGACGTCGGCCGGGTACCCACCGGGCTGCCCGGTGTAACTGAACGCGTCGCTCATGCTGATGCCGAAGCGCTCGAACTGGAAAATCAGCGGATAGAGATTAGGATTCAAGAATCCCGTTTTTACCAAGTCACTAAGTTCCTGGTAAGTGATGCCTAATAGCTGCGCGAGATTCTTGGCGGAACTCAACGGCGGGACATCATATTGCGTCGGGTCGGTCGCGTTCAGCACGCCCGTTAGAGCGTTTGCCTCGCTCATATAGCCATACAACTCAAACCAGTGTTGAGAGAGCGGCTGACGAGCGGGATTGGTGTCGGTGAGGACCTGATATTCAGTGGGCGAGATGCCGAGAGCTTCCGAAAGAATCTGGGCGCGATAGTACGGGAAGTTATTGGCGTCGGTAAAAAGTTCAAGATTTTCGATGGGACGGAGCGTATCAAGCACCTGGGCCAGTGGAGCCTGAAAGTAGTTCAGGAAACCGCGCACCGTTTCGAGCCACAGATCAAAAGGTAGATTGAGCGGATAAACCGCTTGCTTCAGAGTGTTGGAGTAGACTGTGGGCAGAATGTTCTGCGGCTCGGCAGTGAGATCGGCAGTTGTTGCGGTGCCTGTGTCATACGCCAGATTGGCGTCCAATTGGTTGCTGTGGGCGATGTAATACTCAAGGATCTCATTGACGATGTCGATATACGGCATCGCGGTGTTGGTGTTCTCACAGGTAAGTGGCAGAGCGCCGAGATCAGGACGGCGGCCCGTAACTGTTTGATCTTTGCCAAGCAGGATGTCGAGCGGAGTGTAGCCGGACGGATTTGCCGGAGAGTTGTTGAGGAACTCCATCACATCGACGAAATAAGCTGCCGGGCTCAGGACCGAGCGGCAGTTGTCGCACTGGCAATAATCCATGTTGCCGAAAAGGCTGGCCATACTGGGGAATTGCTGCACGATGGAATTCTTCGCCTGCTGGCGATCATCGGCGGTACCGGAAACGCCATAGATTGGCGGCTGACTATCGAGTTGTTGGGCTGAGCTAAAGATGTTGAAAGTGACAGACTTGACGAGATGAGAGCGCCAGTAAATTAAATGGGCTTCGCCCGGAGGAAATACACTTCCGAACTTAGCAATGAACTCATCTTCTTTATATGCGGCGATGTCGCGGGCAGAAGTGAAGCCGGCCTTTACAGCCGCCTGCAGAGATTCTGAGCTTGGCGTGACCTGATATAGGCGGTGAATCGTTTTCAGACTTTGTGTGCTGTCGGCATCCAACGAGGGAAGGCTTTTGCTCGAAGCTTTAATGAAGGCGTTTAGAGGAGTACGGCCCAGGTCATAGCCCAAAGGCGCGGCAGCGCGAAGGAATTGAGTCACATTCGCGGCAGTTTGGTCGCTGAGTGGGATGTCTTTTCGCTCGATCATGCGAGCGGTGACCTGGGTGGGAAAACTCATGCGAACTTTGCGGGAGAGATCACCAGCATAGGCGGCGAGGCGATCGGCGGTGGTATTGCCGGTGTACATAGGTGGAATGAGAGTTTGCAGGCTCTGGTCACCCCCGCTCCCAGCAAGGGTGTTCAACGTGTTCTGCCAGGTTGCGATGGTGTCGAAATCTTTATCGGCGACCTGAGCGATGTTTGTCGGCGATCCGACGACGCGCTGTAATTCCTGGGCGAGAGGCGCGTTATTGAAAGTGAGATAGAGAAACTTTCCCTGGAGTTTGAGATTGTCGAGAGTCTGAGAATCAATTTTTAACTTGGCTGCCTGGGACCAGAAGTCGCTCGCACTTGAATTGCTGAAGTAGAGACTGGCAAAGGCTCCCTGTTCAGGGGAGTTCGCAAGTGTGGTGTTCAGCAAATCTTTGAAACTATAGGAAGCTCCCTGCGTTTTCAGTGCGAGAAGCGTAGTGGTAGAAAAACTCTGGAAGGCGGTTGCCGTGGCCGCTATCTGCTGATCGTTCAGACTCACGATTCCAGCTTGATTTGCCTTGGTCAGGGCGGCCTTTACCGCACTGACGGGAACCATGGCCAACTGGGCAGAGTCGGCAGGAAGCCCGGTGCGATAGAGAGCATAGAGCACGTCTTGTCCCAGTCCGCTGGCCTTGCTCTGTTGCGCCGCGGTGGAAGCGAGCGCGATGAGGCGAGCATCCCAGTTGGTGGACTGATTGAGCAGACTGAGGTCCTGCTGGGTGGAATTCTCCTGGGCCTGTGCGAGGTTGATGATTCCACCGATGGATTTCTGCATGTCTGAGGCGAGACGTTGATACTCGGACGCCAGAGGCTGCGTGCTGGAAGGGACGACAAGATTGAGAGTCTCGGATGTCTGCGCGTTGAACTTCGTCGCCGAAATAGTAATTTCTTTATTCGTCGAGTCTACGACGCGAATCTGGATGCTGGGCGAAGAACCTTTGGGATGGGTATAAGCAAGGGAATAGTTCCCCTGCGCATCGCTCTTCGTTTCCTGGAGTTTGATGTCATTTCCGCCAAAAACGACGCTGTAGACCCGGATAGTGATTCCACCGGCGGGTAGGCCGTTATCGAAAGTGAGAGTTCCCTGCACCGTGTAGTTATCGGGCAAGATTACGACGGCGGCGCTGCTCACTGCCCCAGTGCCTGTTGCAGCGGCGTTGGCTCCGGTGCGGGCATCGGCAGTGACCGCTGGCTTTTCGATCACGACTTCGACGGTATTGAAGCCGGTTGCCGGGATGGTCACGAACTGCGAGGCTGGTCTGGACGAGTCCCCGGCAGCCACGATCATCTGATAGACGCCAGTTGGAGAGCGCAGCAGACCCGTAACGTCGATATCTTTCGAAGCATCCGCCGCCTTGATGGTGACGGGCAAGCCGGAGACTTCGGGCTTGAACTCGATGTTGACAGTGCCGCCGAGGGCCTGGCGTTGCGGGTTTAAGACACGAACGCGGAGTTTAATACTGCTGTCAGTTGCGGCCATAACTCCTCCTCTAAATGCGTGCTTACCGCCGAGCTCGCAGCGGAATTACATTTCTCTTTGCTCCAACCAAGTCAAAAGTACCCAGATATCGACGGCAATATCGACACGTTGTAAGGCTGATCAACTTGCTGGTGGCCGAGAGGTGCTTCGTCAAACCTCTGCTCGTGAGTCACAAAGGCATTTATGCCCAAAGAATAGTGGCCGGGCAAATTGCTGTATTGCAGTCCCACCCCGGCCGAATAAACGACGGAAGATTGGGCGGAGTTTGATCCGGGCAGCGACCAATTCCCGGCTTCGTTAAAGTCCGCTCGGAGTTCGAGATTTGGAGTGAGGGTGCCGTTGTGAACATCGAACGGGTGCGAGAAATTGACACCGGGTGCTTCAGTAAAAATATTCGCTGCCGGATTGCTGAGTATCTGGCCGTAGTGCTGATACTGCAGAAGAAGGTTGAAATCAACCTTTAGAGTTTTGTCGGATCCTACGGTGGCTGCGGGAAGTGCATAGAGATTGAAATCGCCAACTTTGCCCGGCGGGCTTTGACCAAACAAAAGGGCGCCTCCCAAATAAATTCCCAGTCCCGTGTCATCTGCTGTACCAATCTGGACAAAGCTACCGAGCGAACCTGGCGTACTGTTACTTGTTTTTGTGTTAGTGAGTGATGGGCTTTCAGGGCCTTGGCTGGCCACCGTGCCAACCAAGTGCCAGCTCACCAAGCGCGTTTCACCAAACCCTAGCCGAACTTGGAACAGCGGAAACTGTCCAGTTCCGCCTGTGCCTTCTTGGGTAGCAGTGGGCCGAGTTCCGCCAACGGAGAACATACCTCCCAATTGGACTTCCATATTGCTTTGTTTCGGCTGCAAAACATTTGGAGCCGAATTGGTACGGCTGGCTTGCGTAATGGGCGCTGGATTCGGCTTGTCATCGTCTTTATCCGCCGTATCAGACTTGCTATGAGCGTTCTTGGGCTCGTCCAATGCATCGACTTCATCTTGAAGGGTCTTCGTCTTTTCCTCGTTTGGATCGCGGCCGCCTGGATCGTTAAATGAAATTGGACTATTGTTGGCATATCGATATAGGTTTGTGCCGGTTTCGATGCCCTTCGAGTCGATACTTGTCCACCGTCCAAGCCAAGGAGGATAGTAGCGAGCGAGACAGTAGTAGAGACCGGTTTCCTCGTCGCGTTCCCGACTGATGTAGCGGTATCTTTTCAAGCTCACCTCAGCTAACGTTCTCCCAGCTTGATAAGAAGTGCTTCCGTAGGGGTAATACTCTTCGTAAGTAATGACTGCGGCAGTTTCATCCAGTTCGAGACTGGCCGTGCCGAGATGATTATCGAACTGGTAGCGGATGTTGGAACTCGGCAGGGAGCCTTGCACGGCGTTTGCGTCGATGGTCTTGGTCTCGACCAGGGCCACACGCTTCTTATCATCCATCACCTGCAGCGTTTCGCGAGCTAGGCTTACCTTGCCTTTAGCGTCGTACTCGCGGTAGAGTTCGAAGCTGCCGAGATAGAAGCGCTCTTTGATCTTTATGCCAGCGGAAGATTCGGTGGTCTTGCGCACGCGCTGTCCGGCGGAGTCGTAGACGTAGTAGGTCTTTTCGCCTGAATGCTGGTTTCCATCTGCGTCGGATGGGTTGACGGCCTGGCGCAACGTCATCAGTAATTGATCTTTGAAGTTCCACTGCAGGAGCCGGAGTTGCGGCATGCTGGTCATATTGCCGTGCAGGTCGTAATTGTAAGGCTCATTGAGCGGCTGATTTCCGCTGATGGCGGTACTGCTGAGGCGATTGCTCTTCTTGCTGGGCTCGAGCAGGCTGGTTTCGTTGTAGGTATAACTACGGCTCCAGCCAGGGTCTGCTGGGTTCGCGCCCTGATGGATAAATTTCAGGAAATTTCCAGCAGCGTCGTATTGATATTGCTCGATATATGTCCCGAGGGCGTTGCCGTCTCCCTGCGCAGGCGTGAGGAGAGTGCGGGGAACATCGTTGTACGAGGTTGCGGTTGGGGGAAGCGCAGCGTTGTTGCCGCCGAGGCCGAGTTGTTCGCGGCCTTTCGCCTGAATGAGGCGGTAGATGGCGTCGTAGGTATAGTCGTTGCTGGGTTCGACACGCCGGTTGCGGAAGAAGACCACGTTCTGGATATCGGCGTCGTCCTGAATGTGCGTGATATTGCCGCTGGGGTCGTATGAATAGAAAAGATTTTGCACGATTTGCTGGTTGGCCGCGGCACCGGGACGGGTAGTCGTAATGTTTGTCACACGAAACGTAAGCGGATCGTAGGTGTAGGCGGTTTGCGTGGCGGCGTTGCCGAACTGAATGAGAGTGCGCTGGCCTTTCGCATTGTAGTCAATATTGGTGACGAAAGGGGTAGCTGTGGCCGAGCCCCGCAGGTTGACGTTGACCGCCTCGAGGAATGTGGCTTCATTGTAGGTAATGAGGGCAACGCTGCCATCTGGGCTTGTAAGAGATATTGGACGGTTTAAAGCGTCATATTGTGTGCTACTGGCGAACTCGTCCAGCGTAACGGGAAGAACGGCGAGATCGGGCAGGGACTTGTAGTCGGCAACGAAGCCACGAGTGGCGCGCAGCAGATTTCCCTTGAAATCGAAGGCTTCAGCCTGTCCGGTCAAGGCATTGTGTCCTATGTTGGTCAGCGTTCCAGCGGAGTCGCTGTGACGAAAGACTCGCGTGGCGAGGTTCAAGGTGGCAGGCTGGCCTTCGCCATATTCGATTTTGTCGTAGAGCACTTCGGAGGCGAGGGTCCGCGGATCGGAATTGGCCACGTCGGTGCCTAAGACGAATTGGCCTGTAGGGCGGCGCAAGGCATCGTAAGCTGTGCGGAAGTTGTGACCGCGCGAGTCCCAGGCGCGAACGCTGTTTGAGGTTACGTCATTCAATATCCAGCGCTGCGCGGCTTCCGTACTCGATTGGTGGATGCTTTTCTTGAGCATGTCATATTCGAAAGACATGACGATACGGCCCTGTTGATCTCCTGACTGAACGATTGCGTCCCGGACGGAGCGCTGATTCCCTTGGATATCGAACTCGACACGGGATGGGAACTTGTTGCCACCTCCGTTATCGGCGATGGTGAGGAAGGTGCGGCCCATGGAGTCGAAGTAGGCGACGCTTGGAGTATTCGCGTGAGCGGCGGCTTTGTTGGCAGCATCTGTTTCGTTAGCGCGGACGACTGGATCTGGCCAGAGCAGCGCGGCCTGGGCCACGTTGGCGGTATCTGTGCGAAGGGCAAACCAGGTTGGTGAATAATCAGCGGCTGGCAGGAGGGCGAAGAAATCGCCGACATCCGGATCCGTTGTCGGATCGGATTGTAGAACCGTGTCGTTGACGTCCCATGATTCCTGATGCCAGGGATCGAAAACTACCTTCTCATACGTCTGGTTGGGATGAATCGTCGCAACCACGCGCCCAACGGGGTCGTAGCATAAGATCGGACTGACACCGACTTCAACGGCGAATTCGAAGACGTGGCCATTCGTTAGTTGAGAGAAGAATGGTTCGTATTTGCGAACTGGCTTGCCTTTATTGTTGAAGATTGTCCAGCCGCTGCCCGTCCATCGCGGATCGAACACCGGGCCTTTGTCGACAACCGGGCCGGGCTCGGCCTGGATTTTCTTTTGAATCTCCCGCCCAAAACCGTCAGAGTAACTGAAGCTGATCTGGGTGATGATTTGTTGTTCTGGCGCGAGATCGCTGACGTGCATTTCGCGCGCAATGGTGGCTGCGAACGACGGCAGCCACTTTGTGGAGTCGTTGGGAGACGCTTGGCGCGAATTGTAGAAACGCATGATGTCGTAAACGATGCGGGTGGTTGCAGTGCCGAGAAGAGCCTGAACTAGCGTGTGAGGATCCGCGGTGTTGTAGAAGCTGTCGATTTGCGCTCGCGTGAGATCAGCGGTGAATGTAGCGAGTGAGTCGCCGAGTGATTCGGCCGTCTTACCCATCACCGCTGTTCCGGCGACGAGGCCAATGATATCGAAGGCAACAATGTTGCGGTTGCCATTGGGGTCGGTAATTTGGAGCGGCTGCAGCACTCGATAATCGTTGGACCCGACGACGATGTTGCCGACAGAATCTGTGACCTGGCCGAGAAGCAGATTGTTGGCGTCGTAGTTGATGGTGGTTGCATTGCCGAATGGATCGACGAAACGACGAGGGAGATAGAAGTTTTGTTGAGCTTGTGATTGTTCAAGCGCAGGAGTAGTCGCGGCCGATGAATAAAAGACGCGGCCAGATGGCATCCACCAGTTTCCGTCGGCGTCGAGATCGACGTAACCGCCGCCATCGTTTGCGGTGCTGCCCAGGACCGTGTTGGGAGTTGGCAACAGCGCGGTTCCATTACGCTGATAGGTCTGGGCAATCAACCCTGCAGTGAAAGCGAGCTTATAGCCGCTTCCAGAGAGGGCATGAGAGTCAAGTTGATGCAGCGGAAGCAGAGCGTTTTCATCCCCCGCGGCAGCTCCCATGTCGTCATGGCGGTAGTAGGTGCGCTGGCGCGCGATGAGACGACGATAGACTTCGCCCGCGTTCAAGCCGGAAGGACTGAGATTCTCGAAGTTGATGTCGTGCTTGCCGTCCGCGGTTTGTTGAATTTTTGTTTGTATTTCAGTGAAATCGAATAGATTCGTGAGCCCCGCCTGGTTCGAATCCGGAATGAATTGCAGCAGTTCGTAAACGCTTGCTTCGGCGGCGACGGGAACTCGGTAGCCGTCATTGTTGACAATCGGGTTCGTGTATGAATTCTCGGAATAAGTGGCCAAGAGGGCGCTTTGCTTTGCCTGATCTGCAGCATTCAGCGCGGGATCGAGATAACGACGGCCGTAGGCTATGGATGTTGACTGGAGAACGTTGCCGAACGCATCCACCGACAGAGCCATGGTGTGCGTGACGCGCGGGTCCGCGGCGTTTAAAGCGCCGGCCGGAGGGGCATTGGAATCAGCCAGCGTGTTGCCGATAACCTTGTAAAGCTTTCGTTCGTAGTGATATTCGATGGTCTCCCGCTCGTGAGTGAAAAAGACCCCGTAGCGGTTTAGACCCTGCGGCTGCAAGGTTTCAATGGCGAAGTTGCGCTCGGAGACGGTGTAGGGGCGGTCGGCCTCGTCAGTGCTATCGAGCGCATAGATTTCCTGCCGCAGCGTGGAGCCACGTAATGAGCGGCATGCTTCGCGCATTTCCTCGCCGGAAAGATCGTAAGCAGTGCGTGTTCCATCGGGCAGCAGAACAGTCGTGGGGAGAACGGTGTCGTCGAGCAGCATCGATTCGAGTTGTGCCGGCGTGAGTCCAGTTATCTCATCGCTGGAGTCGCCTTCGGAGTAATACTCGTGCTCGAGATATTTGGAGATGCGCGATTCGCCGAAGAACGCTCCGGTGTGAAACCACGTTTTGGTTAGGACGGGTGGAACGTTCGAGCTGGGATTTTGATTTGAGGGTTGCGGGAAGTCACTGGCCTGCGCGAGCGCGGTGAATTCTTCCGTGTCCCATTGGTCGACGCGGCCAAAGCCGCGAAACTCGCGTTCGACTCCATCGAAATAGCCATGATGGTAGGCGTATTGCGTAACGAAGCGATTACGGCTGATGTAATCATAGGTTTCAACTCTTTCAACAACGTGAACGGGAAACGGCAAGCGCGTGACCCAAGGTGTTCCGGCCAGTTTGTCCGCGACGTAGAACTTGGTTGAGGGCGCATATTGGACAACTGTCTCAGCGCCGAGATTGTTTCTGACGGTGGTGAGCAGGTGCGGCTTCTGACCGCCCATCAGATCGATGTAGCGCATGGGCCGACGGGCGTTTGCACTGAGCGGCGAAGACCAGACCAGGCAGGCGGTACCGTTACCGAGGAGGTCCAGGGCGGCGGCGGAAGAAACGTTTTCGACAGCAGGATAGTGCTCGAGCGAATATTTCGCGCCCCACCCATTCCCCGACTGATTGAAGTACAGATGAACTTCGTCACTGGAAAAATAGATGATGTCGGCTGTGCCGGAGCCATCGATGTCTGCGAGGCGTATGCGGCGGCCATCGAATAAGTTGTAGCGGTCGAAGCGGGGAGCCTGGTCCATTGTGACCTTGGCGCCGAAGCGGCCGTAGCCGAGATTCGGCCAGTAGCAGACTTCTCCCAGGCGAACGCGAACCAGGTCAGTGAGGCCGTCGCCTGACATGTCTGCGAGGAAGATGGATTCGGTACTATCGGCGAAGACCAGTTGCGGGCCTTTTTCCTCGTCGAAGGCTTGCGCCACGCGCTGCGCGGGTCCAAAACCTTCCGTGGAAAACGATTCATGCCACCAGAAGACATCGTCACAACTAATGAGAATATCGGCAAAGCCGTCGCCGGTCAGGTCGATGAATTTGAGGTTCAGATTTTTCCAATCGACCGTGGGCAGAGCCTGGAAGGCTTGAAATGGACGCCAATCCTTATCTTCTGTGCGTTCGTAGAAGCCTGGCGTGGGGCCTTCGAACTCGACAAGATCGAGGCGGCCGTCGCCGGAGATATTCATCAACTGTTGCCTGCCGGAAGCGAGAGCAGCGTGAGAAGGTTTGCTGGCAATAACTTCCACTGCTCCGAACTGCGGCAGCGTGAGTTGCGCGCCATCGATCGTTTGTTCGTTTGCGGGGCTGTAGTTTGGCTTGTAAAACCAGCTTCCGCCCTGCTCGATCAGAATGCCGGAAACGCCTTCCCCATCAAGATCAACCCAGCGATAGCTCGTGCCATCGATTCCTGAGGGCAGATTCTTCAGGCTTTCCGAATCGATGTCTCTTACGGTTTCGTCAACCTGGGCCTGCGTGTATTCGAATTCCAACGGCGGCAGCGGAGAAGAAAAATATCCGCCCGCGGGGTTGCGCAGGTATCCGGATTGGCTCGCCGACAGCAAAAAGGAAAAGAAAGGTTGGGTTGGATCGGTTGGAGGCGTCAGAACGTGAGTTAAATCGGTAGAGCGCACAAGGCAGTTCAGGCCGATAGCGGGCTGATCAGGAAAATTGTGAAACATCAACGCGCGGCGGCAAAGGCGATAGGTGCGAACTTCAAACGTTGCACGGTAGGTGGAGAAAGCATCAAGGCGACAAAGCCACGGCTGCTTTGTATCGTCGGGCGTAGGGTTTGCCAGGTCGTGCTCGCCAAAATCAAAAACGAGCTGGAAACACCAATCGGCGGGCAAAGCGACAGGCGCGGTTGCGTCAAGGTCGGGGAAGTAAGGCGTGCGATTCGCGTAAGAAATGGCCTTGACATATCGCTGGGCCGAGCGAGTGGAATCAGTGCGGTTACGTTCATTCGCCTGCGCAAGATCGACGCCTGCTGAGTCTTCCTGCTTATATGTATAAGCAATGGCATTGCCCTTATCGTCATAGCTTTCCGAGATCATCCACGCGAAGACCCGGCTGGGGTCGGCAGGATCGGCAATGCGGCTCTCTATAGTCTTGCCGTACCAGGTCGTAACGTTCTGTTTGGAGATCGATCGCCAGAAGGTGTCTGTTGCGTCGGAAGTATTGATCCAGCGCTCTATGCGGGCGAAAAGCCCCTCGACGCGAGGGCGATAACGGTGAACGGCATACTGCGTGCCATAAACGGAACGGGAAACGACGTCGCGAGTCCATTGGCTTGCGGAAAATGTCAACGCAGGCATCAGATCTTCAGCGCCGGAAAGAATGAAAATGTCTGACTCGTTCGCATCATCGTAGCGAGGTAGTCCCTTATCGGTTTTGCGAGTAATTTGCGGCAGGCTGAGCGACCATCCGAAGCCGAAATGGCTGTTGCCGCTGCCGGAGCTATAAGACAAAGACAATTCCGGCCCAAAGCCGCTGCGGCCGGGACTGGTGAAGACAGGTACTGTAACAGAGCCGGCACCAGTGACCGGATTGGCGGCAAACTTCTCGCCAATGCCACGAAGCGCACCGCCGCCTTTGGGCAAGTTCAGTTGTGGCGCCTGCGCTCGGAAATTGTCATCCGAGGTCTTCGCTTTGTCATCCGATGACGGCATAATGTGGCACGACCGCTCGACTGTTAAACACCTCGCCAGGCGTTGTGGGCGACAGTTATCACCGCCGCCCTGGACCTCCGACTAATGGGAGTCAGGGACCCCGAGAATTGGATCGCGCTCGTTCGATTTGTGACATGAACGAGTCGATGTCTTTGAGGTAGTGTTATTGGCGACGTTATCGTTACAAAGATTTCCCGTCGCAATCCGCTTTTTCGATGTCGTACAGCCTAACCGGTAGCAAAGAGCTTGAGAAAGACGTCTTTTATTCTCTGTATCGGCGTGAAACTTGTAATGCCGAGGTCAGCCTTTGTCAAGCGTGGACAGAATAGGTTCGGACAAGTGACTGTCACGATTGCGGAAGTGCGACAGGAGATGGCGGCGTAGCGACCACAACTGCGCTCTCTTAATCGTCCACGTAAAGCAAAGCAACAAAACCCGACGGAATGCTGGCGATCATCGAGTGTGGTAGCCGAGGAATCGCCTTTTGATATTGGTAGCAAGTCGAACGCAGCGGTTGGCGATCACAGCAACGATAAGCGACTCGTATCGTGATAATAGTGAACAGCCGGAACTCGATCGATACCCAGTAATTTTGCAGCATCTACTCGCCCATGCTCGGCAATGCCGCAAAGATTAAGGCAACAAAGCCAAAGCTAATGGCCAACAACCGCTTTTCTTCCCTGCATCAACACTGATTTAGCCGCACATTTTCACATTCACAAAAATTGCAAAATTCGCATCTTCCCCGCATGGCTATTGAATTTGAATAACCGGCTGCACTGATTTTTGTACACCGCCTGTGGACGAGCTCACAAATGATTGATTCCACGCTAGATACAAAATGCAAAAATCTGTTTGACTTAAATTATGAAGCGAGTAAATTCACAATTGTTCTTTGACATTTCAAATGTTTTTCCGGTTGGCGGCGAGTCCGGGGCTTTAGCCAAGGTCACCTCGCAACAGCGCAAGCTGTAAAGCGGCGGAGGGCCGGTAAGGGTCTATTCAGCGAACCGCTGGTTGAGAAGAACGTGAAATGTATAAAGGCAAAGATAGAAGCCCCGAGGTGTTGACCGATTTACCCGGTTGGCGGTGAGCCCGGAGCCCAAGCTTCAGCGTAAGCTGATTAAAGATCGCACTTTGTGAGTTTCGCAAGGAACTAAGGCAAAGAAGGCTGGTCGGCAAGGGTCTATAGCGAACCGCTGGTCGAGGTGAATGGGTCAACCACAAAACTCGGGGCTTCTTATTTTTTGTTTCCTGCGATTATTCTTCCCTTTTCCGCGTCTCTCAGAGAAAATACCAACCGCTCCTGATTTACTCAACTTTTCTGTTCCCATGAAAAGGAGAAACCAGTGATGTCTTCCCGATCTATTTGCTGCGTACTATTGGTCATTGCCATCACGTCCGTTGTGCCGGTGTGCGTACCAGCCCAGGAAGCGCCAGCAACGCAACCTGCGTCCATGCATAGTTCGTCAGATCAAAAGCCGGCTTCTGATCTGGCGGTTTTGGCCAGGGTCACAGATTCCAAGGGACGTCCCACGCCAGACCTAAAAGCAGAAAACTTTATTTTGACCGAGGATGGCAAGCCGTTGCCAGTCAAGTCGGTGCAGATCAGTGATGCTCCTGCCTGCGTTGGCTTGATGCTTGACCGCTCCGGCTCCATGCGTTCCAAAAATTCGGCTGCCATTAACGCCCTCATGGGCTTTGTCCGCGCCAGTAATCCAGCCGACCAATTCTTTGCCGTGAATTTCAACGACGACCCCTATCTGGATCAGGACCTCACCAGTGATGCCAACAGCATTCAACAGGCTTTTGACCGGCACGCCCCGCGCGGTGGGACCGCTCTCTACGATGCGGTGATTGCTTCTGCCACCCATGTGATGGGAAAGAATGATTGCAAACGGAAGGTTCTGGTTGCTCTCACGGATGGCGGCGACAATGAGAGCCGCAAATCACTATCACAAGTGGTGGGCTATCTGGAAAAAATGAAGGGCCTTTCAATCTATATCGTCATGATTACGGATTATGATGCCAACGTTCATGCCTCAAGAAAGGCGATTGAGACCCTGGTAGCTCCCGTCAACGGTGAGGCGCTGTTTGTGAATCTCAACAAGCTCGATAAAACTTTTCAGGAGATCGCGCTGGCGCTGCGTACAGAGTACCTGATCACTTATGAACCCCGAGAACCAGGGTCAAGCGACACTATCAAAAGATTGAATGTAAGCGCTCGCTCGCGAGACATTAAAGATCTTCGCGTCCAAGTTGTATCAGCGGAAATGGTTCCGACGTCTGCTGCAGGCGCGAAATAGTTGCCGTTTGTCAACGGAATGGAAAAAAGACCGAGTTTTCCATCGCTTTTGATTCGAGGAAAACTGAATGGGGCGCTATTCCAGCCCGCCGTACACCAGCTTGCCGCCCAGGAAAGTCGCTTCAATTTTTACGTTCTTAATCGCCGCAGGCGGTATTTTGAAAATATCATCCGACACTACAACGAAGTCGGCCAGCTTGCCCGGCGTGATGCTTCCCTTCTCTTTTTCTTGAAATTCTGCGTAAGCTGATCCGGCGGTATATGCCTCAATGGCTTCAGTCACAGTCAGCTTCTGCTCGGGAACCCAGCCGTTGGGATTTTTTCCGTCCAGCGTCGCTCGCGTCACGGCCGCATAAATGCTCCACATGGGACTCAGCGGCGCCACGGACCAATCTGTTCCAAATGCCAGCCGCACACCGTTTTCCAAGAATGTGCGGAATGCGTAAGTACGCTTCACGCGATCCGGGCCGATTCGCGTTTCAGCCCAGCGTCCATCATCAATTGCGTGATACGGCTGCACGGAAGCAATCACGCCCAGCCTTGCATAGCGTACAAAATCTTTTGCTGCCATGTGCTGTGAGTGCTCGATGCGCCAGCGCCGGTCACGCTTGCCATTGGTCTTTTCTATCTGGGCAAACATATCGAGTGTGGTGGAGATTGCGCGGTCGCCAATGGCATGAACACAAAGCTGCAAGCCGGCGGCATCCGCGCCCCGGAGACGCTTCAGCATCTCTCCCGCAGGATGCATTTCATCGCTGAGCAGGCCATGCGTATTTGGCGCGTCTGTATAAGCGTCAAAAAAGTAGGCGGTTTTCGAACCTAAAGAGCCATCCGCGTATCCTTTCACCGCACCCATGCGTAGGAACGGACTACCAAAAGCGTGGCGGATACCGATTTTGGCCTGGTCTCGCCATGTTGTTTCCAGAGGCGCCACATAGATACGCACTGTGAGCGCGCTCTGCTCCTGTAATTCAGCATAGGCCTTTACATCATCGTAAGAAGGATTCATGTCCTGCACGCTGGTTACACCGAGCGAGGCGGCATGGTCCAGCGCCTGATGGATTGCGCGCATCCGGTGCGCGGGCGTCATCGGCGGCATGGCTTTGTTAACGAGTTCCTGCGCGGCGTCTTTCAGAATTCCTGTCGGATTACCCTGAGCATCGCGGACAATTTGGCCTCCTGCGGGTTCCGGAGTTTTGGCTGTAATCCCCGCCAGCCGCAACGCGACGGAGTTGGCCAAGGACTCATGGCCGTCATAGCGGTTCACCCAGACCGGAGTGTCAGGCGTGACTGGATCAATCAACTCCTTTGTAGGAAGGTTGGGTGGCGACCATTTCTGCTCATCCCAATCGCCTCCAATAATCCACTCACCTTTGGCAGTGCTCTTTACCCGCTCACCGATCTTGCGCGCGAACTCTTCCGGCGATGTAGCATCTTTGAGCTGCACCGCCGAAAGATGGTCACCGCCATCAACAAAATGCACGTGTGCGTCATTAAACCCCGGAAGCAGCAGCTTGCCTTGCGCGTCCAGCACCTTGGTTTGCGGCCCGCGCCAGGCATCCACCTCCGCCGCGCTTCCCACGGCAACAATGCGGTCCCCAAGGACTGCCAGTGCTTCGGCGTGAGGACGCGTTTTATCTACCGTCCAGATCTTCGCGTTCGTGATGATCAAGTCAGCAGCAGGCTTGATCTGAGCCGTAGCATATCCTGCTAGCATGAAGAGCAAGAGGGCGGTGATCGCCATCCGCATCGGCCTGTAAAACCAATTCATAACTGCTTATCTTTCTCCCCACTTCAGCTTGGTCCGCAGCACGTCAAAAAATGACCGGCCGGCCATCTTGAACAGTTTCACTTTATATTCTGATTTTCGGCAGACCACCACATCGTCGTCTACTAACGGAGTTCCCACTTGGCCATCGACCGTGAGGAATGCCTGTTCTCTGGTGACTAGAATTCTGGCCTCAATGATGGCCGCATCCTGCACTACCAAAGGGCGGTTGGTCAAAGCATGAGACGCAACAGGAGTAATCACAAAAGCGGAAACATCCGGCGCAAGAATGGGGCCGCCCGCCGCAAGGGAATACGCGGTTGAACCTGTAGGAGTTGAGATAATCAGGCCGTCAGCCTTGTAATTAGCAACAAAATGGCCATTTACGCGAACCTCAAAATCGGTAATGCGCGCCACCGCGCTCTGGTTCATCACGACTTCGTTGAACGCTTCGTGGGTAGCAACACATTTGCCGTCGCGCTGCACCTGGCAGTGCAGCATGGGCCGCTGGCTTAATTCACAACGCCCGGCATCCACTTCAGTCAGTGCGAGTTCTATCTCTTCCTGCTTTACTTCCGTCAAGAATCCAAGCGAGCCCAGATTGATGCCAAGAATCGGAATGCCTGCACGCGCTACGCAACGCGCCGTGGAGAGCAGTGTCCCATCGCCGCCCAGGACAACCACAAAGTCTGGGTTCACCACAGATAGCTCTTCCCTTTCCGCAGGTTCGCAATCCGGGCAGAACTCACGCGTTGCTGCATCCGCGGTAACCATATAGTCATGGCTGCGAAGCCATTCCGCTACCTGGCCGACAAAACTGCTCAAGTCCGGCTTGCCCAGCTTGGAAATGATGGAAGCTTTTTTCATTCAAATTCCGCGTGCAAAAGAAATTCCCGGTTTCCTTCCATGCCGAGAATAGGAGAATCCATTAATTCTATGTTCTTGCCGCCCAGCTCTTCCACTTTTTGCCGGACTTTATGCACAGCCCCCTGTTGCGCCTGTTCGTCTTTCACGATCCCACCTTTTCCCACCAACTCGCGGCCTACTTCAAACTGCGGCTTGATCAGAATTACAGCCTCACGGCGACTGCCGGCTTTGTCCGCAAACGCCGCGTTCAGCACGGCGGGGAGAACGAGTGTAACAGAGATAAACGAAACGTCTATGGCAATGAAACTAACCGGCGCCAAGCCCCCAGCTTTGCCCAGGTCTTCTGGCGCAAGATAACGCGCATTGGTCTTTTCCAGTAGCTTCACTCGGCGGTCAGAGCGCAAGCGCGCGTGAATCTGACCATAACCGGTATCAATGGCGAGCACCTCTGCTGCTCCGTGCTGCAACATGCAGTCGGTAAAGCCGCCCGTGGAAGTTCCAACGTCCATGCATGATCTTCCGCTGAGATCTATTTTCCAGTCGCGCAGTGCGGCTTCCAGCTTAAGTCCGCCACGGCTCACATACTTCAAATCATCGCCCAGCAGCCGTATCACCGCATCTTGTTCAACAACAGCGCCAGCCTTTTCAATTTTCTGCTCATTGACCAGAACGCGGCCGGAGAGAATCATGGCTTGCGCGCGCTCGCGTGAAGCAACAAGGCCTCTCTCCACCAGCAGCTTGTCAATACGCACTTTCACAGAGGCAATTGTATGTGGACGATGCAAGAGAATTCAGGTCCGCATAAGCAATTTGTTTAGATCGATAAATTCGTCCCCCTGCAAATTACAATGTGATTTCTTAGATTCTCCCAATGCGATTGGCGCAACTCTGCAACAATTTACATTGCTGCATTGAAAAATAACTGTGCAGTTCCAATTTTTTGTTTCCTGAAACCAGCCAGCACCTTTGCAGGTGCAAAATGCCAGATTACGCAACATTGCTGCACTATCGCAGCGCCCTTAATGGTTTTCCACATTCTTTTTCACTGAATTGTTGAAAAATGGCAGCAATTTATGGAAGAAAATTTGCGGAGCTTTTTCGTCACACATTACCCAAAACCCAAATGAAGATGAGCCGCATACGGTAGAATGATTTCCGCTCATGCCCGCTAAAAAGAAAAACAGACCAGCCGCTACTGCCGCTAGACGCAAAACCAAGAGCTCCCGGCCAAAGTCACGCAAACATGCGGTAAAAAAGCCGAAGCCAGACGTCACGTCACTGGCTGTTCTGAATGCGGACAAACTGAAGGAGCTTTATGCCACGATGATGAAATGCCGCATGCTTGCCGAACGTGTGCAGAGCATTGAGGCTTCATCTAACAAACCGAACCGTTCTATTCTCGGATTTGAAGCGACCATAGCCGGTGCTGGCGCGCATCTTCTTCCGCAAGATTGCATCGTGATGGAATATGGCAGCTTTGCTGCCAGCTTAATCAAGGGCACGCCGCTGGGACAAATCTTCGCGCACAATCAAAAGCACCGCCGCGACAACAACGTGAATACGTCTATGGCTCTCAGCATGGACACAGTTCTCTCTCTGGCACAGAAGTTAACGGGCCAGAGTGCGGTCATGTTGATGTTTTGTCCGCGAAACCAGGGATCATTGATTTTTGATCCTGACATTATGGCGGAGGCAGCAACAAAGAAACTGCCATTGGTGTGTTTGGTCGAAAGCAGTTTTGAATCACGACTGGAATCAAAAATTGCATCCGCAACAGGGCCTTATATCGCTGTTGATTCCACTTTCTATCCGGTGATCCCCGTGGATGGGGGTGACGCTGTGGGAGTATTTCGCGTTGCGCAAGAGGCCATCCGGCGAGCACGCGAAGGCCATGGTCCTTCCCTGATTGAATGCCTGACTTCACGCGGGTCTGGCTCGGCGACTGCCGGAGCTGATAAATCACATGAGTGCTATATCGCGCACGATCCTCTCTCATTCATGGAGCAGTATTTACGGAAAAGGGATTTGTGGTCGGATGAGTGGGCGCATTCAATGAGTGCGGCATTCAGAAGCGAGCTGGACGCGGCACTGACTTCCAGTTCCGGGAAGCCGGCCTTCGACAGGTACTTTGACAATGTATATTCAGCCGACGGCTGGAGCGTGTCCAGCATCTCAGACGCGTTTCTGCCGCACGCCAGCACCGCCCAATGACACTGCCGTGTAACTTTGGCGAGTGGAAATTGCGCGTGGTTCGCGTCATACTATTAAAATGAATGCCAAACCTGCCGTTGCCCTTGAACCCGATCACGAGGAAATTTTAGAGTGGATTGAAGCTTTTGATGAAGTCATAGACCAGGCAGGCCCTGGTCAGGGAACTCGTCTGCTTGATGCCCTTACGCGTCGCGCTCGCCAGTCTGGCGTTGATGTTCCCGTCCAGTTAAACACTCCTTACGTGAATACAATTCCGGTGGATGAAGAAGCGCCTTATCCGGGCGATCGTGCGATGGAGCGCCGCATCAAGAGCCTGATTCGCTGGAATGCCATGGCGATGGTGCATCGGCAGAACAAGAAAGATCCCGGCATCGGTGGGCACATTTCCACTTACTCTTCTCTGGCAACGCTGCTGGAAGTGGGCTACAACCATTTTTTTCACGCCAACCACGGCGACGAGCCTGGCGATTTCGTATATTTCCAGGGTCACGCGTCACCAGGCGTGTACGCCCGGGGCTATCTGGAAGGCCGGATCAGCCAGGAGCAGGTAGAAAATTTTCGTCATGAATTGCGAGACAAACCTGGACTGTCATCCTACCCGCATCCGTGGCTCATGCCGGAATTCTGGCGCTTTCCTACCGTCTCCATGGGACTGGGCCCGCTCAATGCCATCTATCAGGCGCGATTCATGCGTTACCTCGAGAATCGTGGGCTGATTAAACCAACGCCGCGCAAAGTGTGGGCGTTTATTGGGGATGGCGAGACCGACGAGCCGGAAGCGATGGGCTCGCAGCTCACGCTGGCATCGCGCGAAAAGCTCGACAATTTAATTTTCGTGGTCAACTGTAACCTGCAGCGGCTGGACGGCCCCGTGCGCGGCAACGGCAAGATCATCAATGAGTTGGAAGCGGCCTTCCGCGGCACCGGCTGGAACGTGATCAAGGTGATCTGGGGCTCTGGCTGGGATGAGCTGCTGGCCCGCGATCATTCCGGAATGCTGCTGAAGCGGATGGAAGAGTGCGTGGACGGCGAGTACCAGACCTTCAAAGCTAAAGACGGCGCTTTTGTGCGCAAAGAGTTCTTCGGCAAGTATCCTGAGACAGCGGCGTTGGTTGCCGACTGGACCGATGACGAAATCTTCCACCTGCAGCGCGGCGGGCACGATCCACAGAAAGTCTTTAACGCTTACAAACGCGCATCGGAACACAAAGGCAGCCCCACTGTGATTCTGGCCAAGACCGTGAAAGGATACGGCCTGGGTTCAGCGCAGGCACGCAATGCCACGCACCAGGAAAAGAAAATGACGGACGAAGCACTGACGGCTTTCCGTTCGCGCTTTGAAATTCCCATCCCTGACAAGGCGGCCAAGGAAGGCTCTCTCTATCGGCCACCAGATGACAATCCAGAGATCCAGTACATGCTGGAGCGCCGCAAAGCTCTTGGCGGGTTCATGCCCAAACGCGATGCCCGCAGGGGTGTGCGCGGCTTTGAGTCGCCTACGCTTGAGGTCTTCAAGGAATCGCTGGAAGGCTCCAAAGGGCGCGCCGTTTCTACGACAATGGGCTTCGTGAGCATGCTGCGCAACCTGATGAAGGACCCGAAAATTGGCAAGCTAGTGGTACCGATTATCCCGGATGAAGCCCGCACGTTCGGCATGGAATCGATCATCCGGCAGGTTGGCATTTATGCCAGCCAGGGCCAGCTTTACAAACCGCACGATGTGGACATGCTGCTCTATTATCGTGAAGCCAAGGACGGCCAGATTCTGGAAGAAGGAATTACTGAAGCCGGTTCCATGGCGTCAATGACTGCGGCGGGCACTGCGTATTCCAACTATCGCATCCCCATGATTCCCTTCTTTACCTATTACTCCATGTTTGGCTTCCAGCGCGTAGGAGACCTGATCTGGGCGTTTGCTGATGCCCGTGGTAAGGGATTTTTGATGGGCGGAACGGGCGGCCGCACCACGCTTTCCGGTGAAGGTCTCCAGCACCAGGATGGACACAGCATCGTGGTTTCTTCCACGGTCCCAACATGCGCCACTTACGATCCCGCTTATGTTTACGAGATCGCGGTGATTGTGCAGGACGGAATCCGCCGCATGTACCAGGAAGGCGAAGACCGTTTTTACTACATCATGCTGTACAACGAAGATTACGTGATGCCGGAAATGCCCGCTGGCTGCGAAGAAGGCATCATCAAAGGCATTTATAAGTTCAAAGCAGCAGAGGGCAAAAAGGCCACGGTGCAATTGTTTGGCAGCGGATCGATCCTGAATGAAGCGTTGCGGGCGCAGTCAATTCTGGCAGAAAAATACGGAGTTCAGGCTGATGTATGGAGCGTGACCAGCTATAACGAACTTCGCCGTGAAGCCATGGCAACCGAGCGCTGGAACCGCCTGCATCCAGCCGAAAAGCAGAAGCAGCCCTGGGTACTGAAGGTGCTGGAGAAAACTGATGGCCCTATCATCGCCGCATCCGACTACATGAAAGTAGTCCCGGACCAACTGGCTCCCTGGCTTGGTACCCGGCTAGTGACTCTGGGAACGGACGGCTTTGGGCGCAGCGATAATCGCGAACATCTTCGCCGGCATTTTGAGATCAATGCCGAATCCATAGCCACGGCAGCGCTGTCGCGGCTGGCCAGAGACGGCAAATTCGATCCGAAAAAGGCACAAAAATCTTTTGACGACCTGGCCGTGAACGTTGAAAAGGCGGATCCGGCGCGCGCCTAAATATATTTTGTTTCATAAACTTACTCTGATTAGCTAACTTCTTAGCGTAGAGGCGTGACATGCTGCGTCTCTACCGCATTTCCTTCCTCATTAAGCTGCATGAGCGTAAGTCACTCAACTTTTGCCATTGACAAACAATTGCCCATTATCGCATAATTAGCACTCGATAGGACTGAGTGCTAGCAAAGCTCCTATCACCCGCAAGACAGCCTTAGTAAATCCCATTATTCAGGAAAACACATTTGAAAGGAGTAGTCGCATGGCACAGAAGTTGACCCCGTTACATGACCGCGTTGTTATCCGCCGGGTTCAGGAGACGGAAACGATTCGCGGAGGCATCATCATCCCCGACACCGCAAAAGAAAAACCGCAGGAAGGCATAGTCATTGCTGCTGGAACCGGCAAGTTTGACAAAGGCCAGACCGTTCCCCTGGCAGTAAAAGAAGGCGACCGCGTTCTGTTCGGCAAATATTCCGGATCGGAAATCAAGATTGATGGCGAAGAGTTGCTCATCATGAAGGAAGACGAGATCCTCGGAATCCTGAGCGGCTCCAGCAAGAGCGCAGAGAAGCCCGAAAAAGCCGGCGCAGCCAGACGGTAAATCGAGCAATAGCAAATAGTAAATAGCAATTGGCTTGAATTTGATTTTTGCTAATTGCCAATCGCTAACTGCTACGACCCCAAGTTTTGAAATCAACATGGCCGCGACAGGCGGCAGACTTTCGATAGGAGATTGCAACAATGCCAAAGATAATTGTGCACGGTGAAGAATCCCGCCAGGCGATTCTGCGCGGAGTGAATGTTCTTGCAGATGCAGTGAAGGTGACGCTCGGTCCTCGCGGCCGCAACGTGGTCATCAACAAAAAGTTTGGTTCCCCCGTCATCACCAAGGACGGCGTAACCGTGGCCAAGGAAATTGAGCTTGGCGATAACCTGGAAAACATGGGCGCACAGATGGTGCGCGAAGTCGCCAGCAAAACCAGCGACGTGGCCGGTGACGGCACCACCACAGCAACCGTACTGGCCCAGGCCATCTATCGTGATGGCGTGAAGACTGTGGCAGCGGGCGCAAACCCGATGGCCCTGAAGCGCGGCATTGAGCGCGCAGTCAACACAATTTGCGGCACGCTGAACAAAGACGGCGAGCGCAGCAAAGGCTTTTTGGATTCACTTTCCAAGCCCGTTAGCGGTGACATGATTGCCCAGGTGGGCACCATTTCCGCCAACAACGACGAAACCATTGGCCGCATCATTGCTGAAGCTATGAAGAAGGTCGGCAAAGACGGCGTGATCACGGTGGAAGAATCCCGCACCATGGAAACCAGCCTGGAAGTGGTGGAAGGCATGCAGTTTGACCGCGGCTACCTCTCCCCTTATTTCGTGACAGACCCCGAGCGCATGGAAGCCATTCTGGATGACGCGCTCATCCTGATCAATGAAAAGAAAATCAGCACCATGAAGGACCTGCTTCCGATTTTGGAACAGGTGGCCAAGCAAGGCCGTCCGCTTTTGATCATCGCGGAAGATGTTGATGGTGAAGCGCTGGCAACCCTGGTAGTGAACAAGCTGCGTGGCACGCTGCAAGTTTGCGCTGTAAAGGCGCCTGGCTTCGGCGACCGCCGCAAGGCCATGCTGCAGGACATTGCAATTCTGACTGGCGGAAAAGCCATCACGGAAGATCTCGGCATCAAGATGGAAAACATTGAGCTTGCCGACCTGGGCCGCGCCAAGAAAATCACGATCGACAAAGACAACACCACGATTGTGGAAGGCAAAGGCAAAGGCGCTGAGATCTAAGGCCGGGTGCGCGAAATCCGTGCGCAGTCGGAAAAAGCCACCAGTGACTATGACCGCGAAAAGCTGCAGGAGCGGTTGGCGAAGCTGGTGGGTGGCGTTGCCGTAATCAAAGTCGGCGCCGCAACCGAAACCGAAATGAAGGAAAAGAAAGCCCGCGTGGAAGACGCAATGCACGCGACCCGCGCAGCCGTGGAAGAAGGCATTGTCCCGGGTGGTGGCGTGGCCTTGGTCCGTTGCCAGGCTGCCCTGGATGACCTCAAGTTTAAGAATGACGATGAGGAAACCGGAGCGGAAATCGTGCGGCGCGCCTTGGAAGAGCCTTTGCGCCAGATCGTCGCCAACTCCGGCGAAGAGGGTGCAATTGTTGTGGGGAAGATCCGTGACTCCAAGGACAATAACTACGGTTACAACGCTCAAAACGATAAGTTTGAGGACCTGGTTAAAGCAGGCGTGATCGATCCTACCAAGGTGACCCGCACTGCCCTGCAGAACGCGGCTTCCATCGCTGCTCTGATGCTGACCACCGAAGCTCTGGTCTCCGATGTTCCGGAAGACAAGAAAGCTCCGGCAGGCGGCGAGCACGGCGGCATGCCCTACGGCGGATAAGTTAAGCTAGCGCTCCCGATACACTTCAAAGCCCCGCAGAAATGCGGGGCTTATTTTTGTCTTGTGTTTTCACGACTTATTTCAATCGCGGATTCGAGCTCAATCGGTGACTCATGAATTGGACTACAAAAAAGGTGAGTATAAAAACTAAAAGTCCAAGTAGGATGCCCTTTCGGCTCAACAGGTAATGCCTCACAAATAAAGTAACATTCACGCCCAAGCTTATGCCTTGACGCTTTGCCTCTTGGGCACCCTGCCATAATTTGACAATAGTAAACAAAAAAGCAACCAAAACTGTCGCTGCCGCCCCCATAAGATTCCTCGTAGCATATTCATTCCTTATTGTTGGGCTTTCCATTCGTGGATACCCTCCAATGATCCGGGAGCCTTTTACAACTCATTGATTGAACTCGGGGTTGAACCGAGGGGTCGGCCAGATCAGATCGGCCAGCAAAATCTAGTCAGCAACTCACAATGCTCTGCCAATGAAAATAGTTTTCAACTTCATGCAAAAAAAGCACCGGCCGAAGCCGGTGCTTTTTTGAATGGAACAACTGAAACTAGAACTGAAGTTTAAATGCGAACTGCAACTGGCGGGAAGACCCTGAGTCGCCGTTCGGAAAGCGAGTGCCACTGATGGTTGAGAATGATCCGTTTGCCAGGTTGGCGGTGGAGAATACAGAGGCTAGAATTCCTCCGCTTTGTGGACCAGGTTGTCCGTAGTTCGGGTGATTCAGCAAATCAAAGGCATCAACCCGGAACTGCAAGTTCAGCCTTTCCGCCAACTTCGTGTTCTTTACCAGCGCGAGGTCAACATTCGCAAAGCCGGGACCGTATACGGCATTGCGGCCCAGATTGCCCAATGTACCTGGAGCAGGGAGAGAGAACACGCCG
Source organism: Candidatus Angelobacter sp. (assembly GCA_036495645.1). Lineage (GTDB taxonomy): Bacteria > Acidobacteriota > Terriglobia > Terriglobales > Acidobacteriaceae > Angelobacter. Next base: position 248,626 of record DASXMN010000075.1, read on the forward strand.
GGGTTTGAGATCCACTGTCCCAGCGGGTTGCCGCTAACATGAATAGGGCCGCTCACGTTGGGGGTGACAGTATTGGAAACGCCGTTGATTGCGCTTGAGGTGTTCACAACTATGGTATAGGGATTGCCGGTCTGCCAACTCACGATCGGCGCCAGTTCCCAACCGCTTACAACACGGTTGCCTTTGAAGGGAAGATCATAAACAGAGTTCGCTACAAAACGATGACGCACGTCAAAGTCCGAGCTTGCCCTGCTGGCAAAAATATTCGTGCTGTCCGGGAAGAGAATCCCTTCGTTGTTGCGGGAAGCTTCGTCAATGGAGTGGGAGTAGGTATAAGACGCGTTGAACTGCAATCCATGTGACACCCTCTGGGTAAGCGTTGCCCATAGGGCGTTGTAGTTGGAGTTGCTGCCGCTCTCACGCTCCAATACGGACGATGCCAAACCGGTATTCGGGAAGAATGGGCTGTTGGCGGATAAAACCTGGAAGGGCAGATTCGGATTGCTCAGCAAAGGGTTGATGTTGCCTGCCTTTACCTGACCGAATACACGGGTCTGGTTAACGTTGATGTCATCTTCCAGATGAGTGCCCTTATTGCCGAAATAGCCTACCATCATGGATGAACTACGGGTGAGCTGTTGCTGGATATTCAGGTTCCAGGACTGAACATCCGCATTTTTGAAGTTGGGATCCACAAATATGGGGGAAATGCTGCTGGGCGTACCATTAAAGAGAGCCGGCAGTCCCGCGAAGGCCGTTGGCGTCGCGATGCTGATCGGCACAGCAAACGGCGGATTGGAGGTCAAGCCTGTAACGATGCCGGTAATCGGCTGATCGACCTGATACGCATAGCCAGAACGCAGCAGGGTTTTGCCATTGTGGAATACGTCCCAAGCGAAACCGACACGGGGCTGGAAGTTTTTATTGTTCTGGGCATACGGCTCTGTAGTCGGAACCAGCATGCTACCCGTTGCTCCGCCCGGAACAAAGTTCACGAAGCGGTCTTCGCCTTCAGACGGGGTCATGTTCCAGGCGTAGCGTAAACCGAGCTCGACCGTCAAATAAGAACTGGCTTTGAAGCTATCCATGGCATAAAAATCAAGCGCATTCTCATTGATGCGGTTAGCCACATTGCCAATAGTCCTGGCTGAGGAATCTACGGTCCCGGCAATAAAATCGGCGACGCTATTGAAGACAAGCTGGCCGGGATCTCCGTTAAAGTTTGAGTTTTTGAAATCACGGAACTCGGTACCGAATTTGAGAGAGTGGCGGCCCATGACGTAGCTGAGGTTGTCCGCTAAAACCGCAGTCGTATCACCCCGTCCTTGAGGAAACCCGCGCTCATCGCCAAATGTTGGACCACCGCTAATGGCGATAGTGGGCATGAATGCTTCATTGACCCCAAGAGTTGAGCCAAGCCCCAGGCTTGCTGGATCAGTCAAATTGTTTGGAGTGAAAGTAATCAGAATGCGATTCACTCCAAGATTCAGTTCATTCACCATCGCAGAGCTGAATACATGCGACTCACCGAGAGTGAATACCTGGCGTTTGCCTTCGCGGGTATCACCAAAGCCGGGGATTGTAGCGCCTTGCGTTGGCTCCTGGCGAAGGTCATGCTGGTATACGTAATAGCCGTGAAGACGATCTCGATCCGAGAAGTTGTGTTGTATATCGATAGTGCCTTGATCAATGTTGACGGGCGCAGTAGCCGAACCAAGGAAGCCAGGAAGGCCGTTAACCACCCCATTGGCTCCAGGCACTAAACTGGCAAGCGATTTAACTACGGGATTTGGGCTCGCTGCAATCTGGGCAAGTTGTGTTGCGGAAAAAACTGGCGCGGATGTCGTCAGCCCCTGACGATGGCGTTCTCCTTCGTAGGTTGCGAAAAAGAATGTCTTGTCTTTGAATATTGGCCCTCCAATATCTCCGCCGAATTGATTACGTTTGAAAGGGCTCTGGGCAATTGGAGCGCCTGTACTGCTGAGCCTGGGGTTGAACGCATTGCGTGCATCAAATACGTTGTTCCTCACATAATCATAAAGCTCCCCATGATACTGATTTGTGCCGGAACGAGAGGCAATTGTCACAATAGCGCCAGCATTGCGTCCGTATTCAGCACTATAAGTCGAATTATCTACCTTAAATTCTGAAACCGTATTGATGGTTGGTTGGAAGGTGACCTGGTTCTGTGCCATGTCATTCAAATTGATGCCGTTCACCATCCAGTTCACCGCATCTTCGCGCATTCCGGCGGTGTTCACGGCAAAAGCGCCTTGCCCGCGCAGGGGGGCCGTAAGGAAGCCATTTTGCGGCGCAGTCACAGTGCCGGGAATCAGCAACGCCAAATCCACAAAGTGGCGGCCATTTAAGGGAAGTTCCTGCACGGTGCGCTGATTGATGGTTGTGCCGACCGTCATAGTGGTTGATTCAATCAAAGGGGCGGTGCCCTCAACTGTCACAACTTCCGATGTACTGGCCACTTTAAGGCCAAAATTCTGAACCACGTTATTGCTGACTTGAACGTCAACGTCTTTTGCCAGTTGTGTCTCAAATCCGTTCATCTCTACCTGGACGTTGTATGTGCCAGGAGGCAATGCATCAACCTCATAGCCGCCAGTCGAGTTCGTTTGGGTGGCTCTCTCAATCCCGCGGGCTGTATTCTTTACTGTGACCTTTGCGCCAACGATAGCGGCGCCGCTAGCGTCGCTTACATTACCTAAAATCTTCGCGGTGGTTTGGGCAAATGCGCTCGCGGCAAACAGCAGAATAAGCAGCGGCAGCATCCGTGCGGAAAAAGCTACCTTTCTTAACATCTCATCTCCCTCCTAAGGAAACGGCGATTCTTATGTACACAGAACGAGTACAAAATTCAATAAATAGAAACCAAAATGCCACTTTTGCTTTATTGCCTTCATTATTAAGTAACCAAAAGACTTATTTTGTTTTGTGCATTCTTAGTTCCATCTTCAGGAGAGGAGAAGTGATTGATATAAAGCGGCTTATTACATTGAAATCACAGGTTAATTCCAAAATCCGTAGTGCTTGAAATTGCGGCTACTGAATTTGGAAAGGTGATAGGAATATGGAGAAAATTGCCCCTGATGGCTACTGGCTACAAACAAGTAGGCAGATCTTTCAAAAAGCCCATGTAGAAACAATGGTCCACCAGCGACTCGCCTATCGCAACAACTGATGCACGAAGAGGACAGACCCCTATCTTGGTTCGGTTGGCGTGCCCGGTGCGGAAAGCTTCATTCGAGTAGTTGCCCGCGGATTAACATCGTTTTCCGCACGAGCCGGATCAGCATGCATTACATCGACAGTCAGCGAACGATTCAGCACCATTTCCAGTGCGGTTCCCTGGTCAATGCGGACGTCCTGTCCGCGGGTGAATAGCACCTGCCCTAAACCGACAGCAGCGCCGGCAAGCCCGCCAATTCCTGCGCCTTTTCCGCTACCTGTGGCGACAGCTCCAACAACCGCGCCAGTTGCACCGGTTTTGGCGACCGTCCCGGCATCCTTCCCTTTTTGCCCATTAGCTTTGACCGTACCCTCTTTGTCCGCAACGGTGCTGTTCTGGGAACCGGGAGCATTTTCAAGCGAGCCGGGAAGATCGATTGTGTATCCGTTGGGGAAGATCATGGTGGTGAAGTGGAACAGGATTTCAGCCTTACCTTTGATCCTTCCAGCGCGTTTTACCTCGGCAATTTGCCCTTTCACGTATGTGCCGGCAGGTATCACCGCGACATTATCTTGCGTAACGGGAAAGCTAGTCTGACAATAAACGCCGTCCCCGACCTTGGCGGTCTTGGTATTAATGGGGCTTTTCAGGTGCAGCAAAACCTGCGTGCCGGCTGGCACGATAATTTGTCTAACGGTTGGGTCCGCAGTATTGGAAGAGGTTGCAGGAGCTGTCTGCGCAGAAATGGACATTGCCGAAACAAGCAGAAAAAGAATCACGCTACGCATTGTGAGTACCTCGACTCAGGCATTGTAGAGCTTTTCCTAGAACGCAGTCACCTCTTGATTTTTGCTTGTTCCATTTCAGCAATTATGGCCAAAGCAGCCTGTGCAGGATCTGGAGCATGGGTAATCGGGCGGCCTACAACTATGTGGCTCGCGCCGTTACTGATTGCCTGGGCTGGCGTCGCGATTCGCTGCTGATCGTTGATTTCTGCTCCTGCAGGCCGGATTCCCGGCGTGACGATCGCAAAGCCTTCACCCAACGCTTTTCTCACCAGATTGGCTTCGCGCGGCGAGGCCACAATTCCCTGGCAGCCCGCAGTCTGGGCCAACGCAGCCATCCGCAGGACCTGGTCGGCGACACGACCGGAAATCCCTGTCTCCTGTATATCCTCATCGGTCAAGCTGGTTAAGACCGTGATCGCCAAAACGTTTAAGCTTCCCTGCGCCGCTTCCACCGCCGCCCGCAGCATGGCCGCTCCGCCGCCTGCGTGGACGGTAAGCATGTACGCGCCCAACTCCCTTGCGGCTTTCACCGCGTGGCTAACGGTGTTGGGAATGTCATGCAGTTTAAGGTCGAGAAAAACCCGCTTGCCCGAGCCGACCAAATCCCTGACAATCCCCGGGCCCTGGGCCGTAAAGAGCTGAAGCCCGACTTTATAGATTCCGGCGGCTTCGCCAACCTTCTGCACAAGCTGTTGCGCCTCACCGGCGCTGGAAACATCCAGGGCGACAATGAGGCGCTCCCGCATCCCTGAGGATGCGGGCGAGAGTACGGGTTCAGGAAGATGGCTTGCCATGCTTCCAAGTATATGATTTTTTCGCTTATTGAACGTTATAACCCTGATTTACAGCCACATTTTCCGGCTGGACCAGGTCAATCCGAATACGTTCCACGCCATCCCGGAAATTGAGCATCCGTGCGGCGCTATAGCTCAGGTCCATGATTCGGTTCCCCACGTAAGGGCCTCGGTCATTCACCCGAACAATAATCCACTTGCCGTTCTTGAGATTGGTAACCTTTACGAAGGTCCCAAGCGGGAGCTTCCGGTGAGCGGCTGTGAACTCAAACATGTCAAAGTCTTCGCCGCTGGCTGTGGTCTTGCCGTGGAACTGCTTGCCATACCAGGAGGCTGTACCCACCTGATAAGGTTTCTGTTCAGCCTTTGCACTCTTTTGTGATCTGGTGATCTGGACTGACTTTTGTGCCATGGGGATGGTACTCGATTTTACCTGGGGCTGTTGGTGGTTTGGAACTGGAGCCGCCCCCACGTTGGCAACCATACATAAGGCCGCCGCCAGAATGGACAGTACTCGGTTCATGCAAACTCCTTAACATACAGAATCTGGGTTCCCCGAAATGATCAGCGGTAATTTTATGAATCTGAAGGAGAAATAGCAATCGCCTTCTGTTCACCTGAAAGTGCTACCGTGTCTTTTTTACCACTACTGGGAAACCAGTAAATGCCTCGTGCTAAGTAAGTTACCTTAACTATTGTACTCAAATTTAGATGCCTGTCTCTGCAAACCTGTTGTGCCAGCGTTACTTCTGATTTGCGGAATAATCCTTTTGTTTTCAACTTGTTATATTTTATTTTGAGTATCTTTGCATTTAGATGGAAAATTCAGCCGGTTCGAGGCTTCCTTGTAAGCGGCTTTAGACCGAAAAGTGAATTGGCTTATTAATGCAAGGTGGGAAGTACCCTTACCGGGTTGCTGCCGAAAAGGGTAGAAACATGGTGCATACCGTTCCTCTTCGATCCTTCCGCTGGCAGCTTCGAATGCGCAATGAGCCGTTGTGGCGGGTCACGATGTCACGGCTTACCCATAAGCCAAGACCAGTCCCGCCATATCCCTTGGTGGTAAAAAAGGGTTCAAATATCCGTTTCAGAATGTCCTGGTCCATTCCCTTGCCGGTATCGGCGACAGTGATGGTCAATCCCTTTTCATGGTTTTTCCAGTTAGTCGCCGTTCGGCTGCGCAACAGCAGCCGTCCTCCGGTGCTCCGCATTGAATCAATGGCATTGCTGACCAGATTGTTTAACACCTGCCGGATTTCGCCATCAAAGCACATGACCGGCTGATCAGATTTCATTTGTTGCTCAACTATTACTCCGGTATTTCGAAGCCTGCTTTGGTAAACACTGATAACGCCGGCGAGCAATTCCTTGCAGGTAATAGATCTTGGCTTGGTCGCCTGCTTATTAAAGCTCAGAGTTTGGGTGGTAATCGCGGCCATGCGGCGGAGTTCGTGGTCCGCCGTATCCAGATAACCCCGCGCGACATCCAGCGATTCAGAATTTCGGGCCAGAAACAAAAGATTGGTGACCGCTTCAAGCGGATTATTGATTTCATGAGCAATGGAGGCTGCCAGCCGCCCAACCGCAGCTAGTTTCTCGCTTTGGAGTAGCGCCTTTTCTGCCAGAGCTCTGTCCTTTTCTGCCGCGACCGTGGCCGTTACATCCTGGCAGATGGTGATAATGCCTGCGATGGCGCCGCTACATTCATATACAGGACTATAGCTGTAGTTGAAATACGCGCTTTTCATGACCCCATTGCGGAGAATAGGAACCAGGGCGTTTTCATGGAATACGTCTGTCCCTTCTCGCAACACACCTTCCAGTTGGTTCCCCACCACGGGCCAAACATCTGTCCAAAACTCCCGGCCATACGCTCCAAGCGCTTGCGGATGCCGATCGGTAAGAATGGGGAGAAACCCGTCATTGTATATAAGCACCATCTCCGGCCCCCACAGGAGAAGTATGGCGTACCTTGTGGACAGCATCATGTTCACATTGTTGAGCAGAAGCTCAGACCATTGGGAAATGCCTCCCAACGGAGTCGATTCCCATGCAAAATTCCGGATTCTTACCGCCATCTCGCTCTGGCCGATGATCCCGCGCGACATAGCTGTTTTACCCTCCAGTTGCGACTCCATTGCCATTCTCAGTTCCTCAAATTTCCTTTGATGCTTGCGCAGGGCCTCTTAAAGATTTTCTACGAAGATCCCGGTATTTTGAAGAAAATTGCCAAAAATTTAGCTTCTCGGAAAGTCGTCCACTTAGGTTTTCGAGGAGCAGACGCATATCCCTTCCTCATTCTTTATACTGAGGCGTTATGCCTACTGACCGCGAAGTTGAGATCAAATTCCGAATAGATGACATTGATGCGCTGACTGCTAGCCTGAAAACGGCTGGGTTCCACCTTGTTACTCCACGAACCCATGAAATGAACACCCTTTATGACCAAGTCGGAGGCAAGTTGCGGCGACGGGGCGCACTGCTTCGGCTTCGAGAGTATGGCCCCAAATGGACCCTTACATATAAGGACAGGAGCGGACCGCAATCAGGCCGGCACAAGTCACGTCGGGAGATCGAAACCCGAGTGGAAAATGGCGGCGCAATGGAGCAAATTGTTGAGGAACTGGGCTTCAGTCCCAGCTTCCGTTATGAGAAATTTCGCACTGAATGGAGCGACAACCAGGGCCATGTCGTGATTGACGAAACGCCTATCGGCAATTTCGGCGAAATTGAGGGGCCAGCGGAGTGGATTGACGCCACGGCAAAGCGGCTCGATATCCCTGTGAAGAGCTACCTGCAGGAGTCCTATTCAGAGCTGTTTGCGGCCTGGAAACGCAAGACCAGGAGCAAGACCGAGGAAATGACGTTCAAAGCCGTCAAGAATGCAATGTAGAATTGCCGCGTGACCGATAGAACCAAGTCCCCTGCAAAGCGCTTCAAAAAAGCGGTGTTGATTCTCTCCGCGTGGCTGATATTGGCATTTGTTATCGGGTCACTCCCAGGGAAGAGGATTCTCGAGTACCGCCAGCTAAGCAAACATGGGGCATCTACCCAGGGGCTTTTTCTAGGCCCATATCCGCATGGGCAGGTCAAATATTCGTACATGGTGGGTGGCCGAACCTATCAAGGGGTGGGCAGACCTGACGAGATTGCAAAACCTATTTACAGAATTGCTGCTGGTGAAACGATGGCGGTCCATTATTTGCCCGAAGAGCCTGCCATCAGCTGTCTGGCAGATCCTTCAGAGTTGTATTCAAATGATCTTATCCCAGCGCTGATGGCTTCGTTCTTATTCCCGACGGCGATCATCATCGCTGTAATCATGCGTGTATTGAAAAGACGGCGTCTGCGTTTGTCGCGCCAAGGCTCTTCGGCGGCACCCATTAATGAAGGTTCATTTAATTAGGGCCTTCTAAGAACGGTTCGATAGCATTTCGCGCTACAATTCCTTCCACCAGTTCCCGCCTTCCCCAGGAGTCGCAAGATGTATGACTACATCATCATTGGCGCCGGGTCTGCCGGATGCGTTCTGGCGAGCCGGCTGAGCGAAGATCCCTCCGTAAAGGTTCTGCTGCTCGAAGCCGGTGGACGTGACGTCAAGAAAGAGATCCGTATACCACTGGCCTTTTCCAAACTCTTCAAAGGGCCATGCGACTGGACGTATTTCACTGAACCGGAAGCTCAACTGGGAAACCGCAGCCTGTATTGGCCACGTGGCAAGGTGCTTGGCGGCAGCAGTTCCATGAATGCCATGATCTATGTCCGTGGCCACCGCTCTGATTATGACCACTGGCGCGACCTCGGGAATCCGGGCTGGGCCTATGCCGACGTGCTGCCTTATTTCAAGAAGTCAGAAAATCAGGAGCATGGAGCGTCGGAATATCACGGGGCCGGGGGTCCGTTGTGCGTAAGCGACCTGCGAACTGTGAATCCCTTGTCGGAAGCATTTGTGGCAGCCGGAGAGGAAGCGGGATTCCAGCGCAACACTGACTTTAACGGCGCATCGCAAGAGGGGTTCGGCCTGTATCAGGTCACGCAGAGCAAGGGCCAGCGGCATAGCGCGGCCGCGGCGTTTCTGCGTCCGGCCATGGCCCGAAAAAATCTGACCGTCCGCACCGACGCCCATGTGTTTGGGATTTATTTCGAAGGCAAGAGGGCGGCGATCGTCAGCTTTCAGCACGGAAGCGGAAGCGTACAGGAGCGGGCGGAGCGGGAAATTATTGTGTGCGCCGGCGCGATTGGTTCGCCGCAGGTACTCATGCTCTCCGGCGTAGGACCGGCAGACCAACTGCGCCGATTTGATATTCCTGTAACCTGCGATTTGCCCGGAGTTGGCAAGAACCTGCAAGACCATCCTGCCTGCGCCATGGTTTATGAATGCACCAAGCCTGTCAGCCTGGCCAGTGCGGAGCAGCTTCCTAATCTGCTGCGTTACATGGTTTCGAAACGCGGGCCACTAACTTCAAATGTGGCCGAAGCCGGCGCATTCATCAAAACCTGCGCGAGCAGCCAATCGCCTGATCTGCAATTTCATTTCGGCGTCGGATACTTTGTGGAGCACGGATTTCAGCAGATCAAAGGACATGCTTTCACCTTTGGCCCCACGCTGCTTCATCCACACAGCCGGGGTGAGATCAAGCTGCGATCCAGCAATCCGCTGGACGCGCCCTCAATCCGGGCCAATTATTATGCAGATTCCAGAGATCTTGATGTGATGCTTGAAGGCGTGAAGCTAGTCAGAACACTTGCGGGAACAAAAGCATTCTCCGGTTTTCGCGGCGCTGAACTGCTTCCCGGCCCAGCGGCAAAAGATGATGCTGCGCTACACGCACACATCTGCAAGTTTACTGAGACGCTCTACCACCCAGTCGGCACGTGCAAGATGGGCCAGGATGAGGCTGCGGTTGTTGATTCTGAGCTGAGGGTTCAAGGCGTGGAAGGTCTGCGCGTGGTCGATGCATCGATCATGCCTACCGTGATTGGCGGAAACACGAATGCGCCCACAATCATGATCGCAGAGAAAGCCGCGAACCTGATTAAAGGCGGGTCAGGTGCGCGCTTTAGAGACATTTACGCTGGAACTCTAGCATCACATAGAGATTTTGCTGCTTCCCGAGAGGCGGCCACGGCGGCGCTACGACGCTCGAAGTCTTAGTTCATCTCTTTGCATATTGGAGGTCAGATCAGTAAGTGCGGCCTCCAGCTCTCTTGCCCCCGCCTATTTTGGAACTACCTTCTGGATGCCAAACACGGAAAGTTCTCGTGTGACTTTGGGCATAACGGTCCATACAATGATCTGTATATCTTTAAGTGCAGGGCGTGCCTTCCAATACCGTAATATTTCAAAGCCGCTCTCGATGGCAAAATTAAGATCCAGCACAATCACATCAGGCTTTGGAAGTTTCCCATTGACTATTTGTTCCAGGCGCAGCAGAGCTCCCGATACGGTACAAACCGCATCCACCTGGGCAACTCCGAGTTTCTGAAGCACTGCGACACAAGTATTCAGGTCATTCCACGCTATCTTCAACCACCAGCACCTGCATTGCACCATGAAGTGGTTTGTTGCCTTCCTCATGGTCTCTCGCAATAGAGATTGCCGTTGGTGTGCGCGCCAGCCACTCATCAAGCTCTTTACTAAATGCCAGGACGGCGCTCCTGCTCCGTCCATGCGGACGATGGACTGGCAGGCCGAGCTCAATCTCCCAGCGCTGGACCGTCCGCACGCCACGCATTAGATAGTGCGAAATTTCTTTCCAACCATTAAGAAGCTTCACGCGGTGTTCATCTTGCATCGTAAAGTACCTCTAAATGAAAGATTGGGGTTTTCAGCCCTTTTGAAGGTGAGCACACCAGCAAAGGTTGCCCGCGGGATAGCTATAGACGAATCGCAAATGTTTATTGCATGCGATCATTCTTCTAGGGCTTGAGCAGCTTTAGCTCAGCCTTATCACGATGCCCTCTCAAACGGGCCGGCTACTTCCTCCATAACAGGTACCAACGGAGCAATGCTGTGGGCGCTCACATGTCTGTGGCTCTCAAGCCAGAATTCGACAAGCATCTTCAAGGTTTGCTGAATATTGACCTGGGGTTTCCAAGCAATATCCCGCTGGAGTTTCGTGTAGTCAGTAACGTAAACCAACTGGTCTCCCGGACGAGTGCGCTCGATGTGGTATTTTAATTTCACGCCAACGACTCTGTGGATGGCATCGATCAACTCCAGCAATGAGGTGGCGTTTGCCATGCCACCTCCGACGTTGTAGATCTGCCCAGCCGTTGCAGGAAGATTACGTCTTACCCCATCGATAGCATTCAGAAGGTCTTTGACGCAGAGAACATCGCGGACCTGGCACCCGTCGCCGTACAACACAACAGGTTTTTGCTCCAGGGCGGAGTAAAGGAAATGGGCAACCCAGCCTTGATCTTCAGTGCCAAACTGACGAGGACCCGCGATGCACGACATACGAAAGACAACAACGGGAAGCCCATAAATGCGGCCGAAATCGCGGACATACTGATCAGCCGCGCCTTTGGAACAACCATACGGAGAGTGAAAATCCAGCGGCTGCGATTCAGATACTCCCCGGTGCAGCGGATAAAAATAACGATTATTCAAACGGGCCGGCTGGCCAAGCCCCAGTTCGCCATAAACTTTGTTAGTTGAAGTAAACAGAATGAAAGGTTTTCTGGGCGACTGCCGCGCCGCATCCAGAATATTGAACGTCCCCAGAAGATTAACATTGAAATCTAATCGCGGGTTAGTGAGAGAAGTTGTGACGGCTACTTGGGCCGCAAAGTGGTAAATTTCATCCGCTTTAAAAACAGCGCGCTTCACCAGTCTGGAATTTCGCACATCGCCGACCGTAATTTCCAGACGGTCTGATTTTCCAGCAGCTTGCTGGAGCCATTCAAGGTTTTTGGTAACACCAGGTCGGCTGAGGTTATCAAAAACATGCACTCTGGCCTTTGTGCGAGTCAGCAACCAATGCGCCAGATTGGATCCGATGAATCCAGCTCCTCCGAAGATGAGAACAGCGCGGCTTTTATCGTTCATTCTGCTCCTTTCGAAGTAGATGTTTTAGCATTACGCCGCCAACCCAAAATGGTTAAGCTGGGCCAAAGCCTCGGCTGAACGGTCCGTGGCTTCCTGGGATTGCAGCCATTCCACAAGTTCTTTTACTCCATCCGCAAACCGCATGATTGGCTCATAGCCAAGATATGTTTTGGCGGCTGTAATATCAGCAAAGCAATGGCGGATATCGCCTGCTCTATACTTTCCTGTAAGTTCCAGCGGAATACTTGATTTCAGAGCACGTGCCAAGGTCTCAGCGACCTGAGCGATTGTGACCGGCTCTCCTGATCCGATATTGAGGACCATGCCATTGCATGCGGCATGGTCCATGGCCAGGAGATTGGCCCGTACGACATCATGCACGCTGACAAAATCACGCATCTGCCTGCCATCTTCAAACACGAGAGGGGCCTTGCCGTTAAGAAAGCGAGAGGCAAAGATCGCGGCCACACCCGTGTAAGGATTTGAGAGCGCCTGTCTGGGGCCATAGATGTTGAAATAGCGAAGCGCCACCACCGGCAATCCGTAGGTGCGCCCAAACAGCAGGGTCATTTCCTCCTGATCTTTTTTTGATAAGGCATAGATTGAGCTGCACTGGAGTGGCTTTGACTCATCCGTCGGCACTGGCGCAAGCGCATTTCCGCAGGTATCACAAATCATTTCCCATTGCTTCGACTGAAGCTGCTGAGGGGAACGCAATCCCGGCTGGGACATATTTCCACATGGCTTGCAGTAATAGTTCCCTTCCCCATAAATCGACATGGAGGAAGCCACAACCAGTTTTTGCACTTTGCTTTTGCGGCTTAACAACGCCTGGAGCAACACCGCCGTGCCTTGGGTGTTTGTTCCCATGTAGTGGGAAATTTCGTACATGGATTGGCCTACGCCCACAGCCGCGGCAAGGTGAAAAACAATATCAATGCCCTCCAGAGCACGGGAAACAGCGGAATGGTCTTGCATGTCTCCTCGCATTACATCAGCGCCCTGGGCCAGGTAATCAGGCGAGATTTCACCGTGAACTTGTGGGCTGAAACTGTCAAACACCCGAACGTTGTGTCCGCGATTGATTAAGGCATCTACAAGATGTGAGCCAACAAACCCAGCGCCGCCAGTTACCAGAATGTTATTTGCCACTTGTTTCGAGTCTCCTTGTGAGGACTTGCAGTTCTATTACTGAAATGTCATCTCCAATGCCGAAACTCCCGGTACTCCTTGCGAGTTTAGTCAGATGCAAGGTTTGATCCTCTGCCAAGGAACACTGGATGTCTATTAATATGCGCCGACTTATGCCAGCAGATTTCGTTCTGACTGAGAAAAAGAATTGTGCTGTTCAGCTGTGATAATTTCCAAGATCGCGCTGCGACGAGTCAGATGGCGTAGATTGCGTCCAGCACTTCTGCCACTTGAATAAGTTCCTGGTTTTTTGTCTCGAAGCGTTCATCCGCTCGCAGCCGTTCCACCCATGCCAGGGCTGCTCGTCCGGACCAGGAATCTGGCGAAAAAGCGAGCGGGATACGTTTTGTGCCTTCATATCGTTCTGCCACAAAGTCATAGAAAGAACCGTTTACATTGCGGAAAGCTGCGCCACCACGAGTTCCATAAAATTCAGCCGCAATCACGCAGTCTTGCCCGGCGGAAAGCCGCCATGAACAAGCCATGTTGACGGTAGGTCCCGAAGCCAAATCAATCTGTGCAGTAGCGTAATCTTCAACTTCATCTGCCCTTTGGCCCAGGCGTTGCCCATGAGCATAAAGCCGGCTGTTCACTGCACTGACACTCGGAAAGCCGAGTATCCAAAGAGCTGCATCTACCAGATGGATTCCCAAATCCATTACACAGCCACCGCCTGAGAGGGCGCGCTCATAGAACCAGGGCTTATCGGGTCCATAAGCATTGTGAAAGATCAGGTTTGCTGTGTAAATTTCTCCGAGCGTACCTGAGGATACCGTTGAATGTACTGCTTGCATCGCACTGGTGAAACGGTAAGAAAGGTCAACAGCAAGCAGCCGGTCAGCCGCTCGCGCCGCTTCCACTACATAACGTGCTTCGTCTGCTGTGCGGGCCAGAGGCTTCTGGCAGAACACCGATAGCCCGCGCTCCAGCGCACGTATGGATTGCCCGGCATGCTGCGCGCTTGGAGTCGCAATCACTATCCCGTCAATATCCGTGTCGAGAAGCTCATCGAAGCAGCCCACAGATTGAGCATCAGGGCTCACGGCCAAACTTCTCTGCACGGCTTCTGCTGAAGCATCGCAAATTGCCGCTACCTGGGCCAGACCGCTATGCGCAATCGCCTCCATACGATTTTGCCCAATCCACCCGACGCCGAGAAAGCCCAGGCGTGGAAGGCGCTTGCTGCTGAGAGGGGCCTTCTCCGCCGTGCTGCTCAGCGTATCAGTCATACTTCACCGTGGCTTTCAGGAATCCCTGAGGGCGAACCAGTGTAGCGTCAAGCGCCGCACCCAGGCTGGCCAAAGGAAAAGCGTGTGTGCAAAGCTCCTGAGGGTTAAGCAGCCCAAACTCAATTGCGTTCACGGCTGTCCGCATGCCATGTAGATAAGTTTTTGTGTCTCGCTCATGAGCATTTATTACGTCCAGTCCGCGCCAATTCCACAGTTGCATGTTGATCTGTCGGGGACCATCCTGATGATAGCCTGCGATGACCAGCCTGGCGCGGGTGGCAGTCAGTTCCGCTGCAAGATCAAGCGGCCATTGCTTACCGACGGCTTCTATCACGCGCTCGCACATCACCCCGGCAGTCAGGTCACGGACCTGAGCAATTATTTTGTGATGGTCATCCATCTGCACCAATTCATGCGCACCCATGCGGCGTGCAATCTCAAGTGAGTATGGCCGTCGTGAAACTGCAATCACACGCGCTCCAGCCTGGGCCGCGAGACGCGTGAGAATGGCGCCAAGAAAACCGATCCCAACAATTGCCACTGTCTGGCCACTCAGCACATTGCTGCGCTCAAAGATGTTCATTGCACAGCCGAATGCCTCGCCGGGAAAAGGAACTGAGGCCAGTAATGAAGGAACTGGGACCGTTGCCGCTCCAGCTACTACGTCGTATTCTGCATAGGAATGGTCGGCAAGCATTGCGACCCGGTCGCCTTCCTTAATCCCAGTCACATTCCGGCCAACGGCATCAACTTGTCCCCAGCCCTCATGTCCAAGCGAACCCGGGTCGGTAGGATACTGCGACCATGGCATTCCTTCCCACATGGCCAAATTGGAGGCGCACACTCCGCAACCTTCCAATCGCACGCGTACTTCATCCGGCGAAGGGTCTGGCCGGCGGACCTCACGCAACTCAATTTTTCTTGGGCCTGTCAGGACGGCCGCTTGCATCAATTTTCCAGTTCCAACTCTCGGCATTTGAATATTCCGCTCAGGAACATTCAATAGATGCTGAAAATGGCTGCTCTGTTGGTGCAGCCCCCCACGAGGAGTGCGGCCATTGTATGCAACAAACACAACGCAGCGCATTCGGGCGCTGCGTTCATTTGGAATGCGCTATCCGGCGGTAGCCAGTGCAGTTGGGCGTGGCTTTTCTTGATCTGCCTCACCGCTGACCGACTTTATATATGAGGCGAGATATTCTTCGGACGCTCCGTGTTTTATTTCAACCAACTCGCCATCAGAGAGCACCAGCAAAATATCGCAAGACTTCAAGGTCTCAAGACGGTGAGCAATGATGAAAGTCGTGCGTCCATGCATGAGAGATTGCAGGGCAGAAGTAATTGCTGCTTCGGTTTGTAGATCGACGGAACTGGTTGGCTCGTCGAGCACAAGAATAGGGCTATTACGCAGGAAAGCGCGGGCCAGCGAAATACGCTGGCGCTCTCCACCTGAGAGCTGGCCGCCCCGCTCACCAATATTCGTTTGGTATCCTGCAGGCAATTGCAGAATAAATTCATGTGAGTTGGCGGCCCGCGCTGCAGCATAAATCTGCTCATCTTCTGCGTCTGGGTCACCGTATGCGATGTTCTCTGCCAGGCTGGCATCGAACAGGATGGTTTCTTGTAACACGACGGAAAATTGCCGGCGCAAATCGGGAATGCGGTATTTGCGAACGTCTTTTCCATCCAGCAGGACAGCACCTTCAACCGGGTCATAAAATCGCATTAACAAGTTGATGAGGGTGGTTTTTCCTGCGCCGCTCCCGCCCATTATTCCCACACGCGCGCCGGCAGGTACACAAAAAGAAATATTACGCAGTCCGCGATGCTGCGGGCTATACCGGAATGACACATCGCAAAATTCGATCTCACCGTGAGCGTGTACCAGGCTCTCAGGATCCTCGATTTCAGAAATTTCCGGCGCCTCATCCAGAAGCAGAAGCGCGCGTTCAAGGCTGATCGCCCAGGTATGCATATCGCTGAACTTATTGCTCACTAAACGCAATGGATCATAGAGCTGCGCAATATAAGCGATAAGAATCAGCAACTCGCCAATAGACAGGCGGCCGGAGCTCACATGGCGCGCGCCTATCCACAATGCCGCGGCGCTGCCTGCCGCCGCCACTATGCCAATAAATAGATTAAAAATTCCCTGAGTTAACGCCAGCTTGACCTGGCGCTCCTGACGCTTTCGCGAATGCCGGACAAAACGCTCATATTCGCGGTCCTCCTGCCCAAAAGCCTTTACAGCCCGAATCGAACTCAGCACCTCTTGCACCACGCCGATGGCTGAAGTATCAAACTTTTTGACCAAACCACTACTGGTTCGCACAAGGCGGCTGCATCCGCGCGTCAGCAAAAACAAAGGAGGGATAATGGTGAGGGCTACCAACGACACCTGCGCGTCGAGGCGCAAGGAGACGTAAACCATCACCACAATACTGACCACCGCCATTACCAGCGGAACCATACCCTGGATCACGACGTATTGAATGGCCGGAGCGTCATGCTGGATGCGGTACGCGCTATCCATGGTCCCATTCCGGTCATGAAATGACATGGGCAGGCGCTGTACGTGATTGAGCAATTTCGAGCGGAAATCCCATACCAGCTTTTCACCGGTATAAGTTTGAAGCCATGCGCTACCGAGCCCCTGCAAATTCAGCAA
Source organism: Candidatus Angelobacter sp. (assembly GCA_036495645.1). Taxonomy (GTDB): domain Bacteria; phylum Acidobacteriota; class Terriglobia; order Terriglobales; family Acidobacteriaceae; genus Angelobacter. Next base: position 265,531 of record DASXMN010000075.1, read on the forward strand.
CAAAGCTGTAAGCAGCATGAGCATGATGGCGAAGCCCAGGTTGCTGGCGGCTGAAAGGCCGGGCAGGAAATGCTGCAAAAACCGCGGCAGAGATGCGTGACCGGCAATACCATCAATGGCGATCATTAAAGGCAATGGCAGGAGTAGCTGCAGGGCCATCGCAACAAAGCTCAGCAGCAAAATTGCAGCCAATTGGGGCCAGCAGTTACGCGATTCCCAAAGCGTGCGACGAAAGAGAAGAGAATTTGAACCCGACACAGCGAAAAAGAAACCCGTAAACCAAGCTAAAAGGGGTACTTAGCTGGAGCAATTAGTAGAAAACTCTAGCGCGACCTTTGCTTCCACCTTAGATCCAAAAGATCCAAAGATCCAAAGTTTTAGGCGAGCCGCATTCATTCCCTGCGATATGCACGTGCAACATAGGAGTTATTAGAGTTTTTAACCGTCTTCAGATTGGCAAGGAGTTCCCACCGACCGCGTTCATCAGCAACATATTTGTTTTGTTCTGTTTACGCTGACTTGCAGAACGCGACTCGGAGCAGCAGTGGAAAACAATTTACATTCCAGAACAATACATCGTACATTACGTGTACCCCGAAAAGGGTAAAGACTGTGCTGATCTGGGCAAATAACAAAGTAAAAAAATACCCAGATCAAAAATGACGACTACCGGTTTGTTTTAGCCCTGTCTGGGCACATCTCGCGCAACCTGGTCGTAATGCAGTTCTTACAAATAAGGGGAACAGCCAGATTGGCTGTTCGATTACTCAATTATTCCAACATCCAGCGCCTTCACGGGAAGCGGAACATGCGTTCCTGATGCGATTCTCGTTGTCTGAATCGGGACTGGACGGGTAAGAGTAGTTACGGCTCAATATCGACATTGCGAGGTGAGTTAACTTCATGCAGCGTTCTCCCGTGGCTTCCGGCAAAGTACGGATTCTTGTTGTGAATCGCGACCCTGGATCGTGCGCAGCTACTACGCGTGTGTTAAAAAAGGCGGAATACCAGGTTGAGGCGGCCCATACTTGCGAGGACGCGGTACAGCGAATCGAAAATGGGCTGCAGGCAGATCTTATTCTGCTCGAATTAAAGGGACCCGAACTCGACGGTCTGCAAAATATTCTTGATTGCCAGCGCGTTTGCCCGGAGCAGAAAGTAGTGGTGAGTTCAACGGTAAGTGACGTCAGTGTCGCCGTGCAGGCGATGCGACTGGGAGCCCTTGATTACATCAGCCAACCAAGCGAAGAGACACAGCTTTTATCGGAAATACAGCGCTTGCTTTCGCTGGTGTCAAACGGCGCGCAGGAACCGGGCGCAATGGCACAGGATGACGAATTTGAAGAAATTGAAAGCGGTATTTCGTTCCTTGCAGTCAGTCCGGTAATGAAGAAGATCCGAGCACAGGTGGCGCAGGTGGCCAGAGTGGATATCCCTGTACTTTTGCTGGGAGAGAGCGGCGTGGGCAAAGAAGTGATCGCCCGGCTGATTCATAAATCATCCCGGCGTAGCGCCAGGACCATGGTAAAGGTGAACTGTGCCGCTCTGCCGCTGGACTTGCTGGAGAGCGAACTCTTCGGCTATGAAGCCGGCGCTTTTACCGGCGCAAATCGCTCTAAACCCGGCATGCTGGAGCTTTGCGACAAAGGCACAATTTTTCTGGACGAAATTGGGGAGATGAGTCCGGTCCTGCAGGCAAAACTTCTCCATGTCCTGCAGGATGGACGGTTTTCGCGACTAGGAGGCAGGTCCACGGTTACAGCCGATTTCCGTGTGCTGGCAGCGACCAATATCAACGTGAAAGAGGCCATCAGCACGAAAGCTTTTCGCGAAGACCTCTATTATCGGTTGAATGCCTTCACTATCAATATCCCTCCGCTGCGCGAGCGTGGCGAGGAAATCCCGGTTTTAATGAAGCACTTCATGCGGCAGTTTTCAGAAAAATATAAATGCGTCTCCGTAGAATGTTCCCAGGAACTTATACGGGCGTGCCTGCGCTATTCATGGCCAGGAAATCTGCGCGAATTGGGGAATTTCATTAAACGATACATGGTGCTTCAGGACCAGGAACTCGCCATCGCGGAGCTTGAAGAAGGCCAATCAGGAATAGCGGCCAGTTTTGCCAATCAAGATGACTTGGTTGGCACTGGAGCAGGACTCAAGGCGATGGTGCAAGATCTGAAGGAACAGGCAGAACCAAAAATCATTGAACGTGTATTGATTGCGACCAAATGGAACTGCAAAATGGCAGCGGCCCAACTCAAGATTAGCTATAAAGCACTGCTCTATAAGATGAAGCAATACCGCATTTTTCCTCCGGGCATCACAGGGCCCGGCTTGCGCAACGCACATGTCTAGCTGAAGGTCCCGCACATTGTATGAATCTGTGCGGGACAGATAGCCTCTCGCTGCGTTTCGGTTCCCTCCTCTCATTCAAAACTTCTGGAAATGCACTTCCACTCAGATCGTGGAAAATGAATTCCAATCAGCCGGGCGAAATCACGGAATATGCTTCAATTCCAGGAACTAATCCGTTGATCCAAACTTCCGTAAGTAATTAGAAAATAAGCCACAAACTCTTTCTGCAACGTGTGCCTCTGTATTCCCGAATCCCACTCCCTATTCATGGCAGCGCGGATGCAATTGTTCAGAGCGGTCAATCGCTCTTAGCGGGGCGACTGATTAATGCTTCTACGCCACAGATGGTTGCGGTGGTAGCGCATTGGTTTCTTGAACAGCTCCCAAGGTGTTGGCGGAGCAGTGCCGATCTATGTCGCTGCACGTCCTTCCGGGGAATCACCAGGTCTGGCGCGCCTAAGAGGCGAGCTGTCAGACAGAAGGAAGAATTTTGAATGAGAAGTAACTATCGAACAAAACACTTTCCGTTAACCCTTCGCGAGTTGCCGATTTCTATGCAACTAGCACTTTGGTGCGTGGCTGTGCTGTTTGCATTTGTGGCATCAGCGCACGCGCAAAACGTCAACGTGCTGAACACACCAACCACAACCAAACTGTGGGCCGGGACCCAGGACTGGTCGGTCTTTGGCCTATCGTCGGTCACCTCCCCGGGATCAGGCGTGATTCTGGAAGGGACAGCCATCAGCACGTTCACCGGAAAACCCGTGCGCCATATGTGGTACGGCGACTCCAGCAACGGCTTGTGCCGCGTCGATCCTGAAGTGGATGATCCGACAGTCTCAAGCACTCCTGGCATCGGCTTCCACAACAATATTGAGCGCACATGCATTGGATTCATTCAGGCCGGCGGCTTTGTGCCTCTGCAGCTTACCTATGACGCTTCCACGCACACGCTGTATGCTGCTGATATCCCGCGCACCGCCAACGGCATTATCCGCATGCACTATCTTCCGTCCGGCGACAATGGGCAAGGCAGCATGGACCCCATTCACGTTGAGTCGCTTATGGGTGCGCAAGGGACCAGGAATGCCGCGGGCGGCTGCCCGGTTGTAACCGATCCGCGAAACGGAGCGACTCCCGTACAAATGTTTGCCGCTACGCTGGGACCTGACGGCAACTTATACGTTGGATGGGCACGCAATGGAACTATCGCGCGTATTCCTCACCCAGCCACTTTTGACCCAGGGAACCCGAACGATTGCGCCAGCATTGACGTGCCTCTCTTCGCTTCAGACGCCAGATTGGGCGCTGGTGGCGCTGCTGGTCATACCTTTGGATTAGCATGGATCGGACACACACTTTTTGGCGCAGACAATATCAGTCCGTGGTTCAAAGATAATGCCGATCAGTGCTTGACGCCGGCTAACGGCAACGTCCGTTGCGGTCCAGTCCAGGGAGCAGGAACAGAAATTCTGGGCGCATTTGCTCCTGGCCCGCAAGCCGGAATCGTAAGCGATTTCACATATAACGGACCAAATACCACTTTCCCAGGGAATACGTTGTATGCGTCATCACTTGGCAGCACCGTGAGGGTATCCAACGCAACTGATGTAACCAACATTACTGTAACGCCGCAATTTGGCGGCACGTTCTGTTTCATCACGGGCGTAACAGTTGATACCAGCAATCTGGCCAATGAAACGGTTTATGTTGGCTCGGACTGCACACAGGGAACGATCAACGGCGCTGCAGCGATCTGGCAGGTAACTCCGCAGCCGCCGGCAGCCGGGCCTCCGGGTGTTCCGGTCAGCGTAGGCGCTACGGCAACAGCCAACGCTGCGAGCGTAAGCTGGATTCCAACTCCGAATGGACAGGCGATCTCGAACTTTATTGTTCGTACTCTGCTGGCCAACGGATCAGCTTCCACCATTCCTGATTTTACGGTGAACCCTGCATCCAATGGCATCGCGCCAAGTTTGGCAGTTATCAGCGGACTGACGAACGGTGTGACGGTTGAGTTTACAGTGCAGGCCTGCAATTCGAGTGGCTGCAGTCCATTTTCTGTGGCCAGCGCACCTGTGACTCCACAGGTGCTAACCGTGCCCGGTGCGCCAATCGGTATGGTTGCTTCAGGCGGCAATGCATCAGCAACCCTTGCCTGGACCGCCCCAGCCAATATTGGTGGTTCGCCGCTTCTCAGCTATACGGTAACCTCCAATCCAGGAGCGCTTAAAATCACTGTTCCAGCCACGCAAACCGGCGTGAATTTCACCGGCTTGACGAATGGAACCACTTACAACTTCACCGTTCATGCCACCAACGCAGTTGGTAATAGCCTTGAATCATTGCCATCGAATGCTATTACACCGGCTTCACCACAGGGATCTGATCTGGCAATATTGATGAGTTCACCGGCATCAGTGAATGCTGGAGCGTTCGTCACTTTCGCCATGACGATAACCAATAACGGACCGGGCGACGCAGCCCTGGCAACACTCACGGACACGCTGCCTGGGTTATTTCAATCCTCAACCACGTCTCAGGGAATCTGCACTCACACAGGGTCCGTCTTCTCTTGCAATCTGGGTGCGTTGGCGGCCGGCGCTCATGCCACCATTAGCGTAACTGTAATTGCGGGAAACACGGCCATCACGAACACAGCATCAGTCCAGCTCAGAGATGGATTAGGTAATCTGATCAATGACACTTCCCCTGGAAATAACGTTGCCAGTTCCACAACCAGCATCAATACTCCTGCAGGAGGCGGTGGAGGCGGCGGCACAGGTACCGGCGTCAGCGCTGACATTCAGGTAGTTGGCTCGGCGCGCAACGGCGGCCCAAATCAGGGAACAGGCGACACATTTACCTGGCAGATCAAAGACAATACTGGAAATACGCCGGCTCCGAACGTGGTTTTCACCCTGCCGCTGCCGCCAAACTTCCAGTTTTTGGATGCATCCGCCAGTCAGGGCACATGCGGCGGGATTCCGGCGAACTCAATCGGCGGGACGCTCACCTGCAATCTGGCCAGCCTGCCTGGAGGCCAAACCTTGATCGTGACAGTTGATTTTGTTCCCTTGCAAGCTGGAACATTCTCAACCACCGGCGCCGCCAGCTTCGGCGGGACCGACACGAACATCACCAACAACTCATTCACTGTAACCATTCAACCCAGATAACCAATCAGGGCTGCCAGCAGGACTCAATGCTGGCAGCCTTCACCTCATACGCACCACCTGAGATTCAACCGAGTTTGCTCTTCCTGCGAAATCAATGCGGTCTCCCTGCTCGACGGACAGGGCTCTGAGAGGTTGCTTTGAGGCTTTGCAGGACGTTAGAGGTTGGGTAATTCCCCGCTAGATTACCCAACTTCACCTTTTTAAAAAACGTATTCATCGACATAAATATCTACAACGATGGCCGCGCGCTGTAGAGGATTGGCCGGAGACGAAACATCAATGTCCCGGCCAATCCGCTTTTCTGCCTGACCAGCCCCGTCCCGTGCCATCTGATCCATTGGAAATCGAGTTCCACTCGCGCTCTGGAAACGCGGTTCCATTCACAAGATATAAGCCAACATTATCCTTTCGTAATCACTGTAATAACTACACGTAAGCTGATGAAACTAAGCAGGATATTCGCACTCATTATCCCCGCCCATCACATACAGAAATATGGCATAGCGAGTGCTTTATCTCAGTGCAGTTCATTGCTTAATGCTGCGATGGATACTCGCCGACCGGAAACGATTTAGCAGGCTTCCGGCTGGCCTTTTTGAAAAATCAGGAGGAAGTGATTATGAGGATGGGCAGTAAATTTTCCCGGCTGGTGCTTGCATTCGTATGCTGCACCGTAGCCGTTTCCAGTGCTAAGGGTCCGGGCTCAGGCTCTGGAAGCAGCGGCAAGGGTGGAAGCAATGGCAGTGGAAACGGAACTGCCGCCAGCGGTTCAACAAACACATCAACTTCCGGCGGTGCCAGCAACAGCGGTAAGCAAGGCGGCAATCAGGCCGGAACCCAGGGCGGGGGTCAGGCTCCCACGCAGGCAAATCAGGGTGGCACGCAGACCGCCGGGCAGGGCGGTGGTCAGGTTTCCGGACAAGGGAACCAGGGCGGTAGCAATCGGAAGCTTGGCTCGCTCAAAACAGTCTCTGTGCCGGGGCCAACGGCAAGTGAATTAAATGATCTGGTGCGCGACAAAGCTGCTGCAATCGCATTGGGCAAAGCATTTTTCTGGGAGATGCAGTTTGGCAGTGACGGTTTCACAGCCTGCGCCACCTGCCATTCCAATGCCGGCGCGGACAACAGGACCATGAACCAGGCAGACCCGGGGCTGCGCCGGGTTGACGCCAATGGAAATCCATCAGCCGACTCAAACACATTTCATCCGGGATTCGGGCCGAACCATCTGCTCAGCGTCAGCGACTTTCCGCTGCATAAGCTGGCTGACGTTACCCGGTCAAACTCCGCGGTGCTGTCTGACAACAACAACATTGTGGGATCGCAAGGTGTTTTGCGAAACAATTTCAATGACGTAATTCTGGGGCTTGGACCGGAGGATGAAACATCGGTGGCCGATCCGGTCTTCGGCATCACAGATTCTTCCGGCGCTCCGCTGAACGTGCGGCGATCAACGCCTCGCAACGCTCCTTCGGTGATCAACGCAGTATTCAACTATCGTAACTTCTGGGATGGCCGCGCGCAGAACACCTTTAACGGCGTGAATCCCTTCGGCACGGGCGACCCGAATGCATCACTGCTACAGACGGATGCATCAAGTCTCAACATTGTGCATGACGTTAAACTGCGTTTGTCCAACTCTGCATTGGCATCGCAGGCAGTCGGGCCTCCGGGCAGCGATGTTGAGATGTCCGCCACGGGCCGGCCATTTGTGAAGATTGGCAAAAAGATGCTCTCGCTTACGCCTCTGGTCATGCAGCAAGTTTCACCGGGCGACAGTGTTCTAGGCAGCCTGAGCGCATATCCTTTCACCGGCCTTAACACAGATTATGTTTCGATGGTCCAGGCGGCATTCCAGCCAAAATGGTGGAACTCAGATGTGGTGGTTGATGCAAACAGCAACTTCCTTCATCTTGGACGCCCGCTGAATACCGACGAATATGCGCAGATGGAATACAACTTCTCCATGTTCTGGGGTGTTGCCATCCAGATGTACGAGGCCACTCTGGTTTCAGATAATTCACGCTTTGACCAGTTCATGGACGGCAATCGGAACGCCTTGAGCGCGCTGGAACAACGCGGTCTGGATCGTTTCCAGGGTAAAGGTGGATGTACCAACTGCCACAACGGCGCAGAATTCACTGATGCAGCTATCTCCAGCATTTCAGCTCGCGGGGTGGTTGAGCGTTTCCCCGGCGGACGCTGGCATGATGTTGGCTTCCACAACATCGGAGTGCGGCCAGTGGATGATGATCTAGGAATCGCGGCTTCTGATCCCTCAGGACTGGCGTCGCTTTCGGCAGCGCAGTTGGCTTCTATGGGACAGCTTTCTGGAACTGCTGTTCCCGCCGGAGCGCCGGTTTCAGTACGCGGGGCCGTCAAGACTCCCAATCTCCGCAATGTTGAGTTGACTAGCCCATATTTCCTGAATGGCGGCCAGGCTACGCTCGACCAGTTGGTTGACTTCTACAGCCGTGGCGGCGACTTCCCTTCCGTTGACGTTGATCCCAACCTGCAAAAGGCTGGATTCAGCGCTGACGACAAGGCAGCGGTTGTAGCATTCCTGAAATCCCTCACAGATGAACGAGTCCGCGCACAGAGTGCTCCGTTTGATCATCCTTCATTGATTGTCCCTAATGGCATGGTCATGACAGATGGGTTCCTCACCGAGCAGACCATCACCATTCCAGCAACCGGCGCGAGCGGCGGAAGTCCGTTGCCGAAGTTCTGCGAAATCCTGGCCGGAGGTCCTGCCCAGGGCTGCGACTGACCTGCTTGCACCAGCCGGTCACCGCGCAATGAACCCGAGGGCCTTCGGGCCCTCGGATTTAAAGAAACAGGACTCAACGATAAGCGCGAACTCCATGGACTGTAACGCTCAATCCTAAGACTGAAAGCAGGTCTGGTACTGAAAGGAGGAATCAGCAGTAAAACGATGGCTAAAAGCATTTCTCCTAAAATTAGCTCATTATTTTGAAGGATCGGAATGGCATAGCCTGCTTTCTCCGGTCCTTCTTTTTTATATTTGTTGCAGTCGCAGAGTTGAGGGGCGTCCAGACAGGACCGGGGAACGTAGAGGCACGGAGGTTTCTTCACACTGACCCTTCTTCTGCCTTGTTGCCAGCTTAAGGCCAGGCCAGATACGAAGAACGGCAAAGATAGCCGCGGTCAGTCCACCGTAGATTTCTATTGAATATTCGATTACGAGGAACCGACAGCCAGATCACATTCGTGAAAGCTTTACTATCGGATCTCCATTACTCTGGTTTCGAGCATCTGCTATGTCGTGACCTGGAAAACTTCTCTACTTCAATTTCATACCTGACTTCATGGACAAATATCGCGCCCATGTAATCGAGAAAGCCAAGGCAGCAGACGCCGCAGCCATCCAGGCGCAACTGAGCAAGCGAAGAGATACAAGGAGCTGTACGCAAAACCGCTCACCAACGCGGCGATGACCTTCATTGAGCCGTTCCCGTCGGACTCGTCTCATGCTGGTTTCCGCCGCAGTGCTGGAGCGGAAACAAAATCGCAACCGGTATAAGTTGTTCTGAGGGCCGGCATACTTTGCGCCTGAGACTTGACTGACAAAAGATTGGGGCTGCCGTTTTGCGGTCGGCAGCCCCGTTCACGGCTGTAGTACCATCGGGCTGGCCCACAGTCGCAACTTGTTTGGTAGCCGCATAGGTGAGCTACCCTCTGAAACTAACGAGCTATCAAGCCTCTTATGTCACCGCTGGGGCATGATTAACTCGCGCGGTTTCAGATCCAGATCAATACTTTTCTTTTCACCGTTGGAAATGACTTGGGAGAGTTCACCCACTTTTGTTCCCCATATCGAACGCTCACCCTGTCCCTTCCTTTTTTGATACCTACTTACATCCACAATCCTTAATGCATTTACCGGACCCATATCTGGTAGGCTGCCGTGCTGGTCAGGTTCGCGGTAAAAGATGCGAAGCTAAAACCAATAAGAGCTGCCCACCAGTCTGGGTGTAGCACCACCTCCGAGCGCAGCCTAGAAGGCAGTGGGAGCTATGTCATCCGGCGCAACAAAGGTCACACCGTTGGGCGTCGGGATCGGTGTTGGAAGTGGCCGTAAGAATGGCGCGCCTCCATTATCGATTTCCCAACGAACCAGCATGGCGTTGTCCTCGTGTACCGTGTTGTGGCAGTGCTCCATGAACATTCCTCCCCAATCGCGGAACTGCATGGTCAGGGTCACGCTTCCACCCGGACGCAGGCGATACACATCCTTGCGGCCCTTTTCCCATGCCGGAACGTTGGAAGCGCTACCGTTGCGGGCCAGAATCTGGCCTTCTTCAAAGTGGATGTGGATTGGGTGGTCCCAGCCGCCGCCACCGTTCTGCAGCGTCCAGACTTCACGCGTACCGTAACTCGGAGCCGCTGAAATACGGCCGAAGCTGGCGTTCAGCATGCGTCCATTGTCCGTAATAACACCCCACGGACCAGGCTGGTTGCCTGCGCCGGTGCTGAAGGCCGCTGGATCATTCAGAGGCAGAGCATCGGAAGCGCCGCTACCGAAGGTGAAGGTGCGTTCACGGGATACGGGAATGCCGGAGAGGTCAGGGTTCGGAATCATGACCGCAGGCACCTGGCTTAGATCCGGCGTGGCTGGATCCCGCACGATGCGGAATTCCAGGAACTTGCCAACGCATGGATCGTTTGACTTGCCGGCAAGGGCGTCCGCGAGCGAGAGGTCAGCAGAGGGTTTTTTGCCGTCCTGGTGCTCGGCCACGTTCACCATCCAGACTTTGTCGCCCACGTTGTACCGGGAGAAATCGATCACCCAGTCATAGCGCTCGGCGATGCCTTGCTCGTCGGATACCGTTTGCACGACCGGCGAAGGCAGCAGGTTACCGTCATTCGCGATCTGGATCATCGGCGAACCGTCAGACAGTCCGTACTTGAAGAAGCGGGAAACGCTGGCGTTCAGGATGCGGAAGCGATACTTGCGGCGCTCCACTTCGAAGAACGGCTTGTACGTCAAATTAACGCACATCAGGTCGCCCAGGAATCCGTCAAACTGGAAGATATCCATAAAGAGCTGGCCGCTGGCATCAAAGGCCTTCTCGTTAAACATCAAATTGACGTCATATTCCAGGTTGGCAAAGCTCTTTGCCGTGCCGGAAGGCAGGCGCAGGTTCACACCGTCATTAATGCCTTCATTACCGCGATCGAGGGCACTGTAGATGTTGAACATCGCAGCATTGCCCTTGTACACGTTCTGTGAAGTGAACGTGAACATGTGATCGTGGAACCAGTGCGTGCTCATGGTCTCGCGCCAGTCGCCTGGGACCTTGTTGATCCCGCCATTGTCGGCGGGGCTGCCGGCCCGGGGATCGGTCGCATACGTATTCACGCTCCTGAAGCCCGCCAGCACGATTGGCCAGTGATAATCGTAGAACTGGTTGGGGAAGAAGAATGCGCCGGTAAAGCCGTCATTCTCTGCGCCGTGATGGCCGTTGTGCTCGTGAGTGGAGATGGTGTTGCGGCCGAAACCGTTGTTCTGCGTGACATCGGCAGGCAACTTGTTGTGATGGCGGAACAGGATCGGCTCGCCGTAACGTCCAATGACCAACTTCGGTGGAATGGTTCCATTGAAAGTCCATACCGAATTCGGATTTTGCGTCGGGAACTGGGGATGGAACTTCAAGGGAATCGGCTGGGTCGGATCAATTCCAGAGTTGAATTGCGAAGCGACGCCAGGGTTATACACCGTGTTCGTCTGCGCCTGGGCCTGTGACATCTCAATTGAGATCTGCGGCGGGTGGTCAACGAAACCCTGGTGTGCCCAGATTGGTCCGGGGGGACGGCCTTCTGCCGGCCCGGTTCCTGTGCCTAATGCTGGATCTACCGGGATTCGATTGGTCTCATCCACCTGTGCGAGGGGCACCGGGGTAAGATCGCCACCCAGAGGATTGGTTCCGCGTGCAATCACATCGAACCGCGGCATCGGCGTGCTGAAAGGCTGGACGCCAAACGTCGGACTGGGCGGCGCACCTGTGGGAATTCCATTGCCGACATTGCCACTTCCGGTGCTCGCATACGCGCTGTTGACGAATGGATTCAGACCGTGAATTGGCGCCAGCATTCCGCCCGCAGTGATCAATCCCATTTTGACCAGGTCGCGGCGGCTAACCTTTCCCTGGGAAAAAGCTTTGGTAATTTCAGCTCGGTTTCTACGCGCATTTTCAGCTTCTAGAATTCGTGCCCTGGATGAATTTTCATTAAGAAAGAATCCGTCTCTTCTATCACTTTTTTTACTCATGGTAGCTGCTCCAGTGGCGGCACTCCCTTTAAAGGTGTCGCGATGCAAGAGACCTGCCCAGTGACCTCTTATTGGTACAAAGGTGACCAGCAGACTCGAATTAAAAAGGCGAACCCGGATGAATGCGCTGAAGCATTCAGCGGCCCAGTGATACGGCAACCGGTCGTCCGTCGGCCGGCAAAGCTATATAAATTTTTATGGTTAGTCGCGGCCTGCACTCATTATTTTCGGTTGCTTGCCGAGACTTAAGCACAGTTCAGGCAGCGCCGTATTTGCAACAGCAAACACAGCTCAACAATGAATTGTGCCCGGAAGAAGTAGAAAGCATTGAACGCTGGCGATGGTTCTGTCAGCGAATCATTGTTTCTGGCGGATGCTTTATTGAGTGAGGATGTCGCTGCCTCTCTGACAAGGCGCGATTTATTTGTCCGCCGACAATGAATTATTAAAGCTTTCTTTGAAAGCATTCTGAACGCATGCCGAAATGAAATCTGTTCTCAAGGAAACACATTTCGAAAAAAATGAGGGGCAACTGTTCCCGAAATGGACCGGGGTGAACATGGGGATTTCGCCGCCCCTGGTTAGCTTCTGGAGAGCACTTGCATGAGCGAACTGCGGATAAGAAGGTCGCCACTGTAATCGGCGTTGTAGTCGATAAAGCCTTCCTTGCGAAAGCTGTTCATAAAGATGCTTACCCGTGAACGGGTTGTGCCAACGATCTCTGCCAGGGTTTCCTGACTGACCTTGGGGATAATGATTTCCGATTGTCCTGCGCTGTCAAAATCGGCCATCAGCAACAAGATGCGCGCCAGGCGTTTTTCGCCCGTATGGAACAAACGATCCATCAAGGTCTCCTGCATGCGGACGTTGCGGGAAACCATAAATGATAGGAATGACTTGAAAAATGCCTGATCGCGCCGAAGCACGTCAATCATTGCTCTCCGCCCAGTCCTCAGGACAGTACATTCAGAAATTGCGATGGCTGTGCTGGTCCGCAAATGATCCCCGGCAATGCACTCCTCGCCCAGGAAATCCCCTGCCCGCATAAGCGCAATTGTCGCCTGTTTGCCTTCACTTGAGATAACAGTCAGCTTTACCCGTCCCTTGAGCAGATAAAAGACACAGTCCGCCGGCATGGCCTGGTAGAAAATGGCTTCTTTCTTTCTTAATCGCTGGATGGTGCTGCCCACGCCCGGAGTGCGCAGGCATGCCACCGGATCATCCTGCTGGGCCGCCAGTTTTGCCTTTGCGGCTGCCGCGGCAGTAAATGTTGTTCTGTCAGTTCGTTTCGTTTCCATCCGTAGACTCATCCCGTCAGAATGATTTACAGCGTTTCGCTTTTCACCGTAACTTGCGCCACTTCAGCTCGCGATGCCCGCCCGTAAGACGGGCATCGCCGGTTTGGCCCACCTCCGTCCTTGCCCGATCGCCGCAGGGGGAATTCGCGCCTTGAGCAAGAGACTGGGAATCAATCACTTAGTGGCCAGGGATCCGGCGACCTGGGATGATGGGAACGTCAGGATCAGCCGGAACCTTAATTCGGCGGACCGGTATCTGACCGCCAATGCCGCTGCCACTTACATTGCTGCTCGTCATCGTCACAAAATAGTAGTTATTGCCCGGAGCTGGATCTCTGCCATTAAATGTCACTCGGGCCGCAGCTTTTGCACTCCTTGCGCCGGTTACAACTGCCACTGTCACGCTCCAGGCTTGCCCTGCCGGCAGGATGCTCAGGTTGCATGCCAGACGCGTCCCATTCAGGAATGCATTTGTTTGCTTGCAAAGACCACCTGAAGATGCCGTGATTGACTGAACCTTCACGCTGCCTGGTAAGTGTTCTATTAAATTCACGCCAGGTGCATCCATGGAACCAAGATTTGTGACCTGCCACGTGATTGTGCCGTTCGCCACACCGGGAACATAAGCTCCGCTGAGCGCAAGATCCGTAATGCTCAAAGGCACGGGTGGAGGAACGGGAGTTGGCGACGGCGTTGGCGTTGGAACTGGGATTGGACTTGGAACAGGAGTTGGTGTCGGAGTCGGAGCTGGGGGAGTAGGGGGCGCCGAAACCGTTGTAGTAGTGCTGGCAGTGGCACGAGCGGGATTTACGAATGTCATCGTTTGACCATTCGCATCCAGCGCTTGCAGCGTTGCGGTGTTTGTGACGGTTGCAATCAGAGTCTCCGTGATCCCAATTGCTGCCGTGCTTCCCGCGGGCAGACTACCCAGATTGCAAATGACTGGGGTTTCCGTAGTACACGTTCCCTGACTCGGGATGGCTGACGCGATTGACGCGCTAACGGTGACAAAGGTATCAGTAACGATCACTTGCGGGATCGCGGCACTGCCATTGTTTGTTATAAGGAGCTCATAGCCTGCAGTTGAGTTTTGCGGGATGGCATTAGGCCCGCTGATGGTCACTGCTAAATCGGCAGACGCAACGGGCGGCGGTGGAACAGGCGGTGGTGGTGAGAGGGGGGCTGTTGGAACAACCGCGTTTGAAGGAGTCGATGGCAGGCTATCGCCCATTACGTTGTGGGCCGTCACCACGAACGTATAGATTGTGCCGTTGGTCAAACCAGTAACCAACGTTGAAGTTTGGGGGAAAGACACAACCTCCGTGCGGATGGTCTGATTTTCAATCTCCACTTCTACGTGGTATTCCACAATTGGAAACCCGCCGTTTAAATAATCCGGAACTCCGGTCCAGGCGACTGAAGCTGAAGAATCGTGCCCGGCTGCAGCCACGTTCGTCGGTGCTTTGGGCACTGTCGGATTGAACGGCATAATAATCAGGCTTGGCTTTGAAAAGAGACTTGTTCCCTCGTCATTGGTAGCGGCGACCTCGAACTGATAGGAAATACCATTGACAAGCCCATTGATGGTGATCGATGTGGGCACATCCGTGGAACCCGCCGGCGCCGTTACAATTACATCCGGCATAGCCAGCCCCGGCGTATTCAATAGATTGCGCACCGTGTAACTGGTGATTGCCTGCCCGTCAGGAGA
>DASXMN010000076.1:0-66249 GCA_036495645.1 Candidatus Angelobacter sp.
GTTCAACACGACGGCACTTTTTCCATGAACGTATTCGAATCCACCTATGGTTTGAATATTCAGGGCCTGCCGGATGGCTGGTATCTTCGCTCTGCAAGGCTGAATGGTGAAGAAGTACTTGAGCATGGAACAAAGATCGAGGGCGCTGGAGCACAAAAACTTGAACTCCAGATCAGCCATACAGCGGCATCGCTTGAGGGTACCGTGACTATGGAAGATAAACCTGCCATTGGCGCTTCTATACGGCTTGTGCCCGTGCAGGAAAATCCAAATCGTGCTGACCTGTCCAAAGCAACAAACACTGACCAGAATGGGCATTTCGTTCTTAACAGCATTGTTCCAGGCGCTTATAAGATCAGCGCGAAGTTTAATGAAGATAACGTCAAGGAGAGCCCTGAATTGGCTCGCAAGGTGGCAGAAATAAAAGTTGAATTGTCTGAGAAAGAGTCAAAGACAATCAAATTGGAGATGAAGGAACCTCAATAAAAGAGGGGTTCGGCGCATTTACATAAATCTCGCCCTATGCTCCTTCAAAACGCACTTATCCATCACCACAGCAATTCCCGCTTTGCGCGCTTTCTCTGCCGCTTCTTACGTGGATCACGCATTCCTGCAGCGGCAATTGCATTAACTACTTCAATTTTGCCCAACATAAATCATCAAAGAAGCTTTGCGTGTAAATTAAATCGTCGCCATCCATGCCGAGAAGTCGCTCAATAGGGCCTCCATTAAGATATGGGCCAATAGTTCCTGGCACAGGCGCCCAGGTAGCAGTATTCGTCACACCACGTTGCAAATGAAACAGGCCAGACTCTGGAACTTTTTTAGATCGGTCGTGAAGACTGGCAAAGGCTTCTCCTGATTCGCTCATTGCAAAACCTGTCATTCGAACCTGGGCGGTTGGAGGTAATGAAGTAACCCTGGAGATTTTGAGAGTGTTAGTCTCAAGGTTATATACGATCCATTCACTGCTGGAGCCGTTATAAAGCCCTACATTTTTTGATGAGCAGCGTAAACGAATGTCACCGGGAAATCTTCCGCGACTCAAATTCCAACCAGAAGCAAGGACCTTGGGATCCAGCACAGCGCGGAGCTGGCCCGTATCCAGATTAAACTGCCGCAACATCAGGGAATTCTCAATCCTTCGGCCATTTTCGTCCCTCTCGAATCCATAACTCCACACCGTGCCCTCTTTATCAGAATCAGCAGAACAGATGTAAACAGGCATAAAAGGCGTGGTTCGGATAATTTTCTGGATATGGCCGTTGTTGTCAATCGAGGCAATGAAGTTGCCAATTGCCCCTTCAGTACTCGTCGCACCGCCGGCCACAAACAAACCGCCTGAATGATTTACAGCAGCGTCAGCAACACTTACTGATTCAGCGCCTGGAATAGCAATCATTACATCTCTAGGCCGCCCAGCTTGATCATAGAGGCGTACCGCCGGCTGGCCGGGAGTTGCCGTAACGCCGTTTTCGTCGAACCCATATGTAATGAGGTAACCCTTGTCCCAATATTTAAATCCGCCCTTTGTAAGCGCCTCGAACCTCGCTCGATAGTGGGGTTGGGTTAGACCTTGATACCTGCCGTTTTGACCTGCCCCCTGACCATCAAGAGAAGGCGGAGCTATCAAGATTGAAAATCCAATGCCACAAAAAAAGAAGAGGGCAAATAGCCTATTCATGGTCGTGCCTCAATCACCAAAATGACCCAATTACTAAATTCCTATCTAAACCTCGCTCTGTGCTCCTTCAAAACGCATTTGTCCATCACTACGGTGATTCCCGCCCTTCGCGCCTTCTCTGCTGCTTCTTCATGGATCACGCCTTCCTGCAGCCAGATCGCCGGGACCTTCAGCCGGATCGCCTCGTCCACAATCTCCGGCACAAATTCTGACCGCCGAAACACATCTACCATGTCAATCTTTTCCGGCACATCGGCCAGGGTCGCAACCGCTTTCTCGCCCAGTGAGCCTTTGATCGACGGATTGACGGGAATAATGCGGTATCCCTGGGTTTGCATATAGGCGCTTACACCGTAGCTGGGGCGCAATGGGCTGTCAGAGAGACCAACTACGGCAATGGTCTTGGTGCATTTTAGCAGTTCGCCAATTTCATCAGTGGCAGTAATCTTCACTGTGTTCTCCCCGAATTTTCGCAAAAGCAATCTCGGCAAAACGAATTCAACAGCATTCTATTGAGAAGCGTGCAGCAACGCCAAAGGTTTGTCTTTGTTGGCGGCATCAGAATCGGGCTGCAAGCCGCTCACTTTCCCCCGCCTCGCGTTGCCTTGTCCGTGTACAATTTGGCCGCCACCTTGCGGATGGTATCAGGCACATTCTTATTATGGCGCAGGCTTTTCAGGTCATAGACTTGCAAGGTCTTGACCAGCGTCAATGAGACATCCAGCGGGCATCTGGGATTGTTAACCAGGTTTCTCACCACCGGATAAAGTTTAAGAAAGCGGCGCTGCCGCGCTATCTCGCGAAAGACATTTTCCTGAAGGTTCTTCGACCCGGCAAATGATTCCGCTTCCGCGTCGGTCAGCTTGGGTGAGGACAATACGGCGTTCTGCACCAGGCGCGCCGTGTCTCGAATCAGCAGCGCCCGTTCTTCCTTGCCGCCGACAAATCCCAACTTGATCCGCTGGCCCACATTCAACTTTGCTACACGTTGTAATACTGTGAGTCTCTTCTGTTCAGAAAGACCAAACTCGTCCAGCATTTCCGGATCTTCAAGCGCATCCGCTATCGCTTGAGCATTCGCCTCTGCCGGTTTATTTGCTTCAGCATCCCCGGGCTGATCCCCGCCGCTTTCCGCTACTGCTATAGCAGCGCCTTGTTCCAATGCTGGCGACTCTTCCTTCGTCAGTTCAAAAGGTTTGCCTTCATCCGCTGCAATCTCTGAAGCGTGCTCTTGTTGAAATGTCTGCAATGCTGCTTCGGCTTCAGGATGGGCCTCAAACTGTTCCAACGCTTCTTCCGCATCCGGTGGCGCGGTTTGGGTTTTAGTTCCGCCACCTTTCAGCTCATACGCTTCCTGCGGCGTGAGATATTCATTGCTGAGCAACGCTTCCACTACACCTGGCGCATTTCTTGCGCGCGCACTGGCCAGCAGCATGCTCACCGTCGCTCTTGAGCCTGTTTCCGCAAGCTCCATCAACAATTCATCCGGAATCGCCGGGTTCTCAATCAGGGTGGGCATCAGCACGGGACGCCGGTTTTCCGGCTGCCAATAATAAAGAAGTACGTCCGGCGCGGTCGTATCTTTGCCCAGCACTTCCATCGCTGACTCCGCATCCCACCCCGCCAGGGTCATGCGCGCATCGTGGCCAAAGAGAGGGCTCTGCGCCAGAAATACCAGCACTTCCAGGGTTTCATCGGCGGACAGCGGCAATGCGCCCCTGGCGGCAGAGCGCATCACGTTCACAGGCACGGCATTCTTTTTTATCAGTTCGAGAATAGGGGCCATAGCGTTGGGTATTTGGTATCAGGTACTTGGTATTTAGCTTTGCCTGAACGATCCATGCTGCTCTGGAGTAGCGACGCAATCGCGAGCTTACGGCCAAATACCAAGTACCAAATACTAACTACTGCTTCTCGTCCCGCCGCGCCACAAGAAACGCCCGGATAAACGGCGTCAGGTCGCCATCCAGCACACGGTCCACATCACCGACTTCCAATTTGGTGCGGTGGTCCTTAATCAATCTATATGGGTGTAGAACATACGAGCGTATCTGCGAGCCGAAATCAATGTCCAGCTTGGAGTCTTCCAGCGTCTTTGAGATTGCGCGCTTCTTTTCCAGCTCATATTCATAGAGCTTTGACCGCAGCATCTTCATGGCGCGCTCGCGGTTCTTGTGTTGTGAGCGCTCATTCTGGCAGGCCACCACAAGGTTCGTCGGGATATGCGTAATGCGCACCGCTGAATCGGTTGTGTTCACGTGCTGCCCGCCTTTGCCTCCGGAACGATACGTGTCGATTCTCAGGTCTTCAGGTTTGATGTCCACCTGGATGGAATCATCGATTTCCGGCGAGACAAAGACGCTGGCGAAAGAAGTATGGCGGCGTTTGGCCTGGTCAAACGGAGAGATACGCACCAGCCGGTGCACACCGATCTCGCTCAGCAGCAGCCCGTATGCGTAATCGCCGGTCACGGTAAACGTCGCCGATTTTATCCCAGCTTCTTCCGCTGGCTGATATTCATTTACTTCCGTGCTGAACCCCTGCCGCTCCGCCCAGCGCAAATAAAGACGCAAAAGCATCTCCGCCCAGTCCTGTGATTCTGTGCCGCCGGCGCCCGGATGGATGGTGACAATGGCGTTGCGCATGTCATGCTCGCCGGACATCAGGGTTTGCGTTTCCAGCTTGTCGGCAACTACGCGAAGCTGGTCGATTTCCTTCCGCAGCTCTTCAGTTACGGTTTCGCCTTCGCGCGCCAGGTCGAAATATGCCTGTATGTCGTCCACGCGGCGGGCCAAATCGGCATCCATGGCAAGAGATTCTTCCAGGCGGCGGCGTTGACGCATCAACACCTGCGACTTCTCCTGGTCTGACCAGATGTTGGGA
Organism: Candidatus Angelobacter sp.; assembly: GCA_036495645.1. Classification (GTDB taxonomy): domain Bacteria; phylum Acidobacteriota; class Terriglobia; order Terriglobales; family Acidobacteriaceae; genus Angelobacter. The sequence continues at coordinate 4,568 of DASXMN010000076.1, forward strand.
TCGCCTACCTTTTTTTCAACTTCAGCTAATTGCTGGCGCAGGGATGGAGCGTCAAAGATAGCTCCGCAGGTCGCGCACTTTGTCGCGCACGGCAGTGTATTCGCGTTCTAATTCTTCAACCATAGTTCGTTATGCAGAGCGGGCTTCAATCATGGTGCCGGCTCGGTAGCGCCAGCGCACAAACACCGCCAGCAATGAGATTACCACACACGCCCAGGCGAACAGGTCGCCATTGCGGACGTAAAACGTGCTTTCATTTTCCAGGGCATAAGGGGCAATCAGCGCCGTGCGTATGTTCCGTGGGGCCTTGGCCACCACACGCCCATAAGGATCTATTGAAGCTGTGGTCCCGTTATTTGTGGCCACCAGCATCCAGCGATGGTTTTCCACTGCCCGCATGCGGGCCATTTGCAGGTGTTGCGCCGGCGCTCCGGTTTCGCCATACCAGAGGTCATCGGAAATATTGATCAGCACTTGTGCGCCATTCTCCGTGAACTCGCGCACCTCATTCGGGAAGATGGATTCGTAACAAATGAAAATTCCAACATGGATTCCATTCAGGTCAAAGACTTTGCGTTGCGTGCCGCGGGCAAAATCGCCTACCTCTCGCGTCAGCTTGCTGGCAAAAAACAGCAGGTTTTGATATGGGACATATTCGCCATAAGGCACCAGATGGATTTTGTCATACTGGCCCACTACATTCCCTCTGGGGTCCATGACCAGTGCGGAGTTGAGCAACTGCTCCTTGCCTGCTGTCTGTGTCTGCCCGAGACTGCCGACAATCAGGTATGAATTCCTGTCCTGTGCCAGGGTTATGAGCCATTTCTGTAACCGTGGATCGGCAATAAAGAATGGCGCAGGCGACTCCGGCCACACGATCAGCCCCGGATTATTCGGCTCTGCCCTGGGGGCCGCCTCAATACTTACCTTCACCAGGTCGGCCATGGTTTGGTCAAAGTATCTGGGGGGCCACTCTGGCTGGTCCAGAAGAGGAACGTTTTCCTGCACCAGCACTGCCTGATGGGTAACAGGTTCGGTGGCAGGCTTGGCGAAAATACCAATTTGTAAGGCGATAGCGGCCGCAGCCGCGGAGATCAGCAAATTTTTCCGCCGTTGCCCGTACAGCAACAGCGCTGCCACAAACGCGCAATTGACCAGCATCACGGCAAATGACAATCCATAAACTCCGGTGGTCTGGGCGATGCGGGCAAAGGGGATATTATCCACCTGGGAGTTTCCCATCGGGTCCCATGGAACGCCAATCACGTGGTCACGGAGCAATTCAATCGCTACCCAGAAAACCGGGGCCAGCAGCAGCGGCCGCCGATTGCCCACAGTCGATCTTCTTGCCATCAGCACCACCAGCATTCCAAAAATGCCGTGATGCACGCCCATGATCAGGCCGTATCCCAGGGTGATGAGAGCGGCCACGGGAGCTGCAAGCTTTCCATACCCGTGCATCACTGGATAGACCCAATAGCACGTCCCCAGATACCAGATGATCCCGTTGAACCATGCAATCAGGAAACCCTGCCATAGCGTAAAAGGCCGCAGGGACCGTCCTTCAGAATCGAACAACTCGCCTTCTCCGCCCCGGCCGCGCAAGAGCGCATACAGCAGGGGGGCCATGGCTATCCAACAGAGAAAGTAGAAATTGATATTCGGAAAAACGAGTATCTGCAACACGCTGGAGAGCAGCGAGAGAATCCAGGCTCTGGAGGGAATGTTGCGCACTGAGCAAAGATTTTAACAAACCCTCAACGCTTCTTCTTTGATTCCTCTATCGCACAGGAATACAATGCAGAAAGTGAATTTTCTGGTGCACCATATTTTGCCGCTCTTTCAGTACCTCTTTCTTGCAGGGCTGATCGGAGCTGTGCCAGTGATAATTATCACGGCAATTAAAACGGCCCAGAGCATGCTGGAAGAAGACTAAAGTTTAGGCACTCGAATCAGGATCATAAGGAATTAGCGCGGCCCTGCGAACAGGCACATTCCGCCTTTTGGTAGCGGCCGTTTATTAATTTTCTAAAATGTCAGCAGGCTCAGGAGCTGTCCCACCACTTTCGAACCGGGTCCGCATCGTCGTCGCGACCTCGGTGATGCTCACATTCATTTCATACTGGCGGGCCGCCGCCATCGTGCTGAATGACCTGGGCTCATCCGCCTTTTATGCTGGAGGCATTGCCGAGCAGGCTGTCGGCAAATCCGCGCCCTGGTTCATTCTGGGCGTCATGCTGTTTGCCTTCGCCGTGCGCTCGGTTTACGTGGAAAGCTGCTCCATGTTCACCCGTGGAGGCGTGTACCGCGTAGTCAAAGAGGCCCTGGGTGGGGCCTTTGCCAAGTTCAGCGTTTCAGCGCTGATGTTTGACTATATTCTCACCGGCCCCATCTCCGGCGTTTCCGCTGGACAATACATCGCCGGCCTGATCAATGAATTATTTTCCGCCGCCGATGCCCACGGCTGGATTCCGCGCGCCATGCACGCCATGTTCCACGGCACGCCTCATATTGACGTAAATCACTCGGCTGCCGCCTTCGCCATTGTTGTCACCCTGTATTACTGGTGGCAGAACATTAAAGGCATTGAAGAATCCAGCGACAAGGCCCTGCGCGTAATGCAGATCACCACGGTGATGGTAGTCATCCTGCTGGTCTGGGCCATCTACACGGTTTTACATACCCACGCCGCTTTGCCCCCGCTGCCCATTCCACAGAACCTCAAGTTCAGCGATGATGCTCTGGGGTTCCTGAAGAACACTGATCTGGGAAAGACGTTTGGGCTGTTCGGGATTCTTATAGCGTTTGGACACTCCGTTCTGGCCATGAGCGGCGAAGAATCACTGGCCCAGGTAAACCGTGAAATTGCCAGCCCCAAGCTGCGCAATCTCAAACGCGCCGCTCTGATCATTGCCATCTTCAGCTTCGTCTTTACCGGCCTGGGTTCCATGCTGGCCGTGATGATTATCCCGGATGCGGTTCGGGTCTCGGTATATCGTGACAACCTGATCAGCGGCATGGCCATGTACATGGTTGGGCCGCATATGTTGAAGCTCATCTTCAGGGTATTTGTGGTAGTGGTGGGCTTCCTCATCCTTTCCGGCGCAATTAATACGTCGATCATCGGTTCTAACGGCGTGCTGAACCGCGTTTCTGAAGACGGTGTTCTCACTGATTGGTTCCGGCGCCCGCACAAAAGGTTCGGCACCAGCTACCGCATCGTCAATCTGATTGTCGCCTTGCAGTTATTCACCATAATTGGCAGCGGCGGCGACGTTATCCTGCTGGGCGATGCCTACGCCTTCGGCGTGATCTGGAGTTTCACCCTCAACAGCGTGGCCATGCTGGTCCTGCGCTTCAAATACAAGGGCGAACGTGGATGGCGTGTGCCGCCTAATATCAAAATTCCCTGGCGCGGCAGGAAAGTTGAAATTCCCCTCGGCCTGGCTTCAGTCTTTATGGTCCTGTTTTCCGTGGCCGTGGTAAACCTGTTCACCAAGGAAAATGCCACGATTGCCGGTGTGGGATTTTCGGCTGTATTTTTTGCGATTTTCACAGTTTCAGAAAAGATCAATAAGCGCAAGTTCGCCCATGTGGAACAGCAGATGAAGGAACACTTCCATCTGTTGCATCAGGAAACAATCGCTCGCGAAGGCGTGCAGGTCCGGCCCGGAAGCGTTCTGGTAACAGTCCGCGATTACAACACTCTCAACCATCTGCGCTGGACTCTGGAAACCACGGACACTACCGAAACCGATGTAGTGGTGATGGAAGCACGTCTCACGGGGTATGGCAGCGCCTACCAGGATCTGGCCATGGAACAGATCTTCAGCGACTATGAGCAGACGCTCTTCACCAAGGCCGTTTCCATCGCTGAAAACTACGGAAAAACCATTTCGCTGCTGGTTGTGCCTGCCCGCGATGTCTGGTCGGCAATTGTGCAGACCGCAAATTCCCTTGAATCCTCGGCCGTAGTCTCCGGAGTCTCCAGCAAAATGACAGGGGAAGAGCAGGCCTTTCGCCTAGGCCAGGCATGGGAGGCCATGCCCGAACCTAAACGTCAATTCGTTTTCAACGTTGTCCGCCCTGACAATACAGTGGAAACTTACCGCGTTGGGCCGCACACGCCCACCATGAAGACGGAAGACGTGCACCTGGTCCACAAAATCTGGCTCGATATTAAGAAATTCCAGGGCACGGAAGACATTCACCACTCTGACATCGTCACACTGGCGCTTACGAGGCTTTCCCGCGACTACAGCCTTGATAAAGACGATGTTTTGAAGAACCTGAAGAAAGGTGTCCGTGGGCCTAGTCCCAAAGCCGCCAACTTTGTGCGCGAACCAGATACCGAAGACACGCAGAAGCGCACAGAATCCCCCCGGCGCGAGCAGCCAATGCCGCCAGTCATTGGGCCAAGGTAGCAATTCGTTTTCAATATTATTGGAATATTAGACGCGGTTCGGAAGCTGCGCGGTGGCGTGGCTTTTCTCGTGGCGCGCCGACTCCAGTTTCTCCCGCACAAATGCCACAATCTCTTCCGTGACGTACGGAGGCGGCTGGATTGGGAAAATAGGCTTCCCTGCGAGTGCGTCCATCGACACCTTCTGCCACTTCGCCCGGCCATTGGATTGGTGGAGCACTACAGCATCAGCGCGGTCCAGAAATTCACGCGCGGAATCCTTGAAATCTTCAGTGTCTGCGTCCAGCACCGTGAGATAAAGATCGGGATGAAGAAAACGGATCACGCTGTTCGATTCCATAATCACGTTCTCTGCTCCGGCAATCTTGCGCTGAATATCCGGCATGGCTTCACCCAGACGGCCCTGCCGCGTACGTACCCACAGCGAGCGCTTGGCGCCGGCCACAAGAAAACGTGAGGTATCGCTTTCGCCGCTCAGGTCTTTTTCGTCGCTTAGTGCGCGGAAGTGGTCGTCGCCGGTGTCGCAATCACACGGCTTGCCGTCGGCTGAGCAGATGCCGTGGCCAAACTGCGTAATCTTCAGCGCTGTCCAGTTAAACTCCGGAAGCGCCGCGATCAATCCCGCAACCACGCTGGTCTTGCCCACGCTGCGCGAATGCCCGCCTATGACCACGATTGCCATGAGCTTATTTTCGCAGGTTTGTCCCCCATTAGAAAGCTGAAAGCAGCAGCCGCGTCCTGCGCCGATGCCCTACAATGGCTTGCGTGAACTCCTGGAGCGGGCGCTGGCCCGCCCGTTATTTCATCGCGACCATTGCCGCGGCTCTGCCGATTGCCGCGCTGGAGAGACTGCGTCCGGAGTTGAACCAGACCAGCATCGCTCTGATCCTTGTGCTTCCAGTGATCCTCGTAGCCGTAACCGAAGGCCGTGGGCCCGCGCTCTATGCCTCCATTCTTGTAGGGCTCTCATTTAATTTTTTCTTTATCGGCCCGTTCTACTCATTCCGTATCAATCGCCCGGAGGACGTAGTGGCCTTCGTTGTCTTTGTCACGACGGCCGTTCTGGTCGGGCAGCTTTCGTCCCGCCTGGAAAAGCGCGTGCTGCTGACCGAAAGACAGCAGAAGGAATTGGTGCGCGTCCGCGGTGAGTTTGAACGCGCCGCTGCCCAGGCTGCTGAAGCCGACGCATTGCGCAAGAGCGAACAACTGAAAACCGCGCTGCTGGATACTGTCACACACGATCTGCGCACTCCGCTCACTTCCATCAAGGCAGCCATCACCACCATCCGCACGGAATCGGTCGCGCCGGACGTGCAGCACGAGCTTTTTGAAGTGATTGAGCAGGAATCCGACCGGCTGAATCATTTCATCCAGGGCATGATGGATCTGGCCAAGCTTGAAGCCGGCGAGATCAGGTTGGCCAGCCGGAATGTGGCGGCAGACGAAATCGTTGAGGATGCGGTTCTTCGTGCTGAGCCGCTGCTGGCTGGGCACGCGGTGGAGATTGCTATAGCCAGCGGCCTGCCTGCTCTGCGGGTTGATCCCCGGTTGATTTCGCAGGTAATCTTCACGCTGCTGGAAAATGCTGCCAAATATTCGAGCGCTGCCGCCAGAACCACTATCACTGTGCGGCAAGATGAAAGCAACATCTGCTTTGCTGTAAGCGATGAAGGTCCCGGCATAAGTCCTGAGCTTCGCGCTCAGGTATTTGAAAAATTTTTTCGCGCAGGGCCAAAGCCTGGACTTGGCATGGGACTGGCGATAGCGCGTGGGATTGTGCAAGCTCATGGCGGCAAGATATGGATTGAAGATGGCCCGCGCGGGACAGGAGTAAGCGTGCAATTCCAGATTCCACTGGATAAAGCTTCCATAAATGAGCCGGTGATCGATAATGGCTGATGACCCTAAAAAAATTCTGGTGGTGGATGATGAGGCGCAGATAACCCGCGTTCTGTTGCGCGGGCTTGAGTCCGCCGGATACCAGGTGCGTATCGCCAATGATGGCCGCGCCGGACTGGAGACTTTCCGTACCTGGCTCCCTGATCTGGTCATCACCGATCTCAACATGCCCGGCTATACCGGTCTGGAACTGTGTGAGCGCATACGCCAGTTGTCTGAAGTTCCGCTGCTCGTGCTTTCTGTCAAAGAAGATGAACCTACAAAAGTGAAAGCTTTTGACTTGGGCGCGGACGACTATGTTGCCAAACCTTTTGGCATGGCGGAGCTCACTGCGCGGGTCCGAGCTCTGCTGCGCCGGTCGGCAGCGCCGGCACAATCTGATGCTGCCTATGAGACAGGCGATTTCAAGATTGACCCACAGCAGCGCCTGGTTGAAGTCAGCGGTAAGCAGGTGCATCTCACTCCAAAGGAGTACGATCTCATTCAGTACTTCCTTGCCCATCGCGGCAAAGTGATGACCCACCGCGCCATCCTCACCGCTATCTGGGGAAGCAACAGCACGGAGCAACCTGAGTATCTCCGCGTGGTGATCGCCAATCTCCGTAAGAAGCTGGAACCGGACCCGCGTGCACCTAAATACATCAAAACTGAGCCGTGGATCGGCTACCGGTTTGATCCGGAATAACTGCTCTCTTTTCTCTCTATTTCTGAAATCTTAATGCCTTCTTAATGCCCTCCAGCCTTATGTTCAACCATGGAGAAAGCTGATGAATGCGACATTAGAGAAACTTCGGCGTCCGGCCATTCCGGTCTTTGTGGCCACTACCGTCATGCTTTCCTTTATTTCTTTCTGGCGGGCGGCGGCAATTGTCCTTTCCGATCTTGCTTCATCGGCCTATTACGTGGGCGGCGATACGGAAAATGTGATTGGCAGAAGTGCGCCCTGGTTCGTTCTGGCTGTCATGTTATTTAGCTATGCCGTACGCGCGGTTTATATCGAATCCAGCAGCATGTTCGTGCGTGGAGGCGTATATCGGGTAGTCAAAGAGGCCATGGGCGGGACCCTGGCCAAACTCTCAGTCTCCGCTTTGCTTTTCGACTACGTTCTTACCGGCCCCATCAGTGCTGTTTCTGCCGGACAGTACATGGCAGGCTTTGTGCAAGACCTGAGCGCCCGCCTTGGCCATCCTCTTCATGTTCCCATCAATGCTTTTGCTGCTCTGTTTGGGGTGGCGGTCACGCTATATTTCTGGTGGAAAAACATTCAGGGCATCCATGAATCCAGCAAAAAAGCGCTTTGGATCATGCAAATCACCACTGTAATGGTTGTCGTCCTGATTGGCTGGTGCCTGTTTACGCTCTCACGAACGGGATTTCATCTGCCGCCCGGTCCTCTTCCAGCAAATATGAAGCTGAACGGCGATTTTTTTGGCTGGCTCTCCGGCTCATGGTTCTCGCATCTCACGGTCGTCATCCTGCTGGTGGGCTTTGGCCATTCTGTTCTGGCGATGAGCGGCGAGGAATCACTGGCGCAGGTAAATCGGGAGATCCAATCACCCAAACTGAAAAATCTTGAGCGCGCCGGCCTTGTGATTTTTCTCTATAGCCTTCTATTTACCGCGCTTGTTTCGTTTTTCGCCGTCATGATCATTCCTGATAACGTGCGCACCACGTATTTTGGCAACCTGATCAGCGGCCTGGCGATGTACATGCGAGGTCCCTACAATCTTAAGCTGCTGTTCCAGGGCTTTGTGGTCATTGTGGGCGTGCTGATTCTTTCCGGCGCTGTGAACACGGCAATTGTCGGAGCAAATGGCGTCTTGAACCGTGTAAGTGAAGATGGCGTGCTCACGCCGTGGTTTCGCAGGCCGCATAAAAAATTCGGCACCACCTTTCGCCTGATCAATCTGATTGTCGGCCTTCAGGTGCTGACCATCATCATCAGCGGAGGCAATGTCTATCTTCTGGCCGCTTTATATGCGTTTGGCGTCATCTGGAGCTTCGCTTTCAAAGCGCTGGCCGTTCTTGTCCTGCGGTTCACTCATAAGGAGCCGCGCGAATGGAGGGTCCCCGGAAACCTGAGAATTGCCGGGATCGAAATTCCGATTGGCTTGGGATTGATTGCACTGGTTCTGTTCCTTGTTGCGATGACCAATCTTTTTACGAAACCTTCGGCCACAATCGCCGGAGTGGCATTCAGCGCGATTTTTTTCCTGCTGTTCACAATTAGTGAGCGTATCTCAAGACGCGCCCGGAAAGTGGACGACCACGTTGAACAGTTCCGTGTCTATAGCAATCCGGAGCTGACGAATAAAGTTTTGAGCGTAAGACCAGGCAATGTGCTGGTGGCGGTGCGCGATCCGGAAAACCTTTCGTATTTGCGGGAAGTGCTGCAACATACCGATACCTCACGGCAGGACGTCGTAGTGATGACCGCTCGTCTTTATCATCGCGAACACTCTTTCAGCGGCAGCGCCACGTATGAAGCGAAAGATATCTTTGACGATTATGAACAGGAATTGTTCAGTGCAGTGGTCACGGTGGCAGAAAAACAAGGCAAGCCAGTCTCACTGCTGGTGGTGCCCGGCAGCAACGTGTTTGACACCATTCTTATGACCGCGCAACAGGTCCATTCCAGCAAGGTCGTCACGGGATATTCGGAAAAACTCTCGCCAGACCAACAGGCCAAATTGACCGGCGACGCCTGGGAACATCTGCCTGAGCCAAAGCCGCGATTGTCACTGGTGCTTGTCGATAGAAATGGTACAACTGTTGAGTATCTGCTGGGGCCGCATACACCGCGACTGCGTCCACAGGATGTGGAACTGATGCACGCGATCTGGCTGGAGTTGACAAGAGATCTTGAGCTTAGCGGTCTTCACCATTACCACGTTGTGGCGCTCGCCCTGCGCGAACTGCAATCTCAACTCAAGACAGGCGAGCGGGAGGAGCTTTTACAGAAGCTTTCACATGACGTTTGGGAGATTACAAGCCCCGGTCCTAATGGCAATAACACGCTCATGCACACAAATGAGCCCTGATTCAGTCTGGAGGGAACGTGTCCTTAACGCTTGTGCGATTTTCATCAACCATTCTTGCCGCTTCACTGCTGATATTCTTTCCCGCATTTTCACAGAGCCAGGCATCGCCGGACAGTGGAAGCGGCAGCGCTGCAGGCCTGTCTGAGCATGAACGCCAATTGCTGGAAAAAATTGATCGTCTGGAACAGCGCGTCGCCGAACTGGAATCACGGGCAGGCATGGCTTCAACAACGGTGCAGGCAGGCCAGGCGTCCCCAGCAAAGAACACCGCAGTCCAGGCGACCAATCAGGCGGCGCAAGAAATCTCTGCTACAAATGCCTCCGCTCCGCCTGCTGTGACAGAAGCTCCTTTCTCTTTCGCTGATTTCACATGGCTGAATGGCAATAGCCGCACAAAAGAGTCTCCCTTGGATTCCAAGGTCTTCACCGGGGAATTCCGCGCGGACGTCAGCTACATTTACGACCTTAACCACCCCCAGGACCATACGCTCAGCGGCACCAGTGAGAGCGGGCGCACCGGTGAGTTCCAGGTACAGCAACTGGGCGTGGGCGGAGACTTTCATTACGGCAACGTGCGTGGACGCCTGATGACGCAGTTCGGCATGTATTCAACCATGACGCCGCGCAATGACGCGAGTACTGGGCGGGGTCAGTGGGACTTGGCCGACGCTTATCGCTACCTTTCAGAAGCTTATGGCGGCTATCACTTCAACGTGCTGCATGGAATAAATGTTGATGCGGGTATTTTCATGTCATACGTTGGCTTATTCAGTTATTACAACTTTGACAACTGGGCCTATCAGCCGTCCTATGTCTCATCCAACACTCCATGGTTTTTCAATGGCGTACGCATCCAGATTTTCCTTACGAAAAAACTAAAGATTGAACCCTGGCTGGTGAATGGCTGGCAATCTTATGGAGTTTTCAACGGACGGCCAGGCGTAGGCATGCAAGTGCTGTGGCGGCCAAATGGCGCGGTCTCAATACTTTCCAATTCATACCTGCTGGGACAGGACACGCTGGGAGCGCCGCACCGCACGCGATACCATAGCGACAACAGCATTCAGGTCAAGTACTTTGATGAACCGGCGAAACTGCTGGATAAAGCCGCATTCTCACTCACTGTGGATGCCGGCTGCGAAAGCGGCAGCGGCGTAAGCTGCTTTGGGAACTCCAGGGAAGGGCCCAAACAGGCATTTCTGGGCGCTATGCTGTACAACCGCTTCTGGCTTCACAAAGACCTGTTTGCGTTTACGCTCGGCGGCGGCGGTATCACAAATCCCGGTCGATATTTGGTTCTGCTTCCTCCCATTAACGGCGCCACGGCATTTTCCGGCACGCCATATTTCACGCTAAATCCGGGCGACCAATTCAAGGCATGGGACGCCTCCGCCACCTTCGACTACATGCCCAGTCAATTCGTGACCTTCCGCTTTGAATATGGCCACCGAGCCGCAAACGTTCCCTACTTTGCCGGAGCAGGCGGCATCACGCCTCCGGGTGGAAACATTGGACCGCCCGGCTCACTGGTTCCGGGTTTTTTCCCGGACCTCCGCAAACGCGAAAACCGCTTCAATGTGGCCCTGCTGGTCAAGCTCTGACCCAGGGCCCTTACAAAGCTCTGTATTAAAAGAAACCTGATCTTTGTCACGCTTTCTTTCCGGACTCTTTACGAATTCTTAATGCCCTTCAGCCGTAGTTTGGATAGTAGGAGAAATCCAAATTATGTTGCTCCATTATCTCGTGTTGTTTCTGGAATCATTGTTCTTTATTGGGCTGGCAGGATCGATGGTTGTCGCGGTTCTTGCATTTGTCGGGGACTTTGCCGATTTTTTTGAAAAAGACAAACCTGAGGGAGCAAGCCACGCAAGCGGCGACTGACAGACGCGGCGGTATGCAGTCTGCTTGAAGGGCCCAGCTCTTTGCTGTGCGCTTTTGTGTTTCTGCATTTTTCGATTACCGCAATAAATTATAATATCCTTATTCAGATAGCTTTATCCCCGTGGTAATTAAGCATTAATGAAATTTTATTTGACATACATAAAAATTTACTTTAGGGTTCACATCACTTTTGATCTCTGATATTTGCTCTTAGCATTAATTGTGCATGACAACGACTAGTTAGTAGAGGATTGGAGAATATTGTGAACACCAATCAATCTATTTACTCATCTAAGCACCTAAGCACGTTCGCGATCCTCGCGGCTCTGCTTTTGGTCATAATCGCTATCTTTGTTACAAACTCCCATGCTGTATCAATGCAATCATGCCCTCCTCCACCTTGTGACCCGAGTATTGATTCCAGTTGCTGTCCACAGCAAGCAACCTTCAATTTCACAGCTCCGCCGCCAGAGTGTCCTCCTGAGGGGTGCCCGTGTACGCCCCCTAAGCAAAGCCCGATTATTATCGATACGGATGGACAAGGATTTCACCTGACGGCGGCTGATGACGGCGTGAAATTTGACATAAGCGGGTCGGGCCAAGCAGTGCAGATTGCTTGGACAGCCCCAGGTTTGCGCAATGCATTCTTAGTGCTTGATCGGGACGGTGATGGATATATTACGAGCGGGAAAGAGCTATTCGGAAACTTTACTCCCCAACCTTCGTCACCACATCCAAATGGTTTTCTCGCTCTTGGGGAGTTTGACAAGCCAGAGCACGGCGGAAATGGTGATGGAATCATCGATCAAAAAGATGCGGTTTTCTCGGACTTGCGCCTCTGGATTGATTCCAACCATAACGGTATTTCCGAACCAGGCGAATTATTTAAATTACCTGAGCTTGGAGTTTTCTCCTTAAGCCTTACATACAAGGAGACACCCCATACAGATCAATATGGAAATCAGTTCCGATACAAGGCACGAATTAATGTCACAGACGAGGACCGTTCGGAGGCATCATCGGTCGCATATGATGTGTTTCTCGTGACAGCTCTTCATTAATTATTTAGATATATTTTAATTAACATGGGCTGATACTCTCGCTGTTTTTTTAGCTCTGGCCTGAAGCGTTCGATCAACATCGAAAGGGTAGTGTGTCCATTGGTTCTGGCCTTAAGCCCAAAAAGGATGTAATTAGTTATGAGAGATGATAATTCGCCAAGACGATCACATTTTTTATTGTGCCTGTTATTTCTTATTTTGTTAGTGGCCAGATTGTCATCTTTTGCAGAGGAGAGACGCGTGGTGGCATTAAAAAATCCCTTACATGCTGCCGGACTAACCGTTCTTGATGCGACGTCTTCTGATTTCATGTCTGAGATACAAACTTTGCTGGATACGGAAGCCATATCCAAGACATCATCATTTCTTCCTTACTCGCTTGTCGTCATTAACAACACAGGACGCTATATCTGGGGTTTCACAGTTGTATATAGCTACCCAGATTGGATCTCACCGTCAGGCACCGCCTGGAAGCACCGGATTAGCCCCTCTGCCGCAGGTCCGGCCAATCGGGCGAGGATGCTAGCGCCTGGGACCAGATTCCTAATTACCCCTGTATCGGATTTTCTCGCTTCAAGAGATGCCAATGGCAATCGTATGCTGCAACCCTTTTTTGATGATGGGTTGGACCGAATGATTCAAGACTTCGAATCAAAACACACTAAAAATAACGAGCGAGTGGAAGCTTCAATTGACTCTATCATTTTTGAAGATGGTACTCTAGCAGGTCCGGATTCAGAGGGGATGATGCGAAAAGTCAATGACCGGATCAGAGCCGAGAAGGATTTGGCCGCTTCAGTAAGTAATTTGCGAGGAGAAGATCTCCGCAAAAAATTGTTGTTTCATGCGCATAAAGATATGAGTGATGAATATTCCGGCCGCCTCAGTGATGTTGCTAACTCCGTTTTTGGAGTGCTGAATAGTCGGGGAGAACCTGCTGCCTTAGAAATATTGGATAAGCTGAGGACAACGAATTGGTTTCCGAACGCTGAAACAGTAAGGAGAAAATAATAAGATGAAATGTCTGATTATTTTTGTTACTTGCGTTTTGCTTGTCGAATTGAGTGCTGTTAATTCACGAGCGCAATCTGTGCTAGGTAATATCAATTGTGGCAATGGAATCGCAACTTGCCTTCAACAAAGCACCGGAACAACCGGAGCAGTTCGTTGCAGCTGCAGCGCTACGTGTTTGTCGAGCGCATGCATCACTTCATCAGTCGCTTCAACCAGGGCGGTCCAATGGGGTGTCGCTCCAACGATGCCTTGCATCTTTGCTATAACCGGAACAGCCCGAGGCGGAACTACAGCCACCAGCAATCCTAGTACACAGACCGCTGTTTTCACGAGTGTAACTGTAACTGGGGCCGTTATTGGCACCACGAGCAGCAAACAGGTTGTGGACTGTTTTAATGGAACCATTCAAGATGATCCATTAATAGCTGCAATTTGTGCGTAGACCAGATGAGTTGGGGCCGGCACTACCTGACCTCTGCCTGTCTTCCGCAAAGTTTTTGCAGAGCCTTACCAAGAAAGCTATGTGCATGCGTACTCCTCCATTGGGCGATTCGAATGCTCTTGGTTTGTAAAAAACGCTTCCCTCATTGTATTAATACAAATATACCCCCCCGGGTGGCCGTGTCTTCCAGCGCCGATGCACCCACAACCACTGCTCGGGATATCGACTGGCATAACTTTCAATCACTTTGGTGAAGAGCGCGGTGTTGGCCACCGCGTCGGCTTCGTCATCACCGGTTTTGATCAGTTGCAGGGCTGGATCGAAGCGAATCTTGTACTTTCCCAGTTCTTCATCCCAGATGGTAAATGCGGGCAGCACTGCGGCCCCGGTATGCAGCGCCACGCGCGCCACTCCCGTTGCAGTGCAAGCAGGAACGCCAAAAAAATCCACGAATGCGCCCTGTGGAGGCGTCATGTTTGTGTCCATCAGGATTCCAACCACTTCTCCGCGCTTCATTGAAGTCAGCAAGCCTCGGGCAAAATCCTGCTTGCCAAATGTCCGGTTGCCGTGCAGAGTGCGATAACGGTCCACAAATGCGTCCACGTAAGGATTGTCCAGCGGCCGCACCACAATATTCATGGGGTTCCCATTGAGCGAATGGACGAATGATCCAATCTCCCATCCGCCGAAGTGGGCCGTCAGGAACAGCACGCCTTTGCCGCGAGCGCGGGCGTCCGCAAAGTTCTGAAAACCGTCATAGATTGCGATGTCAGAAACATTTTCTTTGCGATATCGCGGAAACAGGGCAAACTCGGCCAATTGCCGTCCCAATCCCTTAAATAGCTTGCGCAGGATGAGCAATTTTTCCGTGCGGCTTTTTTGCGGAAATGCCAGGTCAAGATTGCGCACGCCAACCGCGCGCAGCCGCCGGTGGACAAAATACATGAGCATGCCGATGCTTTGGCAAACAAGCCTTGCCAATGGGCGCGGCAGCGCGCCTATGCCGGTGGCCAGCAGCCATACCGGAAAATATTCAATCTTGTGGCGGAATGTTGACAACTTGGGACGGTATCATCGCAGTAAAAATATTTCAAACACTTGTAACCGGCCCAGGCATTCGCTTCTCTAATGGTGTTGCTGTGTGCTTACCCAAGTTTGAACGGATTTCCTATCCAACCGCTCCAGCTATTAAGATACTTTTTGAATATTGAAGGAGAAGATGATGAAATTTTCCCACGCACTGGCTGTACTGGTAGTTGGCATCGCGATGTGTGGCTGCAAGGCGGGATCTCCCAGCAAGGCAGAAAACACCGTAGTCAACGAAGTGAAGCATGAGATGACCATAGGCGGCAAAGATATAAAAAACCCCATTGCCGATACGCCGGATGCGGTTAAGGAAGGCGGCGGGCACTTTCAGCATCACTGCCAGATCTGCCACGGGCTTGACGGCCAGAATACCGGCGTCCCTTTTGCTGCCAAGATGGACCCGCCCGTCGCTGATCTCTCCACCAAAGACGTCCAGGATTACACAGACGGTCAATTAAAGTGGATTATCGAAAATGGCATCAAGCCTTCAGGCATGCCGGGATGGAAAGGGATTCTGGAAGACGAGGAGATGTGGAACATCGTCCACTATATCCGCCATCTGCCTGCGAAGGGCAGCCTGGGTGCGCCTGAAATATTTAAAGAAGAAGCCGAAGAGCATGAGCACATGCAAGGCGCAGCCGGCCACGAACATCACGACACCAAGACGCCCGCTCACAAACACTGACGCTCTTCTTAATCGCGAAAACAAAACGGGAGCTTTAACGGCTCCCGTTTATTCTTCTTGCGAAAACTCGCGATGGATTTACATAGGTGGCGGCGTTGGGGACGGTGTTGCTGAAGGCTCGTTTGATGGCGTTGGCTCCGCTGGAGGCGGCGGGGCAGTAATCGGCGTTGGAGATGGCGTAGCAGCCGGCGGATTCACTGGTGAAGCCGATGCAGGATGAGATGAAGGACTCGGTGGAAGTGGAGGGGCCGTGTCCGTGCCAGCAGCTTTGCGTATCGCGGCAAGGAACGCCTCTGCGGACTGTGGCGGCTGCACCGAACCGGTCAGGATCGACTTGAAATCAACCATGCGCCCGTAGAGCTCACCCGTTGCGTCTTCATCTTGTTTAATCACCGCGCCATTGAAAGAAATGCCGGCAAAAAGGCCGCGCGCGCGGGAATACGTAAGGACTTCAGCCCGGAGTTTCCAATCGGTTGAGCCTTCTGTGTGGCGACCCACTGGGCCGGCGGCTACGGATGCATCTGCGCCCAGCTTGAATTTGCTGGTCAGCAGCGCCTGCATGCCGCGGTCATTCATCACGACCATGACCACGTCCACAGCCTGCCCCCCAATCTGCAATCCAACGCTTCCACCCGTGGTGGTGAGCGGAGCCGGAGCGCTCCAACCTGTAGGTGTGCGGCAGGTAGCCATTCCACGGCCGTGCGCGCCACCTATCACAAATCCGCCTTTAAGCAAGGATGGGATAACCGCAACACACTTCGCCGAGCTAAGAATGTCAGAGGGGATGCCTTTATCAGGAGCGGCCATGATTTCATCCATCACCGTTGCAGCCGCCTGCAGCCGGCTCGATGCTGCTTCCGCAGCGAAAGCAACGTTGGACAGTATTATGGCAAACAACACAACACGGAGCAGTGTCTTCATATTTTCCTCGAAAATGATTTTATCTGCTGGAAGAGCTAAGAAGATGCGGAAAAATAATAAAGGGTTGGATACGGTGACCCTCGTGACCGTGTCCAACCCCGTCTCCCAGGTTCTGTGGTAGGTGGGTAGAGTATCCATCCACCCCATTTTTCCAGCAAGTAACCGGGGTTCCTTGTGCAATGCCAATTGGGACATGTACTTGGGGAGATATCTGATTCGTCAACAACAAAATTTTAGAAAAGCAAAAGGGCCCGACAGATTTGACCATCGGGCCCTCAAAACCCTTGGGGCGACTACTTGGAGGACGTAACCAGCGAGTGCGTGATCGCGTGTACGGAAAGCGCAATGCGATTTTGCACGCCGACCTTGCGCATGAGCTTGGCTACGTGGGCCTTCACCGTGCGCTCTTCAATGCCCAGCACCGAACCGATCTCCTTATTGGAGCGGCCCACCACCAGAAGCTCAAGCACTTCTTTTTCGCGATCCGTAAAAGTGACCCTCCCGGCGGGAAAAATACGCCCCGGGGACGAAGTAACGCGCTCGATAAAAATGGAAAGTACGCGGCGCGGGGCCCAGACAGAACCCGCATGGACGATCCGCATGGCCTGAATGAATTCCGCTGGCGAAGCGGCTTCATCCACATAGCCTTTTGCGCCCGCGGCCAGCGCCTTTAAAATTGTTTCATCGTCAGCGCCGCTGCCGGTAACGATAATGCGCAGATCAGGGCGTGCAGCCTTGAGTCCTGCCATCACGTCAAACAGGTTTTGTCCCGCGCGCGTTCCCAACAAGACAAGGTCGATATCTTTGCGCGGTCCCAGTTCCGCCAGGCTGCACGAAACCAGTTCCAGGTCTGTTTCCGTATCGAACAACGACTTCAGTCCGATAAACCGCAGGGGATCACTTTCTACCACAGCGATGCGAATCGTTCGTTTCGATGCGCCTGCTTTCATCAATACTCCTTCCGAGACCGTGGCGTGAATGTGTGCATTGTAAGCAAAAAATTGAGCGCGCGATCTGAAAGTATCATGAACCTCAGCCCAAGCCCATTCCTTAGCAGAGTACATGTACTGATGTTGAAGCGCAAGGTTCCATCTGTCAGTGGGGTTTACTTGCTGGCTTCCAGCCGGGCAGCATCCGGGCGCAGGGCAAAACCATCTGCGTGGCCCAGGGCAAACCCTCTACGGTAACCCTCGCAATAGCTCTCCTGGCCGGATGAGTCGCGCTCTGGCGCGGGATGGGAACAACTTACATAATGAAAATTGACTTGAGCCGTAAATGAATGGTCGGAAATCCCGCGATCAAGGCCTTGGTGATAGCCAGATGTGAATCCCTCATCAAATGAGGGGGATTTCGGGGCCTGCGACGGAAGTGATTCGAGCGAAACAGCTATAAGGCGCAGAGAGTCCACCGCGCGGAAGGCCCGTCCGGAATATCCATCGCGGTATCCGGCGTTTAGCCCAGCCTGGAAGCCTTCCTGAAAAACATGGCGAGGACCGAATTGCGAGGAATATCCAAGCTTTAATCCGTGAACAT
This sequence comes from Candidatus Angelobacter sp., assembly GCA_036495645.1. Lineage (GTDB taxonomy): Bacteria > Acidobacteriota > Terriglobia > Terriglobales > Acidobacteriaceae > Angelobacter. Next base: position 22,554 of record DASXMN010000076.1, read on the forward strand.
CTTTGAGTTTTACGCGCGGCTGGGTGCCCAGAGTGACATCTGTATTTCCCAAATGGAAGCCCTCTTCATAGCCATGCCTGTAACCGTGCGCAAAGCAGGAGTGGGACAACACGGCGGCTGAGCCAGGCTCGTGTAGATGAGGATCCTGTGCTTGCGCCGAAATAACGAACGCAAAGCCAATGCAAAACATAATTAGAAAACGTGTCATGACAGCAGGCCAACTCCCAGTCAGTTCAATCAGATGAACCTGCGTAACCATGAGATGTCAGCGTTCTATCGTGCCCTAAGGTCTATTTACGGACCCTCTAGGTCTTTCGATGAATGGCTGCAAATCGTGAGTAGATGGATACTTGTTCCACCTTAACCCAATCATGAAGAGTGAGTAGACCTCTCCGGCGACGGCAGATTAAAACCTGGGGGAAACGGCGCCGAAAGAGAGGGAGCAACTCAGACTGATTTGCGATTTTCCCCGGGCGGACAAACAACCGCCTGGGGCATTCGTATTCCCTCCCCCGGAGTTAAGTGTTCCGCGAAAGACGCCATGCGTAACCTGCTGCGTCACATGCCGCTGGTATGTCTTCTTGCGCCATCCTTAGCGCTCTTCGCGCAATCTCGCAATCCTTATGATCTTGAGTTGCAATCCCTTCGTTCGCAATGGACTTCAGCCACTAATCTGGAAAAACTTGTTCTTCTGGACCAGATCGACCGCCTGCGCGACTACATAGACGACCGCAGCCAGGTGGTAATGGCACTGGAAAGCGTGCGGCAGACAGCCCAGGAAGACGATCTGGTTAAAAATGAGGCAGCGGCCTGCCTGGACGATCTGCGCGCCTTCAGATTGCCTTCACAACCACGAGCGCCACATTGGTATGCCACTGACGAACCGAGGCGGGAAGTGCTTGCAAAAGCTCGGGCAAACACAGCCGCGGCTTCCGATCTGGCGACTTTGGCTGAACTGGAACATCTTGCCGGAATATCTGAAGCAGGGGAGCACATGTTGCAGGCTGCCCGCCAGGCGCCGACTGTTGCAAACTGGCTGCGCGCTGCGCAAATGCTTGATGACACTCTGCTCAAGTTTGCCGCTTTGCGCAGTGGATTGGCGCTGGAACCAGCCAATCCCCGCCTTAGTGTGGAATTGGCCGCCTATTACGTAGGACGCCAACAGCTCGAGAAAGCTCGTGACGTGCTGACGGCAGCAGCCGCTTCCGCGCCCAATGATTTTGTTGTCACTGAACGCAAAGCCAGCCTGTTTCTGAACCTGGGCCTCCGTTCAGCCGCCCTGCCTGAGTTGCGCCTGCTGGAAAAACTATGGCCAGCGCCACTATGGCTTAAGGCACGTCTGGCGCTGGATTATGAGGAAATGGGATTACTGGATGACGCGGCGCGCCTGGCAGCGGCTGTGGTTGCCGAGAAGCCCGACGATCGCGAACAACTGGAGCTGCTGGCCCGCTTCCACGAACGCCGGCACATGAAATATGACCTGCAGGCAGATTACATAGCGCTTTCGCAGCTCGAGCCATCCCAGGCTGATATTTGGTCACGGCTGGCTCAGGTACAGCTTGATTGCGGTGATGCCGAAGGCGCAAAAAAATCACTGTTACGCATGGTCGCGCTGGATGAGGAGAGCCCCGACGCCCATCGCCGGCTGGCCCAGGTCTATGAAAGCCTGCACCTTGAGGAGCAAGCCCAGCAAGAACTAGCCAAAGCCTCTAGCAGTAAGAAACCGGACGTCCTGAACTCTGACGCTCAATATCTGGCTGATCCCGCAGTGCTGGTTAAGGCTGCATTTGCCAAGCAGCCCCCGGCAGGCGACACATCACTGGCGGATGTCCGCATACAAGAGCTTTTTGCCAGCGGCCTGGACCGCGTTCATGTTCAGCAGCTCTATTTCATTGGCTCGGATGCCGCGCTGGATACGCATCGCGTCAGTTCCATCCGCTATTCCCCGGCAACTGAAGAGTTGCATGTAATTCACGCACGCGCATGGAAGCCAAATGGCGCTGTTCTGGACGCACAGGAGCTTGGGGACCGCCAGTACGCAGAAACTCCAGTCTCAATGTATTACGACATGCGCCTGCACCAATTGCGCTTCACCGGACTGGAAAAGGGTGACGTGGTTGAGCTGGAGTATTCGCTCAGTCCTAAAAGGCGCACAGCCCAGTACCGCGGATACTTTGGCGAGCTTGTCCTGTTTGCCGGCCGGGGTCCCGCCCAATTGAAACGGTACGTTTTGATTGCGCCGACAGCCCAAAAAATCTTTGTCCATGCGGAGAAGGTTGCTCCGGCCAGCGTTTCCGCAACAGGTGGCTCTCAGGTCTTTGTCTGGGAAGCGCGCTCTGTTCCGGCATTGCCGCGCGAGCCGCACGGCCCGGGTATCACAGAGATTTCTCCTTATGTGCATGTTTCCACGCTAGGTGAATGGAAACAGCTTGGCGTCTGGTATGCCGATCTCATCCGCCCGCAGTTTGCCCTGGATCAGTCATTGGAGAGCGAATTGGCGCGCGTTACCATGGGCCTGCGCAATGACCGGGAAAAGATTTCCGCCATACAGGAATTTGTCCTGCGCAGCACGCATTATGTGGCGCTCGAGTTCGGTATTTACAGTTATAAGCCCTATCCTGTAACCCAGATCTATGCCCGCCGGTTTGGCGACTGCAAAGATAAAGCCAGCTTGATGATCGCATTGTTGCGGGCAGCGGGAATCGAAGCTGAAATAGCGCTGGTGCGCACACGCTCATTGGGTGACGTGGTGGCTGAGCCAGCGTCGATCGCATTGTTTAACCACGCCATTGTGTATGTGCCAAAATATGAACTCTGGCTTGACGGAACGGCAGAATATGCCGGGCGCGAACTTCCGCTGGAAGATCAAGGCGCGCTGGCGCTCACTGTCAACCTGAGCGGAGCGGCGCAAATTCGGCACGTGCCCATGAGCCGGGCTGCGGACAACTTTACGCGGCATATCATTCATGGAGAGCTTTCTGCTCAGGGTGTGATTCAGTTCAGCGGTTCAACCACCACTCGCGGTGAAGACGCGCCTGGATTGCGTCATGATCTTGCCGTCCGCGAGCAGCAGCTTGATATGTTCCGGCGCGAGCTGGCAGAGGTATTTCCCTCCGTGCAGGTGGATAGCGTAGCTGTTCATGGTACTGAGGAACTTTCCCGCGACGTAAGTGTGGACTTTCAGGGCGCGCTCAATTCGCTGCAAAGCAGGCACGTCGTATCACTCAGTTCTTCCTGGATGCCGCGCTCTTATGTTGCGGCGCTTGCCGGGGCCAGCACGCGCACGCAGGACCTGGTCTTGCCATCTCCATGGACCACGGAAGAGGAAATTCACATCGCGCTGCCAAACGGGGCAGAGATTACATCGCTGCCGCATGACCAGATCATCAACAGCGGTTTCGGCTCTGTCCGGCTGCACTACAAGAAATCAGCCAATGAAATCCTGATGCAGAGCCATGTGCAGTTTGAAAAAGCTCGCGTCAGCGCTGGAGATTATCCCGCCTTCCGCCAGTTCTGCACTGAGGCGGAACATGCTTTTCGCAGCGAAATCACCGTGAGCTTGCCCCAATGACATTCGGTGGACGGGCGCTTCTTGTGCTGCTCCTCTGCTTGAATGCAGGCCCAGGGCTTGCACAGACAGCACGGACTACTCTGGAGGCCAAAAGCAAAAACTCCCTTCTGCAGAAGTTCTTCACTGAGTTCGATTTGCCGGCCTCCGCCGAAGCTGCGGACAGGCAGTTGCATCACTCACCCAATGACGCTGTAGCTCTTCTTGTCCGAATGGAAGTGGCGGAGTTGCAGGAGCGTCCTGAAGTGGTGTTGGATTCTGCCTTGCGGCTTTGCGGGCTGCCTATCGCTACGGAACTGCAAGAACTAGCTTCCAACCGCATTCTTCAACACGCCGGCAACACGCTGGCCTTTAATTCGGTTCGCCGCCGGATAAAGCTAGCAGCCGCAGCCGGCAACGCATGTACCTTCAACCTGAGACTCGCTTTGGTGGCTGCAGCCAATGACGGCGCAAGCATTGATCTTGACCAGGCCGCGCGCTCCACTGGTCTGATAACGCGTTGGCGAATTGTCGGTCCTTTTGGCCATTACAACAATGTTGATTTCGAGCGCCACTGGCCACCGGAAAGTGACAGGGTTCTTCGGGCACAATATGCAGATCAGGCTGAAGGCGTTTCGACAGTAAATCCACGTAACGCCTCCATGGCGCTGCACTCCGGCCCTACACCTGCACTGTCACCTGAACAATTCTGGTTTCGCGACGGCATGATTACATTGCCGGAATACTTTTCTTCATCAGGCGTGTTTTACGCCACAGCCGATATGGAAGTGCCGGTTCGAGGGCACAGCCAAATTGATGTGCTTAGCTCCGGCGCTTACGAAGTCTTTATTGATGGAAAATCCAGTCTGCTGCATGACTCTCGCTATGTGGCTGGCACGAACCGAGACTCTAGTATTGTGTTGTTGACCGCTGGCCGGCATCGTGTTCTGGTCAAGTTCACGGCGGATGCGGCGCCCTTGAGTGTGGCCATTCATCCGCAGTTTCGTACGCTGGACCAGCAAAAGCCTCCCTTGCCCCCATCTGTTGAAGATTATGTAAAGATATTGGCCCAGTATTTCCATGGCGATCTCACCCGGATGGAGAACCTGCTCTCCACAGATGGGACTCGTAATATCGGATATGCCAGTTATGTGCAGGCGTTACTGTATTCCGCCTCGGACGATCATTCCCCCCGGGCGGACGCTGCTTGGAAGACAGTTGCCGCCGCACAGCCCTCCGCTCTGTTGCCCCGCTTGAAGTCAGCAGAGAATGCCATTGAGCGCGGCCAGACGGAGGCTACGCGCCCGGGGATAATGACGGTTCTTGCTGAGCGCCCACAATCGGAAACTGCTTTGCAATTGGCCTTTGGGATTTCACGCGGCAATCAGGTTGACGCGCCGGCGCTGCTGGGACGGCTTCTGGAACTGCATCCTTCCTGCATGCGGCTGGCGGAAGCAGTAAAGTTCTATAACGCCGCCGCTGAACAGGACAAGGCACGCAAAATCGAGCAGCAATTGGCGCGGTGCGCTCCGGAGTCGCTGGAGTATGCCCGGCTTCTGTCCGAATCCGGCAGGCATGGCGCTGCCGCCGCGTATTTGCAGGACTTGATCACTCGAAATCCGCTGCATCGCGCCGCAAGACGATTTTTGATTGAGCAATTGCTTCTGGATAATCAAATTGGCGCAGCAAGCCTTCAGGCAAAACAGCTGCGAGATGTCACACTCCATGCCCCCAGCTATGCGCGCCTGGCTGAAAATCCAGCGGCCATTCAGGATAGTACAAGCCAGCGGGCTGAAGACTTCAAGAACGGCGATGAGTTTTATGTTCCATATCGCCGTGATGGTTTGGAAATTGTGCGCGGAGCGGCGCAACGGAGCTTTTCAGGCGGAGCAGCCGTGGTCCTGCTTTTGGACAAAACCATGCTCGTACGCCATGACGGTTCGGTCTCAGTCTATGTGCATCGCATCACGCGCCCGCTCAATAAAGAAGGGATCAGCCGTTACGGCGAAGTCATGCTGCCTCGCGGCGCTGACTTGCTGGAATTGCGCACCATTAAGTCCACCGGCGAGATCATTGAACCGGAGCTGACCCAGCAGAAACCCACCATCTCAATGCCTGCTTTGGAGCCCGGAGACGCCATTGAGGAAGAATATGTCACGCATTACCCGGAACAGGCGCAGATGCCGGAAAGCGTGGGTTCCCATTCCTTTGGCTCATTTGCCGCTCCAATCCTGTACTCGCGATTTGTGCTGCTCAGCCCTTCTGACAGCAAGGTCAAAATCCAGGTCCGTGAGCAATCTGGACCGCCTCAGCCGTTGGTCGGAGAGAACAATGGCTCGACCGTAAGAATCTGGGAGCGCGCCAATATTGCCCAGACGATCGCAGAACCATTTCTTCCCGGCACCAATCTGTTGCCCACCGTAGTTGTGGTGATGGCCGAAAAAACACGTGACCGGCTGAGAGATGAACTGATTGAGGCAACACGCCCTGGAATCCATGTAAATGAGGCCTGGGCTGAACTTAATCAGCCACAATCCGCTGGCGAATTGGAAAAAGCGAAAAAGATATATCGATACCTTGTGGGCAAAATTGATTCCACGGGAGAGTCGTGGGCCGGTAATCCCGCTGAAGATGCTCTGGCAAGCGGCCAAGGCAGCCGCACCATGGCGCTGCTGGCGCTTGCTCGTTATGCCGGACTAAAAGCCGGGTTGTTGCTGGCGCGCAAAGTTGATCAAACCTGTGGGAAAGACCACGATCTTTCCTGCTATACCGAACCTCTGGTGCGCTTCTGGCTGGCGAACGGTGAAGCCGTGGATGTGGACCCCGAGTCAGATAATTCTGCTTTTGGCGATCTCTCCCCATCGCTTGAGCCTAAAGACGCGCTCTTTGTGCCTCTACTGGCCGAGGATGAAAAAAAACCGGAGATCGTGGCGCTCATTACCAGACTGGCAGATGACAAGAGTGTGGCTGAAGGCGATCTTTTATTCCACGAAGGAAACCTGGTAGCGAATATTCAGGTGCAGTTGGGCGCCGTTAGAGCGCAAGAGATTCGAAGCATGCTGCGGAACGCCGGTGAACGCGAGCGCCAGTCTTTTTTTGAACAGCTTGCCATGCGTATTTTTTCCGGCGCCACCGCGGTCAGCGGCACTGCAATCAACGAGAATAATCCGGAGCAGCCATTAAAGCTTTCTCTGCAATGCACTGCTCCGCAATTCATCAGCCGGCAAAGCGGAATTTTTGAGATTGATCAGCTGGCTCCGGCGCTCGGCCTGGCCACGCTCTACGCCAAGGATCCCACGCGCAAGTTCCCGCTTTACATAGAATCTTTATTTTTTGAGAGCACCGTGTTTCATCTGCATCTGCCTGTGGGGATCAATCTGCGTTCAGTGCCATCCGACTTTACCGGCAAGACCGAATTCGGGGAATACACTTTGCGCTTTAGCCGCTCCGCGCGCCAGGTGGACATCCATCGCGCTTTTCGCATTCCAGTGCAGGTTGTTGTGCCGGAAAAATATCCTGCCTTCGTCAAGTTTGCTCTTGCGATTGACGAAGCCGAGAGGCAGCGCATTTCACTGGAAGTGTTGAAGGATTCAGCAAACGCGCCGGCGGGCAACAGATCGCCAATAATATCGCGCAAAAATTAAGGCCGGTCAAATCCCGGCCCTCAATATCTCAGCAAAGTTTAATAGCGCGTGCCACCGGCTGCAGGCATATTGCGATAGCCGCTTTTTTCTTCTCCAAGACGCTCCAGGAAAGTCGAGGCCATATCCACGAACTTACTGCCCTTCTCAATGTATTCCGGCATACGATGCCACAATTCTTCAAATTTTTCCGGATTTTCGGCAGCAAAGGTAGCCACGCCAATCCCAGCAACCGCCAGACCGGCTGGCCGCTTTCCAGTTAAGAACAGTATCGCTCCCGCCGCAAAGGCCCCAAACATCAAAGTCTTCTTCCAGTCCATCTCAACCCCTCCTGAATGGTGTGCGTGGCTCAAACTCTACTTTATTCCACAGGCACATGGAAGCGATCAATTTTTCGCTGCCCGGATTGATTAGAACCGGGAAGACTGTCTGCTGTTGCCCTGAGACCTTGGCCGAACAGCTTGCCGGCCACAGAAGCGCAAAAGGAGAGCAGGCTCAAAAATTGATTAGCTGATCTCATATACTGTGAATGGATCGATGGGAATTTCATATCGACAAAGATCGCGTGGCTAAGATAATTTGCAAAAAGAAAGTGGGCGCCGGTATAGGGGCGACGCCCACGTGGGGGTACTGCGTATGTTTGTTATTAGGATAGACGCAAGCCCGCCGGAAAAGTTTCCGCAGTCCCTGAGAATTAACATAAATAAACACTACCAGAGTTAATAGATAGCCGTAAGTTGTTGCGCTTTCAATAAAAAACCCCCTCATTAACGAGGGGGATTTGGAGAGTAAGGAGAGAGAGGAGATACAGTGGTTGGCCTTTAAGACATGCGCGAAATTAATTCCCGCATCTGCACACGCGCCTGGTGAAGTCCGAATTGCGATTCCTGAACTTCCAGTCCAAGCAGTTGCGAAATTTTTTCATGGGAGTAACCTTCCACATCATGCAGAAGGAAAATCAATTTTTCAGTTGCTGGCAATTCCACAATGGCGCGCTCCAGATGAACGCGCTTCACGTTTCCATGAACGCTCTTTGTTTCCTGCGAAATGGTGGCATTCAGCGTGAGGGTACCGATGGTGGTAAGCTCGCGAATTTCAGCCAGGAGCGCCTGATCAATCTGTTCCGGCCTGGGCGATGCAGACGCCGCGAATGCGCGGAGAAATGTGTTTTGCGAGAGCTGTTCAGCCGTCAGCTCATTGTCCGTCATCCAGAAACACAGTGAATAAATTCTATGGCAATGCTGTTGGTAGACCTCATCGTAATTGGCTGTGCGGCTGTCGACTGCAGGAATCAGAATTCCCAGGTTGCTGATAACATTAACGCTGCTGGACATTTAACTACTCCCTTTGGGCCGCTTGCAGGTCCCTTTTTTAATACCATCAGTGAATCGGACACTTTGAGTAGAGCAATCGAGATGCCCAAGGAACGTGCCTAACCGTCAATTTTTGCAAGGGAAATTAAGTTGTTGATTCTAAAGTCTGATGCAACATTTAAGAAGGAAGGTAGCCTGAGCGCTCACGAGAAAACCAGAAAGCAATTCCGAGCTGGATATAGTTTATGAGTATCCGGATACCACTTTTGTCCATCCTGATACTTTTTGCTCTGGATTGACGCGGGTAATTTTTACAATCGAAAGGCCATCAACTTCCGGTAGCGGGTCAGTTTTGATCAAAAAGTGCCCGACTGCCCCCACTACGCAAGTTCCGGCTGAATCAGCGAACCATCAGAACTTCGCGTATATTGTCGCGGCCAAGGAAGAATTTGCGGGACGCGAAATCCTTGAACAGATTCTCGATATGACGGTTGTTGAAGATCCGTTGCAGTTGAAAGCCCTGAACCGGCTCTAATTCAAGAATGTCTTTCTGCACAATATGATGGCGGGAATAAAGCGATTCTGCGCCGGCATCCTTGGTATGAAAGAACGCCAGCAGATGGCCTTTGGGCTTCAGCATGGCTTGCAGACGCTCCACCAGTGGCTTTACCAAAGGTTCAGGCAGGTAATCCGCGACATCCCAGAACAGGATTGCGTCGAACTGGCCTTCGGGATAATCCAGGTTCTCGGCAAAAAATTTGGCGGAATCTATCTGCACCGAGCCATCTTCCTGCTTGACCATATAACTGGGATCCTGGGATTCGTGCAAAATGTCTTCGTTATAGACGCGCGCGTCAAGTTCAGTGAGGAGGGCAATATTGGTGGGAGAGGTAGGCCCAAGATCCAGAACGCACTTCTTTTTCTCTTCCCCAGTGGTGCTCAGGCTGCGCATAAATTCGCCCAGACCAATGCACGTGCGCTTGGTCCGTGGCGCAGGTTGGGCGCTCTCTTGAGACTTTGGTTGAGAGCTATCTGCCCCACGGAACCACCGCATCAAATTGTTACCTGAGGAGCTCACGCTCCGTTAACTCTACCTTATTTACCATCCAAAAAGGAACCCTGAGGGCTTGAGCTGGCACTGTAACCGGCGGCGCCAGTACCCGACGCGGGGCTGCTGCCCGCGTTAAAGCCTGCGCTGGCCGCGGCGGCCATTGGTTTGCGAGATTCCTCTTTTGCATCTTTTTCTTTGATATCAATAGCGCCCTTAAAGAATGCGCCGTCTTCAATCACAATGCGCTTTGTGCTCACGTCGCCCATCAGTGTGCAGGATTTGCGCAATTCCACTCGACCGCTGGCGGTTACATTGCCTTCAACTTTACCGTGCACTACCAGATCGCGGGCGGTAATGCTCGCCTTGATTTTGCCGTTGGGGCCGATAATCAGGCTGTGATCGCGCAGATCAATGGTGCCTTCAATTGCGCCATCAAGGTAAAGGTCTTCACTGCCGGTGAGTTCGCCTCGGATTTGTACCGACTTGCCGATGTGTCCGACATCCGCTTTATACGGATCGCTGGCCTTCGGCGTTTCTTTGAATGGTGCGGGTGTGCTTGGTGCGGGTGCGGCAGCTAGCGGGGATGCGGGCTGCGCAGGCTGGCTTGGGTTCATGCTCATGGGTTTATTGTCCTCAGGACGTGCTTTCCACATTTCGGCACCTTTTTCAGTAATTGCTCTCATCAGAGAAGTGAAATTTTGGCTCGTGATTTGGAATGCCTGTCGCAGATCGATCAAGAGTCGTCCGCTAGTTTACTGCTGTACTGTTAAAACAAGTAGTTACTCTGGTTGTGCGCCGGAAAGGCAGTCCCATGCTCATACACGGCATTTTTCTGCCCAAGTTTACGTGTTTACAATAAAGTAAACATTTACTATTTTGCTACTTCCGCTTGGCCTCGATAAAAGTGGCTAATTTTTCAGCAGCTTACAGGTTTATTGAAATCTCCTTAAACAGCGGCAGTTTGGCTGTAGGTTTGCTTTTAAGTAAAGCATCGACCGGACGGAATGTCGCGGCGCGCGAGCGGAACCGAAAACCAGGGGAACAGCGGTTCCGATTCGTAAATCGCGGCTAACGAGCCAATGGGACTGCCTTTCCGAAGAGGTCGATCCAAGAAGAGGCGGCTGTCACAGGCCGCCTCTTTTTATGCCTCCTGAGAGTGGATCGCGTCATCGAATGTAAAATGCAACTAGCTGCTGGTTTGCCGGCGTCTAAGTTAATTATCTGCTCTGATTGATATTTATGAAGTTTCTCAGGCCCATGTGGAGCGCGGCATTATTTGTATGGTTTGCAAGCCTGGGTCTAGGGTTCGGGCAAATTCAAACAGCCCCGGCTGACACTCTTCCTCCGCTTCCGAAGGATGCTACCCAGTACGTCAGGGACACGATTAAGCACCAATTGGAAGCAGATGCCGCCGACCACTCCCACTGGCGCTATCGCATCCATCGCGAGGATGACAAGGGCTCGCAGGACCGCGATGTCATCGATACCAAAGATGGGCAACTTGCCCGGACACTCCTGATCAATGGAAAGTCCTTGACCCCAGAGCAGCGTACTGCGGATGAGGCCCGCATGAAGAAGCTGGTACAGGACCCCGCTGAACGGGCCAAGCGTGACAAGCGCGCAAAAGATGACGATGATAAGGCCATGCAGATGCTCAAGGCGATTCCCGACGCCTTCATCTTCAAATATGAAGGTGATGAGAATGGCCAGGTCGTCCTGTCTTTCTTCCCTAATCCTCACTACACCCCGCCAAGCCGCGAATTGCAGGTTTATCGCTCAATGAGCGGCAAAATGTGGATTTATCGCGCCGAGGACCGGATGGCCCGGATGGACGGCTCACTCTTTGAAGACGTCACATTTGGATGGGGCCTGCTGGGACGCCTCAATAAAGGCGGTACCTTTTCCGTCATGCAAAAACGCGTAGGAGATGACCATTGGGTTTACGTCTCCCTTGACGTGAAAATGGTGGGCCATGCTGTGATTTTTAAATCTATCAATGTAAGACAAATGGAACGCTTGACGGATTTTCATCGAATGAACGATGACATAACCATCTCCCAGGCATATGAGCTCTTGCAAAAAAATGAGTCGCCGGTATCCGCGGAAAATCAACCGGCAATCACCAGCACTGGCCCGGGTAAAAACTGAAACATTTTTTGAATTTTGGAGCAGAGTCCAAACTGTGTGCGGCTTAGCAAACTCTTAATTTGCCACAGGGCATTCGTGTTCCGCTCAGACCCTTAGTTCCATCGAACTAGGGTTGATTTTGGTTTTCCTTGCAGAAATTTCCACCCGGCAGAGACACTGGATTGCTCAGGAATTTTCGGCAGCTCTGCATTTCTGCATTCCTGTCAGGTAAACAAGGCAAACCGCCGTCGCACCTCCATATCTAAGTCTTTAGCGCTGCTTCCATTTCACACTCCGGGCCGGAGTCAAGAAGGCCGAGAAATTCCAGGAGAACGTAAATGAGAAAAACGTATTTGATCACAGCAATTCTGTTGTTGTCTGCGGTTTGGGCGGTAGCACAGACCTCGCCCGGTTCGCCGCAATCAACATCTCCATCGTCAACATCTCCATCGTCAACTTCACCCAGCCAGCAACCTGCCACTCCTGATACCACCACCCAGACCACTACAACGCAAACCACCCAGACCTCAACCGATAGCTCTAACTCGATTGAAGGCTGCTTGAGTGGCTCGGCGGGCAACTGGACTCTGACAGATCAATCAGGAAAAACCTGGCAGCTTGCCGGCGACACCTCAAAGCTGAGCGATCACGTGGGTCATCAGGTTCGCCTTACTGGCGACAGCGGATCCGCTTCGGGCAGCGGCAGTATGGGCGGTAGCTCATCCAGCCCCAGCAGCGGTTCCAGCGCAAGCGGATCTTCCAGCGGCTCCAGCACGAGCGGCGCCGGGTCTTCTTCTGGATCAACTTTCACCGTGAAGAAAGTAAAGATGATCTCGAGCACCTGCTCCACCAGCAAGTAAAGTCGACAGGCATGTTTTTCAAATCCCCCGCGATTTTTCATGGGGGATTCTTTTTGGCGAAGAAGCGGGCATCAGGGATTTACGTGCAGCCGTCCATCGCGCAGGACGGTGCATTTCCGGTCGCGCCACACAATGGTGTCACCAAGAAATCCGCCCATCCACACGAAAAATCCGATCACGTCCTGGAGCGGCAACAGCCACCATTGTTTTTGTGTCACGGGGTCGCGCAAGACATAACGGGCTGTGGCTATCGCGGCGACGGCGCGCAAAGCTAGGGTAAGAAAAATTACAGGCCAGGCATTGTGATCGACGGCGCAGAGTAACAGTGCCCAGGCAAGCGGATAGGTGAATATCTGTCCCCAATAACCGGCCGGACGTGAGCGGCGCGTGCTCCGCGCCCAGCGCAGGCGGTGGCCGAGATTGCGCATCATGCCCTGGCTTCCGATGCGGTGTTCAATAATGTAGGAAGAAAGCAGGACTGCGTGTCCAAGTTCCGCGGCGCGGTGTCCGATGACAAAATCCTCCGCCAAAAATTCCTGCAAATAGCCGAATCCACCCATCTCTTCAAGCACGCTGCGTCGAACGGCCACGGTGCAGCCCAGCGCAAACCGCATTCCTTCCAGCATACGCGCCACCAACACGCCGCCCAGCAGCTCAGTGTTCATCCCAATTGCTTCCAGCCGCGACCAGACACTCTTACCCGGCACCGCGCGATAAGGACAACTGATCAACCCAAGGCCCTCTTGCTGGAACTCCCGCGCAAGATGAGACAGAAGGTTGGGTGTAACCCGCACGTCGCTATCACCCATCACTAATAAGTCATAGCTCGCCTCGCGCACCATGCGGTTCAGGCTGAATGCCTTGGCATTGGGAATGGAAGATTCCCCGGTCACGATCAGTCGTGCTTTTATTTTGCCATTGAATTCATTGATGATTTTCTCGGCCACGGGCACCGCCGGATCGCCCATGTGGTGGACGCCGAAAAGCACTTCGTATTCCGGGTAGTCCTGAATAAAGAAGCTGCGGAGATTTTCCTCTAATCCTTCATCATGCCCGCAAAGCGGTTTGATAATGCTGACAGGCGGCTGGCTGCCGGCCGCGGGCAGATGGGCGGCGAGAAAATTCCGCGTGGCGAAAACTATCAGCACACAATAAACAAGAGAACCGGTAAGAAGGACTGCCAATACGGTAGTAAGGATCACCATAACGCGGGTTTGTTCTCCATTTTGGAGCCATCCGCAATCGCGCCGGAAAGGCCATTCGTAAAAAGATACTTGCCGCCGCTTTCGGCCATCGGATGAAGGTTCGCGGGACCGACCAGGGCACTAAGACGAGCGAGTCCAGTCCGGTCAGCCACCAGATAATAGCGCATTCTGCCTGCCCAGGCCCGCGCAAACTCGGCGTCATTGATAAAAACGGAGGGGCTGCCCGGAGCGTACGAACCATATTCCAGGTTGGTCATGCGTCCATTCAATAGAAGCGCATTTCTGTTGGAATAAAACAACACCGAGGAAAATGGATAGTAAGCGCCATCCACAATCAACTGGCCTTCAGGCGCATGGCGAAGAACTTCCGCGATCGGGCGGGAAGAAAGATATGGATCAAAGACCACCAGCGCCATCCGGCTGGCATGCAGAAATAACACCATCATCGCAGCCAGTGCGATGTAAGCGCGACGCCCTCGCAACCATGCTCCTGCTGCTCCCACCAGAAAAGCCACGCCGGCGAGAATGAGCGGCACACGCAGGTAGGCGAATGACTGTAACGTTAAATCTCCCAGATGCCCGAGCGAAAGTGTATAAGCCTCTGGGTGCTGTTGCAGCGCGCTGGAGATATCGCCCGTGGCAGGGACATTTCGGACGGTAAACAACACCGCTGCAATGACTATGGCCGCGCCGGCAGAAATCACGCCAATCACTCTTGTTCCGGCAGTCACCAGCTTGCCATCGCTATCCATGGCACAGCCCAGCAAAAGTGCCAGCGCCGGGTACATGGGCATGGAATAGTATTCCTGCGTCGTGGAAAAGGTGAAGAAGAGCAACAGGAAACCGGCCCAGCAGAGCGCGAGCAATCGAGTGCGGCCAGCGCGGTCCACTGGCTTGTAATTGAGTCTGGCTGCGGCGGGAACATAGGCGCTCCACGGGAAGAGCCACAAGAGGTTCAACAGCCAGAATGCCAGCCGTGGCACGGTGTTGTAATCCCGCGGATAGCGCAGATTCAAAAACCTCAATAAATGCTCGTTGATGAAATAAAACCAGAAAAAACCGTGATATTCTCCGGGGCCGCTATGCATGCTGAAATTAAGATATGGCGGCATGCGTAACGTAGCCAGCACGTGCCACGGCACGGCGATGAGAAAGAAGATCAAGAACACGCTGACGGGACGCAGCCGCCGCCATGTAGCGCGGGAAAAAAGCTGTCGCGTAAGCGCCAGATAAATCAGCGCTCCGCCCACAGGAACTACAATGGCAAGCAAGCCTTTCAGCAATACACCCACGCCCAGTGAAACGCCGAGCACCAGCGGCCATCGGCGCGGATTTAGATCTTCACTCCCATCCAGCGCACGCTCAAATGCCATGAAAGAAATACAGACGGTAAGCGCAAGCATCACGTCTGGAATCAGAATGCGGGTAAAAAGAAAAAGACCTACGCACGTTGCCAGGATGAGGCCGGCATAATAGCCTGCACGACGCCCAAACGCCCATGCCCCATAACGGGCGGTGGCAAAACAAAGCAACACCGCCGCCAGGGCGGTTGGAATACGCGCTACCCAGTCATGCACGCCGAACAACAAATAACAAATGGCAATCAGCCAGTAGGGCAGTGGCGCTTTCTCCATATACGGCACGCCATTGATATGAGGGATGACCCAGTCACCGGAGGTGACCATGTTGCGAGCGATCTGCCCGTGCACCGCGTCCACATCATCCATTAGTGCGGGAGGAGAAATGATGCAGCCAAAGAACACGATCACAGCGACAACCACTAACGCGATTTCATAATGCCTGCGCGGACGCAGCAATGGCGATTGCCGGACGGCGGCGGGGGCTTCCTGGTCAACGAGTTCTTTCACTGGAGAAATATGCGCAACCCTTCCATCATACCTGCGGTACACACATCAACACATGATCATGGCAGATTTTCGAGGTGGCGATTGTAAAAAACTGTTTAGCGCGCCTCAGAGGACAATGCACCAATGTGGCATCCCCATGTCCAGTTGGACAAGATGGATTGGGAAATATTTAGCCCAGAAAACATCGGCTTCTCTTTGCCATCGTTAAGCTGCCAAAATCCGGCATGGGACCATTATTCAAGAAATCAATCTCATCAATCCGGGGAATGTTACTAAGAAATGTAAAGGCTGTGCGCGTGAGGGAATTCAGTCGTAAGATAGTGGCATCTATGCCAGTCCTGATTCTGGCCGGCAAACATTCGGTGGTGGATTGATGATGAACAGCAGACAGCCAGAGAGACGAGCGGCGCAACCTTTCCGAAATTTGAGTGTTCCTGTTTAGCAGGAGCCTGAAATGCATTTGGCCGGGTAATTGGCATGTCTGTGGAGTGCGAGTATGGGCCTTGTGAAACACAGAATAGCAGCGGCTGTGGCAGTCATCAGCCTGGCGTCACTGGTAACCTTCCTGCAGGTCAAAGCCAATCACGAAACAGATGACCAGTTCGGCGAGGATGCGGTGTGGAATGCCGCGACCGACGAGCTTGGCGAAATTAACAGGGCCTGCAACAACTCTGGACCAGCAGAATATGGGCGGTGCTTCATTGATCAGATGGGGGACTATGCTTCCTCAGAAGCCGTGGAATTCAGCCAGTCTCTGGCTGAAAAGAAACCATCGCGTGTCGGCTATCTCGCCGGAATTCGTGAAGCCGGGCTGGTAGATCTGGGATATGTGGTGTATCCCGGCAGCTCAAAACCGGACCGGGGCTGGGTCCTGTTGAATGGCGTTCCATCATTGGTCAATGTGGATGATCCTTCCCTCCTGCCTCAGGCCGAAATGGAAAAAGATCCTCGATTTATTGCTCTCCGCAAAGACCATCCCCAGATAAAACTGGCTGTGCGCGATGATCAGCGCACGCCAGATGCATCGCCAAAAATCGAAACGCGGGCCGATGGCGGTGAGAGATTCATTTTTTCCTACTCTCTTCAGGATTGTCCCGATTGCGCTCCTCTCGCGCAGGCCACCTTTGGTTTTGATTTTGACGCTGCGGGAGAATTGCTGGCGGCAAAATTCATTTCAGTATCGAAAACACAATAAATAGAAATCTGCCGCGAAAATCATTACACGCCAAACAGGTTGGGCTGTGCTTTCTTGTAGTTGTTTTCCTGCGCCCATAGATTCAATGAGACGGTGGCCAGTTCGTCCACCACCGGGACGGCATTGCCGTTCCTGGAAAGATCGATTGATTTGATGTAGGTATGGCAGGTATCGCAGGCATCCACGCGAACGTAATCAAATTCATGGGCCACAAAAACAGGCAGATGCTCTTTGTTTTCCTCGGCGCAGTTCGGGCACAGGATTCGCCGAAACAACCACTCTGTCCCACAAAGAGAGCACAGCAAAAAACGTTTGGCGCCATCTCCTTCAGGCCGCAAAATGGCTAACTGCGGCTTAGATCCGCAAAAAGGACAGAGCGGCGGCGAGGCCTCTGTGGATGAAGGCGTCGCCTGGGCAAGATATTCAGCAAAGGGCTGAAGCAGTGCATTGGCGAAGAATTCGTATTCCGCAGGGACCTCGTGGGCTTCCACCTGATGCTGCCAGAAAGCAGTCAGCAGTTCCAGGCGGTCTTCCTCGGATGATTGTTCCAGGGTTGCCGCCGCGTTTTTAAGAATGGCGGAGCCGGCATCTTTTACCAGCGCCAGTAATCCGGGAAAGTGGCGGACCAGAGAAGAAACGTCATGAACATGAGAGGATGCGACGGATTCATAGACGCTTTTCTGAAAGCGGGCAAGACGCTGATAAAACGTAAGCAGCTCAGCAACCGACGACTGACTTTTTAACAGTTCGCCCGCACGCGCGATGCGACGGTCCCAGGAAGATTCAGGCATCAATCCCTTTAATTCCTGCGGCCTGTGATTTTTTCATACCAGAGCCGATGGTGCGTCCGCGCCCAGCTAGTGGAAACGTTGCCCTCAATCATCGCTTTTACACTGCCAGGAGTTACCCAGATGCTCATGTAAACGTGGATGATAAACGCGGCAATCGTTACCAGCGCCGTGGCTGAGTGGATGAAGATCACTACCGGGCCGATCCAATGCAGGGTGGGTGGAATCTTCTCCGGGAACCACATGATGATTCCAGTGATCAGAAGAATAAAGGTGCAATAGAACATTACCCACCAGAACTGCTTCTGTCCGGCGTTGAAGCGCTCCTGGGGCGGCATCTTCTCGTCCTGATTCTCCACATAAGCCCGGATGTTTTTGGTCCACTGGTCATCCTGGGGAATCTTCCGCATGTCGCGCTTCCATTTTCCGTGCATCCAGAGGATGGTGAAGAAATAGACCAAACCAACCCAGGGATGCCAGAACCGCATGGTTGCTGGACCGCCGAAAACATATCCAAGCCAGTAGGCCAGCGGAGTAAAGAGCGCCAGACCGGTGAGCATGAGATAGGTGTAAGCAATGGAGTTAATCCAGTGGTAAGCCCGCTCAATGAAGCTATAGCGTTGCACTTGCTCTTCACGCACAACCGTGGTTGCAGGCACAATTGTTCCGCCGCTCATCGCTTCACCTCCTCGGCTTTGTCAACTTCCTTGGGGCCGAACCGGATGTAATGCATAAATACGCCAAGCACGCCGGCCGCCATGCCAATGCCGCCAATCCATTTCAGCGGCCCCTTCCATAGCTTCACAAATAAGGGAACGCTGGGAGAAGCCGGAAGACCGCCATATCTTTCCGGGTTCTTGGCATCGTTCAAAACGTAGATCACATGCGTGCCACCGATGCTGCCGGGGCTGGTTGCGCTCTGGTCAGGATCGCCCGGATTGTAAATACCTGCGTCGCCGTGACCATTGGCATGGAGTTGGGCGACGCGCTTTATCGCTTCAACTTTCATGTCTTCTTTGCTGCCAAAATGCAGGCAGCCGGTGGGGCAAGATTTGATGCAGGCCGGCTCCAGCCCCGCGCCAACACGGTCAGAGCAAAGCGTGCATTTATAAACTTTTTTGGTGGCTTCGTTGAATTTGGGGATATTGAAAGGGCAGCCACTGACGCAGTATTGGCAGCCGATGCAGTTGGCCTGGTTGAAATCGACGATGCCATTGGTATATTGCACGATCGCGCCATCGGCAGGGCAGGCAATCAGGCAGCCCGGCTCTTCGCAATGCATGCACTGGTCTTTACGCATCAACCACTGCACATTACCGGCGGAATCGACATCTTCGTTGAATTTAATCAGGTTCCAGAAGTTCCACGCCGTTTCCGGCATGGTCTGGTAGGTGTTGTCGAAGGTGGTTTCACGGAATTCATAACCATTCCACTCAACGCAAGCCACTTCACAGGCTTTGCATCCAATACAGGTGGTGGTATCGATCAGTTTACAAACATCGTAATCCCGCGAAGCTCCGATGCGGGTGGTGCCGTCTGACTGCTTGTATTCGCCGCCCCCAGGCGTGCCGCCCCTATGCGCGGAGATCGCTCTGATTTCCAGATTTCCATTGCTCATGGCGTATCTCCTTAAGCTTTCTCTATGTTCACCAGAAAGCCCTTGAACTCTGGTGTGTAAGCGTTGGGATCAATTGCGGTGGGTGATAGCACGTTGGCGCCGTTGCGTTTGTCTTCCGGACGGCCGTCACCAATGCCGCGATAAGCCCAGTGAATCGGGATTCCAACCGGATACACTTCCTCGTTCTTTCCCGCGAGTTTCAGCGGCTTAATGCGCCTGGTGACCATGGCCCGGGCATAATAAACGCCATATTCCTTGCCATCTTTTGTGCCGCTTCTGGCAGTGGAGACTTTGAGCCTATCGCCGCCCTTGATGGACAGCTTGGACGCGAGTTCCTCTGAAATCTCCACAAAAGGCTCAGGCACAAGCTGCATGTTCATGGGATTGTTCTTGGTCCAATAATGATAGTGCTCCGTGAGTCGGTAGGTGGTACAGGGATACGGGAACTTGTCTGATTTCCCGTATTTATCCATGTCTGTCTTAAACCTCTTTACTACTGGGCTGTTCGTCTGGTTCGGATGGAAAGGATTGACCAGCGGACTTTCCACAGGCTCGTAATGCTCCGGGAATGGGCCATCCGCCATGCCAGCCAGCGGCACAAATAACCGTCCCACCCCTTCAGGATTCATGATGAAGGGGCCCATGTGGTCCTTGGGATTGGAATCAGCCTTGAAATCAGGCACATCATTGCCCGCCCACTTGCCAGTGGCTTCATTGAACCAAACCTGCTTGCGGCTGGAATCCCAGGGCTTGCCGTTGAGATCGCACGAAGCGCGGTTGTACATGACGCGGCGATTCATCGGCCAGGACCAGGCCCAATTGGGATGGATACCAAGACCGGATGGATCAGCCGGATCGCGGCGCTGAGTGTTTGAACCTGCATCCGGCCAGGAACCGCAATACAGCCAGTTACCGCTTGATGTTGTGCCATCATCCTTTAGCCAGGCGAAGCCGGGGAGTTGCTGGCCTGCTTTCCAATCGCTGGGTGTCTGCTTGTCATCGTGCAGATCAGCTAGCGCCTTGCCATTGATTTCCTTGGCGACCTCAGTCAATGACGGGCTGTTAGGAGTGGTATAAGCCCACGAGAGATTCAGGATTGCATCCGGGAACTTCGTGTCTGGATTATCTTTTTCCTTCTGGTAAAGCTCGCGGACCTTTAGAAAGATGGTGGCCAGAATTGCCTGGTCCAGCTTGGAATCTCCCGGGGTGGGCAATGCGGCCCACTTCCACTGCAGCCAGCGCGCAGAATTAACAAAAGTACCGTCTTTCTCGGCAAATCCAGCGCCGGGCAAACGATAGACTTCCGTCTTGATTTGCTTTTTCTCGTCGTCTGTAATCCCGGGCGATTCCCAGAAACTGCTGGTCTCTTCCGGATAAATATCACAAACCACGAGCCAGTCGGCTTTCTTCAGCGCATCGATGTTCTTTTCGCTATTGGGGCCGATGGCGACGCCGTTCATACCAAAGCTCATCAAGCCCTTGAGCTTGCCGGTGTACATAGCGTCCCATTGCTCCACCCAGGAGTATTTCCGGTCAATCTTGGGCAAATAATGGAAAGCCCAGTCATTCTCTTTTTTGGCGGCATCACCGTACATCGCCTTCAAGAAGGAAACGGCAAACTTTGGCGTATTGGACCAGTAGTTATATGAATCCCACTCTTTTGGTTTGGCCGCTTTGGGAGTGATGCGCGTGAGATAAGTCTTAAAATCAGTGTCTCCGGGCGTCGGGACCTTGAGATAACCTGGCAAAATATCGAACACGCCCGCCAAGTCTGTTGCGCCCTGAATGTTGGAGTGTCCGCGCAAAGCGTTGACGCCGCCACCCGCGCGTCCAACGTTGCCCAGTAGCAATTGAGTCATGGCCGCGGTGCGGATGATCTGCGAACCGAATGTGTGCTGCGTCCATCCGACTGAATAAATAATGGTACCGACCTTCTTCATGTCACCATCTCTGCGGATGGAGGTGTACATGTCCCAGGCCGTATTCAGCTTTTCAATCGAGATTCCCGTAATGCCGGAAACCATTTCCGGCGTGTAGCGGGAGAAATGCTTTTTCATCAATTGGAAGATGCAGCGAGGATGCTCAAGCGAGAGATCGTAAGCGGTGTTCGGCGGCAGCGAAGGAGATGCGGAACCACCCGTGGTACCTTTTGCCCCCACTGGACCTTGTGCTTGGTATCCCTGTCCGGCGGCGCCATTCGGTCCGCCGGCTTTGGCCGATGGATTTGCAGGAGCTGCTTTTGCCGCGGTTTCCGGAGTTGCCGGGCCATCGCCTGCCGCGATTGCGGCAGCAGCCGTGCCGGTTACATTTCCGCCCTCTTCGTAGTTCCAGGAAGAAACGTCATATTTGGCCCCCGCTTCATCAAAGCCGGAAAAGAACCCATCTTCCGGCAGCTTGAAACCTTTCTTCACTATCAATGCAGCGTTGGTGTAGTTGATTACATAATCTTTGGCATAGCGGTTGTTCTGGATCGCGTAATTGATCAGGCCGCCGAGGAAGGCAATATCCGAGCCAGCGCGTATCTGGCAGAAATGATCTGCTTGCGAAGCCGTGCGCTGGAAGCGTGGATCGACAACAATCACTTTGGCGTTGCGGACGCGCTTGGCTTCCACAACCCACTTGAAACCGCAGGGATGATTTTCCGCCGGGTTCCCGCCCATGATTAGCATCATGTCGGTGTTTTTGATATCCACCCAGCCATTGGTCATTGCACCGCGTCCGAACGTTGGTCCCAAACTTGAGACCGTGGGGCCGTGTCAAACACGGGCCTGGTTTTCCAGGTAGCAGACCCCCAGGCTGCGCATGGTCTTTACAACCAGATAATTAAATTCGTTGGTATCAGTGCAGCCGCCGTTGAAGGCGATGCCTTCACAACGGTTCACCGTCTTGCCATTGTCGTCAGTGGTGATAAAAGTTTCATCGCGGGTCTTCTTTATGTGGCGCGCGATCTCGTCGTATGCCTTGTCCCAGGAAATGTCTTCCCACTGCGTGGAATTAGGCCGGCGCACCTGTGGCTTGGTGAGGCGGCGATCATTCATGATTTCCTGGAAAAGCGACGCACCCTTGGGGCACAGAGTGCCGCGATTGATGGGATGGTCAGGATCGCCTTCAACGTGGACCACTTGCGCGGTCACGTTCTTGGCCTTGTCGCCAAGCGTGTGAATGATTACGCCGCAACTGACGGAACAATAGGGACACGTGGAGCGCGTCTCCGTGGTGCGGGCAATCTTAAGTTCTTTCGCTTGTGCCAGAACCGGACGGGCATCAAACCCTAACAGGAGAGCGGCGGCGCTTCCGGTCCCAACTTTAAAGAATTCACGTCTAGATAAGCCCATAGAGGTGGCCTCCTGCCAGGCAAATCACGTGCGATTAGTTATCGCCTTTCTGCGAGCCTTTGAGCCGCCGGTCCAGATTACCGGCCAGCCCCAAAACAACTTGCCAACATGCTAGAACCGCAAGCTTTAAATGTCTAGAGCCTGTTTCAAATATTGACGACCTTGATTCCTGTACTCTTTGGAGGCCTGATTTTGACGCGCTTCCAAGAGTTGCAGGGATAGAGAAAGCTATTTATGAAACACGCTTTATTCATTTTTCGTAAAGGGATAAAACTTAGCCTCGTCAGTCACTCCCTTTCTTTCGTGGTTCCTGTTATCCTGAGCGGTTTCACACCAGCGTGAGGTCGATGTATGTTGAGCATGCAGGGAAAAAATGCGGTCATATTTGGCGTGGCCAACAAACGAAGCATTGCCTGGGCCATTGCCCAGCGTTTGAGTGACGCGGGCGCTAAGCTCGCAATTACCTACCAGAATGAACGCATGAAGGCCGAGGCGCATGACCTGATTACTTCTCTTCCCGGCGCTCAAGCTTTTCAGTGCGATGTCTCCAGCGATGCGGAGATTGAGGCGTTTTACTCGCAACTTAAGCAGCACTTCGGTCAACTCGATGCGGTTGTACATTCCGTGGCGTATGCTCCTGCCGAAGAATTGAAGGGTGATTTTCTGAATACGTCGCGTGAGGGTTTTCGGATGGCACATGACATCAGCGTCTATTCTCTGATCGCCGTTACCCGCGCCGCCGCCCCCTTAATGGCCAATGGCGGTAGCGTGATAACGCTTTCTTACTTTGGCGCGGAAAAAGTTGTGCCCGGTTACAACGTGATGGGCGTTGCCAAGGCAGCGCTGGAAGCCACGGTACGTTATCTGGCAAACAGCCTGGGTGAGAAGAAAATCCGGGTGAACGCCATCTCTGCCGGACCAATCAAGACGCTGGCTGCGCGCGGGGTGGGCGATTTCAGCACCATGATGAAGAACCACGCTGAACATGCGCCCTTAAAAAGAAACGTGGAGCCCAGAGAAGTTGGCGACACGGCGCTCTTTTTAGCCTCCGACCTTGGTTCCGGCATCACTGGTGAGACGATCTACGTGGATTGCGGCTACAACATCATGGGATTTTGAGGTTTTCAATCCCGAGCGGGAGCGAGGGAACGCTATCAGCTTCATTGCTTTGCAGGATTGATAATGTCACGCGGCGCGATTTTTACCATCTTTACCGTGATTGACTTGGCGATTGTGGCCGGCGTGGTGTGGTGCGCCTTTCAGAAGGTCCCCTCAGGAAAGATCCTCACTGGAGCAGCAATTCTGTTCGTGCTCAATGGAATCTGGCTCGTGGTGATGACTGTGAGGAAAACACCGCCGGGTGGATCAGCGCAATAGCGAAGCACAAGAGTCGAGTCACCCGCCTTGCGGCAAGAAAAATACATTTGGGTAAGGAAAAATTATGAAACATGCATTCGGCCTGAATATTCCGCAGACTCTCAAAGAGGCATGCGACCCGCTGCGTATGGCGCTTTTGGTCTATGACATGCAAGTCGGCATCGTGAGCCAAATCAAAAACGGAGAGCAGATCACGGGGCGCGTGGTTCAGGTGCTCCAGGCGGCGCGCACAGCGGGAGTGCGTATTTTCTTCTCACGACACCTGTCACTACCCAAAGAGTTAATGGGCGTAACCCAGCTTCGTATGACGTTGGCGTGGCAGCGAGTGGATTCGGTAGAGCAGATCAAGCCCTGGTTCTTGCGCGATTCGCCGCCATTTCAGCTTATTCCGGAAGTCGCACCGCTTAATAGCGAGGCGGTCTTTGACAAAATCGCGATGTCAGCTTTCGAAGGCACGCTGCTCAATACGGCGTTACACGACTGCGGCATTAACAGGGTTGCTATTGTGGGTGTGGCAATGGAGATCGGTATTGAACCAACAGTGCGCCATGCCGTCGATCTGGGCTACATTCCAATCGTTGTAACCGATGCCTGCGGTGCGGGCCACGAAGAAGCGGCCAAGCGTTCCGTTACCGCGCTTGAATTCGCCGGCGATGCTTTCCTGACGAACGTAGAAACGATCTGTCGAGTTCTGGCTGAAAAGGCAGGGTCGCGGTAGAGCGGCATTCGATTTACGCAGTCATTGTGGCGATGCGATCACCCGATTACGGGTCTCCAAATTTTCTGAATCGAATCCGCCTGTCGTCCCCGCCCTTGTGCTCAATCGCAATCTCCACATCGCGCTCACGCGCAAAACGCTCAAACTTTTCTCCCCACTCGATGAGCAAAATGCTTTGCGGCGTCATCAAGTCGTCGAGCGCCAGCGTGTCGAGCTCTCGCTGGGTATCAATTCGGTAGAGATCGATGTGATAGAGCGTAACCTCGGGGCCGCGATATTCATGGATTAGGGTAAAAGTTGGGCTGGTAACGTCCTCTGCTTTGGCTGCCTGAAAGCCTTCAGCAATGCCTTTGACCATTGTGGTCTTCCCTGCCCCCAGATTGCCGCGCAGAAGAACGATGCTGCCCGGTTTTAGCTCGGAAGCGAGACGGCGGCCGAGATCGGTGGTTTCATCGGCGGAATGAGTGGTGAAGGTTTTCATCGCTGGAGATAAAGAAACTTTTCTTCCAATGATTTCCGGGAAACAGCTATGGCTTCGCCGATGGACTTAATTATGCCCGTGGCAATCATGGAAGCTTCACCATAGAAGTCGCGCGCTACGTCCCCGGCGAAGCCGTGCAGATAAACAGCGGATGCAGTAATCAAGGCGATTACGTCAAAGCTGGTATTGCGGCCATGCTCCTCCATTTCACGGATTGCTGCAGGGTCGCCTTCATCGCGACGCCGCATTAGCTCTTTGATTCGCTCTCCTTCTTGCCGCGAAGTGCGCCATCCCAAACCATTTTGCATCGCCCCATTTGTGGCGGCAACAATACCGGAGAGCACATCACCTGAGCCCGCTTTGGCCATTCCCGGATTCCCGGACATATTGATCCATGTAGTACCGCTGGGGGATGCCGTGATCGTCCGATGCCCTTTTAAAACGACGATTGCCTGATGTTCCCTGGCAGCCTTTTGCGCCACATGAATGCGGTCATTTTGAACTTCAGCTACCGATCCACCGATGAGGCGGGCCATCTCTCCCGGGTGGGGAGTAAGAATCAACAATCCTGGGCTGCGCAACTTTTCAGGACAAGCGGCAAAAGCATTGAGGCCATCGGCATCCAGCACCAGCTTTGTATCTGCCATCTTTGGCAGTAACTGATGAATGAGTTCATCAGTCTCTTCATGGCGAGAAAGACCGGGCCCCAGAACCACTGCATCCTTTCCGTGAAGAAGCTGTTCAATACGGCTGAGAGATGCCAGAGCCAGTGTACCTTCTTTGGTCTCCGGTAAAGGCTCCGTCATGATTTCCGGGGCAAAAGACGCTATGGTTGGCTGCACGGAGCGAGGACAGGCGATTGTGACTAACCCAGCACCGGAGTGGAGCGCGGCCATACCTGCCATTGCAGCAGCGCCCGCCTTGCCCACAGAACCACCAATCACCAAAATGTGGCCAAAATCGCCCTTGTTGGCTTGAGATTCTCGCGGCGAGAACAAAAAATTCAGATAATTCAAGACCATAACGTTAAGGCCGAGTTTATTGCTTTCGAGAATCAGATCCAGGGGCGAACCAATCTCGACCACGGCAATCGGCCCCTGCGTAACCTCGCCAAACACATGAACAGGTTTAGGGGCAGTAAAAGTAATGACCCCGTCTGATCTGCACATTAAACCCTGAGCATTAGCTGGCAGAAAACTATCACTGTAAGAGCCGGAAGGAACATCCACTGATAACACAGGCGACTCAGAGGCATTGATGACTTCAACGGCCTTGCGTCCAAGCCCTTCCAGCGGCGGCCTGAAGCCTGTACCAACGATTGCATCAAGCATTAGTTCTGACTTGAGTGCCTGCTCGATTTCCGGCCTGGTAAAGTCTCTTTCTTCAGCAATCCAAAAAGCGGGTACCGGCAGCTTCTTGAACATCTCTGCCGCATCGCCGCGCAGATCTTCAGGGCCGTCAACCAGGACGATCACAGAAACGTTTTTGCCGGCCTCATGCAGCTTGCGCGCCGCAACAAAGCCATCACCGCCGTTATTGCCTTTGCCGCAGACGACGCAGACAGACTGAAAATCAAAATGTTTTTGCGCAAAGTCGGCGACGGCTGTTCCGGCGTTTTCCATCAAGGTGAGCGATGGCATGCCGTATTTCTCTGTTGTGGCGCGATCAATGGCGCGCATCTCTTCAGCGGTAACAATCTTCATACGCTCAAAGAGATTGTATCAATGGCGCATGAACAGAATGCGCCATTGAATATGCAGAGATAATTGAAACCTGAAGCTTAAATCTCGCCGCGTTGCACACGGCTATGTTTACGGCTGTAGCCGAAATAAATGAACATGCCGATGATCAGCCATATGATCAGACGGAGCCAGGTAATGCCGGGCAAGTTGTACATCCACCACAGGGAAAACAGTATGCCCAGAATGGGGACCAGAGGAACCCACGGTGTTTTGAATGGGCGGGGCAAATCAGGGTTACGGCGCCGCAATACCCACACGCCAGCGGAAACAATGGCAAATGCCAGCAGCGTGCCAATGTTCACCATGTCACCCAGTTGATTGATGGGAAGAGACGCGGCCAGCAGCGCCACGAAGAAGCCCACACTGAGCGTGGAAAGCCAGGGCGTGCGGAAGCGGGGATGGATTACGCTGAAAAAGCCGGGCAGAAGCCTATCGCGCGACATGGAAAAGAAGACGCGTGATTGTCCCAGCAGCATGACGACAATCGTGCTGGTCAGGCCCATGAGCGCGCCAATCTTAACCAGGAAGCTGCCAAAGTGATTGTTCGTGGCGTCAATGCCGATGGCCAATGGATCGGGCACGTTGAGCGACTTATAGTTGACCAGGCCGGTAAGAACTCCAGCAGTAAGAACATAGAGGATTGTACAGATAACAAGGGAGCCAAGGATGCCGATGGGCATATCCCGGGCAGGATTCTTAGCTTCCTGCGCGGCAGTGGAGACAGCGTCAAAGCCAATATAGGCAAAGAAGATGATCGCCGCGCCATGGCTGATGCCCATCCATCCAAATTCACCGCCGGAGCTCGGTGGAATAAACGGATGCCAGTTTGCCGCCGTAAGCTGCGGGTGTTGAACCAAATACATGATGCCAATACCGATGAAGACCAGCAGCACGGCTACCTTGATGAAGACAATCGTGCTGTTGAAATTGGCGGACTCTTTGATGCCAATCACCAACACAAGAGTACAAAACACAATCGCCAAAAAACCCAGCAGATTGAACACGCCATGGGCGTGTTGCAACGTGGCTGGATCAATTCCGAGGACCTTCAGCTTGGGAGCAATGCGGGCCAGGCTCTCCCAATGGTTGTTGTAGTACACGAATTCATCCCAGTGAGTTCCCGCGATGGCAGCGGGAAGTTTGATTCCGAAATCACCGAGTAAGCTGATCAGGTAACCGCTCCAACCGGAAGCCACGGTAGCAGCGCCGAACGCGTATTCCAGAATCAGGTCCCAGCCGATGATCCAGGCAAATATCTCGCCCAGAGTCGCGTAGCCATAGGTGTAAGCGGAGCCAGCCACAGGAATCATGGAGGCAAATTCGGCATAGCACAATCCGGCAAAGACGCAGCTTATTCCAACCAGCGAAAAAGAGATCACGATCGCGGGACCGGCATGCAGGGCGGTAGCTGTTCCCGTCAGGACAAAAATTCCGGTGCCAATAATCGCGCCGATGCCCAGAGTGATCAGGTTGGTAGGACCTAATGCGCGGCGAAGACTGTGTTCGCCGGTTTCATGAGCTTCCTCCAGAATGATCTTTACCGGTTTGGTGGCGAGCAGGTTGGCCATTCAGTTTCTCCCGTTAATGAATAGACGCGCACGATTACAAAAAGGACTGGCCATTCTAAAACAAACCCTCCGCCGCAGCGGAGGGCATGGTTCATGCGGCTACATTACGCGCCGGTTTGAAGCTTGCTGTGCTTCTTGCCATAGGTGAAATAAAACACCAGCCCGATCAGGAGCCAGCCAATCAGCCGCGCCCAATTCGTCCAGCCCAGGCCATAGATCATGGCCCCGCAGACAAGAATTCCGAGGGTCGCCGTCACCGGCACCATCGGGGCCTTGAAGGCGCGCGGCAGATCAGGCCGGCGGTTGCGAAGTATCCACACGCCCGCGCATACCAGAATGAAAGCAAACAATGTGCCAATGCTGGTCATTTCACCGACAATATCTTCCGGAAAGAACGCCGCAAAGCCAGAGGTGAAGACAAAGAACAGCATGTTGGATTTCCACGGCGTCCTGAATTTTGGATGCACGTCAGAAAAGACTTTGGGGACCAGGCCGTCTTCGCTCATGGTGTAGAACACACGCGATTGTCCCAGCAACATGACCAGAATGACCGAGGAGAAACCGGCAAGAATGGCAACAGTGACTAACTTCGCTAGCCAGCCATAACCCGGCATGTAATGCTGGATCGCGTAAGCCACTGAAGCTTCCTTGCCCACCGTGCGGAAGTCATTTACGGTGGCCATGCCGCTGAGCACGTGCGAGAACAAGACGTACAAGATGGTGCAGATCACAAGCGAACCGAGAATGCCGATGGGCATATCGCGTTTGGGATTCTTGGCTTCCTGGGCCGCTGTCGAAACCGCGTCAAATCCGATATAGGCAAAGAACACCACGCCAGCGGCTCCCAGAATGCCCATCAGGCCGCCATAGTCGTGCCGGATACCTTCCGACGTAACGTATGAGGATGCTGCCGGAATATACGGCGTGTGGTTGGCCGGATTCATGTAACCCCATCCGAGCACAATGACCAACACCACAATGGCGACTTTTGCCACCACAATGATGGCATTCACAAAAGCCGACTCCTGCGTGCCCCGGATCAGCAGCATAGAGAGCACAAGCAAAATGCCAATGGCGGGAAGGTTGATGATTCCATGCGCACCCGTTACCATTTGGTGCTCAAACGGCGAGTGGCTCCATTGGTAAGGGACCTGAAGACCGGGATGAATGTAGTCCAGCACTCGATTGAAGTACTGGCTCCAGGAGATGGCCACGGTCGCGGCGCCGACGGCATACTCAAGAACCAGGTCCCAGCCGATGATCCAGGCGACAAGTTCGCCCATGGTGGTATAGGAATAGGTGTACGCGCTGCCGGCAATGGGAATCATGGAAGCAAATTCGGCGTAGCACAGGCCCGCAAACGCGCAGCCTACGCCGGCAAGAATGAAGGCCAGCGTCACTGACGGGCCGGACCGCTGTGCGATTGCGTCTGCAGTGCGCACAAAGAGGCCAGCGCCAATGATGGCCCCAATCCCAAGCGCAACCAGTGACCCGGGGCCCAGCGTCCGCTTGAGCGGCGTATCAATGCTCTCAGCCCTGAGACGATCAATGGACTTGGTGCGGAACAATGAGCCGGAGACATTGGTGTTCTCAATTCTTGTTTGAGTTCCCATTTAAAGAGTTCCCCCTTGTGGGACCGCGCTTCTGCGCGACCAGATGAAATACACCGGAATTCCCAGCAGAACGATAATCAGGCCCGGCCATGTGTATTGCGGTTTGTAGCGCAATAATACGACATCAATGAATAAAGCCATCACAATATAAATGGCAGGAAGAATCGGATAGCCGATGGCCCGATACGGCCGTTCGGCATTGGGCTGTGTGCGCCGCAGAACGAACAGGCCGGCGATGGTCAATATATAAAAGACCAGAACAGCAAAAATGATGTAGTCCAGTAATTGGCCGTAAGTGCCGGAAAGGCAGAGAATGCATGTCCAGATTCCCTGCACGATCAACGCATTTTTGGGCGTGTGATATTTAGGATGGACCTCGCCCGTCGACTTGAAGAACAGCCTATCTTTGGCCATGGCGTAATAAACGCGAGCGCCGGAAAGAATCAGCCCGTTACAGCAGCCGAAAGTAGAGATTAGGATGGCGATGGCCATCAGCCCTGCGCCAGGAGCGCCAAACATCTGGAGCATGGCGGCAGTGCCTACGCGATCTTGCGGGTTCGCTGAAGGGATCTCAGGATGATCGGTTGCATACTTGATTCCACGCGCTAAAACCGTAGTGCCATTTGGATCGCCATCAAATGGCAAATGGCTTAAATAAACGAAGTTCACGGCTATATAGAGCAAAATCACCACGCCGGTTCCAATGGCGAGCGATAGCGGCAAATTGCGCTTGGGATTTTTTACTTCGCCGGCAGTGAAGGTAACGTTGTTCCATGCGTCGGCGGAAAAGAGCGAACCGACCTGCGCCACGGCCAAAATCGTCAGCACGCCAACGAACGGCCCAGCCATGGTTCCGGTGGCCGAGTGAGGCGAATCAAACCGCCAGAAGTTGCCGAAATTTGCGGCGATAGCCTGCGCATTTCGTCCAACAAAAATTCCGGCAACAACCAGTGCCGCCAGCGCCGATACCTTGGCGATGGTAAACAAGTTCTGCACAACCGCGCCCAGCTTCAATCCAAAAATGTTGAGCACACTCAGGAAAATCACAATCACAATGCCGCAGAGGTTCTGCGTGTTCAGGCCAACATCCATGTTGCCGAGAACCATCGGGCCAACATGCCAAGGTGGAACATGGAAGTGCAGATTTTTGAAAACCCAATTATCAGCGGCAACCGACGGGAAAAAATATCCCAGAAATTTGCCGAAGGCCACACCCACGGCAGCCACGGTCCCGGTCTGTATGACGAGGAACAGAGTCCATCCATAGAGAAAGCCCCAGAGCGGCCCCAGCGATTCGCGCAGGTAGATGTATTGTCCGCCGGCTTTGGGCATCATGGCGGCAAGCTCGCCGTAAGAGAGAGCTCCCACTATGGTCATAAAGCCGGTGACCAGCCATGCGGCAATCAGCAGCGCAGGCGAGTTGACCTCGCGGGCAATTTCAGCCGACACAATAAAGATGCCGGAGCCAATCATGGACCCCATCACCAGAGTAGTGGCGCTAGTGAGGCCAAGGCCTTTTACTAATTCAGGCGCAGCATTGGCTGCTGACTGAGGCGGCGTGGTGCGGACATCCGCGGATGAAGACATATTGTTCTGTATGTTTTACCCCAAAACGCGCAGAAAATCCGCAACTGCTTTGCCCGGGGACTCAAGAAGGTCAGAAATTACGGCCACTGAGTCAGCCCCAGCGTCTTTTACTGGGCGGCAGTTCTGGCGGGTAATGCCTCCAATGGCGACTAAGGGTTTCTGCGTAGCCTGCCGCGCCTGCCTCACGCCTTCAATGCCAATCACCGGATCAGGATTGGCCTTTGACCCGGTGGCGAAAACGGGGCCAACGGCAATGTAGTCGATGGGAAGCGCGTCAGCCTGGCGGACTTGCGAGATATTGTGGGTGGAGAAGCCAATGAGACGAGTCTTTCCATCCTTTACTTGATCAAAAATCTTTCGCGCCGCCGAGGATGAAAGATCGTCCTGTCCCAGGTGGACTCCGTCAGCGTCGGCTGCTAGGCAGAGATCAACGCGATCGTTGACGATCAGCGTGGCACGGGGCTTTGTTATACCCAGCGTCAGGCGGCGCAGCTCCCGCGCACAGCTCAGAAAACGTCGCGTGGGATTTTCCTGGTTCGGATGACCCGGCTGGTTCGCAGGACGTTCCTGGTTTAGAGGGCCCGGCTGGTTCCCTGCCGGTGCCACAGACTTATCGCGAAGCTGAATTAGCGTTGCGCCTGCCATAATCATTTCTTCCGCATAATGCAAGATGGCCGCAACCGGATCAGCCTTCGTCGCGAAGCAGGTAAAGTCGATGATGGGGTAGAGCGGCGGAAGCTTCAGCATAGGTTGGGTATTTACAAATTACCAAATCACCCGTTTAATTTCGTGTCTCACCACAAGGGTGCAGTGCAGGTTCTCTGATCACCGCATCACCGATCTTCGGATCGGGACCATACCCCTCCGCCTTAACTGGGGTCCCAAAGGACTGCATAAGGACTGCATAAAGGTGTCCCATCTCCCCCAGGTAAATCAAAGATGGGCCATTTGTTCCAAATTGGCACAGCGAAAAAATTCTCCATCTCGGGAAGGATCATTGTATAAATTCACGTTTTTAGCTTATGATCTGCCGCGGTAAGGAGGTAGTGATGAAGCAGACATCCCTTGCCTGCTCTCGGCGTAAGCTGATCGCACTGGCGTTTGCCTGTGTGATGACAATTGGCTGCGTGAAAAAATTGAATACGACCATCCCTCTGGTCGATTTGCATGCGAAAGACAAGAGCAGCGCCTTTGCCGACATTTTCTGCTCGCTTCTGGATGCGGAAAAACAGCCCGATGGAAGCAGCTGGGGAAAGTGCTCGCAATGGCTAGACGGCGCCAAGCCGCACCTTGCATCTCTGCCAGTGATCGACAACACGTATCGGTATTTGCTCATTGCAGGGTTTGGCAGCGATTGCCTTACTGGACCGCATTCCACCTTCGTCGATTCCATCGACCACCTGAAGTCGGTGCATTCGTACACGGCGGAGACCCTGCCAGTTTCAGCCTTCGGCAGCAGCGAATTCAATGCCAATCAGATCGCCAAATATTTGAACTCACAGTTCGCGAACGACCAACGCAAATACATTGTGCTCGGTTATAGCAAAGGCACGGCTGATCTGGAGGTCGCCCTGGCCAATGAACCGGGCGTAAAAGACAAGATAGCAGCCCTGGTGACGCTTTCCGGGGTGGTGCAGGGTTCGCGGCTATTGAACCTGCCTCACTTTGCCAGTTCGGAAAGGACGCGCGCCGCCATCACCTGCACCGCAGGCGACGGCGGCGGACTCCAGAGCATGAATCCCGACGTGCGAAAAAAATTTCTCGCCGACCACCCGGACCCGCTGGTACCCACCTACTCTGTGGCCGCCTACTCACGCGAGCAGGACACGTCAAAGGTACTGCTTCCGTTCTGGATTGATCTGTCACAGTACGGCAAAGCGGAAGATAGCCAGATGCTTGCTGCGGAAGCTGTATACCCGCGCGGTAACTATCTTGGACTGCTCCGACGCGATCACTGGGCCATCGCCATTCCATTTGAGCCCTCAGTGCTGGTGGACAAGACTGCTTTCCCGCGTCCCCAACTTTTTGAGGCCATCCTGCGTTTCGTAACCTCAGATTTGAAATCGCTGCATTAGTGCGATCGAATCCGCTTTGTTGTCAGAACTATTTACCCGCTATCGCCGCTCCGTATACTCAGGAGGAACATTATGTATAAGAACAGGTTCTTATTGATGGCTTTTGCCCTTGCCCTGACCGGCTGTCATCCGAGATCTTTCCCTCACTGGCCTCCGCCGCCAGCCAGTGGTTCCCCCGACAAACCTTTCAATGTTGTCTGGAAGCAGGGTGACCTCAACGGCCTGCCATTGAACCCAATCTGGGGAGCACAGGTCCCCAAAAGTTCACAATTGCCTCCGCCTCCCCCTCCACCTGACTGCGTACGCCGCCCCGATCAGAAACCCGCCTGTACAGATCAGGACACGCTTATCGATAGCGCTGTATTTCCAAATCTGCTCATCTGCAGCTTGATTCCTGCTTCTCAGATCCATGGCCATGTGGACTGGATGCCAGCTGAATACGTGGGCGGACTTACGTGGTGGAACTTTGCTGATGATTGGGACTATAACTTTGCCATCGTGCCCTTGGATTATGCTGGCCTTACAACTTACAACAACACTATCGATCCTTCCGGCACGCCCTTGAGGTTTATTGAAGCCGAGTTCGACTCACGCGAAACCACCGACCGCTTCGTAACACGCTGGTGGACCCACTTCAGAAACGTTGCAGCCCAGTTCGACAATGAGGCTACCCAAACCCTCCTCGCAGGCGACAAAAACCGCGTTCCGCAAGCTGTAGTCGTGGGCTTATTTGGCCTAGACTGCGAGCACGATTGCCGTAGTGAAGTCCATCCCGTCTATGGCTTCGCCGCTGAAGCGTCAGACCATGCAGATGACAACGTCTGGGTGATGTTCGTGCGCAACTGGGGGAATGAGGGCTTCTGCTCGCAATACGACCACCAAATTCATTTCAATGACAATAAAATCACCTTCATGCTGCCTCGCGCAACAAAAGGCATAGCGACTATCGACGCGCAAAAAACTGAGTTTGCCGTCACCGATGGTTCGGGAATCTCTTTTCCGGATATTAAGCAGGTTGCCGGAGAAGGAACCAGCGTCACCTTTACCTTACCTCCGCCGGAAAACCATGCTCTGGCAGAGTTTGTGCTGCATCTAACCTGGAAAAATGACACCTATTCGCCGCCTAAATGGAAAATGAAGATAAACAATTTTGGGCGACTCATGGCTGACATGAAGCCGAATTTAACTCAAACGGATGGGATCAAAGAAGATGAGGTCGAGGACTACCTCCACAAGCTGCTATCCTTGAAAGACCGCAAAGCGAGCCAGCAAACAGTTGCTGTTTTACCGGAAGCTAGTAGGCACAGGCTGCAGTCTCCGCTCACCCAAGCTAATGTTCCTATCCAGGTTTCCCCCAGCGGGTCGTTGAAACAGCAAAACCATGACGCTGTGGCCCCACGACAGCAAGGTCTGCCAAAACATACCGTTCAGCCCGATGAGCAGAAGCTGGTCCGGGATTGTGAATTCATTCGCTCAGTCTGCTCTAAATACAACAATTCCCCGCCTACCGACCGAATTCCGAACTTCCCTCAGTTGTGTTCTCAATTGGATCAGCAGGAAGCGTGCTCCAAGGCTGCAGATCGCGCTCAAAATGAATTCAAAGCTTCTGCCGTGAAGTAGAGCTAGAAGGTTCATTGTTTCGGCAATCCACCCGCTGCCGATAACCAGAACCGCGGTCATGGAACACAAAGGCCTTGCTTGGTGTGATGGGGTGCTGGGGTTCGTCGAATGTCACGCGGACCTCCGCCATTCGGCGCGGGCTCAAGCACCGCTGGCGCAGGCTCATGGCAATGGCGAATCTTTGCTGTAACAGAACTGTGTTCCCAAATTGGTTACTGCGTATTACTCTGCTCTAAAAGCGAATTGTGACATTGAAATTATCTAAGAGGAAACCTCTGTCCACCCCCTCAACCTCACTCAAGGGCTGGACGGCAATTGCCGGCTTTCTCGGTATTCCGGTGGCGACGGCACATCGCTGGGCCAGCGAGGGAATGCCGGTGCGCCGGGAAGGACGATTCACGTGGCCGATCGCGACACAGTCAGCGCGTGGCTGGGACGCGAGTCGCACATGCCGAAGCCCGCGCACGTGATGACCAAAGACGCTGACATGGCCGCGGCGCTGAAAGAGTCGATTGCGGCCGCGCGCAAACGCAAGTAAAACCCTGCCACTGATTTACAAGGATCAACGCTGAATCGGAAATGTAAATCCCAGCCAAAAGGGCGGAAGCCAAGAACCGAAGGCCAACAGCCAAGAGCAACAGCCAACAGCCGATTCCTTACTGCCTTTCAGCGATCCATCCGCCGCCCACGACCAGATCGCCGTCATAGAACACTACCGCCTGTCCGGGCGTAATGGCGCGCTGCGGCTGCTCAAAGGTCACGCGGACTTCGCCATTCGGCGCTGGCTCAAGCACGGCAGGAGCAGGCTCATGGCGATGGCGGATCTTGGCAGTAACGCGCATAGGCGCGTTGGCCTGATCGCGCATGGGCGCGTTGACAGTAATCGGCTTTAAGTCGCCCTGTCCGGACGGAGGCGCATTTAAGTTGGCGTCAGCGCCGTGCAGGCCATCCACTGCTATCCAGTTCAGCTTGTGGGCAATCAGCGTACGTGAAAGCAAATCGTCATTTCCGCCGACCGTCACCTTGCCCTCTGCGCCATTGATGTTGATCACGTACAGCGGCGAGCCGGTAGCCACGCCCAGTCCCTTGCGCTGACCAACGGTAAAGTTGTGGATACCCTCATGGTGGCCCAAAACTTTGCCGTCAGTGGTCACCAGTTCGCCGGACGTATCCGGCAACTGCTCGCCCTGCTCGTTAAGATACGCATCAATAAAGCGCTTGTAGTCGCCGCCGGGGACAAAGCATATCTCCTGCGAATCAGGCTTTTCCGCCAGCGCCAGATGATGCTCACGCGCCAGCTCGCGCACCTGCGGCTTGTTCATGTGTCCCAGGGGGAAAAGCGTGCGGCTGAGCTGCTCCTGCGTCAGGCCGAA
This sequence comes from Candidatus Angelobacter sp., assembly GCA_036495645.1. Classification (GTDB taxonomy): domain Bacteria; phylum Acidobacteriota; class Terriglobia; order Terriglobales; family Acidobacteriaceae; genus Angelobacter. The sequence goes on from DASXMN010000076.1 coordinate 59,256, forward strand.
AAGAAAATATGTCTGGTCCTTGGCGGGATCAGCGGCCCGGCGCAGCAGCCAGCGGTTGCGCACAGGATCGAACTCGCAACGCGCGTAATGGCCGGTGGCCAGCATGTCAGCGCCAATCTGGCGCGCGGTAATCAGCAACTGGTCAAACTTCAGATGGTTGTTGCACAGGCTGCACGGAATCGGCGTGCGGCCGGAAAGATATTCGTCAATGAACGGACGCACCACGTCACGCTCAAACCGCTCCTCATGATTTACAACATAATAAGGAATGCCCAGGTCTTCCGCAACGCGGCGGGCGTCATAGACGTCATCAATGGAGCAGCAGCGTCCCTGCACCTGCTCCGGCATGCCCTCATGTCCGGCGAGGCGGCGCTGGTTCCATAGCTGCATGGTCAGGCCCACCACATTGTGCCCCTCAGCGCGCAGCATGGCCGCAACGGTCGACGAATCGACACCGCCGGACATGGCTACGGCAATGGTCTTGGAACTCATAATGCGTTCACCACCGTTCATTCCTTGTGGCCAAGTTGCTTTCCATCTGGACCAACCTGGATCTCAGAATGTTTCTTTCCGCTCTGCACCTGCGCCTCATAAGCAACCAGGGTTCCATGCTTGGTCAGCGACTCAACTTTTCCGATCTTCGCATTACCTGCCTGTTTCTTCAGTCCTGAGCGCACTTCCCCCGGAAGCGTGCCCAAGTCTACCTGTTCTTCCACTTCCATCACATTGCCTTGCGGATCCATCGTCACATCTTTGCTGTGGCCATTCACCATCAACTGCACCTCGTATTCGACCTTGCCATTTTCGGTTTCCCGGGAATAGCCGCGCACCGTCGCGCCCTTGCTCTGCTCATCGGCAGTCTTTTGCACTGCCGCAGGCAGATCTGCCTTCTTCAGCTTTTGTTCTTGTCCAGAAGCGCGCAGAAGGCAGCAAAGCGCCACAATTGCGATTACCGCAACAGATTTCGTTCGCATCTTTCCTCCTTGGTCTGGAACCAAATGGCATCATTTCTGATTTTACAGGCATTGCAGTCTGATGATGAGTTCGTCACAATTGGAACGGGAATTTCGTAACCTGACGAGCCACCTAGTCAGTCTTTTAACGCACTGTCAGCCAACGGTCTGCTTCTGGTACGCCGGAGAAATTTCGCGCAGCCGCGCCACCGTCTCCGGAATCACTTTGATGGCAAAATCGATATCATCCTGCGTGGTCTGCTTGCCCAGGCTGATGCGGATGCTGGCTCGCGCTCTCTGGTGCGGCAGTCCCATGGCCAATAGAACGTGCGATGGCTCAATTGCGCCTGAAGAGCATGCAGCCCCGCTGGAGACCGCCAGCCCCTTCAGGTCAAGCGCGATGACCAGCGCCTCGCCTTCGATGTGGTCAAACCAGAGATTGGTCGTGTTCGGAACGCGCGGCGCTCCCAATCCGTTCACGCCAACATCTTCCATCGCGCCGAGAATTGCTTCCTGCAAGCGGTCCCGCATGGCGGACATCTCCGCTGGCCCGCCGCTCTCTAGCCATTGTTTGGAAATCTCAGCGGCTTTGCCTATGCCCACAATTCCCGGAAGATTTTCCGTTCCCGCGCGGCGCTGCCGCTCATGGCTGCCGCCATAAATCTGCGGCTGGATCAGTGTTCCCTTCCTGATGTAAAGCGCGCCGGTCCCCTGCGGCGCATGAATCTTGTGGCCGGAAATGGAAAGCGCGTCGCACTGAATTTTTTGTACATCAACCGGGACCTTGCCCGCCGCCTGCACTGCGTCAGTGTGGAAGAAAACATCCGCTTCCTGCGCAATGCGGCCAATCTCTTCCACCGGCTGGACCACTCCGGTTTCATTGTTAGCCATCATCAAGCTGATCAGCCGGGTATTTGCGCGGAGCGCCCTGCGAACTTCTGCCGGATCAATTTCACTTCTGTCGTTGACCGGAACAAATGTGACTTCGCATCCCATCTGCTCCAGCCGCTTGCAGGTGTTGGTGACCGCACTGTGCTCGATGGTGGAAGTGATGACGTGATCGCCGCGCTGCACTAGTCCAAAGATGCCCAGGTTATCGGCTTCTGTCCCGCCGCTGGTAAAAACAATTTCTGCCGGACGCGCATTGACCAGCACCGCTACCGACGCGCGGGCCTTCTCCACCGCCGCACGGGCATGCTGCCCAAAATGATGGATAGAGGAGGCGTTCCCGAACTGCTCTAAATAGAATGGCCGCATCACCTCAAACACTTCGGGCAGGACAGGTGTTGTCGCATTGTTATCTAGGTAAACGCGGCGCATATCTGTATTCTACGCCGTTTCTCGGCATACTCATCTGGGCCGCTGGCGCTGGGTGTTCTCCACATGCAATCTTCGTTTACTTTCTTAACTTAAAAGCATCGCGGTATTATGAAAACGTCGTACTGTGTGCATCTCACACAGGGGTTCTTCTTCTCGGTACGAGAAATCTGAGAAATCATCATCGGAGACGCAAAGAATGAAAAAGCTTTTTGGACTTTTAGGACTATTAGCCGCAATGTCAGTGGCCTCAATCTACGCTTCTGCCCAGGAACGGGGCGGCGGGCAGCGCGGTCAACAACCACAAGCACACAGTCAGCCGGCAGGGGGCGCACAACATGGCGGAGGTGAACGTGGCGTTGGCAACGGACATATTCCGTCTCATGGCCCGGCGCGCGCGCCGGCAAATGGGCGTCCTGCTCCTCAGGCTGCTCCCAACCGTGGCCAATCGCAGCCTAACCGTGGCCAGACGGAGCCTAATCGCGGGCAATCAGAGCCTAACCGTGGCCAAGGGGAGCCTAATCGCGGGCAATCAGAGCCTGGTCGGCCACCACAGCAGCAAGAGAACCACCCTACTTTCCGTGACCAGGAAGGCCATCCTGAAGCCCCGCACGTTCACGCGGAAAATGACCGCTGGATCGGACACGATACCGGCCGCAACGATCCTCACTATCATCTAGACCGTCCGTGGGAACACGGGCGCTTCAGCGGTGGCATCGGCCCGCAGCACATCTGGCGACTTCGTGGAGGGGGCCCTGATCGATTCGATGTAGGCGGCTATTTCTTTCAACTTGCGCCTTATGACTACGCATACGCTAATGACTGGCTTTGGGACAATGACGACATCGTGATCTATGACGATCCAGACCACCCCGGCTACTATCTGGCGTATAACCCTCGGCTGGGCACATACGTTCACGTTTTGTATCTGGGAACTTAGCCGCAGATTGCAGCCCAAAACAACTTCAGCCCTTGAACGCTCTCTTAAATGAGAACGGTCAAGGGCTGAATACTGATTGCTGAAAGCTAATCTTCTATCTTCTCTCCATCGCCACGTATTTATTGGGATACGTAGGGCCAATGTAGTCGGCGCGCGGGCGGATCAACCGGTTATCGTCAAGCTGCTCAATCACGTGAGCTGCCCAGCCACTGATGCGAGATACAGCAAACACCGGAGTAAACAGGTCCACGTCAAGTCCCAGCGTGGTGTAGGTTGAAGCGGAATAAAAATCCACGTTGGCGTTAAGCCCCTTTTCTTCCTTGATGTACTTTTCGATCTTCGCCGACATTTCATACCACTTGGGATTAGCCGAGCGCCCCAGATCGCGCGACATGGCCCGCAAATGCGTGGCCCGCGGATCTTCCGTGTGATACACGCGATGGCCAAAGCCGGAAATCTTCTTTTTGTTGGCCAGCATGTTTTTCACATGCTCAACCGGGTCTTCGCCTTTTTTGTCGATCTCGAACAACATGCGCATCACTGCTTCATTGGCGCCGCCGTGCAGTGGGCCTTTGAGCGCTCCAATCGCGCTGGTGATAGCGGAATGCATGTCTGAGAGCGTGGCCGCCGTGACTCGGGCAGCAAAGGTGGAAGCATTCAATTCATGGTCGGCGTGTAGAATGAGCGCCACATCGAGTGCTCGTTCCGCTGTTGCTGAGGGCTTCTCGCCATTCAGTTGCAACAGGAAGTTGGCCGCGTGAGAAAGCGATGGATCAGGATCAACAACGTTCTTGCCTTTTCTAATGCGATCAAAGCCCGCCACAATCATTGCGATCTGCGAAGTCAGCCGGATCGACTTGCGCACGTTGGCGTCGTGGTCTATCTTCTCCGCTTCTGAATCGTAAAACGATAGCGCGGAAACCGCCGTCCGCAGGACTTCCATGGGGGTGGCCGTCTTCGGCAGCCCGCGCATTACCTGGTAGATGGCTGGATTGATTTTCCGCTCGGCCCCAAGTTTCTGCTTTAAATCTGCCAATTCGGCTGCCTTGGGCAGCCGTCCAAACCACAGCAGATAGCAGGTTTCTTCAAATGAGGATTTCTCCGCAAGTTCGTGTATATCAATGCCGCGATAAGCAAGCACTCCGGAATCGCCATCAATGTAGCAGACCCCGGAACTGGCCGCGACTACGCCTTCAAGACCTTTAGTAATTGTGCTGGTTGACATGATTTTCCTGGCGCTTTTGGGCTTTCCCAGTGTGAGAAAGCGGCTTTGTGCGCAACATTTCTTTATACTCCAATTGCTTTCCACTTGCCAACCGCGCCAGGAACGAAGGTAACGTCACGGACGAGTGGTTCACTGCGGACGAGCTGATTTTTCGCGTACAAAGCGCAATTTTCAGAGAGACAGGCAGGGCACCGGTCGGCATCCAGAGTTCCCGGTTCAGCTATAGAAAGATTTCCAAATCCCCATCACGATGAACGGCAGAAGCGCCACAGGCACCCACCACTTCGCGGAGGCGCGAATCTTCTCTTCCTTTTCCCAGCGAAAAAGCTTCATGGCGATCAATCCACCAGCCAGCGCGGTAATCACCATGGCAAGCACTGGAGCCCCATTCTGAAGAAGTCCGGTCCCTTCCTTCATCATGCTGGTCATTCCCTGAACGAGGTAGGTCGAAGGGACAAAGTTGTGGATTGTCTTCATCGCCCCATGGAAGAAATCTTCCGGTACGGTGGCGCCCCCCAGCAGCAACAGCGGGAAATAGAAGAGCTGCACCAGTATCTGGCCTTCCTGCATGTTGTTGGCCACCGCTGCAATCACCAGTCCCAGCGCCCTGAATGCGATCAGCGCCAGGGAGATGAACACCAGCAATCCCAGCATGTGCGCCGGCAGCGGCATGTGGTACAGATAGCGGGCCATATACAAAAGCACGATAATGTACGGTAAGAAAATAAGCCATCCCGTCACCATAGATCCAACCAGCAGCGGAACAGGCGTGATGGGAGTGACCTTATAGCGCCGCAGAATACCCAGTTCGCGCTCCTGGATGGCGCGAATTCCGGCCCCAAAGAAACCACTGCCGAGAACGCCAAGTGTTACCGACATCCGCACGACATAGGCCATCTGCTCAGTGTTACGTCCCATGAACGCGGCAAATGTAAAAAAGAAAATCAATGGAAACAGGTAGTTAAAAAAGATGACCGCGCGCAGGCGCAAAGCCAGCCTGATATCCATTGCGATAATCGCGAGATATTGCTTCATGCCTTCAATCCCTTAGTTTCTTGCCGGTCAGCTCGACGAACACATCCTCCAGCGTCGGCCGCTTCAGATGCAGGTCTTCCAGTTGCATTCCCTGCTGGTCCAGCCACTTCATGATCTCAAACAATGTCCGGGCCGGGCGCGATGAATACACCGTCAGCGACTTTCCGTCTTCGCCCAGCTTGCTTTCCAGTGCGTCTGGCCATTGCGGCAGTGCGGCAGCATTCATTGGCTGGCCGCACACAATATCGATGCGCGACCGCTCCGCGCTTTTTTGCTGCAACTCACGCGGAGTTCCAATGGCCACAATCTTACCGGCATCAATAATTGCCACACGGTCGCATAGCCGCTCCGCCTCTTCAATGTAGTGCGTTGTCAGCACCACAGTGCGCTTCTCTGCCTTCATCTCCTCTATCAGTCCATGGATTTCCAGCCGAATTTGGGGATCAAGGCCGGTCGTCGGCTCGTCCAGAAAGAGGAGTTGCGGATCATTCACCAGCGCCAGGGCCAGCGCCAGCCGCTGTTTTTGCCCTCCGGAGAGCGTCTCATAGTAGGCCGCGCGTTTCTCCCACAGTTGCAACCGATTGAGCAGTCGCTCCGCGCTGACGCTGCGCGAATAAAATGATCCAAAAAGCTCCAGCGCTTCCTGTACCCGGATCTTTGCAGGCAGGTTAGTCGCTTGCAGGCAGACGCCGATGCGGTCTTTCAACTGTTGCTTTTGCCGGTCAGGATCAAAGCCCAGCACCCTGGCGTCTCCGCCAGTCCGCGGCCGCAGCCCTTCCAGAATCTCGATCGTACTGGTTTTGCCGGCCCCGTTTGGCCCCAGCAGGCCAAAGACTTCGCCTTGAGCCACCTGAAAATCAATGCCCTTTACGGCTTCAACCTTGTCATAACGCTTTTGTAATTGCTGGACGTAGATCACCGGCTGTTCAGTCATGAATATTTCTAGGGTATAAACACAAACCAGTTCTGTCTAGCTGGCGTGTTTAAACAACGCATGAAGTAATAGGTTTCGCGCCAAGCGGGAGTTGGGTTTTGCAATCTCCTGTGGCGGGGTTTACCCTTTTGGCGCAAGCATTGAGGTCCTTTCATCTATGGTTAAAAGAACCGTTGTGGCTTTTTTCCTTTTCTTGCCGATCTGCATTCTTCGCGCTCAGACCGCCGATCCCCAGTTGCTTGCAGAGATCCAGAAGATCAAAGCCATTGATAACCACTCCCATCCGCCCAAGCTGGTAGCTCCGGGCGAAAAAGACGATGACTTCGATGCCCTGCCCTGTGATCCGCTGGAGCCAAGCGATCCCACCACGATTACACGGCCGGAAAACCCGCAGTATATTGCCGCCTGGAAGGCGCTCTATAACTATCCTTATAACGATCGCAGCCCTGAACATGTAAAGGAACTGCTCCAGACCAAACAAAAGATCATGCAGGAGCAGGGCGACAATTTCCCCAACTGGGTGCTGGACCAGCTTGGCATTGAAACTGAACTGGCCAACCGCGTGGCACTCGGACGCGGCCTGCAACCTC
>DASXMN010000077.1:0-67796 GCA_036495645.1 Candidatus Angelobacter sp.
TAATGATTTCGCCCCGATCATCCAGCAGCACGTATTTATGGATCGTGCAATTATCTTCAATGGTCAGGTTGTAGCCGTAAGAAACTTCCACGCCATGGAAAATCTTCACATTTTTCCCGATATGCTTCAGCACATGTTTCGCCACCATGGCCCGCAGGCGGAATCCCAGCCAGTGGTTTAGACCGGCCGGTGAGCGGTCAAACATCATCCAGAACCAGATCAGGGGTTTGCGCTCGGCATATTTCTGCCCATCAACATCGCCGTAATATTCCGGTTCCAGAGAAGCATTACGTGGATCAAAGCTATGCACCATTGCTTGCGCGGCTAGTGGAGCGCCTGGCGCAGGCTCGGCATAGGGACGTCCCAGATAGAGTTCATGCAGCGCATTGCGCACCACGGTACAGCGATGCTCGATGTCATGATTGGTAAACTGCTCATCGAGCTTCTGGATCCAATCCAGAAACGCCTTCTCAGCCGGCGGCATTGGCTGAATGTTGCGGTATTCGAAACGCGGCATGTGAGCCCCTCAAAATCTCAATATTTACTGAGCAAGCAATGATATAACGGCAGCCGAATTGGCCTGATGCCATATCAGGGTAATCAAGGATTCGATACCGGCAGAGGCGGTGTGGGCGCAGTTTTTTTGAGAAGAGACAGGGCAGCTAATACTTTGGTGCTTCTCTCGCGCGGATTTCCTCGCGATCCAGAAATGAACTTGAAGGTTTGGCTGGATTGTAATGGACGAGTATGCGTGACTCTTTGGGGAAGAGATGAAAGTTGGCTTCGCTGGTTCCATAGGTGCCCGAATAAAACTCACCATTCACGCAGTAGGAATAGCAGACTTCCGGGATCATATGGTCATCGCGCAATCCTTCTCTGCGCACCCATGTCCATTCCACTGTTCCCTGAACAACCGGCCATGATTGCGCCTGCCGCTCACCCAATTTGTAAATCGCCCATCGGCTTGCGGCGACTCCTCCGACAATAAGCCAAATGAGCCAATGTATTGGGAATGAAAGGGTTTGGCGGGCGAACCAAGTCACGTTTGTTGTCCTTACAAGCTTGCAGCGCAATATACCACAGCTGAAAAGCATGCTTGTGGCGGCTTTCCAGCATCCGGAAGGCCTTAGCCGGAGTTTAGCGGCATGCTGCACTTGCAGATTGCTTTGATTTGCAAATCGGACCCGAAAATGTAAGTCAATCTGGAAAACACCAATGCGTTACCTCGGTACTCTTGTGGGCTATACACCTTTGCCAATATAAACAGACCATTCCGGGATACGTTTTAGCTGCATTAACAGGGAAATGAACGATGATGTGCAGTTTTTTTCGGGGGTCCAAGATCATCGCGAAAGCGGGTCTTCTCGGTCTTTGCCTCATATTTTCGATAGTGTCGCAGGCCCAGGATGACGGGTTTAAACCCGTTCCCATCCTGACCGGCTCGACTGCGTATTTCACCCGCGTCACGGGCGGCCAGTATCAGGACGCACCTTCAGTCAGCCCGCTGCTGCTGCTGCCGCTGGGTGATAAATGGCTGGTGGAAGCCAAAGGCTCATACTCCGATACTTTCACAAAAAATACTCAAGGCGACTATAACGGCACAAATTCTTACGGCCTTGGTTATGGCCAGATTGATTACATCGCCAACCGTTTTGTTACCCTGACTGCCGGACGATTCATTACTCCGTTCAACATTTACGGCGAAAGACTGGCCCCGAACTGGATACGCGCCCTGCAGGTCTCGCCCTTAAGTTCGCCGATTACCAGCGGCTCCAGCCTGGGCGGCATGATGCGCGGCGGCTTGCCAACCTCGGACAGCCTGAACGTAACCTACGCTTTGTATTTTTCCTCAAATAACACCAACCACTTATTCGCGACGGACCGTTCCACTGGCGGGCGCATGAGCTTCTTTCTGCCGCGCTTGAGACTGGAAGTGGGTGGATCATTCCAGCAGGTATTACAGGCAGACCGGGCGCATTCTGCCGGCGCATTTCTAGAGTGGCAGCCGAACCGCGCTCCGATGACCGTGCGTTCAGAATACGTCCGCTCATCGGGAACCAAGGGAAGCGGGTATTGGGTCGAAACGGTCTATCGTCTCAACCAGATTCCATCGCTGCGCCGGCTCGAACTCGTGGGCCGCGGACAGCAATTTTTTGCCGCTCAGAACCTCTCTGCTGCCACCATAAAAAAATTGGGCGCATTGGGCAAAGACACAAACCAGGCGGATGGCGGCTTGAACTATTACCTGCGCTCTGATGTGCGGGCCTCTGCCAGCTATGGCCGCCAATTTGTTCTTGGCAAGGACGCCAATCTATGGGTGGTCGGCATGACATATCGCTTTGTCATGCCCCTGCTGCCACAAGGAAGGCCGATGTGAAGATAAAATTTGTGGTTCCAATGGTTTTTCTGGCTGCCGCACTGCTATTAAGCTTAACGGCTGCTGCAAGTTCAGGTGGTAAAGACGCTTCAAAAGATGCCGGTGCCGGCGCGGCTGCCGCTCCCGTGGTCCCGGCTGCACAGGACGAAATGAATCGGGTGGAAGGCGAAAAGCGCTTTCACTCCAACTGCGGACGCTGCCATGCCGCTCCGCCTAAATTTCCACCGCGAATGATGGCCACAATTGTCCGCCATATGCGCGTGCGCGCCACCATTACAGATCAGGACATGCATTACATCCTGCGGTATATGACGGAGTAACAGTGCGCAACCTGCGGCAAAATCGGATGATCCGGTTCTCAATATTCGTGGTTCTGGGTTTGTTTATCGTGGCGCCGGCCTTTGGCCAGGCGCGCGTCATTGAAGTGCTGGCCGATAAAGACAGTCATTTTAAAATCGCCGGCCAGAGCCATCCTGAAATCACGGTGAAGGCGGGTGAACAGCTGGTTCTGCGCCTTACTGCGCGTAAGGGAAAGACCTGGAACCGCGATGGCACCGTCCATGGATTCACGTTGCTCCGGGCCAAGGACCACAGCAAGATTCCCGGGTGGAACCTGGAACTCAAGCCGGGCACGCAGGATTTTGCCCTGACAGCGCCCTCTGAACCGGGCGATTACGAGGTCCTATGCACGGTCATATGCAGTGAAGACCACGAATCAATGCGTATGAAGTTCGTTGTTGTGCCGTAACAGTTTTCGCTGTAATCGCGTGCCAGGCTTGCAGACGGAGCTGACAGTTTAAAGGGAGAAGCTTTAATGAATCACCGAATTACTAAACAGCGGGCAGCGGCTTTGCTCGTTTTCCTGATGCTACTGGCGTCCTATTCATTTGGCAAAGACAAGCCCAAAGAAAATACCGTCAACCTGCACGGCGCGATCATGGACAGCCAATGCGCCTTCAACGTCCATTCTGACGCCCACTCACATGAATGGATGACCAAACGCGGCGTGCAGGGCGCCACCGACGAAGAAAGCTGCACCAAGCATTGTGTAAAAGACATGGGCGGCAGCTATGTTTTGGTGGTGAAACAAGAAGTTTATAAGCTCGATGACCAGGTGAAAGCTGAGCAGTTTGCCGGCAAGAAAGTTAAGCTCAATGGAACTCTGGACTCTGCGACGCGCACCGTCCACATTTTCGACATGGAAGAAGATAAGGATAAATAGAGGGATTCCACGAGCCACTATAGTAGGAACACAAGCGGCTGCGCCGGGGCGCAGCCGCCGTCATTTTTCGGGACAATCTCTACTTTTCCCTGAGAATCATGAAGAACAGCTTGCTTTCAGGCGGTCTTCTCCATGGATAACGTGTTCGCGATGCGAGATTGTTCTGCGTTACGGGTCACAGTCAAAGCCGCGTGTTCCACAAAACTCAGAGAGTCCCGCAAAGGACACGCTGAATGATGAAGAAGCCGTAGCATCTCCGTGACCTGGCTCAATCGCCTGCTTTGCTGCGCATAATCTACCGCTTCATCGCTGGTCCGCGCCGCGGCAGTTTCGATATAGCGCCATAGAAATTGGCTGAGAAGGTCAACGGCCCCTTTCAGGTCGTGGCCCAAGCCGGCTTCGAACAACTGGTCCAAAATGCGGTCTTGATCGCATGGCTCCGCGCTCTGGAGCCTGGGCCATTGCAGTTGCACGTGAAGAGCCTTGAGTTCTTGCGTAATGGTTGCAATCCGGTCTGATATGTCTTCCATTTGTCTAATCCTTACGTGCAGTTTTTGGGGCCCTTAGACATCGGAAGAAGTGGCAGACAAGTGGCAGACGCCCGGAAGGTGCGGCTAAAACGTAAGATGCTGGATTTCACTTATTGGTTTAGTTACCGAAGTACATGGTTTATTGTCTATATCGCCATACGAGATAGGACACGTTAAACCATTGATGTGGAACAAGAAAGTTCCCCTCCAGAATCAGTGGGCATTGCCGGTCAACGAAGTATTATCGCTGGACGGAAGTGAGACCTGTTGGCTGGTGTTGAGTCAAGTGTTGAGTCAACTATAGAGGACACCTATCTCATTTCGGGCGAATTTTTTACGAAACGCATTTATAATAGGCAAATGCATTCCCCGGTCCCGGAATCCCTGGCATGGGCCCATCCCCTTGTGCAGGAATGGTTCATCAACAAATTCGGCACGCCCACTGAGCCGCAGGAGCAGGGCTGGCCACATATTCTCGATGCCCGTACTACGCTCATCTCCGCGCCTACAGGTTCCGGCAAAACGCTGGCGGCGTTCCTGATCTGCATTGACCGGCTGGTGCGCAAGGCACTGAGCGGCAATCTTCTGGATCGCACTGAGATTCTTTACGTTTCTCCGCTAAAGGCCCTGGGCAATGACATCCAGAAAAATTTGGAAGGACCGCTGAGCGAGATAACTGCTCTGGCTGGCGAAAAAGGCCTGCTGATGCCTGAGATTCGGGCCGCTGTCCGCACCGGTGACACTTTGATGCACGAGCGCCAGCGGATGCTCAAACGGCCGCCGCACATACTGGTCACTACTCCAGAGTCCCTATACATCCTGCTGACAGCGCAGAAGAGCCGCGGTATTCTCACCGATATAAATACCGTCATTGTGGACGAAATTCACGCTGTGGCCGATGACAAGCGCGGCGCTCACCTCACGCTCTCACTTGAGCGTCTGGATGCGCTGACGGTTCAGCGCGCGGTGCGCATCGGCCTCTCCGCTACGCAGAAACCGATTGAGACAGTGGCCCACTTTCTTACCGGCAATGGACGTCCTGATCCGGTGGTCATCAATATTGGCCACAAGCGCGCAATGGATCTTGCCATTGAGGTTCCCGGGCAGGAGCTTGGCCCGATTGCCACGCATGAGCTTTGGGATGAGATTTATGACCGTATCTGCCAACTCGTCCAGCAGCACCGTTCCACGCTGGTCTTTGTCAATACCAGGCGTCTTGCCGAGCGCGTGGCTTTCAACCTGGCTGAACGGATGGGGGAAGAGGTGGTGGGCGCGCATCATGGCAGCCTGGCGCGCAAGCTCCGCCTGGATGCGGAGAGCAAGCTCAAGAACGGCGAATTCAAGGTGCTGGTGGCCACGGCTTCGCTGGAGTTAGGCATTGATATTGGCCATGTCGATCTCGCAATCCACATTGGCTCGCCACGGTCTATTGGCGTGGCACTTCAACGCTTTGGGCGCGCCGGACACTGGCGTGGCGCTGTTCCCAAAGGCCGCTTTTTCCCGACTACGCGCGATGAACTGATTGAATGCGCGGCGCTAGTGCGCTCCATCCACCACGGAGAACTTGACCGCTTGATGATTCCTGAATCGCCGCTGGATATTCTGGCGCAGCAGATTGTGGCGATCTGCTCCGCGGAGGAGTGGGGCGAAGACGAACTTTTTGAGCTGGTCAAACGCGCTTATCCCTACCGTGAGCTGGAGCGAAAAGATTTTGAGGACCTGCTGGCCATGCTGGCTGACGGCATTGCATCGCAACGGGGCCGCTACGGCGCGTATCTCTATCGTGATCGCGTAAATAAGAGGCTGAAGGCGCGTCGCGGCGCACGGATGATCGCCATCATGAATGGCGGCGCTATTCCCGAAAGCGCGTTATACACGGTGGTTGCAGAGCCGGAAGGAACCGTTGTAGGCACGCTGCATGAAGACTTTGCCGTGGAAAGCCTGAAGGGCGACATTGTTCTGCTGGGAAACATGAGCTGGCGTATACGGCGCGTGGAATCGGCAGGCCGCATTTTGGTGGAAGATGCACATGGCGCGCCGCCCTCGATTCCTTTCTGGCTGGGTGAGGCGCCGGGACGGACAGAGGAGCTATCTCAGCAGTTAGGCGACCTGCGCCAGGCAATCAGCGATCTTACGCCGAACACCGTTCCCGGTTTTGTAAACCAGAAATCTCAAGAAGTGCTGAATGCGGTGGAATGGCTCAAACGCGAATGCGGGCTGGATGATTCCGGCTCAGAGCAGGCGATTGAATATATCGTGACTGGCCGCACCGTGCTCGGCGCTGTACCCACTACTACCACTGTAATCGCCGAGCGTTTCTTTGACGAAGGCGGCGGCATGCAGTTGATTGTCCATGCTCCGTTCGGTGCGCGCATCAACAAAGCCTGGGGGCTTGCTCTGCGCAAGCGTTTCTGTGTCTCCTTCAATTTTGAATTGCAGGCCGCAGCCACGGACAACGGCGTGAATATTGCTCTGGCTGAGCAGCATAGTTTTCCGCTGGCTGATGTTTTTCATTTCCTGCATGAGAATACGGTGAAAGAAGTCTTGCAGCAGGCGGCGTTGCTGTCTCCGCTGCTGGAAACGCGCTGGCGCTGGGACGCAAATCGCTCGCTGGCGCTGCTGCGTTATTGGAATGGCAAAAAGATTCCGCTTCAGGTACAGCGTACGCGTTCAGCCGATCTGCTTTCGTCAGTGTTTCCGGATGTGGCGCAATGCCAGGAAAATGCCGATGGGCCAATCCAGGTACCCGATCACCCACTTGTGCGCGAAGTGATGAAAGACATCTTCCACGAAGCGCTGGACCTGGAAGGACTGAAAGACGTGCTGCGCAAGATGCGCTCCGGAGAGATCAAGTGCATTGCCGTGGACACGCCGGTCCCTTCGGTTTTTTCACATGAAATCCTGAACACCAATCCATACGCTTATCTGGACGATGCACCTCTGGAGGAACGCCGCGCCCGCGCTGTGGAGATGCGCCGCACGCTGCCTGAATCAGTTTTGCAGGAAGTGGGAGCGCTTGATCCCGCTGCCATTGCCGAAGTCCGAGCTGACGCTTGGCCGGATGTGCGCGATGCCGATGAACTTGCGGATACGCTGCACACCCTGATTGCATTACCGGAAAACTTTGTGCCACCGGACCATCGCTCACCCGCGGAGGCATGGCAGGGATATTTTGAAAGCTTGCAGCAATCAAACCGTGCAATGAGGGCACGTGTACCAGAAGCTATATCAACGCAGCCGGGGGCGGCTGCGCTCCACAATGGTTTTGGATCGCAGGCGCCGGGGCCCCCGGAGCACGCCGGTCTTGCGCGCGCCGGGGTGGAGACGCCCTCGCCTGCGCTTCACATTCCTTCTGATAGATGGTTCTGGGTTTCCGCTGAGAAAGTGAAGGCATTCACCTCAATTTATCCTGAAGCACAGTTTGAAGATCAGCTTCCGGCCCTCGATGGCGACGTTCCATCACCAGAAGACGCACTCAAGGCCATGGTGACTGGCTGGCTGGCCCACCTGGGACCAACCAATGCAAGCACGCTGGCTGCTCTCTTTCATCTTCCCACGGCTGAAGTTGATAAAGCTCTGTTGCGCATTGAAGCCTCCGGGCTGATTCTGCGCGGAACATTCGATAAGACGCTGGGTGAAGAGACGCAATGGTCAGAGCGCCGTTTGCTGGCGCGGATCCACCGGCTGACGCTGGGAACGCTGCGTAAGCAGATCGAGCCAGTCACTGCCGCCACATTCATGCGCTGGCTTCTGCGCTGGCAGCATGTATCCCCGGGATCGCAGGCGCGGGGTGAACACGGCACGTTGCAGGTGCTGCGCCAATTGCAGGGCTTTGAAGTTCCCGCCAGTGCATGGGAACGGCAGGTACTGACGCGCCGCATCAGCAACTATGATCCCAAGCTGCTAGACCAGCTATGTCTTACTGGCGCGGTAGGCTGGGGACGGCTCTCACCGCATCCCGCGATGCTGGAAGATTCTTCCGGCAGCGGCCGCCGGGTTGTGCCCACCAGCGTGGCCCCTATCACGTTCTTTGTCCGCGATGAAGCGGAATGGATGGCGCTGCCCAGCGTGCGCTTTGCGCAACGTGAAGCCGAACAGGAAGTTCGCGGGCTTGGCTCCGGAGCGCGCGAAGTGCTTACATTTCTGCGCTCACGCGGCGCATCGTTCTTTGCAGACATTGTGCGCGGCACGGATAAATTGAAGTCGGAGATTGAAACTGCTCTTTGGGAATTGGTGGCGGCAGGTCTGGTTACCGCCGATGGATTTGATAATCTGCGTGCCCTGATCGATCCCAAGCGCCGCTCAGGGCAGGGAAGAGGCAGCAGCATTCGTCCGCGGCACAGCGCAGGGCGCTGGTCATTGCTGCATCCGCCTCACGCTGAAGATAGCGGACGATCCGTGGAATCAGTCTGCCGGGTGCTGTTGGAGCGTTATGGCGTGGTCTTCCGCGAGCTTCTTGCGCGTGAGAGCATGCTGCCGCGCTGGCGTGACATGCTGATTAGTTTTCGCCGGCTTGAAGATCGGGGAGAGATTCGCGGCGGACGCTTTGTAAGCAGCTTCATCGGCGAGCAATTCGCCTTGCCGGTCGCCGTTGAATCGCTCCGGGCGATGAAGAGCCTTCCGCTTACCGGAGAAGTCGTTACTATTTCAGCAGCCGATCCCTTAAATCTGGCGGGGATTGTCGTTCCCGGGGAGCGGGTGCCGGCAATCTCAGGCAAGTATGTCAGCTTTAAAGACGGCGTGCTGACGGAAACGCCTGAGGCGCCGCCGCTCAGCGTGGTAGCAAGCAGATGAGTGCCGTAAACGAATTGGTGGAAGGCGAAGACTACTATCTGGAAAAAGGGAACTGGGTGTTTACGGCAAAATATCTGCTCAAGCGCGGGTACTGTTGCCGGTCAGGGTGCCGGCATTGTCCGTATGGGTTCGTACGCGAAGATGAACAAAAAAAGCCGTCACAGATTTCCGCAGATGAACGCTGATCGAGATTTTTTAGCAGCGAGTTAAACGAATAAAAATAGTGAATAGGATCCCACGATTTTTGGTGTTCTACGGTTATCTGCACTTCCCTGAGTGAATCTGCGATAATCCGCTACTCATACCTTAGAGCAATCACCGGATCCAGCCGCGCCGCCTTTACGGCCGGGTAAATGCCAAAGAACAATCCCACGCTGCTGGCCACCCCAACTGCCAGAATGACCGCCCAAATGGGGACTGATGAGGGGAAATGGACCAATTGCAATAGAAAGCTGAAAATCAATGACAAGATGACGCCCATGATTCCGCCGATTCCCGTCAAGGTCATGGCTTCAGTGATGAACTGAAAGCTGATATCGCGTTTGCGGGCGCCAATGGCCTTGCGCACCCCAATCTCACGTGTTCTTTCAGTCACCGACATTAGCATGATATTCATGACCCCAACTCCCCCAACCAGCAGTCCGATGGAGACAATCCCGACGACCAACTGGAAAATGCCCTTCATGATGTCGCGAAACTGGTTGCCCAGGGCTTCCGCGCTGCTGATGCCAAAATTATCGTTTTTATTTGGGGGAACATGGCGACGCAGGCGCAGGAGCCCGCGAACTTCATCCTCGGCAATGCTCTTCATGCCTGGCTGGGCCATGGCGATGATGAAGTTTTCGTCATCCTGAGGATAGTGTTTGTGGTAAGTCCGATAGGGAATTAAAACTTCGTTATCGCCGCTTTGTCCCACGCTGTTTTTCTTTTTTTCAAAGACCCCGATCACCGTATAGAGATTGCCATCTACCAGCAGTTGCTTGCCTTCGGCCTGTTCGTCAGGAAAAAGGCTTTTTTCCGCGTCGAACCCCAACACTACTTCTTCAGCCCGGTGCAGGTCTTCCTGATCGGTGAAGAAGCGGCCTTCTTTCATTTTCCCGTTTACCACCTCGGCATAACTGGCGGTAACGCCGCGAAAAATCATATTCGTAAGCTCATGGCTTTTATTGCGCGCAGTGCGGTCGGGAGGATTGCCCTCACCGATATGCGGAAGCGCCTGGACCACCACGTTCTTCACCGCCGGAAGGTCTTCTTTGATGGCCATGGCGTCTTCATAAGTCAGCGATTTGCGGGTGCGTTCTTCGGGACTGAGGCGTCCAAAGTGAAAGCCGGGATCAAACTTAAAGATAAAAAGATTATCCACGCCAAATTCATTGAGCGAATCCTGCACATTTTTTTCCACGCCCAGAAGGATTGACGCCACCACAATCGCCACCATGGTCCCAATGACCACGCCCAGTACGGTGAGAAACGAACGCACTTTGTGTGTGCGGATCGTTTCAATGGCCATCTTCATGTCTTCCTTCAGCAGGTTTGTGTGCATATTAGGTCTCAAACCTCAAAGCTTCAATAGGGTTCAGTTTGGAAGCCTTGTACGCGGGATAAACACCGAAGATCAGCCCTATTGCAGTTGAAATCACCACCGCAATCACGACCCATCGAATAGGCACTGCCGTGGGCAGCGGCGTAAGGTGGCCCAAAGCAATGGCAATGCCGATCGCGACGATTACACCGATGATTCCGCCGATAACAGCCATCACGGAAGATTCAACCATGAACTGCAGCAGCACGTCGCGCCGCGTGGCGCCAAGGGATTTTCTAACCCCGATTTCACGCGTACGCTCCGTCACACTGGCCAGCATTATATTCATGATCACAATTCCCCCAATCACCAGAAACACGAGGACGACCGCGATTGAGCCGTTTGCCAGCGTGCCTGTAAGGCTTTGCCAAAGCTCCATCAGGGCTGTTGGTTCCACAACGCCAAAATTATCGTCCTCCCGCGGCTTCTGGTGATGCCTTGCGCGCATCAGCATGCGTGCTTCATCTTCGGCTGCTGGCATCAAATCCGCTGCCAGCGCCTGGATATTGATGTTGATGCTTTCATTATTGCCGTAAGCTTTGCGGTAGGTCTGGATCGGGATATAGACGAACGCATCCTGGGACTGGCCAAATGTGCTGCCCAGTTCCTTCGCCACACCAACTACTTCATAAGACTCGCCATCAATATAAATCGATTTTCCCAGCGGGTCCACGCCGGCAAAAAACCTCTTGGCAACATCCGCGCCGATCATCGTGACGTTCGACCGGTGTTCGTTGTCCGAGTCCGTAATATATCTGCCAAGAATCGGCTCTTCCACGTCCATGTCGCCGATATTCGCCGTCACCCCTCGAACGTCAATATCTTCAATTGTCTCTGTCTTGTATTTCACCGTGCCACTGCGGCGAGTTTCCCCTCCCACGGCCTTGGCCAGGGTCATATTGTCACGCACATATTCGTAGTCGTCCCACGTAATATTTTTATTGGTGCGTTCCAGTTTGATAAGCATCTCCCGGCTGGTAATGATGGGAAAGCGCATAATCAGAAAGACGTTCGATCCAAAATTCGCGACCTTGTCAGCCACGTATTTATTTGTGCCTTCCACCATGGAAACCACAACAATCAGCGTGGAAACTGAAAGAATCACCCCCAGCAGCGTCAAAAATGAGCGCAGTTTGTGCGTCCGGAGTGTCTCCAGGGCAATGAGCATGGGCTCTTTAAGGGATACCCCTCGGCGGGAGGGTTCGCCCACGGCTTCGCCCGCCGCAACCGTTTGTTTAGGCGCCATGCTGTCTCCGCTGTTGGAAATCTGCATAATCTTTCAAATAAGGGGATACTGATAAAGTTTAACCTTTTCCTGTATAACAGGACGGAATTTTCAGCAATTAGTTCCATAAATCGGAAATATAATCCTTCCGATTGGACGTTCGACGCCAGCTTTAGTTTGACGATTTCAGCCCGCTCGGCGAGAATAGAACTATTCCTTTGTGGGCCTGTGGCGCAGCTGGGAGCGCGCTTCCATGGCATGGAAGAGGTCGTCGGTTCGATCCCGACCAGGTCCACCAATTTAAACAATACCTTACATGGCTGGCGACACAGACGTCCTTATCATAGGCGCAGGACCGACGGGGCTGGTGCTGGCTCTCTGGTTAGCACGATTGGGAGTGGGCGTAAGGATCATCGATAAGACTGCGGAACCGAGAACCACATCTCGGGCAATCGCCGTACAGGCTCGGACGCTCGAATTCTATCGCCAGATCGGCCTCGCTGACGCGATCATTGAACACGGATGGAAGACCATCGTCGTGAATCTCTGGGTGGCCGGTAGGAAGACAGCCCGCGCCATCTTCGGCAACATAGGTACGGGTATCAGCCCCTATCCCTATGCGCTGACCTTTCCGCAGGATGAGCACGAACGCCTGCTGATTGATCGCTTGGCCGCGGCTGGCGTCCGCGTCGAGCGCAAGACGGAACTCCTGCGATTCCAGGATGCGTCTGGCCGTGTGCTTGCGCATCTAAAGCGGCCGGACGGGACTGAAGAGACATGCGAGGCAGCCTACATCGCCGGGTGCGATGGGGCGCATTCCACCGTGCGCGAGGCTCTGGAGATTGGTTTTCCGGGTGGGACATACTCCCATCTCTTCTATGTTGCCGACGTGGAGGCGGATGGTGCAACCATGAATGGCGAGCTCCACGTCGCGCTGGATAGGACTGATTTTCTTGCGATGTTCCCTCTGGATGGCAAGGGACGCGCTCGACTTGTCGGAACCGTGAAAGACGAAGCAGAGCAAGAACACCAAAACTTGTCGTGGAACGACGTTGGCAAGCAAGTGCTCGAATGGATACGCATCGACATCAAGCGGATTAACTGGTTCTCAACCTATCGGGTGCACCATCGAGTTGCCAATCGCTTTGGTAAAGGTCGCGCATTCCTGCTGGGTGATGCCGCCCACATTCACAGTCCTGTCGGCGGACAAGGCATGAATACTGGCATCGGTGATGCGGTGAATCTTGCCTGGAAACTTGCCGCCGTCCTGCATGGGCGGGCAGACGCATCACTCCTTGCCAGCTACGAGCCGGAACGAATCACCTTCGCGCGCCGGCTGGTCGCGACTACCGATAAGGCCTTTACTGTGGTCACAAGCTCCGGAGCAATAGCGCGGCTCATGCGGTTGCATATCGTGCCGCTCCTGTTGCCGCTCTTTTTTGCATTTAGGTCGGTGCGACGCTACATGTTTCGCACGGTTTCACAGACGACAGTGAACTACCGTGGCAGCGGTCTAAGCGAAGGACGGGCAGGGGCGGTTCATGGTGGTGATCGTCTGCCCTGGATTGCGGGGACGTCGGATGCACTCGTGAAGGACAACTTTGCGCCTCTGGCATCGCTGGATTGGCAGGCTCATGTGTACGGCGCCGCCACGCCTGAGGTTCAGGCGGTGTGTGCTGGGCGAAAATTGCCACTGCATGTCTTTCCGTGGCGCCCGGAGATGGGCCGGACCGGCCTGCGGCGCAATGCACTCTATCTTGTGCGCCCTGATGGTTACGTGGCCATGGCGGATCCCGAAGGCAGAGCCACGGCAATCACTTCTTATTTTGACGCGCGCAAGCTCACCCCAATGAAGTAGAGCCAGCAAATTCCCGACGTTCTACGTGACTTCTTTTATTTTTACAGTCGTAAGAATCTTAGATTTGTGCCCGCCCAGCCTCTATTCTTTCCTTTGAAGTCATCAGTTGCTCTAATATCGCGAAGAGTTCGGCGGTCTGAATGGGCTTTGACGTATACGCGTCCATTCCAGCGGCCAGACAACGTTCCTCGTCACCTTTCATTGCGTGGGCAGTCAAAGCAATGATTGGGAGATGGTTTCCGCTGGCCTGTTCTGCTTTACGGATGGCCTGGGTAGTCTCCAGACCGTCCATTTCCGGCATTTGTACATCCATGAGCGCAGCATCAAAGGAATCCTGTTCAAGGATGGCCAAGGCTTCAAAGCCATTGCTGACGACGGTCACCATATGTCCCATCTTCTGAAGCAACCGTCTGGCCAACACTTGGTTTACAACGTTATCCTCTGCCAGCAGAATGCGCAATCCGGTCTTCGCTTGCCACGAAGACTGTCGCGAGTTCGACGCCGCGCTTTGGTGAGCTATGCCGTTCATCGCTGCGATGATTGACTG
This sequence comes from Candidatus Angelobacter sp., assembly GCA_036495645.1. Taxonomy (GTDB): domain Bacteria; phylum Acidobacteriota; class Terriglobia; order Terriglobales; family Acidobacteriaceae; genus Angelobacter. The sequence continues at coordinate 14,136 of DASXMN010000077.1, forward strand.
CTTTAGAGCCGATTGCTGAACAGGTTTGGTAAGGTACCCCTTTATGCCCAATTCGCGGCAACGGGCCGCGTCACCCCGCTCCCCAACGGAGGTCAACATCATGATTGTTGCCCCAGCTAATTCAGGAGTTTGCCTGATTCGTTCAACCAGGGTAAAGCCATCCATGCCGGGCATCTGTAAGTCAGACAGTAAGAGATCAAAAGGCGCTCCTGCCTTATGGGCATGTTGAAGAATTCTTAGAGCCTCATGGCCATCAGCAGCCATAGTAGGTCTTAGTCCCCAACTGGCAAGAACGTCTGCAAGGATGCGGCGGTTTGTTTCGTTGTCGTCTACAACCAGCACGGCGAGGCCGCGAAGGTCAATTGTTTCCAGCGGAGCAGGCTGAATAGTGCTGGAATACCCCAGGCCGAAGTTCGCGGTGAAATGAAAGATACTTCCTTTGCCGGGCTCGCTCTCAATCCAGATTTGTCCGCCCATCAGGGCCACCAGACGAGAAGTGATGGTTAGGCCCAGCCCGGTTCCTCCATATTTTCGTGTCGTTGAACTGTCAGCTTGGGTAAAAGCTTCAAATACTGCCTTTTGTCTCTCTTGCGGAATGCCGATGCCCGTATCACGTACAGAGAAATGTAAGCAGACGACCTGCCGGTGCGTGTCCATGTCCGTGGCTTCCACTCGCAGGATGATCTCGCCAAGCTGGGTGAATTTGATGGCATTTCCAATCAGGTTGAAAATAACCTGACGCAGGCGAACAGGGTCGCCCACAAATATTTCCGCCACTCCCGGTTGAATGTCTGTTACCAATTCCAGCCCTTTGTGATGGGCCGGCAATGCCAGTATGCGGGCGACACCCTCGATGGTGTCGCGTATGTTGAACTCAATCGCGTCGAGTTCCAGCCTTCCGGCTTCGATCTTGGAAAAGTCCAAAATATCATTGATAACAGTCATCAGAGCATCGGCGGATGACTTAACCATCCTTAGATATTCCCGCTGCTGAGGCGCAAGGTCCGTGTCCAGCGCCAGCTCTGTCATGCCGATTACCCCGTTCATTGGAGTACGGATCTCGTGGCTCATATTAGCCAGAAATTCACTTTTTGCACGATTCGCCGATTCAGCAGCTTCTTTCGCGTCCTCGGCGACTCGCTTGGCATTCTCCAATTGAGCATTGATAGCGCGTATCTCCATGGTTCGCTCAGCGACTTCCTCCTCCAGGCAATCTCGATGGCGCTGTAGCTCATGGTCACGATGGGCGATAGAAGCCAACATGCCGTCGAAGCTCTTAATCAAGAGCCCTATCTCCTCAAAACTGCCTTGAACATCCCCAATTGAATAGTCTGCACTTTTTTCAATAGAGCCGGCTCGTTGGGCCAGAGCCAGAATTGGTCCGGAAATTGTCCGCTGAAGTCGAGAAGCCAACAACAAGGCAAAAGCCATGGCGACCAGAAGCATTCCTAACAAAATCATTCCCGCCTGCATGAGGCTGGAGTCAAGCTCCGCAAGGTCGCGTTCCAAATAGACTGTTCCGATGCGCTGTCCACTTACGTAGATTCCACGGGCCAGATGAAGAGACTCACTGCCATAGAATCCAGACGAGTCCGACGAGATCAAACTGGGGACGTGAGTGAGTTCGGTCTCTTGCCTCAAATACGTCGCGAAGGGTTGGCCTTTCTTGTCATAAATCCTGGCGGCAATCACATGAGGGCTGGTTTTCAATGCGGCCAGTGTTTCATAGCTGGCCTGTGGATCATTGAAGGAGAGCCCTGGCGCGCTGTTCGCGGCGATTAAATCGCCCACCAGCATCATTTCGTTAACTTTGCTTTGCCGCAACGTGATTATTTCGTATACCGCAAAGCCACTACAGGCCAGTATGAGGACCAGTGCCGAGGTCAGCATGACAATAAACACGATCTTGCGCTTGATGGGCTCGTGCCGCTTATCTCTCACTTTTTCCCGTCCAGCCTTATTGAACTGCCTGATGGAAGCCTGAAGGCGTTCTCTATTTGAGGACATATCCATCGTCTCCGGGCAGCTTGCCGTCTAATCTGAGTACTTTTACATGTGCCGCTCGGCTTCTATTCCGCATAAATGCCAGCCCACCAGGACTTTGCGATAGATAGTTCTCAACTTGGGCGTCGGATTGAACTGATGAAGGCTCCTCGGAAGCTTCACCACGGAATATCTTGGCCCGCCAGTGCGCCGCGAAAAGTTTGTTGTCGATCTTCAGCAGAGTGTTTAGCACCCCATCCCGTTCGTAGCTTCCAGGCTCGCGTAGAATCAGTTTCACTCTCACATTTCCCTTCCAGAACCGGCGATCTCCCATCAACATATTGCGTAGTTCTGACAATGTAAGCTCATTTACCGGGTTTGATTCGTTCACCACAATTGCAATATCGCCCGGCTCCTCCATGTGGCGCAATTGAGAAACGCCCAGAGAAGAGGCGAGCATTAAGAAAAGCGTGACGGTATATAGCGTCGTTCTCATGTTTCTCAAAATTCAAAGGCGAGCTGCGTTCCTAAAGAATTCACTGGACCTAATCCGCGCCGTAAAGTGCGCCCATATTCAAGTTTGAAAGATGTAAAGTCATTCACTTCATAGCGCATTCCAACTTTCGGTCCATGCAACAAAGCCACGTCGGAATATAGTGGATCTCTGTTCGGCACATTCACGTATTCATAGCGAAAATAAGGCCGATAAGCGCCAAAGCCCCGTGATATCTGTGAATAGAAGCCCGGAGTGTTGGCTGCAACGGCGCTGCCCTCATTTGTATGCCGCAAGAGCACTGCTTCGTTCAGGAACTCGACTCGGCTGTTCTGGTAAATGAAGTGCGCTGCCAGGATATTTTCTGTAACATTCGCTTTCCCTGGCGGGGTCACATGATCGTGGTAGTTAGAAAATCCTACCTGTAATCCCGGAATCGAGTTTGGGCGAACAAAGAAACCAAGATTGAAGGCTTTGCCATTATTGTCATCGCTGACGTTTTGCACCGGATTGACGTCAGTACGCGGGTTCCGGCCATTACCAATCTCCGCGATGTAATGCAGGCCAACTCTGCTGGATACAATTCCTGTAGCGCTCATCCCAACGCTGTGGACCGGCAGAATACCGCCGCCATCTTCAAAGGCGAACAGGAATGGACGGTTCAGTGTTGTCTGCATGAATGCACTGTGGTGATAGGCCGTGTTGTAATAACCAATGGCTGTGTGAAAACGACCGAACTGAAGATTGAGATGGTCATTAACGGCATAAATCAACTCCAGCCGCTCCAGGTCAACGCCGAACTCATTCGTGCTCTGATCTGCTTCAATGACCGTTTCTGACAGGACACTCGCCTTGTCAGTCAGCCGTGAAGTAATGAAGAGATTAAACTGACCCAGCGCAAACGAATTGTTGCTGCCTTTCAGATCGCTTGCGTTCCATCCGATATCGGCGTAGCCACGAAGCAATAGCTTGGGCGAACTTCCATTTTCGGCAGCGCGCCCTGGCATTGGCATAGCTTGTGCGGTGTCTTGCTCTGGAACGGGTGAAGGAGATGGTTCAGGCTGATTGTCTGCCTTTATGGATAGCTTGCTGATCTGTGTCTTGAGGTCCGTAACTTGTCCCTCAAGGTTCTGAATACGCTGAAGTAGTGCCTTCATCTCTTCGGGAGTAACGGCGGTCATCGCTCCAGGCGAAGCCTGCTGCTGAACTGCAACGGCTTGTGCCGAGGCCATGATTACGACAACAAACAGGACGCGAGCCGTACTTCCAAGCATGATTAGAAATCCTTTAAACAAGAGGGGGTTTTCTTCTTTATCGGCAACTCTGATAATTCTTAATAGCCTTTTTCAAATTTCTGGTGCTCTCCGTATGTAAAGCGTTGGAAATCGGTTCGATCCAGGCCGCGTTCCTGCCCCGACCCACGCCATCATTTATCATCAATCTGCGTGCAGAAGATTCGTGTCAGGACAAAACTCGAGGGGTATAACGTCATGGTCGGGGCAGGATTATTGCGCCGGGCCGGACGCGAAGTCCGTCGCGTTTTGCCATCCCCCAGCAGCCGCGTCTTTGTAATTACCTCTCCGAATGTGCGCCGCCATTGGGGAGAAGTTTTGGAAAATTCCTTGCGCGCCGCCCGCCTGCCTTTTGAAATTCTGGAAATGCATGATGGAGAACCAGCCAAAAGGCTGCACATTGTTGAGCAGTTGGCCGAGCAACTGGTGGATGCCAGGGCTGACCGCAAGTCGCTGCTGGTTGCCTTTGGCGGCGGCGTGGTGGGCGACTGCGCAGGTTTTCTCGCCGCGATCTTCATGCGCGGTATTCCAGTAATTCAGATTCCCACCACGGTGGTCGCGCAGGTCGATGCGAGCATCGGCGGCAAGACCGGGGTGAATCTCCGCTCCGGCAAGAACCTGATAGGCTCGTTTCACCAGCCCAGGGCCGTTCTGGTGGATCCGGAAATTCTGGAGACGCTTGCAGACCGCGAGTTTCGTTCCGGCCTGTTTGAATCGCTGAAATGCGGTGTGATCCGGGACAGTGAGTTGTTTGAGCTAATGGAGCGCAAGCCCAGCAAGCTGCTTGACCGCAATTCTACAACCATGCAGCGCGTGATTGCCGACTCAGTCAGCGTGAAAGCCGAAGTGGTTTCTTCCGACGAAAAAGAATCCGGGCTGCGGCGTATCCTCAATTTCGGCCATACGATTGGCCACGCCCTGGAAGCCGCGACCGAATATACCCACTTTCTCCACGGAGAGGCGGTCGCCTGGGGCATGATCGCAGCGGCAGCCATTGCGCGCGATGCCGGCTTCTGCCGTGCAGAAACAGCCGCTCGCATTACCGCGGCAACTCATGCTTACGGTCCATTGCCGCCGGTTGTGTGCGATGTCCAAAATGTGATGGGCCGGCTTGGCTCTGATAAGAAGACCATTGCCGGAGCTGTCCATTTTGTGCTGCCTCAGAAAATTGGGAAAGTTAAAATCTCAAGCGATGTGCCCATAGAAATCGTCCGTAACGCGGTGGAGATGATCAAAAGCCATGCCTGAGCAGACTGAAACTCCCGCCGTTGATTCAGCCAAAGCTGCTGGCGCTGCGTCGGGCGGCGTTCGGGGCACCACGCCCGCAGGGGCGACGGATGAAAACTCTGCGGCGCAAGCCGTCCGGCAGATGTTTGATGAGATTGCTCCGCGATATGACTTTCTCAATCACGTCCTCTCCATGAACATTGACCGCCTATGGTGGCGGCGCACCGCGCGGACGTTTACACATATACTTTCACGAAACAATTCCCGCGTGCTGGATCTTTGTGCCGGCACCGGAGATATGTCCGTGGCTATGCGTTCGGTCGCGAGCCGTCGAAACAGCAGCGCTGCTATTCTTGCGCTGGATTTTTCCCACAAGATGCTGCAACACGGCCTGCCTAAATTCCGCGTGAAGCAGATACAGCCCGTGGAAGCGGACGCCCTGCATCTGCCGCTGGCCGATAGCAGCATGGATCTGGTGGTTTCCTCGTTCGGGTTCCGCAATCTTGCTAATTATGACGCCGGCCTGCATGAGATTTTTCGTGTTCTTAAACCGCAGGGCGAAGTCGGTATCCTCGACTTCAGCGAACCGGGCGGATTGCTGGGAAAGCTCTACGGCTTCTATTTTCGTAACGTGCTGCCCCGGATCGGCACAATGATCTCAGGTGTGCGGGGGCCGTATGAATACCTGCCCGCTTCCGTCCATAAATTTCCCGCGCCGCAGGAAATGTTGAAGCGCATGGAATCCGTCGGATTCAAAGACGCTACCTGGACGCCTTACACATTTGCGATCGCCGGCTTGTATCGTGGTAAGAAACTTTAAGTCGCCTTGAACAGCAACACTCTCATCACCGGACCCGCGAATGCAACAGAAGGAACTTTAGTATCCATAACGGTTTAAGTTTACTTTTAAAAAGCTTCTATTGCATCGCGCCAGTGTAAATCGCCATTCCAACTACTGCATCAACTCCCATGGCATGTAGCTCGTCTACCTCGGCCCGCGATCGAATACCACCCGCCACGATCATCTGCTTCTTTGTAAGACTTGCCAGCTCTCGTGCCACAGCCATGGGAAACCCCGCCATTGTTCCTTCGGTATCAATGTGGGTATAAAGATAGGCGCCGCAATAGGGATCGAGCACAGAGATCATTTCGGCCGGGCCAACGCTTGTGTTTTCAGTCCAGCCCTTGATTGCGATCTTGCCTTTGCGCGAATCAATGGCAAACGTAAGTTGCTCTGCTCCCAGAGCTTTCGCGGCTTCTGCCGCAAGCGGCGTGTTGATCTTCCCATCCTTAAGCAGCGACGAGCCAAAGATCACGCGTTTAGCGCCTAGCCTCAGTAGTTCGCTGGCGCGCGCAACATCCCGTATGCCGCCGCCAGTCTGGCAGGGAAGCCGTTTGCAAATCATGGCAATCAGTTCATGATTGTTGCCCCGGCCCATGGCGGCATCCAGATCGACCAGTTGAATCAGCGGATACGTCGAGAAGCGCTCAATCCAATAATCAAAATTATTGAACTCAAGCGCCTTCCTCTCGCCTTGCACCAGTTGAACGATCTTGCCACCCATCAGGTCAATCGAAGGGATCAGCATGGCCACCTCACGGGAATGCCATGCTGAAGAAGTATCTGCTTAAGCTCGGCGACAGCATGCGTACCAAATTGCTGGTTTCTAAAATGCTGATTCCCAAAGTGCTGGTTTCTAAAATGAAAAATAGATGCAGCCAGCGCAGCGTCGGCTTTTCCCGTTGTGAAGACATCGGTAAAGTGCTGCGCATTGCCTGCTCCGCCTGAGGCGATGACCGGAATGGAAACCAATCCCGCGATTGCGGCGGTCAATTCGCAATCAAAGCCCATGCCTGTACCATCGCGATCCATGGAGGTCAGCAGGATTTCGCCCGCCCCGCGCGCTTCAGCTTCATGCGCCCAGGCAAGGGCCTTTTTGCCGGTAGCTGATCGTCCGCCCGCAACATAGACTTCTGCTGCTTCTGGCGAGCCTGCTCCACGCCGCGCATCAATGGCAACAATGACTGCCTGCGAACCAAAGCGGCCGGCGATCTCGCCAATCAACGCCGGGTTGGCGACCGCCGCAGAGTTGATGCTGACTTTGTCCGCACCCGCGTCAAAAACCCTGGCTGCATCCTCCAGTGTTCTGATGCCTCCGCCAACAGTAAAAGGCACAAACAACTCGCGGGCCGTGCGGCGGACCATTTCCACCAGCGTCTTGCGCCCATCGGATGTTGCGGTGATGTCGAGCAGCACGATCTCGTCGGCCCCTGCTGTGGCGTGAGCAAAGGCAAGCTCAGCGGGATCGCCGGCATCGCGCAGTTGTTGGAACTGAATGCCCTTCACCACGCGCCCTGCATCCACGTCCAGGCAGGCAATAATTCTTTTGGCCAGCCACGGGGCCCCCGGTAAGCCGGGGTTTGGCTTGCTGGGGTTGAGCGGCTCAGAGGGCACAGAAATTCTCCAGGATCTTCAAACCTGTTTCGGCGGACTTCTCCGGATGGAACTGAACCCCAAAAATATTGTCGCGTTCAATCGCCGCAGAAAAATCGCCGCCATAATTTGTGCAGGCGACCGTCTGTTCGATCATTGGCGCCCGGAAAGAGTGCGTGTAATAAACAAACGCTCCGTTCTTAACGCCGCAAAGCAGGCGAGATCCATTCTTGATCTCGATTTGGTTCCAGCCGACGTGTGGCGATTTTACCGAGGCAGGGAAGCGGGAATTCTGCCCGGCGAAGAGCGCTGCGCCGGGAGTCTCCGGCGATTCCGTGCTGCCTTCAAAAAGCCACTGCATGCCCACGCATATGCCGAGATATGGTTTGCCTTGGCTAATTGACTCAAGCACTGGCGTGCGTAGATTCTGGTTGAGCATTTCACAGCGGCTGAAGTGTCCTACGCCTGGGACGATGATCTTCTGCGCGGAGGCTATGATGGAAGGATCAGAAGTCACCTGCGCGTCTGTGTGCAAATGTTCCAGCGCCTTTTTAACCGAGCTGATATTGCCCGCGCCGTAATCGACAATCGCGATCATAGAAGCCCCTTGGTGCTGGGCAGCATTTTGGCCAGTTGCTTGTCGCGAGAGCAGGCCACGCGCAAAGCTCGCGCAAAAGCTTTGAAAAGAGCTTCGATTTTGTGATGGTTGGAGCGGCCGTAGACTGTTTTGAGATGAACATTGGCGCGCGCGCCGCGGGCAAAGCCTTCAAAAAAATCATAGACCAGCTCTGATTGCAGATCGCCGACGAGCCTCGTCTTAACTAGTGTGTTCACGACTGCGGCAGCACGTCCGCTAAAATCGATCGCGGCCAGTCCCAGCGTTTCATCCATCGGCATCAGGAAGTATCCGGCGCGCATGATCCCGCGTTTATTTCCCAGCGCTTTATCGAATGCCTCGCCCAGCGCAATGCCCACGTCTTCCACTGTGTGGTGTTGGTCCACATCCAGATCGCCGGTGGCTTTTAACTTCAGGTCAAAAGCGCCGTGGCGCGTGAACAACTCCAGCATGTGGTCAAAAAACCGGATGCCGGTTGAGACGTCATATCGGCCCTGGCCTTCAATCGTCAGCGCGAGCTGAATCTGCGTCTCAGTCGTGTCACGGCGGAGAGAGGCTTTTCTCATGATGCGGCCTTGGACCATATATTTGTAATTGGCAGTAAACTCATCGCATCGCCTGCTTCTCTGCCGGAATCTGAGATAGTACTTGTTTCAGCTCTGAGATCAGTCGTTCCATTTCCATCTGTGTTCCAACCGTGATACGGACACAGCCTTCACAATCAGGACGGTCGCGCAGCGATATGCCGCGGGCCCGCAGAGCTTCAAGAATGGCCGCCTTTATGTCTCCGAATAGGCACAGGAGAAAGTTGGCCTGGCTGGGCCAGCACTTGAACTTAAGCTGCTCCAATTCTTTTCGCAGCCATTCGCGGTTGGCCGCTACCTGCGAAACATAGTCAGCCACAAACTGCCGGTCCGCCAGTGCTTCGGCCAGGCATTCAATAGCAAACGCATTCACGTTGAACGGAGATGCCATGCGCCGAAGGACCGACATCTGTTCCTGATCGCCCATGATTGCGCCCAGACGGAGGCCCGCGAGCCCATAGGCTTTGGAAAATGTCCGGGCAATAAACAGATTGGGAAGCTTGCCAATGTGATCCATGAGAGTTTGCCGGGAGAAATCAAAGTACGCTTCGTCCAACAGAATGGCCGCGTCGGGCGCGGACTCAATCACTTTCAATATGTCAGATCTTAAAACAGCTACGCCGGTGGGATTATTGGGATTGCAGATAACGATGAGTCTGGTATTTGCGGTCACAGCGTCGATCACCCGCTGTACCGGAAAACTAAATTCGGCGCCGGCAGGCACGCGCACCACTTTGGCGTTTTCCATTTGCGCAAACACTTCATACATGCCGAAGGTCGGGACCACGACGATGATTTCGTTGTCCGGCTCCAGATATGCGCGGCACAGAAGGTCAATTGCTTCGTCGGCGCCGTTTGTCAGCAACAGTTGCGCAGGAAGCACGCTCAGGTAGCCGGCCACAAGCTTCTCTCCCACCTCGCGGCGGGGATAGCGGGCCAGAGTCCGGGCATCCATGCTGTTCAATTTAGCGAGAACGCGAGGGGAGCATCCGGTGGTGCTCTCATTCATGTCCAGGCGCAGATTGATGGAAGGAGCGCTGAGAGGAGAGTGGTATTCGCGCATCTCGCGGACGCATCGGCGCGCTTTAAGCATTTGCTAACCTCGCTCGAATCGATTGTGCATGGGCCGTGAGCCCTTCTGCTTCCGCCAGCGTCACTACTGTCTCAGCAATGCGGCTCAGACCGTCGCGTGAGAGCTGCTGGACAGAAATGGTCTTCACAAAATCCTGCACGCTTAGTCCTCCCCGAAAGCGGGCTACACCGCCCGTGGGCAGGACATGGTTTGGCCCAGCCGCGTAGTCGCCTGCTGCCTGCGGAGAATAGTCGCCAATAAAGATTGATCCCGCATTGTGAACGTGCGCCAGGTATTCCTCATCCACCGTGATGTGCTCGGGCGCAATACGATTGGCGAAATCAAAGGCCTGAGCTTCTGATTCGGCAAGCACAACCGCTCCATTATTTTTGAGTGAAGCCTGAGCTATCTCGTTCGTAGCCGCTGCGAGCTTCACCGCGGAAGCAACCTCGGCAGCCAATGTGCTTGACGTAGTGATGAAGACTGCAAGTGTATCGAGAGCATGTTCTGACTGCGCCACCAGATCGGCGGCAATGAAACGGGGCTCACCGCGTTTGCTCATGACCACAATTTCCGTGGGGCCGGCAAGAAAATCAATGCCGCAATCAAAAGCCACAAGCTTTTTCGCAGCCGTAACAAACAAGTTGCCGGGGCCAACAATCTTATCGACCTTTGGCACGCTCGCTGTGCCATACGCGAGTGCGGCAATCGCTTGTGCGCCGCCGATGCGGAAGAACTCACGCACACCCAGAAAATGGGCAGTGGCCAGAGTTTCTGTTGCAGGATGCGGCGAGACCACACGAATTTCCTGAACGCCAGCGACCTGCGCCGGAATTACCGTCATCAGCATGGTAGAAGGCAGAGGATAACGGCCGCCGGGAACGTAACATCCGGCGGACTGCAACGGCCGTATTACCTGTCCTAGCTGAATTCCCGTTGCCACCGTATTGCGCCAGGGCTGAGGCTTTTGCCATTCGCAGTACTGGCGGATGTTTCCCGCAGCCATCTCCAGCGCTTGCTTAAATTCAGGTGACACCGTGTTCCAGGCTTGCGCCATTTCATCTTCAGAAACATGCAGCGGCTGTTTGGACGCCAGACCGTCCCATTTTTCGGCATACCGTCGCAGCGCGCGATCCCCGTTCTTTTTGACATCCGCCACGATCCGCGCCACCTTTTTTTCCACGCGAGCCAGGTCAGTAGCTCCGCGATCCTCAAGCGCGCGTACAAAGGCCTCTGCTTTGCGGCCCTTGAGCACGCGCATTACAACACCACCTTATTAAGCGGATATTCGACAATTCCTTCTGCCTTGGCAGCCTTGAGCTTGGGCATAATTTTCCAGGCCGTAGATTCCTCAATGATCGTATTCACGGCCACCCACTCGCCATCACTGAGCGTTGAAATTGTAGGCTTTTGCAAGGCCGGCAGAACGGACAAGATACCAGCCAGGTCTTCTTTACGGACATTCAGCATCAGACCCACCCGGCCCTGAGCATAGATAGCGCCGCAGAGCATAAGCGCAAGGCTTTCGATCTTGGCGCGCTTCTCTTTATCTGCCCACGTAGTCTTGTTGGCGACAAGCTGTGTGGTGGATTCCATTACTGTTTCCACAATGCGCAGCCGGTTGGCTCGAAGCGAACTGCCGGTCTCGGTAATTTCCACGATGGCATCGGCCAGCATGGGTGGCTTGACCTCCGTTGCGCCCCAGGAGAATTCAACTTTTACGGGAACATTCCTGACCAAGAAATAGTTGCGGGTTACATTCACCAGTTCTGTGGCGATGATCTTGCCAGCAAGATCTTCGGGTTTGCGGAACTGCGAGTCTTCCGGCACGGCAAGCACCCATCGGACTTTTCCCAATCCTTGTTTGGCATAGGTGAGTTCAGCGGCGGTTACCAACTCCAGCCCGCTTTCCACAACCCAGTCTTTCCCGGTCAGTCCGCAATCCAGAGCGCCATGGTCCACGTAGCGCGCCATTTCCTGAGCGCGGATCAGCATGCACTCAATCTCAGGATCGTCAGTTGCGGCAAAGTAAGATCGGCTGCTGGTGTAAACATTCAAGCCCGCACGTTTGAACAGGGCAATGGTGGAATCCTGCAAGCTCCCCTTGGGAATTCCAACGCGAAGCTTCATCGCGGCGCCTCCACGGTTTTCATCTCAAGTGGCTCAATAAAGCATGACCTGGCGCCGGTATGGCAGACCAGGCCATCGCCTTCCACGGCAACCCGCACCAGGATGGTGTCACGATCACAATCAGTCAGGGCAGAGATCACGCGCAGCCGGTTGCCGGAAGTCTCGCCTTTCATCCATAATTTCTGCCGTGTGCGGGAATAAAAAGTCACGTAGCCGGTCTCGGCGGTGCGAGCAAAGGATTCGGCATTCATGAAACCCACCATTAGAACCTCGCCTGTACAATCTTCCTGCACGATTGCCGGGGCCAAGCCATCCATTTTCTCAAAGTCAATCTGCATATCTCCTCACATTGTCTACTAACCCGTCTGCAAAGCAAAAAGCCCGCCGATTATTGCCGGCGGGCGATTCATCCTTATGATTGCGCTGTAACTAATTGATACAGGGCTCCGCCAGCATGTGTGCCGCATGATGATGGTGATGGCGAAGTTGCTGGGCGAAGGAATACATTACGGTTTGATGCTAGCCGACTTTTTAAGGAGCTGTCAATCGAAAAAAGCTCCTGGTAGTGTCCTAAACTTGCGTTGATGCTTGTGCTCTATACTTCGCTTATTACAATTTTTGCAGGATACACAAATCTTTGAGTATCACGCCCGCGATGGAAGCGGGTATTACAGACCACACATGGACTCTGCGAGAATTGCTCTCGTGAGGCTTACAATGAAAATTGCCCGGTCCCTGGTGGCCCATTCGCGCAAGCGAATCGTAGGCCGGTTCGATTCCGGCCATCCGGGCTCTCAACGCAAGTTTAGGACACTACCAAGCTCTTGATTCCGTTGTAGCGGGATTTTGCTGACTTCATTCCATATAACCACGTACCCGCCGTCCGGCAAGGACCAGTTTGATGGCGGTCATCAATTCAGCGGGCGAATCGCTCAAGACAAAGTCAGCCCCAGGAATTTCTGGCGAATTGAAGCACATCTCGAGAATTGGAAGCCCAGGATAATAGTGGTTTATCACATGGGCAATCTTCCGCTTGTCGGGTCCGCGAAAGCCATGGCAAATCAAAGCCAAATCAATCGCAGGCCTCTCCTTGCCAAGAGAATCAACTTCACCCAGCCCCAGCGCCGAGCAAACAGAGTACGCCTGCTGCTCCAGCAAGAGTTGACGGGTGGTCTTAAGCATTTCACTGGAAGTGACAGACAGAATTGTGGTCATGAATTCCCGAACGCTAGATTGAGAAAAGATTGGCGGGATTATATCGCAAGCTTTTGACTTTGCACATGAATTGTGTGCGTCATTGGGATCACATATTGAGAGATGTGGGATCCATGCAACGATGCTGTTGAGATGGCGCCGGGATGCCATTGAGAATTGCCCGGAAGTCTTACATGCTCTTGCCACAAATCTTAGCATTCTTTTAATATTTATCAGGTCCCATCGAGGGGCGATATCCGCACGCAAGGAAAGACCGTGCACGCAAAGCACAGGCCCGGGGAATTGGTGCCAAAAAGCGGAATTTACAGGGTCATGCATGAATCTCACCGCCTCATGCATGAAGCCACGCTATTGGAGGGTGAACGCTTCCCAATCTGCAAGCAGTGTGACCGCAATGTTCGGTTTGAATTACGCAGAGCAGTCAAGAATCCTACCCGCATCTCCTCCGGGTACCACGCTATTCTTGAAGACTTTCCTGATACGGAACCATACATCGTCAATTAGCTGAGTCTGGCGCCATACTTTGGCTGAGAGCCTGGGCAAAGCATGTGGCTTCAATAGGTCTCCTGCTGCGCAGTTGTGTTTAAATCATTGCCATGCTGCACACGCGCGATTTCGGCCAGGAATTTCGTCCTATGCTGCGCCTGGCCGTGCCGCTTGCGCTTACTGAACTGGGATGGCTGGCCATGTCATTTACTGACACAGTCATGGTTGGCCGGCTGCCTGACAGCGCGACGGCCATTGGCGCGGTAAGCCTTGGCAGCACTTTGTTTTACGCGATTGGAATTTTTGGCAGCGGCATCATGCTGGGCATGGACACGCTGGTGGCGCAGGCTTATGGCGCACGGCGATTGCAAGAGTGCCATCGCACCATGTGGAGCGCACTTTATCTGGCTTGCGCTCTTTCCCCGCTGCTGATGGTTGTTGTGCTCGCATGTCTCCCACTATTTCCTCTTGTAGGGCTCTCGCCGGTTCTGGTGGCAACTACAATCCCTTTTTTGAAAGCCCTTGTCTGGAGCACGCTGCCGCTGACTCTCTATTTCGCCTTGCGACGCTATCTCCAGGCCATGCATATCGTAAAGCCGGTGGTGTTCGCGTTGGTGTCCGCGAATCTCGTTAACCTGGTGGGGAACTGGGCACTGGTTTACGGACATTTAGGGGCACGCGCGTATGGAGTGGTGGGCAGCGGATGGTCAACGTGTATTTCCCGCACGTACATGGTAGCAGTGCTGGCGGTCGCGGTTGTCTATTATGACCGGAAGAGGTCTAGCGGATTATGGAGCGCCTCACGACGGCTGGAGCTGGAGCGCATCCGCCAGTTATTGAAGCTGGGTTTTCCCGCAGCGTTGCAGTTGCTCCTGGAAATTGGAGCATTTTCCTGCGCAACTTTTCTTATTGGCAAGCTGGGTGCAGTGCCGCTTGCGGGGCACCAGATTGCTCTGAACGTTGCCAGTTTTACTTACATGGTGCCTCTTGGCATCTGTTCTGCTGCTGCCGTTCGGGTGGGCCATGCCATGGGCAGCCATGATGCGCATGGCGCGGTGCGCGCGGGATGGATGGCGATATTCTTTGGCGCACTCTTCATGTCCTGTTCCGGACTGATGTTGTTTCTCTTTGCCAGGCACATTGCCCGCATTTACTCGCCAGACCCTGAAGTGATCAGCGCGGGAGCAACTCTTCTGCTGGTAGCTGCCGTCTTCCAGCTATTCGACGGTCTTCAAGTAGTAGCCACAGGAGCTTTGCGGGGGACCGGTAACACACAGATAGCCATGCTGGCCAATCTCATTGGATATTGGGCCATCGGATTGCCGTTGGGCGCGCTCCTCTGCTTCAAATTCAAGCTCGGCGCTGTTGGAATGTGGATGGGATTGTGCCTTGCCCTGATGGTAATCGGCGTTACTCTGGTGTGGGAATGGCATTCAGTCGTCAGAACTGTGCTCATTCCGTCATCGCCTGCAACAAACATGGAACGGGCTGCAAGCAAATAAAAAAGCGGCTCGTTCAGACCCAAAATGAAGCATGTCCTCACCATTGAGGCGTTACGAAGGTAATAGCGTGGACCAGAATGGGAACAAGGAAAGCCGCACGATCCACCAGCACAACGTGATTTAGGGTTTCACCTGTCTTTTATAGGTGTTTTGTGCTTTTGCGAGAAGAAAACGGTGCACAACCGTGTCCCTTCGTACATGTACGAATAGGTCGATAAGTAAGGTATATGACTGAACGTATGTACCTGGGTACTGATTGACATTCGTTCAGTAGTTGCTATATTCGCGCCTGAGGCCGCTAAACAATGACCAACATATATGACGCGATAAAAGAGAAGGAAAACCAAATCTCCATTTTTCAGGCACAGATCTCAGGACTGCAAGCGGAGATCGAAGCGTTGCGGGTTGCAGCGCGAATTCTGGAAGGCGGCGCAGCAGGTATCACAGAAGCAGCGCGTCCGGTGGCAGTGCAGAGCACAGCCAACGGTGGTGGTGACAAGACTAAGCGGGTTTGGCCGTAAGAGACAGGCTGTTTCGATGCCGTGAGCGTTTTCCTCGTCCTAAAGGCGAGTCCCCCAATGACGCATCCGGGTAGCAAGCGCCCACGTCTGACTTTTCGCCGATCCGGGTAATTTTTTACATCAGTAATTTGGCAGTTGGGCCCATCCTGTCCGCGGCGCAATTCCCAGGGCAGGGACTTCTTTTCTTGTTCGAAAAGACGGCTGTTCCGATTCAATCAAGGCGTCTGCCGGACAAAGTAGGACGGAATGTTTCAGCAAAATCAAAATTAGAGTTTTGAGGGACGGCGTAAAAATGGCGACACAAGCTTCAGATACTGCTAACAGCACCTCTAACAAAAGAGGGCGTGGCGGCTCCCCGGACGATCTGGCGGTAGTAGCACAGCGCGCCCAGGCTTTCACCAACGCTTCCGGAGTGGCCATCGCCTTGAGCGAAGGCAACGCGAATGAAATTGTGTGCCGCGCGCGCAGCGGCGCAAGCGCCCCGGATGTTGGCGCGGCACTGCGCATAGAAGGCACTTTTACCGGACTTTGCATCCAGACCGGCAAAGAGCTGCGCTGCGACGATTGCGAAACCGATACGCGCGTTGACAGCGCCGCTATCCGCGCATTGGGAATACGTTCCATGGTGGTAACGCCGATCCGCGAGGACAATCGGGTGGTCGGCGTGCTGGCTGCTTTTGCGCCCACGCCACACGCGTTCACGATCACACATGTCGCGGTGCTGAAGACCATGGGCGATCAGATTTCAGTGCTGTTGCAAAAAGAGCGTCGCACTCGGGAAGAACAGCCGCAAGCGGAAATTCCTCCGCCAGCGCCAATTGCAGCCGTCCCGGTCATTGCCGCCAAGCCTGTAATTGCTGTGACACCGATGCCGGTTACGCCGCCATCGGTAGTCATTAAACCTTCAAACGCAGCGCCGCGTGCCGCCGCTGCAGCGCCAGCCAAAGTCGAGCCGATGAAGAGTATTCCTGTGGAAGTGGTTCCTCTGGCCATGCCGCCAAAGAAAGAGGAGAAGCATGCGGATCTAGCGCCGCGCGCAAACTTTGGCACTTTTGATTCGGTGGCCGGAGAAAGCAAGTCCGGCAACAAGTTCATGATGATTGGCGTGGTAGTGGTTGTGGTGATCGCCGCTGCAGCCACCTTTGCCTTTCTGAAATTTCAAAAACCAGGTTCATCTTCAACCCAACAGCATGCGCAAGAGGCTGCAAACGTGCCTGCGCAGTCTTCAGGACCATCATCTTCCGGGACAGTTCAGTCCGCATCGTCAAACGCAAGCGTACCGGCCGTGACTGGGCCTTCCAACGGGAGCACAAGCGCTGCTCCAGCGGCGAAACCAGTTGTTGAGATTGATGCCCGGAAAACATCTGGGAAGTCGGTTTCCGAGAAAACTGCCGCCGAAAAGCCTGCTCCTGCCGAGAAGCCGGCAACGGTTGCCACTCTAGGCGCGTCTGGGCCTTCCAAAATCAACCAGCAAGAAACACCACAGCAGCAGACTCCGGAGATTGCGCCGTCGTTTAACGTGAGCGGCAGCACTGCCGCGCCTTTATCAAACCTGGCGCGTCCTGTGGCTTCTGCTGCGCCTTCGGCTGCAGCAATTGAGCAATCACAGCTTGAGCCTTTGAAACTCCTGCATACCGGCACGCTGGTTTATCCCGCCATTGCAAGGGCGCGCAACATCACTGGGGTTGTAGTGGTTCAGGTTGATGTGGATAAAAATGGGGGAGTTACCAATCCCAAGTTCATCAGTGGCCCGCCGGTTTTCAGAGATGCGGCATTTGAATCTGTTTTGCAATATAAATTCAAACCAGCCAGGCTGAATGGACAGGCGATTGTACAGACCACGCAGATTAGACTTAGTTTCCACTGAGATATTTGAATTGAAGGCCGCAAAGGCGCATTGAAGGATGCGCTTTTGTATTTGGCGGCTCCGAATTTCGGAGTTGTTTGATCAGGCGCGAACGGCTTGCTGCGCTGTGGTCCGGCGCGAGCGTGAGCGTGCTACCAGCCATACCACAACCCGGTATGCAAGAAGCATCGCGAGAATAGCGCCATAGGTAAGTGGGCGGCGCAGATCTGCCTTTACCAGCCAAATAAAGTGGATAACGCCCGCCGCAGCGCTGAAATAGATCAACCGGTGCAGCTTCTGCCAGCGTTTGCCTCCCATGCGGCGGATCCAACCTTTAGTGGAAGTAATGGCCAGGGGAAGCATAAGAAGCCAGGCCGTGAGACCAGCGGTAATAAAGCGCCGCTTCACAATGTCATGCAGCATTTCATGCACGTCAAAAAACTTGTCGAGCCAGACATAGGTCATCAAATGCAGCGACCCGTAAAAAAATGCATATAGCCCCAGCATCCGGCGAAAGCGAATGAGCCAGGTAAGGCCGGTAAGTTTCCGAACCGGGGTGACGCCGAGCGTGATTAGCAGAAAGGTAAGCGTCCATCTACCTGTGGAGCGCGTGATGACATCAATGGGATTCGCGCCCAGGCCGTCATGAAAGCCCTTCCACGTAAGCACCAGGGCCGGCGTAAGGCAAACCAGAAACACCGGCACTTTGAGAGCGCGTACAAATTTATCCGGCAGCGCCTTCATCAGTAGTTCTTCTGCAGGTCCATGCCAGTGTAAAGGCTTGCCACCTGATCGGCGTAGCCGTTGAACATGAGCGTGGGCCGTTTGCGAAATTCGCCGATGCGGCGCTCGCTGGCCTGGCTCCAACGAGGGTGGTCTTTTTTCGGGTTCACGTTGGAGTAAAACCCGTACTCGTCCGGCGCCATTATGTTCCATGTGGTCGGCGGCATAGATTCGGTGAAGCTGATCTTAACAATAGCCTTGATGCCCTTGAACCCGTATTTCCACGGTACTACCAGACGCAGGGGCGCGCCATCGACGTTGGGCAGCACTTCGTCATACAAGCCGACGGCCATGATGGTCAGCTGATGCATGGCTTCATCCATGCGCAAGCCTTCCACATACGGCCAATCCAGCACGCCGCTGCGCTTCTGGTTTGGCATCTGGTCAGGAGCCATGACAGTCTGGAAGGCGACGAATTTTGCACTGGGAAGCGGCTCCGCCTGCTTGATCAACGCGCTCAAGGGGAAGCCGACCCACGGAATCACCATCGACCAGCCTTCAACGCAACGGAAGCGGTAGATGCGCTGCTCCAGAGGCGCAAGCTTCATGATGGCATCAATATCCAGCTTCTTCGGTTTCTTGACCTTGCCGTCAATGGCGACGGTCCATGGCCGCGTGCGGAAATCTTTGGACAGTCCGTTGGGCTCGTATTTGTCCGTGCTGAATTCGTAGTAGTTGTTGTAATTCGTAATGTCCTTGAATGACGTTGGCGTCTCTGAGGTGCTCAGCGGGCTTTTCACAATGCCGTTGAGCTTGGCCCCGCTCGCTTGTACGGTGGATTCACCATCGACGTGTCCGCGAAGATAGAAGCCCCCGGCCAAAGCTGCTCCCGCAGCCGCTGCTCCGGCAATAAACTTGCGCCGGCTCATGTATGCCGGTTTTGGAGTGATCTCCGAGGATGGTATGTCGGATGGTTTTTTAATGAGCATATGATTTTCGTTTAAACCTGCCTTATCTAAGCCGCTGCAATCGCCCTTCCATCTGCCTATATTTAAGATGACCAGAGCGGTGGAAAGATACACATATAGTACGAAATGTGAGGGAAATCGGATGTGGGGGACTTATATGGCGGCAAATTTTCTTCGGTTTACCGTTCTGACCTCTGGAGCGCATTAATGATTAGTGGTTTCATACTAGGGATGTTGATGGCAATGGGAATCGCGTTACAAACCCCAACCTTGCATTGGGAAGAGTTTCAGGCACCTGCATATCCTCAAATGGCCAGAATTGCGAATATTTACGGCAAAGTAGAAATCCAATTCATTATTAGTGAGGGCGGCAGGGTCGATATTAAGAGTGCAATGGGCCATCCAATTTTGGTGCAAGCAGCGGTTGAAAGCATAAAGCTGTCAAAGCTTTCCTGCGAGTACTGCGAACGCGTTCCCACTGAATTTTCGGTCATTTATGATTTCATCGTCCGCGGCTCGGAGTGCGGAAATTCTAGTCTGAACACCCCGCCGGGGGTGGTGCTTGATACTTTTAATCGCGTCATAATTAGTACGGACAGGTTTTGCTTAGAAGATCCAGGGCCTGTTTTGATGAAAAGAATTCGTTCGCTTCGCTGCTTGGATCTGTGGAGATGTGCCACGAAAAGGAGTTGAAGAGTCAGAACCCCACCATCACCGGCTCAGGTTGCAAATTGATCCCCCATAGGGCAAAAACTTTTTTCTGGATTTCATCCTTCAACACGAGAATATCTTTTGCCGTCGCGCCGCCTCGGTTTACGATCGCCAGCGTGTGCTTGCGTGAAATTCCAACTGGCCCGAGAGAATAGCCTCTATTAAATCCTGAATGCTCCACCAGCCATGCGGCGGCAAGCTTTACCTTGCCGTTGGCTGTGGGATAACGCGGCAGGAGCGTGGCCGGAGCGAACTTCTGCGCAACGGCCTCAATCATGGTGGCTTCGGCGGCGCTGACCAGCGGGTTCTTGAAGAACGATCCCGCGCTGCGACAATCTTCGTCGCCGTTCACAATCAACATGGCCTTACTCTGGCGGATGGAGCGCACCGCCACACGCACATCATGCAATGTTGGCCGCTTAGTATTGGTTTGCGCAAAGAAATTTTTCAAATCGGCATATTCAATCTTCGGCTCGCCATTGCGGTGGAGACGGTAGGACACCTCAAGAACAATGTGTTTATCGCGATGCGTGGTATTAAACAGGCTGCTGCGGTAAGCAAAGCCGCACTCGGCATTCTTCATTTCAATCGTCAGGCCGGTTGCGATCTCAAGCACACGCACGCGGGTGATGACTTCTGAAACTTCCTGTCCGTAAGCGCCGACATTTTGTATTGGCGTGCCGCCCACGGTACCGGGGATGCCGCTCAGGCATTCCAGCCCGGCGCAATTCTTGCTGACAGCGAGTGCGACGAGTTCATCCCAGTTTTCACCCGCGGCCGCATGAAAGACCATCTTCTCGCGGTCACCCTCAAACTCAACGCCGGAGAGAGAAATTTTCAGGACCAGTCCGGGCCAGCCATCGTCGGATACAACAAGATTGCTGCCGCCGCCAAGAACGAACAAAGGCAGCTTGCGCGCGAAGGCAAAAGCCACGGCTTCAGCAACTTCATGCTCGGAATGAGCTTCAATAAAATAGCGCGCCGGACCACCCACGCGAAATGTGGTCAGGGGCGCAAGGGGGATGTTTTCCTGGATTCTCAAAGATTGGCTAACAGATTACAGCACCAACGGACACTAGGGAAATGAGTTTTTACTTGGTAAAATAGAAGCAGATCAGATTCGGGAGGAAAACGATGTATCCAGAGGGAATGGTGGCGCCCATGCGCCAGGAATTGACAGCAGGCGGTATTGAAGAGGCGCGCACCGCGGCAGACGTGGAAAATGCAATCGGTCAGAAAGGCACACTGATGGTGGTGGTGAACTCCATTTGCGGCTGTGCCGCCGGCAGAATGCGGCCCGGCGTGCGCGCGGCCGTACAGAGCGGCGTCCGCCCAGACCGTATGATCACGGTTTTTGCAGGCCAGGACAGGGAAGCGACCGACGCTGCCCGCAGCCATTTCACAGGTTATCCGCCGACATCGCCTTCAATTGCGCTATTGCGCGACGGGCAATTGGTATACATGATGCAGCGGCATGACATTGAAACAAGCGATCCAATGACAATTGCGTCGCGGCTGAAGCAGGCTTTTGAAACGCACTGCGCGAAGGCAGCGGTCAGCAATTAGCAATAGGCAAATTGGCAAATATTTAAGGGCACGCGCGAGCGTGCCCTTTGTGTTTGGCCACTGCATTGTCTTCATTTGCCCGGTTTTGGCGGCGGAATTGTGATGTCAATCGGTGTGACTTTTCCGAAAGTTGAGAGCTCGCGGTCAAAGTCCTTTGCATTTCCCACCACCAGAACAGCCATCTTTTCAGGATGGACATATTTCCGGGCCACGCGGTCAACATCACTGGCTGTAACTTTTTCTATGTTGGCGCGATATTGCTCCAGGAAATCCGGTGGAAAGCCATAAAACTCATAGCGCATGCGCTCGGCCAGCACTTTTTGCTTGGAGTCAAACTCAAAGATAAAGGAGTTCAGGATGGCATCTTTGGCTTTCTTCATCTCCTCCGTGCTAACCGTGCCGGTAATGAGTTTGTCCATTTCCCTGCGTAGAGCGTCAATGCCAGCCGCAGTACTTCCACTTTTGGTGCCCATGGCGAACCGCGTTATACCCGGATGATCAGGCGCGGCGCCTACACCGCCGCCAACCGAATACGCCAGCCCTTGTTTGGTGCGGATATTGATAAATAGCCGGGAAGCGAAGCCTCCTCCGAACAACTGGTTCATTACCTCAATCGGATAATAATCAGGATTGCGGCGGTCAATGCCGAGATCAACCATTTCAATCTCGCTTTGATTGACATCATTTTTTTCCACAAAATAGATTCCGGGCTTGGCGCTATGGAAGGTGATTGGCGCAGAAACAAATTTTTCTCCGCGTGGCATGCTTCCAAAAGCCTGTCGCAACTTCTGTTCCATGGCTGCCGAATCAAAATCGCCCGCGACGCCAAGAATCATGTTGGCTGGCGCCATGGTGCGTTGGTGCCACTGGAGCAGGTCTTCCCGCGTAATCGCGTCAACGGTACTGTATTCCGCCGAGCGGGCATACGGGTTCTCCGGGCCATAGGCGAGCTTGGTGGATTCGCGCTGCGCGATATCATCCAGATCGTCATTGCGGCGGGAAATCAGGCTGGCAAACTGCTGCTTGGCCAAATCAATCTTGTCCTGGCGAAATTCCGGGTTTTCCAGCAGATCAAGCACTACGGGGAAAATTTGATCGAAATTTTCCTTGAGCGACGACCAGGAAAGAAATGTAGAGTCGGCATTGTCTGAAGCTTCCACGCGGGCGGCGTGAGCTTCCAGAAAGTCATCAAGCTCATCACCAGTTTTGCTTTTGGTGCCGCCGGTGCGCCAGACGTCTGCATAAAGTGCGATCATGCCAACTTTTTCTGCCGGTTCGTCACGCGAGCCGCCGCGAATACGGATGATCCCATCAATCATTGGCAGTTCGTGATCTTCCTGAAGAAAGATCACCATTCCGTTGGGCAGTTCCACGCGCCGAGGCTCCTGCGGCTTAAACTGGCGCAACGGGGGAATTGGGACCTTTTGCCATGAAGCGGCTGGTGTACCCGGAACTTTGGCGCCTGATTGTGCCATTTTAGGCTGAGACGGCTTAACGGTTTGTGAGTAAGCAAAGCCCGCGTTTAACGCCAAAGCACTAACCGCAAGACCGGTGATAACGAAGAGCAATGTCTTTCTCTTGTTCATTTCTGCTCCCCTTTGGCTGGCGCGGGTGATTCGGTTTTGGGTCCCTGAGTTTCCAGAGTAGCGACGGTACGATTCCCTTCAACAAATGTTTTGATTGCCACACGCCGGATATCAGCCTTGGTGACTTTATCAATGTCGTCAATCTGTCGGAACAACTCACGCCAGTCGCCATAGAGCGCCTGATACTCGCCCAATTGGACGGCCAGACCCTGATCGTTAGCCAGGCCGCGAATCAGGTCGGCCTTGGCGCGGGTCTTAATGGACTGTAACTCCTCGTCGGTCACGTCCTGTGTTTTGAGCTTTTCGATTTCCTGATGAATGGGCGCAGCCATCTCTTCCGCGGTATGGCCCTGCGTGGGCACGGCAAAAAAGAAAAACAAGCTGGGGTATTCACTGCCCGGGAAGGAACCACCCTGGGCGGCGAGAGCGATCCGTTTATCGCGCACCAGAGAACGGTAGAGCCGCGAGGTACGGCCCTTGGAGAGCAGGTCCGCCAACACGTCATAGACCGGATCATCGGGATCGTGAAAGTCTGGGCGATGGTAACCTTCCAAATAGATCGGCTGGCTCGGGTCATGGATCATTACCGAGCGCAAAGCCTGTTGCGGCGGCTCCTTGGTGCGCAGTGGCTCCGGCGCGGGCCGCGCGGGAATGCGTCCAAAATACTTCTCGATAATTGGCATTGCCTCGCTGGCTTTCAGGTCGCCTACGACGGTGATAACCATATTGGCCGGCACGTAATATTCGTGGAAGAATTTCAGCGCGTCAGTGGCGGAAAAGGCACGGAGATCAGAAGGCCAGCCAATCACGGGCCGCCCATAAGGATGGGCAATGTAAGCAGCGCCCAGAAATTGCTCCAACAAACGGCCCTGCGGAGAGCTGTCCACGCTCATGCGCCGCTCTTCATAGACCACGTCGCGCTCTTTATAAAATTCGCGCATCACCGGCTCAAGGAAACGCTCTGATTCCAGATAGGCCCAGAGTTCAAGGCGGTTTTCTGGAAAGGAATAGAAATATGTTGTCTCATCGCGGTCAGTGGATGCGTTGAGGCCCACGCCTCCCTGACTTTCAACGATCTCAGGAAATTCGTTCGGGATCACGAATTTTTCGGCCGCAGCCACAGCGTCCTGCCACGCTTTGGCAAGCTCAGCGACTTTTTTATCGTCGCGCTCAACCTCTTTGAGATTCTCTTTCAGGTAGGCGGCATAGGCGGTTTCCACTTTTTCCAGTGCCACCTTTTCTGCTGGCCAGTCAGTCGTGCCAATCTCATGCGTGCCTTTGAAAGCCATGTGCTCAAACATGTGCGCCAGGCCTGTGATGCCGGGGACCTCCTGTACGGAGCCGGCATTGACGCGTGTATAGAAAGAAAAGACCGGAGCTTCAGGACGCTCCATGAGTACGATAGTCAGGCCATTGGAAAGTTTCTTGACGGTGATCCGCTTTTCGAAGGACGCAATGTCCTGGGCATGGACGCTGCGGGCAATAAAAAAAAGCAAAATGAGGAATACGAGCTTGTGGGGGAAAGGAATCTTCATAGGCTATCCAGAATAAGGGTAAAGGGTGGCGCGGACGTTTTCAAATTGCGGCGCTGTGCCGAGTACATAAGTGAGCACCCGTTTGATGCCTGTGGCAACAATAATACCGTTGCTCCTGCGGGTGCTTAAAGGTATAACAAGGGCAATCTGTTGAGATCGTCCAGGCTAACAAAACATGTCCAAACAACAGGAACTGCTGCAAGAGTTCCGTCATTTTGCCGTGACTGCTGCCACGGTAACCGCGTTGATGACGCACATTTCACAGCGCCTGCACGATCAAATGGCGCGTTATAACTGGGTTGGTTTTTACCTTGTGGATCCGGCTGACACCGGAATGTTGGTGGTGGGGCCATATGTGGGCAGCTTCAGCCCAAATGTGCGAATCCCCATCAACAAGGGACTTTGCGGCGTCGCAGCCACCACGCGACAGACAGTGGTGGTAAACGATGTGGCGAATGATCCACGCTATCTATCGGGATCGGAAATTGTGAAGGCCAATATGGTAGTCCCGATATTTGCCAACAATGAACTGGCGGCGGAGCTTGATATCGAAAGCTATTTTACTGATGCGTTTCCCAGGACGGAGCAAACGTTCGCGGAAGAAATTGCAGTTCTGGTGGGCAAGTACATGGAGAAGAAGAAGCGCTAGCGGCTGCAACTGCCATTGCCCATCCTTTTAAGTTTTGATCCTGCTCCGCACTGCATGAACCCACAATGACATTGCCCAAAGCGGGCCGGTAACGATATAAAAGCACCAAGACTGCGCCGGGGATCAGGCAAGAACATTAGGAATGTCAAAACACCAGGAATTGCTCAAAGAATTCGGGTACGTTACGCAGTCAGCCCGGACGGTGGACGCGCTGATGGAAGAGATTGTTCAACGCCTGCACGACACAATGACGCGCTATAACTGGGTAGGCTTTTACCTGGTGGACAAGGCGCGTCCGGGGAGCCTGATTCTGGGCCCGCATGTAGGCAGCTTTGAGCCCCATGAAAATGTTTCGCTGGACAAAGGTTTATGCGGGGAAGCGGCTTCTACGCGAAGAACAGTGGTTATTAACGATGTCTCGGCTGATCCTCGTTACAAAGCTGGCTCATCGCTGGTGAAATCAGAGATTGTGGTTCCTGTGCTTTCCAAAGGAGCGCTCTACGGAGAAATCGACATTAACAGCTATTTCGCCAACACATTTACCACGCAAGACCAGGCGTTTGTGGAATCATGCGCCGCGCTGGTGGGAAGTTATATGGAAAAGCCGCGCTGACGGTTTCAGAAAAAATGCCCGGCTCCATCCATGCTGACTTGCCATTCCTCCATCAGAAGAGAAAAACACCTATTGGCGGTCGCCATTTTCTAACAGTTTCACGTAGCATGTCTGGTTCCCCTGCGATGTTGCTGTCATCCAAATGAATGCCATGAATAAAACCGACCCTCTTCGTCAACACATTATCAACCTGCTTACCAAGGCAGAAGCGCACGTTGGTTTACGCGAAACTCTCAAAGACTTTCCCCACACGTTGCGCGGACGCAAACCTGACGGCGCGCCGCATACGCCGTGGCAATTGCTGGAACATATCCGCATTGCCCAATGGGACATTCTGGAGTTCAGCCGCTCCGCCAAACACAAGTCTCCAAAATGGCCGGACGAGTACTGGCCCAATACCGAAGTGCCACCCAGCGATAAAGCCTGGGACCAAAGCGTAAAACAAGTCCTTGCCGATCTGGATGCGATGCAGAAACTGATTGCCGATTCCAAACATGATCTCTTCGCTGAAATTCCTCATGGCGATGGCCAGACACTTCTGCGTGAAGCCTTGCTGGTGGCGGACCACAATGCTTACCATCTGGGCGAGTTGGTGATGGTGCGCCGTATATTGGAACGCAAGTAGGGACGGTTTTTGCGCGGCAGGTTCAATCTGTTGTCATCTAGCAAAAGCAAAACGGCGACTCTTGCGAGCCGCCGTCTTATTTGCTAATCGCTGAACTTTACGTTCCTTCGCTCCAGCTTGCCAGATATTCTTCCTGCTCAGGCGTGAGCTTGTCGATTTTGACGCCCATAGCCTCCAGCTTAAGCCGCGCCACTTTCTTATCCAGTTCTTCCGGCACGGGATAAACCTTCTTCTCCAGGGATTGATGGCTTTTTGCCAGATACTCGGCGGCAAGCGCCTGGTTGGCAAAGCTCATGTCCATTACGGAAGCGGGGTGACCTTCAGCGGCTGCCAGATTGATGAGACGTCCTTCGCCCAGAAGATATATCTTGCGGCCATCCTTCATGGCGTATTCATCCACGAAGTCACGGGTCTGGCGCTTGGAGGAAGACATTTTTTCCAGCGCAGGAATGTCAATTTCCACGTTGAAGTGGCCGGAGTTGGCAACCACAGCGCCGTTCTTCATGAGACCAAAGTGGTCGCGGCCAATCACATTCTTATTGCCGGTAACGGTTACAAAGAAATCTCCGATTTTTGATGCCTCTGCCATCGACATAACGCGATAGCCCTCCATCACAGCTTCAATCGCTTTAGTGGGATCGATTTCTGTCACGATCACGTCAGCGCCCATGCCGCGCGCACGCGATGCCAGTCCGCGTCCGCACCAGCCGAAGCCGGCGACAACGAATTTCGAGCCCGCGATCAGCGAATTTGTGCAGCGGATCACGCCATCCATGGTGGATTGGCCAGTGCCGTAGCGGTTGTCAAACATGTGTTTGGTAAGCGCGTCATTCACGGCGATGATGGGATAGCGAAGCTGGCCGTCCTTGGCCATGGCGCGCAGGCGGATCACGCCTGTGGTGGTCTCTTCCGTACCGGCAATAATCCCTTCCAGCACATCTTTGCGCTTAGTGAGCGCGATAGAAACCAGGTCGGCGCCATCGTCCATTGTCATATGCGGTTTGTGGTCCAGCGCGGAAAGAATGTGTTTGTAATAGGTTTCGTTGTCCTCGCCCTTGATGGCATGGACTGAAATGTTGTAATCGCGGACCAGCGAGGCTGCTACGTCATCCTGGGTGGAGAGCGGATTTGAGGCGCAAAGCACCACGTCCGCGCCGCCATCGCGCAGCGTAATGGCAAGGTTGGCGGTCTCAGTGGTTACATGCAGGCAGGCGGAAATGCGGATGCCCTTGAGCGGCTGGTTCTTGATAAATTCTTTGCGGATGCTTTGCAGGACCGGCATGGACTGGTTGGCCCACTCAATGCGGCGTTTGCCCAAATCGGCCAATTCCAGATTCTTGACATCGAACGAAGTTTGCGTAACAGCAGTTGTTGACATGTTCTCCTGACTTGATTGCCTCAAAGGCGTTAGAAAATTTAAATTGCGCGAACGATGGTTCGCCAAAGCCAAAACTGATTGTAGAGACGCAGCATGGCTACGTCTCTACCGGAATCATTTAGCGCGCGGCACCCGCATTTACCCTGGACTCAGTTTTGCCTGCTGCCTGCTCGCGCAGCTTTGCGGCTTTATCCGTGGCTTCCCATGTGAAGTCAGGGTCATTGCGTCCGAAGTGGCCGTAAGCTGCGGTCTTCCTGTAAATAGGGCGGCGCAACTTGAGCGATTCAATAATGCCTTTCGGAGTAAGCTGGAAGTTCGCGCGAACAAGCTCTTCAAGCTTTTCTTCGCCGATTTTGCCCGTCCCAAAAGTATCCACCAGCACGCTCACCGGCTCAGCCACGCCGATAGCGTAGGCAAGCTGAACTTCGCAGCGATCGGCCAGACCCGCAGCCACAATGTTTTTAGCAATATGGCGGCACATATAGCAGGCGGAGCGGTCCACCTTGGTCGGATCCTTGCCGCTGAAAGCGCCACCACCATGGCGACCCATGCCGCCGTAGCTATCCACAATAATCTTCCGTCCGGTTAGTCCTGTATCTCCCATGGGACCGCCAATCACGAAGCGTCCGGTGGGATTGATGTGGTATTTAGTGTTTTCGTCCAGCAGGTTTGCAGGAACCGCAGCCTGGATCACGTGCTTCAGAATGTCGGCGCGAAGAGTTTCATTGTCTACAGATTCGGAATGTTGCGTGGAGATCACCACAGCGTCCACGCGCCTGGGCTTGTGATCTTTGCCGTATTCAACTGTAACCTGAGATTTGCCGTCCGGCCGGAGGTAGGGAAGCGTGCCGTTCTTGCGGACTTCTGTAAGGCGGAGGCAGAGTTTGTGGGCCAAATCAATGGCAGTGGGCATGTAGTTTTCATTTTCATTGGTTGCATAACCAAACATCATGCCTTGATCGCCCGCGCCGCCTATATCCACGCCCATGGCAATATCGCCCGATTGCTTGTTGATGCTGGAAATTACCGCGCAGGTATTCGAATCGAAACCGTAGAGCGCATTGTCATAGCCGATTGACTGCACCACGCCGCGCACGATCTTCTGGAAATCGACGTAAGTCTTGGTGGTAATTTCACCGGCAATCACTACAAGGCCGGTGGCGGTCAGTGTCTCGCAGGCGACACGGCTGTAAGGATCTTCTGCGATGCACGCATCCAGAATCGCATCGGAAATCTGGTCTGCAATTTTATCCGGGTGGCCCTCCGTGACCGACTCAGATGTAAACAAAAACTTTTCGCGTAAAGCCAATGACTTGCCCTCCTAAAAATTTCTCGACCGTCACTGGGCGCCAAGCCCAGGAAATATACCTTGGCAGGTTACTCAAACAGCCCAACCGGAAACAACGTTTAGGCGCTGCAACCAGCGGAAACGCAGCCGAATGGGGTGTTTTGCACAGTGAAGTGTGCCAGCAACAACTTATCTGCCCGAACCAAATGTGTTCTGTACGTTATTGTACAAGGCCAGAGGTATTAAAGGTGAGGGTGCGCGGCTCATTTTCATTGCCCAGGGCGCCTAGAGAGTGGCCGTTAAAGCTGACTTCTATACCGCCGGCATTGCCGGTACGCAGAATTAGAGTCTTACCAGCTTTGATTTTCTTGTGTTTATCGGCAGCCAAAACCCGTTCCATCACGGATTTTCCATCGGCAACAATGGAAACCCACGAATCTTCTTTTGCTTTGATGGAGACGAAGAATGACTTTTCTTTAACTGCAGGCTCGCTGGCCCCTGGTGTCGATGGCAGGGAACTCGGCGGGGTAGCCGCAGCGCGTTGCACTGGCGCCGGAGTTGCTGTTGCGGAATCAGAAGCTACCTGGGCCGGCGTTTGTGCAGGCTCCGTTGAAGAGGTATTCCCGCCATTTGTAACTGCTGCCGCGGCAGGCTTCTGCGTGGCTTCGGCCATCTCAGATGTATGCTGCTTTGATTTCACCCAAAATCCATAGCCCACCAAAACGCCAACCAGCGCCGCTACCGCAAAAGCCAGCGGCAAGTAGGAACGTTTAGGATTAAGGTCAGGATCGGGCTCATCATGTACCTCCAGCGGAAACTTATCTTCTGGTTCCGGCTGTTCATTGCTGGCCGCCGAATAGTCGGCCACCGCCTGGTCTTCATCGATACCCAGAAAATGCGCATAGGCGCGGACAAACCCTTTATTGAAAACGGCCCCCGGGAGCTGGTCAAAACGCTCAGTCTCTAAGGCTTCCAGATGGCGGCGGGAAATCTTGGTTGATTCCGTGATTTCATCCAGGGTAATGCCGCGCATCTCCCGCTCACGCCGCAGCCGGTCGCCAAAGGTCCCCATGGCAGTTTTCTCGCGTTTCGTGGGTATATCAGTCACGTTGCCCATTCGTTTAGGAAGCCTAAACTCCCGTCAAGTAACAAAATACCCCGTAACTGTTGATTCGACAACTACTTTCAGGGTACGTAAGGGCTATTACTCGAAAGTTTCAGGTCTATTGTCCGGTTGCCGATTTCTTCAAATCAAGCGATAATACGCAAAAAGTAGGAGTGTTTTTTCAGTTGCTCATAAGGATCACCCCCTAAATGAACGAGGCGGCAGGACAAGTACCCGAGCGCAAGACCAAAAGGCAACTGCAGGAAGTCGCCATATTTAATGACGTGGCAAAGGCCCTGACGTCATCGCTGAACCTCGATTCAATTCTGCAAACCATCATGGACAAAATGGCGGAGTTCTTCCGTCCGGACACATGGTCCCTGCTGATGGTCGATGAACAGAAGGACGAGCTTTATTTCGCCATTGCCGTGGGCGATGCTGCCGAAACGCTCAAGACCGTTCGGCTTAAGGTGGGTGAGGGCATTGCTGGCTGGGTGGCCCGGCACGGCGAATCTCTCATTGTCCCTGACGTTTATAACGATCCCCGCTTTGCCAAGCGGATTGATGAAATGACCAAATGGAAGACCCGGTCAATCATCTGCGTGCCGCTGCAATCGAAGCACCGCGTGCTTGGGGTGATTCAGCTCATCAACTGCGCCATGGAGAGCTTTGGCGAGCAGGAAATGTTCTTTCTGCATGCGCTTTGTGATTACGCTGCCATCGCCATTGATAACGCCCGCGCCGTAGAGAAGATCCAGGAACTGACGATCACGGATGACTGCACAGGCCTCTACAATGCCCGGCATCTTTACAAAACTTTAGAGGCTGAAGTTTACCGCTCCGCACGCTTCGGCTATGAGTTCAGCGTAATCTTTCTTGATCTGGATCACTTCAAGCACGTCAATGACACGTATGGCCACTTGGTTGGAAGCAAGCTGCTGCAGGAGATTGGCTTCAAGATCAAATCGCAACTGCGTTTGATCGATTATGCCTTCCGTTACGGTGGCGACGAATTCGTGATTCTGCTCCCGCAGACCGACAAGCAATCCGCGCTGGTGGTGGCCAAGCGCATCCAGGACATGATGCGCAAGACCGTCTTCCTTGCTGAAGATGGATTAAACCTGAATGTCCGCTGCAGCATGGGGCTGGCTACCTATCCTGAAGACGCCAAGAGCTCCCACGAAATCATCCGCCAGGCTGACGAGATGATGTATATGGTGAAAAATTCCAGCCGCGACAATATCGCAGTGGCACAGCAGGGGATGCTGAAGTAAAGCCAGAAAGCAATCAGCATTCAGCAATTAGCCAAACCAAAATCACCCCTGATTTCTACACTGATGATCGCAGATATAGACTTAGCCGCGAATCAACGCGACACGCGAATCATTTCAATTTGATTCGTGTTCATTCGCGAGAATTCGCGGCTTATCTTTCTCTTAATCTGCGTCGATCTGCGCTCATCTGCGGCCAATCTGGTTTGGCTGCGGGCCGAATGCTGGGTGCTATTTCGGCCTCTTCTCCAACTCAGGAGCCTTGTTCGCATTGCCAGTCCCTGGCTGTTGAGGCGCCCAGGCGCCGGCATTGGCAGGCGCTGCCGGATTCACGCCGAAATCCCACACAAAAAGGTTGATCTGTTTTTTGTCCAGCAACTCCACCACCGCGTATTCGCCGGGCGGCAACGGTTCAGTAGGAGTTAGTTTGACCCAGTCGCCCAACGGCGAGGTGGTGACCGGAATCCAGCTTTCCTTCTGGCTCACTTTTCCATACATGGCCACATTGAGCTTGCCCACGATGCGCGAATCCTTCTTGTTTTCTACTCGCACAATTCCGTAATGATTTGACGGCTGGTCTTTGTCTGAAGCCTTTTGCGTGAAAGCTGGTTGTGTATTTTCAGTGGTATCAATGTTCAGGAAGATGGCAGGCTGATCCACGTGTGACTGCACCCGCGCGTGCTCGCCCTTGAGTTCGATGGTCTGCGTAGAAGAGAGCGCCAGTGGATTCACGGCAGCTCGCAGAATATTCCGGCTGGTGTGCTTATTGAGTTCACCACCATTCTGGACCAATTCAACAAGCTCTGGCTGATCTTTGACCTTGTCCAACAAAAAGACTCCACCGGTATTGGGAAGGCGCAAGCCCGGAGCAACAAGCGGCGCTTCGCGCTCGTCGGCTTCGTCTTCCTTTGCGATCTCCTTAATGGTCTCATCGCGCTGCCCAACGCGTTCGTTGTTGTACTTTTCTGTGGCAGGCCAGTCCACCAAACCAGAGGGCACTTCTTCCCAATCATAACGCTCGGCGCTGTAGTACCGCACGCGATTTCCCGTGACCTCCCATTTGGTGGCGGCCTGATAAGAACCATCTTTCATGATCAGCCGCTTGGGGTTCTGTTGCGACCATGAATGCGTACAGGCCAGCGCAATCAATATTGCGCCAAGAACGGTAGTTCGTTTGATCCATTGCGCCATAAGAAAAGCTCTGAATATATGAGTGCAAAAGTGCTCTCATATTTTATAACTTTCAGGTCATATACGTTTTGCGGTGATAAAGGCGGCGTGGCCCTTGGCTTCCATAACGGTTATCTGCAATCTTGCTGTTTTCCAACCATTTGAGGATACTGCTTTCATGAAGCTGTTTGGTTCCTGTTTTATGTTGATGATATGCCTTGGCTTTTTGCCGCAGCATATGCTTGCGCAAGGAGCATCAGCAACCCCCGCGTCAGTGTCCTCTGCATCGGCGACAAGCAACACAACTGCGACAACGCAGTACACGCTTCCGCCAGACAAGCTGGCGAAATCCAAGGCCCTGTACGATCTACGCGGAAAGCTGCGCATCGTGGACACGGCATATTCTCTGCTTGTGTTGCTCGTGCTGCTGGCGTTCGGCATAGCGGCCAAGTATCGTGATTGGGCGGAGAGAGCTTCGAAGAACCGTTTCGTTCAAGCCATGATTTTCGTCCCGCTGCTCATGCTGACCATCACCCTGCTCGGCTTGCCATTAGACGCATACCAGCAGAGCATCAGTCGGCAATATGGCTTGTCGGTCCAGGGGTGGGGATCATGGTTCGGGGATGTGGCGAAAGGGGAATTGGTTTCGTTGATCATCCTTATATTGGCGATCTGGTTTGTTACGTACCTTATCCGCAAGAGCCCAAGACGCTGGTGGTTTTATACCTGGCTCGTGGCTATTCCGTTTATTGTCTTCCTCATATTTCTCGCGCCGATCATAATTGATCCTCTGTTCAACGACTTTGAGCCGCTGGATAAGAGCAATCCTCAACTTGTGGACGCGATTGAACGAGTCACTCAGCGCGGTGGGTTGCAGATACCGCGCGACCGCATGTTCCTGATGAAGGCCAGCGAAAAAGTAACCACGCTCAACGCCTACGTGACCGGATTTGGCCCGTCGAAGCGCGTGGTGGTGTGGGATACCACCATCAAGAATGCCACTACGCCGGAAACGCTGTTTGTGTTTGGCCATGAAATGGGCCACTACGTGCTCAACCATATTGCCATTGGGATTGCAGCAACGGCGGTGGGATTGTTCGTCGGCTTGTATCTGCTTTATTTAATAGCAAACTGGGTATTCCCGCGCTTTCAGCAGCGCTGGCAAATGCGTGAATTGAGCGACTGGGCCGCTGTTCCCATGCTGCTGTTGATTTTTTCCCTCATGTCTCTTATCTCGGAACCGATCGGCAACACATTTAGCCGCCACCTCGAGCATAATGCCGATGTTTATGGCCTTGAAGTGACCCATGGCATCAATCCCAACTCACAGGAAGCGGCTGCCCATGCTTTCCAGGTGCTGGGCGAATTGTCCTTGTCTTATCCTTATCCCAGCAAATTCTACGTGTTCTGGTATGCCGACCACCCACCCATACGCGACCGCGTACAGTTTGCCCACAACTATGACCCATGGGACAAAGGGGAACAGCCGAAATACGTGAAGTGATCGGGGCTGCCCATAGGGCGACCGCAAGGCGCTACGATAAGTCTTGAACCGAAAGCCAGGGAATATTGGTCTGTTCTTTATTTCTGCTCACCTTTCCACAGCCCACCTCTTGTATAATTGATCGTGCACCCCAATCGGTCCTACGGCCACTGGCAAAAGCCATTTCTGAGCCGGGGAGCAGAACCCCCAAAAATCACTTGCACGACCTTCCAAAACCCTAACCAATCCATTCTTGCGAGGAGTTCATGGCAGCGAAATATATTTTCGTGACCGGCGGAGTTGTGTCTTCACTTGGCAAAGGGCTTGCGGCGGCTTCCATCGGCTGCCTGCTGGAGAGCCGTGGGCTCAAGGTCAACCTGATGAAGTTTGACCCGTATCTCAACGTCGATCCGGGCACCATGTCTCCGTTCCAGCATGGCGAGGTTTTTGTGACCGACGACGGCGCGGAAACCGATCTTGATCTGGGCCACTATGAGCGGTTCACCCACGCCAAACTCCTGCGCGACAACAACTGGACCACCGGCCGCATATACGAGCAAATCATTACCAAGGAACGGCGCGGCGATTATCTGGGAAAAACGGTGCAGGTGATTCCGCATGTGACCAATGAAATTAAAGCGGCCATGAAGAAAGTGGCGCAGGACGTGGATATCGCGTTGGTCGAGATCGGCGGAACGGTAGGTGACATTGAGTCTCTGCCGTTTCTTGAAGCGATCCGCCAGATGCGTCAGGAGCTGGGACGCGACAACACGATTTTTATTCACGTAACGCTGGTGCCGTGGATTGGCGCCGCCGGCGAACTCAAGACTAAGCCCACGCAGCATTCGGTGAAAGAGCTGCTGAGCATCGGGATTCAGCCGGATATTCTGCTTTGCCGCACTGACCGCTTCCTTTCCAAGGACATCAAGTCAAAGATAGCGCTCTTTTGCAACGTGGAGGATGAGGCCGTGATCACGGCGAAAGACGTTGCATCGATCTACGAAGTGCCGCTTGTGTTTGCGCGGGAAGGCGTGGACACGCTGCTGCTCCGCTACCTGCGCATGGAATCAAAGCCGCCGCAACTGGCGCGCTGGGAAGAGTTGATGCACCGCGTCTACAACCCAAAAGACGAAGTCCATATCGGGATTGTGGGCAAGTATGTGGAGTATGAAGACTCTTACAAATCATTGAAGGAAGCGCTGGTCCACGGCGCGGTGGCGCACAATCTGAAGCTGAATCTTACCTGGGTGGAGGCCGAAGGGCTGGAAAGTAAAGATGGAAGCCGCGATTATGAAACCCAGCTTGAGGGCTTTGATGGAATCCTGGTGCCCGGCGGCTTTGGCAAGCGCGGTATTGAAGGCATGCTGAACGGTATCTGTTACGCCCGCGAGAAGAAAGTGCCTTACTTTGGCATTTGCCTTGGCATGCAGACCGCATGCATCGAATTTGCGCGCAACGTCTGCGGACTGGACGAAGCCAACTCCAGCGAGTTTGACCAGGCTACGCCGCACCGCATTATCTATAAGCTGCGCGAATTGACCGGGATCGATGAACTGGGCGGCACCATGCGTCTGGGCGCATGGACCTGCAAACTCGAACCGAACAGTCAGGCTGCCAAAGCTTACGCCGCAACGGAGATCAGCGAACGCCATCGCCATCGCTATGAGTTCAACCGCGAGTATGAAGCGGTGCTGACCGGAGGCGGATTGCGCATAACCGGCGCTACGCCGGACGGAACGTATGTGGAGATCGTGGAAATTCCCGATCATCCATACTTTCTCGGCTGCCAGTTCCATCCGGAATTCAAGTCCAAGCCGCTGGAACCGCATCCGCTGTTCAGCAGCTTTGTGAAAGCGAGTTATGAGAATGGCCGTCAGCGGCGCGACGCCAGAAGCACGGAAGATGTGGAGATGTTCTTAAGGCCGGAGAGAATTGTGCGTCGGTAATAACTGACGATAGTTTTTGCCAGGTGATTTGGATAAAAAATATGGCGGAGGATGCAATCTGATGCGAACCCGTATTCTTCAGACCACAAAGCTTTTTTCGAGAAACGATCAGGTCTGATGCCTTTATCGGGTTGCTATGCCTCGATTGGAAGCTTTAACCTTCCTTCCCGCCAACTTTCATGCGGGAAGGAAGGTCAATTGGGCCGGGGTTAACTACTGTTTCTCTCTGGCTATTCGTCGTGATCCGAGCGAGAAGGGGAGCCTCCAGTTAAATCACGCACTTGCTCCAGCAGTCGGTTCGCCTGCGAGACTAAATCATCCGCCGCATGTTCATCGATTTTCTTCCCTTGGAACTCAGCTCCGTCAAGAAGTTGGCGAATCTGTCCGGCAATCACGTTGCGCTGAGCGGTGATTGCAGTGATTTGATTTTCCAGCGAAGTATAACTCTGGTCATCGCCCGCCAGGGCAGCGGTGGAGATAGCGAGAGCGTCCATGCCCAGATCGCCCAAAGGTGCGTTGATCTGTTTATAAACTCGTGCCAGCTCTGTAAACCTATCACCTTCACGCAGCGAGTGGGGCAAAGAATCTTCCGCCAGCGTTTCCGCCAGAACCCTACCATCGCTGATATAGTCGTCTTTTAGACCGACCAGCGAAAGTAACGTCGGACGAATGTCCGTGTGGTCTGACCAGACCCGACCTGTAACGCCTTCCTGCCGGACTCCAGGTCCGACTAAACCCAGGAATGTCACGTTGATGTTTGGGTCCACCCCGCCGTGGTTCCAGGCGAATCCGGGGTCCTCAACTGCATCCGGCCCGGAGGTCAGAAAGAAGTAATCGGGATCGCCAAACATGATGAATGATGGAGTCCGCAGCGGATCGCCGGTAATCATGTGCAGCAAACTCATCGCAGGGTGGTCTACCAGGAAGCGTGTGAGCGTGTCCGTGTTGCCGGTAATCGGACTGACTGTGGTGAGCTGGGCTGTTGCACGCTCGAAGGTGCGGAGAGCCGGATCGCCGGTTGAGGGCTGCCCTTTGATATAAAACGTCGGCGCCATGTCGAAATGGATCGCGAACGAACTTGGGAGAATGGTGGGGTCCTGCTTCTGCAGGAGGCTGGCGATATTCGAATCAATCTCACCCAGTTTTGCGTAGGTGCAAGGGACTTGAACGCCGTCACAGTTTGCCGGGCTGGGCGGTCCGCCGGCAAAATGGTCGCCTTCATCAGCGGTGACGATGAACAGCGTATTGTCTTCGTTAATGCCGTCCGCCGAAAGCCGTGAAAAAAACTTGCCCCAGGCTTCATCATACGAAGCTAGACGCGCCACATATCCTGCTTCACCCGGGCCGAATGCTCTGCTCGGACCGTCATGTGCATCCGAGATATAAGAGAAGGTGATAGGTACGCCGTGCTCCTGCATGATTGCCGTATACGCCAGTGTCTGCGCGGCGGTAATTGGTCCAAAGCCGGGGAATCCGACATTACCTCTGGAATCCGTAATCACCTGGCCATCAAGATCCAGCAATGCAGGATTTCCGCTATTGATTGCTGGAACAACGAACTTATGGCCAAACAGAGCGCTGAAACCGCTATAGCCCAGGGGTTCCTGAGGAAGCACGTCGTTCACTCCACCAGTCGCCGAGGAACAAAGGGAAGCTCCAGATGCACAATGGATGGCGATCCCCTCAAAATCTGCCGCAGGCTGAGCTCGCACGATTGGATCTTTACTTGCGGCGTCGGTAACGGCTTCCTGCACCTCAGTAGAGGCAGGCCCAAAGACGGTATTCAGGTCTGACGTTGTGTTTTCAAGCTCCATGTTGGCAATGGAGATGGCTCCCACGTTACATCCTGCACGGGTAAAGGGGACCCACGGCGCCGGTGCATTTTTCCCGTCGGCTGTGATCAGGTTAAAGGCCGTATCGGTAGTCGTGTTCACCGGATCAGTCCAATAGGTAAAGGAGCTAGGAAATGAAAATCCGGTCGGTGTAAAGATCACGTAGCTGTTGGCAACGGCCTCACCCTGACGGTCCGGATAAACTCCGGTCAGGGAAGTGATAATGTCATCGGCGGTGTGCGAAATAAGGGGTGTGTGGTGGTTCGTGAGCAACGTTCCTTTCCGCTTAATAAAGTTCAGCAAATTCGGCATCTGCTCCAGATCCGAAGGAACATTGGGGATGTCACGTGTGAAGTGCACATTGTCGAATTGCACGTAAATCACATGTTGAATTTTTCCTTTGGCCGAGTTCAGCGAACAGTCCGCTGCGATTGCCGGCAGGGAAAAAATGGTCAGAGTGAGCAATACAACAACTGAGGGAAACGTTCTGAAAATTCTCACAGATATCTCCTGTTTGTTCTCGGCAGAAGCCGGAACATAGAGATATAGTCCTGTCCGCACCCGGGTAGGTTAACGCAAAGTGAAACTATGATGAAAACCTTAAGCTCGGAATAAGATGTGCTACCGACGTTGAGCGGGACGCCTATCCAGGGTTCGGACTCCGTGGTCACCGTCAGTTGCAAAAAGTAGAATGGGTGCGATGCACATACTATTGAGTGCAAAGTCCCTGATAATGTTTGTTCGATCTTGGCCACTTTCCTGGTGCAGAGGAGCGCCGGTCCTGTTGCTGACAGCAGTTACCGGCGTTCTTCTTGCGCAATCTCACTACTCCTCGAAAGCTTCCATACCTAAACAGGTAGGTGAAGGACAGTGCCGCGGTCATCACCGTGGCTTTTAGCCCCGATGGGCGGTGGCTGGCTTCCGGCGCCGCTGACAATATGGTCAGCTTGTGGGAAGTAAGAAGCGGGCGCCAGATACGAGTTTTCACTGGGCACGGCGGCATGATTTTGACTGTCGCCTTCTCGCCGGATGGGAAATGGCTGGCCTCCTCGAGCCTTGATACCACTGCGAGAATATGGGAGGTAAGCACAGGCAGGCAAGTGCGTGTTCTTCCCCAAACTGATTACGTCGTCCCGTTGG
The DNA here is from genome assembly GCA_036495645.1 of Candidatus Angelobacter sp. Classification (GTDB taxonomy): domain Bacteria; phylum Acidobacteriota; class Terriglobia; order Terriglobales; family Acidobacteriaceae; genus Angelobacter. The sequence goes on from DASXMN010000077.1 coordinate 53,126, forward strand.
CCTTTGCGCCGGGTGGACATTTGCTCGCCACAGCGTGCGGCTTCCGGGTCAACGCTGGAGGCTGTAAGGACACTGCGATCAAATTGTGGGACTACATGACTGGAGAAGCCGCCGGAAGCTTGAGTGGACACAAGATTGGAGTTCATGCTTTGGCCTTCAGCCACGATGGACGTCTTCTGGCTTCAGGTGGGGAAGATTCTACAGTGCGACTGTGGGACGTTTTTGGCAAACGCGAGTTGCGTTCGATCACGGTGGCCACAGGAGCTTACGCGATCGCGTTCAACCCTGATGGCTCCCTGCTGGCTGCGCAGGAGAACGGTGTTGTGTATGTGTTGGATGTCGCTAGCGGGCGGGAGCTCCGGACTCTGCGTCAACCGAATGGTAACCTGGGAATCGCTTTCAGCCCCGATGGACACTGGCTGGTATCCACCGGCTCCCATCCACAGCTCACTTTATGGGACACACGAACATGGATAGCTGTTCGTAAGGTATTCGATGATGAAATCTCCTACAATCAAGTCGCCTTCAGCCCTGATGGTCGTTTGTTGGCAGTTGCCCTGGCTGATAATACCGTGAAGTTATTTGACGCCGCCTCATTGCGCTGCCTTCGCAATCATGGGAAAACCCGGATCGTTTCTCGAATAGCAGGGCAATAATTTGTAAGGGACTGGCGGAGGATGCAGTCAGCTGCGAACCCGTCTCTGCTGGAAAATTCCCGTTTAACACGGTCGGCGTTTGGGCGGGAATTTGCGGCGAGGAGAATCCTGCGGCCCCCAGTGCGGTCACGATGGCGCAAAGATGTGGGCCGCATTGTGTTTCCTGGCTGCAGGCTCTACCAAAATTTCCCTCTCTCCATATAACCTCTCAGCGATGATGTCCCGTTCCCTGCAAGCTGAAATCAGACGGTTAGAATCGACAATGGGCCGTGATTGATCGGTGTACTTGATGCTCATGATGTAATTCAACCAGGGCTCCTGCCCCATCGCGTAGACGTATACTTCCCTGCAATGAAAGATGTTCACCAGTTCAAGGGCCTGTTCGTAGTTACAGCCGGCAAGGCGGCGGGATTCATCCATGGCCCGTTCGATGCGCTGGGTCAATAAAGGACCATACAGCCAGGTGAGCGGTGCGCCGTCGCATTCCATCCCCAGAAACAATGCGTGTACGTCGCCAATCTCACGATGGACGTGCTCATACAGTCTGGGTTCAATGTTGCAGGAATCTGCCGCAAACAGCAGCGCGTACGGCTCGATCTTGACGAGCCAGGCCATTTTGGATTTGATATCCAGATCGGCGTGCTCGCCTAGAAACGGCAACCCAATGATGCTTACTTTCCCGCAGTGAATCTCCTCCATTTCGCTCATTTCAATTACGTCCTCAAAACCGCAGCTGCGAAGAAGAAGTTTGAGGGAAGGATCCTGCAAATTGCCTCCTCCGTTGCGCGGGACAACAATGTTCCTGACTTTGTGACGAATCTGGAGCAATGTCTCAAACAACACGTGGTCCTGATGGTTGTGAGTGATCAACACATAATCGATTTCATCGGGCAAGTCCAGATAGGTATAGCGTGAAACGCCGCTTTCATAGGTGTAACTGAGTACCGGATCAAACAGCATGCTGGTCCCTTGCGATTCGATGAGGATGCACGCGTGGCCAAAATATCTCCATCGAACTCCCGGCCCCATGTAGGGGATATAACGAGGTGGAGGCTCCTCGGTAAGAAAAGTCTGCATGCGAGCATCCTTGTGGTCAGGAATCTGCAAAACTTCCTTTATTTCAGACCAAGGACGAGGCTCCGCCTTAAGTCGAAACAGCTCGTCGATAGCGTGGTGATCGAAGGGAAGCGGCAGATGAACGGTATTGCTGGATTCAAGCCGGGGGGTGCTCAAGACGAATGGCCGGTCGTCATTCGAAATGGCCGAAAGCAGGAGACTCTGCTGAGAGCGATCGTAGTATTTGCTTTTATAAAGCAGAGACTCGATGATGCGAAATGACGCATGGTTGTTGAGATCATATCCAAGCTCAATGTAGCCCCGTAGAATCTCAGGCACTTTGGGATAAAGGGGTAGCAGACTGTAGCCGCATGCCGCATCGCGCAGCATGGCTTCCAAATCAGCCAATGCCCTGGAGAGTTCAATCAGGTCTGCCCGTTTGTTCCTGATGTGGTCGCGCAAGGCGCGAATCTCATCTACACGCTTGCCGTCGTAATCGATGAAGGGCCCACCTGCCATCTTTGGATTGGCCACTGCGCGAGAATGGACCTGAGGAGCATTTATATAAGAATCCATTATCTTAAGGTGCCGCTCTGTGATATTCCTCGCCGCAGTGGCTGGCGGAATCAAATGGGACCAGGCGTACCAGTGGTCAATCAATGGTTCCACCTGTATGTTCTGCCGCAAATATAACTTTTTGTCACTGTACATTTAAGGTTCCTTTCCGCCTGACACTGAAAAACTGGGTAAACCGGGGCAAAGTATAAAAGTTGCATTTTGTCAGTGACGGGAAACCGACGCAGCCTCCGGCCATCGGGAAAGTTTAGGCCGCTTCGCCATTACTGTCATGACGGCCTTGACGATTACGTTTTCAGAAACCAGTCTGCACGTAAGCCGGAAAGTCCGGCATAAACTTCGCCACAGGCGCCGGCGCACTCAAAATGCGTGAATTGGCTTTGAAGCTCAGGATGCCTAGGGAAAGCAGAACAAACTTGTTTATGATCGGGGGCTGCGCTCCAAAGTGTACTTTCGGCAGACCAGGGTCACATCACTGCCGTACCATGCTATGAAGTTGGCGGGTCTTGCGGAGACAGATCCGGGCAGCCCGGGTGACTCATCCATCACCCAGAAGGAGACGACGGAAGGGGTACGCAGGACAAACTTCAGGTCGGATTCGCTCACTCCCATTCCAGACAGCGTCAATCGGAGCCATCCGCCGGTTTTTGGAAGGGAGGCTTCTCTTCCATTGATATTGACGGAAATGCCTTGCACTTCCTTGTTAAATCTGAGGTACAGAACATCTGCTCCTCTCAATGACTTAACTTTAACGTGAAGGCGGTGTATTTCCCCATCGGCTTCATCGGATAATACCGTAGCGATGGGAGCGGGCAGGTTGAATGCAGCCGTCGGGGCGGAAAATACCGGTCTGGAAGATCCTGCTAGAAAATCGGGCAGCGGCTGGTGCTCTCTTTGGGGGGAAGGAAAGAATTGGTTTGTCCATTGGTCCAGTCTGATGTCGTAAGAGATCCAGCGGCCAGTACCATCATTTGCATCCAGACTATACGCGAGAGTGTCAGGACCAGGATGCTCGGAATTCGGGCTGGAAACTATTCCTCCCCAGATACAACAGATGAGGCCTACGCCCCATAGCACAAGAGACATCCGCAGTGGCTTGTGCCTGGGTGTCAGAGCGTCCATCAATTGTGGCGATAGAAGATACAACAACCCGATTGCGGACCCTACTATTATGATTACTAGAAGTTGAAGAGAGAAGAAAACATAGACCAGGTAAATAACAAGCACAAAAAGCAGGAGCGCTGATGCAACCGGCGCCAGTCCTGCTACCCATTGCCATGTTTCTACTTGGTCCTTTTTCAATAATCGGATTACAAGTAATCCAATGACCGCAAAAAGCGAAGGCCAGAACAGCAGGTAGCTGCCGGCCGCAAGCTTCACGGCAAATATCCAATTGAAAATACAGAGTAGCCCAAGGCCGGCAAGAGACATTTCCTGGCAGGAGAACTTGTTGCGCAATATGCGAAATAAAGGACCGGCTGCAGCCATTCCAAACAATATCATGCCTGTCAGCACCAGGGCATCGCCGGGGATATCGGCATTCATGATTTTATTTGCAAGAAAGTATCCGGCCACTTCCCATATCAAAATCAGAATGCCGGAAATAAGTACAAGGAACGCTATGATCAGGAGCGCTGCTAACGATAGCCGTCTAAGCTGGACCTTTGAGCTTATGACTATCAGCCCAACGATCAACACTGTGAGGATCGTCTGTCCGGGGACCACCCATTTTTCGGAATAAGCCATAAGATGCCCGCCGACCCAATTGAAAAAAACATCATCTCCGCTTTGCTGCTTCAGGCTGGTCAAATCCATCCCGCCAAAGTGCCGCGTCAAGGCAAGGGCGTAAGACCCCTGATGCTGAACCGAGGCGGTGCTGAGATGTTCGGGTGTATCCAGCCGCGAGTGATAAGACTGAAAGCCGGCGCCAAACGCAAAATTGAGGCCGGGAATACCCATCCGCCGGAATACGGTAAAGTCGGTATCGTTCGGCAACTTCTTATACAGTTCATAAAAAAGAGAAGAAGCCACTGGATAGGGAGCAGCCTCAACCACATTGTTGATCAGTTGTTGGTTCCCCGGACTGGTTTCGAACATCAGGGATGCCCCGCGGTCGCCCCGTGCCTCGAAGTTCAGGACCAAACCTACGTTCTTGACCCAGGGATGCGATGTTGCAAAGGCTTCGGCTCCAAGCAATCCGCTCTCTTCTCCGTCACTGAAGAGGACCATGAGATCATTTTTCAGTTCTCCCACTGCGCGGAGCGCGCGGACTGTTTCAAGTATGACTGCTACCCCGGAGCCATCATCAGCTCCGCCGGGGGAACGCGAAACGGAATCGTAGTGCGCAACCAGTAAGATGGCGCGCGAAGTTGCGGATCCTCGAAGATAACCAACGATGTCCTGGGTATTTCCAGCTCCTATGGCTGTGCCCACCACGTCCAAACCCATCGCGGGGTAAACTTGTGGGTCCAGGCCTAAGGATGAAAGCTGGGCCACCAGGTAGTCGCGCGTCTTCCTGTTCGGTTCCGATCCTATTGGATGGGGCGTGCGGGCGATTACACGAATATGATTCATGGCCCGTTCGGCGGAGAAATCTTCCTTCGGAGCCGATACAGGCTTGGGAGCTGGTGGCTGCAGGCACTTCAATGCCAATACGATTGATAAAACCACAAGCACCCATGATAAAAAAGAAAGCGATCTTTCCAGCCTGCTGTTAACTACTTGGTTGGAACGCTGCACTGCTGAAGAGTTCATAAGCGGTAATTTCCAGGTAAGCTTTTCTAAAAAGGCGCATTATATACCCACCGGATTCATCTTGGCTTGGATGCCGGCGGAATCAGCACTCGTGACGTAAGGTAACCGAGGGATCGACTTTTGTGGCGCTATGGGCGGGCATGTAGCAGGCCAAAACGACACAAACCAGCATCAAAGAAGAAACCAGACCGATGATCAGCGGGCTCACAGCGCTTATTCCGAAGAGCAGGCTCGCAACCAGTTTGTGCATCGCCAGAATGCAAGCAGCACCGATCAAAGTGCCGGTTATCCCCATCCACAGTCCTCGGCTGATTACGTTCAGAAAAATGCTGCTGGGCCGCGCACCCAGCGCCAAGCGGATACCAATTTCCTGCGTGCGCTGGAAGACCAGATAAGACATGACTGAATAAATACCCACAAAGGCCAAAATGAAAGCTATGCCGGCAAACACTCCCATCACCAATCCGGCAAAACGCGGGATGGATAGTTGATCGCTGGTCCTTTCTTTCATAGTGGCCACATCGTAGATAGTTGTAGTGGCTTCAAAGCTCTTGATCGTAGCCGTAAGGGTCTTAACCAAATCTGCAGCGCGTTCGGAGCGAACAGCCATAGCCATCTCTTCAACCGGTGCTGAGAGGGGCAAGTAAACGTCTGAATTATCGGGAAAAGCTCCGGGTATGCCCCTATACATAACATTATCGACAATGCCGATAACTTCGTACCACGTTGTAGTTGCGCCGCTTCCCATTTGCAACCGCTGGCCGATAGGATTTACAGATGGCCAGGAGCGCTTGACAACGTCTTTGCTGATCACCACGAATGGCCTGTTGGACGCCATATCGGTGGCAGTGAACCAGCGTCCCGCTACCAGACGGATTCCGAAGGTTGAGAAGAAATCGGGGGTTACGCGGTGCAGGAACGCTCGAGGGCGTTTTTGCGCGGACTCGGCGATGTCCTGGCTCGATGTATAGAAAGAGGCGGAAGCATGGCCATCCAGAGGAACGTCTGATGACAAACTGGCGTTCAGGACCCCGGGTACCGCCTGGACACGCTGCAACAATGCCATGCTCTGGTTGGCAACATCCACGTCCTGCCCGGCAGGGAGTTTCAGGTGAAGAGTCAGGATGTCGTTCGCTTTAAATCCCGGATCAAGAGCAATGAGCTTTTGAAAGGTAAGGATAAGCAGGCCGGCTCCGACCAATAGAACGGTAACCAGAGCAACCTCAGAAACCACCAAGGCCCCACGCAAGCGTTGGCGCGGCCCTGCTGCAACCGTGCGCGCACTCAACGCGCTGTTTAAGTCGCTTTTCCAGAAACGCAGGACCGGCAAAATTCCGACCAGGAGAGCAGCTACAGCGGTGATGGCGGCCGAAAAGGCCAAAACTGTGAAGTCAAGATTGACATGCGCATACCCAGGCAAAGGAATTGGATTGAACAATAGGATGGTGGGAGTGGCCCAGTAAGCTACAACAATCCCCAGAAGCAGGCCACCGGAAGCGAGCAATCCGCTTTCAGTCAAAGCCAGCTGGAGTGTATGCATTCTCGTGGCGCCCAGCGCATAGCGCAGAGCGATTTCCTTTTCCCGTCCTTCAGCGCGGACCAACATGAGGTTCGACACGTTGATACACGCAATCAGCAATACGGCAATCACCGCTGCGAAGCTGAATAAAACAGAGCTGCGCATGCTCCTTACCGTATCTTCTTTGAGCCCAATCACCTCTGTTCCACGGTGATCATTAGTAGCGGGATAGGCGCTCGCCAGACGTTGTGCAACAATGCGCATCTCATTTTGCGCTTCTTTGACGCTGATGCCGGGCTTAAGACGCGCCACCACGGGAAAGGAGTGCAGAGCTCGATTGGTCATTGTTGCGCGATCGACAAAAGCAGTGGAAGTCCACACCTCAGCTTCATCGGTAAGGCCGCGGAATTCGGGCGGCAACACCCCGATAACAACAGCAGGCCGGTCAGCCAATTGGATAGACTTACCGATAATGCCCGGATCAGATCCAAACGTGCGGGTCCAAATTCTATGGCCGAGCACAACGGCCAGGGAGTTGTCTGAATTCTGGTCCTCTGCCAGCGTAAACACGCGCCCTAACACAGGTTTTATACCGAGCAGGGAAAAATAGCTGGAAGAAACAATTTCGCCGGGAACGATCTCGGAAGTTTCACCACTGCGAATCTTCCAGTCTTCAGCAGAAAAAGAGGCCATGCCTTCAAATGATTTACTCTGCTGGCGCCAATCGTTCAAGTCGGGATAAGAGGCGCCGCGCCGCTCAATTGATCCTGTTCGAGCATAATTTCCCCACAGCAGGACCAGGCGACCTGGATCCGGATAAGGTAATGAACGCAGCAGCAAAGCATCAACGATGCTAAAGATGGATATAGAAGAGCCGATCCCTAACCCAAGGGTTATCACCGCAACGGCGGTAAAGAATTTAAGTTTTCTTAAGCGCCGAAATGCCTGCTGCAGGTTCTTGGTTATTTCCACGGCTCTCATCCCGTTCTAGATAATCGGATATTCAACCAATGGCTTGCTTATCATGATATCGGAACGCGTAAACGCCTGCCAAGGTCGCCACCAGACAACGGCAGAGATGTCTTTATCTTGCTCGTTTTCGGTTGCCTGTATATTGCATCAGGCAATGATCCGGCTCAATGCATCGCTTCTCTGGCTGCGGGATTTCCGCAAATCCCGGGTAACATTGATTCTCTTCAGCCACCTGTCTGTACCATCAAATCTGGCCTTGAATGATTTCCTGCCGTGGACTGCCCGGTAATTATCTATGAAGCACACGTCGCCTTGAGCAAGCACCACTTTCTGGATTCTTTGATCAATGGCTTGGATAAGCTGGCAAACCGCTTCCTGGGCTTCCGAATTGGCCGAGGGATCCATAAAGTAAGGATCGATCCTGATATATGGTGAGTCCTGGCTGCCGGAGAAAAGGGCCACCTTTCGGGGATTACGAAGCATTTCCTCAATGTGGTCAAAATCTCCATCTGGCTCTCCATTCGCAACCTCAAGCCCTACCGCATTCTTGCGCTGATGCGATTCGTCAGGTCGAATCGTGAACACTGGCATGAATAAAAGGTTTGTCTGCTTTTTCGTTAGCGGCACACAGGAGAGAGGACAAATCGTGGTGGCAATCGCATCCGGATTGCGAAGACACATTAGACCTACATAATCTCCACGCAATTCGTGAAATGCGTCCTCCGTATGCCACCAGATCAGTTGTTCGCTTCCAGTACCGATTTGCTCCTGCGCGTGGGCCTTAATGGGAAACACGTCATGGATGATGCGGCCCCCATGTTGTGTCCGCCAGCCGATGATATCTCCGAGAAGGGAGGCCAGGAGCGCAAACAGGAACTCTTCCCGCACGCTGCGCGATGACATGCGTGCGTCTTCCAGGCTGCTGGGAGTAGGTCCCAGACTGTCTTCATCGATCGGAAAACCGGAAATCACCAGAACAGCGGATTTTTCTGCCAGCCGGAATTCATTCATCGCCATTCGAACCCCTCGGGGCAACTCCTGGGCATAAACTGTCACATTGTTAAGGAATGAGCTGTCATCAGGGTGCTGGTGCTGGGCAGTCAGCTCACTCAAAAGATGCCGGATAATGTTGACATCGTCTTCAGAAAGCACAAATCTGGTCATCGCAAATCCCTTTCTTTTAAAAATGTTTTCGGGTTACTGTTAGGGCTCTGTCTTCCAAGAGCAGATATGCTTATGCGTTATATAGAAGTGGTGGTTTACTGGTCCAGAATGAGGAAAGCTATTTCAAACTGAAGTAGATATTTCTCGCTGCTGAATATTTACCGGGAGGCCCTCTTCCAACACTCCTCGTTCCAGCCGGATCAGCCGGTCTGCTACGTGATAGTAGCGGTCGTCATGCGAGATGACTAAAACGGTTTTCTTCCTGGCTTTAAGTTGTGGAAGTATCTGGTGATAGAAAACCTCTTTAAAGATAGGGTCCTGATCGGCAGCCCATTCGTCAAAGACATAGATTGGGCGGTCTTCGAGATAAGCGGTCAGAAGAGCCAGCCTTTTGCGCTGCCCCTGGGACAAATCGACAGTGGACAGCTTATTCCCGTCAATCGTCACTTTCTCATGCAACTGTAGCATCTTTATGTAGTCCGGCGCCTTTGCCGCCAATTCCTGCGCACTCAAGCTATAAAGATGGTCAAATAAATAGAAGTCGGAAAATACGGCTGAAAAACACTGGCGGTAATGATCGCGATTCGCCAGGGTGACTGTCCTTCCATCAAGCCGCATCTCGCCATTCAAAGGTTCGTATAGCCCCACGATGAGCTTCGCCAGGGTCGTTTTGCCACTGCCATTGCCGCCTACCAGGAACACTAACTCTCCAGGACGAAAAGTGAGGTCCAGAGGGCCCAGGCAAAACTCACTCACTTCCGGGCTGCGACAGTAAGCATGGGTGACGGCGACCAGCTCAAGCTTGTTCCAGAAAACGAAAGGCTGCTCTTCCGAAGTCGGTTCACCCGGATATTTGGAAAACGACAGACCCAGGGCCTCGATTTTTTCAGCGGCGACGCCGGCCCGCGTGAACAACGGCACAGTATTGAGGATGGTGATGAGCGGGGAGATCATAAAGAGTATTGTGAACGCATATCCCGTGAGAATGTGGCTGTCAATAGCAACCATGCGCGGCGAGAAAAACACGAGTAACCCAAGCAGGATGACAAATAATGCCTGCCCGCAATGAGCAGCTACTGCTGATAGGGTATTCGCCTGCGAGCTGTACTCTTGAACGCTGCCTGCGGCGCGCTCAAATTGCTGCTCCATGAAACCTTCACGTTGGCGTCTGTTTAATTTAAGTTCCTTGATCCCCTCAATTAATGCCCTAATATGCCGGAAGAAGGTATCTCGTTCACCGCGCGCCAATCGAAAAAGCTTTGTTGATTTTTTCAGGGGTACATAATATGCCATGAGTCCCACGGCCATATACGCGAGCACAACTCCAAGCAGGGGCAAAGAGAGCCAGCCCAGATAAATCAGGCAGCCGGCCATAATGAAGCATTGCGTCAATAAAACAGGAAAATTAGTGGCAGCAACGGAAATGGAATTTATATCGTCGGTGATAGTGGCAAGCAGCCGGTGCGCGCCCAGTTCTTCCAGAAGCCTGTAAGGCCCCGTCAGGATCTGTCCTGCCAAACGGAGTTGCAAATTATAGACAACTTGTGACGTGTACCTGATTAGCAAAGCTTCAGAAAAATAGCCAAATATGGGAACAGCAATGCATAACGCCAGGAAAGCCACAAGCAGCACTTTAGAAGATTGAGCAGCCAATGCGGCATTCACGACAGCAATTAGAGCGCTGCTTCCCAGGCCGGCTAGCGCGCCGCCGGCAATGACTGCCAGCGTTACGCGCCGGGAGCCTTCCACTTTGCGCAACCATTTAAGCAATACGATAATGACTCGAAGAAGGTCCTTCACGTGTTCCTTCCTGTTTATCCCTGGACGCCTGAAGGTGCTCCAGCATGCAGGCATTGCTTGAGCAACGCAGCCACTGATGCGACACAAGCGCCAGACATGAACTCTTGATGTGTTCCTGGACACTCGAAGGTCTCGAGTTTGCCTTTTACGAACTGGGTCCAGCCATAACTCTCATCCTGTCCAGCAGAAAGCGGGACTCTGAACAGGCTCGCCTCACCTGAGTAGGGCTTCATGTCATATGACTCAAGCGCCAGCAGATTGAAGCTGCTCACCCGCAGGAGCCTGCGGAACTGTGGCAGTGAGAGGTCGTTAAACTCTTGATGGATAATCTTCACGCGGTCAAGGCAGAGGGCGGTCCATTCTTCGGCCGATAGATTGTTCATTTCCTCCACGTTCAAACCGTCTGCTCCAAGATGGGCCAGCAGCTCCTTCTCTCGTGTTGCTGCCAGAACTTCCTGGCCACCCGGCATTGTGTGAGCATGAAGGGTGCTCGAATGATGCGGCGGCCGACCTTCGAAAAGACCGAGGAAGGATACAGTCATACCTGCTTCAACTAACTGCTGCGCCATTTCGAACGCTACAATCGATCCCATGGACCAGCCGGCGAGCTGATATGGGCCTTCGGGCTGAACGGACCGAATGGCCCGGATATAACAAGCAGCCATCTCAGGGATAGTAGTAAGCGGTATTTCACCTTCATCGATGCCTCGCGCCTGTAGACCGTACAAGGGCTGGTCAGTTCCGAGCAGCTCCGCCAGCTTTTTGTAACAATGAGCCAGGCCAAAAAATGGATGGATACAGAAAAGCGGCCGAAGTGCGCCCTCTTGAAGTGCGCACTTTTTCTGCAGCGGAATGAGGGGACCTGAGATCGGTAGTAAAATTTCTGCTTCGAGCAGAGAGCCCTGGGCGGCAATGGTAGGCTGGTCAAAAATCGTCCGCAACGGCAGGTCAATGCCGAAAACATTCTGGATTCGCGCAATCAGTTTTGCTCCCAGCAGCGAATGTCCTCCACGCTCGAAGAAATTGTCTTCTATGCCAACTTGCTCCAGGCCTAATACCTCGCGCCATATGTTCGCCAGCTTTTGTTCGACCGGGGTACGCGGAGAAATCGGCCTGGAAAATTCCGAGTCGAATTGCGGAGAAGGCAAGGCTTTGGTGTCTATCTTGCCGTTCGGGGTCAACGGCAGCTTCTCCAGCGGCACGTACGCCGCGGGCACCATATACTCCGGCAACTTGGACGATAGATGCGTTCGCAGATCTGCTGCCAATTGATTTGTGCTCAGCTCATCGAGCGCTATGGAATCAAATTCACGGCTTTGCTCCAGAGGCGAACGTTGCATCAGCGGATAAGCGCGGGTTTTGTCCGGGACTACATAGGCCACCAGCCGCTGGTCTCCCGCCTGGCTTTCCCACGGCGCCACTACCGCCTGCTGCACCGCCGGATGTTCTTGCAATGCCGCCGCAATCTCATTGAGCTCGATGCGGAACCCGCGGATTTTCATCTGTTGGTCCAGACGTCCGAGGTATTCCAGGTTTCCATCTTGCATCCAACGCACTCGATCTCCTGTGCGATACAGCCGCTGCCCTCCCGTGCCGGCAAATGGGTTAGGAACAAAACGCCCGGCGGTCAGGTCCGGCCGATGGATATAGCCGCGCGCCAGGCCAGCACCTCCGATGTACAATTCGCCAGCGACGCCTATGGGAACCAACTGCATCTCTTTGTCCAACACGTACAATTGTGTGTTCGAGATTGGTTTGCCGCTGGGCACCGGACCGTCGCCGACTCTGTCCCTGTCCACTTCGTAAACGCAACATCCCACTACGGTTTCTGTTGGCCCGTATTCGTTAATCAGTCGAACCTTGCTGGACTGTTTCAACCAAAACGACAGGTCCTGATAACTCAGGCTTTCGCCGCCGATGATAAGTGCTTCCGCTCCGTCGACATGCTCAGCTCTTGGCAGGAGAGCTGACAACAGCTTCAAATGACTGGGAGTCGCCTTCACCAGACTATAAGCATTTTTTGTCTGTAATCCTGCTGCCAGCGCATTGATTTCGTTGCCAGGGGGCAACAGGGAAATGCATTTGCCGGCCAGCAACGCAGGAAAGATGCTTGTGACCGTGAGATCGAATCCAAGAGAAGAATGCACAGGAGACACTGAACTGTGGCCGGTCTCGCTTATCCGATAATAAGCCGCCGCCCATTGCAGATAGTTGCTCAATCCCTCATGTGTAACGGCCACTCCTTTGGGTTTTCCGGTCGAACCTGAGGTGTAGATCACATAGGCAAGGTCCCCCCACTGCGGCTGCTGCTCAAGGTTTTCAGCGCTTTCTGTTTCAATCAAATTCCATTCGACATCCAGGCTAACCACCTGCGCCCAGGATGAAGGCAATTTGCCGCGCAGCTTTTCCTGCGTGAGCAGCACGGACATTTGGGATTCATCTAACATGTAGCCCAACCGTTCCGCTGGATATGCTGGATCTAACGGCACATAGGCTCCTCCCGCCTTAAGCACACCTAAAATTGCAATCATCATTTCCAGGCTGCGGTCCATGCATATGCCCACCAATACTTCTGGTCCCACTCCCAGGCGCATTAAATAGTGGCCTAACTGGTTCGATCGCCGATTCAACTGCTCATAAGTCAACCGCTCTCGCGCGCATTCCGCCGCAGTTGCGCCCGGCGTCTTCTTCGCCTGCTCCTCGAATAGCCCGACGATCGTCAGTTTTTTGTGTTGTTTATCAGTACTGTTCCATTCCGTTACTATCTGGGACCGCTCAGATTCACTCAACATCTGGATCTCGCCAATTTTGCAATCGGCATTCCGGCTCACCTCTTCCAAGACTTGCCGGAAGTGTCTGGCCATTTGCTCGATGGTCGTGGATGCATACAGGTCAGCCGCATAATTGGTCCCGATGTTTATATTTCCCGCCCTTTCCAGCGCTGAAAAAGCAAGATCGGACTTGGCTACCTCTCTCCCCAGTGGCTTCCAATCCTGGATCCGCAACCCCGGCAGGTTCAACTCCTCCTGGGGTGCATTCTGCACGCTTAGCATTACCTGAAATAGCGGATCCCTTTTACGGTCGCGCGCGGGCTGCAACTCTTCCACCAGCTTCTCAAACGGCAAATCTTGATTGGCATAGGCACCCAATGTTGCTTCGCGCGTCTGCTCCAGCAGTTCCCGGAAAGTCTTCTCGGCTCTTACTTCTCCCCGCAGCACCAGTGTATTCACGAAGAAACCGATTAGCTGTTCGATCTCGCATTGGGTGCGGTTGGCTATGGGCGTTCCCACCACAACATCGTGCTTCCCCGTGTAGCGAGCCAGCAGTACTTGCAATGCTGCCAGCAGCGTCATGAACAGCGTCACTCCTTGTTGCCGGCTCAGCTCTTTGAGCTTCTTTGTCAATTCCTCTCCCATCTCCAACCACAGCGTCTCGCCGCGACGGCTTGTCAGCGATGTGCGCGGCCGATCGGTCGGCAGTTCCAGAGGCTCGATTCCCGCCAGTTGCTTTTTCCAGTATCCAAGCTGCTTTTCCAGCGTTTCTCCATGCAGCCAGTTCCGCTGCCACACTGCGTAATCGCCATATTGGACCTCGAGTTCTTTCAGTACGGTATTCAGCTCTTTCTCCGCCGTGTACAGCTCCACGAATTCGCGCACCAGCACTCCCAGTGACCAGGCATCGCTGGCAATGTGGTGCATGGTCAGCAGCAGCACATGGTCTTCTGCTTCCAGCCGCAGCAGCTTCACCCGCAGCAGCGGCCCGCGACTCAGGTCGAACCCGCGTTCTGCTTCTTCCTGCGCCAGCCGTTGTGCTTCGGCTTCTCGCTCCCCGGATTCCAAATGTCGCAAATCTATCTCTTCCACTCGGAATTGGAGATTTTCCATGGCCTGCACGAGTTGCACTGGCTCCTGCTCCATACCCAGTCGAAAGGCCGTGCGCAATGACCAGTGCCGTGTGAGAATTTCCGTGAAGCTGCTGCACAGCTTCTCGCGATTCAATTGGCCATGAATCCTTAGATCTCGCGGGCAGTTGTATACCGCATTGCCAGGCTCTAACTGATCAATGAACCAGAGGCGCTGCTGGGCAAAGGAAAGCGGCAAAGGACCTTCGCGCGAGACCCGCTGGAGCGGCGGAGCCGCCGTCTTCTCTCCCTGCCGCATCGCTTCTTCCACCT
>DASXMN010000078.1:0-31814 GCA_036495645.1 Candidatus Angelobacter sp.
CTCATCGGCCATGACCATTTTCAGAACTGGGCGGAAAACTCCAGCGCACCTCCAAGATGAACCAAAATGTTCAATTTGCAGCCTTCTTTATCAATGACTTGTTGTTAAGTAAGTGACATTAGGCATTTATGCCTGCGGTATGCTGCTGAAGAAATCGGCTTCAGCCACTGAGGTGAGGCTGTCAAGGTACATCATCTCCGAAACCGCTCTAGTCCCGAAACGGGCGAATCACCCGGTCTATTCTGTCAGGCATGTGCCCGGTCTGTACCACCGGTGTGCACCCTACCCCCTCCCTCCATCCCCATTTCTAAAGGACATACGCGTTTCCTCCCCATTCATCCCCAGCCACCTCTGTTGCAAAGAAAGCAGTTATAGGATTCCTCCCCATGCGATCCCCATTTGGCGTGTGCTTCAGCGATTTAACCTCGATTGGCGTAGGGTTGAGAGCTTCCCTTCGCGACTGCGTGGAGCATTCCCTAAGGTAAAACCCTATCACCCCCCACCGGGGGTAGACGTTTTTGTTGCAAGCAAAAGCTTTGTTCAATTCGACCGGACGGTCACCGAACGGTCGAAGCTCTTTTTCTGCCTCGTTTCGGGCTTGAATCGCGTTGCTTTTGCTTTGTCTGGCTAAAGGCTAAGAGCCCAATGGCTAAGAGCTAATTTTTCAAAGACCAAACACCCTTTCCCCCTGAGGGCTGACGTACTATAGCGAGGTTTGCTGAGCGAATCAAGTGCGAAAAAGAACACTGTCCTTGCTCTCGCCCCCAGCCAAATCTTCGGACGGCAAAGACCCAGCCCGGAGGGCGAAAGAGTTTAGCTCAGGCGCGTAAGCCCTGGGTAGGCGTTAAAAGAAGAATTGAGCGCCGTAGGTGCGACACAGAAATGTCTACACGCCCGCTGAACGCTACGCACTGACTGCGGCGCATGGGCTTCGAAAAGAGCAACAACTTCAGGTGCTGCGTAAAGTCATTTAGAGCTTAGCCAGCCAGCTTATTTTTCACCTCATGTGCTAAAAAGGTGTTCCTAATTGGAATCTCACCCTTTCCGCAAAAGCGCGAAAGAATGGGTACACTGCTGGCTCACAGCCAAAAGGAACCAGTCCTATAACACAATCTCAGGTTTGGCAGCAGCCCACTTTTTCCAAAGTTGGTGCATCAAGGGAAACGCTTTCTCCGCCCGGAAAATGCAATGCCTTGTATGCCGGCCCAAATTGAATTGTTAGTCGTCGGGAATTTACTGATTTAGATTCAAATCCTCAGAAAATAGGGTCGAAGCAGGCCGTTTGTTGTCCGAGCAGCGATAGCGTATGATAAGCGAAGATGGCAGCGAAGTCAAGGGAAAACGTTGGAGTGTATTATGAGGAGGATTTAATTAACGCATGTGAAAAGCACCAGCATCGTTGCGTGAGTCCCTCCAGCCCAACACCGTTTTGTCACATCACTCATCACCAAAGAAACTGAGGAAGAGAACGATCAAGTAAGACCCGCTATGAGCAGCAGGCTAAAAAGGACGATATGGCAGCGAATCAGAGAGCGATTCAGATTCCTCCAGCCTCCCAACAAGCTCTCCGCAAATCCGGCGGGGTCTCAAGGGATTGTAGGTGGACTGCCATTGCCTTCTGGCGCTTTCGTTTTCGGCTTTGCCGAAGAGTGGTTAGCTTTCCAACAGGCACACCCGAAGTTTGTCGCTGCACTTGAGCCTCTTGCTAAGACAACAGAAAAGGCAATGAAGAGGGTCTTCAATCATAGGAAGCCGGCTGACTCGCTGGTGTTTCTGAGTGGCTCTGTAGTACACGAGGATTTCACTGAAATGTGGGTCCTTGCAGGCAATGGACTCGGTGCAGGTGCATCGAAGATTGTTCGCGGAATGTACGAGCGCACCGTGACAGCCGCGTACATCTCACGATTTCCTGATGAAGCCAAACGCTTTTGGGACTACGGCTCCATTGCACACCGAAGATTGATAAATCATGCAAAAGAGATTTACGGAACGGAGCAACTGGGTCGGATACTGGGTGAAGATCATATCCAGAAAGTAAATGAGGCATATCAGAAGGTAGCGAAGGACTTCAGGGAGATCGTCTGTGCCGAGTGTGGCACAGACAAAGAAATGTTCTCTTGGTCGAAGCTGCCCTTACCCGCAATGGCAAAGAAGGCCGGATACGGCTTGGAATACTGCTACTACAACGGTTATGCATGGCCGACTCAGCAGGCTCATTCGACAGTGTTGGCAATCAGCTCGCGGATAAGTCTTCTGGAGAGTGGTGCCTTTTTCACTCGTGCTGCTGAACATGCCCAAGCAGCTCTTGCTGCAATGATGGGGCATTTGCTGATGTTGAAGATGCTGCGGGTGCAGGACTCGTATTTCTCCTTGGGACTCAATTCTGAAATCAAAGAGCGTGAGGCAGAATGCAAAGATGCATGGCCGGGTATCGAGAACGATTTTGGCCGAGGCCTATAAATGTCGAAAAACCGTCCCGAATGGGAAGAGTACTGGGTTGGAGAGGCTGGAGAGTTCAGCACGACTTGTCGTCCATTTGAAACCGTGTATCACATCGCGCTTTTTGCGAAAGGGTGGGATTCGATTCACTATCTCTCACGCACTTCAGGCCGACAAAACAAGTGTCAGGGCACGACTTGAGCGAAATGACCCTGAGTTTGCCGAAGGGGAATTGAGGGTTTCGAAGTCGCGCGCCATCTGCGTTTCTCTGCGCTGATCTGCGGCAAGCTTGCCTCTCCGCGCCTCCGCAGTCAATAAATTCCCATAGCGTTTCGTGCTACTTCCCAGCTTTGGCTGCCGCTGCTGCCTGGGCCCGACGCGCGTTTAAACGCTCCTGCAATTTCTGTATCCGCTTCTTGGCCGCCGGTTTGGATGCAAGCTTATCCAGATGCGAAAGAAACTCAGGATCAATCTGGTCTTTCCTTGCCTGTGCGATATACCCGCCAAACTTTGCCCACAGGAAATATGGCTCGCTATTGGTTTCGAAAAATAATTGCTCGTTGATGGCGCCGCGCAAGACCAGGGCGGCAGCCATGTTCCAGTAGGTAAGCACCTGGCGGAACCATGCGTTTGGCTCCGTGCCGTATCCGGTTATGACGGCCTTAAATTCATCATAGTTCTGCGGCCAGAACTCTGATACCACATACTTCCTCGCCGCCCGCATCACCGGCTCTCTGCGAAGATCATAGAGCTGCAGGATTACCTGTGCGTCTTCTGCTTTTGCTTTCGCCATTTTAAAGATTGCTCCCTGTTGGTTAACCGGCTTCGGCTTCTCTTTGTTCCGCCGCTTCGCTCTTGGCCTGTGTTACCCATTCCGGCGTGGGGATTGACCGCGAGTAATCACATTTTACCGCGACTGCCGCCGGGGCCGCTTCTTCCGCTGCTGCACCCTTCTTTCCGCGCGGCTTTCTTTTTGGCTTGGGCTGCTCTTCTTCTTCCGCCGATTTCTTGCTATTGTTCGGGCAAACCAGCAGCGAACCAGACTTCAGGTGCTTCTCCACCATGTACGGGCTTCCGCATTGCGGACACGCTTCAGCCACAGGCTTATACGCCGACGTAAATTCGCAATTAGGATAATTCGAGCAGCCGTAGAAAGTGTTGCCGCGCTTCCTCGCCTTTTTTTCCACCAGCTCGCCATCCGCGCACTGCGGGCATTTCACGCCAATAAAGTTCTGCTTAATGTATTTGCACTCAGGATAACCGCTGCATGAGATGAACTCACCGTAGCGGCCATGGCGCAGCACCATGTTGCGGCTACATTTGGGGCAAAGCTCTTCCAGTGGAACGTCCGGCACGCGCTTGCCCTGGTCCAGCCTGCGCGTGGTCTTGCAATCCGGATAACCCGTGCATGCCATGAATTGCCCAAAGCGACCGCGCTTGAGCACCATCACGCGTCCGCAGTTTTCGCAGTATTCGTCCTGGCCGGTCTCCGGCATCTCCGCGCCGTCAAAGTCAGGAAGGTTGACTGGATTCTCCTTGGTGAACGTGCAGCTCTCTGGATCATCCTTCTTATAGGCGCTACAGGCGTAGAAAGATCCGTGCTTGCCCCACTTGAGCACCAGCGGAGAGCCACACCGCTCGCATTTTTCGTCAGTGGGCTTTTCCATCCGCTTCACATTTTCCATGTGCTTTTCAGCGTAGCGGAGATCTTTGGAAAACTTTTTATAGAAGCCGCCCAGCGCGTCAGTCCACTTCTCTTTGCCTTCTTCAATTTCGTCCAGCTCTTCTTCCAGCCGCGCGGTATAAGCCGGATCAAAAATCTCTTCAAAGTTCTTGACCAGCAGATCAGTGACTACAAGACCCGTTTCTGTCGGGATAAACTTGCCGCCAATTTTCTGCACGTATTGGCGTTCCTGGATAGTCGAAAGAATAGTCGAGTAAGTTGATGGCCGTCCGATACCGCGTTCTTCCAGTTCCTTGACCAATGAAGCTTCGTTGAATCGTGGCGGCGGCTCCGTGAAGTGCTGTTCCGGCTTGAGTTCGCGCATCGTGAGCTTCTGCCCAATTTCCAATGCCGGCAGCTTGTGCTTCAGCGCCTCGTCTTCTTCGTCCTTGGCGTCTTTCGATTCCTCGTAAACTTTCAGGAAGCCTTCAAACTTCAGCACCGATCCCGTCACGCGGAACGTGAATGATTCGGCGCTGCTCTTGGCCTCGATATCGATGCTAGTCTGGTCGAATACGGCGGGCATCATCTGCGACGCCACAAACCGCTGCCAGATCAGCTTGTAAACTTTGTACTCATCTTCCTGAAGATATTTTTTTATCTCGTCGGGATGCCGCGCAACCGAGCTTGGACGGATTGCCTCGTGCGCTTCCTGAGCAGCTTTGCGTGACTTGTAAACGTTCGGCTGGTCGGGCAGGAAGTCTTTGCCGTAAGTTGCTCCAACCAACTCCCGCACTTCAGTCAGCGCGTCCGGCGATACTTGCACGGAATCCGTACGCATATAAGTAATAAGGCCGACCGACCCTTCGTCGCTGCCCAGGTCTATGCCTTCATACAGCCGCTGGGCAATCATCATTACGCGCTTTACGCTGAAGCGCAGCTTGCGAGATCCATCCTGTTGCAGCTTGCTGGTGGTAAACGGCGGTGCCGCGCTGCGGCGGCGCTCTTTCTTCTCAATGTTGCGGACAGACCAATCAGCTTTCTCCAGCGCCTCGGTGATCTTTTTGGATTCTTCTTCGTTCGGGACTTCAGTTTTTTCGTCGGCACGGCCAATAAAGCGGGCATCGAACGCGGGCGGCTTCCCGCCAAACAGGTGCGCGTCGATGGTCCAATATTCTTTTTTCTCGAAAGCTTTAACTTCGCGCTCGCGTTCCACAATCAGCCGCAGTGCGACAGTCTGTACGCGTCCGGCGGAAAGGCCGCGACGGACCTTGTCCCACAAAAGCGGCGAGACTTGGTACCCCACAATGCGATCCAACACGCGGCGCGTCTGTTGCGCGTCAACCAGATTGCGGTCAATGTCGCGGGGATGTTTAAACGCTTCCTGCACTGCCTTCTTCGTGATTTCGTTGAAGGTCACGCGATGGAACGGTGTATCGCCTTTTTTCTTTTTCTTGCTGCCATTTTCAGAAAGCTCTTCTTCCAGATGTGCGGCAATGGCTTCGCCTTCGCGGTCAGGGTCAGGCGCCAGATAAATGGCAATCGCGCCCTTGGCCATTTTCTTAAGTTTGGCCACAACTTTCTCTTTGCCCGGAATGACGACATATTCCGTGGAGAAGTCGCCTTCCAGGTCCACGCCGAGCTGGCTTTTCGGCAGATCTTTAATATGACCAAGCGAGGCTTCGACTTCATAGTCCTTGCCCAGGTACTTATTGATGGTCTTCGCCTTGGTGGGCGATTCGACAATGACGAGTGATTTTGGCAATGTTACTCTTTTCCCTTGAATTCAGTTGAAGCTACCACGGAACCGCGTGTGGGGACAAATTCCCGTCGGGCCAGAGGTACTTGGTATTTGGTACTTAGCTGTGCGCCCCAAGCGCTTTTGCCTGCATCTGGTTTTCGACGCTGGTCAACAAAGCCGATAGCATTTTGCGAACCCTGATCAGCTCTTTCGAGTTCCGTTCATAAAATTCAGCCGTGACAAACCCAAAATCCCGGCAAAGCAGCAGATGGTAATCAAGTTCACTGGCGGAGCCCATTGAAATCCGAATGAAGCGAGCAAATTCGGGGCTGGTTCTGCGCCCACAACCTTCAGCCAGGTTTGCGCCAATGGAAACTGCGGCCCGACGCAACTGCGACGTAAGACCGAACATTTCATCCTTCGGAAATTTCTTGCTGGCCGCGTAAAGCTCAAGAGTTAACGTATGTGAGAGTTTCCAAACTTCCAGATCTCGATAATTCCGCATTGCAGCCTCCGAAGTTACGAAGTACCAAGAGCCAAATACCAATTACCGTCTGCTAGAAGCTTTTTACAAAATTCTTCCCCGGCAGTTGTCTCACTTTCCCGCTCATTTCCAGCTCAAACAGCGCGGTGAAAACCTCTGACGACGAAATGTGTCCCTCCAGTTTCTCCATGATTGCGTCAATGTGTGTGGACTCATCCTGGCGCAAGATTGATAGCAATTTCTTTTCCGCCGGACTCAATTCGTTACCGAACAGGCTGCTTGTGGTCTTCTCGTCTGATGCCTGGGGCCCCCGTTCGGATTCAAGCTGGTGTTTAACCTCGGCGGGCAATTCCTCCCAAACGTCTTCCCATGTTGCAGTTAGCTTGGCTCCCTGCTTGATCAGAGTGTTCGGTCCCCAGGAGTTTCGAGAGATCACATTTCCCGGCACGGCAAAGATTTCGCGGCTCTGTTCCAGAGCGCAACGGGCCGTGATGCGCGTGCCGCTGTACTCCCCTGCTTCCACAACCAACACACCCAGAGCGAGTCCGCTGATGATGCGATTGCGGATAGGAAAATTCTGTGGCGCTGCAAAAGTTTCCAGCGGAAATTCACTCACCAATGCGCCACCAAACTCAAGGATGCTGTCGGCGACTTTTTTGTTTTCGCGAGGATAGATCACGTCCACTCCGGTCCCAAAAACTGCGACAGTTTTTCCTTTGGCTTGAATCGCGCCGCGATGGCCATACGTATCTACGCCTCGCGCCATGCCGCTGAAGATGGTAAGCCCGCGGGAAGCCAGATCGCAGCCCAGCCGCTCCGCCATACCGATCCCGTAAGGCGTCGGGTGGCGAGTGCCCACAATAGCGATGCCCGGCCGCGATATTGCTTCCACATTTCCACGCACGAACAGCACCAGCGGCGGATCGTAAATTTCGCCGAGCCGCGTTGGCCAGCCTTCGTCGTCGCGGCAGAGGATTTGCACGCCGGCGGCCGCGGCTTTGGCAATTTCATCGTGGGCCAGTTCCAGCGATTTGCCCAGCGCAATGTGCTGCGCCGATTGCGCCTGAAGGTTCTCCGCCTCCAGCTCCGTGAGCGAGGCATGAAAAATATCCTGGATGCTGCCAAAACGTTCCACCAGCTTGCGGCCGCGAGTTGGCCCAATGCCCGGCGTAAGTGTGAGCGCCAGCCAATAAACTAAATTTGAAGTCACGGCTCTTGCTGTGGACATTGCGGTACCGGCCTTCCCAAGGGAACTTTGGCGGACTGTACACGGAATTTTAAAAGGCTGTCAACCCCACGTCTGGCCGGAAGGGTTGCAAACTGACGGTGAACTTAACTGTTCTCGTCCGCCGGTTGAGAAATTTTCTAGCCCCAGTTTTCTGCGATTTCAAGGCGGGTCATGTTCTGGCCGGCGCTTCCGGTTTTTTTGCGGCTGGCAGCGTAGCGATAGGCTTCATCGTACTTTTTTCCTACGGCGGTAGAGTTACGGGTTTCAAAGATGTACATGCGGCCCGCAGCGGCCAGGGCTGCGCGAAAATCGGATTCGCGTCCCAGGAATGCCATGCGATAGCCGAGGTCGCGAGGGTTGCCGTCTTGAAACCACAGGCAGCCGCGGCCTTCGGGGCTGGCGTCGCGATTGCGCGGTACGTCAGCGGCTAGTAAAGTTTTCCCCTGCCACAGACTCTCTAGACAGATTTCATTAGGTTGCCGGACGGCCAGTAAATCTTCAGGTAACCCCCCAGCCGCTACTACGACGTGCGCGCTTTGCATGACTGCCGGGACGTCAAGTGGGTGGACCAGGACCACATGTGGTGAAATTCCCAGGCGTGCGGCATGTTCATTAATGACCCTGCGCGCGGTTTCCGGCGCTTCCAGCAGCAGCTTGAACTGAGGCGCCTCACTTGATGCCTGCGCGAAACCTTCCAACACGGAAATTGCCGCAGGCGAAAGCTGTTCGGCGCCCTCGCGCGCAAATTGAGGCACGAAAAAGGACACATCTTCAGGTGCAAGGCCAAAACGGCGGGAAAGAAAATCAACGTCAGGAGAGAGCGGCGTCTGGTTTTCCTCGATATGAATCGGCTTAGGCACCAGAAAAATTCCTTCTGGCGGAGCACCCCGCTCCAATGCGGCTTCCTTTAGCCCCTGCGAGTGAACAATAACCGCTGCGGCACGGGAGAGAACAAACTGTTCGGCCACGCGGAAGGAACGTCCCATCCAACTGCCGGGCTCGCACAGGCCGGCGGCAATGGCCATTTCTTCAATGCAGGCATCCAGGTCATAGACCACGCAATTGCAACTGCGCACCGCGGCCATGCCGGCGGCGAAGCAATGCGCATGCACAATGTCAGAAGTGGTTTCAGGAGCGCAATCGAGAAGAGACTTGCGCCAATTGCGTACATCCTGCCAGGAGCGAAGCAAGGAGAACGAACGCGGCTGGTCCTGATTGCCGCCGGTAAGATACAGCTCGGCGCTGCCGGCACCCAGCGGGGTAACAATGTAGGGCCGCATTCCGACTGCGACCTGGCCTTCCACTACAGGCAGCACATCCCGCGCGTACTCACAGGCGTGGATCACCCGCCAGACTTTGGTCCGGCCAGTGGGGACGGAGGCGCCGTTTTCTCCGCGCTGGTGCGCGACGTGAAAACCTGAACTCATAGTCAGGAAACTTCTCTTCCCTCTTTTGGAAGCTCGGAATAACACATCACGCGGTTGCGCCCGCCGTGTTTGGCAGCGTAAAGCGCTGCATCGGCAAATTCAATCAGATCTCGTTTGAACTGGGCATCCGTGTCATAAACAGCTACCCCAATGCTAATAGTGAGATGCTGGACAGAGTGAGGCGAGCCGGCAAAAAATTTGGCCTGGTCCACGGCGCGGCGCAGGCGTTGGGCCACAAATAGAGCGCCTGTTTCGGTGGTTTCCGGCAGGATAATTACAAATTCTTCGCCGCCGTAGCGGGCCACTGTATCCACTTCACGCATGTCTTTCATCAGGATAGAGGTTACGTCCCGCAGCAACTGGTCGCCCACATGGTGGCCGAACGTATCATTCAATACCTTGAAATGGTCAATGTCGATCATTAGCAGGGCAAACTTCTGCTGCTTGCGTTCCGCGCGTTTGAATTCAAGCTCAAGTTGCTGTTCAAAATAGCCGCGCGTACGCAGACCTGTCAAATAATCGGTGAAGGCAAAGCGCAGCAGGCCTTCATTGGCATATTCTCGCGTGAGGAGGTTCTCCGCAACCAGCGAAAGTATCCACAACAACTGCGCATCTTCTTTATTGAAGCTGTTGGCCGTACCGCGAAACAACTGCATGGACCCCATCACCCTGTTGCTCACAAAAAGTGGTACAGCCAATGACGATCCGGCATCCACCACGCGCAATAGCGCGTCTGATTGGGCGTTGTGGCCTCGCTCAACCAGCAAAGGACGCCCATACTTGATGGCCCAGAAGTTCAGGATATTGCCACTGGCAATCTCTTCTCCCGCGTTCTTCTCCACGTTTCGCCCGATGCGCAGCTCCATCAACTCACGACCTTCTTCCCAGAAATAAACCATGGCTTTATCAAAGGCAGTGATGTCGGCGGCCATGTCGCAAAGCAGGTTGAGAGTAGCGTCAAGTTGCATTTGCAGGCCGGTAAGCATACTCATGCGCAAAATCACGTTCACGTTTTCCCAGCGTTTCTGGATCGTTTCTGGCCGCAGCTCGGAAAAGACCTCAACTACGAACCTCTCCGGAGGCGACGAGCCGGGGTCAGCGGATTCGGGGGATGAAAGCGGGAACATTTTTCTGGCGGAACTCATTGGCGGTAGCGGGACTCAACCGGCATTTTGTGAGATGCCGTGGCCCGCTTTGGGGAAACTTACGTAAGTGTGTACTGTTGTTTTTACCCGCCCATGGCCAAATGTACAGGGTGGCGCCATGGTAAGAACGCCCATACCCAATAGGAAACAGGGAACCGCCAGCCCATTCTGAGGCATGTGGATGCACATCTTCGTTGGTTTATCTGCACAAAGTTGGCCGTGAGCGACGCAATAGGGGTTGTGGGCCCACTTTGGCCGATGGTTTGCTTTATCAGTGGATCAGGAGACTCAGCGTGGCCCTCACGAAACAGCAGCTGATCGGGAAGTTAAAGCATGAAATCAATAACCCGTTAGCCGCAATCCGTAATGCGCTTTACCTGGCCTCAATCCAGACCAATGATCCCGAGCTGGAACGTTTTTTAAAGCTCGCGGATGCTGAAGTCTCCCGCATTGCAACAATTCTTGTAAATGCAAATCAAATTGGTGAAAACACAAGGGTTTGTACCCTGATTCCGCTCAAAGACATCGCTTCCGCGGCATAGACTTTACGATTTTCTATTGTGCAGCTCACGTTTGTTGACTTTCCATGCACAGTCTCTGTTGCATTTATTTCAGTCTCAGCTTAGGATACATCTTAGGCGCTGGAAAACCCGCTAGTGCTGATGCAAAGCTCTTCGTAGTAAAACTTCGCCATTTACTAGTTGCAAAATCACGCCGGCCCGTTAACGTTTTTCCGACAGGAGAAGCTCCCTCATGGCATGGTACGCGTACTGTATTGTTGAGCAACAAGCTGTTCAAGGTGGTATTCGCGCTCGTCGCCCCGTCCCCGTAGAAGGTCTTAAAGGTATTGCAGATGCCCAGATATTCGCGTATCCCAGCGGAGATTTTTCCGTCCTTGTAAGCGAATACATTCCCACAGGAGATCTGGGCCAGAAAGCCCTGCTCCAGCATGCACATGTGGTCAGCGAATGTTTTAAGCGCACCACAGTCCTGCCATTCCGTTTTGGGACCGTCTTTGACACCGATGACGCATTGCGCCGCGCCGTCCGGCTAAACCGTAAAGGTTTTGTGGCGAGTGTTGCCAAGCTCAAGGGCAAAGCGGAGATGCATCTGAAGCTCCTGATCAAAGACGGCTCACTGCGTGAAGCCCTGGAAGAGATTGAACTGCCTGCTACCGTCGGCAGTGAATATCTAAGCAAGCTGCGGGAAAAGGCTGTCCGGCAGCGCGAACGGCAAACCAAGGCGCGTGCCTTGTCCGTACAGGTGCACAAAATTTTCTCTCCTCTCGATCAGGATGTGTGCTGCCGCAAGATCGATTCCGGTGGCATGTTGATTGATATCGCCCATTTGATTGATCACAAAAAGGTTGAAAAATATCAAAATCGCTACCAAATGGCAACGCGCCATCTTCCTGGAATTGAGGTTGTCATGAGTGGTCCGTGGCCCCCTTATCACTTTATTTCCGGCAAGAGGTCTTCCTAAAATCCAGAAATAAACCTGTTATAGGCTGAAATTCAAAAAGAGGGCTGAAATGCCCTCTTTTGTCATTTCCTGCTAAAAATTCATCCAAAGCAGCTCCTGTTAGGCATCCAGCTACTCGAAAATGGAATCGGAGTACAATGTCTATAGGTCTGTTTTGCTAAATTAGCACTTCCGTTCCAGTTTTGACCCTTTTGCTTATCTCACATGCGGGCTGATCGCCCGTCAGGAGTGGGAATGAATCCGAAAACCCGTGTGCTGATTGTGGACGATGACGTGGCCATGGCCAAGTACCTGGCTTCACATCTGTCGCGGCGCAATTTTGAAGTTACGGTAGCTTCCAGCGGACAAGAGGCTTTGCGGGTATTTCGCTCCTTTGATCCGGTTCTGGTTCTGGTGGAAACGTCAATGGATGGAGAAGCCGGCGCTGATACACTCCAGCGTCTAAAGCAGATCAAGCCCACAGTTTCCATTATGGTGCTCTCTGGCAGCAAAGATCCTGAAGTGATTTTCCGGGCCTCAAAACTGGGCGCCGATGACTACATCAGCAAGCCGGTGGATCCAAAGGAGCTGGAAATACGCATCGGGAAAGTGCTGGATAATCAGCGCCTTTTTTCTGAGGTTACGCAATTGCGCGAGCAGGTGCGTCGCCAGAGCGACTTCACCATGCTCTTTGGTACCAGCCCAAAGATGATGGAAGTAAAGATGACCATCGAGCAGGTGGCAGACACGACCGCCACGGTGCTGGTTCGCGGTGAAAGCGGTACCGGCAAGGAAGTGGTGGCGCGCATGGTTTATGCCGAATCGTCGCGCTGTGAAAAGCCATTCGTCAAGGTGAATTGCGCGGCTATCCCGCATGAATTGCTGGAAAGCGAACTATTCGGTTATGAGGCTGGCGCCTTTACAGGGGCCAACCGGCAAAAACTGGGCAAATTCGAGCAAGCAAACGGTGGCACGATTTTTCTGGACGAAATCAGCGAAATGCACCCAGCACTTCAGGCCAAGCTGCTGCATGTCTTGCAAGACCATGAATTTTCGCGCCTGGGAGGCAAGCGCGATGTTCAAGTGGATGTCCGGGTCCTGGCGGCAACCAATAAGCCGCTGGAGCGGGCAGTGGAAGAAGGTGTTTTTCGCGAGGACCTTTTCTATCGGCTGAACGTCGTTACCATCCATATCCCGCCGCTGCGCGAACGCCGGGAGGAAATTCCCGTTTTCCTCAAATATTTTCTGGAAAAGTACAGCGAACACTACGGCAAAAAGCCGTCTATGTTCAGCGAGTATGCGGTTACCCGCATGATGGAATATGCATGGCCGGGAAACATCCGTGAACTGGAAAACATGGTCAAGCGCTATGTAATTGTGGGCAATGAAGCGCAGATCATTCGGGAACTTGCTACCCACAAACCGATTGTGACTTCCTTTGGCGGGATGACAACTCAGCCTGTCCTTGCGGCAGCGGCAGTTCCTGCTGTGCAGGCCAGCAACGGCGCGGAAATTGAAATGCCATCCTTGCTGGAAATCGGTCGCCGGGCAGCCATGCAGGCCGAGCGCGAAGCCATTGAAAGAGTGCTGGCGCAAACACGATGGAACCGCCGTCAGGCAGCTAAAATTCTGAAGATCAGCTATAAGGCACTACTGAACAAACTGAAAGCAATGGAAGAGCAGACTAAGGCCCAGCTTAAGCATGAAGAGGCTTAATATTGGCACATAAGTACCACATAGATTAACCGCTTTAGCCTACCTCTCATCCGATGAATCCCTGCTTCTCACCCTTGATTTCACACATAACTTTAAGAAAAGTAAGCCGTTATATTTATGCATGGTATTCCACAAAAGCTCCTGAGAATCTTTGGTTTGCGAGTTGCTTATAGATAAGCATACAAAAGAGGCCGTACAATTTAAATGACTTTAACCCTCTTCCAAGCTTTGAGACTTCTTCAATCCGTGTGTCTCGGCGCAAGCCGGGACTGCATCGTGCATCGCCTTCCCTGAGAGATGTTCCCTTCACCTAGCCTCTTTGCAAAGGCGGCCTCAACAGGCCGCTTTTTTGTTTTTGCATAGATATGCTCACGATCACGGTGACAATCTGCCTCCGCCGCGCATCTAATCCTCGTTTGCAATTTGACGGTATTTCACAATGGCGACTAAGATGAATCGTTTATCAACAGTCATGGATAAGAAGAAGCTGGAAACCTTTAAGAAACGGCTGGAAGAAAGGCAGCAGGCCCTGCGCAAGGCTGTGAGCCGGACTGAGGAAGATGGCCGCACTGCCGATCAGGAGACCGCGCAGGATATCGCCGACCGGGCCGCCAGTTCTTATACCAAGGAATTTCTCTTTTCCCAGAGCAACAATGACCGCCAATTGCTGGCGATGGTCGAAACCGCTCTTCAGCGAATCAGAGAAGGAGTTTTTGGCGAGTGCGTCAATTGCGGCAATGAAATCAATGCCAAGCGTCTGGAGGCCGTGCCGTGGACGCGCTATTGCATCGAGTGCCAGGAAAAACTCGAAAAAGGCCAATTGCAAGAGGTCCAGGACTGACGAGTCTAACGGGCGTCCGCTAAAAAACAAAAAGAGATGCAATTTATGCGTCTCTTTTTCATTTCGAAAATTTTTTTTAGTAAAGGTTGAAGGCGACTTCAATATTCATTTCAACCGCCACAGCGCGGCCGTCTTTCTTTGAGGGATCAAACTTCCAGGTCTTTACGCCTTCGATCGCTTTCTCATCCAGCCCCATGCCGAGTGCACGTATCACCCGCGGATTATGGACGCGCCCATCTGTGCCCACAATAATATTCAGCACCACCACGCCCTGATATTTCGCTTTGCGCGCTTCTTCGGAAAATTCAGGTTCGGGAGTATAAATGGCGCGAGGAGCGCTTACGCCTTCACCCACGTGGAAAATTCCAGGACCAACGCCTGGTCCTCCGTGTCCTGAGCCAACGCCTCCGCCACTGCCGGTGCCAATGCCGCCACCTACTGCCGTTCCGTTGGAAGGCGCCATAAGCTTGGATAGCGGATCTCCCACTTGCGGCGTGGGTGGAGCTTTAAGATCGGCGACCACGGTGGGTTCGACCATCAATTTGCTCTTCTGCTGCGTTAACACAGTCGGCGGAGTGAACTGCTGTTTTGCCGCCTTGGGAGGACTTCCAACGGATGCCTTCAATTTGCTGGCATCTCCGCCGCCACCCCCACTCGGTCCGCCTTTGCCTATCTTCATGGGAATGTAAGGGGCCAATTCAACCGAGTTCGACGTGGTGGGAGGAATAATCTTGGTGGGTACTGTTAAATGCAACAACCACAGCATCAATCCGATGCCGGCCGTATGTGTCACAAAAGAAAGAAGAAAATTCTCCGGCCGTTGTTGATAAGTGCCATATCCCACCCCTAACATCGTAGGCAGCACAGTGGTATTTTGCTGCTCCTTAGAAAATTTCACCACAGATTGCTGCGGAGTCTGTGTGTCACCTGTATCCGGCTTTTCCGGCGTCGGATTCTTGGGGTCGGGAGAAGACATAATCTAGTTTATCCAGTATAGACTCCGGGCGTCCAGAAAAGTTTCACGATGGTACGGGGACTAAAGTCAGTTGCCCCTCGGTCTCAGCAACAATTTAACGATGAAACAAAGAGCCAAAAAAGCCCTTGACGCGTCCCATAAAGCCCTTCTTTGCTTTCTTTGGCTTTTCCTCGGGTAGAGGAACTGCCGCTTCCGTTTTTACAGACACTTCTGGGGGCTTTTCCATAAGAACGATTGGATCAACCTTTTCTTGCAGAAAATAAACGTTAGGCAGGGAAGAAAACTGCACTTTGGCGACCGAATATGGCTGCCCAGCCGTTCCTCTGGCGCTGAATACAAAGGGCGCGTCCACTTCTATATGGACCTGTCCAGGCCGATCAGGGGGCAAGGGCGAGGTAGGCTCATTGCTGGCAACAGCCACCCGCTCTGTGGGCTTGGCAATGGCACTATCGTCTTTTGGCGCAACTGGCGTTGGACTCGGCTGTGCTTGGGCTTGCGTGAACGGTGTCGTTGAAGGGCAGCCGCAATCGCTGTTTGATACTTCTTTTGTATCCAGCTTGCCTCCCCGGAAGACCAGCCTCTGGTCCATCTCGTCCCTATACGATCCTGTCCCCAGCAATTCTGAAAAAGTCACGGCAGACGAGTTTCCCGGAAGAGGTTTTACGCAGGTATCACCGCGCCTGTTCACACCCAGGGCAAAATGAAAAGTGCCGGGGCCTACCAGCGCTACGTTGAAATCCGGCGTGATTACAATGTCGGCCGCTTGTTGATTGAGCTGGTAATCAATTTCCACCGCCCCGGATCCTGTAGCCAACATAAAACCCTGGTTGCCGGTGGTGACGCTAAGACCGCTGTGCGGGCAGATGCGGACCTGGCCACCGCGGGCAAACTTGAGTGTTGCCGGAGCAATTCCTGCTGAGAGTTCCGAGCCCGAGTACACGCCCATCCCTGAACCGGCCAGTTGCAAACCTGGGCTGCCGTTATCCGATGCAAACAACTCCCCAATCGGCGGCACGGCTTGCGCGAATGCCGGTGTACTGAGCAAAATAGCGGCCCAGCAGCAGCGCAGCGCATTTTTGGCGATCACGGATTTAAACAAAAGAGCGCTACTCCTCGCCCAAAAAATCGTACTTATCGATTGCCGCTGCCACACCTTGTTCCTGGGCCGACTTGTCCACTCTTAATATTCTTCCTTTGCAGCGCACGCGAATGGGGTTGGAAAGGGTAATTTCTGACGGCAAAGTCATCACGAATTCAATAGGGTCGCCGGTTTTGATTTCAGTATCCAGATACATGAAGACGCCGCGTGAACTCACGTCGCGAGTGTGACCGGCCAATTCCCGGTTGCCATCATCCAGAAACTTTACGGAGATCGGCAGATTGAGCGAGAACCGCCGGGTGGTCCTTTTTTCCGGCTGCGGTTGCGCCATGGCTGGCCCTCCAAATGAATTGAAGCTTTGGCCCTGATTTTAGCCTATTTGCTGGGTTGCGAGAGATTTTCTGATCAATTTCGGCGGTCAAACGCTTACTGCAACCGTAGCAAGGGGTTTTGCCCCTCAGCTCTTACATCGCCAGGAAATTCTTCAGCAGCAGCCGCCCTGATTCGGTCAGCACGCTCTCCGGATGAAATTGCACTCCTTCGATGGGAAAATGCCGATGCCGCAACCCCATGATCACGCGCGTGCCGTCCGCTTCATGTGTTTCCGCGCTGATTTCTAATTCCTTAGGTAATCCTTCTTCCGCAACAATCAGCGAATGATAGCGCGTTGCCGTCATCGGTTGCGGCGCGTTTTGAAACACAGTCTTGCCATCATGCTGTATCTGGCTGGTTTTGCCATGCATGATCTGGTGCGCCCGTACTACGTTCCCGCCAAAAGCCGCGCCTATGGCCTGATGTCCCAGGCAGACGCCCAGCACTGGCCGTTTCCCGGCAAAATGCTTGATCAGGTCAATGCTGATGCCGGCTTTCTGCGGCGTGCATGGCCCGGGAGAAACAACGATGTGGTCGGGATGCAGGTCCTCAATTTCCTGAGGCGTAATCTGATCGTTGCGCCGGACTTCCACTGTCTGCCCCAACTCACCTAAATATTGGACCAGGTTGTAGGTAAAGGAATCGTAGTTATCGAGGACGAAAACCATAGCAGATGACAAGTTTAGCCGAGAAAGCACCTATTAGCACACAGGGCCGACCATAAGCTCCAAAATTTAACAACTTTCTCCTTGACATGCCTACTGCTGCCCGATTAAATGTTGCGCCACCCCCTTATAGCTACAGCTAAGACCGAGTTGCAGTCTGAGCACCAATGTGGGAATGCGAGATTTTGGGCTCTGAACTGAAGCGCATTGCGCATCTCTCCTCAAATGGCATTTCGGCCTTCGCATGTCTTTCAGATCATCGCATCGTTGGAGACGAAATGTTCCTCGCCCCGCGATTCGTATTCGGTCCGGATCTTGATTTCCGGAGGAGGAAGCAATGAGTCCACGTTTTTTCAGCACAGGCCAGGGCGCTGGCAACCGCCGGAGCCATACACCCCCAATCACCAGTGGCGCAGCAGCAGCAGCTCCGGCAAGAGCGAGATCGGCTGCCGGGCAGCGCAGCACGATCTTTCCGGTTCAAGCAACAGCCACGGACCGAATTCAACTCCCGCATTATCCATTTCAGCCACTTCCTGCGCCTAATGGCCCTTCGCCTTACCGCTTTGATCTGTCCCAGTTGCTCCCTGCGGATGACGTCACGCGAATCAAGAACGGTGTTCTGGTTTTTCACACAGTGGGGGACACGGGAGACCAGCGGGGACGGCAGCAGGACTTTGTTGCTGCATTAATGGCCCAGGATGCCACGGAACTACCGGATGAGAAAAAGCCTGCTTTCCTCTACCACCTGGGAGACGTGGTCTACTTCGCTGGCGACATTGATAAATATGGCGCTAACTTCTATGAAACTTATACCGACTATCCTTCGTTCATCGTGGCTATCAGTGGCAACCATGACTGCCAGCCGGACGATCCCCAGGACGGGCCGGTGGATCCCAATAAGGTTCCGTTTGACGGGTGGGACAAGAATTTCATGTCGAAAAATCCTGCGCAGCTCGGCTCGCTTAAGACCAATTCGAACCGCACGCAAATGGACCTGCCCAATGTTTTTTGGACGTTCACCACGCCGCTGGCGACCATCATTGGTCTCTGCTCAAATGTTGGCGAAACCGAAGGAGAGTTTCATCAGGACCAGATTGACTGGTTCCGGCGAGAACTCAAGGCTGCCGATCCCAAGCTTGCCTTGATCGTGACTGTTCATCATCCACCGTTTTCCGGTGATGTTGAGCATTCAGGCAGCAGTGTCGTTGAGAAGATGCTGTTTGATGCTTTTAGCGCTACCAATCGCTATCCTCACCTTATTTTGTCGGGACACGTCCACAATTATCAGCGGTTCACGGACGTCGTCCAGGACATGCAGATTCCCTGTGTTGTCGCCGGGGCGGGTGGCTATACCAAACTTGGCACACTCCACAAGATTAACGGCCAGGATCCCAGCACACCATTGCCTCTCGGTGGCGGACTTACGCTGGAACAATACGACCAGACCGAGTTCGGGTTTTTGCGTCTGGAAGTAAGCAAGACCGAGATAGTGGGATCTTATTTTGCGGCGCCTTACACAGCCGGCAGCAACGTTCCCAAGCCTGGTATGAAGGATAGCTTCACCATTAATCTAGCCAAGCATACAGTGTCCACCGGCGGCAAAAAGCCCAAACCACCACAGCCCAAACCACCACAGCCCAAACCACCACAGCCGCCCAAACGGAAACGTTGAACGCTGCTCGTCTATACGCACATTGCCTTGTAAAAACGAGGCAATGTGCCAAGCCATTATTGGCCATAAAGTACTCCGCAGATGTTTGCCAGCCGGCAGCATGGGGGCAATTATCCGTGGTAGCCTTTTTCTGATGTTGCATATCACCAACGGAGAATCGGTTACAGGCACTTTTCGTCAGGTCAGGTTTCCCGGAACCTATCTTGCATGGAATGATGTTCTGCATGATGGGCCTGTGCCTCAGACAGAAACGCTGAGTGACTTGTCTGCCATTCGCACACAAGCGCTTGCCGATTTTGGCTTGGGTGATTATGAAAAGCTGCGTGCTGCTTTTACCGCGCGCGACCAAACGCTGGCGAACTTTCGCAAACACCAGGATGTGGTGCTCTGGTTTGAGCATGATCTTTATGACCAGCTGCAGCTCGTTCAGTTGCTGGATTGGTTTGAGCAGCAGGACCTTGAAGGAATCAATCTTGATCTGGTCCAAATCGACTCTTACCCCGGTGTCCGTCCCTTTCATGGTCTGGGCCAGCTCAGCGGACCGCAATTGGCGCGGCTCTTTCCCATGCGCAAACGGGTCACCCAGACGCAACGAAACATCGCCACCGAGGCATGGTCAGCTTTCCGCGCAAGCGATCCTACTGCTCTCGTTGAGTTCACAAAACAAAACCTGCCTGAAATGCCTTTTCTTGCCGCTGCACTTTTGCGATTTCTTGAGGAGTATCCCTGGAAAACTGACGGCCTTTCGCGCACAGAGCGTCAGGTCTTGCAGGCTGCCGCCCCCGGGAAGCGCAGGAAGCAGGAGATATACACGGAGGCGCGCAAGCAGGAGGATGTTCCCTGGGGCGATTCCTCAGTTTATCTGCGCATGGCCTGGCTCACGGCAGGGGCGAATCCGGCGCTCGTGGAACCGAGCAAGAACGAATTCGTTATCACCGATTCCGGCCACCAATTGCTGGAAGGTAAAGCCGACTGGATCAACCTGCAAGGCAATATCGATCGCTGGCTGGGTGGCGTACACCTGGCTGGAGAGCAGCCGCAGTGGCGCTGGGATCCCAGGGATAAAACGCTCATTGCTGCTTGATCGCCGCAGCCGCGCTCATCGTCTCACTTAAAGTGAATAGTTTTGGAGACGTCGTTAAAAATTACTACAGCGGCAAATAGGACCAGAAAAACAAAAGCCGCCTGATACACGCGCTCTTTCACTTCCTGCTTAATATCGCGGCGCATCACGGATTCCACCAGCAGCATAAGCACCAATCCGCCATCCAGGATTGGAATCGGCAAAAGATTAAAGATAGCCAGGTTCAGGCTGATCAGGGCCATAAACTGAAGGAGCACCACAAAGCCGGCCTGCGCTGCGCGTCCGGACTCCTGAAAGATCATCACTGGCCCGCCGAACTGCTGCAGCGTGCCTTTCACTGTGAAGAGCTGACCCAACAGGCGGAATATCAGGGATGAATTCTTTTTGCAGTACACAATAGATGTTTGTAAGGCTGCCCTGAATGGCAGCTTTTCAACACGGAAATCTATGGGTATTTCCACTCCCACCCTGTACCCTTTTACTTCTCCTGCACGGCTGGCCAGCACTTGTGGAACAAGCGTGAACTCAAGCGTCTGCCCATTGCGCAGGACAGTGATTTTTGCGGGAGCGTCTTTATTTTTCTGTAAAACAGAATACAGTCCCACGCTATTTCCGGACTCGACTTTGGTTTCGTTCACCGCGATAATTTGGTCGCCTGCTTTCATTCCCGCTTTGTCCGCCGGTGTACCCGGTTCCACTTTGCCAATAATGGCCGGCCCCTCAGCAAACAGGCCTAATACACTTAGAATGTCGCCTTCATCGTTTTCAGGAGGCTTGACCATCAGGTCAAGATGAAGAGTTTGCTTTCCGCGTTGCACATCCATCCCAAGATTTTGGTTGAGATTGCCAAAAAGCTTGTACCGTACGTCGTCCCATGTGGGATTCGTCGTGTCCTGTACGGCAATGATCCTGTCTCCAGCCTGGAAACCGGCTTTCTGCGCGGCAGAATCATCCAGCACCCAGCCCAGTACGGCAGGTTTGTCAAAATAGGCTGGGTATTCATGGTGGAACATGTATACGCCGGTGAGCACGACCACAGCCAGAATGATATTCATCGCCGGCCCGGCGATTGCTACCAGGAAACGCTGCCAGCGCGGATGGCTCATGAACTCGCCCGGATCGCCAGTGCGGGATTCCATTGGGTTTTCTCCCGCCATCTTTACATAGCCGCCCAAGGGCAGCAGGCTGACGCGGTAATCGGTATCGCCACGGCGGAAGCCGGCGATCCGCTTGCCAAATCCCAGGCTGAAGACCTCCACCCGGACCTTGAAAAGCTTGGCCACGGCATAATGGCCAAATTCATGGACAAAAACGAGGATTCCTAAAACAAAAATAAAAGCTGCGACAGTAAGTGGAATTGACTGCATATAAAGGAGATAGTCCTGCTATTATAACTTTAATGCGCCTCAAGCCGCTACCTGATTGCATGGCGCGGCAATTGCTCCTGCGCCAGATTGCGGGCCTCGGCGTCAATGGCAAGCACCTCTTCTATAGACTCGGGGTGGCGGTCGTTGGTTTCATAAATCGTGCGTTCCACCACTTTGGGTATATCGGCAAAACCAATCTCCCGCTTAAGAAAGGCTGCCACAGCCACTTCGTCTGCGGCGTTGAGGGCCACAGTCTTGGCTCCGCCTGCTTCGGCCGCCTCATAAGCCAGGCGCAGGCAGGGAAATTTATCCAGGTCCGGCGGGCAGAAATCCAACCGCTTAAGGTCCAGAACATTGAAGCGCAGGTTCGAGGAAATTCGTTCAGGGTAAGTCAGCGCGTAGAGAATTGGCAGGCGCATGTCCGTAACTGAGAGTTGCGCCAGAATGCTGCCGTCATTAAATTCCACCAGTGAGTGGATGGTCGATTGCGGATGCACTACCACGCTCACGCTCTCTGGCGGCATATTGAACAGGCGGCACGCCTCAATCACTTCAAAACCTTTGTTCATCAGCGTGGCCGAATCAATCGTGATGCGCTGGCCCATCTTCCATGTAGGATGGTTCAGCGCCTGCTCTACCGTGATCTTCTCGAAATCTGCCTTTGGCGTGTTGAGAAACGGCCCGCCACTGGCCGTAAGCCACACGCGCTCAACTTCATTCATTCTTCCGCCGCGCATGCACTGATGAACGGCATTATGTTCGCTGTCAATGGGTAATAGCGGTTTGCCTTGTTTGCGCGCTTCGGCGGTGATCAGCTCGCCTGCCGCCACCAGGCACTCTTTATTGGCCAGCCCGATTTCTTTTCCGGCGCGCACAGCTTCGTAGGTTGCCTTCAGTCCCGCTACGCCAACAATCGCGCTCACAACAAAATCAACTTCCGGATGCGTTGCAACACGGACGGTGCCGGCCTGCCCATGAACAATTTCAATTTCACTGAGACCTTCGGCC
Source organism: Candidatus Angelobacter sp. (assembly GCA_036495645.1). Classification (GTDB taxonomy): domain Bacteria; phylum Acidobacteriota; class Terriglobia; order Terriglobales; family Acidobacteriaceae; genus Angelobacter. The sequence goes on from DASXMN010000078.1 coordinate 22,389, forward strand.
TTGAGCTGTTTACGAATTTTCTCCGCGTCCTGCTCTGAAGCGAGTGAAAGAACTTTGGGCTTCCAGCGGCGCGCATCTTTGAGGGCAGCTTCAATATTCGATCCCGCCGCCATCGTCAGCAATTGAAAGCGCTCAGGATTGTTCTCAATCACGTTGAGCGTGCTGCGGCCAATGGAGCCGGTGGAACCGAGGATAGCGATGCGCTTCATTTGAAGATTTCAGGTTGGAGAAAGCCAGTCAGCCTCGCATAGTACCACACCACTGGAATGGCGAAGAGCAAGGCGTCAATGCGGTCAAGAACGCCTCCATGGCCGGGCAGAAGAGTTCCAGAATCTTTCACTCCGGCACCTCTCTTGAGGGCAGATTCAAAGAGATCTCCGCATTGCGCCGCTAGATTCGTAAGAATGCCGAGAACACAAGAATGAATTAAGAGCCAGTGAGTATCAAGCGGTACGTAAGAGGTCCAAGCACTGCTGTTGCTCCCCCAGTCTTGGCGAAACAAACCGGCAATCTGGAAACGAAAATGCAACATGAGAAGTGCTATTCCGACGCTCGCTACAGTTGACGCGATTGCTCCTTCCCAGCTTTTATTCGGACTGACTATTGGAGCGAGTTTATGTTTCCCGAAGGCTCTGCCTACGTAGTAAGCCGCGATATCTCCCGCCCAAACGGAGAACAAAACAAGTGGAACCAGAGTGCATTCGAAGAAATCAACTCGTAACTTAATCAGCAACGAGAGCGAGAGCGAGACGTATAGCAAGCCGAAAATCGAAGCGGCAACCGCAGCCAAGCCACCTTGAAGGTTTTTCCGAAATATGAGTGGAGTACCAAATAGAATGGGCGATAAGAATGCGACGATCCAGAACGCCGTCAAAAACAGCCGTTCGATCAAAAATGAATTGGAATCTATTCCTGGGGAGTAGCCACGCATGTTCCGCAGCGCATAAAACAAGAGAAGGAAAGGGAGAACACTCAGCAGATATACAGGCCAGCGGAACGCCTTAATCCCTGCAGCTTCCGCAATGGTCAGATATTCGCGTAGCGCTAGCACGACAATCGCCGCCACCATCAGAGCAAACAGCCACAGAGGTGCCCTGAATACCAATAGCAGCACCACCGGGATCAGCGCTGCCGCAGTAAGGACTCTCTTCATCTAATTGGAACTGCCGGGTGCAGGCTCGTTTAGTCCGCCATAACGCCGCTCGCGCTTTTGGAATTCCTGGATCGCTTCAATCAGATGAAAGCCGTTGAATTCAGGCCAGAAGAGCTTGGTCACGTAAATTTCAGCGTACGCCGCCTGCCACAAAAGGAAGTTGCTCAGGCGCATCTCCCCGCTGGTGCGGATAATCAGGTCAAGCTCCGGCAGATTGTGGGTGTACATGTGCCGGTTCAGGCTCTCTTCGTCGATTTTAAGGTGTTCCATGCCGCCGTTATTGGCCGCGGCGCTCACCATGGCTTTGCAGGCATCCACGATTTCTGACCGTGATCCGTAATTCAGCGCCAGGGTCATGACGGTGCCTGTATTCCGAGCAGTTTGTTCCTTGGCCCAGGCCATGCGCTCCTGCACTTCCTGCGGCAGCATCTGGCTGCGCCCAATGAATTGCAGGCGGATATTGTTGCGCTGCATTAGCGGCAGTTCGTTCTTAAGATAGCGGTGCAGCAGCTTCATCAGAAAATGGATTTCGGTTGGGGGCCGGCGGGTAAAGTTCTCCGCTGAAAAAGCATAGAAGGTCAGCGCGGGCAGGCCGATGTTAGATGCCGTTTCCATCACCTTGCGGAGCGCGTCCACGCCCTTGCGATGGCCTGCAATACGCGGCAGGTGGCGGCGTTTGGCCCAGCGGCCATTGCCGTCCATGATGATCGCGACATGTTTTGGGAACTGGTTAGGATCAAGCTGGCTGTAGAGTTCAGCTTCCTTTCGGTCCAGCCCCGAAGGAATAGTTCGCAAAACGCCTCTCAATACCCTTCCACGCTAGCACAGCAGCTCTGGTCATGCAATTTACAGTTCTCTTACCTGCCTTACCCAGAGGCTCTGCTAGAATACAGATGCGAGCGGGTCTGTGGAAATTCCGTAGCCGCGCCGCTTACGCGAGCTTGTGTTTGCTGACGCAACTGCATGAAACTGCCAGTTAACAGACAACTCGACACCAGCAAGCTAATGCGCACAGTAGCCTTGATCTGCGTGTTGCTGGCCCTGCTGATGACAGGCGTGGAAGCCACGCACGCGCATTCTGAAGCTTCTATCTCAGGTAATTCCGCGCCGTGTGCCATTTGTCTTTCTGCGCACGCCAAGGCGCCTACCGTCACGATCCAATTTCTACCGCAGATCAGTACGGTGGAAACCGTAGCAGTCACGTATGAATCGCAAGGAAAGAGCGCCGCCCCTGAACTCACGCTCTTCATACGCCCTCCGCCCGCTGCCTGATTCCAGGCCATTTACAAAAATTACGTTCATAAATCCAAGCTTTTTGGAGGGGAACGATGTTTCGGGCCCTCTTTGTATCATGTTTCATGCTGCCTCAATTCTTAATGGGGCAGGCGACAATTCCGTTAACCACATCCACGGCCGCGGGGAACCAATCCGCGCCGCAGGGAAGCCATGTTGCGCCACCCGCCACTGGAAACACGGCCCAGACGGGCCGGCCCGCCGCTACCCTGATCACGCTGGATCAGGCAATATCGATGGCGCTAGCCAATAGCCCCGCTATCAAAGCCGCGCGCACACAGATCCAGCAAAACCAGGCGCAGGAAATCACCGCCAATTTCAGGCCGAACCCGGTGTTGTCATGGGACTCGCAGTTCATTCCCATTTTCAGCGGAAACTTTTCCGCGGATACGCTGAATAACCTGCAACAGTTTGATATCGGCGTGGGATATCTGTTTGAGCGGGGCCACAAGCGCCAGAACCGGCTACAGGCCGCACGCGACCAGACGGCGGTCACCGCCGCTCAGGTTGCTGACACCGAGAGAACGCTTGTCTTTAACGTGGCCCAGCAGTTCATCAATGCCCTACTTGCTAATTCCACGTTGCAATTTGCCTTGGAAGACCTGAAGAGCTTTCAGGAAACCGTCAACATCAGCGAGCAGCGCTACAAGGCGGGTGACATCAGCGAAGGCGATTACCTGAAAATCAAATTGCAACTGCTGCAATTCCAGACGGATGTAAGCTCAGCTCGCGTGGCCAAGGTTCAGGCCCTGGGAAGCCTGCGCCAGCTTATCGGTTACGTGAATCTCCCACATGCATATGACGTCGTCGGCGATCTGGAATATCAGCCTCTTACGTCCTCGCTGCCTGATATTCAGGTAAGAGCGCTGGCTGAACGACCCGATCTTCAGGCAGCAAAAAAAGGTGTGACCGCCGCTAACAGCCAGATCTCATTGGCCAAAGCGGATGCCAAAGTAGACGTGAATGCCTCAGCAAGTTTCTCTCACGTCTCAGGAGCAAGTTCCACGTCACTCTTTTTCAATGTGCCATTGCCCATCTTTAACCGCAATCAGGGAGAAATAGCCCGGACCAGGTTTGCCTTGACCCAGGCCGAACTCACCTCAAAGGCTACCGAAGACACCGTTATGACAGACGTGACCAATGCTTATGAAGCAGCCAGTTCCAATCAGGATGTGGTGAAACTTTATGTTTCTGGCTACTTGAAACAAGCGCAGGATTCGCGCGACATCAGCCAGTATGCCTACAAGGGAGGCGCAGCCACGTTGCTCGATTTTCTTGATGCCGAGCGCAGCTACCGCTCCACCCAACTCGCCTACCGTCAGGCGTTGGCCGCTTACATGCTCAGCCTGGAGCAGTTACGGCAGGCAGCGGGAGTCAGGAGTTTGCCATGAGATATCGCTGTCACCAACCAAGCACCCCACGATTCTTCCAAGCGGCAATTCTGCTGGCCATTGCATCCGCAATGTCGCTCACTGCCTGCTCCGGCAGCGATCCCGGCGGAAAGACATATGCGAACAGCGGATCTAACGCCAAAACCCAGCTATTCACCGTTCCCAAAGAGCAGGTTTCGCATATTCAGGTGGTCACTATCCAACCCGAAAGCTGGCCCCGCATACTGCGGTTAAACGGGACTGTCGCATACAACAGTTTTTTGACGACTCCCGTCATTTCCCAGGTCAGTGGGCCAGTAAGCAGAATCATGGTCTCCCCCGGCCAGCAGGTAAAAAAAGGCCAGCCGATGTTGTATGTCAGCAGCCCGGATTATTCCCAGCTCCGCGCCAATTACCTGAAAGCCCGCGACGCTCATTCGCTGGCGCACAAGAATTATCTGCGCTCCCAGGACCTTTATGCACATCACGCGATTGCCGAACGGGATTTGCAAGCGGCGGAGTCGGCTGAAATACAGGCGCAAGCGGACCTGCAGGCGGCGGAGCAGTCACTGAAAATCCTTGGCATACCGCGCCCGGATACTCTGATAGAAAATCCGACTTCGCCGGAAGTGCCGTTGCTGGCCCCAATTGCTGGTGAAGCGGTAGAGCGGCTGTGCTCCCCTGGGCAGGTGCTCCAGGCCGGCCAGACGCAGTGCTTCACCATCTCCAATATGAGCACCGTCTGGGTGCTGGCAAATGTTTATGAAAACCAGCTTGCTTACGTGCACGTCGGCGATCCTGTCAGCATGAAGACTGATGCCTACCCGGACGTGTTTCACGGGCGAATTTCTTTCATGGGCGCTTCGCTCGATGCCACATCACGTACCCTTCAGGCCCGCATTGACACTAAAAATCCTGCTGGACGCCTGAAGAAAGACATGTACGTTATCGCGACTGTTGTTGCAGGAAAGATTGACAACGCATTGCTGGTGCCCGACGCAGCAGTCTTGCGCGATGCAGAGAATGAACCTTTTGTGTATATCGCCGTGGGACAAGATCAGTTTGCGCGGCGGCCCGTAAAGTTGGGCCAGAGCAATGACGGGAAGACCCAGATAATCAGCGGTCTGCAAGCTGGAGACCGGGTGGCCGGCGACGGCAGCCTGTTCTTGCAGTTTGCGAGTTCGCAATGAAGAACAAAGTGAGGGTCAGATCGATTATCGGGAAAACGAGACGAAACAGGACATGCTTTCAGTTGTGCTGTGGTGCAGGAGCAACAAGCCATCGGGAGGTCCTTCGAGCTTTGCTCTCAGGATTTCGGCAGAAGGCTTTCGCTCCACGCACGCCTTCTAAGCGCCTCAAGTTCGGAACGTGGCGACAAAATTTCTGGAAGATTGACATCCGCGAGGGCCGAACCGCCCGAGCGGCCTGAGGCAGGGCAGAACGAATTTGAGTGGAAAAAGGATTTATAAGCGGTTCGGAGCGTAGCGACAAAAACAAATGATACATAAGCTAGTCCAAGTTGCTTTGCGGCAGCGCTTTCTGGTGCTGATGCTCACGGTTTTGCTGGTGATCGCCGGAGTCATTTCTTTCCGGCGGATGCCCGTGGACGCCTATCCTGACCTGGCCCCTCCTACGGTCGAGCTCATCACGCAATGGCCGGGACATGCCGCTGAAGAAGTGGAGCGGCTCATCACTCTTCCTCTGGAAGTGGAAATGTCCGGCGCACCCAAGATGGAGATAATGCGTTCCATCTCCCTTTATGGCCTTTCCGATATCCGGCTCACATTTGAAGAAGGGACTGACGATTATTTTTCCCGGCAGGTAATTTTTCAACGAATCGGCGACGCGCAGCTTCCTTCCGGTGTGACGCCCAGCATGGCGCCGCTCTTCAGCCCAAGCGGCCTTGTCTATCGATATGTGCTGGAAAGCCCAGATCGCAGTCCCCAGGAACTTAAGACGATTGAAGATTGGGTAGTGGAGCGCGCTTATAAAGCCGTGCCCGGCGTGGCTGACGATTCCGGACTGGGCGGCACAGTCATGCAGTACCAAGTCCTATTAGATCCGGCAAAGCTGTATGGATACCACCTGACGGTTCCACAGGTGGTGCAGGCATTATCGGTCAACAACGCCAATGCTGGCGGGGGCTTCTATTCGCAGGGCGGACAGTTCTATTACGTGCGCGGCCTGGGTCTGGTGCAAAACACCTCGGACATTGGCAATATTGTCATCGCCAGCAACAAAGGCACTCCCATACGGATACGCGATGTGGGCGAGGTTGAAATTGGAAATGCCCCGCGGCTGGGAAGCTTTGGGTTCCAGACACACACCACGAACCAAAATGATGCCGTGGAAGGCGTGATCCTGATGCGCCGCAATGAGCAAACGCAGATCGTGCTCAAAGGGGTGCAAAAGAAAACAGCGGAGCTGAACAGTTCAGTCCTGCCTAAAGACGTTAAAGTGCGGCCTTTCTATGACCGCAGCGATTTGGTGCAGGTGACCACCCATACAGTTGAGGACAACCTTCTCCGAGGCATGATCCTGGTCTTGGTGGTGCTTCTATTTTTCCTGGTTAGCATACGCGCCGCCATCATCGTGGCGCTTACCATTCCACTGGGCCTGCTGTTCGCCTTTATCGTGCTGCATGCCCATGACGTTTCGGCCAACCTGCTCTCGATTGGCGCCATTGATTTCGGCATCATTATTGACGGCACCGTGGTCATGGTGGAAAACATCTACCGCGAACTTGCGTTGCGGGAAGGGCAGCCCTATAAGCTAAATGAAGTCATTCTGGCCGCCGCGAAAGACGTGGACCGGCCCATCTTTTATTCCGTTGCCGTCATCATCGCCGGCTACCTTCCTATTTACGCTCTCAGTGGCCCTTCCGGCAAGCTGTTCCATCCCATGGCAGATACCATGTCATTTGCCCTGATAGGCGCTCTCATTCTCACGCTGACGCTGGTTCCGGTTCTGGCTTCTTACCTTTTTAAAAGCGGCGTGAAAGAACCGAGGAACCGCGCTTTTGATTGGATCAAGAAAATTTATACGCGCCAGCTTGACTGGTGTCTTGACCATCGCGGCATGACGTTGCTGGCAGCGGTTTTAATTTTTGCCGCCACGCTGTTGCTTGTTCCGTTTATTGGCGGCGAATTTATGCCTCACCTGGATGAGGGCGCTCTCTGGGTCCGGGCCACCATGCCTTATACCATCTCTTTTGAGGAATCCAGCAAGATCGTTCCCCAGATTCGTAACATTCTGATTGCCTATCCTCAGGTCACAGTGGTTGGTTCCGAACATGGGCGGCCAGATGACGGCACCGATCCCACAGGCTTCTTCAACGCTGAATTTTATGTGGGATTAAAACCGTACAATGATCCCGCATGGAAAGGGAATCTTGATACCAAGGAAAAGTTAATTGCTGCAATTGATAAACGGCTCACTACCTTTCCTGGCATCATTTTCAATTACACACAGCCAGCGGAAGATGCAGTGGATGAAGCCCTCACGGGACTAAAGAGCTCGCTGGCAGTCAAGATCTACGGTCCCGATCTTGATGTATTGGAAAAAAAGGCTGTTGAAATCAAGAAGACCCTAGAAGGTGTTCCTGGTTTTACCGATTTGACGGTGGTGCATGAGTTGGGCCAGCCCAGCCTGAATATCAATGTTGATCGCGAAAAAATTGCGCGTTACGGAATCAACGTGGCTGACGTTGAGGCTGTGATCCAGGCCGCTATCGGCGGGCAGGCCGCTACCCAGGTTGTTCAAGGGGAAAAAATTTTTGATCTTGTCGTGCGTATGCAGCCGCAGTTCCGCAGCAGCGCGCAAGAGATTGGGAACCTGCTTGTGGGAACTCCCGATGGCCAGCAGATTCCCATCAGCCAGATGGCGGAAATCAAGCAGGGCAACGGCGCATCGTTCATTTACCGTGAAAATAATTCGCGTTACATTGGCGTGCAGTACAGCATTGAGCATCGCGATCTGCAACGAGCGGTGGAAGATGGCCAGGCTGCGGTTAAAAAGAATGTTTCCATCCCTGGCGGATATCGCATTGCCTGGGGCGGAGAATACGACCAGTTCATCGCCGCCAAAGAGCAGCTCACCATTATTGGCCCGCTGGCTGTGCTGCTGATCTTCTTTATCCTTTTTGCTCTGTACGGCAATTTCAAATTTCCAATGATCATCGCACTGGAAGTCATTATGACCGAGCCGGTGGGCGCATTGATCGCGCTCAAGCTAACGAATACGCCGTTCAGTGTTTCTTCGGCACTTGGTTTGCTGGCCCTGATGGGCGTTTCGGTGGAGACCGGCGTTATCCTGATTTCTTACATCAACAAACTGCGGCTTGAGGGCATGGATATTCGCACCGCAACGCGAGAAGCATCGTTGTTGCGACTGCGCCCTATCATGATGACTGCCCTGGTCGCCTGCCTTGGCTTGCTGCCGGCTGCGCTCTCGACCGGAATCGGCTCAGACACACAGAAGCCGTTCGCTATCGTAATTGTGGCTGGACTGGTGTCCCGGCTGTTCCTGGGATTCTTCATCAATCCTGTTCTCTACCAGGCTGTGGCGCGTGAGGGAGACGTTCTGCAAGTGTGACGCAAGATGTACTAGGTTTTGTTTTGCTATGAAACACAAACAAAGCAACATCGTCCGTTGATCCCGCCCTGGCTGGTGTTGAAAGCGCTTTTTTGTCACGTCGCTCGCGTTTATAGCCGTTCTTTTCTCCTGTGCGTTCAGGCTACAGCCCATAACTTCTGCCTCGGCAAGTAAAGTTCACGAGTATACTATACCGTAGTATAGTAATAAGAGTTTTTCGATGGAAACCATTCCCTATGGCGAAAACGTTCAAGCCGTTTTCTTCACGTGTCGCGTGGCGAGTGAGTCGCCAACGCCCAGCCAGGGAGAAAGTGCCATCCCGCATCAGCAGGCCTGAGCTTTACTTCATGATAATTCTTGCACTCGCAATGCTACTTACGATTCTGATCGGCATGTATCTGGGTTGGTGGTCCTTAATGCGAGAAGAAGAGGAGTACAAGCAAAATGCCGGTAATGATTTTATGAATGTGCCGCACCGGACTATTTCAGATAGGAACGAACAAGCTCGATCAACTCTTCGGCGCCCTGCTGCTGATCCACAGTCGCTTTCGGACTCAGAACATGGTGGCGAACATGCCCCTCCACTACCTCATTCATCAATCCATTGATAGCACCGCGTGTCGCAGCGATTAGCTGCAACAGGTCAGAACATTCGTGTTCCTCATTCAAAGTCTTTTCGATCGCTTGCACCTGGCCCTGAATGCGGCGGACGCGCGCCAGCAGTTTACCCTTTGATTCCTTGATGTGTCCCATACTCCCCATAAGTATAATCGTGTGGTATGATCTCCGCAGCATTTACTCAGAAATAGAGTCAGATATTCGGTTAAATGATCTATTCGCGAATGAGTTAGAGTGAAGCCGAGAGTGCAAGCTAATACCGCTCAGGTAACTCCAGCCCGGCGCTGGCTCGTTGTAATTTGCCTATTCCTGCTATGTATCTCAGCGGCTGCTCAGATTCACCTCCACACAGATGAATCCACAAGCAACCAGTGCTCTATCTGCCATGTAGCGCATTCA
>DASXMN010000079.1:0-107693 GCA_036495645.1 Candidatus Angelobacter sp.
ACCGGACCCATTCTCCTCCAAACCTGGCGGGCGTCTTTATAAAACGGGCGATATTGGACGGTGGCTGCCGGACGGCAATGTCGAGTATCTGGGACGCAACGACTCTCAGGTCAAGATCCGTGGCTACCGCATCGAATTGGGCGAGATTGAGAGCAAGGTTCGCGATTGCCCGGGTGTTCGCTCCGCTGTCGTAATCGTGCGCGAAGACGCTCCCGGCGAGAAGAGGTTGGTGGCGTACGTCTTGCGGGAGCCAGGCGCCGAACTCTCGGCAGCCATGCTGCGCGCGCATCTCGCAGCCAGCTTACCCGCGTACATGCTGCCTGGTGCTTTCGTGCAGCTGGACGCCTTGCCCCTGACGCCCAGCGGTAAACTCGACCGCAGGACGCTCCCTGTGCCTGAGGATGATGCCTTTGCCACTCGCGCATACGAAGAACCCCTGAGTGAAGTCGAAATCGCAATCGCACAGATTTGGGCGGACGTGCTGGATCTCGACCGGGTTGGGCGCCATGACAACTTCTTCGAACTGGGCGGCCATTCCCTGCTCGTGACTGCGGTCATTGAACGCATGCGGCGCGCCAACCTGAAGGCTGAAGTCCGCGCTCTGTTTTTGGCGCCGACTCTGGCCTTGCTCGCCGGCCTAACGGAAGAGGTAACGGAGGTTGTACTTTGAACGTCAGTGAAATTATCAGAACGCTGCGCGGCAAGAATATCGAACTCATCATTACAAATGGTGAGTTGCGCGTTCGAGGCGGCAAACTCGCATTGAGCGATCCTGGTTTGCTGGATCTTGTACGGCGACATAAGCAAGAACTAATTGACGAGATCGCGAGCGGCAAGCATTTGAGTTCACCCAACGGTTTCAGTTCAACGCCGCCTAATCTCATTCCCCCGGGTTGCCAGAAGATTACTCCTGAGATGCTGATCCTGGTGAAACTGAGTCAAAGCGAAATCGATAAAGCGCTGGCTGCCGTGCCCGGGGGAGCCGCCAATGTGCAGGATATTTACCCGCTGTCGCCGTTGCAAGAAGGAATTTTCTTCCACCATTTGCTGGAAGATAAAGGCGATGTATATCTGCTTCCCGCACTGATCGCTTTTGATTCTCGCCGGATTCTGGACCGTTACGTGGAGGCCCTTCAAGCTGTCATTCGGCGGCACGACAATTTGCGCACTTCTTTTGTCTGGGAGGGGCTGCCCGAACCAGTCCAGGTGGTCTGGAGAGCCGCCCCGCTTGTAGTGGAAGAGGTCGCCCTTGACTCGGCCGCCGACAGCGTCGCCGCGCAGTTGCAAGCCCGCTTTAATCCTCGGCAATACCGCATTGGTCTACGCCATGCTCCTCTTTTACGATTGTTTATTGCTGAAGACCGGCCTAACAATCGCTGGGTCATGCTGAGCCTTGCGCATCATCTGGTGAATGATCACGTCTCTGCTGCGATATTGGGCGAGGAGATAGAAGCACATTTATTGGGACGCGAGGAACAATTGCAAGCTCCTGTGCCATTCCGGAATCTTGTTGCGCAATCGAGATTCGGCGTCAGCCGCGAGGAACATAATGCCTTTTTCACCGCAATGTTGGGAGATGTGAGAGAACCCACCGCGCCATTTGGATTAATGGATGTCCAAAAAGATGGCAGCAAGAGCATCCAGGTGCAGCGGGAGGTACAGGCGGACATATGCCATCGGCTGCGCGTCTGTGCCCGGACTCTGGGTGTGAGCATACCCAGTCTCTGCCACGTGACATGGGCAATGGTTCTGGCTCAACTAACCCGGCGGGACGACGTGGTGTTTGGAACGATGATGTTTGGTCGGATGCATCAAGCCGAAGGAGTAGGTCGAGTGCTGGGGTTGGTCGTCAACTCGCTGCCGGTCCGGGTTCGGCTCGGTCATGATGGAGCGGAGGTCTGCGTACGCAACACGCATGATCTGTTGATCCGGATGATGCGGCATGAACATGCGCCACTAGCCATGGCTCAGCGCTGCAGTGGCGTCCAGGCGCCTACTCCGTTGTTCACAACGATGATGCAATATATCTACGAAGATGACGTCCCGGCCCCTCAAAGCGGGCAATCATCAGGCACCTCGGAGGGCATCGAGGTTCTGTGGCACGAGGAACGCATTAATTACCCGCTTGGCCTGATTTTCACCGACTTTGGAGAAGGGATCAGTATCGAGGTTGTGGCCGATGAATCCATTGATCCGGAACAAGTATGCGATCTGACCATCACCGCCTTGGAGTCCCTGGTAACAACACTGGAACGAACTCCCGCGGCTCCAGTCGCTGAACTTCAAATCCTGCCGCCTTCCGAGCGCCGCAAACTCCTTGCTCTGGGTAACGGGGGACCGGCTATCCAATCGATACCGGGACATGAAAACGGCTGTTTGTACGATCTGGTTGCGGCGCAGGCGGAGAACAATCCGGGCGCAATTGCGATCATTGGGCCAGACAGAGAGTTTACATATGAGCAGTTGATTCATGGCGCCAACGGTGTAGCTTGGGAGCTGCACAAGTTAGGAGCGAGTCCGGAAACTCGCGTGGCTGTGCTGGCGGACCGATCCGCTGAGTCGCTCGTGGGGGTGCTTGGCGTACTGGCGGCCGGCGCCGCCTGGGTACCCCTTGATCCGATCCATCCGATGGAGCGATTGTCCTATACTGTGGACAACGCTTCGGTGTTGGCACTGCTGACACCGGCTGCGCTTGCGAAAACCGCGAACCTTCTCGCGGCGCGGTGTCCCGCCCTGCACAACCGGGTTTTGGTCATAGCTCAAGCACCTCCAAGTCATGTGCCCCCGGTATCCGATGTCCACGAAAATAACGCAGCCTACGTGATCTATACCTCTGGCACAACGGGAATGCCCAAGGGCGCGGTGATTGAGCACCGTAGCGCCATGAATCTCGTGCAGGCATTTCTTGCGCGCCACGATTTGGCTTACCAACGTCTCTTGATGATACCGCCGCTGGTATTCGATGCATCGATTGGTGATGTGTTTCCAATCATGGCCGCCGGATCGACACTTGTGCTGCATCCCGACCCGAACGAACTGGATGCAGAGGAACTCCAACGTTTTTGCAGGGAACACCATGTCACGGCGATCGATGCACCGGCGGGTCTGTGGCGGCACTGGGCCGAACAATTTGCCCGCTACCAACAGCCAGACCTGATTTTACCCACCGTAAGGCTCATGATGTTTGGCGGGGAAACCGTACCGCTGGCCGAGGTCCGTCGTTTCACAGAGCTGACTCGAAATCGGATCACCTTGTGCAATCACTATGGCCCCACTGAGGCAACGGTATGTGCCGCGATGCTTGCGACACGAGATGGCGCATTGTCGGGAGGCGCGGATTTCCCAATAGGAAAGCCCTTACCGGGTATTCAGCTTTACGTACTCGATGAAGAGTTGCAGTTGTTGCCCCAAGGTGTCGAGGGAGAACTCTATATCGGGGGTATAGGCGTGGCAAGAGGCTATCTCGGAGAGCCGGAGTTATCAGCAAAGTGCTTTGTTCGTGATCCGTTTTCGCAAAAAGAAGAAGCTCGTATCTACAAAACGGGAGATATGGTTCGCTGGAATCGTGACGGTACTCTTCAATTTGTCGGACGACGTGATCATCAGGTGAAGATCCGTGGCTTCCGCATTCAGCTAAGCGAGATTGAGGCGCGGCTCATCGACCATCCGAATGTTCGCGAAGCAGTTGTGCTGGCGCGCGAGGACCAGCAAGGGGACAAGCGACTGGTAGCATATGTAACCCCAGCGGTAGGAGAACATGATTCAGCGTTGGAGTTAGCGGTTGAAACCCTGCATGTCCATTTGGCGTCGCTGCTGCCAGAGTACATGGTGCCTACGGCATTTGTGATGATGGCTAAGTTGCCGCTCACGCCCAACGGCAAGCTGGACCGTGACGCACTGCCCGCGCCCGAAGCCGGGGCCTACATCACGCGGAATTATGAAGCTCCTATAGGTGAGGTCGAGAGCACGCTGGCCCGGATCTGGGAGGAAGTGCTCAAAGTTGACAAAGTTGGGCGACACGACAACTTCTTTCACCTCGGCGGGCACTCTCTCCTGGCCGGGACACTCATTGAACGCCTGCGTCTCGTTAATCTGGGGGCCAACTTGCGCACACTGTTTACCACGCCGACGCTGGCGGGATTGGCCGCTAAGATCGCGGCGGAAGGCTCGGATCATTCTGGCGCTGCCTAACCTGATTTTCGCGAACCGCTCACTGACGCATATATCCGAAGCGGATGTGAAGTGCCGGCTGCGGCTGTAAAACTATTACCCCGCAAATATTGCCATTGGTGCAACTGATCCAGCAGCAGATGTGCCAGCAAGCCACTTTTCCATAATGATGAATCCTCATATCAAAACTCGCAGCCGGCTTTTGAGCCAATTCTTTACCGTGGCAGCAGAGGTAAGAGTATGCTCCTGAACCGGTGGGCGGGATTACGCGATTTCCTGCTGGTCTGGAGCGGCCAGGCGGTCTCAGCCGTGGGGTCATGGGTGTCCAGGTTCGCTCTGGGGATTTGGGTGCTGCGCACGACTGGCTCTACTACCCAGTTCGCGCTCACCTATATTGCGACATCCATACCAGCGATCTGTTTCTCCCCTTTTGCTGGGGCGATTGTGGATCGTTGGGACCGCCGCCGGATCATGATGGTCTGTGACGGGATTTCCGCAGCGTTAATGATTGCGCTTGCAGGACTATTGTCTACAAGCCATCTGGCGGTGTGGCACATCTACATTGCAGCTTCGTGCACATCTTTATTTGATACCTTCCGTTCCCCTGCTCTCTCGTCAAGCATTCCCCTCATCACGCCGTCCGAGCAGCTTACAAGGGCGAACGCGATGGTGCAAACCGGTGAGGCTGCCGCTGCCATTGGCGGCCCGCTGCTGGCGGGGACGCTGGTCACACTAATCAAATTCCGCGGTGTCCTCATGATTGACGCGTTGACATTCGTTGTCGGGGTAGGAACGCTGGCTTTAATCAAGATTCCGCACATTCCTCCGGCTGTTAACGCTCGCACCACCATTTTTCGGGAAATCGTGACCGGCTGGCAGTACGTGCGGCAACGGCAGGGCCTCATGGGTCTTCTGGGATTAAACGGTTATATTCATTTTGTTTTTGCCATAGCCAGCGTCTTGATCGCGCCCTTGTTGTTGTCCTTCTCTACCCCCGCGATGCTGGGCCTGCAGTATGCCATTGGCGGCGCCGGATTCTTATTGGGCGGTTTGATCACCACCGCATTGGGCGGTCCCAAAAAACAAATGAATGGAGTTCTGCCCTATACCTTGCTTGGCGGCTTGTTGCTCGCCGCGCATGGTTTGCGGCCTTCATTTGTGCTGGTGGCTATTACCGGGTTTTTGCTCTTTATGCTGATGCCGGTGATAGACGCTTCGAGCACATCGATCTGGCAGAAAAAAGTGCCAGGCCATCTACAGGGCCGTTGTTTCGCGATTCAGCAGTTTCTTCTCAACATCGCAATGGCCATCGGCTTTTCCCTGGCTGGCCCACTCTCGGATCATGTCTTCGAGCCGCTCCTAAGCACCCGCGGCCCTCTGGCCCACTCCGTGGGAGTGCTCATTGGAGTTGGTCCAGGCCGGGGGATTGGGCTCATATTCATCTGCCTCGGAGCATCCATGATCCTGGTCGACATTGCGGCTTATTGCGTGGCCGCCGTCCGCAATATAGATGAAATGGAAGATGTGTTGCGGCCTTCAATAAACACCGTTTCGCCCGGACTGCCGCTGGCGAAGAACACGCCTCAGATCCAATAAATTTCTGTGTCGCTAACCAGTAATCAACGCAAATCGCTCGACCAAATGGGAAGGAGCTCCAGATGTTTAGAATTTCGCTGGTCAATATGCCGTTTGCAGACCTTGCATTACCCTCCATTGCTTTAACACAGCTCAAAGGCACCTTGGAGTCGATTTTCGACAAGCAAATTGTCGTCGAAATTCTTTATTTCAATCACGACTTTGCAAAATATCTTGGAACTGAGCTGTATACCTATCTTGCCAATTCCATGGAGTCGCTCGATAGCGGGCTTGGCGATTGGTTTTTCCGGAAGATAGCTTTTCCTGAACTGCCGGACAATAGCGATGAGTATTTTAATCGTTACTTCCCGCGGCATAATCCCGGAAAGCGGCGCATCACGGAGCAAATCACGGAAAAGAAGCAGGGTATAGATCAATTCTTGCAGGAGTTGATATCGAAACATGATCTCGATCAAGCACAGCTTGTCGGGTTTACCTCGATGTTCATGCAAAATACTGCCAGCTTTGCCATGGCCAGGAAGCTGAAAATACGGAATCCCGCGTTGATTACCATCATGGGAGGAGCCAATTGCGAGTTCCCTATGGGTGGCGTGATCGCACAGCGGGTCAAGGACATTGACTATGTTTTCTCCGGGCCGGCACTCAAGAGCTTGCCAGAATTTGTAAGGTGTCGCCTCATGGGGAATATGTCCAATGTTGCGCAGATTCCCGGCCTTTTTGCCCGCGAAATACCGTTGCCATCAGGTTCGCGAATTATCGGAGAAGAGTTAAGCATAGATGTGCCTGTCGAACTCGATTACGAGCCGTTTATGAGCAGGCTGCAGGAATATTTCGGCAACGAGATCAAGCCCATTTTGACTCTTGAGACGTCTCGCGGATGTTGGTGGGGTGAACGGGCGCATTGTACGTTCTGCGGCCTTAACGGAGCAACAATGGCCTATCGCGCAATGAAGCCGGAGCTGGCCATAAAATTATTTAACTCTATGTTCAGGTACTTCGGCACAGTGGAACAAATTCAGGTAGTTGACAATATCCTTCCCAAGAACTACCTGAGAGAAGTTCTTCCTTTTCTGAACACTCCATCAAACATGCGCATCTTTTATGAGGTCAAGGCTGATCTGAGCGACCAGGATGTGGCGATTCTGGCTCGGGCGCGAGTGAAATCCATCCAGCCGGGTATTGAGGCACTGGCGACGAGTACGTTGAAATTAATGAAGAAGGGCACCACGGTTTTCCAGAATCTCAAACTCTTGAAGTCGTGCGCCATTCACGGAGTTGTGCCGTCGTGGAACTTGCTTGTCGGATTCCCCGGCGAAACCGAGGAGGTTTACAAAAAATATATCGCCGTGATTCCGCTGCTTACGCACTTGTGCCCTCCATCCGGCGCTTACCCCGTGCGCTTTGATCGATTCAGTCCCTACTTCGACGAGGCTGGCAAATACCAGCTCAGTCTGCGGCCCTTGGACTTCTATCCGCTGATTTATCCATTCAATGAAGAGGATCTTGAGCATTTGGCCTACTACTTCAAAGACCAAAACACGGAAGATGCAACAGCGGAATATTTTCTCCAGATGGTGGAATGGATTGACGAACTTCGGGCAAAGGTCGAGGAGTGGCGCGGACTATGGAAGCCTGTGGCAAACCACCCGAGACTCTTTTTGCACGACGACAACGTTGTCTTCGACTCGCGTTCAGGATCAATCCTTGAATATAACGTTGGCGAAATGGGAAAGACTCTTTTACGGCAACTAGAAAGACCAATACGTTTCACTGATCTGTCTAAAATGTTCTCCCCCGATATAGGCGTTGCCGGGGAAATTGCCCGATTGCAGAAAAGGGGCCTCCTTTTTCAAGAGGACGATCGGCTTTTTAGCCTGGTCCTTGACTTAACCCATGAGAGCGGAGGCGCACTACAGGGCTCCAGCGCAACTTCCCTGCCAGCAACCGTAGGTGTTGTGGCCAGCGCGGAATAGAAAGAACAACAACCAAGAAACCCGTCCTGCGGGGATGATCTGCCTGTCATTCCTCGAGATTGTACCTTTAGCGGGCAACTGAGCAGTCAGGAGAATCTTCTTCTATGAATCGGCAGCAACAAAGCTCCGAGTTGGGCAATGGTGATGCCCTGCAACCGGTGGCAGTTTTTGGTGCGACTGGCATGGTTGGCCGGCGCCTAGTCAGTTTGTTGATCGATCATCCGCATTTCAAATTAGAGCGGGTAGTCGGGAGTGGCGCTTCAGTGGGCGCTTCTTATCGCGCCGTTTGGGAGCAAAAAGAGAACGCCCTGCAACACCACTATGGCAGCTTCTGGAAGAAGTATCCGGTGCCCGAAAGCATTGATGGAATGCGCATATCTTCGTTCGAGGAATTGCTGCGCTCCGATAACCAATTGATTTTCTCTTCCGTTCCGGACCGGGCGGGAGAGTTCGAAGAGTGGCTGGTCAAGGAGGGACGGCTGGTATTCTCCAACAGTCCTCACCGAAGGTTCGATCCCGATGTGGCCCTTGTGGTTGCGGAAGTAAATGGCAATTTGGCTAGAGGCGCGCGGCTGGTGAAGAATCCCAACTGTGTAACCTCGGGGCTGCTACTGATTTTGGCGCCCTTGGCATCAAGATACGGATTGCGAGAGGTGGTGATTACCACCTACCAATCCCTTTCCGGGCGTGGAGACGCCATGTACCCGCAGGATCTTGTTCTCGGTAACATTTATCCTCTCCATGCCTCGGCGGAAAACACTGAAGAATATATCCGAAAAGAAGTAAAGAAAATCATGTGTGACTCGTTCCCGCTTTCTGTCACCTGTAATCGGACTTGTGTGCAGGAGGGCCACTTTGTTGAGGTGCGGATTAAGACACTCGCCAACATAGAGAGCAGCGACGAGGCGATTGAGGTGCTTTCCGGGTTTAACCCGCTTGGCCCTTTGCATCTGCACTCGAGCCCGCGAGCTCCTGTCGTTGTCCTTAGAGATAGTGGGAGACCACGCCCCCTTCAAGACGCCAACTGGGATGATGGGATGGCTGTTGTCGTAGGTAATCTTACGACTGTGGATGAGGTATTCGACCTGCGACTGACGTTTGTGGTGAACAATCTCGTGCGGGGCGCAGCTGGCGGCGCACTGCTCAACGCCGAGTTATGGCACGCGACCAATTCGGCCATTGCGAGTGTGGCGTCGGTGTCAAGATAAACTCAAAAAGCATCGCTATTGCTAAAAAAATGGATTTCGAGTCGCTGAAAACTTTGCACAAGCCGCAATATTTTCGGCAAAAAGGAGATTCTCCTCCAATAACAACCCTGTCGGGTTCAATCATGCAAACTCGATTTACGGAAATCCAGTGCTGCATAAAACGGCGGATTCAAGTTGGGGAGAAGGCGTTCGCGAAAATTCCGCCTGACACCTTTGGAACTCGCCCTCTTTTGGATCTGAAATGGCAGACGAAGCAGTATTTATGCCGGGGTTGAACGAAAACTGGATGCGTCAGGAGATCTGCCGCATCGGCAAGCTGCTGCAGAATAACGGCTTTGTAGCCGGCTGTGATGGAAACATCTCCGTCCGTCTGGAGCCGAATGTGATCCTTTGCACCCCTACTTCCATGTGCAAGGGTCTCATGACGCCAGACGATCTGGTGTTGGTCGACATGGACGGCGTTCTGCTCCAGGGCACACGCAATGTCTCCAGCGAAATCGCTATGCATCTGCTTTTCTATCGGGTACGGCGCGACATTCGCGCCGTAGTCCATGCGCATCCCCCAACGGCGACGGGCTTTGCCGCCGCCGGAATTGCTTTGGATGAGCCCTTGGTTGCGGAGGTCGTAATTACCTTTGGTGAGATACCGCTAGCCCCCTACGCTACTCCAGGCACTTTGGATTTAGCAGACTCGCTGCGCCCGCTGGTTCCTGCCCACGATGCGATCCTCATGGCTAACCATGGAGTGGTCACCTGCGGAGATGATCTTCTTAGCGCGTATATGAAAATGGACAAGGTGGAGCACTACGCCAAGATTGTTCTGGTCGCGCGCCAGTTAGGAATGGCACAGCCCTTGACGTCTCCTCAGGTCCGCAAACTGCTGCAGATGCGTGAAGACTATGAAGCTAACAAAGTCCACCTCCTTTCCAAACTGGAATGATATTCAGCAGACCTGGTTTCTGGTTTCCGGTGTTTTAATGGTCGGAATTGCTGACGAAGCGCCGCGCTCGGGACTCGTGAGCTGTGTTCTTCTGCGCGGAATTTTTTCCACCGAACTGAAGGTCGTCTACGTCAATAACCCCTCCATCGCGTGGCCATTCCGCTTCCAGTCCAAGACCATCTTGCTGCAGCAACATAGGATCAGTGACTGTTTTCAACTCTTGCACCACTGGTGCCGTTCAATGTAGAGGAAACAATGAGTACGGACAAAGATACTTGGATTTACAAAGCTGTTGTAAATCACGAAGAGCAATATTCTATCTGGCTGGCTGACCGCAAAATCCTCTCGACCGGAGAGATGCTGGCAAGACTGGGACAAAACGCTCGCAGAGAACAAAGGAAAAGGAGATACAGAGGATGAGCAGGAATGATTCTGACAGAGAAGATATGACTGTCTACAAAGTTGTAATAAATCACGAGGAGCAATATTCAATCTGGCCGGATTACAAAGAGATTCCGTCGGGGTGGAAATACACCGGCAAGACGGGCTTGAAAGCGGAGTGTCTTGCCCATATCAAGGAAGTGTGGACTGATATGGGACCGCTTAGCCTGCGCAAGAAGATGGAGGAACTGGCCAGGAATCCGCCCCCTCGGCCTCCGGTTGTTCCAAAGGCACCACGGGGAAAGACCCTGGTTGATCGTCTATGCGAAGGCGAACATCCTGTTGAAGTAGGATTGCACCTGGATAGAACTGTGAAATTGTTCAAAGAGGCCATTGATCGCGATTATGTCCATGTCAAATTTACGCAGACCAAGGGAGGAACCGAACTCGGAGTTCCTTTGGACCGCAACGGTTCGGACTTCAGGGGTGCTGATTTTGAGAATGGCAAGGGTACTGCGCACATCGAGGGCAATCTGACTCTTGACTACGTAAAAGTGAAGTGCATTGCCGACATTGATCTCACTAGCCTGGTCGGTAAGGGCAAACTGGTCAGAGTCGATGGCGCAGTAGTGGTAAAGTAGGAGCGAAATCTGCTCTAGCAGCTTCAGAGATTCGTTTCCTGCTGCTGCTAAGCCTGTGCCGTCGGCACCAATGGCTGAAGAGTTGCTTAACGAAAAAACATGCCTGATAGCGCTGAGAAGGACGGGACTCGTGTCACTGGGCCATCGCGAATATTGGCTCTAAGACGTCAGCACCATCTCCTATGCGTAGACGACGATAAGGCTCTGGTCCTCCTTACAGCCGAAATTATTACCATCCACGGTTATCGAGTGACTGCTCTGAGCAATCCTCTCCAGGCGGCTGTCTTCAGAAAGCTTTCACATCTGCCGTTCTCCCAGGGACGGCCTAGCCGGCTCATGCTGAGTACCGCCAAAAGCCAACAGGCGATCCACGTATTCCGCGCTGGCATACACTGCGAACTTTGGCCGGAGTGGTGCACCAGGCGCGGCCCCGGCTGCCGCTTCGCGATGGCCCTGTCCAAGGCTTCCACCACCAACGCGCTGTTCATGGCACGGCTCAGCGCCCATCCGCTCACCCGCCGGGAATAGGCGTCCAGCACCACCGCCAGATACACAAACTCCTGCTGCAAGCGCACGTAGGTGATATCGGCGACCCAAAGCTGGTTGATATCGTTCAACTCCAGATACTGGGCCAGGAGCAAGTACGCCGTGTACCCAAGCCCCGTGAGCGCCATTAGAGATTTGTCAATGTCAGGTAGTTCAGGATTCTGTGCCGTTATGTTATGAGCGACCGCAATGAGGTAGGTCACGAGCGCGATGAATGTCAACGCGAATCATCCGAAGCTTTGAGAGGCCGGGAACACCGGAATCATCTTGAAAAATCTCGCCGAGTCTGCTCTTTCCCTTGCTCGAAGGCTTAGAAGAGAGCTACAAAAAATGCCCCGACTCATCCAAGGCGACCCGCATGCTCGATAGAGTTGCTAAATCAGGCGACAGATGTGACCTCAAGATACTGAGAGCATTCGCAAAAGACGCCGGTAAGCTGCGGTCGGCCGGCGCATATTATCCCTTAGCGCCAATCGCGCGGCTGAAGGTGTAACGCATCTTGCCGTCCACCGGCTCCGGTCCGGTCAGTGTTGCAGTCGTGATCTCGGGGTGGGAGGGAATATACATCTCACGCACCTGTTCAACCGACATATCCGGGTTCGGGTCAGGCAGTGTCTTTCCATCGAAGACGAATTCGCGTTCGAGTTTTTCGACTTTGATCGTCATTGCTGGTTCACCTCTACAGGTTGATAAAAGGGCGGGTTTGCGCAGGAGCTGCTGCCCCGTTTTCGGCTGGTGGCGTGGCCTGCAAGGTTCCGGGTGCCGCGACAGATTTATCGGTCCACCATAGTGGCAGGGTGTCATCGGCTTTTGGCTTCGGTGAGCGACATCGATTTCGCCAAGAAGCAGATGGACGTCAGTCGCTCGGTGGTCGAAATGGTCGCTGGCGATGTCAAAACCGAAGCGTCAAAGAAGGCTGTACCTCTCGATGACTTCATGATCGAAGAATTGTTAGCGTGGTACACCATCACGCCCTACAAGAAGGGTGAAGACTGGTGTTTGCGAGCGATTCACAGCGAGCAGGGGTGAAACGCGGCAAGCAACCTTATTTGCCCTCGACGATCATGCGGCACTCCATCCAGCCGGTAGCAAAACAATTGGGTATCGGCAACATTAGCTGGCACACGTCCCGCCATACCTACTCGACGCTCTTGCATGCTAATGGAGAAGACCCCAAGGTGGTGCAGGAGCTGCTGCGGCATTCGTCGATCAAGGTCACGATGGATGTTTACACGCAGGCCGTCACGGCCACAAGCGGAAAGCTCAGTCGCGCGTGGTGGAGATGATTGTGCCGAAAAAGCCAGCCTGCGCAATGGCGCAGGCTTAACGTTACATACGGTTACATGAATCGACGACGCCCGATGCATGTAACTTCTTTGGAATCTTGGCGTCCCCGACGGGATTTGAACCCGTGTTACCGCCGTGAAAGGGCGATGTCCTAGGCCGGGCTAGACGACGGGGACGCGTACAGGCGGGAGCCGGAAGCCAGCGCTTAAAGTTCAGCACGTATCGTTTGTGACGCTGAACCAACCTGATTAAACAGCCTCTTGATACTAGCAGCGTGGAAAACATGGTGTCAAAGCTGTTGGCTTTTCTTTCATCGGTCAAAACACTATTGCGCTTGGTCGCTGTTGGCTTTCTTTCATGTGATCAAAAGTATTGCAATTGATCAATGATATCCCCCTCCCTATTGTAACCAGGCGGTGTAGAGGCTCTCTGCGTTGGATTGCCTAATGCGCGCCTCAAGCCGTTTAGTCTCCTCGCTTTGCACCAGCCGGTGTGAAGGCTCGCCTACGTAGGATCGCCTTGATGCGCCACAAGCTGTTTGTCTCCTCGCTTCGCAACCACCCAGTGGAGGCTCGCATCAACATCATGGAAGGCATGCTGCGGGCTTGAGGCATGTTGCGGGTCCGGAGAATTTACGATACTGCAGACGAATTGCGAACCAAGCCAGTGTCGGTTTTTGCGCCGCGTCGAAAATGAAAGACAAGTTTGAAGCTCTGATTTGATCTGGCGGCCAGGAAGCAAAAGCAGGAGTAGAAATAATTCTCACCGCGGAGTTCTGCTATGTGCCTCGCAATACCCGGAAAAATCGTTGAACTGGTTGCTGGCAGCCCAAATCTCGGCACGGTTGAAGTAGTGGGTGTGCGACGGAAGGTGGATCTGGGACTGCTCCAAGATGATATGCCTGTTCCCGGCGACTGGGTGCTGATCCATGTTGGCTTTGCCATGTCTAAGATCAGTGAAGAGGACGCCTTGGAGCAGATGCGCATGCTTATGATGCTGGGCGAAGCAGACCAGGCTATGGATGAAGTGAGAGGTTATGGCCTGGAAGACCACGTGAATCATGAGAAGCTGAACTGAGTGTAGAGCACACGCAAGTGCGTGGAGGAAAGTAAATGCGGTTTGTAGATGAGTTTCGTGATCCGGAGATCATCAACAGAACAGCCGAGGAAATTCGCCGGCTTGCTGATCCCAAACGGCACTACCGCCTGATGGAAGTCTGCGGAGGTCACACGCACGCCATCTATCGCTTTGGCCTCAAGGACGTGTTGCCCTCCAATATTGAGTTGATTCATGGGCCTGGCTGCCCCGTCTGCGTACTGCCCATGGGGCGCATTGATGATGGGCTGTCGATAGCCAAAGAGCAGGGAGTGACGTTTGCTGCCTTTGGCGACATGATGCGTGTGCCGGGAACGCAGGGCAGTCCCCTGGAGCACAAGGCGCGCGGCATCGATATTCGCATTGTGTACTCACCCTCAGACGCCCTCAAACTGGCACGCGCAAATCCCGAGAAGCACATTATGTTTTTTGCTATTGGTTTTGAGACAACGGCGCCCTCAACGGCGCTTACGCTCATTCGCGCCAAAGCCGAAGGCATCAAGAATTTTTCCGTGTTCTGCAATCATGTCACGATTATTCCCGCTATCCGCGCGATCCTCGATTCGCCTGACATGCGGCTGGATGCGTTCATTGGTCCGGGACACGTATCAACAGTGATTGGCTGCCGCCCCTATGAATGGATCGCGGTGAATGAAGGCAAGCCAATCGTCGTTTCCGGCTTTGAGCCGCTGGATATGCTGCAGTCCATTGTCATGATCCTGCGCCAGCTTAACGCGCGTGAAGCCAGGGTGGAAAACCAATACAAACGCGTGGTTCCGTGGGAAGGGAATCGCGCGGCGTTGCGCGCCATGGCGGAGGTGTTCCAGTTGCGCCCGTACTTTGAATGGAGAGGGCTCGGTTTCATTTCCCAATCCGCCTTGCGTATCCGTGATGGATACGCACAATGGGATGCCGAGCAGCGCTTCCACGTGCCCGGCGTGCGGGTCACCGATCCACGAGCAGCGCAGTGCGGCGAAGTTCTAAAAGGTGTGCTTAAGCCGGCGCAGTGTAAGTTGTTTGGACGCGAATGCACTCCTGAACATCCAATTGGCGCGTTAATGGTTTCAACCGAGGGCTCATGCGCGGCGTATCACAGTTACGAACATCGCAAGAACCTGCTGACCAACATTCAAACGGTGGCGTAAACGGCAAAAAGCCAGCGGGTGAAAATGCAGCGCCGGTAGTGCGCTTCCGCGATCCCCAGATTGAAATGGCCCATGGCGCCGGAGGCAAGGCCAGCCGCAAGCTGGTTGAAGGGATTTTTGTGCCGATTCTCTCCGGAGCGGCGCCTCAGTCACTTTCTGACGCCGCGCAAGTTCAAATCAATGGCATTCCACTGGCCATCACGACTGATAGTTTTGTAGTAAAGCCACTCACTTTTCCCGGCGGCTCAATAGGAGAGCTCGCGGTCAATGGCACCATGAATGACCTGGCTGTCTCAGGCGCAGTGGGCAAGGCCTTGGTCGCAACATTTGTGCTGGAAGAAGGTTTGTCCACCACCGTGCTTGAGGCTGA
This sequence comes from Candidatus Angelobacter sp., assembly GCA_036495645.1. GTDB lineage: Bacteria > Acidobacteriota > Terriglobia > Terriglobales > Acidobacteriaceae > Angelobacter. The sequence goes on from DASXMN010000079.1 coordinate 15,353, forward strand.
GGTGCGCGCCATGGCGAATGCCGCTGCTAAAGCCGGCGTTTCCATTGTGGGCGGCGATACCAAAGTGGTTGAGCACGGCAAGGCTGACAAAATGTACATTAGCACCACTGGCGTTGGGCAACTTATGTCGGGTGTTCGCGTGGATCCAGCTTCAGTTCGCGCCGGCGACAAAGTGATCCTATCCGGTCCTATCGGCGATCACGGCATCACCATCCTTCTGGCTCGTGGCGACCTGGACTTTGAAGCTGATTTGCGCTCCGATACCCGTTGCGTTCTGCCGCTCATACAAGCGCTTGCGAGAGAAGCTGCTCCGGGAATTCGCTGGATGCGCGATCCGACTCGCGGCGGCGTAGCTACATCACTCAACGAACTGGCTCGTGACTGCGGGCTGGGGATTACCATCTTTGAAGAAAGCATTCCTGTACGTGACGAGGTGCGGGGCGCCTGCGAACTTTTAGGACTTGATCCCCTGCATATCGCGAATGAGGGACAGTTCCTTGCCGTAGTTGCGGCTGAATACGCTGAATTGGCAATGAACGCTCTCACGCTTGCAGATGGCGGAGAAGAGGCGAGGATTATCGGCGAGGTACGGGAGCAGCCCGCTTCTGCCGTCCTGGTGACCACCCGCTACGGAGGCAGCCGCATCATTGACATGCTGGTGGGCGATCCATTGCCCCGAATCTGTTAAAGGTTAAAAGAAGTTTCTGGAATTTATGCTCACTTCTTCCAGCCCGGCGACGCACAATCTGATGGCACAAATACCGGTGCAGATAAAAGACCGGCTGCTTGCGCGAAACCAAATCATTGAAGAATACTTTTCCCGGAATGCGTTGCGGCTTGCCACGGCGTGCCAGGAAATGTCAGAGCGATTTTTAAAAGGCGGCCGCCTACTCGCTTTCGGACGCGGCCCGTACGCCACGGATGCTCAACACGTTTCAGTTGAGTTTGTCCATCCAGTTATTGTAGGCAAGCGCGCGCTTCCTGCGCTGGATCTGTCGCTCAGCTTCCGGCCCTGGTTGGAAGCGATTTTGCAGCCTGAAGACATGGTGATGGGATTTGGCCCTCCTGAAGGAGATCACCAGGTCTGGTCAGCCCTGGCGTCAGCGCAGATGCGCAATGCAATGACGTTCGCGTTGCCGGGTGGGCATGGATCGTTTGCGCTTGAACCGCCGACTCATGATCCTTTCATTCATCAGGAGCTGATTGAAATCCTGTACCACACGCTTTGGGAGACAGTGCACGTTTTCTTTGAACATCGCGAGCTGGGACATGATGTGGGTGAATCAGGGTTTCTCTATCCTTTCCTTGGCCAGCAGAAACAAGAGACGAAGGACATTGTTGCCCAGGCTGCCGATTCCATCCAGATGAAGGTGCGGGATGATTCTGCTTTACGAGAGCGAATGGCCCGAGAGGAGTCCGAGCAGATTGGAAACGCAGCGAAGGCGATTTATGAACGCGTGCAGCGCGGCGGCAAGCTGATTATTTTTGGCAATGGCGGTTCTGCCACTGATGCCAATGATTGGGCGCTGGACTGTGTAGAACCACCTGCAGGATACCGCGCAATACCGGCAGTCTCTCTGGCGATGGAGCCGGCCAACATCACCGCCGTGGCCAATGACATTGGAACAGACGTGATTTTTCTGCGCCAGTTGATTGCCCAGGCGCGTCCTGAAGACGTGGTGATCGGGATTTCAACCAGCGGCGGTTCGCGCAATATCGTTATGGCGCTGGAGGAAGCGCGCAAGCGCAACATGGTGACCGTTGGGCTGCTGGGATATGACGGGGGAGAAATCCAGCGTCGCGGCCTGGCCGATTTTCCCATCGTGGTGCATTGCGACTACATCCCACGCATACAGGAGGTGCAAGCCTCGGTGTATCACGTGATGCGGGAAATGTTTGAGGTGCTATCTCGTGGCCAGGCTTGAACTCTATGGCACTGCGCGTTGCCCCTATACGCAAGATATGCGTGACTGGCTGGAGTTTAATCGCCGTGAATTTGCGGAGTACGACGTAGAGATTGATCCCGAGGCCCGCCGCCGCATGCGTGAACTGGACGGCAGTCTGCGCAAGGTTCCTGTGCTGGTGGAAGATGGAAAAGTTGTTCAAGTCGGGTGGCAGGGGCACGGATGTATGGTGGAATAACGATGGCAAGTGCCTGCTCAATTCGTGTGCGCGGTGTTGTGCAGGGAGTAGGATTTCGTCCCTTTGTGTACCGCCTTGCCCAGGCCAACACACTCACAGGATGGGTCCTCAACGGCGAGCAGGGCGTTGAGATCCATCTTGAGGGCAATGAAAAGCACCTGAGCAATTTCATCCGTGATTTGAAAAGCAGTCCTCCGCATGCGGCGCAGATTGCCGAAATTCAGATTGAAGACGCACAGTCTGAAGGATTGGACGAGTTCACCATACGTGAGAGCGTCCGGCTGGATCGTCCGACAGTTCGCATATCGCCCGATTTGCCGGTCTGTGACTCCTGCGTTGCTGAGCTGTTTGATCCTGCGGATCGACGCTATCTCTATCCATATATCAACTGCACCGATTGCGGGCCGCGTTACACAGTGATATTGGGACTTCCGTATGACCGTCCTAACACCACGATGAAGGATTGGCCATTGGATGCTTACTGCGCTAATGAGTACCACGATCCTGCAAACCGACGATTTCATGCCCAGCCTGTGGCTTGTGCGGCTTGCGGCCCTGAATTTTATTTACGCGAAGGGGCAGAAGAAACTGCTAGGGGGAATCCGGCGATTACTGCGGCGGCGCACCTTCTGGGCGCAGGCAAGATTCTTGCTGTAAAAGGTTTGGGCGGGTACCACCTGGCCTGCAATGCATTAGACGCCAGGGCGGTCTCGGCAATGCGGGAGCGCAAGTATCGTAAAGAGAAACCGTTTGCCATTATGGTGAGAAATTTGGAAAGCGCCCGCTCGCTCGTGGAGCTCTCTGCTGATGCTGAGGCGTTGCTTACGTCGATAGCGCGGCCTATCGTGTTGGCGCCAGCCAAAATGGAGATTCTCGGAGTAGCGCCGGACAACAATGAACTTGGCGTGATGTTGCCTTATACGCCTTTGCAACACATGCTGTTCGGTGCTGGTGCCCCAGAAACTTTTGTGATGACCAGCGCGAACCGTTCCAGTGAACCTATCGCGTATGAAGATGATGACGCTCTCGAACGCATGGCCGGAATCGCCGACGCTTTTCTCATCGGTGAAAGGCCCATAGCACGTCGGGTGGACGATTCAGTTGCCCGCGCCGGCGCGTTCGGCCCGGTGATACTGCGGCGTGCTCGCGGCTATGCGCCAGGGGCCGTAGCAAAACTGCCGGGAAGCCGTCCTATTCTCGCCATTGGCGCGGACCTCAAGAACACCGTCACGCTCGTTGTCCAGGGACAGGCTTTTGTCAGCCAGTACATCGGCGATCTGGAACACTATCAGGCGCACCGTGCCTTTGCGGAGGTAATTCAGGACCTGGTTTCAATGTATGACGTGCGTTGGGACGATCTGCTTGTGGTGCATGACGCTCATCCGCAATATCTTTCCACCGCCTACGCTTCAACGTTACCAGCGAGCAACAGAGTGAGCGTACAGCACCATCGCGCCCATGTAGCTTCAGTGCTGGCCGAACGTGGCGAGTGGGAGAAGCAGGTGCTCGGCGTAAGTTTTGACGGCACCGGCTACGGCGACGACGGCAATATCTGGGGTGGAGAAATTTTTGCCGGTAGCATAAAAAGTGGATTTACTCGCGTGGCGCATCTTCGAGAAGCGGCACTTCCGGGTGGTGACGCGGCAGCGCATTATCCGGTGCAGGCCGCGGCCGGGTTCCTGGATCAACTCGAAAATCTGCCTGAGTTGGCGGCTGCTCCTTTCCATTTTGACGACCGCTATGCTGCCGCACAGCAACTCGTACACAAGGGCGTACGGAGCTTTAGTACGACATCAATGGGAAGATTGTTCGACACGGCGGCGGCCCTGTTGGGATTCACCCGCGGCGTGACCTTTGAAGGACAAGCCGCAATGTGGCTCGAACAGATGGCAGGCACCGTTCATAACGAAGATGCTTATCCGTTTCCGCTGGCCGGAGAAGAATTGGATTTCCGGCCGCTGCTCGAAGGCGTAATTCGCGACCGCCTCGCTGGCCGCGCCCCGCAAGAGATTGCACGTGCCTTCCAGCGCGGCATTGCGCATGGGCTGAGTAACGGGCTAAAAGTGCTGGCGCGTAGAATGAATATCGATACAGTCGTGCTGTCCGGTGGCGTTTTCCAGAATGAACTTCTGCTCCTGGACCTAAAAACCCAGTTCGCCGGCGGACCGCTGAATATCTGGACCAACCATGTGGTTCCTCCCAATGACGGAGGCATAAGTCTGGGGCAGGCGGCCCTGGCGGCGTTTATGCCACAGGATGAAAGCGGTGAGCGGCATGCATGAACTTTCCATCGCGATGAGCATTGTGCAAATGGCAGAAGAGGAAGCCACGCAGCGCAATGTCCGTGTAAGCGCGGTACACCTCAAACTCGGGATGTTATCCGGCGTGGTAAAGGAGGCGCTGTTGTTTTCATACGGCATCGCATGTGACGGTACGCTGCTGCAAGGCTCCCAACTGCTAATTGAAGAAATTCCGGTTGAAGTCTTTTGCGATACTTGTCAAGGCAATCGGAAACTTGCTTCCATGCAGTGGTTTGCGTGCCCTGACTGCGGAACCGCAACGCCGATGGTAGTCCACGGCAAGGAATTGGAAGTGACTGCGCTGGAGATACAATGAGCAATTCGCAACCGCGTTTACTCGAAATAAGAAAGAACGTACTGAAGCAGAACGACGTTATTGCACGGGCGTTGCGGGAGCGCTTCCATGCTCAAGGCACCTTTGTGGTAAGCCTAGTATCAAGCCCCGGCACGGGAAAGACCGCGTTTCTTGAAAGCACGTTGCGTTCTCTGCGTCAGCGGTTCCGTGTGGCTGCGCTGGTTGGAGACCTGGCAACGGACAATGATGCTGCCCGTCTGGCCCGCAGCCAGGCGCCGGTGAAACAGATCACCACAGGAACGCTATGCCACCTGGAAGCTGCCATGGTGCAGAATTCACTCGAAGGCTGGGACGTGGGCGAGTTGGATTTTCTCTTTATTGAGAATGTCGGCAATTTGGTTTGTCCATCATCGTATGACTTGGGCGAAAACCTGCGCTTGGTGTTGTTGTCAGTGACCGAGGGCGAGGACAAGCCGCTGAAATACCCCACCATTTTCAATAGCGCCGATGTTGCGGTGATCACAAAAATGGACCTGGCTGCAGCGGTGGAATTTGATGAAGCCGCCGTGATGGCCAACATCCATGCAGTGCGGCCGGGCATGCAAGTGTTTAAAGTGTCAGCCAAAACAGGCGCAGGCATGGATGGCTATTTGCATTTTCTTGCGCAGCGGCGCGCTGAGCTTCGCTCCGTGGTCGCCGTCCAGAGTTAAACTAATCCAGACTTTAAACTGGTTCAGACTTAAGACCAGTTCAATTTAAAATGATCAGCTTCCTTTCTATTATCGCCATCGGCTTCTTTCTAGGCATGCGGCACGCCACTGATCCGGACCATGTTATCGCCGTGACGACCATTGTCAGCCGGCAGAACAAAATCAGCCGCGCCGCGCTTACCGGGATCTTCTGGGGCGTGGGGCACACGCTTACGATTTTCGTGGTCGGGACAGCCATCATTCTTTTTGACGTGGTGATTCCAGCGCGCATCGGACTTGGCATGGAAATGTCAGTCGCCGTGATGCTGGTGGTTCTTGGCCTGATGAACGTGACAGCGTTTATGCGCTCCGCGCGATCCATTGCCACCGGTACGCATGGGGCGGCGACCGTACACGTGCATCCGCACAGCCATGGCGATTACATTCACACGCATCCGCATGGGCACGCCCCGGAGTCGCATCCGCACGCGCCTGATAAGACGCCGCTGGCCTGGGCTGATAGGCTTTTCGGACGCATCGGACTTTACCGCTACATACGGCCGCTTCTGGTGGGTGTCGTACACGGGCTGGCAGGGTCGGCTGCTGTAGCGCTGCTGGTGTTGACCACTATTCGTGATCCGCGCTGGGCGATTGCATATCTGCTGGTTTTCGGCGTAGGAACGGTTGCAGGCATGATGCTGATCACCATGAGCATCGCTTCCGCATTCACGTTTTTCGGAAAAAAGCATGCCAGCTTCAGCAGCCGGCTGGCTCTCGCTTCGGGGCTGTTAAGCCTGGGCTTTGGCTTGCTGCTGGTTTATCAGATCGGCTTCGCCAGCGGACTGTTTAGTGGACATCCGCAATGGACGCCACACTGAGCGGCTGATACCTATCCAGGTTCAAGGGATTCACAGCCTTTCAGTTCGCAAAATCGAGTGTTCAACCGCAACCCCTTGCATTCTTATGCCGTAATTTTCCTATTCTTTGCCAGAGTGGGTCGTGCTGGAAAGATCTGCGCCTTTTTTCTCACCGCCGAACCATGTGATTACCGCAACCAGAGAGGCGATGATGATGACGGTCCAGGTCAATACCGGGGCAAAGCTTCCGGAGTATCGTTCTTCGGCCACTTTGGCTTGTATAACGGAGTTGCGCGATGAGAGCAGGTTCCCGAGCTGGTAAGCCAGTCCGGGGAAAGTTCCGCGCACTGCGGGAGGAGAGAGTTCGTTCAAATGTGCGGGAATGACTCCCCAGGCGCCCTGCACCATGAATTGCATCAGGAAGCCGCCCAGCGCAAGCAGTGCGACGCTGTGGGCATGCGCCCACAACGGAATGCAGGGAATAGAGCACAGCGCTGCAATCACAATTGCCTTGCGGCGGCCAATCTTTTCTGACCATGAGCCAAAGATCACTCCGCCAAGAAGCGCTCCAATGTTGTAAATGATCGCAATCAGGCCAACGATCTTGGGAGAGAACTGATGGTTCTTTTGCAGGAATGTTGGATACAGGTCTTGCGTGCCGTGGCTGAAGGAGTTGAAAGCAAACATCAGCACTATTAAAAATAGAAAACTACCGCCGAACATGAGGATGTCATCCTTCAGGTGGCCCTCTGCTTTAGCCCTGGCCTGGCCTTCCAGGAATGCCGGCGACTCATCGACTTTAGTGCGTATATAGATCACCAAAAATGCAGGGAGCGCGCCAATGACAAACATTCCGCGCCAGCCGACATAGGAGAAGAGGGTGCCGTACACCAGCGCCGCCAGCAAATATCCAACCACATATCCTTCCTGCAACAGCCCGGAGAAAAAGCCGCGCCCTTCTTTGGGTAGCGTCTCAAAGGCCAGTGCAGCGCCCACGCCCCATTCTCCGCCCATGGCAATGCCAAATAGCGCCCGCATAATAAGGAACACGTGCAGTGACGGAGCAAAGGCCGAGCCCAGTTCAAAAACGGAGTAAGCAATGATATCGATCATCAATGTAGGTCGGCGGCCAAAGCGGTCTGCCATCATGCCGAAAATAAATGCGCCGATGGGCCGCATAGCCAGGGTGATAAAGATGGCTTCCGCGACCGTCGAGACCTTGGTGTGAAAATCCGTGCCAATGGCGCTGACGCAAAAGACCAGGATAAAAAAGTCAAACGCGTCAAGCGACCAGCCCAGAAAGCAGGCGATGAAAGTGTTCCGCTGGACTGAGGTCAGGCTTTGCAGGCGGCGCAGGAAGCTCATGCGGTTCTCCCTTTATAAAGCGGAAAGGCGGCTGCTGGATGATGCATTATCGCATTTTGGTTAAACCCAGAATTGTAGCCCAGTTTGATGGGATGCGCCGAGTTGGGCCTTGCAGAATGGTCTTAATAGATGAAGTACCGGATGCGTTTGTTTGACCCGTATAAAATTCTGTGAGATTCCTGCATTTAGCGACGACGACCGACCCGACGTCGTAGGCTGACACGCGTTTCCGCTAATTACTTAAAATCTTCTGCACTGTCTTCAGAAAATCATCCGGCATTTCTGATTGATGAAAATATGCGGGCGGCATCAACTCCGGCCCGCCTTCTTTGTGCAGCTCAAGAATGGGCACTTTACATTTTTTACGCGCTTCATCCCACACCCGGCGTTTCGCGGAGGGCGCGAGCGAATAGCCAATCAACACCAGTCGCGGTTTTTGCTTCTCGCAAAGATCGCTGATTGCGCTTTCGCTTGTCGCGGCTATCACCTTGAAACCCGCGCTTTCAAGCACACGTTTGCGCACGTCCGCTAAGCCGGGATCACGCGAGACAACCAGAATTTTGGAAAGCAACTTTTTGTCCTCTGGGGGAGTTGAAACAATTCTTTCATTTGTGTACAGGCGTCCGCAATGGCTGAATGAGATTAAGTATCGTAAGCCGCCAAGTTCAAATGGAGCCTTGCATATCTTAAGCGATGGTGCCCCGCCACAACGAACCCGCCGGCGCGTGGAGCGCGCCTCTAAGGCATCTCGCGTCGGCTGGTCTTCCAGTTCATCCGACGGCAACCAGCGGGAGGTCGCGTTCATTGGCCCAGCTTTCCCACACCGCAGCGCTACGCTGAAGGAAGATACGTTCGAGTTCGGCGCGGTCCGGCTTACTGAGATTGAGTTCTGAAAGCAGTCGCTCCGCGAAATGCGGCTCCAGCGCCGCAATCGCTATCCAGCCGTCACTGGCCTGATAGAGCCCATATAGCGGATAGCCGCCCGCCAGCAGCCCTCCCGCTGAAGTCAGTCCGGCTTTGACCGGCCCGGTTAAATCATGCGCGCACTCGTACAAAGAAACCCACGCGCATCCCGATACTCCCTTGCGCGCTGCCTGGTTCAAAAGCGCCAGCGCCATGCTTACCGCCCTCTCTGCTCCGGCCAGATCTATAAAAAGCGTGGGCGGCATATTTGGCGGCCGCAACAACCCCAGATTGCATTGATAAGTCAGATCATGGCCGGTACGCTCTTCCTCCGGAGGCGGATATCCAATGATCCCCACAAAGCAGAGCCGAGGGTGCAACGCGTGCAAGCTTTCCCAATCCAGTCCCAATCGCCGCAGAGCCGACGGCCGAAACGATGCCAGTAACAAATCAGCATCCTTCAGCAAATCGTTGAGCTGCGCCCGTCCAGCCGTGTCCTTCAAATCCAGACGCAGCACCGTCTGTCCCTGGCACAATGATGCGTACCATTCCGGCGCCGCTGTGCTGATGGGGTCTCCTGATGGCGGCTCGACCTTGGTGACTACAGCACCCAGCTTCGTCAGCCGTGCAGCCGCCACAGGCCCCGGCGCATTTAGCGCCAGGCTCACCACCTTCACACCCAGCAAGAGCGACGAATCTGCCTTCGAATCAATCATGCTTGTCATTGCGATTCATTTTTGCCAACCATTATAGGCACTTGTTGCGCATGACAGATGATGGAAATAAGCTGCCCAATCTTCATGGAGTCCAGCGCAACCGTATTTGCCGCCCCTCCTTTACAATGCCTGCGTGGCTGATTTGAATGGCAAGACCGTATTGGTTACTGGCGGAGCACGACGCCTCGGCCGCGCCATCGCGCTGGCCATGGCCCAGGCTGGAGCCAATGTGGCTTTTACTTATCTGAATTCAGTTGACGATGCCAATCACACTTTGAAGTTGATAGAAAGAGCTGCCCTAAGAGTGTTTGGCATTCTCTGCGACGTTCGCAAAGAGAAGAGCGTGGATCGAACCATCGATAAAGTTCTTGAGCAATTCGGCGGGATCGATCTTTTAATCAACAACGCCGGTGTTTTTCAAACCGCCAGCTTCGAAGGAATCACCGCAGAACAATGGGACGAAGTATTTGCCGTAAATGTGCGTGGGCCATTCCTGATGTCACAACGCTGTTTGCCGGCGCTCCGACGCAGTAAGGGGCGCATCATCAATATGGGATCGCTCGGCGGGGAAAAGCCCTGGGCCACTCACGCTCATTATTGTTCCTCAAAGGCCGCATTGCACATGCTTACGCAGGTCATGGCCAAATCACTGGCGCCGGAGATCGCGGTGAATTGTGTTGCGCCGGGTATGATTGATGCCGGGTCAGGAGAAAAAGATCCGGCGCTCCTGCAACGGCTGGCCGCGCGAACGCCAATGAAGAGAAACGGAACTACAGAAGACGTTGTGAGCGCCGTGATGTACTTTGCCACCGCTCCGCATTTCATTACCGGACAAATACTTACTGTGGACGGCGGCTTGGGGCTTAACTGAAAGAAATCTAATTAGATGTCGCCAGTCCTGAAAAGCCTTACCGCTGGCCGACAAACGCTTTCACCACAATATCGCGTGGGTCTTTGCCCAGCGGGATCATGGTTTCCAGGCTGGGTACGTCCGGGGTCGCTCGGCCTTTACTGTCGATCAGGGAGAGCACAGTCATGTCTCCGCTTGCTGTGTTCACCACCAGCAAGAGAAGTTGGTTTGGCGACAATGCCATCGCGTCAGGGTGGCTGCCTACCGGGACTGAGGCCGTGCGCTTACCATTGTCAATGCTGTAAACCGCTACTGAGTCGGAACCAAAGTTAGTCACATAAAGCAGCGCGTTATCAGGCGAAACCAGCGCGCGTACGGGATGGTCCCCAATCTGGAAGGTGTTGTTTACTTCATTCGTTGCGCTCACGATTTCCGAGATAGAACTGGCGTCATAGTTGCTCACAAACGCTTCACCGCCGTCCGGCTTCACCACAATGTGCAGCGGTGTCTTGCCCACGTCAAGCAGCGCAAGCAGCTTGTCACTCGCGGTTTTGTCGGGCTTCCACAATTCCACTACTCCCACCTGTTTAGACTCGCTGCAAGCCACAAACACTTTGCTTGAATCGGGCAGAATCGCCAACTCCACCGGCTTGGCGCAGACCTTTACCTTGCTCCGCACTGCCAGCTTTTCTGTGTCTATCACCGCAATGGAATCTTCGTCTCTCAGAACGACGATCACCAGCTTGCCATCGGGCGTTACTTTGGCCAGGTTGCTGCCATTGCCTGTGGGAATATACTTGAGCACTTTCCGCTGCCCCAGATCAATCACAGACAGATTGGCCGAACCGGAGTTGGCCACGTAGGCGCGCTTGCCATCCGGTGAAACATCAACAAAAAATGGCGCTCGATGCACGCCAATCGTGGAAACCACCTTGTTGCTTTCAGTGTCAATCACGCTGATGTTATTTGATTCGGTATTGGCAACGTAAATTTCATTCTTCTTTGGATTTACCGCCAAGCCAGTGGGGCTGCGGCCTACAGATACGGTGGTCAGAATCGAAAGTGCGCGCAGATCGATGACCGTCACACTATTGCTGCCGCCGTTGGAGACGTAGGCATATTCGTGATAGTTGGGACTGGGCTCAGGAGTATCCTTGCAGCCAATCAGCAGGGTGAGGCTGAGACAAATTGCTAAAGCAAACGAGCGCAAGTTAACGGCCGGCCTTGGCGACTGCGGGCTGTGTACGCGGTTCCTGAACATTGCGGTGCAGTACCGCTGCAATCTGCCGTATCTCGCCCATCAACTCATCAAACTGATCAGGGAAGATGGATTGCACGCCGTCTGACAATGCGTGGTCAGGATCATGGTGTACCTCCACCATCAATCCGTCAGCGCCTACTGCCACAGCGGCGCGCGAGAGCGGCAGCACCTTGTTGCGCTTGCCTGTACCGTGACTGGGATCGACGATAATGGGCAAATGACTGAGCCGCTGTACTGCAGGAACAATGCTCAGGTCCAGCGTGTTGCGGGTATGGTCGGCAAAGGTGCGAACGCCGCGCTCACATAAAATTACTTCGTAATTGCCCTCGCTCAGGATATATTCCGCCGCCATCAGAAATTCTTCCAGCGTGGCGGACATTCCACGTTTCAGCATCACGGGTTTGCGCAACTTTCCAGCTTTCTTTAAAAGCGAAAAATTTTGCATGTTGCGCGCCCCGATCTGGATCACGTCAGCATACTCCGCAACCAGTACGAGCGATTCATCATCCAGGGCTTCAGTGATGATCCGCAATCCAAAACGCTCGCGAATTTCCGCCATGATCTTTAAGCCGTCTTCTCCCATTCCCTGGAATGCGTAAGGCGATGTACGAGGTTTGTATGCTCCACCGCGGAAAAACCGCGCGCCACCCTTAGCCACGCGTTCGGCAATCGTGAATGCCTGTTCGCGGGATTCAATGGAACAGGGGCCGGCAACGACCCCGAGATCGCGACCGCCAAAACTGCCATCACTGCCGGCAAAGCGGACAATCGTGTCTTCTTCCTTAGCATCGCGGCTTACCAGCTTATACGGCTTGCTGACCTGAATAACTTCCTGTACGCCGGACATTTCTTCCAGCGCACCCTGTTCCATTGCGCCTTTGTTGCCGGTTACGCCAATGGCCGTCCTCTGCGCTCCCGGAATGGCATGAGCGCGATAACCCAGTGATTCCACACGTTCACAAACAGCGCGCACCTGCTCCTCAGTGGCATGCGCCTTCATTACAACTAACATAGCTTGGCCCCTTGTCGAACCTACAGTTTACTGTGTTTTCGCTTCCGCGAGCAATGGAAAGTAAGCTTAGGCATGTTAAAATCAGCTATTTAGCGCATGTCTTCAGAGGGCCCAGAGCGTAGCCATTCACGCACAGCGGTGCGGAAAAAGCCTGTCATGCCGGCGCGTAAACGGCTGAGCATGAAAGATGTGCTCTTGTGGGCAGAAGGTGAGCCGCCCAAGCCGGGACCAAGGCGTATTGGCATACATACCTCGACTGCAGGCGGGGTCGAAATGGCTGTGGAGCGGGCTTACCGCCTGGGCGCTAATACGTTTCAGATTTTTTCTTCCAGCCCGCGGCAGTGGAAACCGTATTCTTTGAGCGAGCCACAATGTGATGCGCTGCGTAGACTGAGGTCGAAACACGGCATTAGTCCGATGGCGATTCACAGCAGTTATCTGGTGAACCTGGCCAGCGCGACGCCGGAGTTTCATCGTAAATCCGTAACTGCTTTTCGGGGAGAGTTACAGAGAGCCATGGCGCTGTGTGCTGAGTATCTGGTTCTGCATCCCGGATCATTTCGCGGACGCAGCCGCGAAGAAGGTCTGGAACTTGTAGCAGGTTCGATAGCTGAAGCCGCACAGGGCCTGGACTTGGAAAAGTCGAACTTGCGTATTCTGATTGAGAACACCGCAGGATCAGAATTTTCGTTAGGTGGATCGTTTGACCAGGTGGCGCATCTGTTGGAGTACCTGCGGCCCGTTTGTCCCGTGGGGGCGTGTATCGATACGTGCCACACGCACGTTTCGGGTTACGACATTGTCAGTGAAGCAGGGTGGCATGAAACCATGCAGAAACTGGATGAGACAGTTGGCCTGAAGGACGTGAGAGTCTGGCATTGCAATGACGCAAAAGATGCGCGAGGTTCTAAGCGTGATCGCCATGAGCACATCGGTCAGGGCACAATTGGTCTGGATGCGTTCCGCAGATTGTTGAACGATCCGCGCACCGAGCATGCGGCATTCATTGCAGAAACGCCGATTGAAGAACCCGGCGACGATTTGCGCAATATTGAGGCGTTAAAGGGATTGGTTAACACAGCCAATTTTCCCGCAGAGCGGAAGAGAGCATAGATAGAGATGTCTGAAATTACTGAGACCAAAATTACCGCCAATCAACCTGAGCAGCGCGAGCTTCGCTACGAGCCGCAACAGATTGAAGAGAAGTGGCATGCCCGCTGGGAAGCTGATCCTGCACTTTATGCGGCGGAGCCGCACACCAGCAAGCGCAAGAAATATTACGTTTTGGAGATGCTGCCATATCCTTCCGGCGCTTTGCACATGGGGCACGTCCGCAATTACGCCATTGGAGATGCGCTTGCCCGCTACATGTGGATGAACGGCTACAACGTGCTTCATCCCATGGGATGGGACGCCTTCGGGCTTCCTGCGGAAAATGCCGCCATCAAGAATAACGTTCCACCCCGGCAATGGACGCTTTCCAACATCGGGCACATGAAGGCGCAGATGAAGCGGATCGGCTTTGCCTATGATTGGTCCCGCGAGGTAGCCACATGCCTACCTGAATATTACAAGTGGAACCAATGGTTTTTCTTAAAGCTTTACGAGAAGGGTTTGGCGTATCGCAAAAAGAGCAAGGTGAACTGGTGTCCGGAATGCGCCACCGTTCTTGCCAATGAGCAAGTGGTTGACGGCTGTTGCTGGCGACATGAAGAAACCCAGGTCCAGCAGCAGGAACTGGAGCAGTGGTTCGTCCGCACCACAAATTACTCGGAAGAGTTGCTTGCCGGGCTCGACAAGCTTGAGGGCTGGCCGGAAAAAGTCCGCACCATGCAGCGCAACTGGATTGGCCGCAGCGAAGGCGCTCTTGTCGATTTCAAGATTGACGGTGCTATAAGCGGGACGGAGAAGATCACCGTTTTTACCACGCGCATTGACACGATCTACGGCGCGACTTCAATTCAATTGGCCCCCGAGCATCCGCTCGTCGCCGAGTTGGTAGGCAACGATCCGCATTTGCACTCCAAGGTTGAAGACCTTTTGCGTGAGCAGGCGCGGGCCAGGGAGGTGGGCGACGTCGGCGCAATTGAAAAGCATGGCGTCTTTACAGGACGCTATGCCTTGAATCCTTTCAACCAGGAAAAGGTGCCGATCTGGGTAGCAAATTACATCCTGATGGACTATGGGACCGGCGCAATCATGTCGGTTCCGGCGCATGATGAACGCGACCATGAATTTGCCCAGAAATACGGCTTGGAAATTCGCATTGTGATTCTGCCGCGACGGATTGGCCAGCCCCCTGCTCCGGGAGAACCGGAGCCGCCGGTCCTTCCTTATACGGAAAAGGACAGCCTGCTCATCAATTCGGGTGAGTTCAGCCAGCTTTCCAATCAGGAAGCCATTCAAAAAATGTCTGCCTTTGCCGAGCAGCATGGCTTCGGCAAGCGGACGGTAACGTATCGGTTAAAGGATTGGGGCATCTCGCGCCAGCGGTATTGGGGTACTCCGATTCCCATGTTGTATTGTGAAAAATGTGGCGTGGTGCCAGTGCCAGAAAAAGACCTTCCCGTTTTGTTGCCGGAAAATGTTGATATCACATTGCAGGGCGGATCACCGCTCGGGCGGGTGCCGGAATTTGTGAACGCCACTTGTCCCAAGTGCGGCGGCAGCGCGCGCCGCGAGACGGACACCATGGATACGTTCGTCGATTCGTCATGGTATTTCTATCGTTATACCAATGCGAAGCTCGCGGACCGTCCACTTGATACCGCGACCGTTAATTATTGGTTCCCCATTGACCAGTATATTGGCGGCGTGGAACATGCCATTCTGCATTTGATCTATTCACGTTTCTGGACCAAGTTCATGCGCGATCTTGGACTCGTGAAGAATGACGAGCCTGCAACACGTCTTTTTACCCAGGGCATGGTGATCAAAGATGGCGCCAAAATGTCCAAGAGCAAAGGCAACGTGGTTTCCCCCGATGATATGGTGGCAAAGTTCGGGGCCGATTCCACGCGCATGTATTCACTCTTTGCCACCTCGCCTGACCGCGAGCTCGACTGGCAGGAAGCCGGTGTCGAGGGAGTGCATCGGTTTCTCAGCCGGATATATCGACTTGTAAAACGGAATGCGCAGCCAACGCATCCGTTTTGGAACCATCCAAGGCCCCGGCATCTCCCCGATAATTTACGCAAGATCGAACGAAAATTGCATCAAACAATCCTCAAAATACGCAATGATTTCGAAGGAAGGTGGCACTTTAATACCTCAATTGCTGCATTGATGGAATTACTCAACGAAGCGTCCGAAATCATAGAATGGGCAAATTACGAACCTACCGGGCCATTGCCTTTTATGCAGGGTCAAACCGGGTTTATTCATGTTCCAGTTCCTCCTACCAAAGAAGTGGCGATTCCTTTTACCGCATTATTTCTACGTCAGTTTGTCTTGCTACTGGCTCCATTCGCACCCTATTTGGCAGCCGAATTGTGGGAAGTAATAGGAGAGAAAGCAATTTTATTACGAACTGACTGGCCGAAAGGAGACGCAATTCTTGCCCTTGAAGAAGTCATTGACATTGCAGTGCAGGTAAATGGAAAACTGCGAGATCATGTCCTTATTGAATACAACGCGACGGAAGAGACAGTAAAAGCTGCAGCTTTGGCGAAGGTTGCTCTTCACGTTGAAGGCAAGGAGATAGCAAAAGTGATTGTGGTGGCGGGCAAGCTCGTCAACGTGGTGGTTCGTTGATTTCAGAGCAGGGACAATCACTCACGGCTAAGCCTCCCAACCCTATCACGCAGGGCTTCCGGGCAGTACTGCGTGATCCGGTCATTTTTCTGGTGGAAATTCTCTGGCGCTGGTCATTTGTCCTTTTGGCACTGTTACTTCTTTGCGGTGTGGGCCTGACGCTTCTTGGGCCACTGCATATAGGCAACGCCTGGAATTCTGCATGGAACAGCCATGACTTCCGCCGAATTGGTCCGTTAGTCTTGACCATTTTGTTGCTTCTGGGAACGAAAGCGATTCTTGCCGCCGCTGTGGTGCCGGTTGCAATCGCCTTGCTCTGGAGCCTTCTGTCCGCGATGGGACGCAGTATTACCGTGCAGCGGCTGCGCAGGGACGTGACGTTTCTCCGCTTTCGCAGCATTCTTGCGCTACAGTGTTTACGCGCATTGGTTTCGTGGTTTTCTGTCGTTCTCTTGACCGCCGCTATCCTCGGAGAAGCGTTGATCGCCAGCCGCGGAGGCAAACCTGACCTGCTTCTTTACTATTTTATGGTTATGCCTTCCGTTGTCTTGATCGGCGCTTTCTGGCTCATTTTGAATTGGTATCTTTCGCTGGCCGCCTTTTTTGGCCGCGATGGGCAGAGTTTTCGCGGTGCATTGCAACAGGCGCGCCAGACTGTCCGCTTGCAACGCTCTGATTTCGCCGGAACAGGATTTGTCTTCCTGTTCTTACGGCTCGTGGCTTTGCTGGTAGCGCTGGCAATCTGCGGCCTCACTTCTGGCATGAGGGGTTCCCAGCCGCAAACCTATTTCACTTTGCTTGTGATCGTGGGCCTGGTCTGGTGCGCTGTTTCCGATTTTCTATACATGGCCCGAATGGCCGCTTATCTGGCGCTGGCGGCTGCGCACGTGCAACCCGGTGGCCCAAAATTGGTAATTTCCTCTTCTTTGCCGGTGGAGAACCCTTCTCAGCTCTGATTGCCTTTACACCGTTTTACCTTTACACCTTGCCGCGAATCAGAGAAAATTGTTCGTGGAAGAACAATCCATTGTCATCCTCGACTTCGGTTCGCAATATACGCAACTGATTGCTCGCCGTATCCGCGAACTTAAAGTGTTTTCCGTTGTCCTGCCCTGTACGGCACCTCTGGATGAGATCAAAAGTTACCGGCCTGCCGGTATAATTCTGAGTGGAGGCCCGTCCTCTGTCTATGATCAGGATGCGCCCCCCGCGGACGACCGAGTGCTTGCGCTGGGGCTGCCCGTGCTTGGCATTTGCTACGGTTTGCACTTTATCGCGCACAAGCTCGGCGGCAAAGTGCGCCCGGGACCCAAGCGGGAATACGGCCACGCGGAGATCAATGTCCACGGCCAGTCCCGGCTTTTTGAGGGCCTCCCGCCATCTCTGAACGTTTGGATGTCTCACGGTGATGAAGCGCTGGAGCTACCTAGCGGCTTCAGCGTTGTGGCCCGGAGCAGCAATGCCTTGGCTGCGATGGAAAATGAAACACAGAAGATTTGGGCCGTGCAATTCCATCCTGAGGTACACCACACTAAACGTGGTGTCGATCTTCTGCGCAACTTTGTAGTGAATATCTGCGGCGCGCGGGGTGACTGGACGCCCCAGCATTTTATTGATGAAACCATTCGCCAGGTGCGCCAGACCGTCGGCGAACAGGGAAGAGTGATCTGCGCGCTTTCCGGAGGCGTGGATTCGGCGGTGGCTGCCACACTCGTCGATAAAGCCATTGGTCGCAGGTTGATCTCAGTCTTCGTGAACAACGGCGTGCTGCGCAAGAATGAATTTGCAAAAGTCCAACAGAACCTGCGGGACCGGCTCGGACTAAACGTCGTAGCGGTTGATGCAACTGATCGTTTCCTTGAAAGACTCACCGGTGTTTCTGATCCGGAAAAAAAACGCAAAATCATCGGCAATGAATTTATTGAGGTTTTTGACCAGGAAGCGCACCGGCTTGAACAGCAGATCGGCAAGGTTGACTGGCTGGTGCAGGGGACGCTTTATCCTGATGTGATTGAATCGCGCAGTGTTCGTGGCCCTTCACAGACCATCAAGACCCATCACAATGTCGGCGGCCTGCCGGACAAGATGAAGCTCAAGCTCATTGAGCCCTTAAAAGATTTATTTAAGGATGAAGTGCGCCGCATCGGCCGAGAGATGGGCATGCCTGAGGAAATCCTGCAACGCCAGCCTTTCCCCGGCCCGGGACTTGCCGTACGCATTCTGGGTGAGGTCACACCCGCGCGTATTGCGCTTTTGCAGGAAGCCGATGACATTGTGGTAAATGAAATCAGGCGCGCCGGGCTTTACACGCAAATTTGGCAATCATTTGCCGTCTTGCTGCCAGTCATGTCCGTGGGTGTAATGGGCGACCAGCGAACCTATGCTTATACCTGCGCCATCCGCGCCGTCCATTCTGAAGATGGCATGACTGCCGACTGGGTCCCACTTCCGTATGACGTCCTGAAATCAATCTCCAACCGCATTGTGAATGAAGTTCCAGGCATCAATCGGGTGGTCTATGACATTACCTCCAAGCCGCCCGGAACAATTGAATGGGAGTAGCCAAGCCTGATCGCGAAGCCGCGTTTTAGCCAGTCTTTTTGGTGATAACTCCTGCGCAGGAGATCACTCTCTTATGTTTTTGACTTGGATCGATGCGCCAAGGAAATCACCGACGCCCCGCCATCGCGCAGAAGTTGTAGTGCGCGGCCTCGCTCCTGAAGAACTTGCCAGGCAGCCCGGACGTGGGTAAATCTCGCTGCCGCTTGCTATCCAGAGCGCCTACATACGCGGGAAGCACCATGGTTTTTTCCTCCGTGGCAAATCATAGTGATCAGCGATATGGAACTCGAATGCGCAAAAATACGGCTCCTCATATTTTACGTCTACAGCCGTACAAAAAATAATATTCTTCCCGTAATGGGACGCCGTACAAAATAAAATTAAAAATTTTTAGACTTGCTGAATCCTGCTGTGATAACGTTCCGCACGCAGTAAAACTTCGTTCCTCCAGCGCTCCCCCGCCAGCCTCCTGGAGGGCAAAAACAGCAAGTCGAGCCTCAGCCCGTGGAAACCCTCACGCGCTTCCATCAGCGCGAGGGTGACTCCACACGCCAAATCATCACGAAACATTTCGCAATCCGGGAATCCAATGTTTTCAACTTGACCTGCCCGAAAAAGATTTTTCAGTCGGCCCTGCCAGACTGCGTCTTTGAATCGCAGCCGGACAAAACCCGATTCCCTAAAAGGAGCGCAAGCATGTCCCGAAAAGATCGAGATGACAGTATTTGGTTGTCAGAACATTCAGATAAAAGAAGAATCCGGGACGCGGAAAATGCACGACAAAACCGCGCGGAAATCACTAAGGCACTCTCCCACGGCCAGATTAGACGGCGTGATCTGGTCAAATGGGGCTTGTTCACAAGCGCCGGCATTATGTTGCCGATCGGTGGTCTAAATCCATTTGTTAGATCTTTGCAGGGCCAGGTGCCATCAAGGAGCGCGATCCTTGCGCAAGATGGAGACAATCAGGGAATCCCTACGGGGCTACCCGCAAGTCCAACGTTTGGTGTCCAGCCATTTACCCAGCCGATGCCGCGTTTCGACGTACTGCAACGCAGTCCAGTGTCAACATTAACTCCTGCGCCGCAGGCTCAGTCCAATCAGACGCAGCAACTGCTTGATCGCGGTTTCGGGTTTCCCGCTGGAACCACAGGACCGATTGAGGGCCGTCCCCCGGGACCGAACTGGGCGCACCAGCGGTTTGCACAGTTCCCTCCACAAGTAGCGATTGAGGTTACTACCAAGCCGGTGACCTCGAACACTACCTACAATCCGCAGGTGACCTCAGACTTGAATTCGGGAATCAATGCGGCCACACCGATCCCGGCTAAATTTCATCCCAGCTTCCCAACTCAGAATGCAAACCGGGTGTGGACGTTCCAGGGCACGTTTCCTCCCAAGCTGACCCAGGTCCGCTATGGCGAACCGGTCCTGGTCCGCCATCACAACGGCTTGCCGGCTGATATCACCGATAACGGCGGCTTTGGGCGATATACGCTCACCACGCATGAACACAATGCTCACCACGGCGCGGAGAACGATGGCTTCACCGGGGCCTATTTCTGGCCGAATCAGTTCTATGACTATCACTGGCCATGGGTGCTGGCGGGGTTCACCACCATTAATACCGGCGCCACAGATCCAAGGGCCGGCGCTCCCAGCGACAGTGGCGGCATCAATAAAGTGCCAGGCGACTGGCACGAAACCATGAGCACGCACTGGTTCCACGATCACATGTTCACCTTCACGGACCAGAACGTCTACAAGTGTAATGCCGGCATGAACAACATTTACAGCTCGCTGGATCGCGGCGACGAAACTGTGAATGACGGCGTGAACCTGCGCCTGCCCAGCGGCTCCTCCAATGGGAAAGGCTGGGGCAACCTGGACTTTGACGTCAATCTGATGCTCGCCGACAAAGCCTGGGACGCCAACGGGCAGCTCAACATGGACAAGATCGCTTTTGATGGTTTTCTGGGCGACCAGATGACTGTCAACTTCGCCTGGAAACCATTCTTCAACGTGTATGCGCGCAGATATCGCTTCCGTATCCTGAACGCCAGCGTGTCACGCTTCTTTGTGCTGGCATTGAGCGATAGCTCTCAGCTCGTTCAGATAGCGAATGACGGCAACCTGCTGCCTGTCACCGTTCCTCTGAAACAGACGGATCAGCTTGGCATCGCAGAGCGGTATGACATCGTGATTGATTTCTCCCGCTACAGTGCCGGGCAAACCGTGGACCTGGTCAACTTGCAGGTGCACCAGGACGGTCGTGAACCCTCGAATATCGTGACCGTGGCCCAGGCTCTCGCCGGTACAAGTGACCCGGCCGTGGGCGCAATCCTCCGCTTCAAGGTACTGGGCCCGCCGCCGCATCCGGACCAGAGCGTCAATCTAACTGCCAATCCAAAGACCGCGCTGATTCCCAATCCCACCTTGCCGGCGACTATACGGCAGCGCACGTTCGAATTTAATGACAACGGGTCGCAGAACCAGAATGATCCCGTCACCACCTACCTGGGGAATGGTGGGGGCGTCGGTCCCTGGGGCATCGAGACCAATAACAGCGGCGGCAGCAGTAGCGTCATCACCGCCAGCGATACAGGAGGATCACTCCAAGCGGACTACGGCCGAATCAGCTCCCAACCAGGATTTGGCACCGCTGAAGTTTGGACCCTGCAAGGCGGCTCTGGGTGGGACCATCCTATTCACATCCACTTTGAAGAAGGTCAAATCCTCAACCGCAACGGCAACCCGCCGTCACCGGCCGAGAGTGGCCGCAAAGACGTTTACCGTCTGCGTGACAACGGTTCAGTAACCCTCAAAATGCAATTCCGGGACTGGGGCGGGATGTTCATGGAGCACTGCCACAACACCATGCATGAAGACAATGCCATGCTGTTGCGGTGGGACCTCGACAGCGGAAAACCCTTCCTGAGCCCATTGCCGACACCAATTTCAAAACCGACCGGGGTGACCTTCGAGACTCCGGACGAAATTCTGCCAAACGCTTAACCAACTCCCGGCGCGCGCTAGTCGGCGTACGCCGGGACCGAAATTTCGAATCGGAATACAGGGCCAAAGGAGCACAGCATGTCGTCAAAAAACTGGAAGAACGCAACTTTCATTTCGCTCATTACTATTGCTATCTTTGCATTTGCCGTCGCCGCCAAACCTTTGGCCGCCAATGGAGACGATTCAAGTCATTTCCCTAATGTCGAGCTCATCACGCAGGACGGAAAAAAAGTCCATTTCTATGACGATCTGATCAAAGGCAAGATCGTCGCCATCGATCTTATTTACACCACGTGCCAATACTCATGTCCTCTGGAAACGGCGCGCCTGGCGCAGGTGCAAAAGAAGCTGGGCGACCGCGTAGGCAAAGATATTTTCTTTTATTCCATCAGCATTGATCCGGACCACGATACCCCAGAAGTATTGAGGGCCTACATGCAGAAATTTCATGTGGGACCGGGCTGGACCTTTCTGACGGGCAAAAAAGAGGACATCATTTTTTTGAGCAGGAGGCTGGGACTATATACCACCCCTTCTGTTAACGCAGATGGCCATATTGCCCATCTCTTGATCGGCAATGATGCAATCGGCCAATGGGTACGTAGCTCCGCCCTGGACAATCCCAGTTTCCAAGCCAGGATGATTGGTGATTTTCTTGATAATTTCAAGCACGATAACCCGACCCAGCAAGCGGGTTCCACGGATGGAAGCCCGCTGCAAAACTTCGACAAAGGCAAATATCTGTTCGGAAGGGATTGTGTCGCGTGCCACACCATCGGACATGGAGACAAGATTGGGCCAGATCTGCTGGGCGTGAACCACGTCCGCAGCCGGCAATGGCTGACGCAAATCATTCAGCATCCCGACCAGGTGCTCGAGGAAAAGGACCCGATTGCAACGGCGCTCCTGAAAAAATACAACGTGCGAATGCCCAATATCTACATGAGTGACGTGGATACTGACTTTATCATCCGCTACATTGAGGAGCAGACCGCGGCGCAAGAGAAACAGGCAAGCAATGGCGACGCAACAAAAGTTGCAAACCAATAGAAATTGATAGGCGCGCTGCAACACCTTAAGCGGTTCTAGGATTGCTGTATCCCGAATCACCAAGCTCGCTGCTGATGGATGCGCCATCCTGAGCCGAGCACGATACTCTGCTCCTTCACCATGTTCCGGATGCGAGGCGAAGGATCTGTTCCGCGGCTTTCAGGAAATTGATCATCCACGCAGTCTTGGACAGCCCTACGGTGCAGCGGAGCCTATCCTTCGGCTCACTTGAAACCTTCTCTAAACACTTTGCAGTTCGCGTAGGTCGCCTCAGGATGGCGCATCGCGAGGGTGAGATTGATCGCTAGCAAACCGGGGCAGTTCCTTGCCCGCTCATCGCTTAAATATTTTACGGATGAATTAATCTCCCGCCATTGCCGGCTCGCGCACGTCATATATTGAGAACCACGACGTTGCGGCTTTTAGGCTGGCATTGACGTTTTCAATGTTCCTTACGCCTTCAGTCTGCAGCCATTGCTCAAAAGCTTTTGCGCCTTGCTTGGCATAGACCGGGATGCCTTCTTTCCAAGTCGCTCGTCCGCATAGGACGCCGTTAAATTTCACGCTGGATTCGGCGGCCAGGGCCAGGGCCTCATTGAATTCGGAATTGCTCACGCCGGCGGAAAGATAAATAAATGGCCGTGTCGCAACGGCAGAAGCCTTGCGGAATTGCTCCATGGCTTCCTGTTTGGAGTATGCTTTCTGCCCTCCGAATGATTTGGCTCCTTCCACAAATTTCATATTGACCGGCACTTCCACTTTCATTACATCTACGCCGTATTTGTCTTTGGTGAACTCGGCCATGGATCCAATCACGATTTCTGGCTTTTTCCTGGCGAAATCCAGACCCTTCTCATCCATACCCTCGTCGTACCCGACAAATTCCAGGAAAAAGGGAATATCGTTGGCCCGGCATTCGTCGCCAATGCGTTCCACCCAGGCATGTTTCACGTCGTTGATTGCAGCCCCATCTGTAGGCGTGTAATACAGGAGAACCTTAATGCAATCTGCTCCGGCTTCCTTCAGACGGCGCACAGACCAGTTGTCCAATAGATCAGGCAGTCGGCCGGGCCCGGTCTTGTCGTATCCGGTTTTTTCATAGGCCAGCAGCAGGCCGGCGTCATTTGAGCGCCGTTTGGCGGCAGGCAGGCCAAATTCAGGATCGAGCAGGATGGCGCTGGCATGTTTGGTCAACACTTCCGTGACAATTGATTTGAACTCTTCCAGCATTGATGAGTTGACGTCAGCGCCTTTTTCCTTGGCCAATGCCTTCTGCAAAGATCCGCGTTGGTCCATGGCGGCGGCCGCAATCACGCCACGCTTGTCAGACACCGCTTTCATTCCGGCGAGCTTTCCTGGGCTTAGTTTCACGGCAAATCCTCCTTGATTTAGGCCCGGATAGGGCGACGTAAAACGCAAATCGGCTTGATTCGGGCAAACGGGAGTTTAGATGCTGAAAATCAGCAAAACACCATTCATTGTACTAGATGCCTGAACCATCTACCCTGTATCATGATCCTGGTAAAAACGGGCAGTAACATCAGTTTAGGACGCCTGTCGCAAGAATACGGTTTTTAATCTTAAATAGCTCGATAGCTGGATGGCGACGACACGGTTGCAATCTGTACGTTAATGCCTGATAAGATTACAAAACAAAAATGATAGCCACTCATCGATCAGAATTTCCCGCGCGCAATAAATCCTACCGGGCTTCAATTCCCCCGGATGATAAGAAAAAAGGCCGCCGTCATGTGTCCGGCCAGCATAGCACCATCTTTTTACCCGGAAATCCTGTGCCGGAAAGTGGGATTTATGAAGTTATCCACGATAAGGGGCACCGTTTGGCGCATGAAGCTGTAATGTACCGCAATGACCCGTTTCCCGTCTGCGACCAATGCCACATGCGCGTCCGCTTTAAACTGATTCGATCAGCTCCGTACATTTTTGACGATGAAGATTTCGCCAAGGAATAGCGCCTTACTGTCGTAGTGGAAGCTGCGCCAGAATGCCCCTCTGCTTTGCGATCAAAGCCTCAATCCCTTTGGTCGCATAGTCCATCATTTTTTTCAGTTGCGCTTCATCGAATGGGTGCTGCTCGGCCGTTGCTTGTACTTCCACAATCTTACGACCGCCAGTCATGACAAAGTTAAGGTCTACTTCCGCGTGGGAGTCCTCTTCATAACACAAATCGAGAAGGATTGCTCCTTCCACAATTCCCACGCTAGTGGCTGCCACAAAATCGCGGATGGGTGCAGCGGAAAGCGTGCCCGCTTCCACCAGCTTTTGCATTGCCAGTCCCAGGGCCACGAAAGCGCCGGTAATGGAAGCTGTGCGCGTTCCGCCATCCGCCTGGATCACGTCACAATCCAATGTGATGGTGCGTTCACCCAGTTGCTTCAGATCGACCACGGCCCGCATGGCTCGCCCGATCAGACGCTGAATCTCATGTGTCCGGCCACTCTGGCGTCCCCGGCTGGCTTCTCGCGCGGTGCGGGTAAGCGTGGAACGGGGAAGCATGCTGTATTCAGCCGTAATCCAGCCTTTGCCGGTGCCTTTCATAAAACCGGGAACGCTTTCGTCAATGGATGCAGTGCATATCACGCGGGTGTTGCCCACTTCAATCAGAGCCGAGCCTTCAGCAGTGGAGATAAATTCAGGAATGATGTTGACCGGACGCATCTGCTCCGGCATCCGGTTATCTGAGCGAAAAAAAATGTCTTTGTTATTTTTCAATGTCTACCAACTCAATGTTTTCAATTGGACACCCAAGAAACTTGCCGCCAAGCCGGCGAAACTTTTCCACTGAATCAGTGGCATAACACCGTAACTCGCCTTGCGGCCCTCTTCCACAATCTTTTCCCAGCAGCTCAACCACCCTGGCGGCGGTGGACTCCGCCGAATCTACAATCTCGACCTGCTGCGGCACAACTCTCCGCAGGAGCGGACGAAGCAACGGATAATGCGTGCATCCCAGCACCAGGACATCGGCAGCGCGTGCCCCATCCTGAAAAACCTCGTCAATATATATATGTGCGACCTCTTCCGTCACGCGATGTTCCACCCAGCCCTCTTCCACAAGAGGCACAAATAGCGGACAGGCCTTCTCAGTTGCGTCAAGGCCGACCTGCTGCAATGCCCGTTGGTAAGCATGGCTTGCGACCGTGGCTTCAGTAGCCACAACCACAGCTTTTTTCGTTTTGGAGATTGCAGCCGCACGTTGCGCGCCGGGTTCAATCACTCCAACCACAGGCACGCTTACCGCGGCGCGAATGTCATCAAAAGCCAGCGCTGTTGCCGTATTGCAGGCCACTACCAGCATCTCAATGCCATGCTCTTCCAGAAAATGCGCTGCGGAAATGGCATACTTTGCCACTGTACGCACAGACTTGGCGCCATAGGGAAGATGCGCCGTGTCACCAAAATAGAGATAAAAAGCTGCAGGCAGCGCTTGGCGCAATTCGCGCAGCACAGTCAGGCCGCCAAAGCCGGAGTCAAACACCCCAATTTTAGGCGCCATGCTTATTCAAACTCCTTGGCCATTTCGTGAACGGCAGCGGTTTGATAGAACGACATCAAATCAGCGTGCCCAGCCAGCGTTTCCCGCTCTTTGCCATCCACCAGAAACTTTGTTCTCTTAATGCCGGGAACACTGGCGGTAACGGTTTCAATCAGCGAGGCCAAAGTCATCTCTTCCAGCAAAATTCCTGAAGGATGGCCATCAGCAAAGGCTGCAGTGGTGTCAACGATCATGGTGTCATCATGGATAAAGTATATGTCCTTCACGTCAGCGCCTTTGCCCAGCGGATGTGGCGATGGCGTCTGCAAATACTGGGCCAGCAAATAGCGCACGATTTCGCGGGCACGCAGGCTGCGATCGGCAGGCAGAAAAACATCTGCCGGACGCCAGCGGAGGGCCTGGTCTTCATCGTATGCCACCAGAACTTGAATATGTTCCTGCTTGCCTTCCACTATCGGTGCGGCTGGGGCTGCCGCTGCAGCCTGTTGGGTCATCGCCTCTTCTTTGTGGGTAATCCGGATAATGATCACGCCACTTACCAGAATGGCGAGAAGCACCAGAGCAACGGTGATCTGAAAATGACGTGGGATCACGGTTGTCCTGCCATTTGACTTCGGACTTGTGCAATGCCTTGTGCAACAGCCGCAGCAACAGTGTTTTGTTGTTTCTGACTTTCCGGCAGCGGCGCGGCTTCGTCCTCAGGTGTAAGTTCCACTGCTATTGCCGGTGCAATGATGTTATTCAATGGACAAACTGCCATCCGAAGGCTTACCGCGGTCAATCCTTTTTTGCGCAATTCCGTTGTAATTGCCTGTGCGATGGTCTGGCTTTGATTGAGCGCTCTTGATTGCGCGCTCTCCCAGGGAAGGAAACGCCCGGCCAGAGGCTGCTGGGAGTCCACCAACAGCGGAGCATAAACGCGTACGCCTTTTCCGGGTGGGCCAGCGTGAATTGCTATGTAAATTCCGGCGTGTTGCTCGTTGGTGATCTCCGCTCGGCGCTCAACGCCAACATCAATATCTGAATCGCGCAGCAAGCGTGCCGCAATCCCGCGTTCTTCCAGTTCTTTGCGGAGTTCACGCGCCAGCCGCAGCGTAATATCTTTTTCCATCAGTTTGCCGCCCAGACTTGCGCCCTTGTCATTGCCACCATGGCTAGGGTCGATCATTACAAAAAACTCTGGCGTGCGTCGCGGGCCTTCGTCGGCGGAAGGAGCAGCCTGGGGTTCAGTTTGCGGCGTAGCCGAAGCCACTGGAGCTACCGGCTGCAGAGTGATGGTCTTGCCATCATCGCTGCGAATAATCTCCAGAGACTTGTTCCCCGTTACTGTAAGTGACGCAGTCCCATTTTCTTCTGAGAAAACCAGGGATTGGATTGCTCCGTCGCCAAATTGTTGCGTGGTTAAATCGGACACCACCGGCTCTTTATGGAATGAGAGAGTGGTTTTGTCAGAATGAATTAACAAGCCATCATTTTCTTCCCGATTGATATCTGGCTTCACAGGCTGACTAAAACTTAATACCAGGGCTGGCCGATCACCGTCGTTGAGCTGGGCAACATAGCGCGTGAATGTATTTCCCACAAATATTCGCCGCGACGACCGGTGGAAATCTACAGTCGTATTCAATAACTGGCTCAACAAAGGAAGAGCAGCGTCCAAAGGAACCAGCACGCGGCCATCTTCTACGAGCACTCTGCCGCCTAAATCCAGTGGATGGCCGCCAATGACGGCTTTCTGATTGCTTTGGGTGAGCTTTAACTCCGTTTTGTGCATCATCACTCTCCACTCTTTGCCTTTTAAGCGTGGGGATGTAGCACCCAAAGGAGTCAGCAGATCCGCAATGGGGATGTATGATCTGCCCTCACGGTCGATTACAGGGAGGGAATAGCTGGCCTGCGCGGTGTAAACCGTGAGTTGCGCCTCCCGTGGCGCACTCGAAACTGCCAGGGCGCATACGAAGGCCACAATGACTGCCAGTCCTAAGGCCAATTTATTCCAGCGCATAAATCGTCAGGCCACTCAGCATCTTGGGATAAAAATCGGTGGATTTCTGTGGCAGGACTCCTCCGCCAAAAGCAATATCACGCACCTGCTCAATTTTTGCTGGATTCATAAGGAATGCCACGTTTGCACCCTGACGCACCCATGAGATTGCCTCAAACGCGTCGCGCTCATAGCGGACATTTTCCTGATTCCGCACAGCCTCTTCGGAAATTCCCAGAACACGCTCCAGCAAAATGCGATGTAATTGCACCACATCAAGCTGGCGCTGCAATGATGGGAGCTGCCCGAGAGCTTCCTGTATGACCCCGTTTTTCGCGCGCAAGAGGTACGGCCCCTGGCGGGTAACAGCGACGAATGCCGTTCCATTCTTGCCGGCCTCTTCCAGCAGCGTGGTCGCACTGCGGCTTTCGATTCGTACATCGATACGTTCGACATCAAAAAACTGCGTTGCCGCTTCCAGCATTTGCTCACGGTCAAAAGCCACAAGGCCATAAACAATGCGGTGTGTGGGAAGAACGACCAGGCCCGGACTTTCCATCGGGACCAGAGTCATCATCACAAACTCATACGGAGCATCTGGATCCACTAAGCCGGTTTGCGCGCGCCGTTCATTTCTATATGCCAGCGCGGTTTCATAGCGATGATGGCCGTCGGCAATCAGCAGCTTCCGGTCTAGCATGCTGCGTTGCACTGCCTGGATGAGCGTTGGGTCCTGAATGCGCCAGACACGGTGAAGCGTTTCATACTCATCCAGCATAGAAGTTTCAGGCTCATCCTCGGTCTTTGCCTGGAGCAAGGCATTAACTTCACCGTTTGGATCGCTATAAAGCATAAAAATCTGGCCAAAATGGGCCTGTGTGGCTCGTAAAAGGTTAAGGCGGTCAGCCCGAGGCTTGGCCAGTGTCTGCTCATGCCGGAAGACCATGCCATCGGAGTAATCGTAGATCCGTCCCAGGGCAATCAGGCCGCGCCGTTCAGCCAGTTCACGTGTTCCAGGCACCGTAAAAGTCTGGGAATAGGCATAAATTCCGGGCTCGGCATCCTGTTTTAAGACGCCACTGGAGCGCCAGTCATGGAGATACTCTGCCGCCCGGGTATAAACGTTGAATGCGTCTGTATCAGTTTCACCCGCTTTGCCCAGGATGATGCGGACAAGATTGTGGGTGCTTCGCTCATAGTATTTTGCCTGCATTTCCGGGGTGATCTTGTCATACGGCTGGGTAAGCACGTCCTCCAGTTTCACCTGGTCAGGATCGTAGCGAAGGGCTTTAAATGGAACGATTTCGGGCATCGGCACAGGGCTCAATGGCATTCTATCAAGCAAAGCGGATAACCTGTTTACGCGCCCATGTCATCTAACAAGAAACAGCAGCACAGAAAAGACCTGCACAGGCGCATGTACAAGCCCCTATGTAAAGTCTGATAGCTGTGTTAATATCGCGGCAAAACGAGGTTCCCATATGGCCCGCTTCGAACGCCGCGGGTATGGTGCAAACCGTTCCCCCGAGCTCTCATTTAAGGCGTTTCATACGTCCCTGATCCGTCGTGCGCTGCCGCTGGCGGCTTTTTTAGTCTTTTTCATTTATGCCGGCGCCCAGGACGTAAACGTACACATTGAACCTAAGCCTCCGGCGCCTCCTAAAACAGTTGATACCAAAGAGGCAGCCGGTAATCCTGACCTTTCGAAGAACCACGGTAAGCCGGGACTGGCCGTGGACGTTAACCTGGTCCTGGTCAACGTCACGGTGACCGACGACTGGAACCGCATTGTAACTGGCCTGGACAAGGAGAACTTTTCTGTCCTTGAAGGCAGCGAGGTCCAGGAAGTCCGGCACTTTTCCAGTGAGGATGCCCCTATTTCCCTGGGTGTGATCTTTGACATGAGCGGCAGCATGAGCGACAAGATCATGAAGGCCCGTGAAGCGGTGATCGAATTTTTCAAGACCGCGAATCCGCAGGACGAATTCTTCATGATTACGTTCAATGACCGGCCGCAACTGCGCTCCGACTTCACGAAATCAATTGAAGACATTCAAGGAAAGCTGGTTTATACGGTGCCTCAGGGGAGCACGGCCATGCTCGACGCCATTTACATGGGCGTGAGCAAAATGAAGGACGCGCGCAACAGCAAGAAAGCATTGCTGATCATTTCCGACGGCGGGGACAACCACAGCCGATATACTGAAAATGAGATCAAGTCCATGGTCAAAGAGGCTGACGTCCAGATTTATTCCATTGGCATCTTCAGTATTGCCCCAACGCAACAGGAAGAGATTGCCGGCCCTGCGCTGTTAACTGAAATCTCACAGGTGACTGGTGGCCGCATGTTTACAATCAACAATCCCAACGAACTGGCCGATGTTGCTACCAAAATTGGAATAGAGCTGCGCAACCAATATGTGATCGGTTACCGTCCAAACAACAAGGTTAAGGATGGCCACTGGCGCAAGATCAAAGTGAAGCTTAATCCACCGAAAGGTTTGCCGCATCTAAATGTCTATGCCAGAACGGGATATTATGCGCCTTCGCAATAAACGAGTAGTCTGTACGATTTCCTTTGTGCTGCTGGGCGCTACCTCTTTTTGGGGAACGCAAGGGCAGACGAGCCAGCCCGCGCAAAACCAACAACGCGTCCAGCCCACGCCCATACCTTCGGACATTGATCCGTCGGACCCGGCATTACCAGTCTGGGCCAAGCCCGCAACGCCACCTCCCGGCGCTGCAAATGTTTCAAAGCCTCCGGCAAATGCCCCTTCCGGCACACAGCCCGGCCAATCCACGGGGAGTGTCCCTGGAAGCGAAGTAGGCCAAGTTACAAAAAGCGGCGGACAATATACTTTTCGGCAGCAGGTAAACGAGGTAACGCTTTCTGCTACTGTTCTTGATGCGCGGCGGCATCTTGTGACCAATTTAAAGGACTCAAACTTTGCCGTCTATGAAGACAACGAGCCGCAGAAGATCACGTCTTTCCGTCGGGAGGACATTCCGGTTTCCATTGGCATAGTCGTGGATAACTCTGGTTCCATGCGCACAAAGCGTGCAGCCGTTACCAAGGCCGTGCTTAACCTAATACAGGCGAGCAATCCCCAGGACGAGGTATTCGTCGTCAACTTCAACGATGATCCTTATCTGGACCAGGATTTCACGAACAAAATAGGACCCTTAAAAGAAGCGCTTGATCGGGTAGATTCGCGCGGCGGAACAGCCCTTTATGACGCGGTGATCGCGTCTGCCGATCATCTGGCCAAGGGCGCGAAGAGGGAAAAGAAGGCCCTGTTGATTGTAACTGACGGCGTAGATAATGAGAGCCGTGAGTCCCTGGAATCTGCCATAAGAAAAGTCCAGGATGATAACGGCCCAACCATTTACACGATCGGCATTTTGGGTGACGAGCCCGGAACCAAGAGGGCGAAGCGCGCTCTGCAAAGCCTTTCTGACCAGACTGGTGGCGTGGCTTTCTTTCCCAAAGATTTGATGGAAGTGGATGAGATCAGCCAGGAAGTGGCGCGAGACATCCGGAACCAATACAGCATTACCTACAAACCGACAAATCCGCGCAGTAATGGCGGCTATCGCAAGGTGAAGGTGGAAGCCCGGGCGCCTGGCTATAAAGATTTACAAGTCCGAACCCGCGATGGCTATTTTGCTGACGAGAAGCGGACCGCCTCAAAACAGTAAAGCTGCTTCACGCATTCAGGACAAAGGGCGCTCTCGAGGCGCCCTTTGTTTTTGCAGGTCAAAGTGTAATCGTAGCGGCTTCCGGTTCCAGTGCAATGATCTCCTGCTCGTCCACTACCGCTGGAAGGTTTGCCATGTCCATCTGTCCCTGGGGCAGATCGGAAATGAGACGGAGGGACTGGTTGATGCTTTCGGCAAACTGCACTCGCGTCTTTTGCAGGCGACGGGCGTAAACCGCAGCCACCCTGCACAAGAGAAAAGGATTGGCGATGGTGCCTTCCGCGGCAAAAACCTTGGATGAACGTGTGCTCTTGTCAGTTTTCATGGGCCTCCAGCGCTTCTTCATCTTCGTGTAGCTTGTGTTCCGGGGCCTCTTGATCTTCACAATAGTCTTCCGGTAATTCAGCCTGAACGCCAGATTTCCCCTGAAATGGCGAGATCGCAGCAAACATACAAAGCCTCTTGGAATCAGTGGCTAAGAAGGAAAGCTCCAGAGGTACTGACTTAGTTCAGCAGGTCTGAAGAGTAAGAAAGGATACTTGCTCGTCTTTGACGGTACTCTGTTGAAGAGTCTCTGTCAATTCAGCATTTATTCAAAGCAACCGATGCTAATCTCCTGTTTTGAATATATTAGGAGAAAATGATGCCTCAGGTTTGACCATATCGTTCTCACTCCCGTACTCTAAAAAGTCTGCTATGCCACGACTCCGAGTGACAGAAAACATTACGGAACTGGTTGGTCAAACGCCTATGCTGCGGTTTCGCCGGATTGTTCCCGCTGGCGCTGCCGATGTATTCGCCAAGCTGGAGTACCTCAATCCCGGCGGCAGCGTGAAAGACCGCGCCGCAATTGGCATGATTCAAAAAGCTGAAGAACAGGGCCTGCTTAAGCCGGGAGGAGCCATTGTGGAGGCTACAGCGGGAAACACCGGTGTTGGCCTGGCGTTAATTGGCGTGAATAAAGGCTATCGCGTGGTTGTTTGCGTGCCTGAAAAGTTTGCCGAAGAGAAAGTTAAGATCATGCGGGCGCTGGGAGCTGAAGTTGTACGGACCCCCGATGAAGCCGGTATGCAGGGCGCTATCGCCAAGGCCAAAGAACTCGCCGCAAATATTCCTGATTCATTTACCGCCCTCCAGTTTGAAAATCCAGCCAATCCTGACTTTCATGAAAAAACCACTGCCGAAGAGATTTTCGAGCAGATGCAGGGATCCATTGACGCAGTCGTCATCGGCGTAGGCACAGGCGGCACGTTCACCGGCGTGTCCCGGTTTATGAAGAAGAAGCTGCCCGGAGTTTATTGTGCAGCCGTAGAAACTGAGGGATCGGTGCTGGGTGGAGGCCCTAAGGGGCCGCACAAAGTGGAAGGGATTGGCTCCAGTTTTATTCCCAAGACTTTCGATCCGTCAGTATGCGATGAAGTCATTATGGTTACGGACAAGGATGCATTCGATACGGTAGCGCAGTTGGCCCGCCTTGAAGGTGTGCTGGGCGCGTCAAGCGCCGGAGCCAATGTATTTGCCGCCCTTCAGGTCGCGCGTAGGCTCGGTGAGGGCAAGCGTGTGGTGACTGTGATTCCGGATTCCGCCGAGCGCTACTTGTCAAAAAATATCTTCGAAGGCGGAGAGTAGCCGCCGCCAGCACACACTTTCCTGCAAGTGTCTGGCAAAACAGTTCAGGAGCATATATTTCATGGCAAAGAAGAACTCCGTGGAAGAGTTGAAGGGGACTAAAAGAAAAATTGGTTTCTCCACCACCTGTATTCACACTGGCCAGGAGCCTGATCCTTTGACTGGGGCGGTAGCGGTACCCATTTACGCCACGTCCACTTACCTTCAGGAGGAGCTGGGCAAGAATAAAGGCTATGAATATGCGCGCGTCTCGAACCCCACGCGTACACGGCTGGAGACAAATCTGGCTGCTTTGGAAAACGGAACTTCAGCCCATGTTTTTGCCAGCGGCATGGCGGCGGTAACTGCCATAACCCAATGCTTCCTTAAACAGGGCGACCACCTGATGTGCGGGCACAATGTTTACGGCGGTGTTCCCCGCTTTTTTAACCAAGTTGTAGCGAATTTCGGTGTGGAATTTAGTTACGTTGATACCTCTGACCTGGATGCAGTAAAGAAAGCCATGCGCCGCAATACGCGGATCGTCTGGATTGAAACTCCCACGAATCCACTGATGGTGCTCACGGATATTAGAGAAGTCGCCCGAATCGCACATGACGCTGGCGCGGAACTGATTGTGGATAACACTTTCATGTCTCCCTACTTCCAGCGGCCGCTTGAGCTGGGCTCGGACATGGTCGTCCATTCCACCACGAAATTTCTCAATGGCCACAGCGATGGACTGGGCGGCATGATTGCCTGCACCAAGCCTGAACACGCGGAAAAACTTGCCTTTATGCAGAAGGCTTCCGGCGCCATCCTCTCGCCCTTTGAGTGCTGGCTGGTATTGCGGGGTGTTAAATCGCTGGCAGTGCGAATGGAAAAGCACGATGAAAACGGACGCATTATTGCGGATTACCTGCGCAAACATTCCAAGGTAAAGAAAGTGCTTTATCCTGGTTTCCCTGACCATCCCCAGCATGCGTTGGCAAAAAAGCAAATGACCGGATTCGGCTCCATGATCACCCTGGAGACTGGTTCGCTCAACAATGCGAAGAAGATGTTGCGGAAGGTGCGCGTCTGTACTCTTGCTGAATCTCTTGGTGGAGTGGAAACGTTGATCTCGCACCCGGCTACCATGACGCATGCCGCCCTGGGGGAAAAGGGAAGAAAAGAGATTGGTCTTACTGATGGAATGGTGCGGATTTCGGTTGGGATTGAAGATGCAGACGATCTGCTGGCCGATCTGGATCAGGCATTAGCGGCGATTTAGGAAAATCAAAATTTTTTACCACAGAGGCACAGAGGAACACTGAGGAATGCAGATAAGTTGGAGATATCGCCCTTATCTGAACAGGCAGGCTGCGATTTTTCATTTCCTGAAACACACTCCGTGTTCCTCTGCGTCCTCTGTGGTTAATCTGTGCTTTCAGTGATCCAACTGAGATACTCATGACTACCGGCTGCAACTTCCAGCATTACGCATTCCGGGAGATCGTAAGAATGCAGCTCTTTTATAGTGTCGCGAACACGCTCAAAAGTAACAGCCTGGGTTTTGATCACAAGCAGCCATTCCGCTGCGGTTTCGATTTGTCCTTGCCATCGATAAACGGATTCGATCTGCGGCACAATGTTCACACAGGCGGCCAGGCGTCGCTCAACCAGAGCATGGGCGATCTTTCTGGCTTCGTCCTGCGATCCAGCGGTCGTGAGCACGATGCGGATATCACTCATGGAAACCTCTCATGGAGTGTATCAATCCGAGGCGGATCAGGCCGGTAGCCAACTCATCATAAGCATGTTCAAATATTGTTGTTAAGGATGTGAAACCATTGCCCTTTGCCCGGCAACTAATGGAAGTTCTCTTATGAGCGCCGAAATTAAATTTGGTACTTCCGGCTGGCGGGCCGTGATCGCGGAAGAGTTTACCGTGGCGAACGTACGCCGCGCTGTGACTGGGATTGCTCGTTTCGTGGCTGAGAAAAAGCCGCAGGGCGCGCGCGTGATTGTGGCCCGCGATCCGCGCTACATGGGAGAACGCTTTGTCGAGATCGCTTCCGGCATACTAGTGTCTTTTGGCGTGCAGCCGCTGGTGATTCCCGAGCCAGCGCCCACACCTGCCATTTCTTATGAAGTGATTCGCACGAAAGCCGATGGCGCAATCAATTTCACTGCGTCACACAATCCTCCGCAATACAGCGGGATTAAGTTCTCTACACCGGACGGCGCGCCAGCCTTGACGGACGTTACTAGCGCATTGGAAAAACTCATTAAAACGGATGGTGTATCGCCGGCCGGGCAGACCACGGTATCGGCGACAATGATTGATCCTAAGCCAGCGTATCTAGCTCGCCTCAAAGAAATTGTCGATCTGCCACTTATCCGGAAATCAGGATTGAAAGTTGTGTTTGACCCGTTCTGGGGCTCAGGCCGCGGCTATTCCGACCAGGCGCTGCGGGAAGCAGGCATTCCAGTCTCCAACGTGCATGATTTTCGTGACGTGCTTTTTGGCGGACACGCTCCGGAACCGGAAGGCGAGTTGCTTGATGATCTGCGCCGTGAGATGAAGGCCACCGGCGCACGCATCGGCATTGCCACAGACGGCGACGCCGATCGCTTCGGCATTGTGGATGAAGATGGAATGTATATCCAGCCCAATTACATTATTGCGCTGCTGTTTGACTATCTGGTTGAGACGCGGGGCTGGAAAAATGGGGTTGCGAAATCCGTCTCTACCACCAACATGATCAATGCATTGGCCCAGCACCACGGAGTGGAGCTTTATGAAACTCCTGTGGGCTTTAAATATATTGGTGAGTTGATCAAGCAGGATAAAATTGCCATCGGCGGAGAAGAGAGCGCAGGGCTTTCCATCCGGCATCACGTACCGGAAAAAGACGGCATCCTTGCCGGATTGCTCTGCTGTGAGGCCGTGGCGCGCAGAAAGAAATCTCTTGGCGAACAGATCAAAGGTTTATTTGGCAAAGTTGGTTCCTTTTATGCCCGTCGAGAAAACTTCAGCTTGACGCCGGAAGTAAAAGAGAAGTTCACTAGTAAGATGAAAAGTGATCCGGCGGAACTTTCCGGCCGCAAGGTGAAACAATTGGCGCGGACGGACGGCCTCAAGCTGGTTCTGGATGATGGATCGTGGGTTTGTTACAGAGTGTCAGGTACGGAGCCGGTGGTAAGAGTTTATTCGGAAGCGAAGTCAGAACGGGACCTTGCCATACTGGCCACGGCAGCGCGGGATTGGGTCAAACAATAATGGCGGAATTGATCAAAGCCGGCAGGGGAATGGTCGTTCGATCACAGCGGAAGGTGGCCACGGCCATTATTGGCGTCCTGTTGTGCGTGATTGGTTATTATGCGGTCTTTAGCGCCAACGGCCTCATGGACTACCAAAAGAAACGGCGTGAATCACAGGAACTGGATCGGCAGATTAAGCAACTGCAACAGCAAAATGGTGGGATGGAGCAGACAATTAAAGCTTTAAAGAACGATCCGCAAACCATTGAAAAAGAAGCGCGCGAGAGACTCCGTTATGTTCGGCCTGGCGAAGTGATTTATACGCTGCCCACCACGGCGGTTGCGCCCGCCCAGGAAAAGAAGTAGCGTCGATGCGTTGATGTCTTTATCCCTTATTACAGTGGCGTTGCACGAAAGGATTTTTGTAACCTTTTCTGCCACGCCAACTCATTACTCTAACCAAGGCAAGGTTGCGATACCGCAACTAAGCCGAATTAAAATCCTCGAGGAGAAAATTGCCAATGAAGAAATTCCTGTTCCTTGTACTCGCACTTGCATTTGTGTCATCAGTTTCCATTGCCAAAGACAAGGCTCCCAAAGCCACGAAAATGAGCGGCTGGGTAAGCGATGAAAAATGCGGCGCCAAAGACATTGACAACGCCGATTGCGCCAAGAAATGCGCTGAGGCCGGATCGAAACTTGTGTTTGTTTCTGAGAAAGACAAGAGCATTTTGAATGTTGATAACCAGGATGCCCTGAAGGGCCATGAAGGCCATCACGTGAGCGTTACTGGCAAAGTGGACAACGGAACACTCCACGTTGATAAAGTGGCTATGCTGAAATAAGTTCACCCTGATTACAGGCGGTAGAATAACAATCCTGCGATCAATCCCTAAGACGGCCGCTTTGGCCGTCTTTTACACTTCTTAACCTCTCTGGTTGTTACTTTCGTGCAATTCGTCGTCCGGGAATCGTTCCTAAGAATGCACCAAAGTTGGGTTATGATGGGACAACAATGATCCAGGTATTCATGTCAAAACACGGCTTAACGCCGATAAAACTCTGCACGGCAATTTTCTGTCTTTTTCTCATGGTGGGTTGCGTGATCTCGCCCCGACGGACCGTTGGCGGTGGCACGCCAACTCCTACCCCCACAGCTACGCCAACACCAAATCCGGCAGCCACAGGCAAGCTGTATGTATCCAATGCCGGGTCAGATAGTATTTTGCGGTTTGACAATGCATTCACAGACAATGGGAATGTAACGCCGGCCGCTACAATCAGTGGCGGCAACACCACCCTTAACTCCCCGGGGTTTATCACGCTTGATGCGGCAGCTGACCGTCTATATGTTATCAACAGCAATACTCTTTCAATCCTGATTTACGACAACATCAGCACCAGAAATGGGAATGTCGCCCCCCAGCGAACCATAGCGGGAGCCAGTACAAATCTGATCGGCCCCACGGACGTTTCCGTGGATACAGTCAGGAACTTGCTCTATGTGGCTGACGATCAAAATATTTTTGTTTTTGCCTCGGCCTCCACGGCAACTGGGAATGTCGCACCGGCGCGTACTTTGAACACCAATTTTTTGGGTGTTGTTTCTTCAATCTTTATTGATGCCGCCAATGACCGTCTCTATGCAGCCGATTCCGCCGGTAACGCCATTGATATTTATGACAATGCAAGCACTCTGGTCACCGGCGCTATCACCGCGAGCCGCACGATCACTGGCGCCAGTACGCACTTATCAAATCCTGGAGGCGTTCAGGTGGATGGCCTTGGCCGCCTGATCGTAAGCAACCTCTTACCAGGTGCGCCCAGCATCACGATTTATACAAATGCCGCAGGCGCTAACGGCGATCAAGCTCCTGTCGCTGAGATCGTGGGAAATGGTACCGGAATGGCTACTCCAGACCAGATTGTGGTCGACCGAACTGGCACTGGTACTCTCTACAATGCTGATCCAATCGCTGCCAGGATTGCGATATTTTCCAGTTTGAGCACGGCAAATGGTAATATCGCGCCAAGCAGGTCAATTACTGGGGCCAATACTGGATTAACTGCCGCCGGATCGCCAGTAGGCGTTGCTCTGGACAATACTCGTTAGTTTTTCTTTTCAGGAGTGCCTGTGGCTATCGCACAACTCCCTGAAGGGGAGAACCGGCAGTCGCATAA
Source organism: Candidatus Angelobacter sp. (assembly GCA_036495645.1). GTDB lineage: Bacteria > Acidobacteriota > Terriglobia > Terriglobales > Acidobacteriaceae > Angelobacter. Next base: position 54,358 of record DASXMN010000079.1, read on the forward strand.
AGTTTGCGCGCCATTCTGCCGGCAAGATAAGCTGCTCGCCCGGCGGTCACGCCATGCTTCATCGCTTCCGCCATTAACTCGGGATTTTTGGCGTTCGCTATTCCTGAGTTCATTAACACGGCATCGGCTCCGAGTTCCATGGCAATCGCCGCATCCGGAAGGATGGAAAGAACTCCCTGAAGCGGCGTGGTATGAGATGGGGAAGGATGAGGCACCTCATGCAAGGGAGATTTGCAGACCCAGCTAGTTTCAAATCCGACGCCGGATCTGCAAACCTCTTGTAATTTAAGGTTAGGGTAATAGGAGTGTCACGTCTTGATTGTTCACCCCGGTAGTCTGCCAGAAAATGCGGAAGATATCCTGATTCGTCCCAACATAAAACTCGCTCTGTAATGCATCGACAGTGGGCCCTAGGGAAGTTATCGCACTCCCTGCTGCTGCATTGTTGCCAGCGCCGGATGCAATTGTTATGTCTTGATAGCTCCAACTTGAAGCACATCCTCCACCGATGTTGGCCAGAAATAAGGAGCTGACATGCTGATTTGTGTCGACATAAAAAACATGAGGACAGCCACCTGCATTGACGATGCTAGTCAGGCCGCTCTTAGAAATAGGCAAAGGCCCTCCGGCAAGAATCGTCAGGTCCTGGTTGAAAACTCCTCCGCTGCTTGGCCAATACAGGCGATAGACGTGGTTGTCGTTTCTACTTACGTAAAACTCAGACGCAGAAGCCTCGTTGGAGGGGCCGATTGGGCTTATCGGACTTGCCGTAGTCACAAAATTGCTGGCCCCAGTGATTACCGTGTAATCATTGGTAGACCATGTCGAACTACATCCTCCGTTGATGTTGCTCTGAAACACGTCTCTAAAATGGAAAACGGTGTCAACATAGAAAACATGTAGGCAACCTCCGGCATTGACAAAGCTGGCCAAGGGACTGCCGGAAGTATTAGGATTATCTTCTCCGGTGGTAAGAGTCTGATTAAACACACCTCCAGTACTCGGCCAATAAAGGCGATATATAGCTCCACCTGAGCCGACATAAAATTGGGACTGAAGCGCATCACTCGAAGGCCCTATGGTGCTTATTGGACGGTCTGCAAGAGCAAGGATAGAGGTGCCTGATAGCATCGTTAAGTTGTTATAGCTCCACGTTGAAGCACACCCTCCCGTGATATTGGCTAGGAATATATCGTTGAATTGATGGCTTACATCGATATAGAAAACATGCGGACAACCACCAACATTGACTATGCTGGCAAGAGTGCCCGACCTCGTTGCCAAAGTGGCTCCGGGCGCTGTCATAAGATCTTGCTTTTGCCAAATGCCGCTGCCATTTAGAGATAGATCAATCAGATGAAGATTTGGATCCACGTAGACTGTGTGGCTTGAGGTGTCTGGCAACACAAAACTCGTGAGTACGGATGGAGTTGGCGTGGGGATAGGCGTGGGCGTGGGGCTGGGCGTGGGCACTGGATTAACGGTCAACGTCGCTGAAATGCTGTGTATCACGCTTGCGTTCCCGCCCGAAATTGTGAAGGAGAAGGTGCCTGTCGTGGCGGTTGATAGTGTCAAACGGAGCTGTTGCCACTGGTGCTGATGGGGTTAAAACTCGCGGCCGATGCCGATGTGCTCAGCATTACAACCCCGATAAAGCCTCCCGAACGAACAATAGAGACGTTATATGTGGCATTTGTGCCGGTGTAACGGTCTGTGAGCCAGGTGATACCAATAAAGAAAAGCCGCCTGTAGCGGCAATCTGGGTGATAGTTACAGTCCCGGCTGTCCCGGAAGTATTTCCGAATATACCTATTGTACCCACTCTAGGGCCCAAGTCTATGTTGGGATCAGCATTGTAAGATGCATTACCCTGGCCCAGACCAACGAACCGTCCAGTGTGAAGAAAAAATGAATTAGAGACGGGATGCCATTGACAGTCCGACTGCATTATCACGCCGATAATGCCGGTGCCGCCAGCAGCCGTATCGTCTGGTTTTGGCTTCCCGGGCTGAAAGTGATAGGCGCATTATTGCAATCGGAAGTTTGTGCGACAGAGATTGTGGAAAAAAAAGATACAGGTGAGCACCACGCTCCACCGGTGGCTGCAGCAACTTCTCATGATTAGTCCTTAAAAGGAATTTGGTGAAGCGGACTGTAGCAGCTACTCGCAATGATGTGCTGCGCAATGAGAGTTCGTTCCGAAAGCCGAAAACGCTCGGTTTTAGCTAGCGCTATCGCGATGTATTCATTACCTTAATAACACAATACATAGTTTTATAAACCTCGTCTTGCTCTACTTGTTGTTCTACAAATGGAATTGTCAATTCCTTCAGCGATGCAGTTATAGGAATAGTTGCACCTTTACCAGACATCCCGCGAGGTGGAATCGGGTGATCGCCCATCATCGCGTGACATCGCCGTCATCAGCGAATCACCCACCCACATTCATCAATTCACAGCGTAATTTTTAAGAAACAAAACCACACACAGGCGAGGCAGTCAGCCGGCAGGTGTGGCTTTGGATAATAATACGTTTAAGAACTATTGATGCGAGCTTTTGAATGGCTACTATCGCACAACTCCCTGAAGGGGAGAACTGGCGGTCGCATAAAGTTTGCGGGCCATTCTGCCGGCAAGATAAGCTGCTCGCCCGGCGATCACGCCATGTTTCATCGCTTCCGCCATTAACACAGGATTTTCGGCGTTCGCTATTCCTGAATTCATTAACACGGCATCGGCGCCGAGTTCCATGGCGATCGCCGCGTCAGAGGCTGTTCCTACACCAGCATCCAAAATGAGCGGAACTTCGGTGATCATCTCCCGCAGGATCTGAATATTAGCTGAATTCTGGATCCCCATACCGCTTCCTATGGGCGCTCCCAGAGGCATGATCGCGCTGGCGCCGGCCTCCAGCAGCCTTTTGGCGATCACGATATCGTCTGACGTATATGGGAGAACAGTGAAACCTTCTTTCACTAAAACACGTGTAGCTTCAATCGTGGCCTGGACATCTGGATAAAGAGTTTTCTGATCGCCGATGACCTCAATCTTGACCCAATCAGACAACCCAACTTCTCTGCCGAGCCTGGCGGCGCGAATGGCCTCCTCTGCCGTGTAACAACCTGCTGTATTTGGCAGAAGGAAATACTTCCGCGGGTCAATAAAATCCAGCAGTGATTCCTTGCTGCGGTCCAGATTAACGCGTCGCACGGCGACCGTGACCATCTCTGCTCCGCTGGCTTCAATGGCCCGGAGTGTTTCCTGCCCTGATTTGTATTTGCCGGTACCGACGATCAGGCGTGAGCGGAACTGTCTGCCTGCAATGACGAGGGGGTCCATGAACTTATTGTAATCCGTCATACTAATGAGGAGCGACGGCTTGATCGCCATGCTTACAAAATCCGCTCTGTGCTTAGAAACAAGGGCCCATTCACGATTGCAGCCGCTTTCGACCTGCCACTTGCCTGGTGGACCGGATTGACGCTTTCCATCTCGGCGGCTAAGATTTTTCTTCATCCCTGCATAATTGGTGGTCTTGATGAACCCTGAAAATTTTGTGTCTCGTTCTTTGATTTTGCGACTGTCGCTGCTTGCTGCCCTATTTGCCGCGATGACATTTGCTTCAGCCCAAACCTCGGCACAACGAGCCAAGTCAGCCGATGTCCTGCCTGCGGGCAGTGCGCAGGTGATTCAACCTCAAGAGCTGGCGCAGGCCCTTAAAGGCGCTGACGCCCAAAAACCGGTCGTGCTCTATGTCGGCCCCAAGACGTTTTTTATGCAGGCGCACATTCCCGGCGCTGAGTTCATTGGCCCGGTGAGCAAACCGGAAGGTATGGAAAAGCTGCGCGCTCGTGCCGCGTCGCTCTCCAAAAACGGTCCGGTGGTGATCTATTGCGGTTGCTGTCCCTGGGACCATTGCCCCAATATACGGCCGGCATTTGCTGAACTGAAAAAAGCGGGCTTCACCAGGGTCCGCGTTCTTTATTTGGCCACCAGCTTCGGCGCTAACTGGGCGGAGAAAGGTCTTCCGGTGGCCAAGGGCGAATAGGAATGCGGGGAAGGTTTTACGTCCCACGAGTTTTATTTAGTGATGTTCAGGCTTACATGCGCAGGTTAGCTCCAGTCATCGCGATTGCCGTGTTGGCGCTGGGTGTTTACGTAGGATTCCGTATGCGTAGGCAGCACTCCGCGACTGCTTCGATTTCCAGCTTGCCCGTTGCCCCCGCTTCTACAAAAGTTTCGGGCGGATCGTCGGACCTTCCTCCCGCGCCAGAGCTTTCTTTGACTGACCTGAATGGCCGCGTGCTGGGACCCTCCAGCTTCAAAGGCAAGGTGGTGCTCGTAAATTTCTGGGCGGCCTGGTGCGGGCCGTGTGCTGAAGAAGTGCCGCAGTTCATCGCTTTGCAAAAGAAGTACCAGGATCAGGGATTACAGGTTATCGGAGTTTCCATTGATGATGATCCTGAAGTGCTACGACGCTTTTATCGCAAGTACCAGATGAATTATCCGGTAGTGCCCGGCGATCCCAAATTATCAGATGCCTTTGGCGGCGTCCTGGGACTTCCTACTACGTTCGTGATTGGGCGCGACAATCGCATACACGGCAAACATCTTGGTGCAACCGACTTTCCCGCTATCAATCATGAAGTAGTAGAGTTGCTGCACTCCCCAAAAAGCTGAAATGGCTTGCGTTGTTGTTATTGGGGTTTAAAAATTCCGCGGAATTCATTCTGAGTTTCCCGGAACTACTCCCGAAAAAACAAAAACGGCAGCTCTTTTTTACAGAGCCGCCGTTTTCCCGACGAAGGAGCGCCCTCAGAGCGCTGCGGAAAAAGCTGTTTTTACTGCACGTTGATGTTCTCCGTGAGGCGATACAACTTACCTGCAGTGTCCCAAGCCTGAATTACCACGATATGCGTGCCGTGCGAGGCTGTGATCGGCTGGTCAAACGTGGGACCGGAAGAAGCGCCAGTCTGCACACCATTTACATAAACTTTCATGGCCGTGATGGATGCCGTGTTGTTCTGCACGCTGGCAGAGAGCCTGAACGGCGATTGCACATCGTCTCCATCATTAGGAGTGCTTGGATATATGCCAGGGTTGCATGTGGTGCCCTTGGGCGGGCAATCACCCTCATAGTACGTCTTGATGCCGACGCTGCTCTGATAAGTCTGGTTGTTGGTGTCTGTTGCTATGACTGTAAGAGTATGAGAACCAGCGGTAGTGGAAATTGCGCCCGCAGTTACATAAGTCTGTCCTGCCGCAGGCGTGAAGTTAAAAACATTTGTTCCGTCGACGCGCGCGGTCACGTTCTTAATAGGCGCATTGCCTTTGAAACCGGCTGAGAAGCCCAAATTTTGAGAGACTACGTCACCGTTCACCGGAGCGCATATCCGCACTCCGACTGCGCTTGGCGGACAGGTAAAAGGAAGATTTCCGGTGACGCTGAAATTTTCCTGCGATTGATAAAGCCGGCCAAAGTCGTCCCAGGCGTTGATGACGAGATGATGCGTGCCATTGGCGACGCCACCCTCGAACAGGCTGATCCCGGGACCGGAATTCGTATAAATAAGCTTGTTATCTATGTAAACCTTCAGCGTGGTAATGCTTCCCGAAGTGGGGTTGGCAGTGGCTTCAATATGAGGGACCTGATAGACGGCAGAGTTGGCGCTGGGCTGGCAAATTGCCAGGCTGCCGCTGGCCGGCGTTGGGCAGGCGGCGAAAGATTGCAGAGACAGGCATAATGCGGCTGCCAAGAGCAATGTGCTGATTTTCAGAATGTGCAGAGATGGGTACTTCATGGAATGGGGCCTCAGGGAACCGGAATTTTAACGAGCGTTTGCAGTAGTAAAAGCAATCCAGAAGCCAAGTTGCTGCTCTCTGAAACGCCATAGGGACGAGCAGAGTAGCTGCACAAAAAGGTCAAATATGAGCACGCAAGTACCTAAGGAGAGTAGATGCAGTACCACATGCCTTGCCCCTGTAAGGCGCATTGTTGAATTTAATAAGCACCAGAACCGGAAGCATGCCAGATGAATGCCAGATGGTCTATGTTCCTTCCGGACGGCAAATCTTCTATAATTCGCGCTTCAGAATGAGGGACAACACTATTGTTACCGCAGCCGAGCCAACGGCAATCGCGGGCCAAACCGGCCCGCTCGATATCAACCAGATCCAGGCCATCCTGCCGCATCGTTATCCCTTTCTGCTGATTGACCGGGTATTAGAGATCGAGCGCAGGAAAAAGATCGTGGCCATCAAGAACGTGACTATCAATGAGCCGTTCTTTGCCGGACACTTTCCCAACTTTCCCATCATGCCAGGGGTGCTGATTGTGGAGGCCATGGCCCAGGCTGGGGGAGCCATGCTGCTGACGGAAGTAGAAGATCGCACAGACAAACTAATCGTCTTCACCGGCATTGAGAAGGCGCGCTTCCGCCGTCCTGTGGTTCCCGGTGATCAGCTCCGTATTGAAGTGGAAATGTTGAGTTGGAAGGCTGCCGCTTCCCGGATCATGGTGCGCATGGGAGGGAAGGCATTCGTCAACGGAAAGCTGGTTTGCGACGGTACCGTGAGCGCGCAACTGGTGTCTTTAAACCGCGGAAAGATAGGCTCGGAACCCCAGGCTGAAGCAACGGAATGATCCATCCCACAGCGATCATTGATCCTAAAGCACACGTACATCCCACCTGTAGGATTGGCCCCTACTGCGTATTGGGCGCGGAAGTGGAGTTGGGCGAAGAATGCGAGCTGATATCGCATGTGATCATGAATGGGCCTTCCAAAATAGGGCCGCATAACCGTTTTTTTCCTTTTTGCGCGATTGGTGGCGAACCCCAGGACCTTAGCTTTAAGGGCGAAAAGACACAACTGGAAATCGGCAGCCACAATGTAGTGCGGGAATACGTCACCATCAATCGGGGCACCACAAAAGGCGGCGGAATCACAAGGATCGGCAGCCACACGCTTCTAATGGCTTATGCCCATATCGGTCACGATTCGGTGATTGGCGACCATGCCATGCTGGTGAATGCAGCCACCCTGGCCGGACACGTTACTGTGGACGAATGGGCAGTTGTAGGGGCGCTCTGTGCGGTCCATCAATTCACGCGGGTTGGAGCGCACGCTTATATTGGCGCGGGAACAATTATCACCAAAGACGTTTTACCATTCTCAAAATGCGCCACCCCCCGCCACGCCCAAACCTATGGACTGAATGCCGTAGGGTTGGAGCGGCGCGGCTTCAGCCGCGAGCGAATCCGTAAAATCCACCATGCTTTTCGCGTGCTGCTGAACTCCAAGCTCAATACAACTCAGGCATTGGAAAAGTTAAAGTCGGAAAGTGATCGCGGAGAAGATGTGGAAATGCTGATGCGGTTTATTGAAGAATCAGAGCGCGGGACTATTAAATAGAGAAACTCGCGGCAGCATTCAGGCAGCTTCGCCTGACGGATCACTTTGTTCAGTGATTGGCACGTCGGGAATGGATTGGCCCAGGAAAGGGGACTTTTCCGCAGCATCATCCTCGTTCTTTTTTGGCGAGGCGCGGTATTCCTCCTGCCCTATATCGCTTTCAACCTGTGGTCGTTTTTCGGTTTTTTCCGGCTGTATAGTCTCATTAATTTCTTCTGCCGGCCGGGTGTACTCCTCTTCCGGAACACTCCTGAGAAACTGGTCAGCATAGCTTAGATAATGGCGAACAAACCGCTGCTCTTCCGGAGTAAGGTCTTGCTCCACCTGGCCAATAGGAGGCTCATTCTCCCGGGTAAGACCCGGAATTCGATAGGCGCCGCGACGCTTTTTGAACGGTACAAGGTTGCGGCTGTGAAGTTCCTTCGGAATAGGCATGTTTACTCCTTGGTTAAGATGCTTTAAGGCGGACTAGGGTGTGCTTAGGGCTTGGGGATTTTAGGCGGCTGAATGACAGTTGGTACACTGAACCGAGTGACGGAAAACAAAAAACTTGGCCTGATCGCCGGCAACGGGAGCTTTCCCTTGCTGCTGCTGGATGCAGCACGCGCCCAGGGAGCACAGGTGGTAGTTGTTGCAATCAAAGAGGAAACCTCACCGCTCATTGAAAGCCTGGGCGCTGTGGCTGTGCATTGGATGTCTTTGGGTGAGCTGAGCAAACTGATAAATACCTTCAAACTCGAAGGGGTGAGCACCGCGATCATGGCAGGCCAAGTGAAGCACAAGCAAATATTTTCTGCCATCCGCCCGGATTGGAAACTGGCCAAGGTGCTGCTGTCTCTGGGCACGCGCAATACTGATTCCTTGATTGGGGCTGTAGCCAAGGTGCTGGAAGAGGAAGGCATTCACCTGATCAGCTCCACTTCCTACCTTGAGCCACTGCTCGCCCGGCCCGGAATTCTCTCCCGGCGTCCGCCCACGGAAGCTGAAAAGAAAGACATGGAATATGGGCGTGGCGTGGCCCGCCATCTGGCGCAATATGACATTGGTCAAACAGTGGTGATTGCCGAAGCAGCCTGCGTTGCTGTGGAAGCAATGGAAGGGACCGATGCGACCATTCTTCGCGCCGGTGAACTGATGAAAAGCGCTTCTGCTGAAGGCGATTCAGTGCTCAGCCGAAAGCTGACCGTGGTGAAAGTCGCCAAGCCAAACCAGGACATGCGGTTTGACGTGCCTGTGATCGGGCTGAAAACAATTGAGACCATGGCCCACGCAGGCGCTACCTGCCTGGCGATTGATGCAGGCAAGTGTTTGTTCCTGGATGGTGACAAGATTGTTGCGGCGGCAGATGAAGCTGGCATTGCGATTGTGGCCGAGGCAAGTACACTGGAAGACAATAACAGTGTTGTCGGAAGCAAATAACCGCACGTATTATTTCCCTCTATGAGCGATATCGATCCGGTAATCATTCAACGCCGGCTAGCAGAAAATTACTCCCGGATGACAGAAGGCGAGCTTGCCGCGATGGCAGAAAAAGCATATGACCTTATTCCGGTTGCCAAAGAAACCCTTGAAGCCGAAATACGGAACAGAGGGTTGCGCATTCCGCTGCAATCCGAGCCAGCAGCAGAGCCTGAGCTTCCCGAAATTGCAGAAGACGCAAGGCCAGATGACTACAATCCGGCGGATTGGGATTTGGTGAATCTGGACCGGCTCTGGGACGCGGACAGGGCAAAATGGGTGAAAGAAGTATTAGATGCGGCGAATATTGCGTCTTATTTCGGACCAGACAACGTGACCGACCTAAGCGATCTTAAATCCGGCTACAACACCGGACTTTATGTGAGAGTGCGTGCGGTTGACCGAGGGAATGCCTCCAGGGCGCTATTCAATGCCCCGGATGAGAATGAACAACCTCAAGAGGAACTTTCAGAAGACGCCGAGTTTGCTGTGTTGTGCCCGAAGTGCCGTTCCGCTGAAGTAGTGTTTCAAGGGCAGGACGCAGAAAATGCTCCCGCCGATGCAGATGCCAAGTACTTTTGGCAGTGCGATGATTGCGGCTACGAATGGAAAGATGATGGCATTGTGAAGGAGCTGAGAGCTAAGATTCCGCCGATCGGCTGATGGGCGCCAGTTTAGCAAGGAAGGAAAAGCGGTGAATTTTTGTGCCGATCTTTTCCTCCTGCCTGTTTCTTTCGCTCCTTTAAGGCGCAAGTTCAGGCATCCTTTTCTTTAGCTGGTTTAACTGAACGTGCTCGCTTGTCGGAAGCGCTTTTATCGTTTGTCGCGCGGTTCTCGAAATCGTGCGCAACGGATGGGTTCAAGTTCCCGCCAATTGTATTGGGAACCTGAGGGATATTTTTTCCTGTGTTTTCGTTCCGTTGCTGCGTCCGGATAGGCATCTGCAGAATCTTGTTCTCGCCGTGCGGGTTGGGACTACTTTCTGATTGTTGCTTTTCTGATGTCTTTCCGGCCGGCCGAATCTCCTTTGGTTCCTTGCGATGAGCCATACGCCGCCTCCCGATTCCAAATGAGATGGCAGAGGGCGGGTTGCGGGTGGCGTCAAAATCGAGAGCTGACGGCCACCCAGGGGCAAACAAAATGTGCTTTGCAGTGTGCTTCTACCAGACCCGGCAGGCATTTTCATGCACCAGTGGTTTGCCCTTGGCACAACCAAAGGCTTTGGCAAATTCCGGCATATTAGCGATCGTGTTATTCACCCGGTATTTTGGCAGAGAGTGAGGGTTGGTGAGAACAGCGGTGCGCATAACCTCTGGGCGCAATTGAGCGCACCAATTGTTGGCGAATGAGAGAAAAAATCGCTGGACTTCTGTAAGGCCATCGTCGCCTTTGGTTTCAAGCGTTTTTCCCTGCTGTTTCAGGTCATTCTCCAGTGCGATAAGAGCCAAATAAAGGCCGCCATTGTCTGCCGTATCTTCACCCTGGGTAAGAAGGCCATTCTGCTTCACGCCGGCTTCGGGAACGTCCTGCGTGTATTCGTCAGAAATACACTTGCCCCGTTCGTCATAGTTTTTGGCGTCTTCCGGAGTCCACCAATCGTGCAGGTTGCCATTGGCGTCAAACTTGCGGCCTTGATCGTCAAAGCCGTGGGTGATTTCGTGCCCAATTACCGCACCTTCAGCTCCGAAGTTTGTGGCGTCATCCGCGTTGCTGCTGAAAAAGGGAGGCTGAAGAATGCCGGCAGGGAAGTTGATGGTATTGAACTGGGGATCGTAATAAGCGTTGATGGTGGGCGGAGTCATCGTCCAGTCATAGCGGTCGATAGGCTTGCCGATTTTCTGCAGCCACCGGTTGTACTCAAACGCCGTGGCCCGATGGACATTTTCCAGATAAGCGTCGGGCTTAATTTCCAGGGCTGAGTAGTCGCGCCATTTATCCGGATAGCCGACCTTATCGAGAATGGCGTGCACTTTGACGCTGGCCTGCTTCTTGGTTGAATCTGTCATCCAAGTCAGGTCATGAATGTCCTGGTCCAGGGCGTTTTCAATCGCCTTCACGATCTGAAGAACCCGTTCTTTGCTCTCAGGCGGGAAGGCGCGGGCGACATAGGCCTGGCCAAGCGCTTCACCCAACGCGTCATCGGTTGAGTGGACGCAACGCCGCCAGCGCGGTGAAAGCTCCGGGGTGCCTGCAAGCGTGTGTGCGAAAAAATTAAAGTTTTCACTGACGAATGCCTTGCCCAGGTACGGAGCCGAATCATGCGCTAAATGCCATTTAAGATATGCCTTCCAGTGGGCTAGAGAATGCTCCTGGATGGCGTGGTTAAGGCCGCGGAAGAAGTCCGGCGAGGTCACAAGAAACGTTTGCTGCGCGGGAGCGTGCACCAGGCTGAGGTAGCGCTGAAAATCGAACGAGGGCGTCAGCTTCTGAAGCTGCGCCAGCGTCATTTTGTTGTTAATATTTTTGGGATCGCGGCGCTTTACCACGTCCATGGCTGCATTGGCCAACTCGGTTTCAATCTGCATTACGATGGCTGCGTCAGCGGTGGCTTGTGACTGGGACTCTCCGCTGAGCTTCAGCATATTCGCGATATGTTCCAAATATTTCTTCCGGATCTCCTGGGACTTGGGGTCATCTTTGGAATAGAACTCGCGGCCAGGCAGAGAAAAGCCGCCCTGATCAAACTGGGCGACGGTCTTTTGTGCGTCGTCGTAATCCTGAATGGCAGACAAGCCGAACAGAGGCGCGAAGGTCGAATTATCACTCATGACCCACGCGCTCCCGATGGTGGAATGCTGGTGGGCGATCTGATCAACCAACTGGGATTTCTGTTTCAGATCGTCAATGCGCTTCAACTCCAACTGAAACGCCTTGGCGGAAGTGGCTTCCACTTTGCTTTCATCCATGCAACTCGTCCAGTAATCGCCGATCTTCTGCTCCACAGGGGTACGCCCTTGTTTCTTCGTGGCGGCCGCTTCCAGTGCCTGGCGCAGCACGGTTTCATTCCACTGCTGTAAGGGACCGGCAACGCCCCAGGCCGCTCGATCGGGTGGAATAGGGTTGGCTGCGAAAAACTTGCTGCACGAGTACTGATAAAAGTCAGTGCAGGGATCAATCTGGGGATTCACCTGATCGGCGCTCATGTGCTCCAGTTTTGGCAGTTCGTCAGCAGCATTTTTCTGCTGCGATACACCGAAAGTAGCCACACACAGGACAACTAGAAATGAGAGATACCGCATTCATTCTCCTCCTCAGGATGTAATCGAGATCAGACCAAGGCGCCGCACTCAGTTCGACGTTCCAGAATGATATTTGTAGCGAGAAAAAGCTACGCCGAATAAAACGCAAGCACCTGTTAATAAGCAGCCAACCGAAATGCAATTGGTTCAATCAATATCATATAGTCAGGATGCCCAGGGTTCCTCCGAGTGACGATGAGGCGTCTGGGTCCAAACAACGTACAAATGAACATTGCTGGTCTATAAGACCACGTTCGGGAATTCATTTAGCCGCCTTCAGCGCGCACAGTCATTGAAAAAAGTGACGGGAACTGCGGACAAACTGAAATAGCATTTCAGCATAACTCAAAATTCATGGCAGCGGCGGCAGAGCGATCTGTTCTGTTCGGTGCATTCATGTTTACGAAATTTCCAGGGACCTGTTCCTTGTCCCGCTCGTGCGAATAGGTCCCGAAATTATTCAGCAAGACCAAATTCCAAATTAAAGAAAAGGAGACGAAATCATGGCCAATATTACGCGTTGGGACCCACTCAATGAAGTCACGTCGTTGCAGGACCGTATCAACCAGCTACTGACCCAGTCTTTTCCGTCCTTCAGCGGCTTTGGGCGTAGCAGCGAGCAGCCGCTCACTTTCAGCAACTTTGTGCCGCCCGTCGATGTCTTTGAAGACGAGCACAACATTATCGTGCAAGCAGAATTGCCGGGCATCGACGAAAAAGATCTGGATATCCGTCTGGAGAACAATGTGCTTACCATCAGCGGTGAACGCAAGCTGGAAAATGAGGAACAGAAGGAAAACTTTCATAGAATCGAGCGCAGCTATGGCCGGTTTACCCGTTCTTTTACGCTGCCCAGCACGGTGGACACCGAGGACGTCAACGCACAATTTGAAAATGGCGTGCTGAAGGTGACTATCGCGAAGCTGGAAGAAGCCAAGCCGAAGCAAATCAAGATCGGTATTGGGAAACCCACACAAGGGACAAAGGCAAGCAAGGAGAGAGGCGAAAAAGCCGCTTAAACTACAGTAGATCTTTGAATCATGAAGCGATATGGCCGCGCCCGTCTGGCGGCCTTTTTTCTAGAAGCTCAACATGATTCAGGAGCGAAGGGAATAACTACTCTGCCTTTGCCTTGCCTCGCACTTGGCGCTTTTCCTCGGCCCAGCCTTCTTTAGTAATTTGCCGGCTGCGTCCCAGGGCCAGCGCACCTGCTGGAACAGGTTCAGTGATGGTTGACCCAGCGGCAATATAAGCGTCTTTTCCAATGCGCACCGGCGCAACCAGAGTGGCATCACTGCCGACGAATGCTCCATCTTCGATGACTGTGACGTGCTTATTCACCCCATCGTAGTTGCAGGTGATGGTGCCTGCGCCTACGTTCACACCGGCGCCAATTTCGGAGTCGCCAAGGTAGGTGAGGTGGTTGGCTTTGGAACCGCGGCCAAGTTTCGTCTTTTTTGTTTCGACAAAGTTGCCCACGTGTGCGCCTTCGCCAATGTCGCTTCCCGGACGCAAGTGAGAGTAAGGGCCGAGTTGCGCTCCGGAGGCAACGCTGGAATGGTCAATAATGCAGCCGGGCCTGACGAGCACATTGTCCGAAATTTGCGAATCGCTGATGATGCTGAAAGACCGGATGCGGCAATCCGAACCAATACGGGTACGGCCAAGAACCTGCACGAAGGGCTCAAGAATAGTGTCCGCGCCTATCTCGACCTCAGGATCGATGGTGCAGGTTTCCGGGCGATAGATGCTAACACCGGTGGCCATGAGCTCAGTACATTTGCGCATACGCAATGTGGCATCAAGTGGTGCCAGCTCTGCCAGCGTGTTAGCGCCCAATACTTCAACCGGATCAGAAGCCTTCAACGCCAGTACTGTAGCTTTTTTCTTTACCAGCAAGGCTGCCATGTCCGTGAGATAAAACTCATGGTGGGCGTTGTCAGTTTTAAGCCAGTCAATGTTGGCGAAAAGCGGCTTGGAGGCAAAAGCATAAATCCCGGAATTAATCTCCTGTTCTTTCTGTTGGGCTTTGGTAAGTGCCTTCTGTTCAACAATCGCTTTCACGCGATCACTTCCCGAGCCAGCCCGAATCACGCGCCCGTAGCCAAATGGGTCGGGCGGTTCGGCGGTAAGAATTGTCATGGCCGCTTTCTTGCCTAGATGAAAATCCCGTAAGCGTGCAATAGTTTCCGTCCGGATCAACGGGACGTCGCCGGAAAGCACCAGGATATTTTGGTATCCGGTGACCTGCTCACGGGCGCACATAATAGCGTGGCCGGTGCCGCGCTGCTCGGCCTGCAAAATAAACTTCACCCCCATGGGACCTACAGCAGCGCGAACGCCCTCTGCCTGATGGCCGATGATGACGTGGATGTCTTCCGATGGAACAATCTGCTGCGCTGCCTTGATTACGTGCGCTAGAAGCGGACGTCCGGCGATCTCATGCAGGACTTTCGCGCGCTTGGATTTAAGGCGCGTACCTTTTCCGGCGGCCATGATCACAATAGCAAAACTGTCACTAGTCATTTGGCGATTAGTCATGCAGCCATCATCTTAAACCTGAGGGGACCAGATCGGCTGCGCGGTTAACAGGATTTGCCAGCCGCAGCAGCTCCTGGCAGAGACGGTCAGTGGCGTGGCGGGCAAAATGCTTTTCCAGGATGAAGTCTCCCGCAATGCATTTGACGCCAAGTTGCTCGATGGCTGAAATATCGGCATCCACCTGATCAGCGTGCTCTTCGGCATAACGCTCTTTCATGCTGGCGGAAACTGGAGCCGTGTTGACCAGGGCATAATCGAAGATCTTGCTGGACGAATGATCGTAAATGGCCTTGATGTGGTCAGAGGCCTTCATGTTCAGGCTCTCATTCGCTTCCGTCATCAGATTACAGATAAAAACCTTCACCGCGCGCGAAGTCGCAATGGCTTCAGGAATGCCACGCACCAGCAGATTGGTAACAAGGCTGGTAAAGAGGGAACCTGGCCCCATGGTAATCACGTCCGCGGCGGCGATGGCGGCAAGCGCCTCCGGCAGCGGTTCTGGACGTGCCGGCGCCATCTGGAGTTCAACAATGCGATGCTGGCTGGCATTGATGTTGGTTTCTCCCAGCACATGAGAGCCATCATCCATAATGGCCTCAAGCTGGACGTTGGCCGAAGTAGCGGGCAGTATGTGGCCACGCGTGGCAAGAATCTCAGACGCTTCTTTTACCGCAACGGCGAAGTCGCCGGTCATTGCGGTCAGCGCCGCAAGAAAAAGATTGCCAAAGCTGTGTCCTTCAAGATCACCGGAGCTGGTAAAACGGTATTGAAACAGTTTGGATATGAGGTTTTCGTCTTCGGAGACTGCAACCAGGCAGTTGCGCACGTCGCCGGGCGGCAACATGCCAAGCTCGCGACGCAAGCGCCCGCTGGAACCGCCATCATCACTCACTGTGACCAGCGCAGTGAGATCAGAAATAAACAAACGGTCGAGCGGGACTTCTCCGGCCCGAACCGTGTATTGTTTGAGACCTTTCAGGAGAGTGGATAAGCCTGTGCCGCCGCCAATCGCGACCACACGAATCCCTTTGCCTGAGCCGGCGCGGTTCTGCTCTGCTGAAGACGGCATGTCTCTTACTTCAACGTTTCCTTTGCTCGAGACTGGACGGTGGCGGGTCCGTGGGCTCAGGATACAGCAACTCGGTGAACCGGGGATCATCCGCCATGTTCTGAAAATCCGAATCGTTCCGAGCCTGAAAACGGTTCTGCGGATTCAGACGGATGGATTCCCCAAGATTCTTGAGAGAACTTTCTATCTGCCCGGTGAGACAGTCAACTATTGCCATGCCATAGTAAGCGAAATCAGCCTTCGGATTACTTTTCAATATCTTTTCCATATGGCCACGGGCCTGATCAAACTGGCCACCATTCAGGAGAGAAACTGCGTAATCAAAATGCTCTTCATGCGTTTTAAAGCTGGTGGTGGCTCCGGCAAGCTGTTGATTGCAGAGATTAAGATGGACGCGCGCCCGGTCCATGAGTTCTCTCTGGCCGGCGGCAAGAATCTTTTCCAGCAGGGCTTTGGCTTTCTCGAATTTGTGCTCCTGCATTGCCTTAACGGCGCCTTCATAGTTTTGCACAGCCTGTGCAAATCCAGGATCTTCCTTGAAGGTCGGCTTGGGCGGCGGGGCAGGTGGTTTCTTCCCAGACATCTGCGTTCTATTCCTAATAGGCTGTATTTTCTGTCGTTTAGCAGGAGAATGTTTAATTCTTCCTGCTGTTTTTTTCTTCATTCTATTGTTTCCTTGCGGCCCAAGTCAGAATAGCAGTGGAGTACAGGCTGTGGAAATCGGAAGAACCCAGCTATCCCGCAAGCGACAAGGCTGCTTAGGGGTGCAGCCCTTTATACGCAGAAAATCTATATGCGTCAACTGCACCTAATGCAGTGCAAGTTACTTTATCGGAGGGACATTTTCAAGGTCAACCATTTTATAGTCGCCATGCATAATGCCATCGCGAATCATCTTGGCGGACCATCCCTTTTTGGACTGATGATATGAATACAGAGCCTCCTGCATGCAGGTGCCGCAATTGGCTCCGTGCGTACTCTCAAAACAACTGCGCAGGCTCGCATGGCCATGGTTGCGGTCACAATAGCAATAGCATGGCATTTGGTAAAGGATTGGAGAAGCCAGGGCAGCAGCTTTGTACGCCTCTATTTGTGCCGGAGCGATCATGCCGGCAGCGGCAAGTTCCTTTTGTGTAAGAATGGGCGCAAGCTTGGCACTTGCCACAGGCCGTGCTGGATGAAACGCCGGAACCGCAGCTTCCTGGTTCGAAAGCTGCGCATGTGTCATGCCCGCAGCCAGAAGAAGAGAGAGCATACCCAGAAAATACTTCATATCCCGCTTATTTTACTCCAGAATAGAGGTATCCAGAAAATCGGGCCGGCATTGCGCAGCACGTATAATCAAGATAGGGAGTTAACTGGATGGAGACGCCACAGGACCAGACGCAGCAGACGCCGCAGGCGCAGCCGGGCGGAACTTCTTCTGCGCCGGAACCGAACAGCCTACGGACGCTCCGCACCTGGATGCGCGACCTGTTCTTTTCTGTTGTGGTTTCATTTTTCATCATTCTATTTGTCTATCAGCCGGTAAAGGTTGAGGGCGGCAGCATGGAACCCGGTCTGGAAGACCAGGAACGCATCTTCATCAACAAACTGGTGTACCGCTTTGAGAGCATTGAGCGCGGCGATATTGTGGTTTTCCGCTATCCGCGGGACACGCGCAAGAGTTTCATCAAACGGGTAATTGCGCTGCCCGGAGACCATATCCGCATCGCTTATGGGCATGTTTACGTGAATGACGAGCAGTTGCCGGAGCCTTACGTGCCTTCTGACTTTCTTGATGCCAAGTCCTATCCTGAAATGGTTGTTCCAAGGAATGCCTACTTCGTCCTTGGGGATCATCGCTCTATGTCCAATGACAGCCGCGACTTTGGTCCCGTGATGCGTCGCTACATCTATGGCAAAGCCGTCTTTGGCTATTGGCCCATGGAAAAACTGGGAATCCTGCATTGATGCCGCTAATGTTTAAAAAGTTACAGGTAGCGTTAATCCGCAGGTTTGCCCGAAAACGGCTGGGCAAAGACATTGCTCCGCTGGAAGCGGCCGCGAGCCATCCCAACGTACTCATTCCGTATGCGAAGTTCAGCATGGCGCTGGAGAAGACAAACCTTGTTCCGGCGAAGTTGAAGGTGCTGGGGCAGATTCGCGCCGCTAAGCTGGTGGAATGTCCCTTTTGAATTGACATCAATTCTGCCGGGGGCAGAAGCGCAGGCATCAGTGATGATCAGATTCGTAATCTCAACTGGTACACGGAAAGTGATCTTTTCTCTTCCGATGAGAAGCTTGTATTGGAGTTGGCGGACGCAATCACAGCTACGCCAGCCACAGTGAGTCCTGAGTTGCGAGCGCGGTTGAAGCAGCGGTTCTCAACGCCGCAACTGGTAGAGCTGTCGGCGGCCATTGCCTGGGAAAATTATCGTGCACGGTCCAATCGCGTGTTCGGCTTTGGCAGTGAAGGGTTTTACAGGTCAAAAGAGTGAAACGGAACATGTGGTTGCATCCTATCCTTCAATTGTCAGTTCAGGAAACTAATATCTGCTTTTGACCGGTCTTTTTCGGTCCTTTGAGTATAACTTGCACGGATCTTTATATTTTCCGAACCTAAAAATGTGCAAGATCCATCACCTTTGGCATTCACCAGCCACGCGCAATCGCGGTGATGATTTTGCCCAGCGATTCGACATCGCGCACATCAATCACTTCTGCTGGGGAATGCGAATACCGCAGTGGCCAGCCGAGAGCGATATCAATAGCACCATAGAGAAGAAACGCTGCGCCGTCATTGCCGCCGCCGGTCACCCCGTATTGCACGGGAATTCCGCCGGTGCGAGCCATAGAGATGACCCGCGCCACAAGATCGCGAGGGACGACGTTGGAGTTATCAACAGCGCGCACAACAAATCCCTGGCCGACCAGCGCGTTGCCAAAGCGTTTGGATTCAAGAGGGGAATCGGCACTGACGAAGGTGTCGACGGCAAACACATAGTCGGGTGTTTTTCCCTCGGCGGAGAGGCGCTTGGCTGCGGCCGCCGCGCCTTCCAGTCCAATCTCTTCACTGGTGGACCATATGAAGGTAACGTCGCGGCCTCTCAGATCCGGGCCGAGCGCCCAGGCTGCCGCGATTAGAGCGGTGCAGCCCACGCGATCATCAAACGCACGCGCTGAAGCACGGCGTCCCATCAGCTTGCGATACTGCTTGGGAATGGTAACAAAATCGCCGGTCTTGATGCCGAGAGCGGCGGCTTCTTCGGCGCTGTGCGCGCCAATATCCATATGAAACATCTGGCGCGGATTGCGCGACCACTGGAAGTCCGGCTTGTCCCAGCCTTCAGGCAGTTCCAGAACGCCGGGATGGCGCTCACCGTTGGCGGAATGCACAAGCGCGGCATGGCCAAGAAAATACGCCAGCACGCCTCCACCTTTGGGTTCAAGTTCAAGACGGCCATCAGGCAGAATGGCGTGAACCTCGTAACCGATCTCATCCATGTGCGCGACCACGGCGATGCTGGGGGTTTTGGAATTAGCAGCTTTGCCGCCTGCATCTTTGCTTACAACAGTTTTGTTTGAGCCGAAGCGCAGAACCAGATTGCCGGCATTGTCAGTTTCAGGCTTGGCCCATGCGGGCAGCAGACGTGTGACGGCCTCCCGCATGGCGGCTTCATGGCCGCCGCTGACACCGTAAGTTTCAATGAGCTGTCTTAAGATCACTTCCACCTGAGGGTCTAATTTAGCGAAGCCATCACGATCTATAGTCGTTGAAACTGGCTGCGACGAAACTTCGGCGACGGAGCCTTGCGCATAAATTTCCAGCATCTGCGTGAGCGCAGAGAGATCATGTGCGTCAATCTCCTCAGCGGGAGTGGAAGGCCATGCCGTAGCGATGGAGAGATGCACGGTGCGCTCAGGGATTCTCGCCTGGGCCATGTATCCGCCGCGTGGGAGCAAGGGCGCGGAAAAGTCCGTGGTGAAGGTGATGTTTGATTTGTCGGCGATCTGCTTCAATTCAGCCCCCAGGCCGCTCAGTTCGGCGTTGGACTTTTCTTCAGCGGCAATCACTCCACTGCCGGGTGTCTGTTTGAATGCTGGAGTTTCGCGTTGCGTGTTTGCGTCGCTACGGCCTGCTGCGGGAGCATTGCCTGCTGGCGATGGCGCAGGCGGTCGCATCAGCCGGCCAACATAGATCAGCTCATCCGGGTTGAGCTGGTAAAGCACCTTTTGCAGCCCACGCGCGCCCAGCCATTGCTGTGTAACAAACGCCACGGTAAGCGTGCCTTTCACTTTCGCGGGATCAAGCGCGCGCAGTAATTCAAGCAGAGCGGCAGCGCCAAAGCGATCGCCAACCGCGGGCGAGGCATATTTCTTACCGCCATTCAAATTGTAAAATGCGCGATCGATAGCCATGGGGCTGAGCACGTCCGCGCCTCCAGCGCGGGCTTCTTCGGCGGAGGTTGCGCCCACGTCCACATACATGTTGTCGAGATCGGCCATGCTCGGCGGATTCTGCCGCTGTGGTTGCAAATGTATGGAGACGCCGGCCATTGCGCCGGAAATCCAATCGCCTTTGGGCGTTTGCAGCTTGACCGGCTGCGCGGCGTAGAGCTCATTGAACAGCGGAAGATTGCCGCCCTGCGGGAGACGCTGCAAGGTGAGATACCCGTCCGGGGTGATGCCGCTCACAACAAAGCCAGGCTCGTCGATGGGCGCAACCAGCAGCCGCTTGGGTGAACCGGAGCCAAGCGTGACTGTGATATCGCCAAGATTGTCAATGTTGGCATTGAAATGCTGCGGCAATGCCTTGATGCGCGCCACAATCTTTTTGCCGACAGCCTGTTCATATCCAGAAACTGCGGGCGTTTCTACCAGCTCGCGCAGGGTATCAGCAATTCCCTGCGGCGCAGTGGGCTGCTGAGTTTGAGCGAACGCGGTAGTATTTGGCGCGGCAGCGCCAAATAAAACGGCAATCAAGACCAGACGTATAACGGTGAGCATAGGGCCTCTTGAGGTGGCGATATAAGCAGGCAAGACTAAATGAATCGGGAGCAGAAAGGGAAGGGAGAAGCCAGTTTCACCCCTTTGCCACATCCGCCGCAATCAGAGGCACCACTTCGCGCAACAGCGCTTTGAACTCACTGGAAATTTTCCTGCTCACTTCCAGAACCTCTTCATGCTTGATAGGCGCATTGGTGTTTCCTGACGCCATATTTGTCACGCAGGAAATCGCCAAAACTTTCATCCCAATCTGCCGCGCCACAATCACTTCCGGCACCGTGGACATCCCCACCAGATCAGCGCCAATGGTTCGCAAAAAACGAATTTCTGCCGGCGTTTCATAGCTGGGGCCAAGCATCGCCGCATAAACCCCTTCACCCAGTTGGATTCCAAGGCGCTTTCCCGCTTCCAACGCAAGACGCCGATAATCTTTTGAATACGCCTCACTCATATCAATAAAGCGCATGCCAAGGCGCGGGTCTTCTTGTCCCACCAGCGGATTCTGGCCTTGCAGGTTAATGTGGTCTTTAATTATCACCAGCCGGCCTAGCCCAAAATCGGGATTGATACCCCCGGCGCCATTGGTCAAAATTACTGCGCACACACCCATCCGCGAGAACACGCGCATGGGGAAAACCACGTTCTGCACTGGATAACCCTCGTAAAGATGGACGCGCCCCTGCATTACTGCTACGGGCCATTCGCCAAGATTGCCGAGTACGAGTTGGCCTGCGTGTCCCAAGGCGGTCGAGCGGGCAAAATGCGGGATGTCGTTATAAGAAACGCGGACTGCGTCCGTCATCTCGTCGGCGAACCCTCCCAGTCCGGAACCCAGCACAATCGCCACCAGAGGCTTGAGTGGCGTTTTTGAGGCGATATGTTTGGCTGCAAATTCTGCCTGGGAAAAATCGTCGCTGATGCTCATGGCTTATTGAAACCCTTTCGAGTGCGGCGAAATGCAGCGCCGTGCGGAACACAAATTGTAATGCTATAGTTTCCATCCATGTTAGTCCTCGCGTTCATTAAAGTTCGCATTTTCTGTCAGCGTCGATCCGTCAGCCGGGTTGATTGAAAGTTGAGAAGCTGATGCTGGCAGTTTCTCCAGGCGGGTCCGAAATATAATCTAGGTTATGACCATTGCAGCAAAAGCCAAGGCCGTAGAGCGGCAGATTAATGAGCTGCGCGAGACCATCCGTCACCACGAACATCTTTATTACGTGATGGACGCGCCGCAATTGCCGGACGCGGACTTTGACCGCCTTTTGCAAGAGCTCAAGCGCCTGGAAGCAGCGCATCCGGAGTTGATTACCACCGACTCTCCTACCCAGCGCGTTGGCGGCAAACCTCAGGAAGGCTTCCAGAAGGTGCAGCATTCCAGGCCCATGCTGTCACTGGATAATGCATACAATGAGCAGGAGCTGCGCGACTGGGACCGGCGTGTCCGTGAATCAGCGGGCAGTGAGAAGCTGGAATATGTTTGCGAACTCAAGCTCGATGGCATGTCATTAGCGCTCACGTATCACCACGGGCGCCTGCTCAGGGCTGCAACTCGCGGCGATGGTTCCATTGGCGAAGACGTGACTTCAAACATACGCACGTTGCGTTCGGTGCCGCTTTCAGTTTCCGCCAGCACGCTAAAAAAAGCGGGCGTTCCCGCGGACTTTGAAGTTCGCGGTGAAGTCATTATGCCGCTGCTGGCTTTTGAGCGCGTGAATGAAGACCGTGAGCGGCAGGAGCTAAGCAAGTTTGCCAATGCGCGCAATGCTGCGGCCGGTACCATTCGAATCCTGGAACCCAATATTGTGGCCCAGCGCCGTCTGGATTTTTATGCCTACTTCCTCCTGGTAGAAGGGAAGCTTTTTCCCGAGCATCATGACAAATCCCTGAAGGCGCTTAGCGCACTTGGATTTAAGGTGAATGCCAACCATACGGTAGCTCACGATATCGACGAGGTGCTGGAGTTCATCGCCAGGGGCGAACAGATGCGCGACAAACTGCCGTATGAGATTGATGGCGTAGTCATAAAAATAAATTCAATCCGCACACAGGATCGACTTGGTTTTACCGGAAAGGCGCCGCGCTGGGCCATTGCTTACAAATTTGCGGCGCGCAGCGGTGTCAGCCAGATTGATGACATTCTGATCCAGGTAGGCCGCACAGGCAAGCTAACGCCAGTGGCAGCGCTGAAGCCTGTATTCATCGGCGGCACAACAGTAAGCCGGGCAACGCTGCATAACCAAGATGAAATTGATCGACTCGGAGTGAAAATCGGCGACTGGGTGATGATTGAACGCGGCGGCGACGTGATCCCGAAAGTCGTTAAAGTAGTGGAAGACAAAGACCACGCGCGCGGACACAAAACCTTTCATATGCCGGAACGCTGCCCGGAATGCGGCGGCCACGTGGTGCGCGTGGAAGGCGAAGCTGATCATCGCTGTGTGAATACGGCTTGTCCGGCCAAGCTGCGGGAGAGCATTCTGCATTTCGCTGCGCGCTCCGTGATGAACATTGAAGGCATGGGCGAATCTATGGTCAACCAGCTTTCCAGCCGCGGCCTGCTAAAGGACATTGCAGATATCTATGAATTGAATAAAGAGAAGCTGCTCACGCTGGAACGCGTGGGAGAAAAGTCCGCGGCAAATCTGCTGCGTGAGATTGAACAATCCCGCCGCCTTCCTTTGGAGCGTGTAATTTTTGGTCTGGGCATACGCTTTGTGGGTGAGCGTACCGCAAAGTTCCTGGCCGAACATTTTGGATCGATGGATGCGCTGATGAACGCCTCTGGCGATGAATTGCAGGAAGTGGATGAAGTGGGTCCCCGCATTGCTACCAGCATTCAAGAATTTTTTGCCGAACCACGCAATCGTCAGTTGGTCCAACGTCTGGGAAAGTATCTTACTTTTACCGGAGAAAAGAAGCAGCGCGGTACAACATTGGCCGGCAAGACTTTCGTGATTACCGGAACTCTGGCCAACTATTCTCGCGATGCTGCCAAGAAGCTGGTGGAAGATGCCGGAGGAAAGGTAACAGGATCCGTCAGCAAGAAGACTGACTATGTTATTGCCGGCGACGATCCGGGCTCCAAGTTGGATAAAGCCCGTGAACTGGGCGTCGCGGTCATCGATGAGAAGCAAATGGAGCAACTGGCAAAAGCTTGAGTGCGCTTGCGACAATGCTGGCCAGATTCGCCCTGGGTTTGAGGCGAAGATAAGGTAAAATCAGCAATGGAAATGTCAGCGTGAGAGGCGGTAAATATGGAAATCATGTTTTCGATGAAGATCAAGGAAGACGGAAAGACCGTCCGGATGGAGATGTTGTGCACGGAATGCCGGGGAGAGCTGGAGATGGCCGCTGGCGCGAAAACTGTCCGGTTCAGGTGCCGTAAGCACGGTGAATTGGGAACGCTTACGGCCGAGGAATTTGCCAACGGTGTGCGGCAAGCTCAGGAGAGAGCTGCCGAGCAGTATGGTCTGGGTAAGCCAGTCCGGATGAAGGTAATACCGCCCGAGCCGACGATCCAGTAGGTCAAATTACCTCAGCCCTGATGGGTCGCATCCACCGGGATCACGAGAAAATCGGGATCGGTCAACGGCTGTGCTGCCGATCCCCAGTGTAGGCTTATTGTTGTCGCAGAGGTGGCATCGGGAATGGAATGCTATACGTCTTGGCGCCCACTCCCACCCCTCCCTGGCAGGTATTCGGCGGCGTGGTGCAGAGGTTCCGTGTAGAGGGGCACTCTGCCGCCCAGAACATGTATCCAAGCATGCCGGCAGTTGCGCCTGCGCCATTCGGCGCTACCGTTTGCACGTAACTTCCGGTTGAATCTTCCAGCGACGAGCTGAAGGTTGTGCATTCGGGAAGCGGGTTATGTCCGCTGGTAATGAATAGGCTGCCGGTAAACCTGGCCGGCGCCAGCGGCAGGATAGGTGGAGCAAAATTGGATTTGCCGTCCACGTGCTCCTGCCAGTTACCTTCCGCAGAAGCCGCATTGGTGGGCTGTTTGCTCGGTACCAGAGCATTGGCGTAATCAAGCACCGGGTTCGCTGTCGTCAGCCAGTCACTTGTAGCCTTGCGGTCCAGATCAATCAAAAAGCGGTCACCGGCTGCAACGTCTATCGTCAAGCGCGCCGCGGCATTAGCTCCGGTCGCGTCATAAGGCAATTGCGAACGATAGGCGTTAATGAAGGACTGCAATCCCGTCAGGTTGGGGGTGGTGCTCTCTTCATAATCAATTTCAATGCCCACGCCAAGGCTCTTGGCCACAGCGGCGGCATTCAGGCCTAATTGCGTTGGATTGGTTGACAGCGCAGTGTTCCAGTTGGTCACAAAGGTAATCCCGCCAATCGATAACATGACGCGGATATTGTGACTGGTGAAATAGCTGATGATCTGTGACGTCATGCCTATGGGCACGCCGTTTACGGTTTGCGCGTCATTCGTCTGGTTGAGCAGCTTCAAGGGATCTACGAATGACAGTATGACGAGGTTCACGGAGGGAACGCCGTCGCCCCGGTCGATGAGCCAGTAGTTTTTCGCGTCAAAATCAGTCAGGGTACGGACCGTTCCCCATGTGCAAGCATCGTTACCGCAATGCCAGGCTCCATAAATCTGAATTGGAGTGGCGGTTGCCGCCGTGCTAATGAGAAGTACGGCCAACAGGAGAGACGGCTGTTGATGGGTGAGGGCAGATAATACACGCTTCATAGCGAAAACTCCTTTCGTGTGCGGAGCTGACGGTGGGCTGGCTTTCATCACACTGCATGAGCCAGGCTAAGGCGTGGAAGGCTTAGGGAGTGTTTAAATCCCTTCGTGTTTAGTAAATCGATTTAATATAGATGATATGTGGCTGGAGTGTAAAGCCGTCCCAAAATGGGATAGAAGACTCAGGTTCGTATCAGGCGTTAAACAAGCACTTAGTCGATCTCTGGCGGGGGAATATGGGCCGGATTTTTAATCTCCTGACCGAATTGAAGGATGTAGCCGTTGTTGTCTCGGATAGCAAACTCGCGCATGCCGTAATAAAAATTCTCAATCGGGTATACGATGTTGACCCTGTCCTTGATTTCGTCCCAAAGCGCGTCCACGTCCGAAGCGTTGAAATAAATGGAGCCGGTGAGCGAGGGTTTCTCGAACGGCTCATGCGCGTTGGGCAGCGATATCATTACCTCGACGTGGTCTTTGCGCAGGCACGCCCATCTTTCCATACGATTCATACATTCAAACCCGAGCAGGTTACGGTAAAAGAGAATCGTATCGTCAATGCTATTCACGGCCAGCATGGGGCGAATATTTTCCAGTTTCATTTTCATAGGTGAATCGCTGAGTCAGAAATAGAACCCGGTTTACTGGTCTTTAATAGTTCATATTGAAGTTCAATAAATTCCAGTGATAAGAGAACCATACAAACCCGATGCATGTAAGCAACAGGAGAAGGTTCCATATCCTGGTCCAGAACCACATTTGCGGATCTTTCCAGGAGCGCAGACAAGCCAGAATTACCACCACTGTTCCCAGTGCTCCGATTACACCAAGGGATTGAATGGCGTGGAACTTGAAATCATTTCTGGAAGTAAAAGCATTCAGACCGTCGCTGCTGAGCACTACAAGAAAAAGCACGAGAAAAACAATATCAATGGCGCATACCAGCCGCACCCAGAGACGCAGCCGCAAATAGCTGGCATCTAGATCGAGCCGCTGACGATAATGTGCCCGAATCATCGCCGCAATGGGCCAGCACACCAGCGTGAGTGCCAGAATACTCAGCGCTGCTACGATGACTGTCTGGTTGAACATGCTGCTGCCGGGCAAAGATACGCGTTGCAGAACTACCGCAGGAAAATCCGGTATAAGCTGCACCCTTCCTTGCTCATCGTGGCGGAAGGCAAGCAGATCCTGACCATTGACGGAGCGATAAACCATCGGCGCAATTTCCTGCCATTTCTGGGTCTGCCCATTGAAGTCCTTGAACGGTTCAACCTTGATCATGCCGTTTTGATCAGGTGTGACTTCCACATTGTCCTGGACTTCGATCACTTTCAGAAAGTTGCTTTCTGATCGACGGCTGGAGATGTAGTGTCCAGCAACGGTGTGTGCGTCTGCATCGGCACTGGCCAGTTTTGCTACCGTTGGTGGAGTATAAGGGAAGTAGCGATCAAGGAAATGCTCCCACAAGGCCGTCCGCGGACTAATATCGCCCTTGCCGGCGCTGTTATACGAAACGAAAAATGCCACGCCGCTGTCCAGCATTAAATGCATGTCGCTGTGGAAGTAAATCGTGTCTCCACCGTGACCGATAATGCGCTGCCCGTTGCGCATCTCTTCATAAAAGCCCAGGCACATGCCGTTAAGAGCCGGGCTGAGGCCGAACTGGCGCGCATGCATGTTGGCCGCAGTCTCTGGGCGCAAAATCTGCGCATTTTCGAACTTGCCATTCTGGAGATGGGCAATCATGAAGCGGGCCAGGTCAGAAGCCGTAGCTGCAAGCCCCCCCGCCGGAGCTTCCTCAATAATCTCAAATGGCTTGGCCTTGCCGGACCCCAGGTTATATCCGGTGGACATAAGCGGTTTCAGTTCCCCGGGCAGCGGCTGCACGAAAGTCGACCGTGACATGCCCAGAGGCTTGAAAATATTTTGCGCAATGTAGTCATTGAATGGCTGGCCTGAAACCCGCTCTACGATGTAGCCGGCAAGAGACGCGCCATAGTTGGAATAGGCAGGAGTGGTTCCAGGCGGGAAGATGCGCTCAGGAACGTGCGTTGTCAGATGCTGTTTAAGCGTGGCGAGAGGGGCAGGCGCTTCGATGATAAGGTCTTTGATCTGCTCTTCAAACCCTGGGGTATGCGTCATCAGGTTGCGCAGCGTGATCGGTTTACCAAATTTCGCGGGAATCTTGAAATCCAGGTAATCATTTATGTCGCGATCAAGATCGAGTTTGCCCTGCTCCACCAGTTGCATTACGGCGGTCCAGGTAAAAAGTTTGGAAACGGAGCCCGGGCGAAAAAGCGTGGCATCCACTGTGACCGGTGTTTTCTTCTCAACGTCGCTGTAGCCGTAGCCTTTAGCGAAGAAGATGGCGCCGTCTTTCACCACCAGCACTACTGCGCCGGCAATATCCTCACGCTCAAGCTGCATGGGCATAAAGCCGTCAAGGAAAGCATGAACATCGGCGGCGGTCATTTCATGTGGAGGCTCGGCCACCTTGGATTCGCTCGTCGTCTGTGGTGGGTGTGAAACTGGAGTCGGTTTGGGCCCTTGCGCCGATGCCATGTATCCCAGCAATGGGAACGCAAGCGCCAACGTGAGGAAATTTCGTAGTTTCAGGGGAATGATGAGACTCCATTTCCTGTGCCATTATGGAACCGTGAAGAACGAGAAAGAATATCACGCTGGCCGAAAAAGGCTTTTCGGGAAGGCACTGTCACACACATCAAACGCTTGCACGCGATCTAGTTTTCCCAATTCACCTGTGCCGGCGAGATAATGAAACCGGGCCGTGATCCGGTTTAGAGCGCGCCCTTGCAAATTAAAATTTTCTTACATTGAGTGCGAATTTTCAGATACAGAACTTTCATAAGGGAGTTCGTGCGGATTTGCAAATTCGGTTTACACTCGAATTTGAAAGCACATTTGTAAGCAGGATGAGCCTTCAGTTCGCGCTCGCGCGGTCCAACAATTTTTTCCCCCAGGACAAGAGGCATCTCGTTTGAATAAAGCCAAAGTACTGCTCATAGACGACGAACCAATGATTCTTGGGGCCATCTCAGATTTTTTGCGGCTGGAAAGATACTCCGTCGTGCAGACCGGGGACCTCAAATCGGCTTATGCGGCACTGGAGTCGGAAGCGCCCGACGTAGCCGTGATCGATTTTGACCTGCCCGATGGAAATGCTCTGGATTTTCTGGCCACGCTTAAAAGCGTGAATCTCCCGCTCAAATGCATCGTGCTCACCGGACATGGATCGATTGATCTGGCAGTCAAGACAATTAAGGAAGGCGCAGACCAGTTTCTGACCAAACCAGTGCAGTTTTCTGTATTGATGGCCGCGGTGCGTAGCTGCCTGCAAAGCCAGCAGAGCCAGCGCAAACAACTTGCCGGGAAGATGGCGCGGCCTCGCTATGACAAACACCCGTTTCACGGAACCAGCAAAGTCATACAGCGGCTGGCTCAGGAGGCGCGCAAAATCGTTAATACTGAGCGGCCGATCCTTATTCAAGGTGAAACGGGAACGGGCAAGGGCGTAATGGCGCAATGGATCCACAAAAATGGCCCACGCGCCGAGGAAACTCTGGTGGACGTAAATTGCGCCGGTCTTTCCAAAGAACTTTTGGAATCAGAATTATTTGGCTACGAAAAAGGCGCGTTCACCAGTGCTGCCGGAAGCAAGCAGGGTCTGGTGGAAGCCGCGCATAAAGGCATCCTGTTCCTTGATGAACTGGGCGAAATGGACCTGATGGTCCAGCCCAAGCTTCTGAAAGTCCTGGAAGATAACCGATTTCGCCGCCTGGGCGATGTTCGCGAGCGCGTGGTGGATATTCAGATCATTGCCGCCACCAATCGCAACCTGATGCAGTCCGTGCAGGAAACGAAATTTCGCGAGGACCTGTATTTCCGCATCAGCACTTTTCATCTGCGGATTCCGCCGCTGCGCGAGCGTGTGGAAGATATTCCGGTAATTGCCAATTCGCTATTGCGCAACTTGGCTACTGATCTTGCGCGTGACCAACAGGAGTTAAGCCTCAGCGCGGAAACGCTTCTTAAAAGCTATTCATGGCCGGGAAACATTCGTGAATTGCGAAACGTCCTGGAACGCGTAGCTCTAACTTGCGACACGCGGATCATTGAAGTGCAAGACCTGGGTCTATCTCATCGTGCAAGCTCACACTTCTCAACGTCTCATGCTGATTCCAGCCTGACGCTCGCGGAAATGGAGCGGCAGCTTATTGCGCGCGTGCTGCATGAAGAAGCAGGGAAGGTCGCTCAGGCTGCTGTTCGGCTGGGAATACCACGAAGCACGCTCTATCAGAAACTTAAAGTCTATGGCATCCTGACTGAAGCTGCCCAACAATTAAATTGACGTTGTACGCGCTGGAACTGCTTCGGCTGCGGGCGGTTTCATGTCCACCGGCCAGGTTGCTTCCGGCACCGATTCCTCAGCAGTGCCTCCCGGCTGACCATTACGCATGAGCAGCGCCAGTTCCACTCGGTTCCATACACCCATCTTTTTAAAAATCCGGGAAAGTTCATTGCGCACGCTCTGTTCTTTAATACGCAGCCGGCGCGCGATCTCGCGATTCGGATATGCCTGGGCCACAAGTTCGGCAATCCGCTTTTGTGCAGGGCTCAGGTTATATAGGTCCAGCATGTGTGGTTCGGCTTCAGCCCGGGCGTCGTCCATGGAATTTAGCGCCTGGACAAGTTCAGGGCTTGCCGTTGAGAACGTTTTTGCGCCCGGGCCTGAATTCAGCATTACAAGTAGGGTTCCGGGGCAGAATTCGTGCACAAAACGGAGCACTTTGAAACGGTCAGGGTCATGAGTAGCGGAATTGAATTCCAGCACTACTCCAGTGATGTCCCCTTGTTGTAGAAGGTGTTTGGCGCGTAAAACATCAGATGTAATGCTGACCCGCCAACCCGCCTGACGTAGCGAATTTAAAAAGCTTTCCGGCACGCTTGGTTGTAATGGCACTACTAGCAAATGGTCCATCGAATCCTCACATCCTTCCGCTGACTGAACTATGTATCGGCGGTTCTTGCCCGGACTTTCGTAAAGTTTTGCAGAGATGGAACGAGGAAGGGCTTATGTGGACCGGAAACTATGCCGATGAATACTTTAACGCAGCATAAAATCGGTTGCGGGCCAGAGTACTTGTAAATGTGGCACGGCCCGCGCCGCAGTTCCAATGTAACTGAGATGTCGAAGTTCGTCGCGTTCTGCGGCACCGATAACTTAAAATTCTTTAATCCACTTGATTTGATATCTGCGCTGTCCATGCCCCGGAGTCTGAATTCTGGAATCTGAACAGCGCGTGGCCAGCAGGCAGTACACTCGTCCTTGATTTTGAATAACTTATCAGTACACCTGTTTTGGCACAGTACATGCCATAGCTATTGTCGGAGGCAACACTCACAATGGCTACGAATGTAATCAACCCGGCGCAAAGTCAACTGGTGGTTCAGAATTATTTCAATCTGGTGCAGGCAATCGCCGGAAAAATCAAGCGGCGCTTACCGGCCCACGTGGACGTTAACGATCTGGTGCAAACAGGAATGATCGGTTTGCTTGAGGCTTCCAGCCGTTTTGATGCTTCGCGGATGGTCAATTTTTCCAGCTATGCCAACTCCCGCATCACCGGCGCAATCCTGGACGAACTGCGCAAATGGGACACCTGCTCCCGCCAGGACCGCAAGACTGCGCGTGAATTTGAGTACGCCAAGAACAACCTGCGGGCCCAAAAGGGTTGCGAGCCCGGCCGGGAAGAAATTGCGGAAGCTGTAGGCATGGGACTGGATGAATATGAACGCACCTTGCATAGACTTGAGTCGGCTAAGCAGCCTTCCCTTAAGTCTGACGACCATGACTCTGATCCGTCCGATGAAATAAACCAGATTCCCGCAAAAGACCAGACTCCCTACGAAGCATGCAGCAAGAAAGAAGATTTCAAACTTCTTCGCACCTACATCAAGGAACTCAAGCCCCGGCAGCGCCAGGTCCTTGAACTGCACTACTTCAAGGAGATGGGACTGAAAGAGATCGGCGAACAACTGGGCGTTGGTGAAGCCCGCATCAGCCAGATTCATAAACAAGCTGTGATCGAGCTGCGCCGTCTGATCGCCAGCCGCACCCGCGTAACCGCGCCAGCAACAAGTACCATGATTCAATAACAGGCGCCAGAGTATTGCCTCCAAAAGCAGATAGCCGCACGGTTTACCTTGCGGCTATTTGTTTGTTTATTTGGGAGCTGCCACAAACTTAGTAAAGTCCGCGCTCGTTCCGGTGCAGACGGCGGTCTCTCTTAATGTCAGCCCTGAGCCGCCTGATCTCCACACGATCCTGGCCAATCACCGCTTCGTCTGCCCTGATCCTCCCGCGCGAAGCATGGGTTCGGCGGTCAAATGCCAAGCGTTCGCGATCACGATCAAGTTGTTGTTGATGCCGTTCCAGGCGCTGCTCATCGGCGCGAAGGTCGGTCAGTGATCCTGCCTGTGCGTTTGCAAGGGTGCTCAGCATGAGCGGTACAGCCAAAACCAACAAAAGGGTCTTGCGCATGTTTGCCGGCTCCAAAGGGAAGTGTTTTGCGGATTGTAACCCTGTTTCCAGGAAAAAGAAGTGTTTTTTTTCGGCTGTCTAGAACGAGAAAACAGGGGAAATGTCCGTTTTATCGATCAGACGCCGCTTTCGGCTTGCCGTGAAGCAAGCCGCTCATTGCCCAGATTCCCAACAGGGGCCCCAAGGCCATGCTGGCCAGTGCCCAGTTCCAGCCGTATCGTGAGGCAATGGCCGCCATCAGGCGGATGACCCCAGCAGTTAGCAAAAATCCTAAGGCCACCTGGCAGGTAAGGGCCGTGCCCACATATCTCTTGTCGGAGACCTCGCTGATGATCGTGGAGAACTGGGCGGAATCCGCAATCACGGCAATCCCCCAGATCAGCGAAAGCGGAATAAGAAGCGCCGGACGGTGAAGCACCAGTGCAGCCATCACGCAGCAAGCCGAACTAATTGCCATTGCAATGATGGTGACGCGGGCGCGCTGTGCCACTCGAATATCCGGAGTTTGGTCTTGAAGCCGGTCACTGGCTGCTCCAGCCCAGATGCAGCCTACCGCGCCAATCGCGATTGCCAGCGCCGCCATGGCTTCAAACATTGAACGCGACCATCCGGCTGAAATGGAAAAAATGACGGCAATCCATCCCCACATGGAATAGAGTTCCCACATGTGTCCCAGATAGCCGAGGTTCGCCAGCCGTAAAGGCCGGTTGCGCACGATTTCCAGAATCTGCGCCGGATCAAAGCGCGACTGCGGCATGGCAAAAGGACCTTCACGGACTGCAAGCGCCACAATCAATGCGCCCAGCAGGGCCTGCGCGCTGCCCAGCAAGATTACTCCTTGCCACGGAACCCGTCCCAACGCATTCACCGCGTGTGGCAGGGCCGATCCAACCGTGAGCGCCCCAATCATTACTCCCAGGGCCAGGCCGCGTCCCCTCTGGAACCAGCCGGCAATAATCTTCATGCCTACGGGATAAACGCCGGCAAGAAAGAAGCCGGTCGCGCCGCGCAGCAGGATCGCCGGAAGCGGATCTGCCGCTATAAACGCAAAAGCGGCGTTCGCCGCCGCCGCAGCAATGGCTGAAACTACCAGCACCTTAATCGGGCTGAACACATCAGGAATATTGAAGAGCGCAAAAGTAATGGCGCCAAAGGAAAAACCAATTTGTACGGCGATAGTCAGCCATGATCCAAGCGCCAGGCCGGAATGCCACAAAGTTGTGATTTGCGGAATTACCGCCGTCCCGGTAAACCAAAGAGACATGGCCAGCAAAATGGAGACTGAAAGCAAGAAAAGAGCCCGCCGGGATGAAAGTCCCTGGCGGGCTTCAGTCTGAGCCAATACCGGCATCTAGCTCTTCATTTTCCTGCGTTCGCAGGATTCCACCATTTTGGTGGGATCGACAGCATCATTGTCGATCTGCATCTCAGCTATTTTTCCATCTTTGTCGATCAGGAAGTTAACGCGGCGGCCAATTTTGTGCTTCTCGTCATAAAGGCCGTATTTCCGTGTGATATCGCCGCCCCAATCACTCAGCAAAGGGAAGGTTACGTTGATTTTTTCCGCCCATGCGGCGTTGCTGAAGGGGCTGTCCATGCTTATACCCAGTACCTGGGTGTCTGCAGCTTCCAGTTTTTGCAGGTTCGCCTGGAAGTTCTGCATTTGCTTGGTTCAACCACCGGTGAAGGCGAAGATGTAAAACGCCAGCGCAACGTTCTTCTTCCCCTTGAAGTCATGGAGTGAGACCTTGTTTTTGAAGGTCTGGTCAGGCAAGGTAAAGTCAGGGGCTACATCCCCTACCTTTAAAGCTGGCGCGGGCGGCGCTTCTTTCTTCTCTTCTTTTTTATCGCCTTGCGCCCACAGACTGAATCCAGCCGTAGGGGCCATTAGCGCCAGCGTTCCTAACATTTGAATAGCGGTTCTTCGACGCATCAGTTCTTTCCTCCGCTTAAATACTGCGTGATAAGCCTAAATTCAGCTTAGCCCTTCGTCAATAGCAGATACTCAACCCCATAGTCCAGCAACTTCAGGCTGTGCCGGTGTTACTATTTGGCGGAGATACATTCTGATGAAAACGCTTGCTTGCTCACTTCTCTTTGTGCTGGCATTAGCAGGAGTCAGTTTCACACAAACCTCCACTCCTGCGGCAATCCAGATTAATACCATCTACGCCGGCGCTGATGGAAAGTTTGAAGCCGCGCCAGATACTGCCGTAATCCGCATGGATATTGCCTCCCAGCAGGATACTTCGCGCGCTGCCTATGACCACGCCTCCGCTGCTGTCGATCACGTGCGCCAGGTCTTGAAGAACAATGGCATTGATTTGAAGAGCGCGCAATTTAGCGTCTATCAGATGCAGCCGATGTATGACTGGAAAAACCCCAAACACAAAGTCGTCGGCTATCGCGTGAGCTCTGATGTCTCATTAAAGCTAAAAGACTTCACCAAAGTAGGCACGCTTACCGAGCAACTGGCAGACATCGAAGACACGCAGAACCAGTCAGTGAATTACACGCTGGAAGATATTGAGCAGGCCAAAGCCAAGGCCTCAGAAGATGCATTAAAGAAAGCCCGCAACCAGGCAAGCGCCGTCGCCACCGCTGGCGGACGCACGCTGGGTGAATTGCTTTACGCTTCCATTGACGTGAATCAAGCAAACATTGTTCCCATGGTGTTTGCGCAGGCCAGCGTTCGGGCCGCAGCGCCCAACGCAACACCGCCTCCAATGGCTGACTTCACTCCTCAGACTGTTACGATCAACGCCCACGTGAACGCTTTGTTTGCGCTGAAATAACCGGGCGTTTACCTGTATGCAAGTAGCGGCTGGCTCGCTACTATTGCCCCAAAACCAGCGGCAAGCCACTCTTCGGATTGCCAATCACGATGATCTTGGCATTCGGGCTTTTAGCCAGCGTTTCTGTGGCCTCAATTCCTTTCCATTGCAATAACTGCGGACTAATTCCCTGAGCTACAATTTGCTGGAAGTCGTGCACGCCCTGGGCTTCAATCCGCTTTCTCTCTGCTTCCTGCCGTTCTTTTTGTAAGCGGAAATTCATGGCCAATGATTCCTGTTCCGCCTGCTGCTTGGTTTCAATGGAAGTCCTCAGCGTATGTGGCAGTTGGATATCGCGCAACAGGACGCTTTCTACCACAATGCCTCGCGGCTCCAGCGTGGCCTTCAATCCTGTTCTGATCTCGTCTTCTACTTCCTTACGGGAGCTCGAATACAGGGTGTTGGCCGAGTGCCCGGCTGTTGTGTCGCGGATAATGGAGCGCAGGTTGGGGTCGATGATGGTGTGAGCATAATCGGGACCCAGCCTGCTATAGACATCGGCCGCATGGGATTGGTCCAGATGATAGATAAGTGACGTATCAATCTCCAGATTTAGCCCTTCCATGGACGGCGTGGAAGTGTGTTCTTCCTGGGTCTGCGTTCGAACGGAAAAAACATGGTTGACCTTAAACGGCGAAACAAAATGTGTTCCGGCCGGCAACGTCTCACCGGTGACGCGCCCGAAGTTGACGAGCACGCCAACGTTCCCCGGTGGCACGTAAGCCATTGATGCCCAAGCCAATAGGATGAATAGAAGCAGCCCTAAACCAAACAGGATGGGTATGCCGGAAACTGGTCGCGGTGTCATGTTGATGGTTCTGGGGTCAAATTGTGCCATAAACTAAATCTCCTTTTCATAGTTATAGTTAGCCGGAATTCCGGGGGGCAGAAAACCGCATCCTGCCCGGTCAAGCGTTTCAGAAAATCCTCAAATTAATGTTTGTAGTTGGCTTTAGCATAAAGCCGCAGGAGCATCGCAGCTTGGTAATAAAATTAGTTGGGGTTACCACTCGGGAAATTCCCACAGAGCAAATTTTTCAAGAGAAGGGAATTACTACCTGCTTTCTCTCTCAGCAGCTCCGCTAAACCCTTTGTTTTCATTTGCTCTGGAATGGCACAGGGGATGCTATTACAAGTACCAGACGAAGTGGCGCGCATCGGGGCGCTTTCGAATGGATCTAACGGCCAGAGATCCCTCGAAAGTGCCTCGTTGCAATTTGAGCCGATTTGCGGGCGTGAGCGAAGCGGGAGCCCGCAGGCGAAATCCTGACCAGCACTTCAAGTATTCTTCAATCCCATGAATACCAAACTGCTCACACTCATCTTCTTAGCTTTCCTCAGCACTCCTCAGGCGGAGATTACAAAATCGCCTTTTTCTATTGCCGTGGTTTCGACCCAAAGTTTCGAACACGAAGGCACGATTGCCATGGCGCATAATAAAGCCCGCGATTTCTACGTTGTAATCACAAACACCTCTACTAAACCTCAGCAAGTCTTCGAATCTTGGAATAGCTGGGGTTATCAAACTATTTCCTTCAGCATGACTGCCGTCGATGGCAAACAAACTGTGATTTCGAAAAGGCAGCAAGATTTCGTGCGGAATTTTCCATCTACATTCGTGATCCAGCCCGGCGAGCATCAGGTTGTTCCTATTCGGTTCGACGAACAGTGGGAGGTGGATCCTAAGCTCCAGAAGCTCAATGAGATGTCAATTACTTTAAAGGCGATTTATGAAGTTTCACCAACTCCGGAAGCAGCAAGACTTGGAGTTTGGGTCGGGCACCTAGAATCGCGTGAATACAAGTTAGTCTTGCGGCAATGGTAATCCTCTACGCTGCTTTCATCAGATAACTTTTGAAGAAGCCTGCTACACGGCGCATCGCATCAAGCTGCGCGATTCCATAAAACACATGTCCCTGATCAGGATAGATCTTGATCTGGTAAGGAATTTTGTGCTGCTGCAGAATGCGCTCCAACTCGTGCGCACGATCAACAGGCACCACGGAATCCTGAGCGCCATGCAGAATCAATACTGGAGGAAGCTTGCCGGCATCTTTTAAGAAGTGGTCAGCCAGCCCGCCGAACAGCTCAGCCACGGCGGCAATCCGGGAATCCTGAGTAGCCAGAGCAAGCGAGAGGTATGCGCCAAGCGAAAAGCCAAGCAGGCCAATGCGGTTTGCATCAACCCCCGGCTGCGCGGCGACGTAAGTGACAGCATCTTGCAGCGTTTCAAGCCATGCGGGAAAGTGCTGCTCAATCTGGCTGGGCGAGACCCAGGTATGACCGGTGCGCTCAAAGTAGTGCAGCACAAATACGTGTACGCCGAACAGCACCGCCTGTCCGGCAAAAGGATCAAGTCCATGAAGCGGCCCGCCTGAACCATGCACCAGGATAACGGCTGGATTTTTCCCTGTCAGATGGGGTGAATAATGTTCGATGTTGATTGTTTTTCCGGCACTTACGAATGAAGCCATAACTTAAAGGCCGCTTACTCGTCCGATACTCTCGTTTTGCCTACGCGGCTTCAGGATCTGCCGCGGGATCAGGAATGGAAGATGGAGGATCGCTCGTGGGAAATGAGTCGGCCAGTGTTTTGTCCAGCATCTTTTCACGCAATTCAGCTTCGTTGCTGGCAGGCCTCTCTTCGGGATCTCTGCCGCTTCCGCGATGTTCCGAAGCAATGTCTTTAAATTTTGCTTTGTCTGTATCGGAGTTCATTATGCGATTAGATGCAGTGGCGTGATCGACGAACGGCAATCTTCGTTCTAAAACCAGTGCAGATGGATGCGAATGGAACATCATTTGACTGATAGAGGATAATCGGCTGAGGAGCACAACGGAAAGATGAGCGCACCCACTCGACCAAGCGACCAACGCGTGGCGCCGAAAACTGACGGTCCTCGTCAGCCAGATCAAAATGAGTCTGCGCAGAACCAGGCCCCCCCGCTCACAAATTACAACCTCTTCCTGAGCGATCCCACGCTGGTGCAAGCTGTGGAACGCGAAGGCGTGGGCTGGGCTCGCCAGCAAATTGCCGAGTTGGGTGGATTCCTTGGTACGGAAGAAGTTCAGCGTTGGGGCTTTGAAGCTAATGAAAACGCGCCGGTCCTGCACACGCATGATCGCTATGGCAACCGTCGTGATGAAGTGGTCTTTCATCCTGCATGGCACAACCTGATGCGGACCTCGGTGGAAAACCGGCTGCATTGCATGCCTTGGCAAGCAGATACTCAGGTTGCTGCATCGTCGTCACCTCGCAACGGCGCGCACGTGGCGCGCGCAGCCCTGATGATGTTGACGGTCCAAAATGAAGCAGGGCACACCTGCCCCATTTCGATGACTTTCTCTGCCGTCGCGGCCTTGCGCGCGGAGCCGGAATTTGCCAGCCAATGGGAACAGCGGATTCTCTCTTCAGCTTACGATCCCCGCTTTGTTCCGGCATCCGAAAAATCTGGCGTGTTGCTGGGCATGGGAATGACGGAAAAACAAGGCGGTTCAGACGTGCGGGCCAATACCACGCGGGCTGAAAGGGTCGGCAGCTCACGCGAATACCTGATTACCGGCCATAAATGGTTTTGCTCCGCGCCCATGTGCGATGCATTTCTCATCCTCGCTCAGGCGCCGCAGGGGCTTACCTGCTTTCTATTGCCGCGATGGACGCCAACTGGCGAGCGCAACAAGTTCCATATCCAGCGGCTTAAAAACAAGCTGGGGAACCGCTCCAATGCTTCGAGTGAGGTTGAATTCGCGCAGGCTTGGGCACATCTAGTGGGCGAAGAGGGAAGAGGCGTGCATACCATTATCGAAATGGTCAATCACACGCGTCTCGACTGCGCCATAGCTGCTGCCGGGTTGATGCGTCAGGCCCTCACGCAAGCCGTGCATCATGCAAGCCACCGGCGCGCCTTTGGGAAATTGCTGATTCAGCAGCCGCTCATGCGCAACGTGCTGGCGGACCTGGCAATTGAATCCGAGGCGGCCACTCTGCTAATGGTCCGGCTCGCCCGGTCTTTTGATGCACGTGGATCAGACGATCGTGAACGAGCTTTCTGCCGCATTGCCACCGCCATTTCCAAGTACTGGTTATGCAAACGCTCTCCCGTACACGTTGGAGAAGCGCTGGAATGCCTGGGCGGAAACGGCTATGTGGAAGAATCCATCATGCCGCGCCTCTATCGCGAAGCGCCGCTTTACTCCATTTGGGAGGGCTCAGGAAATGTGATGTGTCTGGATGTGCTGCGTGCTTTAACCAAAGATCCAGCCACGGTTGAAGCCCTGCTGGCCGAGTTGCAAACGACTGCCAGAACTGACAAACGTCTTGATAGCTTTACCGCAAGTATTCAGGAAAAGCTAGGCGATAAAACCAGCAATGGATCATTGCGCGGTTCGAGCGAAGCAGAGCACTCAGCTCGAGAGTTGACGGAAAGGCTGGCATTGGCGCTTCAGGCATCTCTGCTTGTGCGGCATAGCTCTTCCGCAGTCGCAGACGCGTTCATCGCCTCGCGGCTGGCTGGCCAGCATGGCCAGGCATTTGGCACGCTTTCCTTAAGCGCGAATATTGGTTCCATTCTGGAGAGCGTTTCAGGAGCGCTGGCTAAATAAAAAAGTCTTCGCGACCGGCGTTCAGGCCGCGAAGACCCACCAAGGAAAGAAAAACAGAAGAGTCACAGAGGCAAGCGAAAGGAATTCAGCAGGAACCTCTGTGATCTTCTTTGGTTCCCTATTAGCATAGTGATGCAGGTGCACAATTCGTTTCACCTGAAGTTCGATTATTCTGAATTTTTAGCTGTTGCGCAGGATAGAAGGCTTACTCAAGATGTCCCGCCACAATGGTCACATTCTCGCGGACAATCAGCCGGGTCCCGGTCATTTCTTTTATCTTCGGCAGCACGCCTTCAATGTGCTCCGCTTTGTCCACAAAAGTGAGCACCAGCGGCAGTTTTCCGCCTGCATCCACCAGCGTTGACGTTTTTACGCGGCCATGGCCGGTAAAGCCTGCAACGGCGTGCAGCACAGTTGCTCCTGCAATCTTTTCTTCACGCAGGAAGTTGAGCAGTTCCAAATGGAGAGGCTTCCGGTGCCACTCATCGGACTCATTGAGATAGATGGAAACCTGAACGGCATTGCGAGGCTCAGTCATCAGAGAAGGGCTGCTTTCTTCCACATACAGATTCTACCGCTTACTGTAGTTTTAGACGGCCCGTGCAATCATGGCGCCCAATAAAATAGCTCCCAGACAAAGCACGTTATTGGCAAGAATGTTGGTTGCAAAGAGAAGCCAGTGGCCTTGCTCAAAGTACGACATAGTCTCAAAGGCGTAGCTCGAAAATGTTGTGTAAGAGGCGCAAAACCCGATCGCCACCAGCAGCCGCCAGCGCGGGTCCGCGAAGACGCGTTCCGTTGTCCAGATCAGGAAAAATCCCAGCAGGAGACTGCCGGTGATATTAATGAATAACGTGCCGTAGGGGAAAGCCGTGCTGCTGAACCTGATAATAATCCGGCTTACGAAATAGCGGAAATTAGCGCCAAAGATGGCGCCGAGAGAAACCCACAAGTAGGACTTCCAATCGACAGAAAGTAGCATGCTGATGGCTCCAAATTCAGAGATTTGATAGGAGTCATCAGCCGTAAGCGGCGGTTAAAGGCGAACTCCATCGCCTTGCGCTTTATTAAATCACGTTCGCGTGCCGGACGCGATCAAACATTATAGTTAACCCAAGTTGCAGAGTTTAAAGGGCATAGTCTTTTTTTCCACAGCTGCCATAAAAACGGTTCAATTGGAATTAACATGCTCGTCTAAAATGGTAGCCAGGACTGTTATACTCGTTGGCCCTTATACATGACCCTTCTGGAAAAACAAATGCGAGGTCTCACCGCAGACCTCTCCGGCACTATTTCTAAGCTGACCGCGGGCGAACTGACTCCCAAAAACGTTCACCGCTTGCGCACCAACGTGCGCAGGATAGAAAGCCTTGTGAGCTACGCGCATCCTGATCTGGATAAAAAGCTGGAACGAAGCCTGGAAAAAATGGCCGATTTGCGCAAACGCGCGGGCAAAGTGCGCGATCTGGATGTGCAAGTTAAGCTGCTGGATTCAATCGGAAACGGCTCGACGGAAAAAGATCGAAAGACGCTGACAGCCCTCCTGGACAAGAAAAGAAACCGCCAGGCAAAACGATTAGCTGCAGGGGTGAAGAAGGTTCAGGAATCCAAGTTCTTCGCCAGAATGCATCGAATTGCTGAAAGGGCAGGCGAAACGCCCGGTAACGTCAATCGGCCACTGGCCCCATTGGAAGAGGCCCGTGCGCAACTGGCGGAAATGGCCAAGGAGTTTCCTTCTAATCGGACAATCAAACTTGGCCGTTTGCACGAGGCGCGAATCTCCCTCAAGCGGATCCGTTATCTTGCGGAACTTGCAGAAGAGTCGGCGGAGCAAAAGAGTTTTATTCGTGACCTGAAAACTGTGCAGGATGCAATCGGGGATTGGCATGACTGGCAGGAATTGACACGCACCGCGGAAAAGCGGTTTTCTGATCGAGTGAATTGCGCGCTCCTGCGCGAAGTGCGGGCCCTATTAGGCGCCCGGCATTCCGAAGCAACGTCAGCCATCAATAAATTGATTGCTTTGCCGTCGGGATATTTTTCCTCTAAGAAGCGGCCACGCTCCACATCCAACAGCCGAGCGCTCGCCCAATCCGCCTGATAAAAAATGCCTGTCTTTGCCGCAGTCGACATCGGCTCAAATTCGGTAAGACTCAGCATTGCCGAACTGCGCCGGGGCCGCCTGGTAGCTCTTCATCAGGACCGCGAAGTCACACGTCTGGGAGAAGGTGTCTTCCGCGACGGCAATCTTGATCCCCAGGCCATGGCTGAGACGCTCAAGGTCTTGAGGCGCTTTCATCGCGCGGTACAGAGCCATGCCGTTGAGCGGACCCGTGTGGTTGGCACCAGCGCATTGCGTGACACAAACAGCGCGCGTTTATTTGCAGAATGGGTCAAGACCGTCACCGGCTGGAACCTGGAAATTATCAGCGGGCTTGAGGAAGGCCGGCTGATTCATCTTGGCGTAGTGGCCAACATGCGCACACCTCCGCCCAAGCTCCTGCTGATCGATCTCGGCGGCGGCAGTTGCGAACTGACGTTGTCGGAAAAGAGCCATATAAAAGAGATCGTTACGCTTCCTCTTGGGGCTGTGCGCCTGACACAGGAATTCATTCATCATGACCCGCCAACCAGACCTGAGCTGAAGCGGCTGCATGATTTCATTGCGCAGGAAACCGCCAATGTTTCACGCAAAGTCACGCGGGCAGATGTTCGCGTTGTAATTGCCACATCCGGCACTGCAGCCGCCCTGGCTGGCGCAGCCCAGTCATTGCGCCTGAGCCGCGGCGGAACGGTGTCTCAGGGTGTCGCGGAAAAATTAGCCAAACGTCTGGCTAAATTGACGGAACGGCAGCGTGCTGCCATCAAGGGAATTAACTCCAAGCGATCTCAGATCATTGTTGCGGGTGCAGCGGTGTATGCTCACGTACTCGATGCCTGTAATCTGAAGATGTTTCGTTACTCCCCGCTGGGGTTGCGTGACGGAATTCTGGCGCAGATGGCCGCCGAATACGATCAGCGGACCCGCTCCCATCGCCAACTTGAAGCAGACCGGCAGGACGTGCTGCTGAATACCGCCCGTCGTTATGGTGTGGACCTGGAAAATGCCGAGCAGGTCCGTAAACTGGCACTTACTCTTTTTGATCAGACCAGGCGCATCCATGGATTGAATAAAGATTGCAGGGAGTGGATTGCAGCGGCGGCAATGCTTTATGAGGTTGGCATGTACATCAACCCGGTCGGTTTGCACCGGCATGCATATTACGTGATCTCACGTTCAGAGTTGTATGGCTTCACTCCCTTACAGAGGGAGGTAATCGCCACTGTCGCGCGCTTTCAGGGAAATTCCAAACCGCAATTACGTGATCGTCTGATTAAGCTCCTGCCGGCGCAGATCAGGTCAGATGTGATCAA
The DNA here is from genome assembly GCA_036495645.1 of Candidatus Angelobacter sp. Taxonomy (GTDB): domain Bacteria; phylum Acidobacteriota; class Terriglobia; order Terriglobales; family Acidobacteriaceae; genus Angelobacter. Next base: position 97,183 of record DASXMN010000079.1, read on the forward strand.
GGCAACGGCGCTGTTGCGCGTGGCACGAGCTCTGAACCAGGGGCGGCTCTCGGCAATAGAGTCGATTCGAGTTACAGCACGTGGTGGGGAAGTTACTTTATCAGTAAAAGCTGGGCGCGGCGGCGCGGACCTGGAGCTATGGGCCGCGGAAAAAGAACGGGTTTATTTCCGGGAAGTTTTTGGCCGCGAGCTGGACTTTAAGCTTGCCTGAAGGGTCCGGGCGATTTTTGGAGTCACCAGCCATTGTAGAGTTCCTGCGCGTCCGTTCAATTCCACTTTAGCCACGGCGCCCTTTTTAAATTCAATCTGCGCCGCGCCGGAGCTGGCGGAAACTGTCTTATTCAGAAATTCGGTAAAGCTGGGGTTATGTCCCACCACCATGACCGCCTCATACTTCTTATAGCGGGCAAGCATGGCCTGAAAATGCTCAAATTCCGCCTCTGGGCGCAAAGCATCATCGATCTGCACAGCAGTCTCGAAAGCCAATTCATTTGCCACCAGTGAGGCAGTCTGGCGCGCGCGTTTCAATGGACTGCTGATGATCTGATCGACCTGTACATCAAGGTTGGCCAGCAGGCGTCCGACATAACGGGATTGCAGGATACCTTCTTCATCCAGAGGGCGGCGCTCATCTTTTTTCGGATTGAGCATGGTTTTGCCCGCGGAAGCATGACGCAAGAAATAAAGGAGCATAAATTATCGAGTGACCGCCTGTCTTTTTTTTCTGTTGGATGAAGTTTTTGCCCGGGGAAAAACTGGCTCTGAAATATCGGCTGCCGTGGCAGCCCCTTCGGCTACTGCGATTAGAAAATCCTGGGCTGAAAAAGCAGTTTCCCCGCGCCGGCGCGCAATGCGAGTATAACGTCCATTGCGGTCCAGGAAACGCGCTTTGACGTTGTCGGCCAGGTACGCCGCAAGAATCTCGCTTTTTACACGCTGCTTGAGTTGCTCGTCCTGTACCGGGCAGAGCACTTCAACACGCTCATAAAGATTGCGCGGCATCCAATCAGCGCTGGATATATACACTTCGTCATTACCGCCATTTTCAAAATAAAAAATACGGCTGTGTTCCAGCAGTCTGCCTACAACGCTTCGGACAACGATATTATCGCTGACGCCCGGCACGCCCGGGCGCAGTGAACACATGCCGCGCACCGTGAGATCAATCGGAACCCCTGCCTGAGACGCGCGATACAGGGCCTGAATCACGTTCTTATCGAGCAGGGAATTCATCTTGGCGATGATCCGCGCCGGCCGGCCATTTGCAGCGTGCTCGGCTTCGCGATGGATCTGTTCCAGAGTGACCGTGGCAAGATCAATGGGCGAGATGGCCAATGGTTCATAGTTGGGCGCTTCAGAATACGCAGTCAGGTAATTGAAAACGGAATGCACGGCTGAGGTAATTTCCGGCGATGCCGTCAATAAACTCACATCTGTGTAAAAGCGCGAGGTAATGGGATTGTAATTGCCGGTACCGATATGAGCATATCGACGGGTCACGCCGTCAGGATCATGGCGCACCAGCAGGCACAGCTTGCAGTGGCTTTTTAAGCCAACAAGACCGTGATACACCTGCACCCCTTCATCTTCCAGCGTCCGTGCCCACTGAATATTGGAGGCTTCGTCAAAACGTGCTTTCAACTCCAGTACAGCCGTGACTTCTTTCTCGGCTGCTGCGGCAGCAATCAGTGCGCTCACAATCGGAGAATCACGGCTGGTGCGATAGATGGTTTGCTTTAAGGAAATTACGTCAGGATCGCTGGCGGCGCTCGCAATGAAATCAATCACCGCGTCAAAAGAATCATAAGGATGGTGCAGCAGCACGTCTCGCTTGCGCAACTCTACAAAGATATTGTTGCTGCTTGGCGGAAGCCTAAGCTCTCTGGGAACCAGAGTCCGGTACTTAAGATCAGGCCGCTCAATTTCATAAAAGTTAAATAGCCGGGAGAGGTTAACTGGCCCCTCTGTATGGAATATCTGCCAGTCTTCCAGTTCAAAAGTCTGCTGAAGGCGGCGGGCGATCTCAGCACTTGCATTAGCATCAATTTCCAGGCGCACGGCATCGCCTTTGCGCCTGCGGTGCAGCTCTGTCCTTACAGACTCAAGCAGGTTCCTGGTTTCTTCTTCTTCCAGATAAAGGTTGCTGTTCCGCGTGACGCGAAATGAAGCAGCCGAAACAATCTCATAGCCACGATACATGCTGGCAGCATGGTAAGTAAGCAGATCGGCAAGAAATACGTAGTCGATGCCTGTTTGCGAAGGCAGCCGCACCAGGCGCGGGAGAACTCTGGGCACCGTAATCACGCCCATATATGTGCCACTGGCGCGTCGCTTGCGTTTTAGCAGCAGGGCAATGCACAAAGCTTTATTTAATACCCGCGGGAAAGGATGCGCCGGGTCGACCGTGACCGGGGTGAGCAATGGATCAACTTCTTTTTCACAGTAGGAATCAATAAACGCTTCCTGCTTCGAATCAAGATCTTTCAGATCAAGAACGCGGATATTCTCCCGCTCCAGCGCCGGCATCAACTTCAAGTTCCAGCATGCATATTGCTCCTGGACAAATTCGTGTGTCTCGCGGGCAATCAATTCACGCTCCTGCTGGGCAGAAAGCGCGTCAGGGCCGGAATCGATAAACCCTTCTTCAATGCGCTGTAAGAGACCGGCAACCCGGACTTCAAAAAACTCGTCCAGATTGCTGGCTGAAATGGCCAGAAATTTCACTCTCTCGAGCAGGGGGTTATGCTCATCACTGGCTTCCTCCAGCACACGCCGATTGAAGGCGAGCCATGATGTTTCGCGATTAATGTAAAGAGACGGATCTGATACTGACCGATTCATAACCTGGGTTGCGGCTGGCCTGGAACCATTTGCTGCGAATTTTCGCCTTACACCCATTGTAAATTGATTCAGAACCGGTACTTGCAGCAGTTTATTTCAACCTAAAATGCAGATGAGAACTTTGCACGGCAATTTATCTGGGAAATTGCCCCTGGGCGTGATGCCTTACGTCAGCTCCCCGAACCCAGAAGATAACGTCTTCAGCTATGTTCGTGGCGTGGTCCGCTACGCGCTCCAAATTCCGGGCTACGATGAGTGTGTCCAGCAGGTTGCGATGGTCACCCGCCGATTTGCTCATGGCCAGGTCTACGGCTTCAAAGATTTCGCGGTTCATGTTGTCCACCAAGTCATCGCGTTCCAGCACAAATTGCGCCATTTCAACATCAGCCGTGAGAAAAGCATTGAGGGCGTCCCGTACCATGCTGATGCTTAGCTGCGCCATACGCGGAATATCAACATTGAGTCCGGAATCAGGCCGCGTTGCCAGGTCCATCACCCGCTCGGCGATATTAACCGCCTGATCGCCAACCCGCTCCAGGTCAGCGTTGATCTTGATACACGCTACGATGAAGCGCAAATCGATGGCCATCGGCTGCTGCATCGCCAGAAGATCGATAGACATTTCATCCACATCGCGTTCGGCGGCATTGATTTTGGATTCATCACGGAGCACAATCTGGCACAGCGACAGATCGCGGTTCTGGTAGGCCCGCACTGCGCGTTCCACGGCCTGCTCGGCCTGGCCGCCCATGGCCAGCAGCTTTTGTTTCAAATCGTCAAGACCCTGGTGGAACCGTGTACGCGTCATCCGAACCTCCCGGTAATGTAATCTTCCGTACGCTTGTCGGTAGGCTTGGTAAACATGGTTTCAGTTTTGTCCAGCTCCACCATATATCCCATCAGGAAGAATGCAGTAAAATCGGCCACACGCGCCGCCTGCTGCATATTGTGGGTGACAACTACCACTGTATATTCCTTTTTCAACTCAAAAATAAGATCTTCAATTTTTGCGGTGGAAATGGGATCCAGGGCAGAAGCAGGTTCATCCATCAGCAGGACTTCCGGTTCCACAGCCAGCGCGCGCGCAATGCAAAGCCGCTGCTGCTGTCCGCCTGAAAGGCTGGCACCTGATTTCTTTTTCAGGTCGTCTTTGACTTCGTCCCAGAGGGCCGCCTGTTTTAGCGACCGTTCTACTACGTTGTCCAATTCGCGTCGATTGCGGAAGCCGTTGAGCTTGAGCCCGGCAGCGACATTGTCATAGATCGTCATGGTAGGGAAGGGATTCGGTTTTTGAAAGACCATGCCAACGCGGCGGCGTATCCAAACAGCAGAAACGCCCTTACCGTAAACATCCAGGTCTCCGATTGAAACCTTGCCTTCCACTCGAGTGTCGGGAAGCGTTTCATGCATGCGGTTAAGGCACCGCACAAACGTGGACTTGCCGCAGCCGGAAGGACCGATGATGGCCGTAGCTTTCTTCGCGGGAATTTCCATGCCGATGTTGAAGAGCGCCTGCTTCGCTCCAAACCAGGCGTTCAGATCTGCCACATGAATGCCTGTATCCATTAGCTGGCTCCCTTGATGGTGCCTCGGTTGGCGATGAAACGGAACAGAATGACCGTCAACATAATCATGGAAATAAGCACCAGCGCGCCTGTCCAGGCCTGTTGGTGGGCTTGTTCATACGGCATTACGGAATACGCAAAAATCTGCAATGGCAGCGCTGCCGTAGGCTGAGTCAGGTCGGTGTTCCAATATTGGTTTCCAAAGGCGGTGAACATCAGCGGCGCTGTTTCTCCAGCAATGCGGGCAAAAGCCAACATAATACTGGTGACAATTCCCGCACTGGCAGTGCGCAACACCACTGAGACGATGGTGCGCCACCTGGGAATGCCTAACCCAAGCGCGGCTTCCCGGATGGATTGAGGAACCAGCAGAAGGACCTCTTCGGTGGTCCGGGAAATGGTTGGGATCATCATGATGCCGAGCGCCACGCTTCCTGCCAGCAGGGAGAAGTGTTTCTGTACCACAACAACCATGGCATAAGCGGTAAGGCCAATTACGATAGAAGGCACTCCGTTCAGCACATCACAGGTAAAACGAACAATATTGCCGTATTTATTGCGACCGTATTCCGCCAGGAAAACTCCAGCGCCAATACCAAGCGGGATCCCAATCAGGCTGGCAAAACCCAGGAGCATCACAGAGCCTCCAATAGCGTTTGCCATCCCGCCGCCTTCTTCGCCTACAGGCTTTGGAATTTGTGTGAAGAATGCCCAATTCAGCCCGCCCACTCCACGCAAAATGACGGTCCCCAGAATCAGAAACAGGGGAACGGTCACAACCAGCGCCGCAAGTGTAATCATCCCAAGGGCCAAGCCATTGGAAAGTTTGCGCCGTAAAGAAATTGTATGGATAGATTTAAGCAAGGGCCCTCGCCGGCATGCCCCTTGTAATGGACCAGACCAGCAGCCCAGCCAGGGCGTTCACGATCAACGTCAAGACAAAGAGAACCAAAGCCATCTCTACCAGCGCGCTGTGATAAACCTGAGTGGATGCTTCAGCAAATTCATTCGCGATTACGCTGGCCAGAGTGTGTCCGGGTGCAAAGAGGGAGCGCATAATTTCCGGACGATTACCGATGACCATAGTGACGGCCATGGTCTCACCCAAAGCGCGTCCCAGGCCGAGAATGACTGCTCCAAATATGCCTGGCCGGGCATTGCGGAGCACAGCCATCCGCAGCATTTCCCACTTGGTTGCGCCCAATGCCAGGGCCGCTTCACGCTGCACGCGAGGCACTGCCATCACCACCTCGCGCGTAATCGATGCGATGATTGGCAGGATCATAATGGCCAGGATGACTCCCGCTGCCAGCATCCCCCATCCGTATTTTGGACCCGAAAACAGGCCGGTCCAACCGAAGTACTTGCCCAGAAATGGTTCCACATACAGGCGCAGGAATGGCGACAAAACGAAGATGCCCCACAGTCCGTAGATAACGCTTGGAATGGCCGAAAGCAATTCCACCAGCAAAGAAAGTATTCCGCGCAGACGCCGGGGGCAAAGTTCTGTCAGGAAAAGAGCTGTTCCCACGGAAAGCGGGACTGCAATAACCAGCGCCACAATGGAAGAGACAATGGTTCCGTAGATAAACGGCAGGGCGCCAAAATCTTCTGCCACCGGGTCCCAGATTTGTTTGACCAGAAACTTGAAGCCGAATTTCGCGATAGACAATTGCGATTCGCGCAGCAACTCAATAATTATTAAACCCACGATTGTTAATACAGCTACTGCGCAGAGAACTACCAGACCGCCAAAAGCACGATCCGCGAACACATTCTCGCGGGTGCTGGCACGGTTTTTGGGTGCAGTGATGGGGGTTTCGTTGGCAGCCAGAATCGGTTTACCCACGGCAGCCTCATCAGGCTGTTTTGCCTTGAAAGGACTGCGCTCGGGCATGCTCTGCATGCTTGGAAACTAGCAGACGATTGTTAATAGAGTGTTAAAACACCATTGCGGTACTCTTAAATCACAGCGCGAGACATCATTCCATGCGCAAGGCAAGCATAGGCTCAGTATTCGCCGCTCTGCGGGCTGGAATCACAGCGGCCAGGAAAGCCGCCGCCGCCAATACGAGAGTCGTGATTGAGAGGACCACAGGATCATAAGGCTTGACTCCAAATAACTGGCTTGCCATGAGCCTGCCGCCGAAAATGGTGGCCGGAAGTCCAATAGCCAGACCGATGCCGACCTGAAGAAAGGCCCCGCGTAAGACCATCCCAAGCATATTGATGCGGTCCGCTCCCAAAGCCATACGAATACCGATCTCGCTGGTCCGCTTTTCCACGGAATAAGAGGTAACGCCATAAAGCCCAATCGAAGCAAGAATCAACGCGAGTATCCCAAAGAATGAAGTCAGCTTCGCGATCATCGCTTGTTGCATGAAGTTGGCGTTCACCTGGGTTGCAAAGCTTTGGAAATCCACCATTGCAAGATCAGGATTAATCTGTGACAGCAGCCGTCTCAGTTGTACTTCAAACCCCGGAATTTCGCCGCGAGTCTGTATCTCAATGGCATTCAAATATTTTGAACGATCTTCGAATTGCTGATAGCGAATGTCTGGATTATGCACGCTTTGGCCTTCAGCAAGGAAGTACATCGGTCGCATCTTGCTGGTTGCTCCCCAGTAATTTGTATCCTCAGTGACGCCCACAATCTCAAAAGCGCCAGGCTGCTTCAGGTCATCCCCAAAGTGTTTCCCGATAGCGTGTCCATCCTTGAAATATTTCTGTGCAAAGAAACGGTTTACCAAAGCGACAGCGCGTGTCGTGGGCGTGTCCTGTTCATTGATCGGACGGCCTTCAACAATCTTGGTGCCTATAGTATCGAAATATCCCGGGCTCACGCGCAGCCAGGAGGCGTTATGATCGCGAGTTCCCGGCGTCGGGGGTGGTTCGCCCTCTAAATAAATGCCTTCACCCCAGTTATCTCCTTCCATGGGGCTATAAAGTGAAAGACTCACCCGCTGAACGCCTGGGACAGCGCTTAAGCTGTCACGCAGTTGCTGGTAGAGTGGCTCCAGCTTGTCCGGTTTATATCCGGCCATTTGCGGATCAATATGCAGGATGTAGCGGTTCGTTGTGATAAAGCCAAAATTCCTGTGTTGCATGTTGTTCAGACTTCGAGTTAGCAGTCCTGCTGCACAGAGCAATATCAGAGACAATGCGGCTTGCACCACGACTAGCGCTTTTTGTCCCAACGTTCCCCGTCGGCCGGTGGAGCGGCCCGCGCCGCGCAGGGCCTCGGCGGGATTTGCGTTTGCCGTCATCCAGGCTGGAGCGATCCCAAACAGGATTCCAGTCAGGAATGAAGCGGCAAAAGCAAAGGCCAGGACTGGAAAGGATGGCGTGGCGTGGATCGGCACATAGTCGTGTCCAAAAGCCAGACGCAAAATCATACGCGTCCCGGCAAAGGCAATTGCAATTCCGGCCCCGCCGCCCATCATTGCCAGTACAACGCTTTCTGTAAGCGCCTGGCGCACCAAAGTGCTGCGAGGGGCGCCGAGCGCCGAGCGGACGGAAATCTGCTGCTTGCGCGTGGTAGCGCGCACCAACATCAGGTTGGCCAGGTTCGCGCAGGCGATCAGCAGAACGAAAGCAGAAACCCACATCAACAGATGCAGCCCATCCTGATATTCCTCGCGCATTCGCTGCAAACCGCCTCCACCTGGAGAAAAGTGCAGTGTTTGCTTCGCGATCAGAGGCTTTGACCGGTCCTCAACCTTGCTTTCCGGGCTAAGCAAAAATTGGCGCAGTAGAACCTGCATCTGCGCTTCCATTGCTTTTGTGTCCGCACCCGGCGTCACCCGCCCGATGATATCCAGCCAATCCAGGGCCGGATCGTCGAGAAGCGAGTTGGCTGGTTCAATGACCGGCTCGATAGCTAATGGGAACCAGAATGCAGGAGGATTACTCTGGATACGGTCGCCAAAAAAGCCGGGAGGCGCAATGCCGACGATGGTGACTGGCTGCGCATTGACCACAAATCCTGCGCCGATGACTGAGCGGTCTCCACCGAATTTCTCCTGCCAGGTACGGAAGCTCATTACCGCTACTGGCGCCATTCCTTTATTGTCGTCCTGCGGAGAAATCGTTCGCCCTGCATAAGCGGGTATGCCAAACGTGGAAAAGTAGTTTCCCGAGACAAACTCACTGCGGAAGGATTCAGACGGCACATTGCTTCCTGCCCGGCGCACTCCAACCAAACTGCTCCCAGCCTGGAGGGCGGCCAACTCCGCGAAACCAGAAGTATGCTCTTTGAATTGTTTGTACTGTTCCAGGGAGAAAAGGGACCAGTTATCCTGCAGGCCGCCATTGACACAGCAGTTTTCTTCATTGCCGACACGCAAAAGTTCTTCGGGCTTGGCCACCGGAAGCGACTTCAGCAGCACTGCATGTACCAGGCTGAAGATTGCTGTGGTAGCGCCGATTCCAAGCGCCAGAGTTAAGACGGCCGTTGCCGTGAACCCGGGCGCCTTTCTGAACTGCCGCAATGCGTATCGAATTTCTTCCACAAACTGCATCGGTCCCCCTTGTTTGTCCCAAAACCCACTCAGAGCACCGTGTTTTAACCAAACACAGTTCTTTGGCGACACAAATCCGCCCTGATTCGGTATGAGGATATATACCGATTTGGAGAGAAAAGGTTCCGTGAATATTTCGTTTTGTGGAATTTCCTTCGGATATGGGATGAGACGGCCCTTTTTTAAAGGGATGGGTCGTAAGGCCGTCAGACTTCGATAAGAGAATCGAAAAACGGCGCCAGAGAATGTCTGGCGCCGGAAACATTAACGGCGTCGTTTAGAGAAGTTTGTAGCCCTTACTTAGCCTGACATCCGTGCACGCCTTAAAAGCTGGCGTACAAGGCTTATTTTCCAGCAGTCTACTTTGCTTTAACTTCTTTGATCCGCGCTTTTACTTTTGTCGCCACATTCTTGGGCAAGGGCGCGTATTGCAGCGCTGACGTCATAGACTGCCCTTGATCGACCATCCAGGTCAGGAAATCGACGAAGGCTTTTTCCTTGGTGGCATCAGCCCATTCCGCCGGAACCAGCAGCCAGGTAAAGCTGCTGATAGGATAGGCATCTTTGCCGGGCGCATTGGTGATGGAAACGCGGAAATCATCCGGCATGTCTTTCACTGAAGCGGCAGCGGCCGTTACCGATTCCAGGCTGGCTTTGATGAACTTGCCGGCGGCATTCTGCACGCTGCCGTAAGGCATCTTGTTAGAAACTGCATAAATCAGCTCAACGTACCCAATGCCTCCTTCAGTTTGCTTCACCATGCCGGACACGCCTTCATTGCCCTTGCCACCCAATCCAGCGGGCCAATTGACGGACGTTCCTTTGCCGACCTTGCTCTTCCATTCCGGGCTGACCTTGCTGAGATAATCAGTGAAGATGTAGGTTGTGCCGCTGCCATCCGAGCGATGAACCACAACAATTTCTTCATCGGGGAATTTGACTCCGGGATTGGCTTTGGCCAACCGGGGATCATTCCACTTCTTAATATTCCCGAGGAAAATATCCGCCAGCACGTCTCCGCTGAACTTCAGTTCGCCGGTCACACCAGTGACGTTATATGTGGGCACAACGGCGCCAAGTACTGTGGGAATATGAAAAATTTTTCCTGAGGCCTTGGAGAGCTGTTCGTCCGTCATGGGACCGTCGCTGGCCCCAAAATCCACGGTTCCTGACGTGAGTTGCTGAATCCCACCGCCGCTCCCAATGGATTGATAATTAATCTGAACATCCTTATGGGCATTGTGATATTCCGTGAACCACTTCTGGTAAATCGGATTTGGGAAAGTGGCTCCCGCACCGTTTAGATTCGTTTCCGCGCTGCTCACGCCGGCCAAAGCGGCCACAAGCGCTAGTGCCATCGCTAGTCTCAATTTCATTGCTGCTCCTCAACGTTAGTATCCGTATCCACGAGATGAAGCTAACAAAGCAGTGTTAAATGAGTGTTAAAACAGGGAGCGAAGCATCAGGCCTCAGGCAACAGGAAGAAGAAGGTGGTTCCGTGCCCCACAGCGCTTTCCACGCGGACCGCGCCGCCATGATTCAGCACAATGTGTTTTACGATTGCCAGGCCCAGCCCTGTACCACC
>DASXMN010000080.1:0-117950 GCA_036495645.1 Candidatus Angelobacter sp.
CGCTCTGTCCGTAATCGTTCGAGCGCTGGCATCGCCCTGCTCGGCGGCATTCACCACCGGTCCGGCCAGCTCGGGAAACCTTGGCTCGGAAGCGTTGGCCATCCGGATCACTTCTTCCGGCGCAACCTTCCAGCAATCGGCAATTGTCATAAGCAGTCCGTCGCTGTTGCCAAAATCAAAAGCATGCAGTGCCGCGGTCACGGCTTCCCTGCCCACCCAGAAAGCTGATCCCTCATCAGAGACGTTTGGTCCCCAGCCACCGGCGCGCGCGGTCTCTCCACCCTGATTGCGGCCAAAAGCAATTGATCCGGTGCCGGAAATCACCAGCACGCCCGGTGATGTGCCAAAGGCGGCGCGATGCGCAATTACATGGTCACCGGCGGCATAAATTGTGGCTTCAGGCATGAGTTCGCGGATGGTCTGCTGCGCCCAGTGCACCGCTTCTGCCAGGGAAGCGCCGGCCATTCCAATGCACACATGCTGCACGCTGGCCGTGGGAACACCGGCGGTATCACAGGCTTCACGAATAACGGCTTGCAAATTTTCACGTCCGCGCTCCTTGCCCACGCGCGCCAGTTTGCAGCTTGCACCCGTAGCCTGGCCCAGCAGCTCCGCGCCATTGCTTACAGCGCAGTCTGTCTTGGTGCCTCCAGCATCGATACCCAGGTACAGTGGCATGATTGAACTTTAATTCATCTTCCCAGAACTTTTACTTTTGCTTTCAGGCATTTTTCCCGAATAATGATCCAGCAGACAAACCATTCATGCGATTGCAAATTGTTGATCTGGCCATTATCGCCGTTTATCTGGTTAGTATCACTTTTTTTGGGCTAAGGTTCCGCAAGTCCCAAAGGTCACTGCGCGATTATTTTCTGGCCGACCGCAATATCCCCTGGTGGGCCATTGCGCTTTCCATTGTTGGCGCGGAAACAAGCACTCTCACCGTTATCGGCACGCCCGGCATTGCCTACGGGGGCAACTTCGGTTTTCTGCAAATCGTTTTTGGCTATCTGCTGGGCAGGATCGTGGTCTGCCTGGTCTTTATCCCGCAATATTTTCGTGGCGAGATGTTTACCGCCTATCAGTTGATAGACCGCCGCTTTGGAAAAAAGTTGCACCGCATCACCGCCGGTATCTTTCTCGGCACCCGGGCCGCTGCGGAAGGAGTGCGCGTGTGGGCCGTAGCCATTGTGATCAGCATTGCCTTGGGAACGGGGGGCGCTGCTTCAGTGGCCATCGTCATGGCCCTGACGCTTATTTACACATTTGAAGGCGGCATGGCCGCCGTGATCTGGACAGATGTCATCCAACTTGGCATCTACATCGGCGGCACCGTGATTGGTTTTGTCACGCTGCTGCATCTTGTTCCCGGAGGCTGGCCGGCTATTCACTCCATTGCGGCGCACGCAGGCAAGATGCAGGTGTTTGATTTTTCGCACAGCTTCTTTACAACTTACACATTCTGGGCTGGATTGATCGGCGGTATGTTCCTCAATACAGCCACGCATGGCACTGATCAGCTTATGGTTCAGCGGCTGCTTGTCGCACGCAATCAGCGCGACTCGCGCACTGCACTGCTGTTCAGCGGCGGCGTCATCCTTATTCAGTTCACGTTGTTTCTGCTGGTAGGCGCCGGGCTGTGGGTGTTCTATGGCATGTTTCCGCCAACAGGACATTTCGCAACGAATGATTACGTTTTCCCCACGTTCATCGTGCAATATATGCCACGTGGTATTGCCGGACTGCTGATTGCCGCGATTTTGGCAGCAGCCATGTCCAACCTCAGCGCGGCGCTGAATTCGCTTTCGTCCACTACCATGATTGACTTTTATCTACGGCGAAAGCCGGCGACATCTGATAGCAAGCGGCTCACGCTTTCCCGAGTCGCAACCATTGTTTGGGGTCTGGTGCTCTTCGGACTGGCGCTGGCATCGCGCTATGGTGGCAACGTTCTTGAGAAAGGACTTACTATCGCCTCACTGGCATATGGCGGATTACTGGGCGTATTCCTGCTCGGACTGCTGACACGTCGCGCAAAACAAAATGGCGCAATTGTTGGTATGCTCTGCGGACTGGCTCTGAACATTTATATCTGGGGATGGACGCACATTGCCTGGACCTGGTACGTAACATTTGGCTCGATCACAACATTTGTTGTGGGATATCTGGCAAGTCTTCTGGAGGCCAAGACGGATGCAAACCGCGCCCAAACAAGCGCCTGATCTGCTGCGCGAGTTGAACGCCTGGCATGCCGTGGCCATTGTGGCCGGGACCATTATCGGCAGCGGCATCTTCCGCGTTCCCGGCGAGATGATGAAAGACGTTGGCTCCGCCGGGATGGTTTACCTGGTCTGGATCGTTGGCGGCCTGCTTTCTTTTTTTGGGGCGCTCACTTATGCCGAACTTGGTGCGCTTCGTCCCTGGGCTGGTGGAGAGTATGTTTACGTCCGCGATGCCTACGGTCCGCTGCCCGGATTCCTTTACGCCTGGACATGGTTCCTGATTGCCAAGCCCGCGTCCATCGCATCGGTTACAACCGGAATTGTGGACGTGCTGAGCACATTCCCCCGGCTGAGCTTTCTTGCCGTCAATATTTTCTCCATTCATCTTGGACCAAAAGTTTTTGAGGTCACCAACGGCACTGTTGTGGCGATTGCCGCCACCATTCTGATTTCCGCCCTGAATTATATTGGCGTACGCAAGGCCGGCGCCTTTCAACTGGTGTTCACAGCTTTGAAGGTCGGGATGATTGTGGCCATCATCTTCATCGGCTTCACGGCTTCAACAGGAAGTTGGGGGAATTTTCACACCACTTTTCTCGGCGCTAAAGGCGGCATGGCAGGATTCATGGCGGCGCTGGTCGCCGCGCTCTGGGCCTATGACGGCTGGAATGACCTCAATATGGTCAGCGGCGAAATCAGCAACCCCGGACGGAATATTCCCATTGCGTTGATTGCTGGTGTCGCGCTGGTGGCGGCTCTCTATATGGGCATCAATGCCGCTGTGCAATATGTAATGCCTGCCACTGCAATTGCTGGTTCAAAAGTCCCTGCATCCCTGGCCACGCAGATAGCGATTGGGTCTCTTGGGGCTGCGCTGGTTTCAGCAGGCATGGCATTTTCCATGTTTGTGACACTCAATGGAACTATCATGAGCGGCGGACGCGTGCCGTTTGCCGTCTCACGCGACGGCTACTTCTTTAAGAAACTCGGTGAAGTCCATCCCCGCTTTCATACGCCAGCACTGGCGATTGTGGTCCAAGCCATCATGGCTATCCTGCTGCTGCTGGTGGGCGGAGCTTTTAAAGATTTATTTTCGCTGGCGATCTTTGCCGAATGGCTCTTCTATATGATTGCGGCCAGCACCATCTTTGTTTTTCGCAAGCGCGAACCGGACACGCCGCGCCCTTATCGGACGTGGGGATATCCGGTGGTGCCCGCGCTATTTATCGTTGCTGCGACTGTGCTGCTCTATTACACCTTTACAGACAACCTGACTAATTCATTCGCAGGAACGCTGGTAATTCTGGCGGGAGTGCCGGTGTATTGGTATTTTGCCAGGCAGAAAAAAACAACTTAACCACAAAGGACTTTTTCCGCAATCTCGAGCGAAGCGAGAGATCCCTATCTTTGCGAAACAGATTGAATTTCTTGTTTGCTATAGGGTTCCCTCAGCCGCAAAACCCAGCGGCTTCGGGATTGCAGAAAAGGCTTAAGCCCGGCTGAACTCCAAGACCTTCTCTGACGGTCCCGGCTTCGGTGGAACGAGACGTTCATACACCTTCACATATTCGCGCGCGGAGGCATTCCAGGAAAAATCCTTCTTCATGCCATTCACCATTAGTTTTTGCCAGCCAGCCTGGTCTTTGAACGCCCGCAGGGCTTCCTGAATGCTGTTGAGCAATGCCACGCCCGAGTAGGCGCTGAATTTAAAGCCGGTGCCTTTCCCCGTGGTCGGGTCCCAGGGCTCAATCGTGTCGTCAAGGCCGCCGGTGGCGCGGACAATGGGCACGGTACCGAACTTCAGGCTATACATCTGGTTCAGGCCGCAGGGCTCATAACGCGACGGCATCAGAAACATGTCAGCGCCGGCCTCAATCTTGTGTGACAGCGCGTTGTCGTAGGCCACCCTGACCGCAATTTTTTCAGGATGCTGTTTTTGGAGTTTCAGCAGTATGTCCTGATATTCCTTGTCACCGCTGCCCAGAGCGGTGATGATTAGCGGCAGACGCGCAAGATCACTGGCAATATCTGCAATCAGATCAAAGCCTTTTTGCGCGACGAAGCGCGAAACAATGCCGAGCACCGGCGTTTCAATCGGAGCATTTTCCATTCCGAACTGACGCAGCAGGTCGTACTTGCATTCTTTCTTACCTTGGAGACTTTCGATGGAATACTGCCGCACCACGAACTTGTCTTTCTCCGGACTCCATTCGTTGTAATCCACGCCGTTAAGAATTCCGGTCAATGATCCCGCACGGGATTTCAGCACGCCTTCCAGGCCAAAACCATATTCGCTGGTCTGGATTTCCTGCGCGTATTTACGGCTCACCGTGGTCAGATGATCGGAAAATACCAGCGCGCCCTTCAGGAAATTGGCCTTGCCCCAGAACTCCATCTGATCGATGGTAAAAAGCTCCCATGGAAGCATGAGCAATGGCAGCGTGTCCGGAGGAAAAAGCCCCTGATACCCAATGTTGTGGATGGTAAAGAGCGTGTGCGTGTTACGGAACACCGGATCATCGGCATAACTGGTGCGAAGCAGGATGGGGACCAGCGCGGATTGCCAATCGTGGCAATGAAAGATATCCGGCACGCCCAGGACTTTTGATGCTTCCAGCACGGCGCGGCAATAAAGCGCAAAACGTTCAGCGTTATCCGGATAGTCGCCGGCTGGAGTGCCATAAAGAGCATCGCGCTCGAAGAACTCCGGATAGTGAATGAAATAGAATTGCACCCCAGAGCGCTTTCCGCCGTCCAGCACTGAGCAAAAACGGTATTGATCGTCAAAAGGAATGGTAATGCTGGGCAGCAGCACCTTGGCATCTGGTAACTTGGTCTGTTTATATTTAGGGAGATAAACGGTAACGGTATGGCCCAACTCAGCCAGCGCCTGGGGAAGAGATCCAACAACGTCAGCCAGGCCGCCTGTTTTGGCGAAAGGCACGCACTCAGAAGCAGCAAAAACAATTTTCACGGGGCCTCCGTGGTAACGCGAACGATACACGGCACAACCATGCTAAGAAAATACTAAATGGCGGAAACCAAAAGGGCCAATTCAGCCGCAACGAAAAAACCTCGACTGGGGCAGAACTTCCTTGCCGACGTGGGCGCGGCGGAGCAAATTGTGAACGCGCTGGGCGACGCGTCCAACTCCGTGGTGGTTGAAATCGGCCCCGGCAAAGGCGCGCTTACGCAAGTGCTGGCGCGGCGGGCCCATCGGCTGATCGCGGTGGAATTGGACCGCATGCTCGCCACCGAATTGCGATTTAAATACCGCCTTCAACCCAACGTTGAGATCATTGAAGCCGACGTGCTCAAGCTGGATTTTCGCACCGTGCTCAACCGGACCATCGGCCCGCTCAATGATCTGCGTCCGCTTAAGCCTTCGCGGGCGCATGTGGTGGGAAACCTGCCGTATTACATTACTTCAGACATTCTTCTGCGGCTGTTCGAATTTCATGACCAGTTTGATGTGATCGTGATTATGGTGCAGCGCGAAGTAGCGGACCGGATTGCTGCGGTCCCTGGTTCGCGCGATTATGGGCTGCTCTCTGCTACGGCGCAGCTTTATACAAAAGTGGAGAACCTCTTCACCTTGCCGCCGGACGCATTCTCACCACCGCCAAAAGTCCATTCGTCAGTATTGCGCATGACAGTTGCGCCTCGCTTCAATGAATTGCAGGTCAATCCGCAAGAGTTTATCGGCTTTCTAAAAACAGCTTTTTCGATGAAACGCAAAACGCTCTTCAATAACCTGAAGCAGGACTATGACGAGAAGGCGATCCGTGAGGCGCTGAAGGAAGTTGGAGTCCGCGCGGATATCCGGGCTGAAGCACTGCCGCTGCAAACCAGCGCTGCGATATTCCGCCAATTAAAAAATTAAATACAAAAGCACAAAGGCTCACGAAGTTTGATCTCCGTGAACCTTCGTGTCCATTATGGTCGAGCGCACTTACCTGTTCTTGGGCCTTGAGCCTTCATCAGACCTTGCGTGCGACTCAGGCGGCGGCCCAGACTGCCGCTGCACTGCCGCAGGCGGCGCGGACTGATGCATTGCAGGCGGCGGAGCAGCTTGATGCACGACCGGCGCTTGTGGCGGAGGCGCGTATTGGCGCTCCTGACGCTCCGGGGGCGCATACGCCCGTTGCGGCGGCGGAGTATATTGCCGCTCCGCTCGCGGAGTAGTAGGCGCGCTCGCATCACTGTTTGAACGCCTTACGGGTTCGCGTGAAGTGTTATCACGGTTTTCACTGAAACGACCTGAATCATTCGCGCTGCGGGCCCCCGTATTTGCCGCAGGCGGCTGCTCGTCCGTTCTTGGTTTGCGGTCGATATCCGTAGTTACCTGCGCCGGAACATCGGTGCGCGGCACCCTTCCCTGCACGTCGTCATTTGTCAGGACACGCCTGCTGCTTCTGCTTCCCTCGGGATGGTCAAGCGCACGGTTATTACCGTCGCCATCTGCCACTCGTCCACCCGGTCCAGAAGTCCTGCCGCCAACTCCTCGATTCAATGGCGGCTCTCCCGGACGAATCACCTGGCCCGGCGTGCGATTGACGATCCTGCGGTCCACTGGAGGAATGGGAGCATGGAACCCTGGAGGCGCATTCACCAGGCGCGGCCTGCTGTTCCACCTATTCCAGCCACCCGGAGCCCAGCACCAGCCGCGTCCGTTGACGAATACCCAGCGCCCATAGCGATATGGCATCCAACCCCACGGATAAGATGACACCCAGGTGTATCCGAAGCCCGGAGAATAACTCCAATAGCCATTGCTGAATGGGTCCCAATTCAGGCCCACATTGTTGGGCTGCCATAGATTGCCGTATCCGGGAACATCATAGTATTGGCCGTAATAATCCAAATCGCTCGCGCCATA
The DNA here is from genome assembly GCA_036495645.1 of Candidatus Angelobacter sp. Classification (GTDB taxonomy): domain Bacteria; phylum Acidobacteriota; class Terriglobia; order Terriglobales; family Acidobacteriaceae; genus Angelobacter. Next base: position 7,102 of record DASXMN010000080.1, read on the forward strand.
CTGATACGGCGACTGCACGTCGCCTTGTCCGGCGGAAGCATACGCGCTTAAAGCGTCATCGCGCTGCTTGCTCCACTGGTCGAGCTGGTCGGCGTCAGCTCTGTTATCAAGCGCATAACGGGCCGAGTCATTGGGATCAATTACAAAAGTTTCGCCCTTCTTGACGGCAACTTCGTTGCCGCTCTCTCCGTCGCGCACGCTGACCTGGCCTTTCCATACGGCGAGCTCGAGTGGATCAGAGTTGATGCTGGTTACGCGGAAGGAACCGGAATTTATCGGAGCAATGGTGTTCTTCTTTACAGTGACCTGAAAATCACTGTCATCATGTTTAATGATCTTGAATTCGGCTTCACCCTGGTCGAGATCAACAGTGGTCACGGTCCCGCCCGAAGACAAGCGCCCCAACTCGGTAAATGCGATGACCGTGTCCGGAGCCAGCCGAATCATGCTTCCATCTTCAAGTTGAACTTCAGCCCAACCATCTGTTCCCGTCTGTAGCCAATTATGCTCACTCAGAGGGACATTCATGGTGGCGCTTTCATATCCATGACCATTGTCCAGCCGAACGTCGCCTTCAACATAGCTGATCCGGACGATCCGCGCATTTGAGTCGTGACTGTCTTGGTCGTCAGTATCTTGCGCCTGAGAAAACGGGGCCAGCGCAAACACCAGCGTGAACACCATAGAAAGGAGCAGCCCTGATCTATGGATCGAGGATCTACGGATCGACGACTTGCGGATACTTTTCCCGCTCAGGTACCAGCGACGCATCGAGTGGCGCAGCATAAAATCCTCCTCTGAGAATGCCTACTCTATTAGATCGCTCTCTGGATACTTAGTTTCTTAATGTTAAGTGTTATTGATGTAACTTAACTATTTCTCTCACAATCCGGGTGTGACTTTACTCAGAACCGGCCTTGGCCAGCAGCCTTTTGGCCCTTTGCCGCGCGATGTTCAACACAGCCGCATCCTTGGCGATGCTTTCCAGGGTGGGCGCAATCACCTGCAACTCTCGCAGATTATGCCCTTCCATGGCGGATTCCATGTCTTTCAGCTCGGCTTCCAGGCCCAGCTTGTCAAAGCGGTGAAGGAATTGCAGCTTGCGGCCATGCTCAATGGTGTTGGAGATGCCCTGAAAGAGGTTGGTGATCTCCTCGATGGCCTTGTTCTCAGAATAATCGTAGGTGGTCTCAAAATGGCGGGCCTCGTCGGCATACGTCAGGGTCTTTTTGCCGCTGCTGGCAACTGTGTGCTTTTTGAAAGCAAAGTCGCCGTTGAAATAATTTGCCTGCTGTGCCAGCCGGAAGATTTTGTTCCGGTTTGCCGCCGACATAGTGAATTCCAGCGTGAAGTCAGGATCAGACACAGCCTGGTCCGGCGGATTGAACGGGTTGTGTGCCTGGTTCGGCGGCTTGAGCGGGTTGCGTGAAAGATAGTGCGTGGACCCCATGGCCTCCACCACGATGTTCACATTCTGCGGCGTGTAGGCATCCCACAGGCGGTCATAGGCAATGGTAGGAATCCTGGGATTCTGGGGCGGATTGGGCCCGGCGTTCTGGCCCTGCGCCAGGCACAGCGCGAGCGCAAGCGTGAAGGCAAGGACCAACCAGCGCGGTTTCATCGCGTGGCCGCCTGGTAACGATCATTGGTTGCGGCGGTGTGAATGTGGCAGATGGCAATGGCCAGGGCGTCGGACGCGTCTGTGGGCTCAGGTTTAGCGGCAAGATTTAACAACCGCATGACCATCTGCTGCACCTGAATTTTGTCTGCCCGGCCGTAACCAACCACGGCTGATTTGATCGATAACGGCGAATACTCCGCCACCTGCAATCCTGAGGAAGAAGCGGCCAGCATGGCCACGCCGCGCACCTGTCCCAGCTTGAGCGCGGTCTTCACGTTTACGGCGTAGAAAACATCTTCAATGGCAACAATCTCAGGCCGGTGCTCGGCGATAATGGCCGTAAGCTCGGTGAAAATCTTTTGCAGCTTCACGGACATGGCCGTACCGGATTTCAATTTGATGGCTCCTGTGCAATGGCAAACCAGCTTCCTGTCGCTTGTCTCTTCCACCACGCCAAAGCCGGTGTACTCGCTGCCGCAATCAATTCCCAGGACACGCATTGAAGAAAGTTTACCCCAGATTGGGATGCATCGGGTGATCGCCGTGATCAGGAAATCTGGTGGAATTTGAACAACCGACGCGAGTTATGTCCTCAGCAGCATCTTGGTTTCTTCAGCAGAGCAGCGTCTCGCTCGCGCGTGAAATCGCGATAGCTGGTGACCGAGCGGCGAGCATTTGTTCGCAGCAAGAAGCGGTCGTAAGCGGATTCGTCAAAGGTTTCGCGGATCATGGCGTGAAGAGTAGAGAAAGCATTCAGCATCCGTCTGTGGAGAGCGGCGAGGGGCCCAATCTCCCGATTTCCCCCGTGCCTCTGTGCCTCCGTGGTGAGATTTTGCTTTTCGATCACCGGATCATCCGATCTCTTCACATTGCCTCCCGCGCATACTGCGTGGTAACAAATGGCGATTCCTGGGTTGAAGGCTGCTTGCGTCCGGAGACCACGCTGATCCATTGCGTCGCCGATTCAATCACGATCACGCTTACCAGCACCACCAGTAGCGCGCATACAGCAGCATCGAGTTGATCGTTGAAGATACGGCGCTGAAGGCCGGCAACTGCTGGCCCCGCTGCCAACTGCCGTGCGTGCGCCAGCAACCCGATCAGCGGATTGGGATCAAAGACTTTATGCCATGACGCAGAAAACGTCACAGCCACCAGCCAGCAAAGCGGCCCCAGCGTGACCCATATATAGCGCGCGCGGCCCATCTTGACGATGATCGTGGTCGCCACGCACAAAGCCACTGCCGCCAGAAGCTGATTACAGATGCCGAAGAGAGGCCACAATGAGTTGATCCCGCCCAGCGGATCGCGAATGCCCTGCCAGAGAAAATAGCCCCATGCGCCAACCATAAGCGCGCTGGTGACAAGAATGCTCGGATACCAACTGGTCCGGCCCAGCGGCTTCCAGATGTGGCCAAGCGCATCCTGAAGCATGAAGCGCCCAACGCGAGTTCCCGCATCGAGTACCGTCAATATAAAGAGCGCTTCAAACATGATGGCGAAGTGATACCAGATAGCCATCACGGCAGTTCCGCCCAGGCTGTCAGAAAAAATCTTTGCCATGCCCAGCGCGAAAGCAGGCGCGCCTCCGGTGCGAAAGAACAAAGTTTTTTCGCCCACGTTATGCGCCATTACGGCCATCTGGTCGGCGGTAATGGGAAAGCCCCAATTAGAGATCGTGGCAACCGCGGCTGCCGGATTTCCGCCCACCATTCCCGCTCCGCTATTCACGGCAAGATACGTTCCCGGCTGGAGCGTGCAGGCGGCGATTATGGCCATGATGCCGACGAATGATTCCGCCATCATTGCGCCATAGCCGACCATGCGCGTCTGCGGTTCGCGGGCAATCATCTTGGGCGTGGTGCCGCTGGAAATCAGGGAATGGAAGCCGCTGATGGCGCCGCAAGCGATGGTGATGAATGCGAAGGGAAAAAGATTGCCGGCAAAGACCGGGCCGCTGCCATCAATAAAGCGCGTGAGCGCGGGCATTTGCAAGGTGGGCCGTACCAGAAGAATTCCCAGCGCCAGTATGGCGATGGTGCCGAGTTTCACGAACGTGCTCAGATAATCGCGCGGGGCAAGCAGCAGCCACATGGGCAGAGCAGATGCCGCAAAGCCATACGCAATAATCAGAATCGCAAGCGTGGTTCCTGCCAAGGTGAAAGCGCCTGCATGAGCGGATTGGGAAATCCACTGTCCGCCAAAGATCGCAGTAACTACTAAAAGAAACCCAAGCACGGATGCTTCCAGCACGCGGCCCGGCCGCAAATAGCGCAGATACAAGCCCATCAGCAGCGCGATGGGAATGGTTGCGCCAATGGTAAACGCTCCCCATGGACTATCTTTGAGCGCATTCACAATGATCAGCGCTACGACTGCCAAAAGAATGATCAAAATGCTGATGACGGAAATAAATGCCACGGTTCCGGCAGTCTTGCCAATTTCTTCCCGCGCCATCTGGCCCAATGACTTGCCGTCGCGACGAACCGAGAACAGAAGAATTACAAAGTCTTGCACACATCCGGCAAAGACCGCGCCCACCAGAATCCAAAGTGTTCCCGGAAGGTAGCCGAATTGCGCGGCCAACACCGGCCCCACCAGCGGTCCTGGTCCGGCGATGGCGGCAAAGTGATGGCCGAAAACCACCCACTTGTTGGTCCGGACAAAATCGCGTCCATTTTCCAGCCGTTCCGCCGGAGTGGCGCGCATGGCGTCCAGCGCCAGCACCTTGGCGGCAATGAATTTTGAATAAAATCTGTAACCGAGCGCATAGCTGCAAATCGCCGCCGTCACCAGCCACATGGCGCTGATGGCTTCATGGCGACGGAACGCAATTGTCGCCAGCGCAAACGCTCCCACCACTGCGACGCCCAACCAGGCCAGAATCCTGCCGATTCTCATGCAATGCTCCGCGGCTATTCTGCCTAAGAGCAGATGAATGCGCAATCGTAACCTCTGCCTGGACTTGGCTTTGCGTTGCTGCTAGTACCGCAAATCATGCGTTGAGCAACTCCGGATCAGGATGTGCGTCAGCCGATCCACCCACTTTCCTTAGAACCAGAACACCCCTTTCCATTCAACCGCCATCTAACGGGATGAACAAAGGGAGAACTCCGATGAACACCATCGCCGCCGCACTGGTACTGGGGTTAGGTTTAATTTCCACAAGCGCATTATTCCTGCAAGTGGCACAGCCAACGGCGCAGGCTCCCACACAATCAGCCGGTCAAAAACCGGCAGTGCAGCAGATTCCTTCATTACCCATTGGGGGAGCGACGGGCGCGGTGGAGATCACTCATGGACCGGTGGTGGAAAATGTAACCGACACGACCGCGGAAATCGCCTGGTCCACCAACGTGAATGCGGGAACGGCCCTTCAGTACGGCACGGACCCCAGCCATCTTGACCAGACGGCGGGTATGCCCTGGGGAGGCCTGACTCACAGGGTCAGCATTAAAAACCTGAAGCCCAACACGACTTATTATTTCAGAGCGGCATCGGGGCAGGGCCAGGGCACAGGAACGCAGGCCCAGACGGCGCAATTGACATTCCAGACCAAGCCCGCAGGCGCTTCAGCAGAAGCCAAGTCTGATGCCCATTAAATAGCGTTTCACTACTAGGCTGAACGGCGTTTCGCCTGACCTGGCGTAACCAGCATTCGGGCTTTCAGGCGGCCCGTCAACATCAGCCCCAGCATTCTGAAATCGCTGATAAATGACCAGAAGGGATGTCCGAAAGTTGCCGGCTTATTGCCTTCAATAAGAAAGTGACCGGTCCAGGCGAAGCTATAGGCCACCACCGGCCACAGCAGCGCATACCACGGACGCCCAATCACAAAGGGGACAATCAGCGTACACAAACCAAGCGTGGTGCCTGCCGCATGCATGGCGCGATTGCGCGGATCACTGTGCTCATGCAGATAAAAAGTGAAAAAATCCTCGTAATTAGAAAACTCCTCGGCCATTTGAAGTTCCTTGGTGACCTGCTGTGGATACAGGCAAACGGATTCAGTGCCAATTGCGGGCTTCGCTGTCCCTGAAAGCTTGTCGAAAGGATTTTACTACTGATCGTTCCTAAAGATGATCGTTCCTAAAAATGATTGTTGCTAAAAAACACGGGGTTTCAGCCGAGGAGTTGAGCAGAAGATCCAAAAAGTGCTTTGCCGACTTTTCCAAATACAGGGCTGGGAGCATTCCTATGACGGAAGCTAGACTGATCTCCGCATACCGCCAACGGAACGACGCACCTCAGGGTACCTGGCACATGCATCAATAAAATGTGCGCCGCACAAACGAACTTCCCGAAGCGCCTTCTCAGATCTCAGATGCAGGACGCGAAAAGCAATCTGCGCGCAATGGGAACAATTTTTCAGGCGACGATCCGGTTGCACCGGCCCTGATGAGTCAATTACTGCTTCACCGATCTTGAGTTCAAACATGCTCGAATACCCTTTGGTTCGTCTGTTTCTGGTGCTTGCAAACAAAACGAAGTGTAGTTCAAGCCGCAAGCAGGCCAACATGATCCGCTAAAATTTTCCACTTATCGAAATTACTCAGGGTTTCCCTTATGCAAAGCAGTAAAAATCCTTTTCACGCGTGGAAGACATGCGTACCAAAATGGCACTCCGTTGCATTTACCCGAGCATCAGGCCGCCTTGCTCTTGCGCGGGATGACCTGATCGATTGTGCATTGGGATGGTTTCTTATCAGGACGCCAGCGCAGGAATTTTGTTCCATGGCGAAAACGCCCGCCGGAAAAGTGGTCAAATTGAAATTCACCCACCAGCTTTGGCTTCAGGCCAAACCATTCTGTGTCAGCGGCGTCCCGCGCCCAGCGGCTGGGGCCGCCCGGAGCCTTGCCGGTAAAACCTTCTCCGCCCATATAAGGCTGGAGAATGGATTTGAGCTTCTTACGCTCTTCACGGGTAAAGCTGGAGCTGAAGCCGATGTGGTCAAGTTCTCCGCGATCGTTATACAGGCCAAGCAGCAGAGAGCCAACTTCTTTGTCCGATTTCTTCTTAGAACCAGAAGTGGCAGGACCCGGCTTCTTTCCTGCTATGGCCGCTGTGGGTTTTGCCGGTTTTCTGGCCCAGCGAAAACCTCCAACCACACAGTCCGCGGTCCGTATGCGCTTTATTTTGACCATGCCGGTGCGCTCACCGGAAGTGTATTCACAGTCGAGCCGTTTGGCGATAACGCCATCCCATCCGCTGGCTGCACCTTCGCGCATCCACGTTTCCGCCGTGGTGGAATCAGAGCTGGCGGGCGAAAGCTGGATCCGCGCATCGGCCTTTATAGCCGTTGCGGCTTCTGTCTGCGATTTCGAGGCCGGATTGCCTAAAGCCTTTTCGCCCAGGTATTCCGACGCGAATTCCTGGAGCGCCATGCGCCGGGCAGAAAGAGGGTTAGCGGTGATTGAGCGGCCTTTCGCATCCACCAGCAGATCAAAAACCAAGTAGGTGGATGGCGTTTCTTGTGAAAGGCGCTGGATGCGGCTGGCAGCGGGATGTATGCGTTGCAGCAGGGCGTCAAAGTCCAGGCCTGCGCCGCTGCGTATGACAATTTCACCATCGAGCACGAATTTGCGCGCGGGCAGTGCAAGCAAAGCGGCGACGGTCTCAGGGAAATAGCGGCCCAGCGGCTGTCCGGCTTTGGATTGCAAAACGATTTCATCGCCGTTGCGGAAAGCGAGGCAGCGGAAGCCGTCCCATTTAGGTTCGTAAAGCCATCCTGCTTCGTGCGGCACATCCTTCACCGATTTGGCTTCAGCCGGAGGATACGGCGGCTGCAAAGGAAGGTGGAGCTTGGGGAAAGCATGCTCGAGCGCATCAGGCGGAACTGCGGCGGAGCTGATGTCGGCGGACTTGGATTTGCGTGGCGAAGCCATGTTCTAAAAGTTCGATGCAGGAAGGGTTTCTAAGGAAGCCGTATTCAGGCATTTGCCGGCAATCCTGAACTCCCTCTGAATCCGAGGTAAATTCCATATCACCCGCATCATCTGACGGTAACCTGGCTTGATATCGAGCCTCGAAGCGTGCATCTTAATTAGAGACGTATGAGACATCGCATGACACAAATTTTTCGCCTCCGGATTGTTGCACTTGTCTTATTTGCCGCTTGGTCAGCCACGGCCCATTCGGCTGAGTTGAAGCCCAAGACCGCGTCGGCGTTTGACCGCTACGTTTCCGCCACGGAAGCTCGCTTTGCCAGTGAGCTGCGGCCCGGCGGGCCGTTTTTGTACATCGATAAGTTGAATGCTCAGGACAAAAACAAAGCTTATGACCAACTCAAACGGGGCGAGATCCTGGTGGAAAGGCTGGAAACCAACGCCCCGGGAGTAAGCGCTGACATTCCTGGCGGCATGTTGCACCATTGGGTCGGACTGATTTTTATTCCCGGCGTCACGATGGCCCAGACACTTCCCATTGTTAAGGATTATGACCGTCGCGCCGAACTCTACAAGCCGGACGTGATTGCCTCAAAGACCATCGCTCATAACGGTAACGACTACAAAATGTTTCTCCGGCTGCGCCAGAAGAAATTTACCACCATCGTTTTCAATACCGACTATGACGTCCACTGGGGCAGCGTGGACCCGACCAGAGTGTATTCCAATTCCATCAGCACCCGCATCGCCGAGCTGAAAGACCCTGACAAGCCGGATGGCGAAGAGCTGCCGGTAGGCTCAGGCCATGGCTATCTCTGGCGGCTCAACACCTATTGGCGCTTCCAGGAAAAGGATGGCGGCGTTTATTTACAGTGTGAAGCGCTTTCTCTCACGCGCGATATGCCAATCGGCCTGGGCTGGCTGATCAAGCCGCTGGTCACTTCAATACCCAAGCAGTCGCTTAACCATGCACTGGGCCAGACGCGCAACGTGATACTGCAAGAGAAGAAGAACTGCTGTAAGACCGCGCAGACAAATTAGATCACCACAGACACACAAAAAGGGCCCGCCGAAGCAGGCCCAGTTTTTTGAAGGTTTGAAGGAGCTGGTTATTTGTTGTCGTCAACGCGCGACGCGATCATGCTATACGCCCCGGCGTTGAAGAAGATCAGACCGCGCACGCGCACGGTGTTGGTATTTGTGGGTGTGACCTTAAGGTCAGAGCCGTTGACCACTGATACGGCAATGGTCGATTGACCGGTCAAAGCCGCAAAAGCGGAGTTGGCGTTCAACGTCAGGGTAAAGCCTGACGCGGTTGCACCGGAGACTGTTCCTACCAGCGCTTGTTCGCGCAGCTTGAGTTTGTCGGCTGCCATTGGAGTGGCCGTGCTGCTGCCTGTATCGGCTTCAACACGCTGGCCTGTGCCGATATGGCTGGCATCAAAAGCCGGCGTGGTGCCGCCCAGATTCAGCTTGTCCGTACGGACAGAGAACGTGGTGCCGGCGCCGATTGCAATATCCATCGTGACCGGCGGCGTTGTGCTGCCGGAAGAATCAACCTGATGAGCAATGGTGATCTGCGTAGCCGGCGATCCGGTTACCGCAGTGATCACGCCTTCTGCTTCTTCGCCGCTCTGGCCTTCTTCCACGCCTATTTTTGTGGCTAGCTTGCTGCCGTCAGCATTGGTGGTTCCATCCACTTCAACAATGTCACCAACTTTTAACTGTGACAGGGACGTGATGCCGTCCTTGAACTGCGTCGTGGTATTAGTGGCAAAAGTGATACTGCTGGTCTCAGTCTGGATGGTGAAATTCGGTGCTGCAATGGCAGTCACGCTGCCGTGAACGTCGTCCATTTCGCCGCTGTCTTCGTCAGAGTTGTTGGCTGTGGCCGTGGTCACATTGAAGGTTGCATTTACTGTGGCAGACGTCGGCGGCGTACCGGCCAAAGTCACAGAGCTGGCAAGGTCCAGATCAAAGTTGATGACGGACGAATTGCTGCTCGTCACGGTAATGGGCGCGGTGAAAGTTACGGTCACGCTGGGGCTGCTCAGAGTTGCCGGAATCTTTACCGGCGCGGGCGGCACCGCGTTGTTAAGCACCACCAGTTCCGGGTTTCCAACCGTGAGTGACGCTCCGGAATACGTTCCCGGAGGAATGTTCACCAGCGCCAGCGGTTCAAAAGAGCCGGCTTCGTGAACAAATTCGACCTCAGAGGTTTTGGAAAGCAGGTTTCCGGTGTTGCTGGTGCCTGCGCTTCCGGTTAGCGTGAGCGAACTGACGGAAAGCTCAAACTTTACGATCTGGTCATTAAGACCGTCGGTGGTGTTGATGGTGGCATTTGCCGGACCAACGGAGACTACGTTATTGCTTCCGCCGCATCCTGTCGCCAGCACCAGCGCTACAGTTACGACTGTAAAAAGTAAGTACCGTTTCATAGGGGGCCTCCAAGTATTTTCTTTTGAGTGGGGAGTCCTCGGCGGTTATAAGTGCAGTTGATTGGCCAAGCCGACCAAACAGGCTAAGTACTGTGTTTTGAATGTGCGACCGGCCAGCGGCTCAGCCAAAAGATCGCCCATCGACTCCACCTATGTAGCAATAAGCCACACAGAATCAGACACTTGCGGACAATGTCCAAAAGTAACGTGCGATTTAGGCTGAACCACGCGGAAACAAAATGAGCTAAAAAAGAAAGGCCGCATTCGAGGCGGCCTTCTGTATGAACGGGATGGCTAATTGGCTGGTTTATTGCAATTCGATCTTGCTGACGGCCATATTATCGCCTTTTACAGTTCCAGTTACGTTGACTTTGATGTCTTTGGCTTTTTTCAGGTCGGTAATGAACTGCTTGGCTTTTGTATTGCTTGCCGCGTCAAATTTGATGACTTTTTTATCGTCGGTCAGCACGCCGTAGCCGCTCTTGGTGCACTCCGGCATCTGCAGGCAATCTTTGGAGTGCTTGGCCCCAAACCCTGCCTTTTGACCATCTTCTGAAGCGCAGGCCAGATCTACCAGATAACCCTGCACCTTGGTTTCCGCGGCAAAGGCGCTGAGCGCCATGGCCGCGAGCAATACAAGTGTTAGTTTCTTCATGCTTCTCCCTATGTTATGACTTGCTCAAGTGTATTGATTGATAATCTAACTGGGGGTTACATGTAAAGCTCGATTTTTTATGTTCTTCTGGCCGCTGAGACGGAAACCGGCCTCTCGGTGTAAAATCATATTGTTGCGGTCAACGTGCGGCGCCGCTTTGGCGCTGGCCACGCCTCAAATTTCCACTACCGCATTGGCCGCCGCCAAGTTAAGGCCGCGGAAACCCAACATTCAGGAGAAGATTCAACCATGGCTAAGATCGCCAAAACGGCGGACCGCAAGAAAATAATGGACACCACCAAGAGCACCGACTGCCCCAAATGCGGCAAGCCGACCCGGATTGTAAAGCGCGTGAAAGACCGCGAACGCAACGTCCCCGGCGGAATCTTCATTTCCTGCTCTGGCTGCGAATTCCACGAGAAACTCTAATTCTTCAGGCGGCCGCACTCACCTGCGGCTGCCTTCAGCTTCTGCCCCATCCACCTGCCGCTACTCCTGCTTAATGGCCTACCTTGACCGGCTTTTTGCCCTGCATGGCGGCTGGAGTCGGGCTTGGCGGAGCTAGAGGAAGCGCTGCCGGTTTGGCCAGAGCGGCTTTCGTCTGCTCCGGCAGCTTGTCTGCATGCTGCAGCATTTCCGAGACCTGCCACATCTGCGTTGGCGTAAGCATGTCTTTGAATCCTGGCATGCCGGTCAGGCGAATTCCGTTTTCCACCTTCCAGTAGATTTTGCCGGGCGGATCGTCCGTGACCATATCTTCTGACAATAACTGTGGCGGCAGCGGAAACATGCCCTTGGCGGCGAAGCTGGCTTTCTCGCCGGGAAAGCCATGGCAGAAGGCGCAGTTCTCAACGTAAACGTGCGCGCCCGCGGTCATGTTGGGTTCATCTGCCGGGACGGGAGACTGCTGTAGCGGATCTTTATTCATGCGCGCCCGCAGAGCGGTTTTTGCGATCTTTTCTTCCATCGGCAGCGGCGCTGACGCGGTCGCCACCGGCATCATGCCCATTTTGATGTAGAGATATCCGCAGATCACCGGCAGCAATAAGCCGATTATCAGGCCGAGAATAAATTTCTTCAAAGTTTTCTCCTTGGAATAGAGAGTGTATGAAGACTCAATGCGTTACGCAACTCCCTTGAAATCTAAGAACAGGAATTTCACCGGCAATTTGGTAGGGGAAATATGGCTTTGCCCGACGTGAGGCTGCCCACAAAATGAGCAATCTGCCAATAATTGCTTACTTCTTTTTCTTGGGCCGTGGATAAAGTTCGCCAGTGCCCTCACAAGCGAGGCACTTTTTACCGGCATTATCTTTGCCGGTTCCACGGCAGACAGGGCAGGGCTTGCCCGGAGACTTCGGTGGCGATGGCATAGAGTGCACGCACAATATATGCAAAAAAAAGCATTGTCAATCGGCAAAGTGCAAGTCGGCATTAGCCAAAAATGCGGATAAGAAAACGCTAATCTATAATGCGCGCTTCCGTTGCATTTCCTGCTGTAATTGCCACGCGACCACGCGCTTAATGGCCACTGTTTCGGCTTCTTCCAGCAGACCTTCTTCATGGAGAAAGTCTTCAAAAGAGGAGCCGCTATAGTCCATTTGTTGCGTCGTTTTTTTCATTTCGGCCCTCCCGCAAAACAATTAAGTATGCGAATTTATTTCCCTGCATTCCTCTTTGATTCACGCAAAACAGACTTTTTGGGCTTTTTCAGGTTCTTCAGTTTCAGGGCTTCCACGCAGGCAGCCAGGGTCTCGCCGCTGCTTTCATAGGCTGACTCCGTCAACTCATGAATGAGCTTCACCGTGCGCGGCACAAGCTTGTAAGTCATGCGTCTTTTTGAAGATTTTCCGGATTTCTTGACCGGAATCGGATCTTCCAGCCGGGAAAGGATTTCCGCGCCCACCTGCACGGCCCTGCCCTGCGAACCGTACAGCCCTGCCACCTTCCGAATAGCAAGATAGGCCGAGATCGGCAAGGTATAGCTCTTGGCTACCGTCGGCGGCGTGTCCGGCTCGCCCCGGCGGCGGGGTTTCCACTCGCGATTGGTTTTGCGGCTCTTGCGCGGCGGCATGGCGGGATTGTACCGGAATCAGCGTACCCTTCAAAATTCATTCCTTTCAGCGTGATAGACCTCATCCGCAAAACCTGATCCCGCCAAACTCGCGTCATTCCAGGCACTGGAAAGAACTATCCTCTTGGCGGGGGATTTCCCCCAAAAACCACATAATGAAGAGGAGCTTAAAGAAAATGAAGAAGACAATTGTTCGCATCATCCTGCTGGCATTGTTGGGACTGGCGGGCGTGACGCCCGTTCTGGCCGACGGTGGCGGTGGCCCCGTTCCGCTTTGCTACCCAAGTCCTTGCCGAATCAAGTGAGTTGTAGCGGTGAGGGGCTGGTTAAGCTGGCCCCTCAAAACGCATTCCTTTCAGCGTGATAGACCTCATCCGCAAAACCTGATCCCCGCCAAACTCTCGTCATTCCAGGCACTGGAAAGAACTATCCTCTTGGCGGGGGATTTCCCCCAATACCACTTATGAAGAGGAGCTTAAAGAAATGAAGAAGACGATTGTGCGGATCATCCTTGTAACGTTTTTGCTGCTTGCCTCTGGTGCCGCCCCGGTACTAGCCGATACCACGCCAGTGCCAGTCTGCTGGCCCGGCCAGCCTTGCGCAATGAAGTAAAGTTGTTAGCGGTGAGGGGCTGGTTTAAGCTGGCCCCTCACGCATAAATTATGGGACCGCGAGACATAGGATTAACGCTCATCGGACCTGTGCTCACGGCCTGGGTCGCAGCTCTTGTCGCGCGGCGGAAGCTCCACCGCGAATTTCCTTTCTTCTTTGCCTATCTGTTTCTTTCAGTACTCGTGCCAATGATCCGGTTGTCTGTGAGTAGACACTATGCGACCTTCTTCACGGTTTTTTGGGCTACGGAAGCGCTTTACGCGTTAGTGGCCGTTCTTGCGCTATATGAGGTTTTCCACGAAGTATTTCTGCCCTTCTATCAGCTCTGGTGGTGGTTCCGGCTGCTATTTCCAGGAGCGGCTGTATTCATTGCATTGCTTTCTGTTCGCAATGCCCTGCACCACCCAGCGTTGCGGAATCCCCGCCCCATGGAAATCGTTTTTGCTTTGGCCACCGGCGTCAATTACCTGGAGGCGGCGCTCTTCGGCTTGTTTTTTGCCTTGGCGTTACTTCTAGGAGTGCGCTGGCGCAGCTATCCCTTTGGCATTGTTGAGGGCTTCGGCCTATCCGCCCTTGGCGCGCTGATTGCCTACGGGCTGCGTTCTGAATTCGGAACAAAATACAACATGCTCGTCAAATACGCTCCGCCTGTGGCATATTTTGTCGGCGTATTGGTGTGGCTGGACACTTTTCTGCGCCAGCCTGACCCGGAAGTGGTGCATGCATGGCGTGAGCGGGTCACGCCGGAGCAGTTGCTGGCGGAAGCCAGAGGTTACATCGCGGTCGTGAAAAGATTTTTGGCACGAAACCATGACTCTTGAGCTTCTACGCGCGGTTGGGCCGGTGGCAGCAATCCTGCTGTTTGTGGGCCTGGTGCTGCTATACCGCCGTATTTATCGCTTCACGCGCCGTCCGCCCGGCCAGGTAATCGCCTATCTCCGCGCGGTGGACCTCCGGGCAGTAGGGCACTTGCTTGATCCCGTGGCCGAGCAGTACCTGCGCCTGAACCTGAGCAAAGAGCAATTCCGCAGAGAGCAGCGCAACCGCATGTGGCTGGCCCTGGAATATCTTGGCCGGCTTTCACATAACGCGCTGGTCATGGCGGAATGGAGTTATTACGAACTGAAGCGCACAGGGCGGACCCGTATCGCCGCAGACCGTGAGCTTTCCACGGAACTGCTGAGCGCCAGCGTACAGGTAAGGATGTGCAGTTTTGTCCTGCGGGCCACGATTCACGTTTGGCTGGTGCGCGTGGCCTTGCTGCCGTTCCTGCGGCCGCCCAGCGTGGCTAGGCTGATTGACGCGGGCAGCACCGACCTGCTGGAGTTTTACCGGGCCATGAGGAATGCCGCCGCCCAGCTCAGCCAATGTTACGGCGATGTTTACCATCGTGAAATGGCGGAAGCCTTGCAAGCTGCCGCGAATTCTTAATCGGAAATTTCAGTGATTTCCACCGGCCCCACCAGGCGATGTATCTCCCGCCACGCTTCGCTGCGCGCTTCTACGGTGTCCGGGGCGCCATGCGCGGCCAGGAACTCAGCCATATCCACGTACAACGCTCCGCCCCGGTCGGAATAAAATCCCGGAGAAATGCGGTCGAGCTGGTCTTTCTTGCTGGCCACGCGCTGCGGCTTCCTTCCAATACTATAACGGCCTTGCCCTGATGTTACCGCAAGGCGATTGACACTTAAAGGTATGCATATTATTTTTAATCATTGACACTCATAGGTATGCATTGTAACATTGGCGCACTTGACCTCACCGCTAACGCATGAGCGCGATGTACCACCAAGGAGAAGGCGCTCCATAACCCGGGGCTGTTCCGCTAACGGCCCCGGCCCTTTTTATGGAACCGGGTTGTAAGACCAGGCCACGGAGTTCCACAAAAGGTCCAATCGCTAAAATCTTCCGCCATGAAGAAAAGGCTTGGAATTTCTGGTAAGAACTCCCTGAAGCGATATGGCAGAGGGGAGCCGCCCTTTGCCGGCCACCGGATAGTGTCTCAGTTTGAAGTTTCCAATCCTGAATTCAACCATTACCGATCGTCATCCCGAAAGGCGTGAGCGAGCCCGCGTTTTCTTCAGCGGGCGAGTAGCCTTGAGGGACCTTGTGTTTACTTAAGCAAAACGCAAGGTCCCCCGCCCCTATTCGGGCGCTGTTGACGGCGCGCCCTCATTGACGGGAGCTCGGGATGACGATCCTTTATAAACACGGGGCATTTGACATTCCCTTGTATTCAAAACTGAGACACCACCGGCCACCGTGCTACCTTCTTTTCGGGCCATCCGTCATACTATTAATGGATAGATCGGAGCCTTGTTTCCCCCATGAAATTCAGACATCAAAATCTTTCCTCTGTGCGCGCCATATTGTGCGGGTTGGTTGTTCTCTCCCTTAGCGTCCTTTTTGCGCGGGCCTATGCTCCTGAACGCGCCGATGTTCCTGCAAAGGCAGTCCACGGCATTGTAGTGGCCAACATGGACCTCTCAGTCCAGCCGGGCGATGATTTTTACCATTACGCGAACGGCGCATGGATCAAGAGAACGGTAATCCCGCCGGACCGTCCCGGCGTGGGCGTGTTTAGTGCGCTGAGCGACCTCACGAACAAGCGCACCGCCGCAATCATTGAAGAGGCTGCAAAGTCAAAAGCAGCGGCAGGCTCGGGCACACGGCAGATTGCCGATCTTTACAACGCTTACATGGATGAGGCAGGAATTGAAGCCAAAGGCCTGGCGCCGCTGCGCCCGCATCTTGACGCGATTGCGGCCATCAAAGATAAGCATGAACTGGCGCACGCCCTGGGAGAAACGCTGCGCGCTGATGTTGACGCGCTGAACAACACCAACTTTCATACCCCAAACCTGTTCGGCTTATGGGTAGCGCCGGGCTTCAATGACTCGGAGCACTACGCCGCTTATCTGCTTCAGGGCGGAATCGTGCTGCCGGACCGCGAGTATTACCTTTCTGACGCTGCCAGCATGCGCGATGCCCGCACAAAATATCTGGCCCACATCTCCGCCATGCTGAAGCTTACCGGCTTTACTGACACAGATGCGCGGGCCAAGCGGATCTTTGACCTGGAACATGCCATCGCAGAGAAGCACATCAGCCTGGCGGAGAACGACGACATCCATAAAGCGAACAACACCTGGAAGCAGGCGGACTTCGCGGCCAAAGCGCCGGGGCTGGAGTGGCCAGAGTATTTCCGCGGCGCAGGCTTGAGTCAGCAAGCTGAATTTACCGTTTGGCAGCCCACCGCGTTTACAGGAGAGTCTGCTTTGGTGGCTTCTGTGCCGCTTGAGGCTTGGAAAGACTGGCTGGCCTATCACCTGATTGAAGATTATGCCGGCGTATTGCCCAAGGCGCTGGCTGATGAAAAGTTTGCGTTTTCTGGCAAGACGCTCTTCGGCATACCGCAGCAGCGTCCGCGCTGGCAACGAGGCGTTTTTACGGTGGACCGTTGGCTGGGTGATGCCGTCGGAAAAATTTATGCTGAGCGTTTCTTCCCGCCGGAAGCCAAGGCTAAGGCGCAAGAGATGGTCGCCAATATCACTGCGGCTTTCCGCAAGCGTATTCAAGCGCTCCCATGGATGGCCGCGGCCACCAAAGCTGAAGCCCTGGAAAAGCTCAACACTCTTTACGTGGGCATTGGCTATCCGGAACACTGGCATGACTACTCCGCGTTTGAGGTAAAGGCCGATGACATGTTTGGCAATTTATGGCGCGGCAGCCTGTTTGAATATCACCGCGAAGTTGGACGGCTGGGCGCTCAGGTCGATCGCAAAGAGTGGTCGATGTCACCGCAGACGGTCAACGCCGTGAATCTTCCATTGCAAAATGGGCTCAACTTTCCTGCGGCCATTCTGCAACCGCCGTTCTTTGATCCCAAGGCCCCTGACGCGGTGAACTATGGCGCCATTGGCGCGGTGATTGGCCACGAGATCAGCCACACGTTTGATAGTGAAGGCTCCGCGTTTGACGCAAAAGGCCGCGTGCGCAACTGGTGGACGGAAGCTGATCTGGAGCACTTCAATGCTGCTACGGCAAAGCTTGCCGCCCAGTATGACACGTACAAGCCGTTTCCTGACCTCTCAATCAACGGTAAGCAGACGCTGGCTGAAAATATTGCCGATGTTGCTGGCATCGCGGCGTCTTATGACGGCTATCGCGCGTCGCTCGGCGGCAAGCCTGGGCCGGAACAGCAGGGATTCACCAGCGACCAGCAATTCTTTATCGCCTTTGCGCAGGATTACGGATCAAAAACGCGCGACGCCGCGCTGCGAGCGCAAGTGATGTCTGACAGTCATTCTCCCGGCCAATACCGCGCTGCTACCGTACGCAACATTGATGCCTGGTATGACGCATTCAAGGTAAAGCCCGGACAGAAACTCTATCTTGCGCCGCCGGACCGAGTGCGGATTTGGTAAAAATCGTTTTGCCAGAAGCAGCCAATCGGCTGCTTTCTGGCGGCGATCCGTCTGGCAAACATTTCACTAGCCTGAATCTGGACTGACACATGCGGCACATTACCGCCGCCTGCCATGAGATAAACTCTAACCTCATGCTTCCGCTTGATAATCCTATCTGGACGGCGCTGACCACCAAGCAGGCGCAGGTGGCGCACAGCAATGCGCTGGCGCGCCGGTTTCAACCGGAGATGGCATTGCTGGGAGCGCTGGCCGCCAACACGGAGATGGCCTTTGATTCCCTCACCCAGCTTATACAGCGCGACGCAGTCACGCTTTATTTCAATACGCCGCCGAAGCTGGCGGCTTGCTGGGAAGTGCTGCGGGCCGTGGAATTACAACAGATGGTGCTGGAAGATGGCGCGGCGGCGGGCACACCGGCAGAGGGTTCGCAAGCAGTGAATGCCGCGCACGCTTCAGATACGCAGCCCGAAGTAATAGAGCTCACGCCTGCCGACATGCCCGAGATGAGCATTATTTATGCGGCGACCCGGCCGGGGCGCGCGTTGTGTCCGCGCATCCAGAAGCTAGGGCAATTTCTGGGCATTCGAGAAGACGGCAAACTGGTGGCGATGGGCGGACTGCGGCTGCACTTTGCCGGCTATCGCGAGATCACCACTGTGGCCACGCTGCCGGGCCATGAAGGCCGCGGCTATGCAACGGCACTCATGCGCGCGCTGATGGAACGCATCCGTATGCGCGGCGAGAGGCCGTTTCTAACTGTTCGCACGGACAACACGCGGGCAATCGAAATTTACCGGCGGCTCGGATTCAGGGAGCGCACGCTGCTGTACTCGCAAACTGTCCGGCGTGCATCCGCATAGTAAGATTGGTTGGCCGTTCAGGACGCAAAGTGAATCAGGAGATAAACGTGCGCGTTAAAAGCATTTGCGCTGTTGTGCTGGCCTTTGCATTTCTTATCGGAGCTGCCGCAAGATCGCAGACCGCGCAGGCCGAAAATCCAACAAAAAAGCTGGGCGCTTATCTGGGCAAGTGGCAGACGCAAGGCAATTTTGCCGGTGGAGCAAAGATTTCCACCACGCTGGACTGCCGCTGGTCGCCCCAAGGTTCATTTTTGATCTGCGAACAACTCATCAAGATGGCAGGGAGCGACCATCGCCAGCTTACGGTTTATTCCTATGACAGCAAAGCCGGAACGTACAGCTACACGACGCTGTCCGATCCCGGAGCCGAGCCGACCGCAGGCACGGTCCAGATCAAAGGCAATCTGTGGACGTACGATTCCAGTTTTGAGGCCAACGGCAAGACCACAATGATCCGCACCACCAATGAATTTACTGATCCGAAGACCGAAGTTTTCAAAGTGGCAACATCTGACGACAACGGTATGCATTGGAAGCCGGTGCTGGAAGGCAAAGCTCAAAAGGTGGGAGATTGAGGCGCGAGTTTGCCATTTTGGGCAGCGTATAATCTGTTTTCCAAAAGCCAATGCCGAGTATCACAGAAAAAGAGCTTCTTCAATTTCTGAAAGCGATTGAAGAAGGAGCAATCTTCCTGCGTCCTGAGTCCAATCCTCAGGATATATACGCTGGCAACGTGGCCTATACAGCCAGCAACGGCTGGCGGATCACGATCTTCAACGACTGCAATACATGGGATTATGTGGATAAGGTAATAACTGCGGATGGCCGGTCAGTCGGTTTTGATTCCATTGACAATGATATGCCGACAGCCCGGGAGTATCTGCCTGCCGACGAAATAGCCTGGCGGAGGTATGGCATCCCGGGATACTGCCGCTTTCAGTGCACCCAGTGTGACGCTGACCTAGATTTTGATCTGCGAAAAGCGCCGTTTCTATGCGATCCATGCAAGGCGCTGCGCAAACACGACTCATAAAAATGTCTTAAACCGCAAGCAATTCACCGCGAATGCAGTTATTCGTAGCGCAGGGCTTCAATAGGATCCAGGCGTGATGCTTTGATGGCCGGAAGCATGCCGCTGATGAGCCCAACTACGATCAGGATCGCCGTGGAAACCAGCAGGTGCGTGGCTGAAATAGCCAGATGAATGTCACCGGCGTCAGCATTCTTTGCCATCACGCTGTAAACGGGAATGGTGCCAATGACCCAGGAAATTGCATAGGCCACGATGACGCCCAGCAAGCCGCCGGCAAACGTGATGGCCATGGCCTCAGCAAGAAACTGCGTGAGGATGTCCCGCCGTCGCGCGCCCAGGGCTTTCTCCACGCCAATTTCGCGTGTGCGCTGGGTGACGGAAACCAGCATGATATTCATCAATCCAACGCCCCCAATGCCCAGCGTGAGCATTCCAATAATTGCCAGAAGAACTTGCAGCGCCATGGTGATAATCTGCCAGTTGTTCAGGTTCTTCATGGTATTCCAGACAAACACGGCGCGCGGGTCCTTGGGGTTGAAGCCGTGCGACGCGCCCAGCACGCTGCGGATGTTGCCTTCAACTTTGTCGTACTCCAGGCCCTCATAATCCATCCACATGCCGTCAAGATATTTGGTGTCGCGGATATCGCCCATGGTGCTGAAAGGAATGTAGGCGATTTTATTGACGTTGTCGTCGTCCTCCTGCATTTTGGCTTCAAGGATTCCAATCACCTCAAAGCTGATGCCGCTGATGCGCACACTTTCTCCCAAGGCAGGCTCGCCGGAAAACAACTTGTCTTTGGCGTCTGAGCCCAGCACCACCACGCGGGAACGCTGCATTTCGTCAGCGTCGTTATAAAAACGGCCGCTCTCTATTTTGAGCGCTCGAACTGGAACGATGTCCGGCGTGAAGCCGCCAACATCAAACTGCTGCGTGCGATTTTCATGCTGGACGTTGGCCTTGAATGAAGCTTCCGGCGTGATATGCCGGATGAGCGGAATCTGCTCCTGGAGATGCTGCACATCGTCAATGGTGAAGCGCACCTGCGTGCCCGCCTTGGATCCGCCGGCCTGCAATGATGTCCGGCCGGGAAAGACGCCCATCATCTGCATGCCGAAGTTGGAAAATATTGCGGTGATGGCGCGGCCAAAGCCTGCGCCATAAGCAAGCAGGATAACTACGGTCGCGATGCCCCAGGCCATCCCAAGCATGGTGAGCGCGGTGCGGCGGCGGTTGTGCTTGATCGATGAATACGCCTGTCCTAACAGATCGTGGACCATCTTGCTTATTCCCTCCGCAGCGCTTCCACCGGCTGCAACAATGACGCTTTTCGCGCCGGATACAAGCCCGCGACAATGCCGGCTATCGAAAGTGAAATCACCGCCGCTGCTGCCGATGCCGGCACAATATGCGGGAGATCGAATCCGGGAGGTGTTGGCAGCTTAGCCAACACCGCCATTACGGCAGCGGAAATCGCAATACCAGTGCCGCCGCTCAGCACAGTAAGGAATACGCCTTCCAGAAAAAATTGCATAAGGATGCGGCGGTTCGTCGCGCCCAGGGCCTTCATTAAGCCGATTTCGCGCGTGCGCTCAGTCACACTAACCAGCATTATGTTGATTATCCCAATGGCCCCGAGCACCAGCGTCACCAAGCCTACGCCGCCCAGAAACAGGTCCATGCCATCAAAAATTTTGCCGACCGTATCCTGCGTCTGGACGGTGTCCCAGCCGTTGAATGCTTCTTTATTTTTGGCGTCGAAGCCATGATTACGAGCAATGATCTGGTGGACCTGTTCTACTGCTCCTGCATGTTTGTCCCGGCTCACAGGTTTCATCACTATGTTCCCGATATCATCCGGCGTGTGCTCATCCTTCATCGGAAAATACTGGTGCATGGTGCTGAACGGGATATAAACCCGCACGTTGTTTAAATTATTTTCCTGCCGCCCGATATTCGCCAGCACTCCCACCACTTCAAACCGGATCCCATTCAGCAGAATCGTGCTCCCAATCGACGGCCTGCCGGGAAACAAGTTGCGCATCATCTGGAAGCCCAGCACGCACACCTGCCGCCGCTGTTCTTCATCGCCCTGATTCAGCCACCGACCCTCACCCTGTGGCAGAAAACGTATCTGATTAAAGTTCGGGGTGCTTCCCGTCACTGACCCGCTCGCCGTGGCAAAATCGCTTTGCGCCCGGATGTCTCCTCGCCCTATCACCGGCGCCACCTCACCCACCAGCGTGGCTTCATTTTTTATGTCGAGATAGTCCTTGTGCGTCAGGTAATAGGTGCGCATCTCCTGCGTCTGGCCCGGGACCACCGGAATCTCTCCGCCCCAGAGAAAAATCACGTCTTCGCCAATCGTCGCCATGTTCTTGCGCTGCCCTGACCTGAACCCTTCACCCACGCCCACCAGAAACAGCAGTGACCCTACGCCCCAGGCAATGCCAAACATTGTCAGAAATGAGCGCAGCTTGTTCGCCCACAATATGCTCAGCACCTGCCCAATCGTGTCCAACGCCATTCTCATCCAGTCGTTCGCTTCCTTCTTAAGATCGGACAGTCTGCCCGATTCTGCGATTTCTTTATCTTATCCGACCTATCCCGGCTTGCCGTGGATCACCGATCTCCCGATGCCTCGATGCTCCGATGTCCTGATCACCCGATGTCCCGATGTCATGATCACCCAATGATGGGCAATCGCTTCATTACTTATACGATCTTCAATTGCCCACATTATTGCGATCTTTGCTTGCGATCTTTCAATTGTGGCACTCTTTGGCAATTTCGGCGATCATGGGCAATCTCTTAATTGCTGACCTGTAATACGAGCCGGAAACCGTGATGGTTCCTTATTCCCCAATTAAAAGATTTAGACTCCGAAAAGATGAAATTGTCCTGAAAATAAGGAATTTAGCTCCTGAATGAGCGCTTCCCATATAAATTCCTCCGCGCGCCAGCAAACGCTCTCCCGTCCAAAGCCCGAAGGGCGAAATTATTGAGCCCAGCGCGTCAGCGCTGGGAAAACGGCAAGCAGACAACAAAGCCCCGCTTCAGCGGGGCGACATAAGATCCCTTACCGTATCTTCAGCCCAATATCCCGGCAAATACCAACGCCTGCGCCGTAGGACACAAAACAATCTCGGCGATTTGGCAGCTTCGCCAATCTTGGTGTATTAGACAAGTCCCGCAGGGACGCCACAATCTGTAGCCGGGGACGGCAGTCCCCGGTCATTGTCTTGTTTGGCTATTTGCCATTTGCCAATTGCTATTTGCTAATCCTGGCAATTCCTATCACCCGATCTCCTCAAACCTTACATTCATCACCGGATACTCTTTCCAATCCTTGTAATCAAAGTGCCACCACTCCTGCGGATACACCGTGAATCCCTCTTTCTCCATCGCCCGCCGCAGGATCGCCCGGCGCTCACGCTGCTCCGCTGTTCCGCCCTTGTAATCCGCGTACGCCCGCTCTGACATTTCGTCATATCCGCTCGGCATCTGCACTGCCTTGCCCGTCTTCAGGTCATACAGCGTCAAGTCCACCGCGCAGCCGCGATTGTGCTTCGACCCGTCTTTCGGATCGGCCACAAAAATCTTCTTATCGTCCGGCGTGGCCTCCCAGAACATTTTGGTCACATACCACGGTCGATAAGCGTCATGGATCAGCAGCCCGTAGCCTTGTTTCTTTAGCGCCCGCTGCGCCCGCACCAGCGCCTCTGCT
Organism: Candidatus Angelobacter sp.; assembly: GCA_036495645.1. GTDB lineage: Bacteria > Acidobacteriota > Terriglobia > Terriglobales > Acidobacteriaceae > Angelobacter. The sequence continues at coordinate 30,438 of DASXMN010000080.1, forward strand.
GCCGGCCGCTGCATGAACGCCCGCGCCTGTGAATACATGGGCGTGCTCAGAAAGTTATTCGTCGTCGCATAGCGGATATCGAGCTTGATCGTTGGATCAAGCTTCACCAGCTCCACCAGCTCTGGTTTGCGAAATGTCCCGCTCTCCTGCGGAGGCCGCGCCGCCAGCGCTTCTTTTTTGAGCTCTTCAACCGGACGGAGCGGCGTTATATGAAAGGTAGAGTCGGTTTGCTGTGCTGAGAGAATGCATGCCCAGCAAAAACAAAGGACCCACAGCGTGAACTTACCGTGAAAGCGCATCATGCTGGCACTCTAACACGCGGAAGCACCATCTCGTGCTGAGCGCAAGTCGAAGCCTCCCGAGAATGCCTCTCCATTACCATGCCGCCGCAGGGATTTCTCTTAGTCCAGAATCCATGCGGGCCTATGGGTCTTTTTAAAGCAAGTAGGTCTGCTGTATTTATTTATCGTGATCTTAGTCGGCTTCGGGCATGGAGTAACGACGGTATGAGAACCGTCGGGCATGGTTTCTTCCTTCTGTAAACCTTCTGTGGTCATTCCTAAACTATCGAATGTAACGGCATATATGTTACCTGTACCGTCGCCGGTAAGGCCCCCGGCTAATCCCGAATCAATGCCTTCCAGATCATAACGAACATGAAAAGGCTTGTTGCTCCTAAATGCTCGCTGAACACAGGCCGTTGCACGAGCAGCGTTGCCATTTACCGGCACGTGTCCGCAATCGACTGCGTTGTCGCCCGACAGTTTTACAAGACGCTGGTCCATTACTTCTGAGTCCGCTGGTTTATGTTCCGAAGCATACGCCGGATCCAGGCTTAACGAAAAATCCGTGGTCGTTTGCTTGCCTCCTTCAATTTCGACATTTTTACATGCCGTAGTGAATCCTGTCCGGCTTGCACAGACCCGGTAGTGTCCAGCCGCGGCCTTTACCGAAAACCGTCCAGTGGAATCGGTATCACCCGATGTCGTTTTCTGTCCTGCAGAAACAGGGCTTATCTGATCAATTTGGATCGATGCATGCCAGATAACCGCGCCGCTAGTGTCTCTCACTGTCCCATGTACAGCGGACTGTTGAGGCAAGACCATGTTTTTTCGTGGTGTAGCTTCCTGGCTAAGCACCATACACAATACGTATAATAAGAACATATTTCACTTTTCCTGTCGGCGAGAAACCGCTCTGGATAGCTTGTCTTCATAATTGTGTTAACCCTATTTCGCGGGGGTCATTTTGTGATTGCCCCTTCTCCGCGATAATTCATGGCAAGCTTTCTATACAGAGTTAACTGTACGCTCGGATTCCCAAACGTAACGCGACACATATCCTTGCCGTCAAGGCACAGTTCTTATTATTTATCTTGCGTAAGGTTTAAAGTGTTTGCATGCCTTTCCGGAAAAGTCTATACCTTCTCCAGTTGGTGTAAGCTGCTGCAATGAGGCCTCGTGCTCGCGGATCCAACCGAGCCAGAGTTTGCCATCCTCTTGGGGGATTCTCTTCGGGTCGCCAATCCCCGGTTTAAATGGCGGCAATGGCGGATTGGGCGCAACTTTGGGGAGTTGCATGAGTGCCCAGACTGCGGGCGAAACATAACCTATATCGGAAGGCCCCGGCTTTTTTGCTTTCCAAAACCTCTTGTCCGCTTCAGGAGAAAGCAAGTAACTATATACTTTAATCGCAAACCATCCGCCTATATACGGGAGGTCTGTTTCCGCAGTATTTTGCATTACGATCTTATCGTCGCCATAAAAATCGCAGACAATTCCCTGCTGCGCTTTCTGGTCCCCTAATTTGGCGAGTGCCATGCGCGCCCGGCGCACCTCGAAAGAATCTCTCTTATGAGCTTTCAGGTGGTCTCGCAATGCTGGAATCAGACTAGCGTCACCCGTATTACCTGCGTGCAACAGGTTCTCCCCACCCTCTCTGATTTGAGCAATCGCCGAATCTTTCTGCTCAGATGTTTGAAGAACGCGGGGCAGTGAAGCGCTTTGTAATAGCAACAACGTCACCAATGCGAACAAGGAGCGTCGATATCCAATCATAGAAGTCACACCCTTTCAGATTATCCCGTTCTGCGTAAGGAGCGGACTCGCAGCGAGGTCAAGCCCAACGCGTTCGCATTTGCCAGCTTTGCTCCGTACCGTGTCTCACGGCCATGAAAAATCTCCCGCAGGGACGCCACAGTCAGTAGCCGGGTGACGGCAGTCCCCGGTCATCATCCCACATGACCCGAGCCCCGCAAGGGGCGGCACAAACAATTTTCTCAATATCGACAACCCTGACAATCCCATGAGTTCAGTCCCGCGTCAGCGGGACGGCTCGTAGTAGCCCGCCGTTTCAACGGCGGGAAAATGTGAAATAAAATTTCTCATCCACTCTGCCGAAGGCCAGCGCGCAGCGTAGCGGAGCGCCTTTCACTTGGGATCTCCATCACCAGAAAGATCAAAGGACTGCTCACCGGTATACACAAGATTGAATTTAGGTGGTTTACCGGAAATCCAATGAGAATGCCCTTGCGCTTTCATCCAAATGCCAATCGCCTGGCTGCGTAACTCGGCACAATCTCTCCAAAAAGAAGCCGACAGCTTGACCCTGATCGACGGAGATCCTTTGATGTTCACCGTTACAATAGACCACTCACGTTTAAAATGCCTGTCGCGATCGCGCAAAGATACCTTCAGTCCATAACCAGCGCCACTGCGATTCCAATCTCCATTGTTCCATCCGGTCACAATCATTGACGTTTTTTCACTTCCGTTCTCTGAAATAATAATCTTTGTCCACAAGAATAAACGATTGATTGGAAGCCTAGGCCAATGTCGACTGACGAAAGGATCTATCAATGTGAAGTCAAAAAGCTCTTTAAAAAGGATGGCCTAAAAGAATGGCATTGAGTAGGTGCGGCACAAATAAATTCAGAAAGAGCATTGGTGTTCTCACAAGTTTAATCTGCTGCATCTTCTACTAATCTGGAGTACTGTGGTTTTTGATTCGGACAGAATTACAGCCACGTCAGACTTCGTACATCGGCGCGATGTGATCGGCAAGATGATCGAATGCAGCAGACGGTACTCCAGCATCGTACATCACCACATAGCTCATTCGCGTCAAGATGCCTTCCACTTCGCCAGGAGTTGCAATGTGGAAGAGGACAGCACAAATAGCGGGAACATCTCTTGCAGCCCTCCTGCCGTGATTTTTGTTTGCTTCCAGCAACTCCAGAACCCGATCCCCAAGTACTTCCAAGTGGGCCGTGAAATAATGGGTTCCGGGGTTGAGAATGCGGCCAACCGAGATAGCAATAATGCCGCTTGCCTGTTGATTCGCTTCATCTACCACACTTGTTCGCAACTGCCGCACCGCATCTCTAATACACGCTCTTATGCTTTCGGCGCGACGGGGACGCTTACACGCAAGCAGGTAGGTGTGACCGTCAATGGACAGCCTGAGATCGGGCTCCTCCAGTTCTACATTCGCTCCCCTCAGTCTCAGGTCAGCCCCGAACGCCAACTCAAAACCGATATTGCGGCCATCAGCATTCTGTTCATTCTCATCGGCTGGTCGATGAGGGCCTGACAAGGCTCTATCTAGGATAGGTGCAATGCGTTCCTTTGGCTCATTGTTGAAGGCCCGGTAGATATCCCGAATTTCAAGCGCCTCACAAACGCCAAAAATAAAGTCATCATTATTGCCGATTACTTCCGGCTGTCTTCCTCCTGATTGCCTGAAGTTCTCTTCAGCTCGTCGCAAGACCTCTATTGCGAAATGAATTCGATCCTGCTTCGCAACAAGACCCAAACGCTGCAACCAATCATCAATTCCATCGAGATCTGAGAGAACATCTGCGTAACTATATCGTTGAAGACGGGGCATTATTGTTTCAACTTCTTATGAAATTCGATTTTACCGTTTAATAGCCGTTGCCAATCCTAGCATTACCCTCCCCCGCCTTCCTCTTCATCGCTTCCATCACGCTTCTCAACTCAATCACCTCCACCGGGCAATCTTCCCAATTATTAATCCAGCACACGATGATGTCGCACCCCTTTATGTCGTGTCCGTGCTTCAGGAAATTCCGGCTCTCCAACTCAAATTCAACCCGCTTCGGACGCCATTTCCCCGGCCTCACCTCGCGCATCGCCTCGCAATCCGGAAACGCTGCCTGAATACGCGACACCGCAAAGCCCAGGTCTGCCGCCAGCGCCCCAAACAGAAAAATCACCCCGCCTTCGTCTGTCGGCGCGAAGGTTAGCGGCCCCAGCGTGAGCGGCGTTCCATAAACCGGCCCATCTTCCGCGTGCAACTCCCGGGACCTTCTCGGCACTGATTTCCGTACCGCCTTCAGCAACGATTTTCGTCCCCACCCCCGCCCCACCATCTCCATCACATCTTTCCACTCCGCCTCCAGCCCTTGCTTCTTGGCGAACTCCAGCATGCCCGCGGGCACGTCGCCCCAGATTCCATAGCGTCGCAGCAGCGGCTGGATGCTGTATTTCCCGTGCGCCTCATAGTCGCCCATCGTCGGGACCTTCCCCACCTTCCGCGCCACGCCCGCCCAGTCGCGGAACAGCCCTTCCATGTCGGTCTGGTACCCCGGCCCGGTGCGCTCCAGCCCGCACAATGCCAGCGCGTTCCGATAGTTGCCGAATTTCCGGTAAAGGCACTGCTTGCTGATGCGCGTCCTCTTCACCAGTTCGCTGATGCTGGGCGCGTGTCCAAGTTCCGCCGCGCATTGTTTGATTGCCTGCACGATCTCTTCTTTCGTCATGCTGGCGTACTTGGTTGCTGGATTGGTCTTTGCTCGCATGGTTGGCTCCAATAAAAAAAGCCACCGGATGGGTGGCTTTGGTCTCGATTGCTAAAATTTTTGGTTTAGGTTTGTGCTCGATCGTGGGTTTGCGTTGGTTGCTAAATCTTGGTTTCGTTACCAGGATTTTTGATTTCTAAATTGTGATGGCTGAATTTTTTGTTGTGGCTGAATTTGTTCCTAGGGCTGAATTTTTTCTTAGGCTGAATTTTTTGTGACGGCTGAATTTTTTGATTGTCGCAATAAACGCTCCTGGAGCGCAGGCGCCCTCGCCTGCGATGGGCCTGATGCGTTTTGAATTGGCCGATTTACAAAATCTCGAGCGCAATCGGCCTCGCCAGCGATCTCTCGACAGCACTTGCTCATTCCAGTTACAGGCTTTGCTGCATGCTGCTCTGGCTAATTGCCATTTGCTAATTGCTAATTGCTAATTTGCGATTTTGTTCCGATGACTAGCCGATAGGTCCGAAGAGATGCGTGCCGCTAAAACAAGCCAAAGGCTAAGAGCCAATGGCCAAAAGCTGATTTCCAATTTTCAATTGTGATAGCTAAATGAAATCTTGTGGAGCGCAGGCGCCCTCGCCTGCGATGTCTCGACAGCGCTCGCTCATTCCAGTTATAGGCTTTGCTGCATACTGCTCTGGCTAAGTGCCATTTGCTATTTGCTATTTTCTTCCAATGACGGCGGATAAATTGAAGAGATGCGTGCGGCTTAAAAACAAAAGCCAAAGGCTAAGAGCCAATGGCCAAGAGCTTTTTTTTAACACACTACGGCCCTGAAGCTGAATTAGCCTAAAAAATGCCCCAGACGGACACTTTCCGGCATAGCAGGGCCGCGAATCTGGGAACCGAACGATGGCACACAGAACGCAGGGTTGCAGGCCTTTTCGGGTTTCCCCGGTCTTGCCATTGGCCTGATTAGGCTCTTCTTGGCTAGAGTTCCGCCGGCGCCGCTCCCGGCCGAATCACCTTACATATTAGCGAATCTGAAGCGAAGTGTCAATAGAAAACTGCGCGGCAGCGATGAACCCGCTCCTGGCCCGCACCTCATGCGCTGGAGAGCGGCGCGCTAATCGACTCCAGAGATTGCTGTTCCGCCCGCACCCCGATAACGGCTTCTGTCACGGCAGCGGCAATCATCAAAACGGCCCCGGCAAGATACCCTTTGAAGAGGGCTGTGCGAGAGCCGGTCTGTATCAGCACCCCAAAGACGAATGGCGCGGCCACACCGCCCACGAGCGTCCCCATGGCGTAAAAAGTAGCGATGGCAAGGCCGCGGATCTCCAGGGGAAAGATTTCGCTTACGGTGAGATAAGCCGAGCTGGCGGCCGCCGAAGCCACGAAAAAAATCACTGTCCAGGCCAGCGCCTGCGTTTGCGCGGTGAGCAGGCCATGTTGAAAGAGCCATCCACTCACGGCCAGCAGAATGCCGGAAAGCGCATAAGTAACGGTGATCATGGTGCGCCGGCCAACAGTATCAAACAGCCTGCCCAGCAGAAGCGGGCCAACAAAATTTCCCAGCGCAAATGGAAAAAGATACAGGCCAACTTTCTGCGCCGGCAATCCGTAAAAAGTAACCAGCACAAGCGAGTAGGTAAAGAAGATGGCGTTATAGAAAAAAGCCTGGGAGGTCATCAGCGCCATAGCCAGCCAGGAACGCGCGCGATGGCGAATGGCGATGGCGTTCCAGATTTCCCGGAATGGAGTGTGGTTGCGCGGCTGAATACGAATGCTTCCGGTTGCCGGCGACAGGCGCTCAGGACCACCGATGCGGCGCTCAATGTTGAGCATGATCTGTTCAGCTTCCGCTTCACGGCCGTGGGTCATCAGCCATCGTGGGCTTTCAGGAATGGCGTGGCGCAGGAAGATCACAATTGTGCCGAGCACGGCTCCAATACCGAAAGCCATCCGCCAGCCCAGGCTGATGGGCACAACGCCAGTGTCAAGCAGGCCGATGACGGCCGCCGAGCCGATAGCTGCGCCGATCCAGAAGCTGGCGTTGATGATCAAGTCCACGCGGCCACGGACGCGAGCAGGAATCAGCTCGTCAATGGCGGAGTTGATAGCAGAATACTCTCCGCCGATCCCCGCGCCGGTAAGTGCGCGAAAAAGTGCGTAAGAAGCAAAATTCCAGGAGAACGCAGTCAGGGCAGTAGCCGTCAGATAGACCAGCAGCGTAATAGTAAATAGCCGTTTGCGGCCAAGGCGGTCAGTGGCATAACCAAAAAGTAGCGCGCCGGTGACAGCGCCGATCAGGTAAAAAGTGGCGCTGGCCCCAATTTGAGCGTCAGAGAGAGCTAGCGTGTCCGTTCGCTTAAGCACCGCGCCGACGGCGCCGGCCAGCGTGACCTCAAGGCCATCAAGCACCCAGGTAATGCCCAGTGCAATCACCACCAGCCAGTGCCAGCGGCTCCAGGGCAAGCGGTCTAGCCGCGCCGGAATGTCACTTTCAATGATCGAATGACTGATGGTTTCAGTGGCCACGCGGATAGGAATGCAAGCCACTAAGCGCAGGATGTCCGGAACTTACAGGCGTCGTTCAGCGGCCTCCCGAAACAGGCAATGCATATCTGGAAGTAGGCTTCCCCAAAAGTAGGCTTCCCAAAATGACTATGTCCATCTACGATACTGTTCTCATCAATCAAATCTTTCATCATGGGATAGCAGAATGAAAACGCTCCTGGGCTGCGCCGTTTATCTGTTGCTTTCTGCGGTAGCTTTTGGCCAGAAGACCCCAGTGTTGTTCCAGAAGGTGCGCGTGTTTGATGGCGCCAAAGTCATTGCGGAAACGGACGTGCTGATTGAGCAAGGAAAGATCAAGGAGATCGGTCAGGGCATCTCTGCCCCCGATGCCATAATTGTTGATGGCGCCGGTAAAACGCTTTTACCCGGCTTGATTGACGCTCATGTGCACGTCCATGGAGCAGAAACACTGGAGCAGGCGCTGATTTTTGGCGTAACCACCGAGCTTGACATGATGATGCCGCCGCTCATGGCGCAGCGGCTGAAGTCAGAATACCGTGACAATCGTGCGTCATTTTTCTCCGCCGGCAATCCCGCCACGGTTCCCGGCGGCCATGGCACGGAATATGGCTATAAAATTCCGACGCTCACCAAGCCTTCAGAAGCAGAAACGTTTGTTGAAGACCGTATCCGTGAAGGCTCAGATTACATCAAGCTGATGTATACGGCGGGGGTGGATACACCGCGCACGAGTCCACCGCCCACGCTCAGCCGTGAAACTCTGGCTGCGGTGATTGCTGCCGCCCACAAAAATCGGCGGCTGGCGGTGGTGCATATTGGTTCAGCTTCCGGCGCGCGCAACGCCATTGAAGCTGGCGCTGACGGTCTGGCCCATCTGTTCCGTGGCACATCGTCTCCGCGCGACTTTGGTCAACTGGTGGCGTCCCATCATGCGTTTGTGATCCCAACGCTCAGCGTGATGCACTCTGTCTGCGGCCCGCAATCTGCTGGAAGCCGGCTGGTAAAAGATCCGCATCTTGCGCCATACCTGAGCCGTGAGAATGTGGACCGTCTGGAGGAAACCTTCCCCACGGCGCGGCTTGGCATCCTTTCCTGCAAGGCTGGCGCTGAGGCTTTGCGGCAACTTAAGGCCGCTGGCGCTCTGATTGTTGCCGGCACTGACGCTCCTAATCCCGGCACAACCTATGGCGCAAGCCTGCATGGAGAGCTGGAGATGTACGTGGAAGCAGGACTTACGCCAACGGAAGCGCTGGCCACTGCCACATCGGCTCCCGCACAGGCGTTTAACATCCCTGATCGCGGACGCATCGCGCCCGGCTTTCGCGCTGACTTACTGCTGGTGAACGGCCGTCCGGATGAAAATATTTTAGCCACGCGGGACATTGTTGCAGTGTACAAAGCGGGGGTGCAGCTCGACCGTCGTCATTAAGCGTGGCACGCCACTTCAAAGAACCAGGTCCGCGTATTTCGGATGCTTCTCCATGTAAGCCGCGACCGAAGGGCAGATCACGTCCACTTTCAGGCCCTGCTCGCGCGCCCATTCCAGCGCGGAATGCGCCAGTTCTGAGCCGATGCCCTTCCCGCGCATCGCTGCGGGCACCTCGCTGTGAATGAGTTGCAGTATCTTCCCGGCCTGCGTGTACTCAAGATACGCGACGCTCCCGTCGCGCTCAATTTCAAAGCGCCCGCTGGTCACCTGCTGCGGAGACGGTTTTTTGCGGCCGAACATGCTGTTATTTTGCTGATCTTCGACAGAAGGCGCAACTGCCAACTGAGTTAAGAAGCCCCCGCAAAAAGAATGCTCAGGGAATGGAGGGATCAGTCTGCCCGAGAACAGCCGTGTAGCACAGCCGCCCCGGCTGTGTAGCGTCGCGCGGAAGCCCTTACGGGCTTCCGTTATCGCGCCGCCTCTGCACAAAAAAAGAGGACACCCGGTGCTTCGCCGGGTGTCAAGGGGTGGATTACCTTCGGTGAAAGAGCGGCCATTCATGGCCGTGTAAAGCTCGATTCAACGCCCGTTACCGTGCGCCGCAGGCTCGCGCGCAGGGTAGAAACACCGAGGTCGACGCGCTGCGGAAAAACAGGGTAGCAAAGTCTTTCCATTTTCGTTCAAGAGACAAAGTGTCGGGGCACGACCTTGGTCGTGCCGTCCGACGCTTCTTAAGAAACCTTCCTCTCTGCCGAAGGCTTGCGCGCAGCCCCAAGGTGAAGCGCGAAAATGAAAGCTCCTGCCCGGTGTTATCGGCACCGAACGTTGGCGTAATAAATCCCAAAATGGAACAGAGAGTGTTGAAAATTTAATTTGAGGTTTCGCATATTTTTGCCTATGCTGTGAGCTCCTGCCGAGGGCCCCGAATTGTGTTCCTGACCTTTCTCTGGAGAAAAAGATGACCATCGTAAATACCGCAGTCATCACTTTTCACATCAGAACCATCCGCGCTTTTTTGACTACACCGGCAGGACGCTGCTTCCATCCAGGCAGGCTGCTCCCGCACCCTCGTAGTATTTGCAGCAAACACGAATCTCCGATGAGCAGCTCAATATCAGGCCAGGCATGCAAATAAGGCCTGAATCGACACTATTTACCTACGCAAGATACAGACCGGTATCTGCGTGTGCTTGTCAATCCAGGAGCACCGCTTATGGAAATTCATCAGCTTAGATATTTTTGTGCCATCGTGAAACAAGGGACATTCACCCGCGCAGCGGAATCTCAGTACGTTGCGCAGCCCTCCTTGTCGCAGCAGATTCTTAAGCTGGAAGACGAGCTGGGAGGGAAGTTATTCTACCGGCTACCGCGGGCAGCGCGCCTAACGCCTTTGGGCGAGTCTTTTCTGCCTCGCGCGCTTGCCATCCTGCAGGCGGTCCGTGACAGCAAAACCGAAGCGCGCAAGATTATTGAACTCGGCTGCCCGCAAACGGGGCTGGATTCGGGGACAACCAATCTGCGAAGAATAGAAAATGCGCAGGTTGCCACGAGTGAAGATTCCAAACTGCCCAGGAGTGCATGAGGCATTTGCGCTTAGGCAGTTTTTTCTTCGCGCGCAGCGAGTAAATTAATCGCAATACGAATTCACAAACTAAAAGGACAGCAACCGGGACGCCCGGCTGCTGCCCTTGTTGTGAATAGTGTCAAAATACTGCTTTTGACGGTTATGCTGGCGCTGGGCAAGTCGTCTGCGGGGTCTTGCCGTTGTTAAATACCCCAGGGGTACTGTTGACGAACGTTTGCGTTGTGCCGTCAAACTTAGTGATGCTGATGCTGAACGGCTCGTTATAGCCCGGGGTCCGGTCGTTGAGCACACTGATCCCCACCTGCTCGCCCAGCAGAATGGAAGCGCGGCTGGAGCTGCGGAAGTGGATGCCTGCATGAATGCCGTGACCAAAGGAAATGTTGTGTGCCAGTTTTGAGAGCTCACCGTTGATGGTGAGGGTCGCGGCGTCTGTGCCGGTGTAAGGCACCAGAGAAAGGCCGTCTTCGCTGGTCTGCATCACGTCAGTGCCGGCGGCGCGGAGCAAAGGCTGGATCTTCTGGCTGCCGTCAAAGAAAAACTTCAAAACAGTGATGCATGCGCCGGCGACGGTGCCGTGGCCCGTGGGGTAGCACGGGTGAGTCGGCGCTCCCTCAGGGAAGGCCTGTGGCAGCAAGTAGGTGCCAAACTGCGCGAACGTCTTGGCGACTGCCTGCGAGTTCAGAACGTCAGCGTGCAATTGAGATGCGGCCTGCGGGAGTGGACTCCGATTGGTGAGGCGTGCATGTACCAGAGCGCCGTAATCTTCCGGACGATGGCGCAGGTTGACGATCCACTTGTGGAACCACGCCGCTTTCAGGGCGCGGGTCGCCACCTCCGGCAGCGTTGCAGAACAATCTGCGCCATCCAGCGCGCCAAAACCGTGCTCCGTCCTGGAGCCGATATAGGGATTGCCGGGGTTCAGCGGCGCATTCAGTGCCAGAAGGCCCAGGAAGGCAAGGAAGTATGATTCGTGGAGCACGTCTACGTGCGTATAGGAGGCCATGTCCCTGCCATTCCGCAAGAACCGGGGCGTTGGGTCAAAGGCCAGCGAGGCGCTGGGCGGAAACCCGTTCTCCACGTTCATGTACTCCGCCACGCTGGTCATGAAGCTCTGGTTGGGCGAGAATACTTTGAACATCATGCTGAGAGGCAGCGCGCCAAAAGCGATCGGGTGCAGCAGGAACTGCGAGAGATATGGCCCTTGAACATTTCCATCCCCGGCTACGATCTGGCCGCGGAACAGATTTTTCGCTGTCACCGGAAACGGGTACTCGTTGTTTGCGGTGCTCTTGATGTAAGTGAGATTGTTCAATTCCGTGACTGCCTGGGCCACGGTTGCGTTGCCATCGTAATCGGCAAAGTTGACGTCGCGCAGCATCGCCGCCCAGTAGTGCTCCACTTCCTCATCTGCCGTCTGCGCGCTGGCCGTGGTGGGTGCGGGATCGATCGTAGTCGCGTGCGAGTCCAGGCCTTCCAGATCAAACGCCAGTGATGTCTGCGGTCCATTCAGTTGTGCATTCGCATTGGTTCCACCGGGATTGCCCACTAAGATATTTTGAAAGTCGGCAAATTTGGTGCTGGTGAGAGCGTTGACGAAGCTGGTAAATGAGCTTTGGTTCACTATTCCCAGATTGTCATGTTGCAGAGTTTTGCTCCAGGTGCCGCTGTGGTCCGTGTACAGCGCGAAGTCCCCGTTATCGGGCGCCACCGGAGGGCTGATTTTCTCAGCCTGCGCTTCCTTGTCGCGATAGTTGAAGGAGAGATTCGCACGGTTGGTTTCTGAATAGGTTATATCTGACGCTTCCGCCTCAGTCTGCTTTCCGCCGAGCAACGGTTCCAGGGGAACTATGCCGGCTGCCATGGCCATCGCAGTCAGGCCGCCGGCCCTGCCCAGAAACGAACGCCGGCTGCGGTCGGTCGGCTGAGTGCGGTCATAATTTTTGTAACCATCTTTCTTTCCATTGATTTGCTTTCCGTTGCTGGGGACCATGCTTACGGAATGCTGCGCTTGCGGGGGGACTGACTGAGTTCCTGTTTCATCTGGAACGGTAGGGGACTGCGCCTTGCCATTGCTCATGAACTCCTCCATTGATCTCATGCATTCACTCAATGCAGAGCTGGCCAGAGTTCATCATGCCGGATAAATAGATTCCAATATTTTGTTTCTATGGTTTGTAGCTGGAATGTATACCCTTATTTTTGATGAAGTTAGAGCGGAGAAAACGATCGCGATAGGATATTCCTATACTTTCGTGCTAGCCACAGGCTTAAGCTCTGCCCGTCCGATGAGATTTTGGAGTTTGGTTGCACAAAGGGAATTTGGTGGTCCGGGCCCCTAGTGCTTTGAACAAAGCAGGAACCTATTTATTCTTATTAGCGAGGAACTCCAACGCTTATGCGCCGACTCCTGACATTTCTTCTCCTGGTTTGCACCCTTATGGCTACCGCTCAGAAAACTCCTGCTCCTGCTTCTTCGCCGAACGCTTTTCCTAACGCTGATGAACTCAACCAGATGGCTGCACGTTTTGCGCCCGTGCATCTTGACGTTGACCTTTCCGCCCTTTCCGCCGGAGACAAAAAAGCCCTGGCCAAACTGGTTGACGCCGGACGCGTGATCAATCACCTATTTATGCAGCAGTTCTGGAGCGGCGATCTGGCACTTTACCAGAAACTGCAGCAGAACAAGACCCCGCTGGGTAAGGCGCAACTGCATTATTTCTGGATCAACAAAGGCCCGTGGTCAGAGATCGATGAGCACAAAGCATTCCTGCCGGGCGTTCCCGCCCGTAAGCCCGCTGGGGCCAATTTCTATCCTGAAGACATGACCAAGGAGGAATTCGAAAGCTGGATTAAAGCCCACCCCGACCAGAAAGATCAGGCCGAAGGCTTCTTCACGGTTGTGCGGCGTGACGCCAACAAGCAACTCAAATTAGTCCCTTACAGCGTGGAATACAAAACGGATCTAGCCCATGCGGCCAAGCTGCTGCATGAAGCCGCGGCCCTCACGGACAATGCTTCGCTCAAGAAGTTTCTCACCACGCGCGCCGCTGCATTCAGCTCCAACGATTACTTTGAAAGCGACATGGCATGGATGGACCTAGACGCGCCTGTCGATGTAACCATCGGCCCTTATGAAACCTACAACGATGAGTTGTTCGGCTACAAAGCCGCGTTTGAGGCCTACATCAACGTGCGCGATGAAAAAGAGTCGGCTCGCCTTGCCTTCCTGGGACAGCACTTGCAGGAGATCGAAAACAATTTGCCGGAAGACCCGCAATATCGCCTGGCCAAGCTGGGGGCCGCAGCGCCTATCCGCGTGGTCAATGAAGTCTTTGCCGCTGGCGACGGCAACCATGGCGTCCAAACCGCCGCTTACAACCTGCCCAATGACGACAAAGTCGTTCAGCAGAAGGGCAGCAAGCGCGTGATGCTCAAGAACATTCAGGAAGCTAAATTCAAGTCCACGCTGGAGCCGATATCCAAAGTGGTTTTGCAACCTGCGGCGCAGCAGGATTTAAGTTTTGAGTTGTTCTTCACTCATATCGTCGCGCACGAACTCACGCATGGCCTGGGGCCGCACCAGATCAAGATCAATGGTCGTGACACCAACCCGCGCCTGGAGCTGAAAGAGCTTTACAGCGCCATCGAAGAAGCCAAGGCTGATGTGACCGGGCTGTTTGCGCTGCAATACCTCATGACGCAGGCCGACAAGGGCGCAATACAGGCTCCGCTTCCTCATGGACCGGACGCAGAGCGCAAGCTTTACACCACCTACCTTGCTTCGTCATTCCGCACGCTGCGCTTTGGCCTGCAGGATTCTCACGCCAAAGGCATGGCCGTGCAGTTCAATTATTTTCTTGATAAAGGGGGGGTCGTCGCCAACGCTGACGGCACTTTCAGTGTTGACCTGAGCAAGATTAAAGATGCCGTGGCCGGTCTGGACCACGAACTGCTTACCCTCGAAGCGACGGGCGATTATGCCGGCGCAAAAAAGATGATGAGCGAGATGATGGTTTTGCGGCCCGAAGTGCAAAAAGCGCTGGAACGGTTGAAGACCGTCCCGACCGACATTGAGCCGATATTTGTGACGGCGGATGCCCTGACTGGTAAAAGCCGGCAGTAAACCGAATGGGCAGAAGAATCGAAACGCTGATCTGGGCAGTAATCACTGACCTGGATTGTTGCGATGCGTATGCTTCGGAGAATAGAAAGTCTCCTGCTTTTGCAAGAGTTCAGGCGGAAGTAAACTGCGGAACCTTCGTGTCGTTTGTGAGGTGGTGAGCTGCTCAGCAACCGAGTTGTCTGATACATTTACGATCAAACCAATAAAACCCTCCGCAACACCACACGATTCATTCACAGTGGCTTGCACAAGCAAAAAGAGTTGCTTTCCGTCTGCAGACCAACCCACTCCCCATACATTTGGATCAATCGCTGACGGCAAGCACCCAACCGTTTTTCTGTAACGCCGTACCGCAGCTTTTTGAATTGAATCGTCACGAGTCACGTGCTGGCCGCTTATGCGAAAAAACCGAAAAACGCTTGACATCCCTGAACTTTCACCGTCATTAATGAAGAAAGACGAAGAGGCAGGCGACCATGAAGCCATTGCTGGAGGTTCGACTTTGTAATTAATTGGCCGCAAAGATGCATCCCCGGATAAAGAAAAACCTAACGCCCCATTTCGCTTCATGATTAACGTCTTTTTTCCGTCTGGCGAAGATATGCTCGTCCGGCAGTCGGGGACTAGACTACGAACCTGTTTTGACCATGCGGCAGTTCCTGCTTCCGTGCAATTGGACGATGCGGCGCGGGCCAAGCTGAATAAGAAGAACGAAATTGAAAGTTAGTTTAATTATTTGAGACATGACACCTGCCTTACCCATTACAACTCCGTTAGCTATGGCGGCACAACAGTGTGGATTTCGACTGACAGGCTTTACGAATTAACCAACGCGATCTGAAAGCAGAGCAGCGAGACGAGGAGAGCAGACCGATTCATCCCCGTTCGCGAAACGGGTTTTGAGCATCTGATACATAGAGGTTGAAATGTACCCACTCGTCGCCAACACGGATGACCTGGTTAGTGTTCTGGATCGTGTGCTGGATAAAGGCATTGTCCTTGAATCATGGGCGCGTCTATCTTTGCAGGAATCCGATTTCGGCAGCGCAGATTCCAGGGTTCCTCCCGGCTCCAGAATTTCCGTTGAATCGTCTGCTGTTTATGTCGGCTACGGCACACGTGGCTCGTGGCGGGAAGACCTTGAACTGAAAGATCTATTTCCCTTCTGGCGGCCCGAGCTCTGGAGCAAATAACGCTGCACCGAATTGCACGGCCCCGCCGCGGCGCTGCAAGTTTTCAAATCGGAATGTTGACTTTTTAGTTATCTGGCGATATTCTGCATTTACACGGGAAAGGAGGGCGATCCAAATATATGAAGAGTTCTGATTGTAGTGGTAAACGTGAGGTGGCTGAGGCTTAAGGCGTGAGTCTTTAAGTCCTAAGCGAAGTTGTGGTTCGCACAAGGCCAGCGCGCCTTCAGCCAATCCCAACAGCTAACCGAATAACCCCGCACTGGAGTGCGGGGTTATTTGTTTTTCCCCATTCCAAGGCGAACATGATCCATTTTTCAGCCTCAAAAGTGCTAAAGCAGACCCTCATCGCTCCACTCAAGTTTTTTCGATTCGAATGCACTATCCTGGTTACGGCTTCGGGATGGCATCTTGCTGAGAGAAATTTACGTCTGCCGCGATGATGTTTTCCGCATCAGCCACAGTGCAATCACAATCTGAAAAAAGATACCGCCAGCAGTATCAATAAGCACGTCATGAAATGTGCTGGTCCGCGATGGCACAAAGCTCTGGTGAAATTCATCCATGCTTCCTGCCGCAAACGAAGTCAATATTGCCAGGCCAGCCCAGAGAAGCATCCAACGCTTTGGCGTCGGAAAAGTAGCGCGCCAGGAGAAAAAAGAGAGTGCGCCAAGCAATCCGTAGCTGCAAAAATGCGCTGATTTGCGGACAAGAAAATGAATGAGTGCAAACTGCTCAGCAGTCAACCTTGGAAAGAGCGTATCCAGAATTTTTGCCAGAACGCTGCCGGTATGCTCGGCGGAAAACAAATCCGTGGAAAAAACCGCCAGCACACACAACCACAGGAGCGTGGGGATCCACGCGCGCAGCTTTCGCGATGGTGCTGTTGGCCTTTCAATCGCTGAAGATGACAAATGATTTTCCTTATTCCAGCCTGTAGTTTGGCGCTTCACGCGTGATGATCACGTCGTGTACATGGCTTTCGCGCAGTCCAGCGCCGCTGATGCGTATGAACCGCGCCTTCTGTTGCAGTTCTGGAATTGACTTTGTTCCGCAATAGCCCATGCCGGAGCGCACGCCGCCTACAAGCTGATAGACCATTTCCGCCAGTGTGCCGCGATACGGGACGCGGCCTTCAATTCCTTCGGGCACAAGTTTGTCAACTCTGTTCCCGCGCTCGCCATTGCGCATGTCCATGTTGTCAGTGGAAGAATCGTCCGCGCTCTGAGCGTAGCGTTCGCTTGACCCTGATGCCATGGCGGAAAGCGAGCCCATACCGCGATAAGATTTGAACGAACGTCCCTGATACAGAATGGTCTCGCCGGGGCTCTCTTCCGTTCCCGCGAACAGTGAGCCGATCATCACCACGCTGGCGCCAGCTGCAATGGCTTTGCTTATGTCGCCGGAAAACTTAATGCCGCCATCGGCGATCACCGGAATCTGCGCGTCACGGCAGGCCCGCGCAGCTTCCGCAATTGCCGTAATCTGCGGCACGCCCGCGCCGGTAACGATGCGTGTGGTACAAATCGATCCCGGCCCAATGCCGACTTTGATCGCATCTGCTCCGGCTTTGGCCAGAGCACACGCGCCTTCATGCGTGCCCACGTTGCCGGCGAGCAAATCAACTTCCGGCAATTTTGACTTAATAGTCTTTATGGCATCAAGCACGCGGCTGGAATGACCGTGCGCGCTGTCAATGGCAAGCACATCAACCTTGGACTTGACCATCTCCTGCGCGCGTTCCAGAAAATCGCCGGTAGCGCCAATCGCCGCCCCCACACGCAAACGTCCGTGCTTATCTTTGGCCGCGTTGGGATATTTCAGCTTCTTTTGAATGTCCTTGACTGTAATCAAACCTTTCAGGTTGTACTTGTCATCCACCACCAGCAGCTTTTCCACGCGATGTTCATGCAGAATTTTCTCCGCGTCTTCCAGCGTAGTACCCACGGGGACCGTGATCAGGTTGTCCTTGGTCATGATCTTGCTGATCAGGATGTCTGTGCGGGTCTCAAATCGCAGGTCGCGATTGGTAAGGATGCCAACCAGCTTTTTGTTTTTCGTAACCGGAACGCCGGAAATTTTGTAGCGGCGCATCAGGTCCAGCGCGTCCGCAATTTTGTGGTCGGGTGAGAGCGTGATGGGGTCCATAATCATGCCGCTCTCTGACCGTTTTACTTTGTCCACTTCATCGGCCTGCTGCTCAATGGATAAGTTCCGATGAACAATGCCCAGGCCGCCCTGCTGCGCAATGGCAATCGCCAGACGCGACTCTGTTACGGTGTCCATGGCGGCGCTGATAATCGGTATATTCAGGCGAATGTTGCGCGAAAGCTGCGTCTGTGTATTCACCTCTGCCGGGACCACGTCAGAATGCGCGGGCAACAGCAACACGTCATCGAAGGTCAGTGCCTCAGGCACGGGAAAATGAATCATATTTGTTCTCGTTTAGGAGGGACTAAGAAACTATTGTAACTGGTTTTATTGCAGCACGTGCGAAAACGCAGCCACGCGGGAAAACGTTGCATCCTGCGGCACACGAAAGTAATATTGACCAAAGTTCGCTCCCCGCCGATACTGCATAGTGTCTATGGAAACCAAGCAAGCCCAACCTTCTGCATCGACCGGCCGTACCCCTGTAGCCACCCCTACAGATAAACGCCATGAAAAGCGCCTGCATTTGGCCGTTCCAGTCAAAGTGTTTCCAGACATCACCAGCCTTGAATCACAGAACTGCTGCACCTATGAGATTTCAACCAATGGCGCGCGCCTGGTAGCGCCGCCGGGCATCAAGGCAGTAGGCCAGACCATCTGGGTACAACGCCAGAACCGCCGTGCGCGCTATAAAGTTTTGTGGATCGGCGAAGCCGGCTCATCCCTGGCGGGACAGGTGGGAGTTGAAAGCCTGGAACCCTCCAACGTGATCTGGGAACCGGAAATCAAGGCCCGCATCATGCGGTCCTAGTCGATCAGCCCGCTCATTCCCTGACTCAGTTTTTTATCCCGGCCTCTACTGGTCCGCTGTTGCTATTTAGAGTTTTGAGTCGATAGGCCAAATATCCGAGTGCCCTAAGTAAACCACCTTAGTGCATAGGATTAAGAAAAACTCAACAATGTCCCCACCCCCAGAAGTGGTTTGCTGAATGGCCGAAAACTATCCTTATATTGTCCGCTGCAATGATTGTGATTTTGTAAGCCAGGTCTATCTGGACGAACAGCAGGCGATGAACGAACGCGACTTCCACTCCTTTGAGCACCTGCATTCGGTCTCTATCTGGCGCTATGCCTGGGAGCAGTGGACCATGGTCACGGAATTGATGGGCGTGGAGTTGCATTAAATCTTTTCTCCAGCGAAGCGAGAGATCCCTACCGCCTTAAATATGCGGCTATTGCAGTTCACGTAATTGCAATCGTCAATGCAATAAACGCTTTGGCGAAGAAACTTTTGAATTTATGCAGCGCCTAAACTGCCTGCTTTCTGCTCCAATGCAAGGCTGAGCTTGCGCATAACATCCAGATTATCCACCTGCTCCAGTGATTTGAGATTTAACGATTGCAGAATCGGGTTCAGGTCATCAACGCTGATCGTCTGCCGGACAGTCTCCAGACGGGCCACTTCTTGTTCAGCAATTTGCATTTCCGCCATGACCTTCTCCAGCAATGCCGTATCAGTAATATCGCCCGGTTTCCACACGTGCCCAACAGTTTTCAGCAAACCACGATACAGCTTTTTACCCAGCGGCTCAGCCATTGCTTCTATTTGCTGGACTAATTTGTGCGCAGCTCCCTGGACGTTGCGCTCCCGCCGGCTGGGCCAGGCTGATCTGCGTTTAGACGCGGGTTTTGCTTCGCGGTCTTTACTGACTGCCTGTGGGCGCATGCCTTTATTCCAGCCTTCAGGCGTTGCCCATCCAGCAAGTTGAGGCTCTTCCAAAAGCTGCTGCCGGTCATTCAAGTCAACCCATGTCTCAGTAAAGTAATACAAATATCTGCCAAGTCCGAAGCATGCACAGGCCCGCTTGAATGCCTGGGCTTCAGCGCTGGTTCCGGCATGGTCGTCGTCGGTCCATTCTTCTCCAGTAGCTGAATGTGAGCCAATGCCATGGATCGTCAGGTCGCAGGTGACAAACACTTTTGCCACCAGCTTTTTGTCATCGTCTCTTTCAAAGTTTGCGCTCGTTGTAACTGTATATTTTCGCGTCCACCCAGCCGGAGTAAAAATTTCATTAAGCCGGTCAATATAAGCCCGCTGGTCAGCATAAGGCATAATCAGGCCGCGACGGCCATCCTGGCCTGTAGCCATTACCCGCCACTCCACTTGCGCCGGCTGAAAAGGCACTTCCAGTTTTGCCACCAGCTTTTTCACGCCCGCAAGATCAATGGAAAGTGCCCCACCTCGCTGACCGACCGATAGCATTTCATATGTGCCGTCACTTCGAACGCTTTCTGAGTTCTTCTTTGTTATAGTCATAAAAATTCCTTTTGGCCGTATCTCTTTTTCAGTCAATGGTCCTTCCTCTTGCTTTCTTACTCTCTTACTCAGAGTCCGCTATGCGCGCGCTTATGGCGCAGTTGGATTTGAATGTTGCAGTTTTTACCAGGGTCAATGCTGATCTCTTGACCCATTCGCGCGCGGCCGCCGGCGGCTTGCGTTGGACCATGCTTTCTTTGATGCAGTCCAGAATCGAAATCTCATGATAGGGATTCTCCACCATGTCCCGCAGGCATTCGGCAATGGTTCTTCCATTCATGTCCGGCTCGGTGGAAAGGCCACAGATGATATAGTCGCGCAGCTTTCCCTGCACTTTGCGCAACTGTCGGACGGCCCCGCTGCAATGGGTTTCTAATAGTTTCGCGATTTCACGCAATGAAAAATCGGCTTCATAACGCATGAGAAGCAGGAGCCGCTCATCCGGGGTCAGTTTGTTGCAGGCTTCAGCCAGGGCATTCGCCAGATGCTCTCGATACCGGTCTGCAATGATCTTCTGCTCAATTTGTTTCAGCTCTGGGATAACCATCCTGGCTTCTCCTTTATTTTCAGAAATGAACGAGAGCGAACGCATTCAGAAATTTATTTCGTTATTTATTCGCCATAATAACACTAATACAAACATTGGAAAACATAAATTCAGGAGTTAAGGCGAGGGTTAAGAGCAAATATGTGAACAGCGGCTGCTACTCACCCATCGTTTGAAGGTGACATTTTCTTGTTGCAGTTAAGGGATGACATTATTTTGGAGCATCTTCAAAGCCATATTCATAATTTGCTGTGCTCTGCTGCGCATGTTACCTTTAAAAATTCAACCTTATGCTCCGCTCCTATCAGGGAATCAGCCCGCGCATTCACGATTCGTGCTATATCGACGAGTCCGCGCAGATCATTGGTGACGTGGAGATCGGAGAAAATTCCAGCGTCTGGATGAACGCAGTTATTCGTGGCGATGTGTTTGCCATCCGCATCGGCAAAAATTCCAACGTGCAGGATTGCAGCGTGCTCCACGGCATGCGCCACAAATACGGCGTCACCATGGGCGACTGGGTCACGGTAGGACACTCAGTCACGCTGCACGGCTGCACCATCGGCGACCGCTGCCTGATCGGCATGGGCTGTGTCATCCTGAACAATGCAAAGATCGGCGAAGGCTGCATCATCGCCGCCGGAACAGTAATTCCTGAAGGTACGGTAATAGAGCCTCACTCACTTTGGATGGGCGTCCCGGGCAAATTCAAGAAGAAGATTGACGACGAAGAGACACAAAAGACAATCATGATGTATGGCAAGAATTATTTCGATTACACACAGATTTACCGAAAGGAATTTGGTCTAAAGCAAGGCTGAGTGTCGTGCATAGAGTCGTCACACCAGTTCTGCCTAATTACTAATGGCTTCTTCCATCAAATCCGTCCGCGGCACCCGCGATCTTCTGCCTCCAGAGACAGAGACCTGGAACTTTGTTGAAGCGGCTGTGCGCGATATCTTTCGTCTATACAACTTTCAGGAAATCCGTACGCCCATTCTTGAAGACCTGCAGCTTTTTCAGCGCTCCGTCGGCGAAGAGACTGACATTGTTTCCAAAGAAATGTTTGCCTGGGAAGACCGCGCGCGCGCCCAGAGCGAAAAAGGACAGTGGCTGGCGTTGCGTCCGGAGAACACTGCCGGCGTGGTCCGCGCCTATATTGAACACAAATTGTGGGAGCGTCCCGGTTTGCAGCGCTTCTACTATATCGGCCCGCAGTTTCGTCGTGAGCGCCCGCAGAAAGGGCGTTATCGCCAGTTCTATCAGATTGGCGCGGAAGTAATCGGCCCAAGTGCGGCTGGCAGCGAATCACCGGCAGTCGATGCCGAACTTCTGGAAATGCTGGCCGCGCTGCTGGCCCGGCTCGGCATTCATGGCTGGAGGCTAAAGCTCAACTCCGTAGGCTGCTCTGAGGACCGTCCAATTTATTTGCAGGCGCTACGCGATGCGTTGAAAGACGTAGTCCACACTATGTGTGCCGACTGCCAGCGTCGGGCAGAGACGAATCCGCTGCGCGTGCTTGACTGCAAAGTTCCAGCGGACCAGCCGATCATTGAAAAGCTGCCGCGCATGAACGATTATCTGAATGAAAGCTGCCGCACGCACTTTGCCGAGGTGCAAAAGATTCTGAATGCAGTGGGCGTTCCCTTTGAAATCGATCACCGGCTGGTGCGTGGACTGGATTACTACACGCGCACGGCATTTGAGTTTACGCACGGCGCTCTCGGCGCGCAGAATGCAATTCTCGGCGGCGGTCGTTATGACGGACTTTCTGAATCGTTGGGCGGACCTCCGGCGCCCGGCATTGGTTTTGCCATTGGCGAAGACCGTTTGGTAATGACCCTTCAGGAATCCGTTGGCGTCGCCGCTCGTCCAGCCGACGTGTACATCGCTCCGCTGGGAGCAGGCATGAACCTGCATGCGGCCAAACTTGCGCGCGAGCTGCGCCGCGACGGTGTGATCGTAATTACAGGCGATGACAGCTTTAAGCTCAAAAAGTCACTGGAAACCGCCAGCAAGCTGGGTGTCCGCTTCGCCTTGATATTGGGCGAAAATGAGGTCAATTCCGGGCAATATGCCCTGAAAAACCTAAATACAGGCGAACAGGCCAGCGTGTCCCGGGAAGAGATTGCAAGGATTGTGGCGCGCCTCAAGTAAAGATCGCGCCAATTCCGGATTCGCCGCGAATCAACGCGAAACACGCGAATCAACTGGAGCGCATTGTGACCGATTCGTGTTCATTCGCGTGCATTCGCGGCCTAACCTTTATAATCAAAGTTTTATCGCAACAGGAAAGGTACTTCTTTGCCGCTTGATTTTTTAGGTGATCTTCGTCGCACGCACATGTGCGGAGAGCTGCGTCCTGAGCACACGGGGGCGCAGGTTGTTTTGCTGGGTTGGGTCAACCGCCGTCGCGATCTTGGCAATGTGATTTTTATCGATATCCGCGACCGCAGCGGGATGACGCAATTGGTCTTTGATAAAGGCGTGAATCCGGCCGGGCATGAGAAGGCCAGTGCCCTGCGATCAGAATATGTGATCGCCGCCATTGGCAAGGTGCGCCTGCGCGACGCCGACACCGTGAATAAGAACATCGCCACCGGAGAAGTTGAGGTCACTGTCGATGAGCTCAAGCTGCTCAATGAATCCAAGCTGCCGCCGTTTCTGCCCAGTGAGGCGGGCAGCCTGAATGAAGAAGTGCGGCTTAAGTATCGTTATATCGACCTGCGTCGCGAAAACATGCAGGCGAATATTCAGCTCCGCCATAATGTGGCGCTGGCCATCCGCCAGGACCTCGCCGGCCGCGGCTTCCTTGAAATTGAGACGCCATTCATGACGCGCAGCACTCCGGAAGGCGCCCGCGACTACCTGGTGCCAAGTCGTGTGCATCCGGGTGAGTTCTATGCGCTGCCTCAGTCGCCGCAACTCTTCAAACAGATCCTGATGATCTCCGGCTTCGATAAATATTTCCAGATTGTGCGCTGCTTCCGCGATGAAGACTTGCGCGCTGACCGCCAGCCGGAATTTACGCAGATCGATCTGGAGATGAGCTTCCCTCAGCCCGACCGAGTGTTTGAAGTGGTGGAAAGTTTTTTGAAAGCAGCCTTCAAAGCCGCCGGAATTGATTTGCTCACACCCTTTGTCCGCATGAGTTATGACCAAGCTATCCGGCAATACGGGATCGACAAGCCAGACATGCGCTTGCCTGCGATGACCGATATCCGCCCGGCCTTCAGCGATGAAGACTTGGCCGAGTTGCGTATTGATCGCACTATGAATATGGTCGGAATTAGAATTCCCAACGTGGGCAAGATTTCCGATCGTGAGAAGAAAGAGCTGCGCACGTTAGCGGAAGAACTTGCCAAACGGAACAAAGAATTTGTTGGTGTGGTATACGATTTTGCCCAACTGGAGAAGAAGCGCCCGCAAGCAGCAGCCAAGATTCGTGAACTGTGCAGTGCAGGCCCAGACGATCTCATCGTTCCTATCGTAACTATCGCCATGGAAGGCAAAACACGCACTTCCGCGAACCAAAAAGCACAATTTACCTCTGCGGGCGAAGCGAGGCTGGAGCTGGCGCGGAAATACGCGGACAAGCACAAATTGTTTGAGCGCACAGGCGACGTGGCGCGCGATTTCAAATTTTTGTGGGTCACAGATTTTCCCATGTTCGAGTATGACGACAAGGAGAACCGCTGGAACGCGGCGCACCATCCTTTTACGTCGCCGCATGAACAGGACATGGACAAGCTGCTATCCGATCCCGGTTCAGTCCGCGCGCTGGCCTATGACGTGGTGCTTAACGGCACAGAGCTAGGCTCGGGCTCGATTCGTATTCACCGGCAGGATGTCCAGAGGCAAATCTTCACTGCTCTCGGCATGACGGATGAAGAAGCGCGTTCGCGTTTCGGCTTCTTCCTTGACGCGCTGGAATACGGCACTCCTCCGCATGGCGGAATCGCTCTCGGACTTGATCGCATCGTGATGATCCTGGCAGGCGAAGACAGCTTGCGCGAGGTGATTCCCTTCCCCAAGACTGCAAAAGCCATCGATATGATGGTGGACGCGCCTACTCCCGTGAGCGAAGCGCAGTTAAGGGATTTGGGGATTAAACTCAGGGGATGATTTACCGTGGAAATGAGGTCTGTAAAGATTTTTGCTCTGGGCATCGTAGGTCTCGCAGCAGCCTTTTTACTTCCTGCGATCCAGAGCTACCTCCTTCTGATGATGGCGATCAGTCCATTGGTCCTGCTTGTTCTGGGTCAATTTTGGCTGCCACGTTCGAAACGAATTATCCAAGTTTGGATCAATCCACTCGTTTTTGAAATGGACGGCGAAATCATCTCCGCTGAACCAGGCACACCATTTGGACGGTTAAGCGGAAAGGATTTGGCCTATAGTTTTTTCAAGCAGTGGCATGAATTTGAAATCATTACGCACCGTCACTGGCTCCTGGCTGCAGTCGGTTTCAGCTCACTTGCTGCAGTCTGGCTTGCCTGGTCAGTGAAAGACAGTTTATTTGCGGGAATCAGCTACTTCTACATGACTGTTTCCATCTGGGGATTTGTCATTTCGCTGGCGGCTAGATGGATTTTTGAGCGTCGCATGTTGCGACTGGAAGGTGTGAGCATGGGCAGTTTCTCTGCAAAGACCTTCTCGAAGCCAGCATATCGGCAAATCCGCTACCATTTTGTTGATGTGGAAGGCCACTATAGAGGCGGCTGCTTCGACTCAGTCTTTTGTGATCGAAGGGACGACATGAACAATTATTTTTTACGACGAGGCTGATCCTGACCGAAGCATTCCAGCGTCAGCTTTGATGTTCCACAAACTCGTGTGGAAGCAAAGGGCTTTAGTGAAAGAGAGCTGAGGCCCCAAATCCTTCGAGCAACAAAAAACTACAACTCTGTTTTTTGGTGCTTCTCCATATCCTTTCCAATCGTCCTCGAACCTACCCACAACACACCAGCCAACAAAAGAGACAACACTGGTATCGCCAATAAAGCCTGTTGCAGGCCGATGGCTTTGTAGGTCTCGGTAATTGCATTCAGCCCGGCGAGATGCGCGGCATGGAGCGCGAAGCGGTCGCTCATCTTGCCGATAATCAAAGTTCCCCAGGAAGCGCCGCCCAGATACATCACAAGAAAATAAATTGACATGCTGGTGCCGCGCAGCGCAGGTGCAACGATATCTTGAATCGACGCATACACCAGGCCGTAATACATGTTGAGCAGGCCATAAGAAATGGTAAGCAACGGCATGGCAACAGCCAGCGATCCATAACCCTGGCGAATACCAAAGTAGGAGAGGGGCACCGCCAGCAGCGCAGCGATGGAGGCGATCTTCATACGCCCACTGCGGTTGCGATGAATAATGCGGTCACCCCAAATACCTGCGATTGCGCCCCCCAGGATGCCGCCAACCGCATACACAATACCCGTCATAACGCCTGCACGAGCAACATTCATGTGATGAATGCGGGCAAAGAATGCGGGAAAGAACAACCCAATTGAATACAGAATGAAGTTGACCAGCGCGCCGGAGATCACAATCCACCAGAAGGTGGGCACGCGCAGCACAGCCCAGATAGAGCTTGCATCCACAGGCGGAGCATGCTTTTCCGCGGCGCCTCGCCGGGGCTCATGAAGCATGAGCAGCAGAGGAATCAGAAGCAGCGCGGGAGCTGCAGCCACCACCATGGCGGCCCGCCATCCAAATCTTAATGCGATGGGCCCGGTAAAAAAGAAGCTGAGCGCTCCGCCCACGGGTACGCCAAGCATAAAGAGCGCCAGCGGCTTCGACCGTCGCTCGGCGGGAAAAAGATCGCCAATCCAGCTAGTGGCCGTGGGAGCGGCGGTAGCTTCACCTACGCCAACGCCCAAACGGCTAACCAACAGGAAGGTATAGCTGTTGACCCATCGTGCACAGGCAGTGAAGGCTGTCCACACCACAATGCCGGCGGCAAGAAGCTTTTTGCGGCTTACCCTGTCCGCCAGAAGTCCCAAAGGCAGTCCGACCAGCCCGTATAAAATAAGAGATACGGTATTGAGCAGACCAATCTGCGTATCTGTAAGATGAAATTCCTTGCGGACCGGCTCGACTACCGCCCCAGCCACCTGGCGATCATAAAAATTGAGGACGTTGATGGCCACCAGCACAGCCAGCGGCCACCATGCTTTTGCGCGGTCCAGCGCCGGTATCTCTGCCACGGAATTGCTTGCCTGCTCCTTTACGATCATCGGCGGCAATAGTATCAGATACCCGGGGCGCAAACACGCAGAACCAGATTTTCCGCGCAGACAAGTCTAAAGCGAGCAGCCCCGGGAAACCGGCCTTGGTCCACAAAGCCATCAGAGAGTGACCGCAAAGAGATCAGCAGAAGCCCCTTACTTTCTTTCAACAGTTCCCTTCAATACCACGGTGCTCGACGGCGTGTCAGGCTTCATGTTGTCTTCCGCGGTGATGAGAATGTCGAAGTCTTTGTAAGTAGTGGCCGCTTTCAGACTGCCTTCCAAATTCTCATTCACACGCAGGGCACCCAGCAATTCAGGATCTTTGCCGCGCGGCTGTATCCAAACCAGATACGCCTGCCTGGGCGGCGTGAGCGACTGCGGCGTTGCCATATGCTTTACTTGAATGTCCACGCCTGTATTGCCGTTGCGATCGTTGTCGGTGATGACTTTGCCTTCAGCAGCAGGTGCGGCCCCGGTATTGGTGAGCCGGTCTTCCCTGCCCCAGGCAGCGGTGGCCAACAATAAGCTGAACAGCAGAAACAGAGTGATGGTGCGATGGCGCATGGTTATTCCCCCCTCAAAAACAATTTACGTGTCTACATAGATGGCCGGAGACACGGACAACGTTGCTGCAAATCCAGAGCAGGTTTGTTTTTGTGCGCATAAACGCTGAGCAGCTTATGTGTAGACGATCAAGTTGTAGCGGATGATTGCGTCACCTTCCAGCTTGTTCCTGCTCCAGCTTGAGACGTGAGTTCCTGGCTGGTGCGAACTCAGGATCGAGCTTGCATGCCTCGACCATGTAGTTGAGCGCCTCAGCAGAGTTGCCCAATCCCAAAGCACACAAGCCCAGGTTGTAACTGGTGGCTGCCGTGCGCCCGAGTTGTCGTTCGGATGCACGGAACATGCCCAAAGCATCGGCAAAAAACCGGAGTTCCAGCAGGACTACGCCGCAATTGAAGGCCAGCACATTTTCTGCAGCCGTTAGAGGATAGTGATTCGCCCAGGTGTTCCGGATGGCCTGAAGCAGATCATTGCGTTCGGCTAAAGCGCTCCGAAGCTGGCGTGCAATTACGGGAAAGAGCCGCAGAAACGCCGTGGTGTCCCAGTGGGTGAGGCGCAGCAGAGCAAGCGCCTGGACAATGGAGACTTCTTCAAGATGCGCGTTGAGCCAGCTCATCAGGGCAAAAAGGTCGTCAGGGCCGAACATGCTCTGGCTTTCTTCATATGCAGCCTTGGTGGCCGGAAAATTATCTTCGGGCCTGTGCGCGATAAAGGCGCAGACGCTCAGGCTGGAGAAATGCTTTTGCGGCAGAAGAGCTTCTCCGCCGATGGTCCAGAAGTATCTTGCAAACGCATCGAAGTTGACCTGCTGGGAGAAACAGTGTCCGGAAGCATGAAATTCCAGGGCTGGAGGCCCCTGGCTGAGAACGAGATCATCTTCGCGAGTGAAGCCTTTGTCAGCGGCCAGCACCAGCATTCTGCCGTCACAGGAATTGCGGAGCTGCTGCAACAGATTGAGCGCGGCGGAAGGGAAAAGAATTGTTGCGGCAGGAAGATGGGCACGATAGTGCTCCAGGATGGCATTCCATGATTTCTCAGCATACCGTTCGGGCGATAACGGGACGTTTTTAAAAGAGAGCTGCAGCGGGCTCAGGGCCCCAGCGCGCTGATCTCTGCTTATGCAGGATCTCGAAGTGACGTCGGCATCTGTAGTACTAACCAGCGCTTCAGAGATTTGCCCATTGGCAATCATGAAGGCATCCTGGGGAAGACTATCGAAAACGTAATTAGCAATCACCACAAGAGGGCCCTTGGCTTGCGTGGTGGAAGAATGAGCACTCGCGCTGGCGGTCGAAGATGGGCCGCCTTCTCCGCCGGCGCTAATCAGTTTGAATTCCAGGATGCCGTCCGAAACGAATTCGGTGAGACGGGGATTGGCGCGCCATTCCGACAGCAGGCTTTCAGAGCAGTCTGACATGCAGTAACGCAAGACCTGAGGCACAATTTTTTTCTTTCGCAGGAGGGCAGTGATCCTGCGCAGAAAAAGCCATGAAAATTTTCCGGTGCCGGCTCCGAGCTCCAGAATGTGCAATGGATTTTCGGCTGAGAGAGGGCGTGTCCCAGCTTCTGGGCCCTGCATGCAATCGGTGAGATAGCCGAATACGATCTGGGCATAAATTTCGGCGATGAAGGGATTGTTCGTGATGTAGCTGGGAACCAGATCCTCCGTCCATGCCTTGAGGCCGCGCTGCGCATAGAAATCGCGCTGAAGGCGCCAGATAACGGACTGCGAAAGAGGAACATCGGTTTCCAGGAACTGCGGCCCTTGTTTGGCCCCCGGAGGACTGTAGTCAGCCATGTCCATACATTAAATCACCAATGTGGCACTTCGTCCCGTTTGAAAGCAATGATCAACGGCTGGCGCTAGCGCGGAAGGACACCGGAATTGCCGGTTATCCAAGGTGGCCGAAAAGTCTTTTGCAAAATCGACGAATCAAACAAAAAGGCCAAATGAAAAAGGGAGCCGAACAGATCGGCTCCCTTTTTGTTTAGGTAGAACTGTTTTAGAAGTTGAACTTCGCAACAAGCTGCAGAACGCGAGCGTTGTTGGAGAAGGCTTGTGTTGGATCGTTAAAGGCCGAGTTGCCGGCGCGGACAAACGACGTGATCCCAGTGAAGCCGATCGAGTTCACGGTGTTGACACTGCCGGGCAGGAACTGGGAGTGGTTAAAGATGTTGAAGCCGTTTGCGGCGAACTCAAGGTTCGTTCTTTCCGTAAGGTTGAAGCGCTTCACCACCGTGAGGTCCCAGTTATTGGTGCGTGGGGTCGCCGCAGTGTTACGTCCAGCGGTTGCCAGAGCACCGCTTGCAGCCTGAATGTACTGCGCGTTGGGGTTAGCCGCAACGTAACCAACGATGTTTGCTGAGGGACAAGGTTTCCCCACAGTCACTGTAGTGTTGCAGAGTGTGGTAACTGCGCTTCCCGTTCCGGGGACGCCGGCCGGGTTAAAGACCGTGCGGTCGGGGGCGCTGTCACCATTCAGGTTTGCATCCTGTCCAGCACCAGTACTACAAGGCACAGCAGTAGTAACGGTGTTGCAAGAGGGATCGCCAGTTGGGCCGCTGCTCTGTGGTGTGTAGAACTCAGGAGACTGGAACTGCCACTGCGGAGCAATTTCCCAATTGCCGAGCAGGTTCTTTGCCATCCAGTTCGATGAACCCTTAAAGAACGGCACGTTGTAAATGGCTTCCAAACTCAACCGCTGACGACGGTCAAGAGCGGAGGTAGAAAAATCGCAGGAGAAGCACTGCGAGTCCTGCGGACGCCGCGGCGTAAGCAATGTCGAGAAGACATCCGCCGTCGAATTGTCCTCGGCATGGCTCCAGGTATAAGCAGCCAGCAATTGCAGACCGTTGCTGTAGGTGCGGGTCAACTGGGTCTGTAATCCGTGGTAAATGGACTGCCCGAAAGGCTGGAAAGAGGTAATACCATTCGGGAATCCTGCTGCTGTAAATGCTGGAATGATATTGGGCTGGGCTTTGATCTGCGCCAGTGTCGTAGTGAGGCCAGCGATGGTTGCGGCATCAGGAGTTGTGAGGAAGGTCGGGAGGAACAGCGATGACGTCACTCTGGGCTGGACGTTAAGCTGTTGCTGCACCGGCAGATGAATACCTTTTGTGCCTACATAGCGAACTTCCGCCGTGTATTTTTTGTTAAACACATGTTCAACTCCCAGGTTCCATGATTCGGAATAGGGTAGTTTCTGTTGAGCCGGTAAGAAGTTTGCCGTGGCGGCGCGTTGATCGGCAACGCTGGCAAACGTCTTCAGGCCAGAGCCTTGTCCGGCAGGAAGACCTCCGCCTGCGAGAAACCCAGCTGGGGACCAGACGCAGCCGCCGGCGCCGTTTACGCTCTGGTTAACATCGCAGGTACCACCGAATTGCGGAGGAACAGCCAGAAGGCCAAGGTTGTCATACAACACGTCAGTCGCCATGCCGAAGCCACCACGAATCGAGGTGTTGCCGGAAGTGCCAGGCGAATAGGCAAAACCAACACGGGGAGAGAAGTTCTTGTATTGGGGTTGCGGGGCCTGGAAGTCGATCAGGCCGGGCACACTGGCTGCTGAATTCAGGCTTTGTAGACGCTCGCTGAACGGCACCGAGGTAAACTCATAGCGCAGGCCGAGATTAAAAGTCAGGTTCTTCGTGATACGGAACTCGTCGTTGCCGTACACATAGATGGCTGACTGGTCACCGTAGTAGGTATTACTTCCAGTCGATCTCTGACCGAAAGAAGATGGCACCTGGTCAAGCACGAACTCTTCGGTGCTTCCATATTCGTAGTCTCCGCGTGAGCGCTGAGTAAAGCCCTGAGGAGAGATGTACTTTCGGCCTTCAACACCGAACTTCATCGTGTGCTTGCCTTTTACCCAAACGATATTGTCAGTGGCCTGGTATACGTTCTGAATACCAAACTGTGGAGCGTTGGGATCAGGTCCAACTTGGTTTCCCGTATCATCAAAAGTCAGGTTCGGGAACGAAGCAAGACCGGGGAACGGAAAATTCCCAGCCGTGAACGTCTGGGTATTGCGGTTAAATCCCACACGGAATTCATTGCTCAGGGTTGGCGCAAACGTGTGGTATTCACTAGCTGTAATTACGTGGTCCCGAACCGGCACCGTGGTGAAAAAGGCAGGAATATTTGAGCTCGCGTCAGTCGAATCGTTCTTCTGATAAATGTAGCGGACACGTATCTGGTCATTTTGCGACAGATTGACATCAAGGCTGTTCACCGTGGTGTAAGTGTTGTTGAACGCCTTGGGCGTAAAGTCAATTTCGCCTAAGTCTGCACCGCCGCCGGTTGTAGGGGCACCGATCGTATTGCAATTGTTAGTTGGTTGGAGCGCATTTGAAACAGGAGCGGTTCCTTCAAATTGCTTCAACACGCTAATGTTGTTCTGGCTGGCGCCAGGAAGCGCGGACAATGTTGCGTACCCAGCAGCCGTGGGAGCGCAGATGAAGCTGCTGCCAATCACCTGATGGATAGGATTGTATTCCTGGTTGGTGAAGAAGAATATCTTGTCTTTCCAGATGGGGCCGCCCACCTGACCGCCGAAGCGGTTATTGTCAAAACCAGGATTGGTGAAGTTTGGTCCGGTTTGAGTGCGTGCATTGGACGCGTCAATGGCGTCCAGGTTCCGGTTCTGCATGTATTCGTACAACCGGCCATGCCATTTATTGGTTCCGCTGATGATGGTCTGGTTGAACTGACCGCCTGATGAGTGGCCAAATTCCGGAGAGAACTGGTTCTGCAGAACGGTAAAGTTCTGGACTGCATCGTTCGGGATGGTAACGACCGGCCCCGTAACCGACTTGCTGTTGTTATCTACGCCTTCAATGGTGAAGTTGTTGTTGCGCGGGCGCTGACCTGAAACCGAAGGACCTGTTCCGGCTCCAATTCCGCCGCTGGTGGCGACGCCTGCATTCAACAAGGAAAGGTTGAGAACACCCAATCCGATGGTCGCCGTCGGCAGGTCCTGAAGTTCTTTATCTTCAAACGTGTTCTGGATCTGCGCGGTAGTGGTATCGATTGTCAGGGCTTCTGCGTTTACCTCAATGACTTCAGTGCTTGAGGTAACAGCGGCGGTGATATTGAACGTTTCCTGCTTGTTCAACTGGACTTGCACATCTTTGTATCCACCGGCCATGCCATTTCCAGTCATTTCCAGTGAATAATGCCCTACGGGCAGGTTAACGAAGTGATACTCGCCTGTCGCATTGGTCTTGGTTGTTGTCTTAACACCAGTACCAAGATTGGTTGCGACTACCTGGGCGTTTGAGACGACTGCGCCAGACGAGTCCGTCACAACACCAAGGAGATCGCCACTGATCGCCTGAGCCTGAATAAATATCGGGAGACTCAGTCCAACCAGGGCAATAAGCACGATTACGAATGTTGAGGTAGCATTTTTCATAGGGTGATGAAATGCATTTGTATTACCATTTCTACCTGTCCTAGATTTTGCATAAACATAATGTTTTCTATGGGATAGTGATGAGGCGCGGCAAGGAATATATGAAAATGCAGAGCTTATGCTATACGAAATACATTAACCCATAGAGTGGCTGCTTTTAGACCGCCCCTTAATGTCTTATCGCTGAGCTATTTAAGCACTAAATCAAGATATGTAAAGACATGTTTTATTCCGAAATGCATGGCTCTTTAACAGAGTTTCTGGGATCGAAGCCATTGTTAATAGGGTAGCAGCCAAAATTTTTATCATTATTGAAGGTTCCGGAAAATGGATATTTTGAACGATCCAAGCAACAACAAGGGCTTCAGAGTTTCAGCTCCGAAGCCCTTCTGGTTTTATGCGCCTCTCTCTAGCTGCGTGGTGGGAATACTCCCTGCAATGCGATGATGAATGTAAGGCAGAGAAAGGGCATCATGTTGTTGTGTGGAAGGCTGCTGCCCGTTACGGAAAGGGCGAAAGGGTTCATCTGGACGTTTGTGGCCTGTGCCGAAGGCGAATAGACGTTGCCAAAGCCTTTGGCTCCTGAGGCCCAGGCGTTATTTGTGGGATCACCAACGCCAGCTCCGGCTGCCCCTTGAGCTGTGTGATTATGCGCCGGTATTTCGGTTTGCAGCAAGGTCACGCTTTGCTCTCCGCTGATCTCACCCAGGTCACGCAGGCTTAAACCCGGCCCCTGGCCTTGTTGTAAAGGCGCGGAGCCCTGGAGGTTGGGCAGGGCAAAGGTGCTTTTTCCATCACCCCCGTAGGTAGTGCCAAGGAGAGAGAATAAAGCGGTGTTCTGGCTGATGGGCAAGAGTTGGCCGTTACACAGGGCCCAGCCCTTGGGAGCAAAGTTCCCGGCAAAAATTCTGATTTCCGCTACAAATGGACTCGACATAATTGCTCTCCTTGCTAGTTTTGGCTCGGGAAAATTCCCTGGAGCGCAATGATGAAATTCAACACCAAATATGGCGACATATTTTCATGCGGCTGGCTGCCGCCCACCGGCAGAATGCACGCAGGTTTCATGGCTACGTTTGACGATCCGGCAAAGGGCTTGGCATTGTTTGCCGACCACAGGTTGTTAAGAACCGTGGGCGAAGTGGGTGGAATGGTGGAACTGCCTACCGGGACGTGGTTATGGGCAGGCATTTCTGAAATATTGAGCGTGTGCGCGGTTTCACCGCCGAGCTGGCCCAGGGTAATACCGTCGCCCGTATGCACCGGCATGCGTCCCTGCAGATTGGGAAGGCCAAAATTGACGCGCCCGTCGCCGCCGTAGGTTGTTCCTAAAATTGAAAAAAGCGCCTGGTTTTGATTGATCGGCAAAAGCTGTCCATTGCAGAAGGCCCAGCCTTTAGGCGGAAAATTCCAACTGATAATTTTTATTTCGGCCAGAAATGGCTCTGACATGATCTTCTCCTTCTAGCTCTTAATTTGTTTGATTTGCGGCTTATGTCTGCGATGGAAAGATCCCAAACAATGAAAGAATGAAGTTGATGGCCAGGAACGGCACCATGTTATCGTGCGGCTGCGAACTCCCAGTAGAGCCTATGGCGGTCGGGGCAAAGTTCTCGCTGGGCGCAACAGTGGAATACTGGTTGAGACTGGGAGTAGTGGAGGCCCAAAGGCCGTTGGCCGGGCTGGTCTGGGTTCCCGCAGCGGTATTCGCCAGCGGCACGTGACTATGGGAGGGTATCTGGTTGGTGGTAAGCGTTACGGTTTCTGCTCCGCCAGCTTGAGCCAGGGCAAAGCCTGGACCCACGTGGATGGGAATGCGGCTCTGCAGGTTGGGAAGCGCGAATGTGGTTTGCCCATCGCCACCGTATGTGGTCCCTATCAAGTTGAAAAGGACATCGTTTTGGTCGATCGCCAATAATGCGCCGTTACAAAACGACCAGCCTGCGGGTGCAAAGTTTCCGCCAAACATCCGAATTTCACCTACAAACGGGCTTGACATGTTTGTCGCTCCTATCACTTTCTAAAAGTTGCTGCTATGCGATTCTACTGCACATTTAAAGCTACGCTGGTAGTCGCCTGCACTGTGGCGCTAGCCGCGGTAACGGTGATCTGATAACTCCCGGCCGGGGTGGCATTCCCAGATGAGAAGCCTACGCAGCCGCCCAATGTAAGAACAGCCATGACAGCAATTACTACCATAGCAAAACGCAGCCGGAATTTCTTGCTTCCGCGCCCGCCCATTGCGATTCCCACCAAGCCGAGTACCGGAAACATGAGAGCAGCGTAAAGAGGAGACCTGCGGCTGCCGCTTAAAGGCTGCGCCGATGCCACTTTGCTGCCAATCCCCGCCGTGGTGATTGTCATGGTTACAGTGCTTAAAGGCTGATTGGTGGAAGGTGGATTGAAGACGCAAGCGGTCCCGAGCGGCAAGCCGCTGCAACCGAATGTGACTGTCCCCAGAGTTGGATCGTCATCCTCGACATTAAAGACGAACTGGGCCGAGCTGCCTGCTTTAGTTGTTGCCACAGCAGTTTGTGGGGTAATCACAATCGGCGGCCCCAGGCTTACAGGATCGCTGGCCGTGTTGTTGGTTGGGTTCACGTCGCCGCCTCCTGTTACGGTCGCCGTGTTGGTGAAATTATTCGGAATATTAGACGGAATATCCACCGTCATCGTAACCGTAGGATAGCTGCTGCCTGAAGGCAGAGCGTCTGCACGGGTACAGGTAAGCGTGGCTAGGACGCAAGTCCAACCCGTACCGCTCAGGTCCGTAGGCACAATATTATGTGGATTGCCAATCACGGGCAAGTTATCCACCACAGTTACAGTTCCAACCGTCGGGCCAAAGCCAATGTTACTCACTGTGATCACATATTGCGCGCCTGTCTGTCCACGATGGAATGTTCCGATATGGGTCTTGGTGATAGCTAGGTCCGGAGCCTCGACGTCAATTGTGGCAGTCGCCTGATTGCCTGAACCAGCATTTGTGGAGCTCACGATGCCGGTGGTATTTACTTTGTGGCCACCGCTCTGGCCCACCACATTCACTGAGAACGTGCAGGAACCGCCAGCCGCGATTGTGCCGCCGGAGAGGTTCACCACGGAGAAGCCTGAAATGCCGCCCGTGGTAATGGTACCCGCGCCGCAGGAACCGGTGAGTCCGTTGGGATTGGCAACCGCGATGCCAGCGGGCAGCGTATCGCCAAAGCCTACGCCCAACAGCGCGACGGTGGCATTCGGGTTAGTGATAGTGAACGAGATAGTTGTAGTGCCGTTCAGGTTAATGCTGGCGGCTCCAAAAGCCTTCGCGATGCTGGGTGGGCCAATCACGGTGATAGTTGCCGTGTTGCTGGTAAGGCCTGCGCCGCTCTCATTTGAGGAGATCGGGCCGGTGGTATTGAGTTCAACTCCGGCGGCGATGCCCTTAACGTTCAGGCCGATGCTGCACGAAGCATTCGCGGCCAGTGTGCCGCCGGTCAAGCTGATTGTGGACGAACCCGCAGCCGCCGTGGCAACTCCGCCGCAAGTGCTGGTAAGCGCGTTTGGCGTTGCCACCTGGAGACCTGCCGGCAGCACATCACTAAACGCGATGCCAGTAAGCGCGATTGTTGTATTTGGATTGTTGATATTGAAAGTCAGGGACGTGGCGCCATTCAACAGAATGGTGGCCGCGCCAAAAGATTTGGTGATCGTCGGCGCGGAAGCCACGCTCAGATTCGCTGTGGCCGTATTGCCGGTCCCGCCATTGGTTGAAGTTACATTGCCGGTAGTGTTCGTGAATTGGCCCGCAGCAGCGCCGGTCACGGTCACGCTGAACTGGCACTGGGTGTTGGCTGCGACCGTAGCGCCAGTCAATGCAATCCCAGTCGGATTCGTGGTGGTCAGTGTTCCGCCGCAAACTGTAGCGGAAGCATTGGCTACCGTCAGGCCTGTCGGCAGTGTGTCAGTAAATGCCACGCCTGTCAGGGCTACGGCATTTGCTGCTGGGTTAGAAATCGTGAACGTGAGCGAGGTCGTCACGTTTAGCGCAATGTTTGTCGGGTTAAATACTTTGGTAATCGACGGCGGCGCAACCACGTTGATACTGGCTGAGGCCGTTCCGCCCGTACCGCCTTCGGTTGAAGTTACATTGCCGGTGGTGTTGTTCTGTAGGCCCCCTGCAATGCCCGTGACGTTCACTGAGAAGGTGCAGGAAGCTGAAGCAGCAATCGTTCCACCAGAGAGGCTGATTACGTTCGTTCCAGCCGTTGCCGTGATGGCTCCAGCACCGCAAGATCCGGTCAGCCCGTTCGGAGTGGAAATTATCAGGCCCACAGGCAGCGTGTCACT
Organism: Candidatus Angelobacter sp.; assembly: GCA_036495645.1. Classification (GTDB taxonomy): domain Bacteria; phylum Acidobacteriota; class Terriglobia; order Terriglobales; family Acidobacteriaceae; genus Angelobacter. The sequence goes on from DASXMN010000080.1 coordinate 67,626, forward strand.
GAATCCGACGCCGGTCAGCGCAGTCGTGGTGTTGGAGTTCTGAATCGTGAAAGTAAGGCTGGTCGAGCCATTCAGTGGAATGCTGGCCGCGCCAAATGCTTTGATAATTAGCGGCGCTCCAACCACGGTGATGCTGGCATTCGATGTATTGCCTACGCCCGCTTCCGTGGAAGTTACGGCCACCGAGTTATTCTTCACCCCCGAAGTAACTCCGGTCACGTTGACAGACACCGTGCAGGAAGCGCCCGGGGCCAGAGTTGCGGCAGACAGGCTCACTGAAGAAGATCCTGCGACTGCCGTGGCTGTGCCTCCGCAGGTGCTGGTCAGCGCGCTGGGAGTGGCCACGACCAGACCAGCAGGCAGACTGTCAGTAAAGCTGATCCCCGTCAGTGAAATGGTATTCGCCGCCGGATTGGTGATATTGAACGTGAGCGAGGTGGTCCCGTTCAGCGGAATGCTCGCGGCGCCAAATGCTTTAGTGATGCTGGGAGGCGTGGCGACAGTCAGGTTCGCTGAAGCCGTGTTGCCGGTCCCGCCGTTGGTTGAAGTTACGTTTCCAGTCGTGTTCGTGAACTGGCCAGAAGCCGCTCCGGTCACGGTAACGCTGAACTGGCATTGGCTGTTGGCAGCGATGGTTGCGCCAGTCAAAGCAATTCCAGTGGGAGCCGTCGTGGTCAACGTTCCACCGCAGACCGTTGCTGAAGCATTGGCGACGGTAAGACCAGTCGGCAGAGTGTCAGTAAACGCCACACTCGTCAGTGCAACAGTATTTGCCGCTGGATTGGTAATGGTGAACGTGAGCGATGTCGTCGCGTTCAGAGCAATGCTGGACGGATTGAATACCTTTGCAATTGACGGAGGCGCTACCACATTGATGCTGGCAGAAGCCGTTCCGCCCGTGCCACCTTCAGTAGAAGTGACGTTACCGGTAGTGTTGTTTTGCAAACCGGCAGCTATTCCGGTCACGTTCATCGAGAAAGTGCAGGAAGCAGAAGCCGCAATCGTTCCGCCAGAGAGGCTGATTACATTCGTGCCCGCTGTCGCCGTAATTGTTCCGGCGCCGCAGGTACCCGTCAAGCCGTTCGGAGTTGAAATAACCAGGCCCGCCGGCAGCGTGTCACTGAATCCGACACCGGTCAGCGCTGTCGTGGTGTTGCCGTTCTGGATGGTAAAGCTGAGTGAAGTGGAGCCGTTCAGCGGAATGCTGGCTGCGCCAAATGCTTTGCTAATTAGCGGCGCTCCAACCACGGTGATGCTGGCATTCGATGTATTGCCGACGCCGCCTTCGGTGGATGTAACGCTCACGCTGTTATTCTTCACCCCCGCCGTGGTTCCCTGCACGGTCACGGTAACCGTACAAGAAGCGCTGGCCGCCAGCGTTCCAGCCGCAAGGCTGACAGTTGAAGATCCTGCCGTTGCTGTGGCTGTGCCGCCGCAAGTGTTGCTTAACCCGCTTGGGGTAGCCACTACCAAGCCGGCCGGCAAACTGTCAGTAAACGCAATGCCCGTCAGCGCCAGAGTGGTATTGGGATTGGTGATATTGAACGTCAACGAGGTGGTCCCGTTCAGCGGAATGCTCGCCGCGCCAAATGCTTTAGTAATGCTGGGGGGCGTGGCGACAATCAAATTGGCTGAAGCCGTGTTGCCCGTTCCGCCGTTCGTTGATGTCACATTTCCGGTCGTATTCGTGTACTGGCCTGAAACCGCTCCAGTCACCGTAACACTGAATTGGCACTGGCTGTTGACTGCGACCGTCGCGCCAGTCAGAACGATTCCTGTTGGGGCCGTGGTCGTCAGCGTTCCGCCGCAAACCGTTGCGGAAGCATTGGCGACGGTGAGACCTACAGGCAGAGTGTCAGTAAATGCCACGCCTGTTAAAGCATCCACGTTGGCCGCCGGATTGGTGATGGTGAAGGTCAGCGAGGTCGTGGCATTCTTGGCGATGGTTGACGGATTAAATACTTTGGCTATGGATGGCGGCGCTTCCACTTTGATGCTGGCAGAAGCTGTTCCACCCGTGCCGCCTTCTGTAGAAGTCACATTTCCGGTCGTGTTGTTCTGTAACCCAGCAGCTATGCCGGTGACGTTCACTGAGAATGTGCAGGAAGCGTTTGCCGCAATCGTTCCCCCAGAGAGGCTGATCACGTTCGTTCCCGCCGTGACAGTGATTGTTCCAGCACCGCAGGTTCCGGTCACCCCGCTCGGAGTTGAAATTACCAGGCCCGCCGGCAGCGTGTCACTGAAGCCAACTCCGGTCAGCGTGGTCGTGGTGTTGGGGTTCTGGATGGTAAAGCTGAGTGAAGTCGTCCCGTTCAGCGGAATACTGGCCGCGCCGAATACCTTAGTAATCACCGGAGGCGCTACCACAGTAATGGACGCGTTGGAAGTGTTGCCTGTGCCGCCATTGGCGGATGTAACCGTCACGCTGTTGTTATTTACTCCCGCCGTCACACCCTGCACGTTGACTGAAACCGTGCATGATGCGCCCGGAGTCAGGGTCACACCTGAGAGGCTTACTGATGAAGACCCCGCCGCTGCCGTAGCCGTGCCTCCGCATGTGTTGTTCAAGGTCGGAGTCGGCGCAACTACCAGGCCAGACGGCAAACTGTCAGTAAAGGCAACGCCGTTCAACGTCAGGTTCACATTCGTGCTGGAAAGCGTAAAGGTTAGGGTGGTCGTGCCGTTCAGCGGAATGGTGGCTGCGCCAAACGCCTTGGCAATGCTCGGCGGATTAATGACGTTAAGGCTGGCAGTAGATGTGGATTGTACGCCGGTGCCCGCAGCCGTTGAGTTGATAGTGACAGAGTTGTTATAGACGTTATCTGTCGGGCTCGATACTTTCACCGTAATTGTGCAAGCGCCTACCGGCAGGCTGGCATTGCTAAAGCTGATGCTGCCGGAGCCGGCGACCGCCGTAACCGTGCCACCACATGTATTCGTAACGCCAGGAGTTGCCGCAACAACCAGACCAGCAGGCAGAGTGTCAGTAAAGCTGGCATCCACTGCGATCACGTTTGGATTGCTAACGGCAAAGCTGAGCGTGCTGGAAGTATTTGTCGCAACCGGACTCGGGCTGAAGCTCTTCGTTATCCGGAGTGGTTCCAGAATGGTGATGGGAGCCGTGACTGTCGCCTGGTCAACCGTGGCATCGGCTGAACCGTTCCCACTGGTGCCGCCCGCGTTGAATGTAGCGGTGGCTTGCGCAGACGCATTCAGTGTTTCCGGCTGTGCCTGCGGAATCGTGCCTAGAACTGGATTGTGGAATGTAATGGGCAGGCCAACGATGACATCAAGGTTCCCAGCCAGGGCTGCTCCGCTACCGTGATTGTCTTTGCTCATATCACCGGTGAGCGTGGAGCTGGTGTTGATCTTAATGGTCGAAGCATTGGCCGTATGCGTTAACTGGATGAAAGGATCAAACGTCGTCGTTGCGGTAGTGTTGGTAATCGTGGTAGCCGGAGTATTTACTCCCCACCAGTTGTTTGTGGCTGTAATTGTGGTGTGATTGTTATCAAGATTGCTGCTGCCCGCTGCTGCGGTATTCCCAGCGAGACGGCTGAAGTGCATGGTCAACGGACCTGCACCAGTTCCGTTTCCTGAAGCGATACCGCCGCCATTTCCAGTTGCAGTATTTCCGGTAATTGTTAGCTTGGTCAGCGTGGTTGAATCAGGAGCAGCGGTGTTGAGATAAATGCCGCCTCCAACGTGCGTACCGCCAGCATTCGCGCCTGCCGCGTTTCCGCTTATTACTGTGGGGCCGCCGGAGTTATCAATAAGCAGGTTTGAAGCACTCCAGATTCCTCCACCATCGCCCGAAGCACTATTGGCTGCAATGGTCGAGCCGTGAATCTGGGTCTGACGGGAGCCAGAACCAGCAGAAAAAATGAGCATGGCGCCGCCAACACCCCTGCCGCCGCCATTTACCTGCGTGGCGCTGTTATTGATGACCTGGGTACTACTCATCGACATCCGCGCCAGATCTGCCACAAATAGGCCGCCGCCGCTGCCTGCTGAACCCGCGCCGGCTTCTACGACTGAATTGTTCTGGATAATGCTGTTGGTGATCGTCGCAAGACCGGTGCCGCCGCCCGGTGCCGTTGCGTTGAAAATGGCGATTCCAGCTCCGTTGCCGTCCGTGGTATTGCAGTGCGCCAACGTGACATTCGTCAGGCTCAACGTTGCGTTACCGCTGGTTCCTGTATCGTATTCCATGCAGCCGCCATCGCCGTCTGTCACAGCAACGGAGCCGCGGTTGGTCCCGAATTGGATTGTCAGGTTCGAGATACTGGCGCTGGCATCGGAAGTTGGGCTGATGTCTTCATTGACGGAGATAACGATATCCACGCCGTTTCCGGCAGTCGCTCCGCCCTGAATAATGGTTGAATTCTGACCTGCTCCAACAATGTTGACTGAATCCAGAATTTCCAAAGTTCCCTGATTACCGTCGTAAACACCATCGATCCGAGGCCGCGTAAGCGTATATGTGCCGGCGGGAACCACGATGGTGTCCGTCCCAGCAACCGAATTGGCGCGGAGAATTGCTTCACGCAAACTGCAATCATTGGCGACGCCATTACAAGCGTTGCTAATCGGCGAAACTGGCGCTGGATCATCGGTGCGGTTGACCGTGAAAGTTGGATCGGGCAACGGTTGCATGATTGCAGGCTCTAACTGGCCGTGATGCAGTGCAACAATTCCAGGACGGTTATCGATGTTCGTGCGCATAGGCAGCGCCGCTACCGGTGAACCGCTATATGGCCGCGTGGAAACCTGAGCCGGCTTAAAATTTGTATCACCGGCTACGACATCAGGATGCGAGATCACCGCCATCTGGCCCATGGATGGATTCAGCACCATCACGTCATCGGAGCCGTGGTCAGAGATGCGAGTGCGGAAAAGCACGGGAAGCTGTCCTGAACTGAAAGGCGCGGCGGAAGCGATGCTCTCAACAATCTTGAAACCGTTCTGAGGCAGCGTGCGCGGTGGATCCAGCGGATTTCCAAAGCCGCGGCGTGCTGCATGGAGGCGCGCCTGATGCTCCTCGGCGGTGAGCGGACGCGGATCAAATTCTGTATGCGCTGCAATGTGCAGCGTGCCTTCGGAGGACAGCAAAGCAATCTGCAACCCGCCCTGGCGGTCAAAAATGAACGAACCCAGCGCCATGGCGCTGGCGTTCACAGGAAGCGAAAGCGCTTCCATCTGGAAATTTGAAGAATGAAGAATGAAAACGTTGCCGCCGGAAAGAAAGGCCGTATCAGTGAAGGAGTCGCCGAAGTCGCCAAACAAAATGTTTGTAGCGGCGGCTTGCAGGGGAAAAACCGCCGGAGGCGAGAGGCCGCTGTCAGTCCCGGAAAATACCTGTAAAGACGCGCTCTGTGGAGTGGCGATGCCCACCACAAGATTGGAATAGGCAAGGCTGCGCAGAAGATTCTGTGAAGCCATTGCGGTTACGCCGCCGGATAGCGCCACGGTTTGCGGCGCGCCGAATTTGCCTTTGCCGTCGCCTGGGAAAATGAACAAGCTGCTGCCGCCGAGCGCAGCCACAGCCAGGTCCTGATGTCCGCTGGAAGTGAAACGTCCAATGGCAATGAAATCAGGCCGGACTGGAATATTGAAAACCTGCGCGTTCGGCAGGAAAGGCGCGGGGAACTGGCCGTGTCCAATGGCCTGGAAAGAAGCGTCGCTCTGCGGCGCGAAAGCATCCAGATTGCCGCGATGGATCACGATTAAGCCGCCACTGGGCGCGCTGAAGCCTGCCAGCAAGTCCGCTACGCCATCGCCATCCACGTCTGCCGACGCCATGGAGAGCGGCTGCGCCTGTCCTGCGGCAACACTCTGCGCCAGACCGGGCGCGCCTGCCGGCTTTACCGGCACAGCCTGATTGTCCGCCAGCCAGATCCTGGGACCTTGCGCCGGAGCTTGCTGCATGGCTGCCGCGGAGAGGTAATTCCCCAATCCGCACAAAATGACGAAGAAGAAAAGTACGGAAGAAGATTGAATTTTAGACAGGATTTGATTGCGGGCAGACACTGGCTTTCTGTTCACAGGCGGCAACTCCTTGCGCGAATAACTTCCAAAATCTGGTTATCGGGGACCGGAAGAGATGGTCTAGTTAAACCATCAAGAGAGAACAGTCCGCCTCCGGAACAGGGTGGACTAGCTCTTAAAAAAGAGATCCATCAACAACTGGGGGGTGTTTTTGGAAAATCTATCAGCTACTCTGCTAGCCACAAAAGATATTGTCAAGTAAAAATGCCAATTAAGTATTAGCAACATCAGCAAAAGGTAACGTCATAAGGCAAAAGTTTTCACATCCTTCAGTGTTACTTACTAAATCCATTCTGTTTTGCGGTGTGCTCCCTGCTAGTTCCGCCATCACTGCAAAGCAATTACTAAAGTTTTCTTAGAAATTGGTAATTCCTGCTGGATATCGGCGTGCGAACGAGATACCATCAATTACTTTTGTTCTATGACCCAGTAGTTGCCCCTGTTTAAAGCGGCTCCCCCGAAAAATTAAATTCCTATAATGGGAAACAACATACGATTCGAAGCCCGGGAAAGCTTTTGATCGTGGAGGTGAAATTTGGCATTTTCTCGACGGATGTTTTTGCGCCATGGCGTGCTTACTGCCGCCGCATGCGCCAGCACACCTTTGATGGCTTTGGGCAGGGCCCGAACCATCAGTGATGATGACGAAGGGGGACCTGCGCGAAATCCTTCATCCTCTTCCAATTCCAACAAATGGCAGGACCACGCGACAGCGTTGGACCACCTTGGCCGCAACGCGTTTTCCGGCGCGCTCGGCACCAACTTTAAGGTTTTTCTCCCGGCAGCCGATTCAATGCCGGTGTGGGTAACTTTGTTTGCTGTTGAAGACCTGTCCGCGCTTGCACCCACAAACCCGGCGAGCTTTGCTGTTCCAAACAAGGGGACCGGCGTTGCGCCAGTCACCAGCGGCTTTGTGCTTGTGTTTGGCGGCTCATCGCCACTGCCGCAAGGGACGCATCTGTTTGAGCACCAGGACCTGGGACGCTTTGCGATATTTACCGTGCCGGATGGAAATGGTCAACAGACCCATACTGCCGTGATAAACCTGCTGCAGGGCGCGCCGACCATTGCCATCCCATATGGCAAAGGCCATATGCAGCAGAACCAGGGAGTTGGCGCAGCACTGGGAGAGGTTAAGCCCCTGGCTGCCACTTCATCAGCAGATGAAGTCCCTTCTCATGGTCCTTTTGAAACCCAAGGCGCGAGAAGAGTCGCAACGATGGATTGAAACTTTCAACATAGATTGTGACCGGCTTCTTGGTCTGGCGTGCCTCATCGAGAAGCCGGCGCAACAGCGTTGAACCGGTTCCCTGATTGCGATGCTGTGGCAGCACCGTGATATCCAGAAGATGCAGCGCCTCAGCGCCGCGGTCCATATAAATCCGTCCTACTGGTTTTTCATCAACATAGATAATTTCATGACTGGCGTGCGGAAACTCCGCCGCATAGTGCTGCTTCTGCGCCGTGTACTGCATCCTGACAAAAACTTCCTTTTGCTCTGTGCTCCACGGGACTGCTTCCAGTTCCGGCGCGCGCGTGCTGGCATAACAGGAAAGGATAAAGCCATCATCGGTGGCTGAGACCGGGCGTAGCGTGATCTGCTCGTCGCGGACCGTCATTTTTGTGACGACTGCTCTGATGGTGATTTTGCTGACGGCTGTCCGGCCTGACGTAAGCGATGGAAGACCGATTCGTAGGTAATGCCCTCTGCGTCACCCGCGATAGCAGTCAGAAAAATTTCAAACGTCCCGAGCTTGTCATGCTCAAGGCGATGTGTCTGCTGCGGCAGGTGCGGCGCAGCGGGCCCGCGAAAGTGCAGGGAAAAAAGCTCAATCGCAGGCGAAGGATCATTGTCATTCACTGCGATGAGTTCGAGCGGGAGAGGCCCTGCGCCATCGCAATGGAGCTTGAACCCGGTATGTAAATGCTTGGCGAAGACCTTGGCGTTGAGTTTGTCCAGGGGAATCAACATGGAAGCGACAGCCTAAGCAACCGGCTCTACTGATGTCAAGTTGAGCCGTTTTGCAGGCGTGAGCGCAGCGGGAGCCTGCAGGCGAAATCCTCAGCGCAGCGAAGGATCTGTGCGTTGAGCTGTTTTGCGGCATACATTCATCGCGCCAGCGATGAATTGACTGCAAACTCTACGATTACCCGTTTTGCAGGCGCAAATGTGGTCCGCTTTGCCTCATTGAACCATGCCTGACTCCGCTACTACGAATAGCATCTAACCCCTCAAGGACGTTGGCGGGTACTCAGGAACGGCAGAATAATGAGATTCGGCGCAGAAAAGTTTATCAGCATCAAAGACGCGCTTTGGCGGACGATAGAGGCCGTCCCGGCGAAGCATACGCTGCAAATGGCGGCTGCGCTCTCCTATTATTTTGTAATTTCGCTTTTTCCTGCCTTCCTTCTCGTCTCAGCAATTGTGTCCTATCTGCCGGGCGCATCGCCATTTGAGCAGGTGCTCTCTTTAATGTCAGGGTTTGTGCCGAAGGATTCCATTGAGCTCCTTCACAGAGTGCTCGCCACCGTGGTCACTCCCAACCGCAGCACGCTGCTTTCTTTCGGCATCCTGGGGACCTTGTGGACCGCATCCGGTGGTTTTGCCGCCGCGATTGAAGCGCTCGATATTGCCTATGAGGTTGAAGACTCCCGGCCTTTCTGGGTAACACGGCCTCTGGCCGTCGGCTTGACGCTTCTGGTTGGTCTGCTCTTACTGGTGGCCCTGGGCGTAATGATTGTTGGCCCGCAGTTTGGCACATGGCTGGCGCTTCGCACCAATCTCTCATGGCTCTTAGCTGAGGCATGGCCGTATATCCACTGGACTGTTGCGGTGCTCTTTACCGTTCTGGCCGTGGAAGCGCTGTATTTCATGGCGCCGAACGTAAAGCAGCGCTTCTGGGCCACGCTTCCCGGAGCGATGCTCGCCGTGGCCTGCTGGATCGGGCTTTCTTATGGACTGGGAATTTACTTCCGCAGCTTTGCTCACTTCAGCAAAACCTATGGGACTATGGGCGCGGTAATTGCGCTGATGGTATGGCTCTATTGGACCAGCTTCTTTATGCTGGTAGGCGCTGAATTGAATTGCCAACTGGCCAAAGAAACCACAAAAGGCAAAATCAAACAGGATGAAACACCGAGCGGATTGACCGGATTAAATTTGGCAGCGTAGGAGGCAATTGGCAGTTGGTCTTTTTCTAAAATCCCGAACGGAGTGAGGGATCCCTACCTGCTTGAATCTTTTGTGGTTCTTGCGTTACTCGTTTTATTGGTAACTATAAGGGACCCTCGCTCCGTTTCGGGAGCTTAAGAAATTGCCATTTGCTAATTGCCAAATGCTTCTTCTCATCTTGCCGATTTGAACAAAGAAAACACAGCGCCCTGCGGATCGGCAACGATGGACAACGTACCCACGTTTTCCATCTTGCGGGCGGCCATCAAAATTTTTCCTCCGAGTTCGGCAGCTTTGGCGGTTGCCGCTTCTACATCGGCGACTTGAAAGTAAACCAACCAGTGTGGCGGGACATTAGGATTTCGAAGTTTGGCCGGGGGAATCCCGCCAATAAAATCCTCTCCATTTTTGATATGGATGTAGCCGGAAGGATCTTTTTCGTCCTTCATAAGCTGCCAGTTGAACAATTCAGCGTAAAATTTGCCGGCCCGGTCAGGATCTGGCGTGCTGAGGTCGGCCCAGCACAATGAATTATCGCCGCTGATGGTAATGCCCTGGCTGTTCTTCGGCTGCCATATAGAGAAAATTGCGCCGGTAGGGTCTTGTATCACCGCCATTCGTCCGGCATCCATCACGTCAAACGCAGGCGCCAGCACAGTACCGCCGGCCTGGGCTGCCTTGCTCACCGATTGGTCAGCATTTTCAACTGCTATATAGAGCATCCAGTTCGGAGGAACACCCTGTGCGCGCTGTTCCTTGCGCATGGTGTACGCCGCCCCGGTATCGCGGCCGGCCAGCTTGAACATGGAATAAAAATCGTCCGGCCCCATCGGATTGTCATTGACCGCCCAGCCGAAAAGAGAAGTGTAAAAAGCCTTGGCCGCGTTCTGGTCCGTGGTGGCCAGTTCAACCCAGCAAAAGGAGCCGGCAGGATGCTTATCGATGTTTGCCATAGCCAGAAAGTATACGCTTGTTGCGTTAAGACAGTGTGAAGCACGGCGGCTTAGAAATGATCTACTCGCGCGAATAGTACGTCCCAAATCTGGTGCTTGTGTGAAGGAATGGCCCTGCTGCCGGTGAACGTTCCGTCCAGCAATTCAAGTCTGGAGATACCCTGAACGGCAAATTTGCGCCACTCCGGAAGATGGCCGCTGCTCTTGCCGCCAATCTGATACGTGAAAAGATTCACCATGCCTTTTTGAACGCCGTAATCCTGTGGCTCCGCAATGCGCTGCTTATCGTTGTATAGAAAACGCAGAAGGCGTTTTTTGCGAATTGCTGTAAGGATGAGCTGGTCCATTTCTGGGTCAATCCCAAAGTCCCGACCAGTTGGACGCGCTGAAATCATGCTTCTATTTTATGATCCTGTGAGGATTTTCAGCACAGCAGGTTTCCAGTCAATGGACATAGTTCGGCTTTCCTGGTCATAAGAGTTGGTTCATACTAGGAATGATGAAACGCTCCGGAGTTGCCGATCTTCCCCTGCATGGCGGGCGTGTGCCGCCATGGTTGGCCGAGCGCATGACTAAGCTGGGAACGGCGATCTCTGAAAGCGTGCTCTACCATTACGGCGCATCAGAGCTGCTTTCCCGCCTGAGCGATCCTTTCTGGTTTCAGGCGCTGGGTTGCGTGATGGGCATGGACTGGCACTCCTCTGGCATCACCACTTCGGTGATGGGAGCGCTGAAGCGCGGCCTCAACCCTCGCGCACACGAACTGGGAATCTATGTTTGTGGCGGACGCGGCAAGCATTCACGCAAAACGCCGGAAGAGCTACTGGCGGTCGCCGATCGCGAAAGCCTGAATGGCACAGAGTTGGCGCGCACCAGCAGACTTACCGCAAAGATCGACAACAATGCCATTGCCGATGGCTTCCAGCTTTATCTCCACAGTTTTGTCGTAAGTAAGACCGGCGAATGGACAGTGGTGCAGCAGGGAATGAATGAAGCCACGGGACTGGCGCGGCGCTATCATTGGCACTCAGCCACTGTACGCGATTTCACGTCGGAGCCGCACACGGCGATTGTCGGCGAGAGCGCGTTGCCCGGCGAGATCATGAACCTGGTCGACAGCCGCGCCAAAGCAGCACAAAACGCGTTGCTGTACATCGCGCGTGAAAATCCTGAACGCACCCTGCGCGAAGTTCCAAAACTTTCCATGCCGCCGCATCACGACGTGCGGGCAAAAGATGTTGACCTGAAGCGGCTGGGTGCGGTGCTGGCCGTGGCCTATGAGCGGCAGCTCAGCGACTTTGCCAACTTGCTTTTGCTGGAGAATCTTGGCCCAAGGACCTTGCAGTCACTGGCCTTGATAGCCGAAGTAGTGCATGGAACGCCGACTCGGTTTTCTGATCCGGCACGATTCTCCTTTGCGCACGGCGGAAAAGATGGGCACCCCTTCCCTGTTCCGCTGAAAATTTATGATGAGTCGCTTTCCGTGCTGCGGCGGGCGCTTCAACAGGCCAAGGTCGGCCAAACGGAAAAGATCGATGGCTTCGGACGCCTTGACCGCTTTACCCGGACGATTGAGAACAAAATCGGAGCAGAAGCGGACTTCAAAGCGGTAATGGCGCATGAGCGCAAGATATCGAAGTCGATAGGCGGACGAACTGTGTTCGATGACAAGAAAGCCACAGCAAAGAGAAAACAAGAGCAGCAGCTACCGTTGTTTTGATTGTTGCTTGACTTCATTTACTCGTTGGGCAGCAATAGCGCAAGAAACTTGTCCCGTTCAAAACGAGAACATCACCTGCAAGTCCACACGCCTGTTGGCCGACTGAGTATTAAACACGCCTCCTGAAAGCGAGGTTGACTGGCCAAACAAAGCAGAGCTGAGATTGCCGACAGGCGGCGCCGGATTCACGTTATTGAAAAGGTTCCGGGCATGTGCGCTGAAGGTGAGGCTGTATTTTTGATTGGATTTTTCCGGGCCGCCCATGGGACCACGCATGACCATCGGGCCACCTGGCCCTCTGCCGCCCTCACCACCCCGCCCGCCTCCTGGGCCGCCGCGTTGGTGATCTTGTTGTGCAGGATTGTTATTCGTGGCTTCAACCCTGGGCCCTATGCCGATCGTTTTGCTGAGGCGTAGATTGAACGTGAACTGCGCTGGACTGGTACCAAAATTTGATGGGATGATAGTTTGACCCGCGATAGGGCTGGTATCGAAAGCGCCGAAATCTGTTTGCACCACGCTGGGCCGCGAAAGATCGGTGGCGAATGCCGGACGGTCATTGAAGATGGAATCTCCATTGATATCGCGGCCGATAATGACGTTGAAAGGCGCGCCTGAATTTGCCACCATAAACGGGCTTAGCCTGAAGCCGTGCGGCAAAGCGACCGTCCCGCCAAAAAAGAGCCTATGGCGAACGTCAAACGACGCTCGCCCGTAATCAGCGGCAATGCCACGGCTGGGATCAGATGCAAAGCTGGTAGCGCCCGCGGTGTCACTATTCGCATGGCTGAACGTGTAAAAACTGAAAATCGTCAGACGCGTTCCTGCACGCATGTTGAAGCTGACGATGAATTGGTCCTGGTTGAAAACACCACCGGATTCAAACTGATATTGCGGTACTGGATTTGAGCTCAACACGCTGGAAAAAAACTGATGAACGCCATGAGAGTGGAGATACGTTCCGGTAAGCGTGGCTGTCTTGGTGATCTGGCGCTCGACAGAACCAGCAAACTGGACGGTATAAGGAGCACGCAAAGCCGGATCGATGGTGTACGTGGTGGTGGGTGTGGCAGCCAGCGCCGGCAACGATGGGATGTTGGGATAAGCCGCGAACAATGAAGAAAGCAGGGCCTGGTTGGCAAGATTCTGGGCGCTGCTTCCGCCCGGCGTGCTGGTAATAGTGACCTGCTTCTGATTGATGCCGTTAAGCCGCTCTGCCTGCATGATCAGGTTCTGGCTGAAGCGATCGTAAAAAATGCCAAAGCCGGTGCGAATTACCGTCTTGGGCGCGGCGTTCTTTTTTCCGCCAAGGCCCCAGGCAAATCCCAGACGCGGCGCCCAGTCGCCATGGTCATGAATGCCATTCTGTGTTTCAAAGCGAAGACCATAGCTGGCGGTCATGTTTGGGCGGATTTTCCAGTCATCTTCCGCATACAGACCGGCGTCTACAAATGTATCTTCAATCAACGGATTGCCGGAGAGGATAGTTAGCTGGCGCGGCGTGCCGCTGTGAAAAGCAGCCAATGAGTCAAACGTAAACGTGCCGTTAAAATTTTGCGTGGAGGTGCTGGAATTTCCAGTGGCGCGGAGCCGGCCTCCCAGACGCATGAAGTGGTTGCCCTTGTTGATAGACGTATAGTTCTGGACTTCATAATGGTTGGTAATTACTGAGCTGATTCCAAGCGGGTTGCCGCCATCAGTGAATTGTCCCAGCACATTGATGGTAGGCGTAAAGAACAGAGAATTCTGGTCAGTGCTGCCGCGCTCCCATTCAAAGCGCGTCTCATTGATGGCATGCGGGCTCAGGATTTGCGTATCACTGACCTGAATTTCGTTCTCATTTCCATTCTGGTTGTAACCCTGAGAGGGAAGAGAGAACTGTCCAATGCCGTCATTTTGTTCATGATTCTGGGTGTATTGGTACCTGGCCATCAGCGTGTTGGAAGCAGAAACCTGGTAATCAAGCCGGGTGCTCACGTTCGTCCGCACGCGCGGATTGAGCACGCCGATCACAGGGGTACTCGCAGCGGTAAATGCCTGAGGCAGCACTACGGTAGCTTCATTAATGTTCCGTCGCTCGGCATTGATTTGGTAAGACGCCTTCTTGCCCAGCGGTCCGCCAACGTTGCCGTTCACCATCTGCGTGCTGAAATCAGGCTCCAGGGCGGCAAAAGGGTTCAGCGCATCCATAAAAGAATGGTTATCGTTGAAGAAAAACTGGCCGTGGATCTTGTCGGTCCCGGGCTTGGTCAGAATTTCAATGCGGCCGTAACCCATGCGGTCATACTGCGCGGAAAATGGGTTCTGGTTGATGCGAATTTCACGAATGGAAGACTTGGGAGGAAGCTGGCCTCCGGTAAAACCATCGATATAAATCTGGCCGCCATTTGGCCCCGCGGAAGGGCCGGCGAGCGCCTGAAGTTCTGACTGAAGTTCATCCGGATCATCAGAGAGAGCATCGAGATCTTTTCCGCTGAGGACAAGGCTGCTGGCATTATTGTCAGGGCTGGTGCTTACTCTCGCGGCGTCACTCTGGACGTCAATATCTTCTTCCTTAATCACGATTTGCAGCGTGATGTTGGTGCTCTTTTCCTGGTCGATGGCGACCTCTGCTTCTTGCGTTGCGGGAGCAAAACCCTTGGCCGTAACGCTAATCGTGTACTTGCCGGGCACCAGGTTTCCGATGTTATATTCACCAGCACCATTGGATGTTGCGGACACTACAAGCCCACTCGAATTTTTAACCGTGATGGTGGCCCCGGGAATGACCGCGCCTGTGGCATCGGTAACTTGTCCGTGAATATGGGTCAGTGACGATTGGCCGAGCAGAGCACCAGAACAAATAAAAAACATGAATACGATAAAAGCGGAGATCCACCTACGGCTCTCCGAGGCCCAGAAATTCATCAATTTCTCCTCGATGGTCATTCTTGTCAGTTACTGCGAGCCGGCATCGCCGGGCGCGCCCAGGTTCCAACCGGAAAATAATGCTGCCGCGCTCATGCCATTGGGCGATGCGGTAAGAATCGGCTCAACGCCGCCCACCAACGTGATTGCAGTGACTTCTCCATTGGAGTTCCCCTGAGTGGCTACAACCATGACTGCATCTTCCTTTTGTAACTCAGATAATTTCACGCTGGGAATACGGCTTAAGAGTTGCTGAAAGTCTGGTGCGCCGGCAGGGCGCTGCCGTACCTGCGCGTTGTCCGGGCCGCTCGCTCCTGCGCTCCCGGCGCCTCGGCTGGTTGCGGTCTGCCCGCCTTGGGGTGCTCCGCCCTGCATGGCCTGCGCGCCGCCCTTTAAGAAAAAAGCCAGCCTCTGCGCCATCTGCGGCGCGAGCTTGCGCAACTGTGAATCATCATTGAATTTGATGACGACAGATTTCTTCGCCAGCAGGTCCTTAACAGTAATGGAATTGTTGGCGGCATTAATTGAAGTGATCGTCCCGGCAATATTACGAAACGTGCCGGAAATAACTTCTTCCGCCGCCAGTTCCTTGCCATCCGGGCTGCGCGTACCGCGTGCGCGCAACTGGTCGCCCGTCTTGATCTGGTCCAGCGACCCTTTTTGCGCGTCGGAAAATTTGACCGAGGTGGGCGCGTAACGCAAGAAGCCAGTCTCTTTTGTCGTCTTTACCGCCATACTAAGCGTGGGAGTTACTGAAACAGTAATCGTGCCTGTGGCCGGATCAATGGCGCTGACGATACCGCCAATGCCGCGCTTCTGCCAGTCTTCGCGATCGTGCTGCTGTTTCTGCGCCACATCGGCCTGCTTCATTACAACGATGGTCGATGCAACGATTGCGCCGTTCTCACCCGGCTTGCCGCGCACCAGCATGCGATCGCCAACCTGCAACTCAGGCAAGGTCAGAGAGGCTGCATTCTTGAGATCGGTTTGTCCGGGAGCCAGCCGCAGGATTCGCGCGCCATCCTGGACAGTAATCGTGACCTCAGGACCAGCGTCAGTCTGGAGCACCAGGGTTGCTCCGCTGATTGACTTTACGACGCCGACATTTTTTACCGCTGTTCCCGCGCCGGCCTGCGCGCCTGGTGCAGGACTTTCTTGCGCGTTTAGGCTGGGCGCAAGCGAAAGACCAGCAGCCATGGCCAAAACGATGAATGAAAGGGCGCAATTCATTACAAATGTCTTCTTATCTGTTACCAATCAGAACTCTCCCAGTTATGGAAACTTGCAAATTATTTTCAACGTTCATTGGAAGTCGCCAAATCCAGACCTAGCTACTGCCCTCAGTTTGATCGCATCCGGATATTATCGGCTGACTCTATTATGAGAGATAGGGGTGATAATCATCTCAGAAAGACAGCTCATTCGTGTAAAAAGATAGCAAAAAGTTTTGTTAAGGCGAGTTTTTGTCCAAAGTGAGGTAACACTGGGCAGCAACTTATCTGCACTGCCGCTTCCTTTACTTTTGCTGCGCCTCGTGACATTGTTCAGATCTGTGCTCTCTGCGGTCTTCCCTTTCGCAACACGAATGCTCTAGTCACGTTTGGTTTGAAATCACAAGCCAGAGAAAGCACATGTACAGCGAACTTGTTCTACTTCGCGCATCACGCATGTCTTAGCAGTTATTTGCTGATGAAAACAAAAAAGCGCCGAGCTAACGGCCCTGCGCGACGTTGATTGCAGCTTTTCCATCCGTTTTCTGCCTTAACGCGAGTTCGTCAATCATCTTGGTCACCAAGGCTGTCCAGCCTGTCTGATGGCTGGCTCCCACTCCCGCTCCCGTGTCGCCGTGGAAGTATTCATGAAACGGCACATAATCCCGCCAGTGCGGATCAGACTGGAATTTTTCATTGCTACCAAAAACGGGACGGCGGGCTTGTGCGTCACCTTGAAACGTGGAGACCAGGCGGCGGCTGATTTCATCGGCCACTTCATCCAGGTTCATCAGCCGGCCGGAGCCGGTGGGGCACTCCACGCGAAATGATTCGTGGTAATACTCGTGGAAGCGCCGCAGAGCCTGGATCAAGAGATAGTTCACTGGAAACCATACGGGGCCGCGCCAATTGGAATTGCCGCCGAAGAGTCCGGTGGTGGATTCACCGGGTTCATAATCCACCTGATGATTTACGCCGGCAACATCCAGCATATAAGGATGGTCCTTGTGAAAACGCGAGAGCGCTCGAATTCCGTGTGGCGATAGAAATTCTTTTTCATCGAGCATGACCGCAAGGATGCGCTGAAGTTGTTCGCGATCTGTAATGGAAAACAGCCGGCGCTCTTTGTGCCCAGCGGTTTCCATGCAGGCCATGCTGTCTGTAAGGTCTTTGCGGTTCTCAATGAACCACTCCAGCCGCATCTTGAAATCAGGCATGGAATCAAGCAGTTCCGGTTCCATGATCTGGACGGCATAAAGAGGAATGAGGCCCACCATGGAACGGACGCGCAGCGGCAGACGCGAACCGTCGGGCAGATGCAGCACATCGTAAAAGAAGCCGTCTTCATTGTTCCATAAGCAAAGTCCGTCATCTCCCAGATGGTTCATGGCCCGCGCAATGTAGATGAAGTGCTCCCAGAATTTGCTGGCGACATCCTGATACGTTGCATCGCCCGCGGCCAGTTCCAGCGCGATGGCGAGCATATCTAGCGAGTACATGGCCATCCAACTGGTGCCGTCAGACTGCTCAATATGGCCGCCAGTAGGCAGCAGTGAGCTGCGATCAAATACGCCGATGTTGTCCAGCCCAAGGAAGCCGCCCTGAAATACGTTCATGCCTTCCGGGTCCTTGCGGTTGACCCACCAGGTAAAGTTCAGCAGCAGCTTGTGAAAGACACGTTCAAGAAATTGCGTGTCACCCACGCCGTTGTTCTTTGCTTTGTCGATCAGATAAACCTGGTAGGTGGCCCACGCGTGGACTGGAGGATTCACGTCACCGAATGCCCATTCATACGCGGGGATCTGTCCGTTCGGATGCATGTACCATTCGCGCAGCATGAGCACAAGCTGGTCCTTGGCATAGTCAGGATCCACCAGCGCCAGCGCGACGCAATGAAATGCCAGGTCCCATGCTGCGTACCATGGGTATTCCCACTTGTCTGGCATGGAAATAACATCAGTGTTGTAAATGTGTCCCCAGGCATGATTGCGACCGTTCTTGCGTTCTGCAGGAGGCGCAGGCTCCGCTGGATCTCCATTGAGCCATTCGCGAACAACATAGTGGTAGTACTGCTTTGTCCACAGTAGACCAGCAAAGGCCTGGCGCATAACGTTGCGCGTGTCATCGTCCGTCGCGGAGGGAATAATGGCAGAGTAAAACTCGTCAGCTTCGGCCAGTCGGTCCGCGAACGTGTTATCAAAATCCTTGCCCAGCGCCGTAGAGGGAAGATCTGTCTGGTCTTTCCTGACCCGCAACTTGATTGAAACCTCTCCGCCGGCAGGAACAGTAAATTTGTAAAGCACTGCTGCTTTCGTTCCCTGAAGCGCTGGATTTATTGCTGCCGTTTCATTGTTGATTAGATAACGGTGGAACGCGTCTTTTACATAAGCAGAGGAATTTTTTGCGCTGAAGAGTTTTTCATTATTGGTTTCATTCTCTGTAAACAGCGGCGTGCCGCCATCAGCAAAGTAGAGACGATAACTGCCGATGTCATCTTCATGCGCGAGGATCGTGCCACTCTTTTTGTCCAATGCCAGAGAAGGCTTGGGCTTTGCCGCCCACACCCAGGTGTTGCGGAACCAGAGTGTCGGCAACAAATGGATTTCCGCCGCTTCCGGTCCGCGGTTGGCCGCCGTGATGCGAATGCACATGTCCTCTGCTTCTGCCTTGGCATATTCCACAAACACGTCAAAGTAGCGGTCGTCATTGAATACGCCGCTATCAAAGAGCTCAAACTCCGGCCGGCTCTTGTCGCGGCGATGGTTTTCTTCCACCAGATTTTTGTACGGGTACTCCGCCTGCGGATACTTGTACAGATATTTCATGTATGAGTGCGTGGGCGTGGAATCCAGATAGAAGTAATACTCTTTCACGTCTTCGCCGTGGTTGCCTTGATTTCCGGTGAGCCCGAAAAGCCGCTCTTTGAGAATGGGATCGCGCCCGTTCCACACGGCCAGGGCAAAGCAAAGACGCTGATGGCGGTCGCAAATTCCCGCCAGCCCATCTTCGTTCCAGCGATAAGCGCGGGAGCGAGCATGATCGTGTGGAAAATATTCCCACGCCTCGCCGGTCGCGCTGTAATCTTCGCGGACGGTGCCCCAGGCGCGCTCACTTATGTAAGGCCCCCATTGTCTCCATTGCCCTGTGCGGCCTTGCGATTGCTTGAGGCGTATTCCTTCTTTGGTCATGATCAGTAAGTGTGATTCTGGTGCGATCTTACGTGAACCGAGCCAGCACAGCAAAGAGGATGGCGGTCACCAACTCTGATGCGAATTATCTTTTCTTCATTGACGGCGACAGCCGAGTCTAATCGAGCTTTAGTTTTTCAGTAAAGGCGCAGGTTGCTTAGTTGTGCGCACAGGGCAAATCCCTGCAGCGTGCCTATTAAATTTCTTCGGGAGCAAAACCTCAAGCGCCGGTGTCCAAGTATCCCATGACCTAAATGGCGTGCCCATCTGTAGATGGAACAGCGCGCCGCGCGCTTTGCCAGGAGGAACGCAAATATGGTGACCGTATATATCGCCCATCTTATGACCGCGAAATCACAACTTGCCGCCGCATGGCTGTTTGAAGGGAGCGCTCAACGCTGGGACCTGATTGCCATGTGGAACCAC
This sequence comes from Candidatus Angelobacter sp., assembly GCA_036495645.1. Taxonomy (GTDB): domain Bacteria; phylum Acidobacteriota; class Terriglobia; order Terriglobales; family Acidobacteriaceae; genus Angelobacter. The sequence continues at coordinate 87,251 of DASXMN010000080.1, forward strand.
ATGGGATGGCCGGCACGCAGTATAGCCATCATCCTGCTGGTCATGTCGGCATGGTCGATTGGCGTGATGATGGACCGCTGGCTCGCCTTCAGTGCCGCACGCAAGCAGTCTCGCCGGTTTGCGCCGCTGGTGGCTGGAGCATTGCGTGAAGGCAAACTGGACGAAGCGATTCGTGTGGCGGAACGCAACAAGAGAAGCCATCTCGCCAAAGTTGTTGCCGCCGGCCTGCTGGAGTTCAAAGTGCAGCAGCAGTCTGAAGAAATTTCCGCAGACAAGATTGAAGGCAGCCGGCGAGCGCTGGACCGTGCTGCAGCCATCGTCCATGCGGAACTGGAGCGCGGCCTGAGCGGCCTGGCGACGATTGGATCAACTGCTCCATTTGTTGGCCTGCTTGGCACAGTGATCGGCATTATTGATGCGTTTCGCGAAATTCAGGGAGAGAGTGCTACAGGCGTAAGCGCTGTAGCGGGCGGCATCTCTGAGGCGCTGGTGACAACCGCGCTCGGGCTCACCGTCGCTATTCCCGCGGTGATGATGTTCAACTACTTCACCACCAAGATCAAAGCATTCGACGTGGAGATGGACAACTCTTCAAGTGAATTGGTGGATTATTTTCTGAAGCGCGATATGGTCACTCGCCGTTAATCATTCATCGGGCGCGATGCATAAGGAGAGTACGCCATGGACAAAATTGCGCGTAATGAAAGCACGCAAATCAATTCCAATATCAACGTTACGCCAATGGTGGACGTTATGCTGGTGCTGTTGATTATTTTCATGGTCATCACGCCCATGCTGCCGCCAGGAATGCCCGTGGACATGGCCAAGACCAATAACCCAATACTGATGCCGGATGCTGACAAGGCCGACGCGCTGATCGTGTCCGTGCTGCGCGATGGGAAGATATTTCTGGGCAACGAGAGCGTCACAGGCGAAATGCTGAGCCAGAAAGTGCAGGACCGGCTCAGCGGCCGCAGCAACGAAACTGTATTTGTTCGCTCCGACGCTCGTGCCAGATATGGTTCCCTGGTGAATGCAGTCGACAATGTACGCTCCGCAGGCGTCGACCAGCTAGGTTTGTTGACAGAGCAGAAACAGCGCTTTGGGATGCGGTAGAGCCTATGGTCCTAATGGATCAGGAGGGGGTCTCGAACACTCGTGTAAGAGCGCCGGCCCTGCAAAAAGACTGCTAAACGTTCACTCCCACATTCGCCCGATCGCCTGCGTCCGCCGCGAAGAGCGGCGACGCCGTGAATCCCATTGTGCCGGCCAGGAGGTTGCGGGGAAATTCCGCCAGAGACGTGTTGTATTTGCGCACACACTCGTTGTAATGCTGACGGGCAAATGCAATGCGGTTCTCCGTTGACGTAATCTGCTCCTGCAAGAGCAGAAACTGTTGCGATGCCTTGAGCGACGGGTAATTCTCCGCCCTGACAAAAAGATTGCCCACCGCTCCAGTCAGCGCCATCTCCGCCACCGCCCGTGAGGCCAGGTTCGCGTCGCTCGTTGCCGACATTGCTTCTGCCCGCGCGCGCGTCACCGCTTCCAGCGTCTCGCGCTCATGCGTCATGTAGCCTTTTACTGTTTCGACCAGATTCGGCACAAGGTTGTGCCGACGCGAAAGTTGCACGTCAATATCTGACCAGCCACTCTGCACAGCGGTCCGCATGCGTATCAATCCGTTGTAGGTCTTGAGCAGCAGAAAGAGCAGCGCCGCGACGACAATCGCAATGACTATGAAGGCATACGAAATATCCAAGGACGCTCCTTTTCATGGGCGTCAGCAAACGCTGCTGAAAGAATGGAAGCATTTTACGGTAACTGAGCCCAATCGCCGCAGATTTACGCTGATGAGCGCGGACCCAAAAAACCAGTCGCGAATTTTACGCGAAGTACGCGGATCACAGCCACTTTTCACTTTTGGCAATTCCGGCGATCTTGGCAATATGGCAATCTGAAGGCTCAGTCGCCGGCTGGCCCCAAGAGAGGTTCCGTTTTGCGATGCCCGGCGCGCCACCGCGCCACCCGCAGTCGGATGCGGTCCATATAAAGGTAAACCACAGGAGTGGTAAACAGCGTGAGGGCCTGACTCACAATCAGCCCGCCCACAATCGCAATACCCAATGGCCGGCGCAGTTCTGATCCGGTTCCACCCCCCAGAGCCAAAGGCAGTCCACCCAGCAGCGCGGCCATAGTTGTCATCATGATTGGGCGAAAACGCAGAAGGCATGCCTGGTAGATAGCTTCTTCAGGGGTCTTATTATCCTGCCGCGAAGCGTTGACCGCGAAATCGATCATCAAAATGGCATTCTTTTTGACAATGCCTATCAGCAAAATAATTCCAATTAAGGCAATCACGTTTAGATCGTTGCCGGTCAGCATGATGGCCAGAATTGCGCCCACTCCGGCTGAAGGCAGCGTGGAGAGGATCGTGATTGGATGAATCACGCTTTCATACAGCATGCCCAGCACAATATAGACGGTGATCAATGCTGTCAGGATCAGCAGTGGCTGGCTTTGGGCTGAATCCTTGAAGGCGGCAGCCGTGCCCTGGAAGCCGCCACGCACAGTGGCCGGCACTCCCAGTTGCCGCATTGCGCCTTCTACCACGGTCGCCGCATTTCCCAACGGGACGCCAAGCGCCAGGTTGAAGGAAATCGTTACCGCGGGATAAAAGCCCTGATGGTTCACCTGTAGCGCGGCATTCGAAGGCGCGTAACGGGTAAATGCAGAAAGCGGGACTTCAGCCCCGGAAGATGATTTTACGTAGGTATATTGCAGCGCGCCCGTGCCGGACAACAGCTTAGGGTCCACTTCCATGACCACGTGATATTGGTTCAACGGGCGATACATGGTGGAAACCTGGTCCTGGCCGAATGAAGAATAAAGAGCGGCATCCACCTGTGCGGGCGTAATGCCCAGGCGTGAGGCGGTGTCCCTGTCCACGGTCACTAGAGCAGCCAGCCCTTTGTCCTGCTGGTCAGAGTTTACGTCGCGCAGCTCCGGGAGGGCCCGCAGTTTGGCTAGAATACGTGGCGCCCAGTAATTCAGCTCCTTCAAATCCTCTGACTGGATCGTGTACTGAAACTGGGCATTGGAAAATCTTCCGCCAATGTTCAGATCCTGCGTGGCGGTAAGAAACAGCGTTGCCCCCGGAACCATAGCCAACTTGCCGCGCAGGCGATTGATGATCTGGTCGGCTGTGGCTTTGCGCACATTCGGTGGCTTAAGCACCACGAACATGCGCCCGCTGTTCGAACTACCCTGACCGCCGGAGAAGGCCACCGCATTGTTCACCGCGGGATCTTTCAAAACAATCTCTATATACTGCTGCATTTTGTCCCGCATTGCGGGAAATGAAATATCCTGTTCTCCCACAACGGAACCGCCGAGCCGGCCTGTATCCTGCTGCGGGAAGAAACCTTTCGGAGCAATAACGTAGAGATAAATGCTGAGGGCCGCAGTGCCAACGGTAACTACCAGCGTGAGAAACTGGTGACGCAAAACCACGCCCAGGCTCATGCGATAAAATTTGAGCATCCCATCAAAAGCGCGTTCGCTGAAACGATAGATACGGCCATGTCTTTTCTCGCTCTCAGGGCGCAGAAATTTGGCGCACAACATCGGCGTGACCGTGAGCGATATCACCAGCGACATGGCAATGGCCGTGCTTAGCACCACGGCAAATTCGCGGAAAAGCCTGCCGACAAGCCCCTGCATCAGCAAAATGGGAATGAACACCGCGATCAGCGACGTGCTCATGGAAAGTACGGTGAAGCCGATTTCGCGCGCGCCGCGAAATGCCGCCTGCACCGGTGGCATGCCCTGTTCCATATAGCGCGTGATGTCTTCCAGCACCACAATGGCATCGTCCACCACGAATCCAGTGGAGATGGCCAGCGCCATCAATGAAAGATTATCGACGCTGTAATCCAGCAGGTACATCACGCCGAACGTGCCGATCAGTGAAAGCGGCACGGCCACGCTGGGGATAAACGTGGCGCGCACGTTGCGCAAAAAAACAAAAACTACCAGCACCACCAGAACAATAGAAATAATCAGCGTGATTTGAATGTCGGCCACGGAAGCGCGGATGGTGATCGTGCGGTCCAGCGCCACATCCAGTTTGATGGCGGCGGGAATGGAGGCCTGCAATTCCGGAAGCAATGCCTTTACGCGGTCCACGGCGTCAATAATGTTTGCGCCCGGCTGGCGAAAAACAATCATCAGAACGGCCGGCTTGCCATTCGCCAGGCCGGTATTGCGAATGTCTTCTACTGAATCGGTAACGGTGGCCACATCATCCAGCCGCACCACGCCTCCGGCGGGATTGCGGGCAACAATAACTTTCTTGTAATCGTCGGCCAGAAAGAGTTGATCGTTAGCAGTAATCTGCCAGGCATTCAGCGGACCAGCAAACTCCCCTTTGGGCCGGTTGGCGTTCGCCGCCCCCAGCGCAGCGCGTACCTCTTCCACGCCTACACCCAGCTTGTTCAGCAGCGTTGGATTTACCTCAGCCCGCACTGCCGGCCTGGCGCCGCCACCCACAAAGACCTGTCCGATCCCCGCGACCTGCGAGAGTTTCTGCGCAAGGACCGAATCAGCAATGTCATACATGCGCGGCTTGGAAACGGTATCTGAGGTGAGCGACAAAATCATAATGGGCGCATCTGCTGGATTAACTTTGCGCCAATTCGGACGCGTCGGCAGGTTTGCCGGCAACTGTCCCAGCGCCGCATTGATGGAGGCTTGCACGTCGCGCGCCGCCGCGTCAATGTTGCGGGAGAGATCGAACTGCAGAGTAATATTGGTGGACCCCAGTTGGCTCGTCGAGGTCATCTGATTTACCCCGGCGATACGTCCGAACTGGCGCTCCAGCGGCGTGGCGACTGACGAAGCCATCGTTTCCGGACTGGCGCCCGGCAGTCCGGCACTCACGCTGATCACCGGATATTCAACCTGAGGAATCGGGGCGACAGGCAGGTGCGTGTAGGCGAGAATGCCCGCCATCAACAGGCCCATCGCGAGCAGTGACGTGGCCACAGGCCGCCGGATAAATGGAGCAGAGATATTCATGCAGCATTATCCCGAGCGGAGCGAGGGAACCCTACCCGCTTATATGATTTCCCATTTGTTGCGGAAACCCCAGCATTTATGGCTGGGAGAATGGCAATTTGACTTGTGTGGCACAGGCACTCTTGCCTGTGCACGATGACGATTATGAAGGATGCAGGCACAGACAGGAGTGTCTGTGCCACATATTTCTGACCTTCCTGTTCACACCAATCTTGAACCATATGTGGCCCCGGCCCGGAGCCAAAAAATCTTCGTATCGTCTTGGCGATCATCGTCATAGGAAATCGTCGCTATAGCGATCCCTCCGCCTGCGGCGTTCGGGATTTCAGAAAAAAATCAATCCGCGCCAACAGGCTCCTTCTCTGGCACAATTTCATTGCCGATCTTGAAGCGCGAAAACTTGCTGGCCAGTTTGTCAAACCATATATAAATCACAGGCGTGGTATAGAGCGTGAATGCCTGGCTCAGCAGCAACCCGCCGATAATCGTGATGCCCAGAGGATGCCGCAGCTCAGATCCAGTACCGCGCCCAAACGCCAGCGGCACCGCGCCCAGCAGAGCCGCCATGGTCGTCATCATGATTGGACGGAAACGCAGCAAGCTCGCCTGATAAATTGCTTCCTCCGGCGGCTTGCCCTGGTTGCGCTCGGCATCCAACGCAAAATCGATCATCATAATGGCGTTCTTTTTTACAATGCCGATCAACAAAATAATTCCTATCAGCGCCACCACCGTAAGGTCATTGCCGGTAAGAATCATGGCCAGGATTGCGCCCACTCCGGCTGAAGGCAGCGTGGAAAGAATTGTCACGGGATGAATGTAGCTTTCATACAACACGCCCAGCACGATATACACAGTGACTAGCGCAGCCAGAATCAACCACGGCTCTGAAGCCAGAGAGTTTTGGAACGCCGCTGCGGTCCCTTGAAAGCTGGGATGAATGCTAGCCGGCATTCCCATCTCCTGCTCCGCTTGTGCAATTACCTTGGTGGCTTTGCCCAGCGACTCGCCCGGCGCAAGATTGAATGAGATCGTCACTACAGGGAATTGCCCCTGATGGTTGATGGCAAGCGGCGCTGGAGAAGTCACAAAATGGCTGAAGGTTGAGAGCGGCACCTGCTGGCCGGTCACCGACTTCACATAAATGTTGGTCAGGTCGCTTGGATTGTTCTGAAACTGCTGGCCGACTTCCAGCACAACGTGATACTGGTTCAACTGTGTGAAAATAGTCGAAACTTGGCGCTGGCCGAAAGCGTCATAAAGCGTATCGTCAATCGCCTGCGGCAAAATGCCAAAACGCGCCGCGGTGTCACGGTCAATTACGAGATCTGCCTTCAGTCCGCCATTCTGCTGGTCACTGGCCACGTCGCGCAGCTCCGGCAAGTCGCGCAACTTTGTAAGGATCCGTCCTGACCAGTCATCCAATTCGTTGGCGTCCGCATCTTCCAGCGAATATTGATACTGCGTCCGGCTCACGCGATCTTCCACTGTCAAGTCCTGCACCGGCTGCATATACAACGTGATGCCTTCCACTTTCGCCAGCTCCGGCTGCAAACGCCGGATAACATCCGATGCAGTCACGTTGCGATCTTCATGCGGTTTCAGGTTGATCTGGATGCGCCCGCTATTCTGTGTGGTGTTCGTCCCGTCAATTCCAATGAACGATGAGAGACTGGCAACATCCGGATCATTCAGTATCACCTTGGCCAGTTGCTGCTGGCGCTCTGCCATCGATGTAAATGACACGTTCTCCGGACCTTCAGAGATTCCCAAAATCACGCCGGTATCCTGGACTGGGAAAAAGCCCTTGGGCACGATCACATACAAATACACTGTTAGCGCCAATGCGCCGGCGGTGGCCAACAATGTGATGGTCTGGTGCCGCAGCACCCATTTGAGAGTTACTCCGTAATATTCAATCACCCTTTCATAGGTGCGTTCAGACCATAAATAAAGCCGCCCATGCTTTACATTCTTTGGATTTTTGAGCAGGCGCGCGGACATCATCGGCGTGAGCGTTAATGACACCAGCGCCGAAATCACGATGGTCACAGCCAGTGTGACGGCAAACTCGCGGAAAAGACGGCCCACAATGTCACCCATGAACAGCAGCGGTATCAAGACAGCGATGAGCGATACCGTTAAAGAGATGATGGTGAACCCGATTTGCCCAGCGCCCATCAGCGCGGCATCGAGCGCGGAATGGCCTTCTTCAAGGAAACGATCGATATTTTCGATCATCACAATGGCGTCATCCACCACAAATCCAGTGGAGATGGTGAGCGCCATTAATGACAGATTATCCAAACTGTAGCCCAGCAGGTACATCACCGCGAAAGTGCCGACAATTGAGAGCGGCACGGCCACGGCTGGAATCACAGTCGCGGAGAGGTTCCGCAGGAAGAGGAAAATCACCATCACCACCAGGCCGATGGTGAGCATCATTTCAAATTCAACGTCTTTTACAGACGCGCGGATTGTTTGCGTGCGATCAGTAAGAATGGAAACTTTCACCGAAGTTGGCAAGGCACCCTGCAATTGCGGCAGGACTTTCTTGATTCGGTCCACCACGCCAATAATGTTTGCTCCGGGCTGGCGCTGAATGTTTACGATTACCGCCGGCGAAAGATTCATCCATGCGGCCTGTTTCACGTTTTCTGCACCGTCCACAACGGTGGCCACGTCTTTGAGCCGCACCGGCGCGCCATTGCGATAAGCAAGGATCACGTCTTTATATTCATCGCCGGAAAGAAGCTGATCATTGGTAGCGATGGTGAACGCCTGCCGCTGGTTTTCAAGAACTCCCTTGGCCTGATCCACGTTGGCTTGTCCCAGCACTGTACGCAAATCTTCAAGACTCAGGCCGTAAGAGGCCAGTGCCGTTGGATTTGCCTGTATGCGCACAGCCGGCTTTTGCCCGCCGCTGATGGAAACCATGCCGACGCCGCTAAGCTGGGAAATCTTCTGCGCCAACGTGGTGTCCGCCAGGTCTTCAACCTTGGAAAGCGGCAAACTATCGGAGGTCAGCGCCAGCGTGAGAATTGGGGCGTCTGCCGGGTTAACCTTGTTATAGATCGGCGGGTTGGGAAGGTCGCGCGGCAGAAACGTGGTAGACGCATTGATAGCAGCCTGCACTTCCTGCTCTGCAATATCGATGCTTTGTTCCAGGTTGAATTGCAGCGTAATAACCGAACTGCCAAAAGAGCTCGTCGAGGTCATCTGGCTCAAGCCGGGGACCTGGCCAAACTGCCGCTCCATAGGGGCCGTGACGGAAGATGCCATCACCTCCGGGCCCGCGCCCGGATAAAACGTGATGACCTGAATTGTAGGGTAATCTACCTGCGGCAGAGCAGACACCGGGAGTTGCAGATATGCCACAACGCCCACCAGCAGCAACCCGATCATCAGCAGGGAGGTTGCTACCGGGCGCAGAATAAATAATTTTGATGGGCCGCCGTTGGGCATGATGTCAGTTAAACCCTTTAACTTTCGCTGTCATTGATTAAGCCTGCACGCGTCCTTGATTTATTACTGCGCCTGAGCATCGCCGGATTGGGCCGCGCCGCCAGGCTGCTGTCCGGTTCCACTGCGAATTTCCACGTGCGTGCCTTGTTGAAGTTTGTCCTGTCCATCGGTCACAACCATATCGCCGGGCTGAAGTCCTTGTGAGACCGCAACATAATTGCCCTGGCTAAAGCTCACGGTCACCGGACGCATTTCCGCTGTCTTATCGGGTTTCACGCTAAACACGTAAGTCCCCTGCGGGCCGCGCTGAATGGCCGCCGACGGCACCACTGTATTGTTCTTTCGCACCTCCAGCAGCAGATGTACATTCACGAATTGGTTAGGCCAGAGTGAACGGTCGCGATTATCAAAAACAGCCTTCAACTTTCCAGTGCCAGTGGTTACGTCAATCTGATTGTCGATGGTGGTCAACGAGCCGGTCGCCAGTTTTGTCTGGTCATCGCGGCTGTAGGCCTCGACCGAAAGTTTGCTGTTGCGCATGTGCTGTGCGACAGATTGCAAATTGTCCTGCGGCAGGTTGAAGATTACTGCGATTGGCTCCAATTGTGTGATCACCAGAAGCCCGTTCGGGTCTGATGCATGGACAATATTTCCCACATCAATCTGGCGCAACCCGATTCTTCCGCTTACCGGAGCGGTAATGCGCGTGTACACCAGATTCAGCTTTACATTGTCGATCTGCGCCTGATCGGCGCGAACAGCACCATCTAGCTGGCCTTCCAGCGAGCCTTGTGTATCCAGTTGTTGTTTGGGAATCACGCCGTCTTTATAGAGGTCCTGAAACCGCTGCAGGTTAAGCCGGGCATCCTTCAGTGCGGACTGGTCTTTGAATAACGTGGCTTGTGCCTGGCTAAGCGCCACTTCGTAAGGGCGAGGGTCAATTTCCGCCAGCAGTTCACCCTCTTTCACTTCCTGCCCTTCTTTAACATTCACCCGGATCAATTGGCCGTCAATACGGGTCTTGACCGCCACGGTGTTGAATGCTTCCACAGAACCAAGTCCGTTCAACAGAACGGGCAGATCGCGTATCTCAGCTTTAGCCACGGCCACAGGAATAGTGCCCTGCGCGCCACCACGGCCGCCTTTGGCATTGCCTCCGCCTTTTTGTTTTGAATCGGCGCTGGTTTTGCCGCAGCCGCTCAGGAGCAATACCACACAAGCGCACACCAGGAAGCAGCGGGCCAGAATATAAGACGAATGTTTTGACATCTGTCCTCTCAAGGGCAGTATCTTCAATATTTTGGAAATCTGAATCCTATACAGACTTCGGATTTTCAGCAATTGCCGGTTTCCGGCGGGGGCCGGTCCCGTTAGGAATGTTGCCGATTCGAGACTTACTGCACCAACACTCTATTTGACGTTATATCAGTGGGTTACAACACTGCTTTTTGTAAATAATTGTTAAAAGAGATTGAGAGTACACGTTCCGGTCATGGCAAAAGCGGTTCCATCATGCTCTTCTTACTTTCTTGCGTGCGTTATGTGCCAGATATCGTTGATCGAGGGCCTGCCTTATCAATGTTTTGATGAGCGCCTGCCGGCTGATATTCAATTCCTTGGCGGCGGCATCCAGTTCCTGCAACATGGGGGCGGCGAAATCGACGTTCACTCGTTGTATAGGGCCGGTCATGCTTCCCGCATTGGTGAAAAAACGGCTGATATCCTCCCCCCGCTCTGCACGGTTGGCAATTTGCTCCGCCGAGGCTATTTTTCCTGGCTTACGAGTGTGCTTCATAAAGCTGCTGCTCCTCTTTTGTTGCTTTCCATAACGTTACAAAATGGTAGTACTCGCCTTCTTGATCTTCCCTAATCTCAAAAATCAATGAATATAATCGGCCTGAAACCCAGCCGATTGCACGATGCTGGCTCGGAACCTCAGCACGTTGATCGAGATAGAAGGGATGCGAAAATATTTCCCGGGCTTCTTCGAAACCAATCCGTCGCTTCGGGTTGGCTCTCAACTTTTGGCTCTTTCGCAAGTCGAAATCAAAGCGCACTGGTATAACTGTTATACCATATTAGAAGTGATAAGAGAGTACTTTGGAGTCTCGGGAAACGAACCTATTTCATTCCCTGGCCCTTCAGTGCTTTTCCCGCCATCCCTCCGGTGGCTTTCCCGTTCTCAAAAGCAACCTGGCCGTTTACGATCACGTATTTCACGCCCTCAGCAAGTTGGGCCGGCTGCGTATATGTGGCTTTGTCGATAATGGTGGCAGGATCAAAAATGGTGATGTCAGCAAAGAAGCCCTCTTTAATCAAACCGCGTCTGACAAGATGCTCCCGCTGTGCCGGTAGTGACGTGATCTTTCGGATTGCCTGCTCCAGCGGCAGCAATTGCAGGTCCCGGACGTAATGCCCTAGAAAACGCGCCATGCTCCCATAACCGCGAGGATGGGTATGCGGCTCAAAGAGCGGGCCATCCAGCGACATTTCATTAATGTCCAACCCGATGCTGGTCCAGGGTTGCCGCAGTCCGGTTTGCAGGTCTGCTTCGCTGGCAATGAAATAGAGCGCGCCGGAAAGGCCTTTATCGGCGAGCACAAAATCCATCAGCGCATCCAGCGGATCGCTTTTCTTCTGCATCGCCGCGATCTCCGCCACCGTTTTGCCCGTGTATTGCTTCAGTTCAGGATTCACAACGGAGGCAACCATCACGCCCGGCGCTCCGCCGGAGTCAAGATATAGATTTTCCCAGGTGCGCTCTCCCGTGGTCGACATTTCTGACTTTATGCGCTGGCGCACGGCGGGATCGCGCAGGCGTTCCAGCAATTTGTCAGTGCCGCCCTCGGCTACCCATGGCGGCAGGCTGGAAGCCAGGTTTGTCATCCCTGCGAGATAGGGATACATGTCCGCGGTAACGTCCTGGCCGGAATCACGCGCCTGCTGGATCATCCGCACAATGTCAATCATCTGGCCGGCGCGGGTTTTGCCGCTGACCTTGAGATGAAAAATCTCTACCGGTAAATTGGCTTCCTGCCCAATGCGCAACGCCTCACGTACTGCCGCAACTTCGTTCTGGCCTTCACTGCGCATATGGGTGGCATAGATGCCGCCGTAGCGCGACGCCACTTTGGCCAGCTCGATCAACTCTTCTGTTTTCGCGTAATGTCCTGGGGGATAAATCAGCGCCGTGGAAAGTCCAAGCGCACCCTGCTGCATGGCTTGTTCCACCAGGGCTTTCATCTTTTCCAGTTCGGCGGGAGTAGGCGCGCGATTCACATCGCCCAGCACAGCCTCGCGCACCTGGGCCGCGCCAACATACGTGCCAATGTTAATAGGCGTACCTTTTTTCTCCAGCCGCTGCCAATATTCCGCCAGCGTGTTCCAGTCAATTTTCAGGTGATAAGGGTCAAGAGACGGTTGGGCAGCAGCGATGGTCCGCGCATTCTGCGGCGCAATGGACCCGCCTTCGCCGGTAATCTCTGTGGTAATGCCCTGCGCCAGTTTGCTCAGCGAGCGATTGTCCACCAGCAGCGCGGTCTCGGATTGTCCCAGCATGTCAATAAATCCGGGAGAAACCACCAGACCCTTTGCATCGATTACACGCCGCGCAGTTCCGGCAGGAATTTTGCCTATTGCCACAATGCGGCCGTTCGTTACGGCAATGTCACCTGCATACCAGGGATTTCCCGTGCCATCGAAGATGCGGCCGTTTTGGATAACAATGTCAGGGCCAGCAACTTCGAGGTTTGGTTGGGCAAAGCATGTCAGGCAGGCAAGAAGACAAATAACGAACAGGCGCAACGCTGCATAGCGAATTCTCATGCCGTGCAGACTAACTCAACCATGCTGGATAAAAAAGAGTGTTCTCGCTCAATCAGGAATGCAAATAAAAAAGGCACAGCTAAACATTTAGCTGCGCCTAATTAAGTTAACGTGTTTCTAAAATTGCGGAGGTGGCGTCGGCTGTGGCGTTGCTGTTGGCTGTTCAGCAGCCGGCTGTGTAGCTGGCTGGTCCTGCGGAACATTACTCTGAGGCGTCTGCGGCGGAGTGCCGCTGGGCGTAGTTGTGCTCGGCATATTAGCGCCGGCAGGCATTGTCCAGACTTCTACTTTACGGCCAGCTTCCGAACCGGCTTTTGTCTGAATGCGCTGCGCGTCAATTCCTTTGGATTTTGTCAGGTAAGCCATAGCATTCTGCGCGCGCTGCATTGCCATGTTGTGCGGTTCACCAGTATCGGCTGATCCGGAAAGCACAGCGGTAAGGTTTGGGTCCTGCTGTAATTTCAAGGCAGCATCATCCAGAACCGCCTTGGAGCGGTTGTCGACGTAACCGCTGTTTGGCTTGAAGTCGAGTTCCATCAGCTTCTGGGCTGTGGGCGCGGCTGGCGCTGGCGCTTCAACATTCACGGTGACAACGGTGGAGGCACTCAACTGCCGATCATCAAAGGCAGTGGCGCGGACGGCAATCGGCCCCGGGCCGGTATCAGCCGTATCCAGCGTGGCTTGGTTGCGATTGGAGGAGAGCTTTCCGCCGTTTGCGACATAAGTGATATTCACCGGACGGTTTTCGGCGCTGACTGCCTCGCAATTGATTGAGGCGCTCTCACCCGCGCGCAGGCTGGTGGGCGAGGCCGAGCAGGTAATGGTCGGCGGCGTGGTATTAGTGCTGGCCGCATCCGGCACTGGAGCATTGCTGTAAGAAGGCTGGATGGGCGGCAGGACCGGCGCATCGCTAACGTCCATCAATTCAACACCATCGCCCACATGTATATCTTCAAGTGCGGTAAGGATCATTACAGTCGAACTTTTTGGGTGCACTTGAAGCACAATCATGTCCCCCAATGTACGCCGGGGCAGGCTGGAAAGATCACCTTTTGGCAGTTGATGCGGGTCCTTTTGCGTATCTTCATATTCGCTGGCCTTGAGTGAGAGGCCCGCTTCAGCATCATGATAGGTGTAAGAGTATGTCCGTGTAGCGCGCAGATAATCGCCCGGTTTCAGCCCTTTGTCAGCGCCAATGCTCAGATAAGCTTTGTACCTGGTACCAAGGAAGCTATCAAACTCCTGGGCCATCACTATCCGCCCCGACGGCTTGCCATTTGGAGGCGCATAGCGTTCCAGGGCAACTTTGCGGAAGCGGGGGGTCTCGCGCTCCACCAGCGGTATGGCGATATCGCCGGGCATTGCGTCCGCGCAGCTCAGTTCAAAGACTGCGATCCCTGTATTCCTCTGGACCTCTTTCACTCTTACAATGGCCAGTTCGAAGTATGTCTCGCCGGCGTTATGTACCGCAGCTTTTTGCCCAGGGAAAAATTCATAATTATTAATGTCTTTCACGTGCCGCACGATCTGGTAACGGTCGCCCTCTTTCATCCCTTGTCCATGGATAAAGATCGTGTCAGACTGGCCGCCAAAGCGCGTCTGGTCGGGGCTGTTGTATCCAGCGGCGACAAAAAGCTTGTCCGGAACTTTTTCCGTGGTGATAAAGCCTGAGCAGTACATGTCATTCGGCGTCGGCATATTGCCGACATCAGGAGTCGTGGCATGTTGTAGCGGCTTTTGTGCCGGTTGCGGCTGTGCAGGTTGTGTCTGTTGTGAAAAACCTAAAGTTGAAACCATGCCTGCAAATGCCAGCAACAGTCCGTATTTCCTCATTACTTCCTCCCCATGCCTCTGCGGGACGCGCTATGTCCCGGGTGGAACATATCACCGCCTTTCCTGCCACTTCAACTAAACTCTTATTTACTAAGCAGATACGCTTAATTACAGAAGTTCAATTCACTTCTTGCATTCGGTGCTTGAATCTGTGATTTTCGCTCACGTATGATGGCCAGCCGTTTCTAAAATGTAATGCATGGAACACCATCCAGTTACGCGCCAAGGTTCCTGCCTGCCCGGCTGCCCCGGGTGTGTGTGGCTATTGCCGCTTCCAATCCAGCAGAAATGGTGCAGAAAGCGGATATCGCCGTCCGGGATAACCCCTTTATTGAGTTCAGGTTAGACTATCTTCCCAACCCTGCCCTGGGTCTGGCCAAACTCAAGACATTCGTGGAATTTCACCCCGAAGCCTTGATCGTGGCCACCTGCCGTCGCACTGCAAATGGCGGAAAGTTCCGGGGAACTATCGCTTCGCAGGTTGACCTGCTGGTAAAAGCAGCCCATCTCGGCTGCCACCTTGTGGATATTGAGCTAGAAACCGCCGAGCACCTCAAAGCGGCTGATTTTAACCGATTACGCCGTTCCGCCCACCTGATCCTCTCTTACCACGACTTTCGCGGCACTAAAAAGCTGGAAGAGACGTTCGCAAAAATGAGGCAGCACCCTTCCGACTTCATCAAGATCGTCACCACGGCAAATTCCCTCTATGACAACGTGGTAATGATGAAGTTCCTGGAAAAATACAGTCACGCCCATTCCCTGATAGGGCTCTGCATGGGTGAACAGGGCGTAATCAGCCGCGTGCTCTGCGTGCGCGCCGGCAGCCAGTTCACTTTTGCCGCCGCCAATCCCGGAGAAGAAACCGCTCCCGGCCAGTTGACGGCGCGGGCGCTGCGCGATGTTTACCGTATTGACCAGGTCGATGCCGCCACGCGCGTTTACGGTGTAGCTGGCGATCCGGTGACCCAGTCACTCTCTCCCGTAATGTTGAACACAGCATTTCGCCGCGAGAACGTGAACGCTGTCTATTTGGCGCTGCACGCCAAAACCATGGAAGATCTGACAGCTTGTGTGCAGAAGATTCCCATCGCCGGGCTCAGCATCACCATGCCATATAAGGAACAGATCGTTAAACATCTCGATAAGAGCGATCCCTGGACCGTCAAGGTCGGCGCCTGCAATACCCTGATACGCAGCCATGATGGCAAGCTTTACGGTTTCAACACAGACGTAAATGGCGTAGTCCGTCCCCTGGAACTTCGCATTCGCCTGCAAGGCGCAAGGATTCTGGTGCTGGGCGCGGGTGGCGCAGCCCGTGCCGCTGTTTTCGGTTTGAAGGAACGCGGCGCTGAAGTCTTCATTCTCAATCGCACGGCGCCTGCCGCGCAGAAGCTGGCCAAACAGGCGCGCGCCAAAGTCATCAATCGCACCATGCTCAAGAAGCTGGAATTTGATGTGATTATCAATGCTACGCCGGCCGGCATGGAGGGAAATCGCGATCCTCTGCCGCTCACAGAGCAGGAAATGAAAGCCAAATATTTCTTTGAGATGGTCTATACCCCCGCGGAAACCAAAATGATGAAGATGGCCCGCGCCCGCGGCATGCATGTGATTGCCGGCTCAGAAATGTTTGTCCAGCAAGGCGCTCGCCAGTTTGAGATCTGGACAGGCAAGCCCGCTCCACTGCTCGAAATGCAGCGCGTGGTCGATCACGCTCTCGCACAACAGGCTGCCGCCAAAGCCGCCGCTGCCACCAGCAATGGCAAGAAGGAAAGTAAGTAGTTTGCTTGTATCAGCGCGCGCCCAATCCCCCAGTCTCAATCTGTCATCTGAGCCGCTTGAAAACGACGCAAGGGAAAGCGTGTCGAAGGATCCCGGCGCTGCTTCTAATTTGAATGGCCGCGTCAGGCGCGGCAGCGGGCTTGAGCGAGCCTATACCCAGGCCGTCATTTTTAGATCGGCCTAACGGGGACGGCCGAAAAATAAGATATGGCCGTCCGGATCTTCCAGTTCGAAACCCCGCAGACCGTCGTGGGTATCTTGAAGAGGTTTCGAAAAGATGACACCCCGCGAGGTAAATTCCGCCGCCATGGCATCCGGATCGGGTACCGAGGCGTAAGCGTCCCATCGGGCGTCAGATTCGCGTTTGCAGTTGGGCAGCGCTTCCACGCCGACATCCTTGAAGAAGATCATGGCGCCATCGCGCTGCACAATTGCAAAAAAAGGCTCGCGTTCCGGCTCTTGATGGACGATGTCAAACCCGAGCCTCTCGCAATAGAACGCAAGCGCCGCCGGGACATGCCGCACAATAAAGAACGGTGAGATGCTGGCTATAGCTGTCTGCGTCATGCGTGGCCTCCATTGCTGGAAAACATCCCAATGGCCGTCTGTGCATAATAAACCACGGGGCCAATTCTCCCCTTCTAGCCCCACAGTCTTATTGGCAATCGCCCCATAGTACTTTTGCTGGGGCCGCATTGCCCCGCAATCAAAATGACCACCACCGGGATTTCACCAGGCAGAAATGTACTATGAGCTCGGGGTGACACGCGTCCTCCGTATTGACCGGGCAATGTCCATGAACCCACGCAGCATGATTCCAAACAACATTAGAAGGACAAAAGCAGGTATTAAGACCACTACGAAAATTGCCAGGAGTATCCCGCTCTGGAGATGCCATGCTGCATAGCCCAAGCCAACAGGAATCAGCAGCAGCACGAACAGGAAGACGGTAAACCCAACGTCCGTGCGCCATTGGTGCTTATCCCACTGACTGAGATAGTCCCACTCCGTCGCTCCGCTTAGATAGCTCTTGCCGCAAACGCACACGTACCATACAGGACCAAGCGGCTGCCGAACGTGTGCTCGTCCCCGATGTAAATGTTTGGTTATGTCCCGTCCGCAGTTATCGCAAAAATACACGTCAGCAGATTCGAGAAATATTTTTTGAATCATGAACGTGCGCTAATCGGCTTAATGAAAGTTATACCTTGAAAAAACCCAATTAAACTAGGCTCGGGTTTGCAGAGATCGATTTTCCTGATCTGCCAGAATGTCACTCACAGCTATTAGGAACCCTTCCGGGTTATCCGGCGAAGCGTGGAAGTCGCAAGGTACTTGCTTTTCGCCGATACGTTCAAGAGACAGGATTGGAGCCGGGCAGTTCTCACGAAATGTCTTGATCAAATGCAACTTGTCTTTGAGGGGTATCGAGTGCCCGAGTATGAACAGATCAAAGCCGCCATTCTGGCATTGCTCTGCTGCCTCGCTGAACCCGAGAGCAGACGTAACACTATAACCTTTATGCTCCAGCAGCATTTCGCGGGTTGCCAGCAGAACATCGTTATACGAGACGGATAGTATGCGCCCGGACATTTCCCCCTCCTATGGGTTCCAAACAGCTATATTCTGAATTGCTGAAATTGCTCTTGTCAACCGCCCTTTTTACACTCCTATTTCGTCTTTTATATGCCTACGGACTTCACTTTTAGCAGATCGCATAGCCTCTAAGGCAATCAGGAGGGGCAGCCTGGCGGCTGCCCCTCACCCTCATCGCCTTCGCCTCAAATTTCGTTTAACGCCCGTACCAGTAATCTCTCCGCTCATCACGACGAATGTCCCGTGTATCGCGATAAACGTCAGCGCGATCGGCGCCGACATCTCGATACTCACGGCGCAGCTCCGCCCTTTCATGTGCCGCCCCGGCATAATTGTGCTCGTAGAGATCACGTCTCAGCTCATAGCGGTCGCGGGCAATCCTGGCCTCGTCACGGTGAATATCGCGGAGATCAGAGCGCCGGTCGGCATAGTCGCTTCGCAGGTCGCGGTCGCGATGATAGTAGCCGTCCTGCGCCACCATGCTGCCTGCTCCCGCGAAAACCAAAAATGCCAAGCCAATCAAAGTCCGTCGCATATTCGCATGTCCTCCCGATAATTTGCCTTCTGCCAGATTTAACCCGGCCTGCTTGACGGAAGTTGCGGTAAAGAAATGTAAGAATTCTATCCAGCTCTTTTACGCGGTCTTGTGGTTAGCCTCTCAGGCTCAGGAGCATGATATTCATTTGACGGTAACGATTCAATTCGTATTAAATCATTAACATCAACTGCTACTGGAAAAGCTCCATGACGAGGTCTCTGCATAAGATGAAACGCTCGCCCATTCTGACCCGGCGCCAGTTGCTTGCGCGCAGTCTCACCCTTGCCGCGGGAGCAGCGCTGGCAGGCTTCCCCTTCCACTTGCGCGCGGACGAGCTTGCCACAATAGACGTATCCTATGCCGGTTCCATGGGTTCTCTGATGGAAGGACCGGTAAAGTCCGCCGTAGCGCAATCTCTGAAGCTGGAGATGCATGGCCGCGCGCAGGGCTCAAGCGCGCTGGCCCAGTTGATTGTGGGTGGCAGCATCCGTCCAGATGTCTTTATCCCCGTTACGCCCGGTCCTATGTTGACGGTATTGCGGGCAGGCAAGGCAGAAATTGCGCAGCCTATTGCCCACACAGAGATGGTGATCGCATACAGCCCGAAAAGCCGCTTTGCCGCCAAGCTGCAAGCTGCGGCAGAAGGCAAAGCGAACTGGTGGGAGGTGTTGCAGGAACCCGGTCTGCGCTTTGGCCGCACTGACCCTGTCACGGATCCCCAGGGCCGCAACATTATTTTTACCGTGATGCTGGCAGCCAAAATCTATCGGCAGCCCGGCCTGGTCGATAAGATCTTGGGCCCGACCATCAATGAAAAACAGATATTCACTGAGCCCACAGTCCAGGCGCGCTTGCAAAGCGGTGAACTCGATGCTGCATCGGCGTACAAAATCCAACCGGGCCCGTTCAACCTCCCTTTTATCACTCTGCCCAAAGAGATCAACCTAAGCGGGCAAAATGTCCACACAGAACATCCCGAGATCAGCTTGACCCTGAACGGCAAAACATTTCAACCTGAGCCGCTCATTTATTATGCCGCCGTGCTCAAAGACGCCCCCAATCCCAACGGCGCGCGCGCCTTCGTAAAATGGTTGCGCGGGGAGCAAGCCCAGGCTATTTTCCGCCGCTTTAAGTATGATCCGCCAGGCGGCGCGTCTGCGCTGCGAGCATGAAAATTCAACGCAAATGGCTGGCGCGAAGCGGTGCTGCCTTATTTGCCCTGGCCTTGTTGTATCCATTTACCGCGCTGCTGGCGCATATCGGCCCATGGCAGTGGGGCGCTGATGTTCGCGGCCCAGCGCTTGCCTCCGTTCGCGTCTCGCTCCTTCTCACCGGCTGCGCGATGTTGATTATTGTCGCAGTGGGTACACCGGTTGCCGCCTATATCGCCCGCTGTTCCACCCGTGAACGCCTGTGGTGGCAGGCGATACTGCTGATTCCAATTCTGCTGCCGCCGCTTGCGCTGGGTATTCTGCTTACGCTGGCGTTCGGCCCTTTTGGAACACTTGGCGCAGCGCTTGAGCATGCGGGACTTCGCATGACAAACAGCGCATTGGCTTTCATTGTGACGCAGGTCTACGTCGGAATGGGCTATTACGTTCTTGGCGCTGTGGCCGCATTTGACGCCGTGCCCGTTATCCTGCAAAAGCAGGCAGCGCTCCTCGGCCTGCCACCGGCCAAAGTTTTTCTGCGGGTCACGCTGCCGCTTTCCCGGCTGGGTTTGGCGGTGGCGCTCAGCATTGCGTGGGTGCGCGCCATCGGCGAATTCGGCGCGGTGGTGGTTACGGCTTACTATCCTTCCAGCATGCCGGTACAGCTCTGGGTCAACCTGCAAAGCTTTGGATTGCCGGCCGTGATGCCGCTGCTAATTGTTTTTCTGGCTGTAGCTTTGCCATTGCCCTGGCTTGTGCATGTTCTGGCCCAGCGAAAGCGCCATGCTTAAAGCCCGCATCATCAAAAAACGCCGTGAACTCCGCGTGGATGTGGAGCTTGAACTGGCAGCAGGCAGCGCAGTCGGTTTGTTTGGCGCTTCAGGCGCAGGAAAAAGCACAGTGTTGGCGTGCATCGCCGGCATTGAAGAACCAGACGACGGTTTTGTTACGTTCAACGAACTGCAATTGTTTCCGCCTTCTCTGCCTTTGCATCGACGTCCGCTCGGTTACCTGACGCAAGAGCCAGGACTCTTCCCCCATTTGACCGTGGCGCAAAACATAAACTTCGGAATCACCAATGAGATTGCCGCTACACCCGAGCAACAGCAGTGGATTGATACCTTGCGTGAGCGCCTGCAACTTGCCGCTTTGTGGAACGCGCCGGCATCTTTGATCTCCGGCGGACAGGCCCGCCGCGTCAGCCTGGCCCGCATGCTGGCGCGCAAGCCGCCGCTGGTATTGCTCGACGAACCTTTTGCCGGACTGGACCGCCAGCTTGTGCGCGAACTGATTGACGATCTCGTTTTATGGAGCCAGACCATCGGTTTCAGCATGATCGCCGTCGATCATCAAGCGGAGGTTTTGCGGCGGCTGTGCCCGCAACAAGCCATCGTGCTGGAGCACGGCAGAGCTATCCAGCGCGGGAGCTGGCAAGAACTTTGCGGCGCTCCGGCAACGCCGCTGCTGGCCTCATTGCTTGCGCCATTATGAGCAGAGCAAGCTTTTGAGCTTTATTCTTTGATCGGGGATCGTTGCTCGGTGTTCGTTGCTCGGTGCTCGTCCTTCGCAAGAGGAGAACATTATGGGATCTGAACCACAGAAGAAGCTGTATCCGCTACGCGATGCCTGCAAGGTGCTGGGTGTAAGCTATCCTGCGCTGAAACAGTGGATTTACAAAGGCAAAATCAGGACAGTGAAAACGCCCGGCGGCCATCATCGCATTCCAGAGACTGAAATCGACCGCCTGCTTCCTGCTGTGCCGCAGCGCGGCCCGGTGCAAAAGCGCAGAGAAAACTTTCGCACCATCAGCGGACGCAATCAACTGGTGGGCCGCATCGTGGACCTGAAGATTGAAGGCCTGTTGGCGCAGGTAACGCTATCCATTGCTGGACAGCGCCTCACATCCATTATTACCGCCGATGCCGTCCGCGAACTACGGCTGGAAAAAGGGCAGATCGCCACCGCATTGGTGAAATCAACGGACGTAATGGTCATGCGGGCAAAGTAACTCCGATTCAGCGCGGCCTCAGCACTTCAAAGCGCGTGATGGTATACCCAAGGGCCGCGCCAAGAAATACATCGGATGGAAAATGCGCGCTTGTAGTGATGCGAGAGAAGCTGATGGCACTCGCCATGCCATAGATCACCCACGGCACCCACCGGTGGTTGTGATAGCGGCTGGCAATCACCGTCGCTACAGAAAAGGCTCCCGCAGCATGTCCGGAGGGAAAGCTGCTGCCTTTGAATGGCGATTTGCCGCCATTAAAAAACGTATTGTGAAAGTCGCCGCCAGCAGCAACATCGGCCGGCCGCTGTCTGCGGGAAATGGCCTTTACGGCAAGGTCCACCACGGCGCTATCTGCGTATGCCTCGGCAGCAAGTATCGCGGTGCCTACCTGATAGCGGTCCTGGCGCGCGTACCCCGTAATCAGGAGGGCCGTGGGAACCGCGATTATCTCGGCGGTGGTGATCGAAGGATCGAAGGTATCGTTGAGGCGGTCCAGATTCTTTGCGTGATCTTGAAAATAAGGCATCACATGCGGGTCAGCAACAATCAACCCTGCGGTCACGCCGGTGATGCTAAGGGTCGGCAGCCAATGGTGTCCCTTGGCCAGTTGTACGGGAAACGTCCAAATATCTTTTTGATCGCGAAGAAAGTCCCTGGGCAGGCTCTTCCATGTCACCTCGCGGGCCGCAGGCGACGTGCTGCTGTCCCCTTTGGGACGCGTCGACTGCGTGGGATTATCGGGCAGGCCGCCGGTGGTTTGCGCACAGGCAAATGTCGGCGCGCAAGAGATGCTTATATAGAAGACAATAGTGAGGAATGACTGTTTGTTTATGCGGCTCATCGAATTTCTTGGATGCATATCTCTGGTTTTAGGTGTGCTCCCGGTGAAAGGGCTTCATGAGGAAGATCCACTATTTATCCCTCCGCGCCTTTTTTGTCGTGATCCTGGCGTTTGCGCTGGCAAACCGCATCGATTTACACCGCGGTCGGCTTTGCTGTGACCTCATCTATACGCGCGGCGTTCCCTTTGCGTTTGCGAGAGAAGGCGGATTTCAGGGCTTGCATCAAACATTATTGCTTGGGGTTGCTCTTGATATTGTCACGGTTTTTGGCGTCGCCGCCTTGCTGGATGGGCATGGAACCGCAGGCTTGTGAAATAATCATCTGTTTTGCGCCATAGGCCTGAATCGTGTGGCTTGGCTTTCGCATTACACGAGCGGCCCAGCCGATGATGCGCGCCGAGCTGCCAGCATAGGGGCAGAACAGTGCTTCACAACATCGACACTGCAACAGCGGTTTGGAGCGTAGCGACATGGGGAGCACATAGGCGGCGAGGCCCGGATCGCCGAGCTGCCAGTATCAGGGCGAGACACAGCTTTGTTGGACGAAGCCGCAGAAGCGGTTTGGAGCATAGCGACATAAATCATGGACTTTCAACTCACCGACGAACAGTTACACCTGAAGAAATCTATACGCGAATTTGCTGAACGTGAAATTCTGCCCAACGTAATGAAATGGGACGAAGCCAATCGTTTTCCCATGGAGATCGTAAAGGAACTCGGGCACATGGGAGTGCTCGGCATTATCTTTCCAGCCGAATATGGCGGCGCGGGTCTGGGGTACGTGGAATACGTGATTGCCATTGAAGAGCTTTCACGGGTGGATGGATCGGTGGGCATCATTGTGGCGGCGCATAATTCACTGTGCTCGAATCATATTTATCTGGCGGGAAATGAAGAGCAGCGCAGGAAGTACATCCCCAAGCTCGCCACCGGTGAGTGGCTGGGCGCGTGGGGACTTACCGAGCCCGGCTCTGGATCAGATGCCGGCGGCGCGCGTATGAGCGCCGTGCGTAAAGGCAAAAAAGGCGGATGGGTGCTCAACGGCACCAAAACTTTCATCACTAACGGTTCCCATGCTGACGTGGCTGTTGTCATCGCCGTAACGGACAAGACCGCGAACACGCATGGGCTCTCTGCATTCATCGTAGAAAAGGGCACCAAAGGGTTTCGTCCGGGCAAAAAGGAAAACAAGCTGGGCCTGCGCGCCAGCGATACCTCTGAGCTGATCTTTGAAGATTGCCATGTGCCGGAAGATTCCCTGGTGGGCGGAGAGGGCCAGGGCTTTGTTGACGCCATGCGCGTTCTTGACGGCGGACGCATCTCTATTGCCGCACTAGGCCTGGGTATGGCGCAGGGCGCCTATGAAGCCGCGCTCAAGTATTCCAAGCAGCGCCATCAGTTTGGTAAGGCCATTAGCGAATTCCAGGCCATTCAATGGAAGCTGGCCGACATGGCGACGGAGATTGACGCCGGACGTCTGCTGACTATGCGCGCCGCCAGCATGAAAGATGCCGGCATGAAGACGACGCAGGAATCGTCCATGGCCAAGCTGTATACCGGAGAAGTGGCCGTAAAGTGCGCAAACGAGTGCGTGCAGATCCATGGCGGTTACGGCTTTATCAAGGACTATCCGGCAGAAAAGTTTTATCGCGACGTAAAGCTCTGCACCATCGGCGAAGGTACCAGCGAAATTCAGCGTTTGGTAATCGCGCGGCAACTGCTGAAGGATTGACAGTGGGATCAATGGTAGAGACGTAGCATGCTACGTCTCTACGTTTAACGGCTTGGATCGACGCATGCGTCATATGCTTCTCTACCGCGCAATATAAAATGTCCACCAACCTCCAACATTGGGTCGACCGCATACGCGCCGGGGACGTGCGCGCGCTGGCCCGCGCGATCAGCACCATTGAAGATAACCGGCCCGAGTCTCGAGAGTTGCTGAAAGCTCTCTTCAACTTCACAGGACGCGCCCGCGTTATCGGCATGACTGGCGCTCCCGGAGCGGGCAAGAGCACGCTGGTGGATCAATTGGCCCGTGAGTATCGGCGGCAGGAGCGGACAGTTGGCATTATTGCAGTGGACCCAACCAGTCCGTATACCGGCGGTGCAATTCTGGGTGACCGCATCCGTATGCAGACGCACCATGCAGATCCGGGAATTTACATTCGCAGCATGGCCACGCGCGGCAATCTTGGCGGGCTGGCGCGGGCCACCACAGACGCAGCCACGGTGCTTGATGCAGCCGGGAAAGACGTGGTGCTGATTGAGACCGTGGGAGTGGGCCAGGATGAAATCGATATCGTGCGCCTGGCGGATGTGACGGTGGTGATCCTTGTTCCCGGCATGGGCGACGATGTGCAGACCATCAAAGCCGGCATCATGGAAATTGCCGATATTTTTGTGATCAACAAAAGTGACCGTGATGGGGCAGACCGGGTAGAGCGCGAGATTCGTTCCATGCAGTCTCTGGCGGTGCGCTCTGATAAATGGACCCCGCCGATCCTGAAGACCGTGGCGACTGACGGCCGGGGCATTCCCGAACTGGCGGTGGCAATCGTGAATTATGAGCAGTTTCTCCAGCAGAAGAATCTGCTGCTGAAAAAGAAGATCTCAAGCTGGCGTGAGCGGCTGATTGAGATGTTGCGCGAGGGGTTACTGGAGCGGTTATTGAGTGAACGCCTGCCGGAAGAAGAAATTGCGCGGCTTGCGGCTGATATCGCCGAGCATCGCCGTGACCCGTATTCTCTGGTGGAAGAGATTGTGGGAAGCTTTGAAGACAAAACCCACCACAGAGACACAGAGGCACGGAGAAAAGAAAATGTTCAGATCAAGTAAGCCTGCGGGCATCCAAACCGCAATGAGAGCGACAAAAGAGCCAAGAGCTAACAGCCAAAAGCCAGGAGCCTTATTCATGTCCCACACCATTGACCATCTCGGAATCGCGGTTAAGTCTCTTGCCCATGCGCGCAAGTTTTATGAGCAGCTTGGGCTGGACGTCCTGAGCGAAGAATCTGTCCCGCATGAGAAGGTTAAGGTTGCGATGATTCCGCTGGGCGAGAGCCGCATTGAATTGCTGGAAGCGACCGCACCGGATTCGGTAATCGCCAAATTTGTGGAGAAGCGCGGCGAAGGGCTGCACCACGTTGCCATCCATGTTCCTGATCTCACGCAGGCTGTAGAAAAGCTCAAGGCCGCAGGCACGCGCTTTGTCTCTGACGAAATCAAGATCGGCGCAGGCGGTCATCTATATGTGTTTGTACATCCCTCGAGCACGGGCGGCGTATTGCTGGAACTGGTACAGGACGTACCAGAAGGGGTTTAGCTTTTTCTTCAATCCCGAGCGAACACTATTGTCACCAAAAACCTAAAGCTTTTTCAGCGACTGCTCCAAATCTTCAATCAGGTCGTCAGGATGTTCCAGTCCAATAGAGAGACGCAGAAGATTGGCCGGAGTGCGCGAGTTCGGGCCTTCCACGGACGCCCGGTGCTCGATCAAGCTATGCGTGCTGCCCAGGCTGGTGGCGTGACTAAAGATTTTCACGCCAGAGATCAGCTTGAAAGCTTCCGCCTGCCCGCCTTTCATCTGGATAGACATGACTCCGCCGAAGCCAGACATTTGCGCTGAGGCGATTTTGTGTCCGGGATGCGAGGGCAGACCGGGATAATGGACCGCCTCAATGTGGGGCTGCGTGGCGAGAAACTCAGCGACTTTCTGTGCATTAGCAGCATGGGCGCGCACGCGATACGGGAATGTCTGCATTCCACGCAGGCTCAGCCAGCATTCAAAGGGAGAAGGCACACCGCCCCCCTCGCGCTGAAAATTGTAGGCCCGCTCAAAGAAAGCATTGGTCTCGCGGAAGATGAGCGCGCCGGAAAGGACGTCACTGTGGCCGGAAAGATACTTGGTGACTGAGTGCATCACCACGTCAGCGCCCAGCTTGAGCGGCTGCTGGAAGAGCGGCGTGGCGCAGGTGTTATCACAGGCGACCATGGCGCCGTGCTTTTTGGCCAGCGCAACAACGGCGCGGAGGTCGGTAATCTTGAGCAGAGGATTGGAAGGCGTTTCCACCCAGATCAAACGGGTTGCCGGGGTAATGGCGCGTTCGATCGCGGCCAGATCTGTCATATCCACCAGGGTGTGCGTAAGTCCCCAGTTCGCCATAATCGTGCGCAAAAGGGTGGAGGTGCCGTAGTAAGCCTCTTCCGGAGAGATGACGTGGTCGCCAGGAGTAAGTGATTGAAACACCGCAAGCGTGGCTGCGCTGCCGGAAGAAAAAGCCAGCGCCGCTGCGCCTTCTTCCAAAGATGCCAGGGCCTGCTCTAGGCTTTCACGATTTGGATTACTGGGACGGCCATAAAGAAATCCGCCGGGCAGAGTGCCGTCTTCTGCTTTGTGGAACGTGGTGGAGAGATGGATGGCGGGAACCACGTCACGTGATCCGCCTTCAGGTTTGCGTCCGGCATGGACGGCAAGAGTTTCAATCTTCATCGCAGTTAGGTTACACCAGGGGGACACAGCGGAAGAAATTTAGCCGCAGATTTGCGCAGATGAACGCAGATAAACCGGTGGGCCGAGAATGCACTCGAAAGCAGACTAATTTCGGGTTGCGATGATTGCGGCAGCATGACATTTTCTTGCGCTACTGGCGATCACCTGACTCCTTGTGTTTCTGGCGCTTGAAAAATCCGACCCATTCTTCCGCGCCGTTGCGGTCCTCATGCAAGACCACGTTGGTCAGCTCCCACGCTTGCAAGCCAAGATTTTCAGCCAGCGATCCAAGTTCCTGCGCTGTCCTGGCCCTCTCAACCCGATACTCCCATTCCGTCACGGGAAGGGGCTTCACGTTGAGCGTGAAGGTCTGTGTCTGGACGTTATTGCCGGCCTGCGCCGTGAGTTCAACCGAAAAAGAACCAATTGAGGCCTTGGGCAAAGCGGTGAGCACTATGGTATTTGCTCCTGCATGGCCTGAAGGCGTCTGGGCAATTACACCGGAGGGTAATCCGCTAAGTGAAAAGTCAAATTTAGGCCGTTCATTCACCAGAATATTTACAGTGACAGAGGCAATGCCGCCCTGCGTAACGATGACGATAGAAGGCGTGATGGAAACGACAAACTCAGGGCTGACCTGGGCAGCGAGTGGAGAAGCGAGGCCCACCATCAGCACAAGAAGTGCAGTTGCGGTTTTGACGGATCGTGGCATGTATCTCCTTCCAGGTTTATTCAATCGTCCGGCACTGGTCTTCAATCTTTACCGAAATCAGGGTACCAGTTTAGCCGCAGATTTCGCAGATGGCACAGATAATCCAATTAGGCCGCGAATCAACGGGAATCAACACGAACTGTGCCGGACGGAGCTGGAATTTCTGCTGAAGCGATCTTCAGATAAGCTACAATCCTCCGAACATCAATGGAGGCTTTGTGCGCGGGACTCTTGCAGCGCTGCAACTGTTTGCAGCTTTCTTTTTGGCAATCTTCGGTTTGGCATTGGCCTTCAATTCCAATTCAGCTCAGGGACCCATTCTTGTGGGCGCAGCTCTGGCGGCGGTGGGCCTGACATTTCTTGCGCTGCTGGCTGTTAACATCAGAAAGCCAAAATAGTAGCGTTCATGATTGGCGTGACCGGCGTGGAATTGCTTCTTGCGATTCGCCTGGGTTCAATTCCTTGCGAACTAAATTCCGTGCAAACTGCACCAAAGTTCTGGCATTCCCCTCTGCCAATTTTTCAAGCAAAATGATTTAGCGCGTTCATGACCACCCTCAATGATTTTAAAGAAACGGTGCGGCAGCAGGCGGACATTGTCCGCGTGATTGGCGATTACATCCAGCTCAAGAAAGCTGGAGCACAGAATTTTGTTGGGCTGTGCCCGTTTCACGGCGAGAAGACGCCGTCATTTTCCGTCCACGCTACGCGGCAGTTCTTTCATTGCTTTGGCTGCGGGAAGTCAGGCGACGTGTTCAAGTTTGTACAGGAGCGGGAGCAGATCAGCTTTCCCGAGGCAATCAAGCTGGTGGCGGAAAAGATGGGCATTCCCCTGCCCAAGATGCAGTACAGCTCTGAGAGCGAGGCTGAGGATGCAGGGCGCCGAGGCAAGCTGATTGAGATGCATGATCGGGCCTGCCGGTTCTTTGAAGACCAGCTTCGCAGACCTGAAGGAGCGCATGCGCGCGAATATCTGGCGGGACGCGGATTGAAGGAAGAGACGATCCGGACATTCCGCATCGGGTACGCGCCGGATTCAGGATTTACGCTGAAAGACCGCCTGAAGGCCGACTTCAGCGAAGAGATGATGCGTGCATCCGGCCTGTTCTCATGGAAAGAAGGCGCGGACGGGGGCGTGGGCTCGGGCGGCCCAGCCACAGCTGCAATGTATTCCAAGTTCCGTAACCGCATCATGTTCCCGATTGCCAATGAAAATGGAAAGATCATTGCCTTTACGGGCCGCACGCTGGCCACGGACGAGAAGTCCGGGCCAAAGTATATGAATTCGCCGGAGACGCCGATCTATTCCAAAGGGCGCGTGCTCTATAACCTTGATCGCGCGAAAGAGGCGGTGCGCAAGCTGGGCTACGTGATTATTGTTGAAGGCCAGATGGACTGCATTGCCGTGTATTCCGCGGGCTTTCACAATGTAGCGGCGAGTTCTGGCACGGCGTTTACCGAGACACAGGTACGGCTGCTGGGGCGATTCAGCAAAGATATAGTCGTAAATTTTGATCCGGACACAGCGGGCGCGGCGGCCACGGACAAATCATTGGGCATGCTGCTGGAAGAGGAATTCAATATCCGGGTGCTGCGGCTGGAGGCGGGATTTGATCCTGATTTATTTATCCGCAAAAACGGCGCGGAGGCGTATGCGCGGGCGCTGAAGGGATCGCAGAAATATTTTGACTACCTGGTTGATCGGGCGTTGAAGCTGTTTCCGACAAGGAGTCCGGAGGGCAAGAAGAATGCAGTGAACTTCCTGCTGCCGCACATCCATCGCGTACCCAGCCGGATTGTAAGGGACGAACTGGCGAATGACATTGCGCAGAAGCTGAACATCGATACCACGGTGCTGCGGCAGGAGTTTAAGGCAGCGGCGGTGAGCCGGGCTGCAGGCAGTCTGCGCAATCAGCCGGACGAAGATGTGACGCCGGCAGAAAAAGTGCTGGTCAGGGCAGCGTCAGCCATGGTCGGCGAGGAAGCAGAGCTGCGGCAAATGGCGCTGGACGCGCTGGCTGAGGAGCGTTTGCACGCAGGGCTGACGACAGAAACGTTGCTGGAAGCGCTCCTGCAAAATTCGCTGGCAGTTGAGCGCGGCGAAGGCGTCGAAGATGTGATGGCGCTGCCGCTGAGCGACGCCAATCGGCAGCGGCTGGCGAAGATTGTAATGCGGGAAGATGAGCCGCTTACAGCGGACCTGCTGGCCGGGGCGTTGAACGCGCTGCGGCATCGGTCGCAAATGAGCCAGCGTGAGGGAGAGATAAAGCGTGGGATTGTGGAAGCGGAACGCCGCAATGACGTGGCTGCTCTGCTGCGGCTGAAACAGGAGAAGCTGGAATTGGATAGGAAGCTGGCGGCGGGTGGATAGAAGCGAGCGTTTTAGTCCGGGATGAAACTCATCGGGGCAAGGCGGTAATCGTTTCGTTAAGCTCCAGATGCCCAGAAAAGTTCCTGGAAAGCCGGGGGCATAGCCCACGTAATCCCAACGTCCTAAGCGATAATTTGAAACCATCGGCACAGGGCGCAAGACGAAACCTTAGAGCCTGACGGGCATCTAATGATTTGGGCAATTCACAGGGGCTGGGTTCGGGTATCTTCTTTGTTTTAGGGCGGGTGGCAAGGATGAAGCACTTTGTTGCTAACCGGATTTGTGCTAACCTTAGTACTCTCGGGACGTGTGCGCATTTCAAAAACCTAAATTCCCGCCGATATGCTTTATGTGAATACGAAAGCGTAACAGCCCCGTATTGCCATGAAAATGAGGTCGTGGTTTGGCTCTAGAAGATAAATTTGACGATATAAAAAAGCTGATTGATGCAGGCAAGGAAAAGGGCTACCTGACCTATGACCAGGTAAACGATCTTATTCCTGGCGACGTCCATTCACCGGACGATTTGGACGATCTGCTCACCACCATTGGCACGCAGGGCATTGATGTCCTGGACAGCTCTAAAGGACTGCCTTCCGAGCAGAAGTTTGAAGACATTGAAGAAGGCGAGGATGTTGAGCTTGATCTGACGCCCGGCGCTCTGGAGAAGACCAACGATCCGGTGCGCATGTACCTGCGTGAGATGGGCACGGTTCCGCTGCTCACGCGTGAAGGTGAAGTTGAAATTGCCAAGCGGATTGAGCGCGGCCAGCTCCGCGTGCTCAAAGCGCTATCGCGTTCGCCGATCGTAATCAAAGATATTCTGACCCTCGGTGAAGACCTGAAGCGTGGCGTGCGCTCCATCAAGGAGCTTGTCGCCTTCGACGAAGAAGAGATCACCGACGAAATCGTCCAGGCACGCCTCAAAGATTTTGTCGGGCAGATTAACGACATCGGCAAGAGCTATAAAAAAGTCCAGCAGCTTGAAGAAAAAGTTGAAGCGGTA